>NZ_CP025746.1:4800000-6364326 GCF_004015185.1 Clostridium manihotivorum | reverse complement strand
GAATATTCAAAAGCTTTATTCAATATGTTCGTTCCTTTACTCAACCGATAACACAGCTTGCTAATATTTCTAATATACTTCAGCAGACAGCTGCATCTTCAGAAAGAGTCTTTGAGTTCTTAGAAGTTGAAGAAGAGGTAGCGGAAGTAGAAAAACCAGTTAAACTTGAAAAGGTTAATGGAAGAGTTGACTTTAATCATGTTCATTTTGGATATAATGCAGATAAGACTATAATTAACGACTTCTCAGCTTCAGTAAAGCCAGGTCAGAAGGTTGCTATAGTTGGTCCAACTGGTGCAGGTAAAACTACTATGATTAAGCTTCTTATGAGATTTTATGATGTTAATGAAGGTGCAATACTAGTTGATGGTCATGATATAAGAAACTTTACTCGTGGCGATCTAAGAGGTATGTTTGGTATGGTTCTACAAGATACTTGGCTTTACAATACATCTATAATGGAAAATATAAGATATGGAAGATTAGATGCTACTGACGAGGAAGTTGTAGCTGCAGCAAAAGCTGCCCATGTAGATAGTTTTGTTCACACTTTACCAGATGGATATAACATGGTGCTAAATGAAGAGGCATCTAACATATCTCAAGGTCAGAAACAGCTGCTTACTATAGCTAGAGCTATATTGGCAGATCCTAGTATATTAATATTAGATGAAGCAACAAGTTCTGTAGATACACGTACAGAGGTACAGATCCAAAAAGCTATGAATAATCTTATGAAGAATAGAACCAGCTTCATAATAGCTCATCGTTTATCAACAATTCGTGATGCAGATTTAATTTTAGTTATGAATCATGGAGATATAGTCGAGCAAGGAAGTCATGAACAACTTCTTGCAAAGGGTGGTTTCTATGCTAATCTTTATAATAGTCAATTTGAAAGCCAGCAGATTAGCTAGGAAAGAAATACAAATTAATTTGTCATTTGTAATATGATCAAATTGAATATGATATTAATGAAGTATAGAAAATATTTTGCCTGCCAGAACTTATTCAGATACGTTCAGAAAAAGGCAGACGCGCAAAAAAGATTCACTAAAGAAGTTAACTTTAGTGAATCTTTTTTGTCATTAATATTAATTAAATTGTCTTTGCAGCTTGCCCGGCCAAAGCTAAAGATGCAACTATTGCCAACACAAATACTATAGCTATAAATATTAGATTGGCCTGGCAGTAAGTTTTCTTGCTTTTATTAACATTGGTTCCAAAACCCCAAACAAATAGTAAGACTAGATTTACTACTGGAATAGCTAATAAAATCATAGTTACTACCCAATTACCTAATGTCATTGGTTGTAAGTTCTTATCAACCATCATTTCGTCGTTAGAATAAAAATTGTTTTCCATTATGTATTTATAACTCCTCTTTATTAAAAAGTATATGTATTAATGTTACAATTATAATGTTTTTTTCATTAAAATACAATATTTAAGAGAACAATAACGGATATATTATTTGTATAAGGTGTAGCTTGATTGTGAATAATTCAATAGTAAATAATCCTGTTGAAGCCTGTTAGTATATGCTGTATTATTGACTTGAAGATAAAGATGATTAATAATAATGATATATAATTAATGGGGAAAGGTATATAAAGGGGATATATTAATGGATATAAATATAAGACAAGCTTCCTTAGAGGATTGTGATGAACTATATAATATAAGGCAAATGCCAAAGGTTATGGAAAATATTTTATCATATAAAAATGAGCCTAAAGATGGTATAAAGAATAAGTTTTTAAATAAAGGGCAGGATCTTTGGATAGTTGCAGAGGCTGACGATAAGGTAGTTGGACTTATAATTCTAGGAGTTCACAGAAATCCAAGAAAAAGTCATGTTGGTTATTTAACCATTATTGTAAATAGCAATTATCATGGTATGGGGATAGGTTCCAAACTAATGTCTACTGTTATGGATATAGCAGATAATAACCTTAAGTTAAAGAGATTAGAATTATCAGTGTTTATTGAAAATGAACGAGCTATTAATTTATATAAAAAATTTGGTTTCGATATCGAGGGCATAGCTAAGAGGACTGCTCTTAGAAATGGCATCTATTGCGATGAATATAATATGGCAAGACTTCTTTTGGATTAAAAGTGCATTTAATTAAAATAAGGCTATAAGTAACTTCTAACTATGGTGATAATAGTTAGTTTTTTGCCGACTAGAAACAGCAAATAAAATTAAAGATTTATAAAGTGGAATAGAGAAGAAGTATAATTAGAAATCACTAAATATTAGATGTTTAGTGATTTTTTCTTTGCTATAGTTATATTTTTAATACAGAATGTAAGTATTAGGTATTAGGTATATTAGCTTGTTTAAATGTGCACTAGTGATAACATTTTCTTATTTGATCTTAATGTTGCTCATAACCAAAAGTAAAAATATATAAACTATGTTGTAACTTTCTAGGATAACATACGTTTTATAAATTGAAGATCTTCAATTTAGATATACGGAGGAAGCTATGGATTTTGAAAACATTGACTATATAGCTGAACTAAAGCGAAAAAACGAAAAAGCAATGGATATAGTAATAAATAAGTACAGTAAGTTATTATATAAGGTTATCTATTCTGTATTAGGACAATACAAGGATGAGGGACAAATAGAGGAATGCTTAAGTGATGTGTTTTTATCAATATGGAATAATTCACACAAGTTCTTAGGAGATGATAATAAGTTTAAAAGTTGGATTTGTGTTATTGCAAAATATAAGGCTATTGATTATAGCAGAAAAAAACTAAAGTTTGAAAATGTGCACAATATTGCTGATATAGACTTAATGGTCAAGGGGAGTGTGGAAGAAGAGGTTCTTGTTAAGGAATATAAGGATAAGTTATTTGAATTAATAGATAAGATGAAAGAACCAGACCGAAGTATATTTGTAAAAAGGTATTTTTTAGGGTATTCAGCTGAAAAGATATCAAAGGATCTTGGTCTTACTAAGAGTAATGTAAATACTCACCTAAGCAGAGGAAGGAAAGTACTAAAGGAGAAATTAAACTTTATTTTAGGGGAGGTAATGTAAATGAAAGATATGTATGACTTGTTCGGTAATATAGAGATTGATATAGATGAATATGAGAATAGTAATATAGAGGCACCTAAAGGTCTGGAAAGGAGAATGCGTCGTAATTTTAGAAAAAATATCCTTATTAAAAAAGGCAAGTTATACAGTGCAAAAAAAATTGGTAAAGTAGCTGTATTTGCACTGGTATTAGTTTCTTTTGGTACTATAACTAGTACTGTATTTGCAAAAAATATACCTATAGTGGGGAGTTTTGTAAACTATCTACAAAATAGATCTACAATAAGTAATGAAGTATATGCTAAATATGCAAAAAATATGACGTTAAGTTCTGTAGACAAGAAAATAAGCGTGCAATTAGAATCTGTTTTATATGATGGTAGTTATTTATACTTAGCCTATAAAATTCAAGGTGAAAATAAAGAGAGCCTAGTAAATAATGAAAATGATATTAATATAAAACAATTAGTGATTAATAATGTAAATGTTGAACTAGATAAGAAGATTTTTAAGTCACAGGGAATCAAAAATAATTATAAGACATATGATACAGAAATAGTTTATGACTTTGATAAGGCAGATAATAATACAATAGTTACAAGAGTAGATATAAAAAACACTAGTATATCAGACACTTCAAATATAGATTTATCAATAGACAAGATCGGTAAGGTTAGTGGTAATTGGGAGTTCAAATTTCAAGTAAATAAAAGTGAATTAGTAGATAGGACAAAGCGATACGAGAATTTAGGACAGTTGAATGTTAATGATAAGGTGAAACTTGATCTTAATGCAATTACATTTTCGCCACTGGGAACAACAGTAGAAAATACTATAATAGCTCCTAACGATAGCTTTAAGAAGTTTATTGATGGTAAATTCACCAATCTTGGTTTTAGCTATGTATTTATTACTGATAAGGGAGAGGAAGTCTTTAGTCTAGGGGAACGAATTCTGAGTTCAAATAATGATAAAGATGCATTAGTAAAAAGATATAGCAGATTCACTTCTTTAAATGAAGCTCCAAAATCACTTACTATAATACCTGTTATACAAAAAGAAGAACAATTGAAGATAGGTTTTGAAAACTATAAATATATTAAGTTAAAGGACATAAATAAAGGTCAGTATATATCTCAAGGCAAAGATTGTGGCGTGACTATAAATAATATTAATAAAAATGGTGGCAACACTGTAGTTAGCATAAAGTTTAATGGGATCGACATATCTCGTAGAAGTAATATATTTTTGGTTAAAGATTTGGAAAAGTACAAAAGATATAACAGTATGGATGAAGGAAAAGATAAGGATAAGATGTACTTGGATAGTGTTTTACAAACATTAGAAAATCAGCATAATGTAGATATCACAAGACATTATTCTAAAGATGGAAATGATTATACCTTTGAAAATGCCAATGATGAATGTTATCTAGCTATCCCTCAATATGATGGTCTTTATAGTCTAGATATGGAGAATGCAAAAACTATTAATTTCGTCAAATAATAATGATATATTTCCTTGGAAATGAAGAGAAATCTACTATTATTGTCATATGAAATTAATTTATGGTAAATTATGGTTTACTAATAGAAATTGTTGGGGAAAGTAGTGAGATATAAGATAAGAGCCATGCATAAAAGGAAAATGAGTTCCTAACTATGCGTGGCTTTTTTACTGTATAGGAGATTATAAAATTTTTTCTTAGCTGAACCTAGTAATATCAAGGTTTAGGGTATCTACTTAGGATAAAAAGTAAAAAAATAAAATTATGTCGCCTGCAAGAATTTCCGCTTAGAATTTTACAGATGGAACCTTTTCTGCGCCTGCAGCAGCTTTAAAGTATTGCTTATCCTGATACTTGTTACCAAAGAACATATTCACAAAAAATGTCTTTTTATAGCTGTTAAAGTCTTGAACGGAATCATTATAGTCTTTTCTTGATACCGCTATTCTGTTTTCTGTACCAGCTAATTCATCTTGTAGTCTTAAGTAATTTTCATTTGCCTTAAGGTTAGGATAGTTTTCTACTATAACATTAAGTCCTCTCAAAGCAGTGGTGATTTGAGCATCAGCATTGGCTCTATCTTGAACAGAAGCTGAGTTTGCAAGTCTGCTTCTAGCATCAGCTAGATCTTTAAAAACTTGTTCCTCATGCTTTGTATATCCTTTTACTGTTTCTACTAGGTTAGGAATCAAGTCGTTTCTTCTTTGAAGCTGATTGTCTATTTGACTAAGTTTAGAATTAACATTTTGATCTTTAGCCACTAACTTGTTATAGGAACCTACATATGTACCAATTAATATAGAAATAATTAAAGCTAAAACAACTAATATAGATAAAAGTACTTTTTTACTCATTAACTAATTAACCTCCAAACATATTTTTTACCAACCACCTGATGAACCTCCACCGCCTGAGTCACCTCCACCAAAGCTATCTGAGCCTCCAGAACCTCCACCAAAACCGCTATCATTAAAGCCTCCGCCACCATAGAAGTATCCTCCTCCTCCTCTTCCACCTCGACCTCTTAATCTAGAAAAGAATACTAGCAAAAACACAATTATAACTATGACTTTTACGATACTCTCTCCATCTTTAGAGGGAAAACTTGACTTACTATTGTTAGTTAAGTCGTCATCAGCTACTTTATCTGGAATGTCTTTAGTATAATTAGTGGTATCTATATTATATTCTCGACCAATATCTCCAATTATTCTTTTATAGGTGGTAGTTATTCCTTTATCATATTCATTGGACTTAAAGTAATTAGACATTTCTCTCAGATAAGAGCCTGTTTTTCCATCTGGTAGGATTCCCTCTAAACCATAACCTACCTCAATTCTAAACTTTCTATCATTTTTTGATATTATTATTAGTACGCCATTATTCTTTTCCTTATTTCCTATGCCCCATTTTCTAAAAAGATTATTTGCATATTCTTCAATAGTGGTTCCATTTAAAGAATCGATTGTGACCACAGCCACTTCGGCAGTAGTTTTATTTCTTATTTCATCAGAAGTTGAGAGAATATAATTTTTTGTTTCATTAGAGAACATCTGGGCATAGTCCTGAAAAAATATTTCTGATGTAGGCTTAGGGGGGATGCTCCCGGAATAGGCTCCAGATAGTACTGTTGATAAAAGTAATAGTACAAAAATAATTTTATAATATTCTTTCATAAAGCTCTCCTTCTGTGTTTACTTAATACCATTACATGGAACTTAATAAATTACTTTAAAATAATTTATTATAGATAATATTATCTTAAATACCTTGATAATTATATATTATGTATAAATGTAAGAAGTTATAAGTCCATGGTTATAATAAAATCATATTAAGCAATTATTATTAAATAATAGTTGACAATGAATAATGATTATTGATATCATATGTACATAAAATACTTTGATAGTCAAAATATTATTTTTTAGAGACCGCTATATCGCTACGATTTAACATTATGAGAGTGTAATTTTATGCTCTGAACTAAAGTAAGATATTAAGTAGGTTTCAGGGAGGATGTAATTAAATGAAAGAGTTTCATGACATTGCTTGGTATGTAAAGGCATTATCAAAAGAATTACCAAATGATATACGAAATCCAGCTCCACAGAGATTGCTTGGAGGATTAGCATATATAATTGTTATTGTAGCTTGTATCGTGGCAATGAATAAGTTTGATATTAATTTAGTTGAAAAACTAATGTTTTCTTTAGTGTTAGGATTTAGCTTTGCCTCAATGGGGCTTTTAGGCCATGAGATACTTCATGGAACTGTGGTAAGAACACCATGGCTTAGAAATCTTCTTGGAGGAATAGCCTTTGCACCTTTAAGCGTAAGCTCAAGATTATGGATAAAGTGGCATAACACTACACACCATGCTCATACTCAAGATGAAGAAAAAGATCCAGATGCATGGATAAGTTTGGAGCAGCTGGTGAAGAGTCCAAAGATTGTTAGGTGGGTATATAGACTACCTCTTGGGTTTAGAGCTTTTGTAAGCTTTGTATCATTAAGCTTTACCTTTTCAATGCATACCATGAGGATGTTCTTCATGTATATCAATGAGTTTAAGTCTAAAAAACTAGTGGTATGGTTAGAAATGCTTATTCCTTGGGCTGTTTGGTTTGGACTGTTATTCTATGTTGGCTTTAACAAGTGGGTATTTATGTACGTAATACCATTATTAATAGGTAACTTTATAGTAATGGCTTATATATCTACCAATCATAGATTAAATCCATTGGTACCTATAAACGATCCTTTAGCTAACAGTCTTTCAGTAACAGTTCCAAAGTTCATAGATGTTCTTAATTTTAATTTTTCTTACCATGTAGAACATCATATGTTCCCTGGTATTAATCCAAAGCATTATCCACTTATTAAGGCAAAGATATTAGAACACTGGCCAGAAAGATATTTTCATATGTCTCTTGTAAAGGCCCTTATAACACTTTGGAAAACACCAAGAGTATATTATAAAGAAACAGAATTCCTAGACCCACGTGAGAACACTGCATATGATTCTTTGGGTAATGGATTAGATATAAATAATATAAAGTTTAAAAAATTGAAGTCTGTATAGAACTATAGTAAAAGCCTAGTGAACTTCTTAGGAAATTCACTAGGCATATTTTGCTGTCTAGGAAAAAATGAAACTTTTGCTAGATAAACATAGAAATATAAAAGCTTTAGAGAAGCTATTTAGGATAAGCAGTAAAAAAGAGATCTTATTGGCCTGCCAGACTTAATACATTATAGAATCTTCTCTTTGTAGCCGCTCAAGGATAAAAGCAGCTGTGATGGAAGATAGAAGAACCATACTAAAAAATATATGATTTCTAATGAAGGTGTATCATAACATAGCACTAAAAATTGATATAATCCAACATTTATATCACATAAAAAGAATAGTGTCATACCAATAGCTATCATAAAGGAACTTACCTTTTTATAGAACTCCTTAGAGAGTGTGGACCATGCAATAATCAAGCTGTTAAGTAAGAAATAACCATATATTAATGCTATGATGTATAGGGAATTATCAATGCAGTCTGGTTTAAATAGTATAGCCGTAGTAATTAATGCAGCAAATACTAAAATATCTACCATTATATATTTACTATTAAAAAACTTTTTTCTAGAATGCCTTATTATATATGTTACTTGAACTAATATAAAAAATAAAACGCCAAGGGTATAATAATTTTTAATTATTAAAAAGAAATCCGCAATCGATGTGAAGAAAAATGCTAGCTGCAAAAGATTTCTATCAGCATTATCATAACCCTTCGTGCCAATAAGAAGAGTTAAGATAAAGCACAATAGAATATAAATATATCTAATGTTTGATGGCAGAGCTAGTTCTACATTTTTTATAAGATAAAATGAGATTAAGAAATATATATAGATAAAAAGATTAACTAATATGATTAAAATCCTAAAAAAGTTTTTCAATTTTTATAACCTCTAATATATTAATATTATATTTAACAAGATAACCTTATATATATTATGTAACTGGTTAAATAAATATTTTAAAGATTAATGGGATATTAAAGGAAGGTATGAAAAGAACTAAAGCTAACTTTGAACTTTAGTTCTTTTATCTTATATAAAATCTGCATGTTGACTAAATTAGCTATTTAGGATGTTTAGCATCTTTTAGTTGTTTAAATACAGAAGTTATTATATTAAGGCCTCTTTCAAGAGTTTCTTTATTTACTCCGGCTATACTGATTCTAATACCTTTTTTATATTGATCTTGGTTGTAGTAAAATATTTTCCCTGACTTTACTAAGACTGACTTTTCTTCTAGTTTTGCTATTAACATATCTTCATTAATCCACTCTGGAAGCTTTAGATAAGAATAGAAACCATAATTGCCGCCTATAGTTTCAATGTCATATTGCCTCAACAACTTAAAGTGTTTTTTTAACAGAAGATGCTTTTCAGATAACTCCTTTGATATTTCAGCAGTATGCTTTTTAAGTATATTACTTCTTATATATATCTCTAAGGTAGCTTGAGATATAAGAGAAGCAGAGAAGTAGGAAGAGTAGTAAGAGAGTTGTATATGCTCTTGAAATATTTCTAGTAATTTAGTAGGAACGACTATAAGACCTACTCTCATCCAAGGCATTATCTTTGAAAAGCTCTTTAGATAAATGCTATGTGCATGATCTGAATAAGAGAATATAGGATCATACTTAGGATCGCTAGATATATCACCAAAATAATCATCTTCTACAACATATACATCATACTTTTCAGCTAAAGAAGCTATTGCTTTTCTTTGCACCTTACTTAGAGATGTACCTAAAGGACTATGATTACGTGGTATTGTATAGAAGAACTTAATATTTTCAGTCTTAAAAAGTTTTTCAAGTTCCTTTAAGTTAAGTCCGCTATCTGTTCTTTCTATAGTTAGAACATCTACCTTAGAATATTTTAAAAAGTCAATATAATGCCTATAAGTAGGTTCTTCTATAAGAATCTTTGATTTATTATTAGGAAAAGGCATAAAGGTTAGAATACTTAGAGTTTGTTGAACGCCTAAAGTTACAAATATGTTTTTCATATCAACAAATATTTGAAAATCAGAAAGATACTTCGCTAATAATTTCCTTAAGGAAGCTACGCCGTACATAGTGTTATTGAGGGAATTATTTTTATATATATCAACAGCTCTATCTAAACAGTGTTTTAAATCAGGAGTATTCATAGTACCTATAGTTGGATTGCCTGTATCAAAGTGTATTATAGAAGAACTAGGCATATCATTTTTTAAAGTTTTTTCTACTACGTAGTATCCACTCTGAGGAATAGAATAAATTATATGATTGTATCTTAGTATATTAAAGGCTTTAACTACAGTATTTTGAGAGCAATTATATTTCTGAGAGAGTTTTCTTATTGAAGGCATTCTCTGACCTGACTTGTACATACCATTGCGTATATCAGTTTCTATGTCAGAAACTATTTTTTTATAAACATTATCCATATAATGTCCCCCTATCTGTATCAATACAGTTTAATTTTATCATTATTGAAAAGGTTTTTATAGAGCAATATTATATATTTAAGGACAGTTTTAGAGATAGGCAGAAAAGTTTAACTTCCTACAAAGTCATAAATTATGAATATAAAAGGAGTGAGTTTAATGAGCGGTGTTAAAATTGTTACTATAGGCGGTGGGTCAAGCTATACACCAGAGCTTGTAGAAGGTTTTATAAAAAGGTATGAGGAATTACCTGTAAGGGAATTGTGGCTAGTTGATATTGAAGAAGGAAAAGAAAAACTTGATATAGTAAGTAGTTTAGCTAGAAGAATGGTAGAAAAGGCTGGGGTACCAATTGAGATACACACAACCTTAGACAGAAGAGAAGCACTGCCAGGAGCGGACTTTGTAACTACTCAAATTAGAGTAGGTTTACTTGATGCAAGAATAAAAGATGAAAGAATTCCACTTAGTCATGGTTGTATGGGACAAGAAACAAATGGAGCAGGAGGAATGTTTAAAGGGCTAAGAACTGTTCCAGTGATATTAGATATAGATAAGGACATCGAGGAGCTATGTCCAGATGCTTGGCTTATTAATTTTGCTAATCCATCAGGAATGGTTACTGAGGCAGTTTTAAGATATGGAAGAAAGAATAAAAAGGTAGTTGGGCTCTGTAATGTTCCTATAGGAATGGAAATGGCTGTAGCGAAAGATTTTGGAATTGATCACAGTAAAGTTAGGATAGACTTTGCAGGATTAAACCATATGGTATTTGGTCTTAATGTATATGTAGAGGGTAAAAATGTTACAAAGACAGTTGTAGACAGAATGGCTAAGGGCTTATTTAATGGAAGTCCTAAAAACATACAAGATGTTGAGTGGGTTTCGGAATTTGTTAAGGGGCTTGGAATCATACCATGTGGATATCATAGATATTATTTCCTAGGAAAAGAAATGCTTGAAAAAGAGCTTGCAGAGTTCTCAAAAGGAGAAACTAGAGCTGAAGTTGTAAAGCGACTAGAAAAAGATCTTTTTGAATTATATAAGGATCCTAACCTTGATATAAAGCCACCTCAATTAGAAAAGAGAGGTGGAGCTTATTATAGTGATGCAGCATGCAGACTAATAAGTTCTATATATAATGACAGAGGTGATATTCAACCAGTAAACACAATGAATAATGGTGCGATAACTGGAATACCTGCAGACTCAGCAGTTGAAATTAGCTGTGTTATAACCAAAGATGGACCTAAGCCTATAACAGTAGGAGAACTTCCTGTAGCAGTAAATGGGATTGTTCAACAGATTAAATCTTTTGAGAGGACAACCATAGAAGCAGCATTAACTGGTGATTATAATACTGCATTAGTGGCTATGACTATAAATCCATTAGTTCCATCGCAAACAATAGGAAAAGTATTACTTGATGAATTATTAGAAGCTCATAAGAAGTATCTTCCAAACTTTAAAGAGTACTTTGAAAGTAGATAGGTTTTGACTTAATATAAAGGTTTATAGAAGTTTAAGAGTTAAACTTCTATAAACCTTTCTTACTGTCTAGGAAATTATAAATTCTTTTTTAACCGAAATTTATTGATTTTAAGGGATTAGAAAGTATCGTTTGAATATATAGTAAAAAGCAAACTTACCCACTTGCTGGATTTGCATAATAGCTACTAAAAATCTAGCTTTATTATATGTTAGAGCTGAAATCATAATATATATTTTTTATATATTGCAAAGTAAAAATAAAATGTATAATAATAAAGGATAAAAAAATAGTTATTATAGGAGAATGTACATGGCAAATAAGAAGGCAACATTAGATTCAGCAATCAATTTTATTTTAGGTTCAGCAGTAGGGATAATTCTAGCTTTTATATTTGTAAAAAGAAAAAGCATAAGTGTATTAAATCTGCCAACAGATAATGTTAAACCTTATCATTGGATAGTGGTTATATTATTGTTTTTTATAGTGTTCTACATACACCTTTCACTTCATGAGTTAGGACATCTTATATCTGGGTATTTAGTGAAGTTTAAGCTTTTTAATTATAAGATTGGGCCTTTTGGTTGGTATCGAGAAAACGGTGAGATTAAGTATGGAAAGGATAAGAGTCTTGGGTATGGTAGCAGATGCTCTATGCTTCCAGTCAATACTCATAATGTATATCCAAAGCTTGCAGTATATTCTTTAGGTGGAATTACTGTAAATATAATTTTATCTATAATATTCCTTTTAGGATCAATTTACATAGCGCCTAAGTACGACAATTTCTTTATAAGTGTATTTCTTATTCTTGGGTGGGGCATGGGTGCTTTCGTAGTGATATACAATATAATACCTTTCTCAAACAAGGGATTTAAGACTGATGGGTTGCTTGCTCTAAGTGTTATTAGAAAGTCTTCAGATGATATGGCTCAGTTAGCTACAATTTTAGTAAGCAATCAACTGGCTGCTGGTATAAGACCTAAAGATGTTGATTCAAGTTTTTTTGATGACAATGGGTACTTAAAGGATAATGATGTGTCTGGAATAGTTATGAATTACTATAGATTTTATCATTTCTTAGATCTAGGCCATAAGACTAAAGCTATGAACGCCATAAAATCTATTGAAGCTAATATAGACATATATCCAGAATACTACAGATCTGATATGCTTTATAATGTGCTATATGCTTATTGTGCTATAGAAAAAGATAAAGATAAGGCAAAAGATATATTTGAAAATATAAAAGAGAGTCTTTCTGAAAATAACAGTATATCTGGATATCGTGTAAAGATGGCCTACGAACTCTATGTGACAAATGATTATAAAAAAGCTATAGAGGTAGGAAATAAAGGATTGAGTGTGAAAGATAGTTATCCTGTAAGAGGAGAGGCTATATTTGAAGTAGATCAGATTAATAATATGATGACAATAGTCAGGGAGAATATAAATTCTTAACTTCTAATGAAATATACTTTCTGTAAAAAGGTATTTCTATAGTTTTAGAAAATTTATATATACAAACAACTCACTGAAGATAGGTGCTTCGGTGAGTTGTTATATTTAGAGATATCTGCAGCAGATAAAATCTTGTATAATAAGGTACAAAGTGCCTAAATGCTGATGTTACTGAAAGAATAATATGATTTTCATAAAGGACAATTGAAAATATTTATGAGAGCAAAGTTCTGTCACTAAGCAAGCTTGAATCAGATAGCTTTTTGAAGTGTTCTAGTAGATTCTCTATAGTTAGGTCTTTTTTAGCAGTGCCTGAAATATCTAGAATTACTTTTCCTCGATGAAGCATTATTATTCTATTACCAAAATTAATTGCTTGTTTTAAGTCATGAGTTACCATTAAAGTAGTTGTATTATTTTCTTTAACTATATTACTAGTTATATTCATTACCTTTTCTGACATAGAAGGATCTAAGGCTGCGGTGTGCTCGTCTAGAAGGAGTAATTTCGGATTAGATAGAGAGGTCATTACTAAAGAGAGAGCTTGCCTTTGGCCACCTGATAACAGTCCAACCTTTACATCTAATTTATCCTCCAAACCAAGTGAGTAATGCAATAACATGTTTCTGAATGCAGCTCTATCCTTTTTTTTAATTGCCAAGGATAAAGTGAATGTTTTGTTCTTATTATTTGCCATTGCCAGATTCTCTAATACTGTCATTGATGGAGCTACTCCGCTAGAAGGATTTTGAAAAACCCTTCCAATAAAACGAGTTCTTTTGTGTTCCGGCAGAGTAGAAATATCCTTTCCATCTAAAAGAATACTTCCGTTGTCTAAACTTGAACCGCCTGAGATCATATTTAGTAAAGTCGATTTGCCAGAACCATTACTTCCTATAATAGTGATAAAATCTCCATCATTTATAGATAATGAAATATCATTGAATAATATACTCTCATTATCTGTACCCATATTAAATATTTTTGTTAAGTTATTGATTTGAAGCAACTGAAACCCTCCTTTTATTTTTTAATCTAAAACTTCTAAGTGATAACTTATTGCTTGAGTTGTGGGTGGCAAGTATAACTATTACTATAATGGATGTTATAAGTTTTAGATCAGTTGGAGGCAATCCTAAAGTAAGTACTAAAGCAATTACTCCTCTATATAATACAGCTCCTAGGATAACTAATGTCGTGGGCTTAAAAAGTGAAAATGTCTTAAAGATAGACTCACCTATTATTATGGATGCAAGCCCAATAATAATGGTTCCAGTACCCATTGTTACATCTGAAAAACCTTGATACTGTGACATAATTGCTCCAGATAAAGCTACAAATCCATTTGATAACATAAGTCCTATAAGCTTTGTTGTTGAAATATTAAAACCAAGAGAGGTTACTAATTGATGATTGTCTCCAGTTGCTTTTAGTAGAAAACCAAGCTTTGTTTTAATAAAAATATCAAACAATATTTTTGTTATAATGGCTATAAGAAATATAATTATTATCTTAGGAAAGGCTTCAGTAAATATTGTAGTTTTATTGAACAGTGGAATATTGGGCTTGCCCATTATTCTTAAGTTAATCGAATATATCCCAAGCATAACTAGTATTCCTGAAAGTATATTTGAGATATTAAACTTTATATGTAATATTGCAGTTAGGCTTCCGCCGGCCATCCCTCCAAAGATAGCTATTAAGGTAGCAAGGTAAGGATTTGCACCTTTTGATATAAGAAGAGAAGCTATAGCTGCACCTAAAACGAAGGTGCCGTCTACTGACATATCAGGAAAGTCCAATATTCTATAAGTAATATAAACTCCTTGAGCCATTATTGAAAATATAAGACCCTGCTCTAAGATACTTAACAGCATGGTTAATTACCCCCAACGGTCTTAACTTTATCTTTAAGCTTATCTGGAATTACTATTCCTAAAGCTTTGGCAGTATCAAGGTTCACTACTACATCAAGATTGTCCAGAGTTTTCACTGACATAGTTTTTGGAGACTGACCGTTTATTACTTTAACTGCCATAAGTCCTGTTTCGTGACCAAGCTTGTAGTAGTCGATTCCTTTAGTTGCTAGAGCACCGGCATCTACATGTGCTTTTTCTGCGCCTATAATCGGTACTTTATGTTCTATAGATTTTTTTGATATTATTGGCATTGAGGAAGCAATTAAGTTGTCAGTAGGGGTGTATAGAACGTCTACTTTTGTTAGTAAGTTATCAAGTGCCGATGGTATATCGTTGGTACTTGTTACTCCTATAGGTTTTACATTAAAATCGAAGTTTTTCGCTATAGCCTTAGCTTCATCTAGCTGATTCTGTGAATTTGTCTCACTTGTGTTATATATAAATCCCACTGTCTTAGCAGATGGAATTAATTCTTTTATTAATTCAAACTGAGTATCTAAAGGAACATAATCACTAGTGCCAGTGACATTTGTATCTGGTCTGTTTTTTGATTTTACTAATTCTGCTTTTTGTGGGTCTGTAACTGCGGTTATTAGTATCGGAATATCTTTAGTTGCATTAAAAGCTGCTTGGGCACTAGGGGTTGATATAGCAAAGATTAGATCTTTTTTATCAGAAGCAAATTTTTGACCAATACTTTGAGCTGTAGCCAAGTCACCCTGTGCATTTTGAAAGTCTATTGTTATGTTCTCTTTATCTTTAAGACCATTTTCTGAAAGAGCATCTATAAAGCCTTTCCTAGCCGAGTCTAATGCTGGATGCTCTGCTATTTGGGTTATTCCAATACTTTTTAATTTTGTTGATACTTTTGAAGTTGGGGCACACCCAACTAAAAGAAATGCTGTAATACCTAAGGAAATTAATGAAATGATTTTTTTTCTTTGTGCTACCATACTACCATCCTCCAAATTTATAATTGTTTAGTTAAACATGGATTGAATCATAGATTTAAAGAGTAAGAGATGCTAGTATGTGAAGTAATATTCTTTTTTAGTATATCTTTATAAGTTAATATTTTAATTACAATACTTATCTAAAATACAATTTTTAAGAATAAAAAAACTCTCACTAAAAGTAATTAGGAGAGATTTAAGCATAACAAATAAAACCTATAAAGGTTTAAAATTTCTATATCTCCTACAAATCCTACAATTCTACGATTCTACAAGTTAACTCCAGCCAAAAAATCTACTATAAGATTAATTATCTAATCTTAAACTACAAAACTTCTACTATTGGCTTAAAACAGATTTTATACTAGCTAATAGAGGTTGTCAATATTTCTTTTTAAATGAAAAGTCTATTAATAATTTTTATTCTGGTATAGATCGGTGCCCAAGACCGATAACAACTTCATTCAAATGCAATAGACCTATGCTCATAAATATGCATACACTTATATGCTCGCCATGTCTTGCTATGCCAATTTTTCCGCCTACATTTAATCCATTAGCTTTAGCGGCTACTTGCATAAGTGCTTCTCTAGTTGCACCAGCAACAGCTCCATCATGAACATGACAATCTCTTATAAGACCATTTCTCTTTGAGGCTACTAAAGCCCTTTCAATGATCTTTGGTATTGAGGATATAAGGTTTCCACCTACATCTACGGCAACTGCTTTAATCCCTTTATTATTAAAATCATTTATAAGTTGTGACTCGCTATCTCTACTGGATATAGCCATCTGTATGGACGCTTTAGCTATATAATTACTATCAAAATTCATAATATCAACTCCAAGAATTATATTTTTTATGCTTGAAAACAAATTTCGGATCCAAGTGGTATATCTTTAAATAGATTATTACATTATAAAGCTTTAAATTCAACTGATAGACAATAGATTTTAATTAGTGTATTTATTATTGGTGCTGTCTTTATGTAGCTATATAAGTTAATGTAAATCAATATATTTATAAAAATTTTTATGTGAGGTAATTAAAAACATATAAGGTTCATAGGTATACATAGGAAGGATATATCTTTGGAGGAAAACGAAATGCTAAAATATTATTTATTAAGAATTTTAAAATACGCTATAATTATATTTGCTTTATTTATAATAATAATAATTATCTTCGGCTTTGATTATAATGCTAAAGGATTTACACAAGCGTCTTTGGGACAAGGGTGGTATATGGTTTTTCAGTATGAAAAGAGAAGAGAAAGCTTTGCTATTAATTTTGGAGTATTATCTATAGTTATCCCTATATTTGCAGCAATAATATCAGATTTGATGGTGAGAATCTTTTCTAGAAGGATGTCGAGGTTTAAGGATGTCAAAGCTAATTAAAAGGTAACTTTTTTTTGTGACTAACATAAAATATGATAAATTGATTTTTAGTAGTTACTTATATAATAATAATTAATGTATAAATATACGTTAATTATTTGAGTTAGTAGTGTATTAAGATACATCGAAATTTAGTGTTAAATGTTAAAAATTGTTAATAAAATTATTATGTACTTGCATTGATTTTATTATATAATTAAATTATGAGAATAGTTAAAAAATAATATTATATAAATTTATAATAGAACAGTTGAGCGTATTTTGTACAGGTAGTAGTGAAAAAGTTATGAAAAATATGAGAGTTTAAGATGGGGAGTGTTTGGACGATGACAAAACTAAAGGAATTGGAAGAACAATTAGTTAACTTAAAGCTACAGAAGAGAAATCTAATATTAGCAGGAAAAAAAACAGATGAAATCGATGAATGTATAAAAAATATAGAAAAAGATATAAAAAAGGAAAAAGAAACTTCTGATACGGCTGAATGAATTAATATATACAAATTATTATAAGATTTAGATGTTCTTTTAATTTGATTGGGTCATAAAATTGTATTTTGATATTAGAGGAAACATACAAGGTTTAAATTAAAAACTAAGTAGGTTTCTTTTATTTTTGTGAAAAATCAGTGTTTTATTTGTTGCTAAGATGTAAATTCATAACCTGTATATGATTTAAGCGTGATAATTAGTATTTTTTCAGTGTTTATAGTTCATCATTTTATATATAAATCATATATCAGTATTGTAGTGTATAAGTAGTTTGGAGGAAGCTATGATTTATAAGTTTTTAGATGATGAGTTGTATGGTTTTATTAATGAAAAAGGTGAAGTTGTAGTTGAACCTCAATTTTTAGGGCTTTTGCCTGCTTCAGAAGGTTTTATCCCATTCTATAGAGAAGATGGTTATGGTTTTATAAGTTATGATGGAAAGATATCTAAAACCTTCACGGAGTTCAGAGCCTTTGAGTTTTATGGCGGATTGTCCATAATTGAAAGTGATGGTCTCTATGGATTTATGGATAAGAATTTAAATATCATTGTTAACCCGTACTACGATGGTGCTATGAATTTTTCAGATGGGTTAGCACTGGTTGAGAAGAATGGAAAGAAAGGTTATATTGATACAAAAGGAAATATAAGAATTCCTCTGCAATATGAAGAGGCTAGTAGCTTCAGTGAAGGATTAGCAGTCATATGCTATAACCATAAAATGGGTTATATTAACACTGAAGGAGATGTAGTAATAAATCCTATTTTTAGTCGTTGTGGATTGTTTAGCGAGGGTTTAGCTATATATGAAATTGATGGTAAGTATGGATATTTGGACAAAAAGGGAAATATAGTGATACCGCCTGAGTTTGATATGGCAGAAAGCTTTTCTGAAGGGTTTGCTATAGTTATGAAAAATAAAAAGCTAGCAGTAATAAATAAAAAGGGAGAGTATGTAACTGGATTCCTTTTTGATTATTCCTTAGGTTTTAGTGAAGAACGTTGTGCTGTGGGATTGGATAAAAAGGGCCAAGAGGTATGGGGGTATATAAATACTTTAGGAAAACCATCCTCTGAATTTAGATTTGATAATGTATCCTACCATAATGAAGGGTTAGCAGTAGTGCAAGTTAATAATAAGTGTGGATATATAGACTTAAAGGGGCAATATAAGGTTAAACCTTCATTGCAAATGGCCTTTGATTTTGAGTACGGTCTAGGTGAATTTTTGCATGATGATAGAAATGGATATTTGGATAAGGAGGGAAATGTAATTTTTTATTCAAAAAATAAAGTTAATATAGAGAAGTATGCAATGGATAAGAGAATACTTTCTATTATGTGAAATAAGTAATCTTATACTCGTTTTATATACCGCTAGAAAGACTATGAATTAAAGGCTTTACCTTGATTCATAGTCTTTTTTGCTGTTAAGGAAAGTGTGAAGTTTATTATATAGGTATCCTTTACGGAAACTTAATTTATAAATGTTCGATAATACCGGCTTCTGGGGATTATCGGGCATTTATAAATTAATAGTTGAAGTTGGAACCCTATACATAAACCTAGAAATATCAAAGTTTTAGAACAGCGGAGAAGGTCAAACATTCACAAAGTGTAACAAAAAAACTTGTTTTTATAGAAAAATAAAGCTTGTAATTATTTATAATTACTTTTAAAAGATAATTAAAGATAAATAATATAAACAAAACTTTATGAATTAGTTAGATAAAAGGAATTAGCATTGCAAAAAAGTATAATTATGGCATAAAAATAGGTATAGTGGAGAAATAATGGGTTTAACAAAAATATGGGAAAAAGGTATACTTTCTATATAACAATAATAGGATACAGAGGTTACTGGGAAAGAGGTAAAGAATACTTATAAGTTGCCCTGTTATCGAAAAATGTTACAAAATACTACTGTTTGTAAAGTTTTTTCTTTCTATATTATATATAAGTATTTTGTGCATTAACAAAAAGATTATTTCACTATAACTAAAGATATATAAGTTAGTAGAAGTAGAATGAAGAAAGATAAAAAATAGGGAGGGAATTTTGTGAGTAAAAGCCAGTTTTTTCATGATTTTAAGGAAAATATTATTTTACAGTATCTAGAGTGCCCAGCATATAAGTTTCTATGTGACAGTCAGGGATATGATCCTAGAAAAAGTCTAAATGAGGAAAGTGATCTAGAGAAGGTACCATACTTTACAACTACACTATTTAAAAAATCCTCTAATTTATTTTCCAAGTTGCTTAGAGTAGCTCCTAATCAAATTGATATGTGGACAGTTTCTAGCAGTACAAGCGGAGATCCCAGCATTGTAGGAAGATCATTAAGTGATATAGAGCAGCTAAAAAGGGTTGCTATGTTAGATCCAGATATTCTTGATCCTAATTGTGATTATGATTGTGTATTCTACCCAGAACCTTTGGAGATGAGAAAATTTAAAAGTGAGCATATATTAGGAAAACCTACAGAATCATATATAGGTAATATTTTAAATCTTTTTGAGTTTAAGGGTGATGCATTGTTCCTACTAAAGCAAGAGAAGGAGGAGTTCAACCTAGATATAGAGGCCTTTAAAAGATATATTCAGTTTCACGATAAAAAAAATCATCACTTATCAGTGAGAGGCTCTACTTTACTTATATATAATACTATAAAACAACTAAGAGAAATAATTTCACCTGTAGAGCTAGGAGAAAAAGTAATTGTTAGCACTGGAGGAGGAGGCTGGGATGGTAAGAAGGGAACTATAAGCATCGGAACACAAATTCCAAGAAGACAATTTGTTGAAGAAGTATCAAGCTTCCTTGGAATACCACAAGAGAGCTTTGTAGATACCTATTCTTTTACTGAAAATAGTCTTCCTATACATGGACATTATTCTAAGGAACATGGTGACTATCTGTTCCATGTACCAAATGCAGGCAAAGTTATAATTAGGGATATAAAGACATTAAAACCATTAAGTAATGTAGGGGATAAAGGAGTAATACAGATTTTAAATGCTTATGGAACATCAACCTTTGCAGGCGCATCTGTTTTAGTTGATGATATAGGTGAAATTGTATCTATGGACAAATGCCCTAAATGTGGACAAGCTGGGATGACGATTAAAATATTAGGACGAGTAAAAGGTGCTGAAGCAAAAGGCTGTGGGGCTACATTAGATGTAAAGGAGAAAGAGGTAGTATGAAAATAGAATACTCATGCGGAAGTGAAGTTTACTTAGAAAAGCAAATCAATAATATGAAGGTTAATCTTCAAATATCAGAAAAAGAAGATGTTCAAAAAGAAATCTGTAGGTTAAAAGAAAATAAATTAAAAGTTCATGATATATCATCAGAAGAAACTATTGAGATATTAGATAGATGCGCAAGGCTGTGGCTTGATAGAGATTATAGTAAGCAGCATATTGAAGTAATAGCTAACTTAACAAATCAAAGCCCTCAGCTTGTGACTTACGAATTAGAAGGTTGTATGCAGGCTTTATTAAAGGAAAATATATATACTACTATAAAGGAAGAATTGGGACATTTAGATATATTGGATAATTGGGTAAAAACAAGCTATGGTTACGTACATAGGCAACCGAGAGGCTTGGCTTTCCATAATATATCGGGAAATGCATTTGTGGTAATACCAGTAAGTATATCTATGGGGCTTTTATCTAAGAATTGTAACTTGATAAAGGTTTCTGGAGATGAGCCGTATTTTGCTAATGCATTCTATAAAAGTCTTTGTGAAATTGATGAGAATATAAAAGAAAGACTATCCATAGTATACTTCGACAGTAGTAAGTCAGATATATATGAGGAAGTAGTTAAAGAAAGTGATTGTGTCATACATTGGGGAGGAGAATATTCCGGCAGGATAATGAAAGAGTTGTGTGCAAGATACGATACTCATATAGTGATGCATGGAGCAAAAATAAGCTTTGAAGTTATAGAAAGTATACTTGATATGGAGTATAATGCTAACCTTGTTGCAAGAGATATAATAGCCTGGGAACAAAAAGCCTGTCTTTCACCAAGAATAGTATTTATAAATAGGGATGTAGACTATGAAAAGTTTTCCAAAAGTTTAGCTGACTCTCTTAATACTCTAAGTAAAGAGTTTCCCAAATCATATTTAAATACTTGGAATTCAGTTAAAGCTATACAAGATAGGCAATTTTGCACTTTAAAGTACGGATTAAATAAAGGTATAAAGGTATATTGCTCTGAAAATGCAGATTACACTGTCCTACTAAATGAAGATATGCCAGACAAAGTAGATCTTGATAGATGTTTTTATAGATTTATATTTGTATGTCCGTATAGTGATAAAATGCAGGTATATAGTTATGTAGAAAAAAACCTAAAAGACTATCTGCAAACTATGGGATATCTAGGGGATGATCAGGCTTTCATAGAAAAGATGACTTTGCTAGGAGTAAGCATAGTTACGAAGCCTGGTGAAATGTCTCTTCATCAACCAGGCACATCCCATGATGGACTTCATAACCTTGATGAAATGACCTTTATAGTGAGCAGGCAGCTTTAATATTAAGAAGTCCTATAGTACAACTATAGGGCTTCTGCATTTACTGTCAGGAAAGTATAAAGTTTTTGAATATATAAACCTAGTAATATAAAGGATTTGGAGTAGCTATTTAGGGTAAACAGTAAAAAGAAATCTGTTCCTCTTGTAAGGTTTTCCTAATATACATTGGGAAAGGCAGATATGCAAAAAATTGCTGAAAAATTGGTCGTCAGCAATTTTTTGTAATATTATACAAATTGTAATTAATTGAAGTTGCTTGGATATTCTTATATTTGGACTAGCCCTTGTATGTCAACATCGGGATTAATATCCGTATCATAATCTATCTGTTGATGACCAAAGCCAAATAGTTTAAAGAATTCTTTTCTAAAGCCTTCTATATCAGTTAACTGTCTTATGTTATCTGAATTTATTTCATCCCATTGAAGAATTACTTCTCTTTGGATATCATCTCTTAATTCTAAGTCATCTAATCTAATTATTTGGCTCTCGTCAAGAGGTTCTTCGGAATATAGTTTTGTACTCATAAGCCTATAGATCTGCTCTATACAAGACTCATCCAAATTCTTATCCTTCATAAGTTTAAGCAGCAATGCTATATAAAGTGGTACTACAGGTATAGCGGCGCTTGATTGTGTCACTAAAGCTTTATTTGAGGATATATAGGCTTTTCCATTTATAGGCTTTAGCTTGTCGTTTAGTATTTTAGCGGTTTGTTCTAAATGCTTCTTTGCTTCTCCTATTGTTCCGTTTCTATATATAGGATAAGTAAGCTCAGAACCTATATATGTATAAGCTACAGTTTTAACATTAGGCGATAGTACTTTGGCATTTGACAAAGCTTCAATCCAAAGCTGCCAATCTTCTCCCCCCATTACCTTTCTTGTACTTTCAACTTCTTCTTCTGATGCTGGAGATATTGTTACTTCTTGGATTATATCAGTGTGGAAGTTTACAGCCTTGTTAGTATAGGCTTCTCCTATTGGTTTAAGGGATGATTGATAGGTTTCTCCAGTAATAGGGTCAGTTCTTCTTGGAGAAGCAATGCTATAAATTATAAGATCTATTTGCCCTAGATCATTTTTTATCAATTCAACAACCTTTTCTTTAACTTCATTTGAGAAAGCATCTCCATTTATTGTTTTTGAGTAAAGGCCTTCTTCTTTTGCTAATCTTTCAAACTCAGCTGTGTTATACCAGCCTGCACTTGCAGTTCTAGATTTTGCTGCAGGTCTTTCAAAAGCAACGCCTATTGTATTTGCCCCTGCTCCAAAAGCCATAGCTATTCTTGAAGCTAAGCCGTATCCAGTAGATGATCCGATAACGAGAACATTTTTAGGACTATCTATATGTTTCTGTTTTTTTATAAATTCTACCTGCTCACGAACATTTATAGCGCAACCTTCAGGATGAGCTGTTAAACATATATAATCTCTAAATTTAGGTTTAATTATCATACTTAACTCCTTACGCGATATTTTATTATAAAAATAATAATCTTTAGTTAAGTTTATCATAAATTAATTTGATATTCAAAGTAATTTATTCTACAAAATATGTGAATAGGTGTATACTTAAATAAAAAAATGTATTTATGGATTTATAGTTTAGAAATAAAATATTTGATTAAAGAATAGTGACTAATTTAAAAGAAACTGGAAAAAGGCTAACACTACAGAATGTTAGAAATTGTACGAAAATACAAATAAGACTAGTATAATATAAATACAGGAGGATATAATGCTGAAAAATTGTATGGAAGATATAGTTGATGACATCTTACCTCTAGTTTTAGAAGACTATAAGGGAGCTTGCACTTGTTATAAATGCATAAATGATGTTAAAGCTATTGCTCTTAATAATCTTCCCCCACTTTATGCTGTTACAGAAAGTGGACGATTATATCTAAAAATGAATGAGATGAAAGCTCAAGTGAAGATTGATGTTATTAATGAACTGACTAAAGCACTTCAAAAAGTAACACAAAATCCACTTCATGAAATATCAGCAGATGTATAATATTAAAAGAACTACTATCTTTAAGGTGGTAGTTTTTTTACTGTCTAGGAATCAGAAAAAGTGCTAGGTAAACCTAGTAATGTTAAGGTTTTAGAACATTTGTTTAGGGAAAATAGTTAAAAAGAAATCTTATTCGACTGCCAGATTTTCCTCATGTACATTCTGAAAGGCAGATTTACAAAATAGCTCAGTAAATAAGGGTGCTTTAGCGAATTTTTTATTCTTTAGGAAATTATGTTTTAGAGAAGTCTTTTGATAAGGTTGTTTAGAGATTTTTGAGCCTAGATAAGTTTCAATTAATGGATGGTAGAAAATTAATTGATATTAATCATAAGTAAAATTATAATTTAAGGTATGTAAATAAAGTTAAATTAGTAAGATGTAAAGCTATATATAGGATGGTTCTAATAAGTATAGCATTAGGATACTAACATAAAAGTATATGTATGTTTAGATTTTATTAAGATAGTTAAATAAATTATATTATTGTAGAACATGAGGAAATACTTGCTATTATATGAGTATAAAGTTTTTGTGCTTTATTTAAGGAATTATTCAGAATTCATTAAGAAATTTTTAATTTAATACAGTTATAGTAATAAGTGAGTTATTACTGAGGACGTATGGCTTGAAATATTAAAGATATTTTAAAACATAAGTTTTATAAATAAGAGAATTTTAAGATTTATTATTTTAATATAATAGCTAATATATATGGTTTGACTTTAATATATTCAACCCTAAGTTGAATATTAAAAGGAGTGGTATTTATGAACGGAAAGATATTAATTATAACTGCATCTACTGGTCAGGGGCATAACTCTGTTGCAGATTCACTAAAGAATGAATTGAAGAATAAGGGGTATGAGGTTAAGTGTATTGAACCTATAAGAGAGAGTGCTAGGATGCTGGATAAAGTAGTATCTGGAGGTTACGAAATCTTAGCCACAAAAACTCCAGCTTTGTTTGGGATGTTATATAGGGTTAGTGATCATAGAGTAACCAGCGTTGGGATAAATAAATTAGTTGGTGGGTCCATAAAGGAAGCAACCTATAAGATAATAAGTCAATATAACCCGAGTCTAATAATATCAACTCATCCCCTACTGGTAAGTGTTATTTCAAGTTTAAAAATTGAAGAAAAAATAAATATACCATTTATATCTGTGGTAACGGATTATAAAGCACACAGTTCTTATGTTAATTCAAAAGTGGATGGTTATATAGTAGGAAGCAATTATACAAAGAATAGTCTTATAGAAAAAGGAGTAGATGAAGATAAGGTACATACATACGGGATACCTATTAAGAGGGATTTCTTAAATGTGAATAACTCTTTGAAACAGGATGAGGTTTTCACTATACTTCTAATGGGAGGAAGTATGGGTGTTAAGGCTATGAAAAAGGCTCTAATGAAAATAATGAATTTAGATATTCCCATTAGGATTATAGTGGTTTGTGGAAACAATATGGAGTTAAAGGAACATTTAGAGAGTGTTTATGAAAGGGTTCCTTTGGATAAGCAATTAATAATATTGGGCTTTACTCAGAAGGTATCAGAGCTTATGGATGTATCAGATTTAATAATAACCAAGGCAGGTGGGCTTACTATAACCGAAGCTTTGAATAAAAAACTTCCAATAGTAGTACCTTATTATATTCCAGGTCAAGAAGCTGAAAATGTTAGGTTTTTGGTTGGAGAAGAGGTTGCTATGTCCACTAGCGTAGACGAACTTGATGGTGTTATAAAGGATCTCTTTTATAACCAAGCTAAACTACAAGAGATGAGGGTAAATATAGAGAATTTAATTAAGGGTACATCTTTAGATAGTACTGTTGATTTGTTAGCTTCATTAGTAGCTATATAAATATTTTGTTAAAGCGAGAATCATAGGTTAATGAATCTCGCTTTATTATTTAAAAGTTATTTTATTCCATACTAATAATTAACTATGTAACCAAAACAATTCTATTACATTAGAAGTATATTCGCGATAATATATAGAAGTGATGAGATTTCAAATGACTTCATGAGTGAAGTGTATATCTTTTAAAAGTTACTACTTTAAATTTTAAGTTTTTAAAATTTAATTGGGTGGTTAATCTTTTTAGTTAATATTTTTAAGGGGTGCTTGGATGAAGATAAAATTAACTATTTCATTAGATGGAAAACTTATATTACCTTTGAATTACAATCATGTACTAAAGGATGCTATCGATAAATGGTTTGACGATCCTAGTTATGGATTGTTAATGGGAAAGGTAATAGGACAAGATAAAACAGATGCTAAGAAGAGATTTTCTTTTTCTGAAATTAAAGGAATTAGAAAAATTAATGAATCAGAGAACTATACTACATTTTATAATGAATTTGAGCTAGAATTAGAGAGCTATGATGAGTGGTTTATGATGTACTTGGCAAACAATTTAGCAATGGGACATTGGTTCCTATTAGCTGGACAACCTGTTTTTGTTAGTGATGTTCAGTTGCTTAGTATGGATGCAGCATTTAATCACTAATTACATAAGAAGAGCCTATATCTTGCAGCTAAGATATAGGCTTATAGTATAGTTATATGTTTTATTTTTTTATTAGATTTTACGGCAGATTCAAATCTAATAAGGAGTGCGCAATTTTAGTTTTTTATTTAATATTTTCTTAGAACTTCAGAGGCAGATTGAGATTCTAATTAATTAAATAACTGAGGTGTAAAATTATTTTTTAGTGATATAACATTCTCTCCCTGTATGATGCAATCTGCTACTAAGTTTTTGGATTTATCATATAGGTCAAAAAGTCTCTTTGCATAATCTGTATCTGAGTAGACCTTCCAGTAGCCAGATAGCAGGCATGGTTTATTGCAGCTAATAAACCCTTCTACATCATGAATGGGTATTCCAAGAAAGATTCCCGCTTCGTGAGGAAATCTATTCTCTTTTAACCTGTTATATAAATGATTTAGAACAGCATTTGTGTCATCTAAATCAGTATAACCATAATTGGTTAATAATGATCTTACCTTTGGACAACTTAATACATCAGTAATAGAGTTTTTGTTATATATAAGTATTGTTTCTTTATTATTTATGTGATCAATAGATATATAATCTAGTTTTAAATTGGACAGGAAATCATCACCTAGGGTGTTCCATAAACTTAAAAGATTTCTATTAGTATTAAGTATATTGATTATAGAAGAAGGTTTAACCCCTGTTATCACAGGTGAAATTAGATAAGAAATAAAACATCTAAAATACTCCTCATCCTTCATATTATCTAACTGTTTAAAAAACACTAGATTATCCAAATTAAACCCTCCTAAGTATAATTTATATTATTGATTTACCAAATTCTATGCAGCGGTTTTCTTCCTCGTCTTCAGGATAGCCATTAACTATAAGTCCGTCTCCTATTAAGACAGCTCCGTATTCAGACATTCTATCTTGCCAGTTTCTCATCCATTCTCCATCGCCCCAGCCATATGAACCGAAGAGGGCAACTTTTTTGCCTGAAATAATATCTTTCAGTGATTCAACAAAAGGTTCCATTTCAGATTCTTCTATTACTTCATTTCCCATAGATGGTGATCCTAAGACTACTATATCTGAATCAGCTATATCATCTAATGTTGCAGAGGATACTTGTAATAGTTTAACCTGCGATTCTTTTTGAGATACGCCAGAACTTATAAGTTCTGCCATTTTTTCTGTATTGCCTGTACCACTATAGTATATAATACTTACCTTTGACATTATTCTAACCACCTTTTTATAAAATATTAGCAATGAAAATCATTATCAATTACATGATAATGTTTTATCAATAACTTGTCAATACATGGATTGAAAAATGTTTATAATTTAACAATTGTTTTTATATAATGGCCATATGAAGTAAAATCATACACATGTAAGTATCGTTACGCAGTTAATAAAAATCCCAGTAGGAAAATAGATTTAATAATCTGTTTTCCTACTGGGATTATTGATTGGCAGTGTCATGAATGTTTTCTGAGTTTAATTATTGGATATTCTCAATAATATTGTTGAAATTAAGTGGTTATGAATGCAATGCTATATGAGAGAGCAATAATTATATTTCTTTTGTAAAAGAGCCTATCATATGAACTACAAGTTTACGTGGCAAAAATTTTGAGGTGTATGCCATAGCTTTATTAAGGATGCCTGGAATAACAACTCTTGATCCTTTGTGCATTGCTCTGTATCCTATTTTCACAACAGAACTTGCCGACATTGGATTTTTGAACATTCTAGTATTTTCAACACTTGCAACTTTACCAAAGTTAGTCTTAGATGCTCCTGGACATAAAGTTGTAACTGTTATACCACTACCTTTAAGTTCTTTTGCTAAAGCTTCAGAAAATGATAATACATATGCCTTGGTTGCACAGTATACTGCCATCATTGGAGCTGGCTGAAAAGATCCTAAGGAAGCAATATTTATAATTTTTCCGCGATTTTTTAGCTTCATTTCTTGTATAGCATGGTGGCTTAGCTCTGTCAACACTGAGATATTAAGTGTTATCATGTTAGATTGTGCCTCAGCTGATAGCTTATCGAATTGTCCGAATAGTCCAAAGCCAGCGTTATTTACTAGGATATCTACAGATAAGTTCTTATTCTTTATTTCTGAGAATAGTTCTTTTACAGCATTTGGTTTAGTTAAATCTTTTTGTATAACTGTGATGTTAACATTTTTAAACTCATTTTTTATCTCTATTAATCTATCAATGTTTCTTGCAACTAGGATCATATCATACTGATCTTGAGCAAATAATTTTACGAATTCGTATCCAAAACCGCTAGAAGCACCTGTTATTAATGCTATTTCTCTCATAAACTCTCCTTTATTATATAAATTAATTGAATTATATTTTGTGTTAATTATAATAAATAGTCTGTTTTTCATCAAGAAAATCAAAATTAATTTTTCATATAGTATATGTTATTAATATATCATTTAATTAATGTAGTATATTATAAATTTGTTAAATTATTAAACAATAAGTGTTTATTATAGTTTATATAAGTGATATAATATAAAACGTATTTTTGCATAAAGAAGGGATAAAATGGATAGGATTCTTAATAAATTTACCCCGTTTATAATTTCTCTAAATGTAATAATATTGCACATTCTAGGATATGTATTAGATTTATATGCTCCTAGAAAGTATATATTTATTATATGGACAAGCATAGCATTTATAGACGCTGTATTTGCTTTTAGATGTGGAATGATGATGAAGGATCTACGCATTCTTGCGTATACAGATAAACTTACTGAATTGTACAATAGAAGGTTTTTTGTAGGTAAAATGGTAGATGAGATGAAAAAGTTAAAGGACAACGACCTAGGTATATCCTTATTGATGATTGATGTGGATAATTTTAAGATAATTAATGATACCTATGGACATAGTTCAGGAGATTTAGTTCTTAAGGAATTAGCTAATATAATAAAGCCCAATATAAGAGCCAGAGATACTATAACTAGATTCGGTGGTGAAGAGTTTGCAATAATTCTTCCGGAAACAAATAAAGAAAAGGCTATAATAGTAGCCGAAAAGATTAGAAATCTAGTAGCAAGTCATGTGTTTAGGTTTAAAGAAGATGAAAGAAACGTGACTATAAGTATAGGGGTAGTTTCAGTTAGAGACCAAGTAGATACTCAGTTACTTATTGACTTGGCTGATAGAGCGCTTTATAAGGCTAAGGAAAGAAGAAATACAGTTGTTTTTTCCGAATTAGGAGATTTAGTTGTATAAAGTATCAATTTTAATTATGTGAAATTTTATAATCACCATTACCAGTTGTTATACCTAGAAAGAGATTTTTAATTAAGTAAAATATATGTATGTAAAAGTATAATGTTTCTGTTAACCCTTTTTTTTAATAGGTTTATTCGCTCGTCTTGATATAAATATATTTATAAAGAAATATATAAATGTATATCCTAAACCTAGTGTTATTATAAATACCCCTTTTGCGTTTTGCATTAGAGATATATCTGATGGATGATTTAAATAACTTTTATAGTAATCATATGTATAAAAAAGTGAGTATAATGAAGAAAAAAAGAATAGTATAGTAAGTTTAATTAAGTCTTTAGTATCATTGCTGGAGAATTTCTCGATATCATTTAATCCCAAAAAAGCATTTAATTTTTTCATAAAAAACACCACCTAACTTCATAATCTTTAAGATTATTGACATTAAGGTGGTAGAGTATACCAGAGTAGGGGTGTTAATTTTTATTTAACATAAGAAACATGGTGATATGACTAGCACCAATAAAGATAATTTATCACCTAATTATAATCTTTCGACTATAAAAAAGCACATCACTACCAATATTAATGGTTCGTTCGACCTTATAAGATATTTACATAACTATATATAACCTTTCGGCTACATATAACCATTACAACACCATACAACATCTTATCTCGACCCAATATGATAAGTTGGGACCTCAGTATAATCAAAATCTATGACTACAATAAAGCCTTTCCTAACCATATAGAATCTTATTTACATAACAACAGCTATTGCTATCACTATATAAATTCCTCTTATAAAGATAGTATAAACTATATTATAAGGATTGACTTATCACCATGTTCCTTATGATATTAATATAACCTCTATCTCTTTAATAATACGTGGAATATTTTGTTATAAGGTTATTGATTATAAAGTAGTTTTACTAAAAAACTATATTCTTTTTTTCGCCATTTATCCAAGAGTACACGTTATCGAAAACTATATCTGCTCTCTTTACCATAGATTCATCAGTTGCAAAAGCTATATGAGGTGTAACAAGGGTATTTTTTGAATTAAATAAAGGATGACAAGCTTTAACAGGTGGTTCAACCTCAAAGACATCTATTCCAGCGCCAGCGATAGTTCCATTGTTCAAGGCTTCTGCTAAGGCATCACTATCAACAACAGGACCTCTTGCCATGTTTATTAGTATTGCATTTCTTTTCATTAAATGTAGGTTGTCTTTATTTATAAGCTTATTTGTACTATCTGTAAGAGGTACATGAAGCGATACTATATCACTATTTTTTAATAAATCTTCTAGGCTCACATAATTAATTCCTAAGTCTTTACCTTCAATTCTTTCAGTTCTGCTGTAGCCTAATAGTTTGCAATTAAAGGCTTTAAGAATTTCAGCAGTTCTTATGCCTATATCCCCAGTTCCAACTATACCTACAGTTTTTCCATTTAGCTCTGTTCCTACTAGGCCTAATTTAGTTCCTTCTTTTCGAGCAACGTCATCACATTGTTTTACATTTCTAAGCAAAGATATTATCATTCCTATAGTTAGCTCTGCTACAGCTTCTGTGGCATAACCTTTAGCATTTGATACTGTTATTCCTCTTTCTTCACAGGCTGCCTTATCTACATGGTCTACCCCTGTAAAGGCAACGGCTATATATTTTAAATTTTCTACACTTCTTATAACCTCGCCGCATAAAGGGCTATTTGCAATCATAAGAATATCTGCACCGCTAGCTCTATTTTTTAACATTTCAGTATCTTTTTCCACTGTATCATAAGCTATGAACTCATGACCTTTATCAATAAGATCTGAAGCTAATTTAGTTAAGGTGTCTTTACTTATACCTAATGGTTCCAATAATACTATTTTCATAATGATTCCCCCTAAATAAATAAAAATATAAGTATTTACTAATATTATAACTGTTTTATTCATAACTAGGATAAAAAATATACGGTAGCCAGTGATTTCTTTATATGCCACTGATTAATCGTTGAATGAACTGACTGTAAAGTATAATATTTAATTAAGTTAAATATTTTATTTAATTAGATTAAAAATATTATTATAAATATTAGGGGGAATAGAATATGTTTAAATTTTTTAAAAAGGCTAGGATATCTACTATGGTCGTTTTGATAGCTTTTTTATCCATTATTTTCACAGTCACGATAGGAGGACTAGCTATAAGGAATATGGATAAGCTAAATGACAACTTAGGCAATATGTATAAAGGTGATTTGCAGACCACTTATTATGTATCTCAAATAAGAGCTAACTTTCTTAATGTAAGATTAACAGCTACCTCGGTAAGTTCTAAGTTTAATGAACAAGACAATAGTGCAATAAAGACTTATGACAAAATAGTTCAAGATAATCTAGCTCTATATGAAAAGAATGCAACTAACGGACAAGAGGTAAATAATGCAGCAGCATTTAAGAAGGACTATACAGAATACATAAGTTTGTGGAATAAAAATGAAGATAACTTAAGAGCAGGGGGTAAACTTTCGAGTTCTGATGCTTCAAGATTTGGACAGCTAGGAGATGAGATTGCATCAATTCTTGAAAATACAATGGAATTACACCAAAAAGTAGCTTCCAATGTATATGATCAAAGCAATTTATTATATTCAGGCAGTTATACAACATTTTGTATTATTTTAATTATCATATTTATCATATTAAGCTCAATTTCATTGTTGATAATTCACAATATAAGAACAGCATCAAAGGATATGATTGAAAAAATAGAAAAGGTAGCTCTAGGAGATTTTACTGTAGATATAACCTACGACGGGGATAATGAGTTTGATATAATAAAGAGATCTCTAAATAAGATGCTTACGGATATATCTGAAACTCTTAAAGGCTTCGTTGATCATTCCAAGACCATTAATGTTCAGACTGAGAGTTTGTCTGCTGTAGCAGAGGAAATGTCTGCAACAACTAGTGATATAACAACAAGTATAACTGAAATAGCTTCAAGTACAAATGATCAAGCAAGCGGTTTATCAGATATAGATAGGAGCATAAATAAATTTAATGAAGATTTAAATAGTATATTAGCGTCTATAGGTGAAGTGGACAATAATTCTAGAGAAGTCGTGGTTCTAGCAAACGAAAGTAACGATAGTATGAATGGAATGGTGAGCTCCATTAATAAGGTATCCACATCTTTAGCTAACTTTATATCAAAGTTATCTAGCTTAGGCGATAATATCGAGCATATCAATGAGATTACAGGATTGATAAATGCAATTGCTGATCAGACCAATCTGTTGGCGCTTAATGCTGCCATTGAGGCTGCAAGAGCTGGAGAAGCAGGTAAAGGCTTTGCAGTAGTGGCAGAAGAAATAAGGAAGCTTGCTGAGCAGTCTAAGAAGTCTTCAGGAGAGATAAACTTGATAGTGAATAGTGTTTCAAGTGACACTAAGAACCTTATTTCTAGTTCAGATGTGATGAGCAGTGAGTTGTCTAATCAGTTAACAGGAATAAATGCGTCTGCGGATTCTTTTAAGAAGATATTAGAAGAAATAAATAATGTTATACCTCAAATAGAATCTATAGCTAAATCGGCTGAAAATGTTAAAGCAGAGAAGAATGCTATAGTAAGCAGCATAGGGGAGTCTACTTCAGCGGCTGAAGAGATAGCGTCATCATCTGAGGTTATAGCAGCGTCATCAGAAGAAATAAATGCATCATCAGAAGAAATTGCAGCAGCAGCTCAAACTCTATCTTCCATGACAAAAGGGATGGTTGAAGCTGTAAATAAATTCAGACTTAAGTAAGATCACTCCAGAAGATGTATATGATTTAGAAGGTTTTTCTTTAATATTAATAAAAGCATGTTCAAATAGGATATATAATCTTATTTGAACATGCTTTTTGTTTTAGTTTCGTAGATATCTTAAAGGACTTACTCCATCTTGAGCATTTAAAAGATCACCTTTTACAGCCATGATGTAATAACCTAGAATAAACAATATTACAAATGGTCCCATTAGATTACCTATGAAGATAGCTATTAGTAGTGTATGGGTAGCATAGTTATATATTGAACCAAAGTTTATAGTGTTAATACGTTTAAATTTATTGTAGCCAAGAAATAGGAAACTTAAGAATAGTGCAGTTATAGCAGTTCCTATAGTTGAATAAAGTATAATTCCGAGGACTGTAGCTACATCAAAAGTGATATAGTAGTTAATTACAGAGGTAAAGTTACCATAGATTACTCCCTTTATAGCCTTCATAAACATAAAAAATATAAATCCTGTTATAGCCACTAAAAAATCAAATTTTAATAACTTACCAAAGGGTTGATCTTTAAACCTATGATATAGATGTGGCTTAAACATGCTTATTTTTAGTTCATATAAAAGATTCAAAATAAAGTCTCCCTTCCCATTAGGTTGTGATTATTGCTTCGATATTCTAAATATAGAGATATAGATGGTTACAACTTGTAACCATCTATATTCTTTATATAATATACTATTTTCTATACAGTTAAGTTTGCATCAGCAGATTCATAAGCTTTTTCTTCAGCAAGATATTGCTTGTCAACCATCCTTATGAATGGGAAATAGATTATGAAGGAAACAGCAATTTCTACTACTTGAAGTAATGCTCCTTTAACTCCTGACACTAGGAAGCCACCAAATATTGCTGGAGTAGTCCAAGGAATAAGAACTCCTGAAGGACGAGGAACCAATCCTGTAGATACTGCAAAGTAACATACAACTGCTAGTGCTATTGGAGTTATTATAAATGGTATCATCATTATTGGGTTAAGAACTATTGGAAGACCAAAAGTTATTGGTTCATTTATATTGAATAAACCAGGAAGGAAAGCTAGTCTACCAAGTTTTTTACAGATTTGAGATCTACATAGGAACATCATTGTTATACATAATGCAAGTGTACAACCAGAACCACCTAATTGTAAGAAAATTTCTTGGAATTGTTGAGTGATAACATGTGGAAGTGCTGAGCCAGTCACACCAGTTTTAAATGCAGCTAAGTTTTCAGCTGACAATGAAAGCCAGATTGGTGACATAACAGAACCAACTATATTAGCACCATGAATACCAAATACCCAGAATAAACCAATGAATAAGTTTGCAATTACTGTTGCACCTAAACTATCACCTAAGTGAGTTAATGGAGCTTGAAGTACTTTGTAAATGAAGCCATGTACTGTTCCATATGAAGTCCAAGTGAATAGAAGTCTAATAACGTCAAAGCTTAATATTACTAAAGCTGCTGGAATAAGTGCTGAGAATGCTTTTGATACTGTTGGAGGAACTCCTTCAGGCATCTTAATAACCCAGCCTCTTTTTACTACCATTCTTATAATTTCTGTAGTTAGTATAGCAGTAAGCATACCAACGAATAATCCCTTTGATCCAAGCCAGTCCATAGGAATAACATTTGTTATGTCATAAACTGTCTTTGAATTTGCTGGAGTAAAAGTTGTTGCAAATGGAGTAAGCATAAAGAATGCTACTAAAGATATAGCACCTGTGCTTATGCCTTCTAATTCGTAGTGAAGTGCTAAGCTGTTTGATATACCATATACTACGAAGATTGTCATTATAGACATTGTTATGTCATTAGGTCTTGAGAAAAATACTGTCCAGTTCTTTCCAAATACACTAGCCATAAAGTCTAAGAAGCCTTGAATTGGGAAGTTTGCCACAAGAAGTGACATAGCACCGATTATAAGTAATGGCATAGCTAGCATAAAGCCATCACGAATTGCTAACAAGTATCTGTTTGCAGATATTTTGGCAGCTACGGGCATTAGTTTACTTTCTAATAAGTCCATAGGTTTTGACATGATTTTTATCTCCTTTCATTTTAAGAAATATATAATAAAAAATTTCTAACAATGAATATAGGTGTTATTTGTTTATTGGTAGGTTCTATTTTTTTATTAAGGTTAATGCTTTTTCAAGAACCTTTTGGCCATTCATCATACCGTAATCTTGAGGAGCTATAACATCTATTGGTACATTATGTTCATCACATATCTGTTTAGCTCTTGCAAGTGCAAATCTTATTTGAGGCCCAAGCAATACTAAATCAGCTTCAGGAATATATTTTTTCATTTGAGCTTCTGGGTAAGCATTTATATTTACTTCTAACCCTTTTGCTTTTGCGGCTGCTTCCATCTTAGTTACCAATAAACTAGTAGACATACCTGCTGAACAGAATAAAACGATATTAATCATAATAAGTTCCTCCTATAAATATAATTTTATTAATGGAATTCTAATGCTAAATACTTATTGCAGAGTTTTATGATGTTTTAGACAAACCCTTATTTATGTTTTTATGAATTTGGTAATTTATCTAACAAAGGCTGAAGCTGTTTTCTAAGTTCAATAATCTGAACTATTAAGTTTTTTTCTGATATAGCAGTCATCAAGTGATCTTGGCTGTGAACGAATAAAGCTGTTATTTCCAGTTTTTCACCTGAAGCTTCTCTGTGTAATAGTGAAGTTTGAGAGTCGTGAGCGCGGCCTATTGCTTCGTCTGCAAGTTCCATAGAGGTAGAGGCTCCTTGGAAATCTCCACTATTGGCTTTAGTGAGTGCTTCGTGAGCATAAGCCCTAGCATCACCTGCGTTGATGATAATACCCATTATTACTTCTTCCATGTTCATTGTCCTGTCCCCCTTTAGGTGAGTATTTTAGTTTAAATTATTTCTTATGCCATATCTTATAGCAAGTATCGTGCCAAAACTCTAATAGGCTTACAATTAAAAGCATTACAGTAAATGTTTACAGTGTGTTTTTATACAAAACTGTAGTGTTTTAATAAAAAGTGGCTAGTGTTTTGATATGAGAAATAGTGTTTTTTTTACTTTAAACAGTGTTTCTGTTAATTAAAATTACAGAGATAATTTTTTGGAAAGTTTATAGTATTGGGTATATTTACTTTTATAATGAAAATGTTTTAATATATAGTTAATTACTGCAATGTATTTTTTTGAGAGTATTTGTGGAAAGGAGATGAATTATGAAAAGAATTGATTTAGTTTATAATAAGTTGCTAGAACTTTCGTGCCCAGATGGAATAAGTGCTTCTGAGCTTGCTGAAATAACAAATATATCAAGAGCAAATATTAGTTTTGATTTAAATAGGCTGTGGGAAGAAGGAAAGGTTAAAAAATCTTCTGGAAGACCAGTAAAGTATTCAGTTTCTATAAAGGGACATAATAGCTCCGATGGAAAAACATCCTTAGATGATTTATTGAGAAAAAATGAAAGTTTACTAGAGGCTATTGAGGGGGCTAAGGCCGCTATACTTTATCCTCCTAGAGGAATGCATTGTTTGATACTAGGAGAAACTGGTGTTGGAAAATCAATGTTTGCTGACTATATGCATGAATATGCTGTTGAAATGGGGGTGAAGAAAAAGGATTCTCCATTCATAATATTTAACTGTGCTGACTATTCCAATAATCCTCAGCTTTTAAATGCTCAATTATTTGGAGTTAAAAAGGGAGCATATACTGGAGCTGAGTTTGATAAAGAGGGGTTAATAGAGAAAGCAGATGGGGGAATTTTATTTTTAGATGAAGTTCATAGATTGCCACCAGAAGGGCAAGAGGCCTTTTTTACATTTATGGATAAGGGATGTTTTAGAAGAATAGGTGAATCTGATATGAGAAGGGCAGATGTACTTATAATATCTGCAACCACAGAAGAACCGGCTTCTGTTCTTTTAAAAACTTTTACTAGAAGAATTCCTATGACTATACATTTACCTTCTCTTAGAGAAAGGTCTGCTAAAGAGAGACTTGGACTTATCAAAGGTTTTTTTGATGCTGAAAGGGTAAGACTTGATAGGGAGATTGCAGCGTCTCTAAATACCATGAGAGCATTGTTATCTTATGATTGTCCTAACAATGTTGGACAACTAAAAGCAGATATACAGCTTTTATGTGCAAAAGCCTATTCAGATTTTCTAACTGGAAAGAAGAATGAGGTTAAAATAACTAGTACAGACCTTCCTCCGCACATAAAAGAAGGGCTTTATAATGAGAAAGGAAATAGAATACTTTGGAACGAAACCTTGGGGGAGAAAATAAATTTCTTTAAGTTCTCAAAGGGAGAAGACGACATTGTAAAGCAGCATAAAGAAGGAAGCATATACGACATTATAGATAATAAAGTAAAAGAACTTAGATTAAAGGGTGTATCCAGTCTTGATATTGAAACAATACTGGAGAATGATATAACAAAATATTTCAAACTGTATATAAAGGGAGCAGAAAACGCTATAAGCAGAAAAAATTTAATAAACATATTGGGTGAAGATACACTGCTTTTAATTGATAAGATGTTCTATTATGCCACAACGTCCTTAGGAAGAAATTTTGATTCTAATACTTTTTCTGCCCTTTCACTACATGTGAATACATTGATAGAGCGACTAAATAATAATAAGACTATAATAAATCCTCAGTTGAATTATATAATAAAAAAATACCCTAAAGAATTTGAAGTGGCAAAAGAATGCGTAAAGATATTAGAAGAACATTTGAACATAAAGGTTCCTGAAGATGAGGCTGGCTTTATAACTTTATTTTGGATTTTAGACAAGGAAAATAAAGAAAAAGATAAGGTTAAGGTTATATTGATAGCACATGGTGAAAGTACAGCCAGCTCTATGGCTGATGTTGCCAATAAGCTTCTAGGAGAAGATGATGTTGTTGCAATTAATGCGCCAATTGAAGTTAGTCCTCTTGAAGTATTGGCAGCACTTAGAGCCTATGTTAAAAATCACTTGAACCCAGTTGGATATTTAATATTAGTAGATATGGGATCGCTAACAACCTTTGGAGAAACTATAGAAAAGGAGTATGGAATACCTGTTAGAGTAGTGCCTCTTGTTTCAACTCTACATGTATTAGAGGCTGCAAGAAAAGCAAGGTTAGGTAATGGAATTGAAGAAATATATAGGGATGTTATTGCCGTCAATTCATATATGTTTGAACATAGCTACAATAATAAAACTCTAGATAAATCTAAGAAGATGGCAATTGTAACAGTTTGCTTAACTGGAGAAGGCACTGCTATAGCTATGAAGAGTTTCTTATCTCATAATTTGAGGTACGATAAAGATTTATTAGAGATTATTCCAATAAACTTTATTGAAAGAAATTTAATAAAATCTAAACTTCAGGAAATTGAGAGAGATAAAGAAATAATTTTTATTGTATCCTCATTTCCTTTAGATACAGAGATAAAGCAATACAATATCCACGATGTTATAAGTCTTAGAGTAATAAATGAAATACAAGAGATAGTTGATATAAAAACTACCCTTGCAAAGATGGAGGATGTCATTACTGAAAATATAGAGGGAGTAGACGGGAAAGAGCTATATAATGACATTGTAGATACTCTGGATAATGCAAAGTTTATACTTAGAATGGAACTACCGGATTCAACCATACCAGGGATAGTTCTTCATATAGCATTTATGGTGAAAAGAATAAGCAATGGTCAGAGTGCCAGTGCATATGAAGGGAGAGAGAGTTTCATAGAAGAAAATTTGAATATTTATGAAGCCGTGAAGAAGTCCTTAGTTAACTTAGAAGAAAAATATTCTATACAGGTTTCAGAGGATGAAATATGTTATATAATGAACTTCTTTCGTTAAGTGAATAACAGGTTTCTATTAATAGTTATATAGATACAACTATTATGGATAAAGTGAAGAATTATGAATATATTTATACTAAGGAGGTGTGAAAATGGAAAAGATTAACTCTAATGGGTTGTCGAAATCAGCCTTACTATTGGCTATAGCTATAGCTTTTCAACTTATAGGGAGAACTATACCAGAAATAAATCAGTTTTTAGTAGGACCTATTATTAATGCAGTATTGCTTCTGTCAGTTTATATTTGTGGAGTTAAATGGGGAGTTCTTACAGCTGCTCTTACTCCAATTTTGGCTTGGGTAGTTGGACAACTTGCTGCGCCTATGGCACCATTCATACCGTTTATAATTATAGGGAATATAATATATGTGATATTGTTTGGATCGGTTAGAGAAAAGATATATGGAATTTATATAGGAATAATATTAGGTTCATTTGTTAAGTTTTTATTTTTATCACTTTCTGCATCGCACTTAGTTAAGCTTCTTAAGCTTGGAATACCAACAAAGGTTTTAGATAAATTAGTACTATCCATGGGAGTACCTCAGCTTATAACTGCATTAGCAGGAGGAATAATTGCCATGGTGCTGATACAAATACTTTCTAAAAGAAAAGTTATATAAAAAATCCATAATTAAGACTAAGGCTTCCACAAATTATAATTAAAAAATTTATTAGCTTATGATTGTTATCTTTTATAGAGGTACTAAGGTTAAGAATTCGCTATACCAGATATTTACAAAAAAATATTAATCTGTATAAAGATAAATATAGATTAATATTGATATTAATGGTAAAATATAGATAAATTTATAATGAAAGCTTAATTATAAATAATATTTTTCTTAAAATTGAATCTCGAATTATGTGGAGGACACAAGATGTTAAGTGAGCAACTCTCTCATAGTATAGAATATGGTGCATATTTCACAACTATTAATTCTATGGTGGTTAATGCAAATAATGAATTTTTTTATTTATCTGGTTATTCAAGAGATGAGACTGTAGGTAAAAGTGTCTCTGAATTATACAGAATGATAAGGCTTGATATAGATTCCTTAGAGCTAAATGAAAACAGAAGTTATTATATATTTGATTCTAAATTAGATCCAATAGAAGTAGATATCTTGATTGAAAATAATAATTATAGCAATGAGATAACTTATTTCCTTATCAGAAAAGAAACTCAAAGCTTGGGAGAAAAGCTTCCGGTATTTGAAAGGCTATACTTAGACAACAGATTTGGGGTGGCTGTTTTTGCTATGCCAGATAGGATCTTATTGAAGGCTAACCAAACTTATTTGGATTTTTTTGATAAGCCCTTCAATTCGAGAGAGACTACTTATGGCAAAAAGGTTAATGAGTTTGTAACAGGTTGGGATATTAGCCCTTCTAAGGAGTTTTGGGATCAAGTAACAAAGACAAAGCAATCTTTATATATAGATGAATATTCTTTTCCTCATTTTGAAAGGGGAATAACTTATTGGGATGGATCTCTTATTCCTATTGTATATAATAAACAGTTAAAATATGTTGTTGAAATTACCAATGATATTACTGATAAAGTAACATATAGAAACCTAATAGAACAGCAGAGTAAAATAATAAAAGAGGAAAAGCAGAAAGCGGAAAAAGCATTAAAAATGCAGGAAGAGTTTTTTTCGTTTATATCACATGAGTTCAAAACTCCTCTAACCGTAGCTATGTCGGCTACTCAATTTTTAGAATTAACATGTAAGGATAGCTTATCTGACATAGGTAGGAAATATTTGAGGAAGATTCATCAGAGTTCATTGCAACAGCTTAGACTAGTAAATAACCTATTAGATATTACTAGAGCCGATACTGGATATCTAAAGTTCCATAATAGAAATGTAGATATAGTAACTGTGACAAAAGCAATAGTTGACTCCATAGCGCTTCTTGCAAAAGAAAAGAAGATTGATGTTAAGTTTTCTTCAAGTATTTCAAAGTTAACCATGGCTATTGATGATGAAAAGTATGAAAGGATAATATTGAATCTTCTTTCCAATGCTATAAAGTTCACTGATGTTAAAGGCAACATTTATGTTAAGTTATCAAAGAGAAAAGGTAAGTTTTGCATAAGGGTAATAGATGAAGGTGTAGGTATACCTAAGGATAAACAAAATATAATATTTGAGAGATTTGGACAAGTGAATAATAGTCTTACTAGATCTTCTGAAGGAACAGGTATAGGGTTATGTTTAGTTAAGCTTTTAGTAAATTCTTTAGGTGGTAGTATAGAATTGAACAGCCAGGTTGGAAAAGGGAGTGTGTTTACTATTCTTCTGCCAATAACTATTGCTGACGATGTTGAAGAAAGTAATAATGATTTGATGAATGATAGATTGGCTAGAGCTGTTAATATTGAATTTTCTAATGTATATCTAAATTATCAATAAGTTTGATGTATATATAGTTGTTATAAAGATATATTTGCCTAGGATATTATTAAAAATAAACTTTGAAGGATATTTATGAGTAAGATTATTGATACTAAGATAGATGAGTTTAAACTAAGGTTTGCATAAGAAGAAAAAACTTAGCTGATAAATTTTAAACTTGATTTTATATAAGTTATTAAAGCTATAGAAGTTAAATTATTATTGATTTAGCATCTATAGCTTTAATAATTTATACCACATGTGTATTATAATGTAAGTTTATGATTAAGTATGGATAATGGCAGTTCCATACCATACCACTTAGTATTAAATATATATATAATATGGATATTTAATTCCTACCACTTAATTGCTACAATGAATATATAAGTTATTTAGGAGATGATTGATTTGAAAATGCTGCATCCAGTTTGGGTAGAGATAAATCTTGATAATTTGGAGTTTAATATAAATCATATAAAAAGTAGGATAGGAAATAGCGAGATAATAAGTGTTATAAAGGCTAATGCATATGGGCATGGTGCTTTAGAATGTGCAAAGCTTTTATCAAGTATAGGTATAAATAGATTTGGTGTTGCAAATATAATGGAAGCCATTGAGTTAAGAAAAGGTGGAATAGAAGATTCTATAATGGTACTTGGGATTTCCGGTGAAGATATTATAGAAGAACTGATAAAATATGATATAGAAGCAACTGTATCAAATTATGAGTTTGCTAAGAAGTTATCGGAAGCTTCCAAGGAGTTTAGAAAGATAAGTAGCATTCATATAAAACTAGACACTGGTATGGGGAGAATAGGCTTTTTGCCCAAAGATGAGGAATTAAAGATAGTAGAAGATATTTGTATGTTAGAAAACATAAAAGTTGAAAGTATATTTTCTCACTTTGCATCTGCAGATAAAAAAGATAAGAGTTATACCTTAGAGCAATTAAATACTTATAATAATGAGATTAAAGAAATTTCTTGTATTTATAAAGATAAAATAAGAAGAAATATTGCAAATAGCGCAGGGATAATAGACATACCTGAAAGTTGTTATGACTATGTGAGGCCAGGAATTGTTCAGTACGGCTACTATCCATCAGAGGATGTTATAAAAGATAATTTAGAACTTAAGCCTGTATTAACTTGGAAGAGTAGAGTAGTTTATTTGAAATCTTTAGACGAAAATAAATTTATAGGATATGGGCAAAACTTTAAGACTGCCAGAAAGAGCAAGATAGCAACTATACCAGTTGGATATGCGGATGGATATTCAAGGATATTGTCAGGAAAAGCTAAGGTTATAATAAATGGAAAGTTAGCGCCTGTAGTTGGAAATATATGCATGGATCAGATTATGGTAGATGTAACTGAAATTCCTGAAGTCAAGGTTAATGATGAGGTTATACTTTTAGGGAGTGACGGAGATATAAAGTTTGATGCAGACGATATGGCTAGTATAATGGGTACTATTAATTATGAAATACTGTGTAATATAGGTAGAAGAGTTACTAGAGTATATAAGAGATGTGGACAAGATACAGATGTGGTTAATTATGTATTCTAGCCCATTAAAACACCAATAAGATATGATGATAACACGCTTCAGAATGAAACTGATACCAACGATATTAATATTAAAATTGTATAACTAGCTTATACTTTTTTAGTCAAAAGATAAAGGGGGAGGTTCTTCTGAAGCTTAATAAAAAAGTGGGTATTTTCTTTCTTATTATGCTGATAACGCTTGCATTTCAAAATGTAAAAGCTTATGCTATCAGCATTGGTGTAACAAGTCTTACTACGGATAGACAGTCAGCAAAAGTTGGGGAAATTGTAAAGATAAATGCTAGTGCAACAGGAACAAAAAATTTGCTCTATAAGTTTTCTATTTATGATGGTGCAAGATGGTACACTTTACAAGATTATTCCTCAAAGACCAGTACGCAATGGCAGCCTTACAGGCCTGCAACACAAAAGATAAAGGTTGAAGTAAAGGATAGGTATAGTAAAACTATTTCTACTGCTTATAAACAAATAAACTTTGAAGTATACAGCACAGTAAAAGCTGAAAGTATATCTAGTAGTATCAGTTCTCCGGTTACTGTAAACACTTCTGTGAAGTTTACTGCTAATATTAACTTACCTAATGGAGTACTTTATAGATATTATATCTATGATGGACAAAATTGGAGTATGGTTAGAGACTATACTTACGATAAGACATATACCTGGATACCATCAAAGGAAGGTAAGTATAGGGTAAAGGTAGATATAAAACAAGCCAATTCCTTAAGGAATCCAGATACTTCAATTGAGACATCTTACGAAGTTAAGAGTTCCACTGCAACAATAAGTAATATAGCTTTTGATAAAGCAACGCCAGCTCTTGTAAATACACCGATTACAATTACAGCGATGGGTGGCGGGACAAGCAGTATCTTGTATAAGTTTATGGTGAACAATGGAACTGGATGGGTTACATTAAGAGATTATTCTGCTGATAATAAATTTATTTGGAATCCTACAGAAGGTTCTAGCTATACTGTAAGGGTTCAAGTAAAAGCACAAGGGTCTACAAGTGAATTTGAAAACTTTTTAGAGAAGACCTTTGTAATAGCGAGGCTTCCACAAGTTCAGCAGATCTCAACAAACTTAGCATCTCCAAGAAGACTTGGTAATACAATAATAATAAGTTCTAAGGCTGTTGATGGAATTTCAAGCTTATATAGATACTTGATTAATGATGGTAGTCAGTGGGTTTTAGTTAACGACTACTCAGCTAATTCTACATATACTTGGATACCTTCAAAAGAGGGTAAGTATAAGATTAAAGTTGATGTTAAGGATATTTCATCTAAGAATATTTATGATGGATCAAAAGAAATAGATTTTGAAATTTTGAGATACGGTAGTATTAGCTATACTAACACTAATATTACACTAGATAGTTTTGTTAACAGTCAAATGGGACTAGCATCTAAGGCTCAGACCTGGAGCAGCGGTAACTGGATTGATGCAACAAGGGATCAAGTTAAGTATTATGCTGACCCTAATAACTTTATAACAGATTATGGGGTATATCAATTCTTAAAGCTTAACTACGTAGATGGAATAACTGTTGAGGATTTAAATAATGTACTTTTAGGAAAAGGTGTTCTAGAAGGAAAAGGTGCTTCTTTTATACAGGCAGGGAAAACCTATAATGTTAACCCAGTATATTTAGTAGCACACTCTTTATTAGAGACAGGCAACGGAACATCAGCTTTAGCTACAGGAATAACAGTTAGTCAGGTTCATGAGATTTTTGGGAATATCGGTTCTAAGTTAATTCCGGTTAGTACTCCTATGAAGGTATATAATGTTTATGGTGTAGGAGCTTATGATTCTAATCCAGATCTTTGGGGATCAGAAAATGCGTATGAACAGGGATGGTTCACAGTTGATCAAGCAATTGTAGGTGGTGCAAAGTTTATATCTCAAAGCTACATAAATAGTACAACTTACAATCAAAATACTCTTTATAAGATGAGATGGGATATTGGTACCATATACAGATCACCTAATACATTGTATGCTCACCAATATGCTACAGATGTGGGTTGGGCTTATAAACAATCTCAAATTATGAAAAACATAATATTAAAAATGAAAAATTCTATGTTTTACTACGAGATTCCTAAGTTCAATTAGTTAAATTCAATTATAAATATTGAGCTTAAGCTCTGTTTAATAGCTATAGGTATTAAGAAATTAGAAAAGACTTAGATTAATTTTAATATAATTAGTCTAAGTCTTTTAGTTTTTTACTGTATAGGAATCCTACATGGAGGCTAAAGACCTCACAAAGGTATAATGAAAAACGCTTTCTTTTTCGTAGGAAAGTATAAAAACGTTTCCTAGCTAAATCTACTAGTATCCAGGGGTTGTAATAGCTGTTTAAGGTAAGCCATAAAAAAGAAAGTCTTATTTGTCTGCCAGATTTTCCTCATATACATTACTATTGAGTTGACTCAAAGGTTCTTAGAAGCTTTAAATAGTAATTTGCTTCTCTTAGAACGTGGTCGCTTAATAGTGGAGGTATTATAGAACGTATTTTACAAGAAAGTATTCCTTCTACGGATTGTGTTTTAAAGTCTCTTAAGCTGGTAACTTGAGTTATAGTTTCTCTTGTAACTCTTGCAAGTTCTTCTGGACTATCTTCAAGTGCTAAGGTTGAAGCAAGTAGCTTATCAAATTCATTAGAGAATCCGTTAGCTGTATCAAAAAGTGCTGGTTGAGATGGATCTAGATACCCTCTTATAAATTTTGAATGCTCATCCATAAGCCTAGTCCAATTAATTTCAAAGTTTATTATTTCATTTATTGTATCTATAGTATCTTTCATTTGCAACTTCCTTAAAGTCATTACAGCAAACTGAGCCTCTCTAGTGACATGTTCTAGCATTAAAGGATAAGTATAAGAAAAGGCTCTGCAGTTTAAAACATCATTTAATAATTTTGTTTGAAAGTCTATGACTATATTTGTAAGACGAATAGCTTCTTCATTTAATCCTGATATTTGAGCTATTAGGTTGTCTTGTCTGGAGCTTGGGAAACTAGACTTAAACATCTTTATTTCTTGACTTGTAATATTTGTTTCTATGGGAATTCCAGTTAATTGAGATGTTATTGTTTCAGCAGCTAAGGTGTATTCTGTTACAAATTCTCCTGAGTTTGTTATAGAGCCGCTAACTTGCTCGTTTGTACTAAGCAATATGACTCTGGAAAGAAGATCTTCATATGCTCTCTTAAAGATGTTAGCCTGTTTTATAATGTTTAAGTTCTTTATTGGTAGCGAAGCTGCCGCAAAAATTGTATGTTCCTTTGCAATTCTTAAAAAGAATAGGTTAAACTCTAATGAGTGAATGATATAGTCTCTATCACTGAGCATAATGTATCCTTCCTTAATATTATTTATGTAGCTTTGTAAACCTTACAATGACTATTATATGAGCCTATGATATAAAAGGTTACTTTTACTTATTAAAATTATTATTTATACTTAGTAGCTTTCTATAACTGGTTTACAAGGCTGTTTTAAGTATTATAATTATTTTATTAATAAAATTTTGACTATTATAAGTTGAAACAATTTAGTATAATAAAGTAAATATAAAGAGTAGAAGGTGATATGATGAAGGATATAGGATTAGTACTTGAAGGTGGAGGTCTAAGGGGAGTTTATACTGCTGGTGTGCTTGACTTCTTTCTTGAAAAATCTTTACACTTCCCATATGTAATAGGAGTTTCAGCAGGTGCATGTAATGCAGCATCATATATTTCTAAACAGTTCGAGAGAAACAAAAGAATTAACATAGGGTATATAGGAGATCATAGGTACTTAAGTTATAGGAACTTTTTAAAGGAAAAGAGTTTGTTTGGAATAGATTTTGTATATAACAAAATACCGAATGAATTAGATCCTTTTGATTATGATACGTTTTTTGATTCTGATCAAAGATTTGTCATCGGAACTACAGATTGTATAACAGGGGAACCTTTTTATGTAGAAAAAAATCAGTGCTTTAAAGATAATGACAAGATAATAACTGTTATACGAGCATCTAGTAGTCTTCCTTTTGCAGCGCCTATAGTTGATTATGATAAGTATCATCTGCTTGATGGAGGGATATCAGCTCCTATACCATTAAATAAGTCAATAAGTGATGGTAATAAAAAACACGTAGTTATACTAACAAGGCCAGAAGGCTATAGAAAAGAAGCGTTTAAGAGAAGATGGATTGTAGATAGAGTTTACTCTAAATATAAAGGTCTAGCTGAGGCTATGGTAAACAGACATTCCGTTTATAATAAAACTTTAGATTTAATAGAGCAGATGAATAGAGACGGAGATATATTTGTTTTAAGGCCAAGCGAAGATTTACAGGTTGATAGATTGGAAAAGAAGCCTGAGAAGCTTTATAAACTATATGACTTAGGCTATGAAGATGCAAAGAAGAATTATGAAAAGTTAAAGGCTTGGTTATAAAAAGCCTTTAGCTTTTTTCCTGTTTACTATAATTAAAAAAGTAGTTTAGTATAGTTAGCGGACTATATACTAACCGAGGAGATTGTATATGAGAGTAAGTGAAACAAAAATTAAAGTGAGATATGTGGAAACTGACCAGATGGGTATCGTGCATCATTCAAATTATTATGCATGGTTTGAAGTGGGAAGAACTGAATTCATAAAAGAATCAGGAATGACTTATAAGCAGATGGAAGAGGAAAACATTATGATTCCTTTGGTTGAGAGCAGATGTAAGTATATTGTAGGAGCAAAATATGAGGACGAACTTACAGTGAAAACTAAAATAGAAGAATTAAATGGAGCTAAAGTCATATTTTCTTATGAGGTTGTAAGAGATGAAGATAATGTTGTTTTAGCTAAGGGAAATACAGTTCATGCTTTTGTTAATAAGAGCTTCAAGATAATAAATATAAAAAAGAGTAATCCTGATGTATGGCAAAGGATTCAACAGCTTTTATAATATAACAGAATTAGGCGTATAAATTATCTATATACATAAACCTCATATCATAAGTAAAAGCTATATGGAGATAAGAAACCTTTTTGATATAAAGGTGCATATCAACTGACCTTAAAGTAGGAGGAGAAAATATGATTATTGATTTTTATACTGCTATTAAAAGTAGGAGATCAATTTATGCTATTAGTAATGAATCAACTATACCTGATGAAAGGATAGTGGATATAGTTAAAGAGGCTGTAAAGTATTCTCCGACCTCATTTAATTCGCAGAGTGGAAGAGTTTTATTGCTACTAGGCAAGCACCACACGAAGCTTTGGGAGATAACTAAGGAAGCCTTAAGAAAAGTAGTACCTGAATCTAGCTTTTCTCAAACCGAAGAGAAAATAGATGCCTTTGCTAGGGGACATGGTACAATACTTTATTTCGAAGATCAGAATGTAATAAAGAGTCTTCAAGAGGGATTTGCGCTGTATAAAGATAATTTTCCAGTTTGGTCTCAACAGTCTTCTGGTATGCTTCAATATATAGTATGGACTGCTTTAGAGATAGAAGGTCTTGGAGCATCGCTTCAGCACTATAATCCATTAATTGATGAGGAAGTTAAAAGTAATTGGCATATACCAGAACAGTGGAAGCTTATTGCACAAATGCCATTTGGAAAGCCACTCCAATTGGCTGGAGAAAAAGATTATCAGTCTATAGATGAGAAATTTAGATTATTTCAATAGAAACGTATTTCAAACACCTGGAAGTAAGTACAGTTTAAAAATTAGTTTATGCTAACTAATTGATGGAAGTGCTTAAATTATGGGTGTTTTTTTGTTTTATAGAAAAATATAAGATTTTTTGTTGGTTAAGTTAAGTGATTCCGGAGGTCTATAGTTTTGGGAATATACTTAAAAAGAAGGTTTATTCGACTTGTGGATTTTATTTATATGAATTTGTAATGATAGAGGTACAAAAAGAGTTGCTAAGATAAAACTTTACTTATTGTAATGAAGAGGAGATGTTGCTTATACATAAATAGAGGAACTCATTCAAATAATAAAACATAAGCCATATATGAAAGGAGTCTTTATATGATCAAAGAGCTTTTTATAAATCTCTCTATTCTAATAAGTTCTATCAGTTTATTCACTCAGTGGAAAAAAGAATATGATCATATAAAAATAAATCCTTATACTAAGAAATTGATTATAGGAGTTCTCAATGGGATTTTAGGTGTTGGTCTTATCTACTTTGGATGCCCTGTTTATACAAATTCAATAATAGACTTTAGAAATATGGCGATAATAATAGCTGCAATTTATGGTGGTGGTCTATCGATATACGTATGTAGCATCATGATAGTATTTTTTAGAATAGCTTATTTTGGAGTGAATATTTCATCTGTTTATGGAGTTATTTTAATTATAGTTTCTGGCTCAGCCAATTGGGTAATTTGTAATAAAAAACTTAGGCTTTGGCAAAAGTGGGCGTACTGCACTTCATTTAACACAGTTGCAGCTAGTATTGCGCTTATAATAAATTATTACAATGCTGCTGAGTTTAAATCCATACTAGCTATGTATATAATGTCATCGATAATTGTATCTTCAATTACCTATAAGTATCTTGAATATTGTTTTTCTTCAAATAGACTTTATGTAAAGCTTGTTAAAGAGTCATCTCAAGACTTTTTAACAGGGTTAAACAACTTAAGACAATTTAATATAATGATGAAAAGGTTAGCTTCTAATGCTCTAGATAAAGAGGAGAGACTTTCGCTTTTAGTTATAGATGTAGACCATTTTAAACATATAAATGATACATATGGTCATGCTAATGGTGATATAGTATTGAAGGAAATGGCAAATATATTCGTTAACAGTAGCAGGTCTTTTGATGTAATATCAAGGAATGGAGGAGAAGAGTTTACTGTTATCTTACTTGACTGCGATAGGGAAAGTGCTATTAGGATAGGAGAAAAAATAAGAAAAAATGTAGAACAATATAGGTTCATATTATCTGATGAAAATGAAGTGTGCTTAACTGTGTCAATTGGAGTAGCAAGCTTTCCAGAGAGTACAAAAGATATAAAAAGGCTTTATGAATTAGCAGATAATGCTCTTTATAAATCTAAAAGAGATGGAAGGAATAAGGTGTCTTATATTTAATTCTAATAGTTTCTCTTAAATAGCCTGTTAATTAGTTGGTTAATTTTGATAGTATTGTTAAACATAATATTGCTATAAAAATGTCTAAAGATGGAGGTTTCTTTATGGAACATAGAGATAAAAAGGATAGAAAAAGTTATTCTAATACAATTAAAAACCCTGTAGAAGCATTTAAGGGGCATCTGAAAGGTATTAAAACTATGGATGAACCTTTTGCAGAAGCTATAATTATGGCTAAGAAATTTTAAATTTGGCTCTGTTAAAATACTATGTTGAAATTCAGCAACCAGTGATCCGATGTTTTAATTTTTAATATTATGAAAAGAAGTCATTAATAAAGTTTTATTGGTGGCTTCTTTTTTATTCATTAAGGATGAAACTTTTTGTTATATGGATTCGTTCCTATTATGTAATGATATAGCAATAATTTGAGGAGGGTATTTTGAGGTATATGTATAAATAAGTATTTAGAATCTTAAATTCGAAAAAGCGAATAGTTAAGATAAACTGCTTTTTATTGTGTATGGACGCCCTATGGATGGTAAAGCTTCCACAGGGTACAATGAAAAGTTTGTTTTATTAGTAGGAGACCACAAAGATATATAAAGAATGACTATAAATTTGGGTAGTTTGATAATTTAAGGGGAGAGGAAGATTATGTCGGATGAACAGTTAATAAACGCTGTTATTGATGGAGATAGAAGTTCAGTTGATTTATTAGTTAGTAGATATTATAAGACAGTGTATGCCTACATATATAAGCTTACTGAAGACTACCATATGTCTTATGATTTAACGCAGGAAGTATTTATTAAAGGCATAAGGGCCATAAAAAAATACAAGCATGAGGATAAGCTGAAAAGCTGGTTGTTAACTATAGCATCAAATTTAGTTAAAGACTATTTTAGAAGAGTAAAAAGACAAAAACTAGACTGGTGTAATAACTATATAGATATAAAAGAGGAAAACAGTATTGATACTTCAATGGAGGCTCTATTACAACAAGAGGATAGCAAATATATAAGATCACTTATAGATACCTTGAGTTTTGAAATGAAAGAAGTTATCATTTTAAGATATTTTTATGATATGAAGATTAGTGAAATAGCAAAGATAACTTCTACTAAGGAAGCGACGGTAAAGACTAGATTGAGACGCGCTTTAAAGAACTTGAATAAAAAGCTTTTAGGAGGAAATATCAATGAAAAAGAAGTTAGTACACTCAAATAAGGACTTTGATGAAGAATATAAAAATGTTGTAGATGATATTAAGAATTTAGATTATTTTGAAGATATTCAGTTTCCAACTTTGGATATGATTGAAGAGACGAAAAAGATTTTGATTAGTGAGGTTGAAAAGGTAGAACCTCAGAAAAATAGAAAAGATAAAAGAAATTTAACCAACTTATTGGTTGCAAGTGTCCTCTTTGTTGCTATTTTAGGAGAATTAGCGGTATTAAGGCCGTCTTTATTTAACTTGTTTAATAGAGAAAGCAATGTCTCAGCAAAGAATAGTAATAATGCTGATGATACCTATGCTAAGATAGATGATGGATATAGTAAAGTTTCTAAAGCTGAGATGGCCAATGAAAGTATATTGTCTGTATACGGTAAAAACGTAGAAGAATTTGCAATGAGAAAAGGCTATGTAATAGTAAAGAACAGCGTTATAAATATGCATATTAGAATACCTAATTTTGAGGAGCGTGCTGGAGATATACCAATAGGAGATATATTCAAACAAAGAAATGAACTATCTAAAAAAAATGGATACAACTTTGAAGCTTATAAAGGAAAAAGGGTAGTTTTGTATGCTGCAAATGTTAAGAAGAATAATAAACTTGAAGGGCTACTTATAACTTTGATATATTCTAATAAGATAATTGGCGCCTGGATCAGTGAGAACGGTGATTTGGAAAACATATTAAAGACTCAGAGCGCAGACGATGAAGCGGGCTACTTACCAATAAGTACTGACACTGCTACAGAAAAAGCTAAAAACTTTATTAAGAAGTATTATTCCTCTGATGAACAGGTTAAGAGCTTTGGAATTAACAGTAGAACTCAAGATTATAATAGACCATATTATACTGTAACATTTGATAGTTATATAATAAGAATAGATGCCCTAAGTGGTCAAGTTATAGAGCTGGCATTAACTAAAGGTTTAAAAAGCGATGATAGTTTAAAGGACTTAACTGAAGAGCAGCTAAAGGAAAGGGCAATTGGTTACTACAAAGAGTTAGGTTTTCAATACAATATTGAAGATGTTTCTTATCCTGGAACGCCCAATAAAGAGTTTGTCGCACAGTTCTGCCAATCTATAGCTATAAATAATAAAGTTATTTATAGCAGAGATAATTCCGTACAAGTAGTAGTTAGTTCCAAGGGGCAACTAGAGAGGATTACTAGCTTTTATAGACCTCTGATATATAATGGAAAGTCTAATACTAATATAGACGAAAGACACGCCTATACTATTGCTGAGGGATATTTTAGGGCTCTAGGGATATATGGCTGTAAGGATATTAGTTTAGAATCAATTGTTCCAAATAATAATTATGATATTCTTTCTAAAACAAAAAAAGGGGATACTGCAAAAGGAGATTCTATCTATCCTAGGAGTGAGGCGTACTCCAAACTAGTTTGGAGTGTAACCAGTTCTGATAAAGATCAAGTGACAATATATCTGGATGCAGAGACTGGAGAGATTCTAGGAGCTAACTAAGTTGAATAAACATTACTACATTTACGGTAATGAGCAATACTTAATAACTTTGTGATAAGTATAATTAAGGTTATTAGTAATAATAATAGTTTAAATAAAAATACATTTAACCATAAGTTAGATGTATTTTTATTTATATGAACTAAGTACTTTTTATAAAAAATATGAATTGATACTACTGATACAGTTAATATTTATACATATATATCAATAAGAAATTAAAATTGTAGAGATAAATTTAATTATTTTTAAAAAGATGTAGTAAATACGGTATAAAATAATGAAAAATGGCGATATATCATAAAATATGTTGTTAAATATATAGCTATTAGTTTGAAGTTTTTTTAATTTATTATATAATATTGTATCGTGATGATAATTTTTCATTTAGTTTTATGATTTTTTAATAATTTATTTGTTTTGGGGCCTTTTTAAGGAGGATTTTAATGAACATTTTTAAGAAAAAAACAGCCGAGCAGATGCTTGAGGGAGTAGCTAAAACTGGGTTGAAGAAAAATTTAAAAGCGAAGGATATAGCTGCACTTGGTGTAGGTGCAGTTGTGGGTGTAGGAATATTTGTTGCTACTGGTGAAGGGGCTCACCTTGCAGGTCCTGCTGTAATAATATCCTTCCTTATAGCTGCTGTTATAGCTTGCCTTTGTGGACTAAGTTATTCTGAGCTTGCAACTATGTTTCCTGTTGCAGGAAGCACATATTCTTATGCATATATAACATTTGGTGAAATAGTGGCGATGATCATTGGTTGGTGTCTTACTGCGGAATATCTAGTAGCTTGTAGTGCAGTTGCATCAGGTTGGTCAGGTACGTTTCAAGGCATACTTGCCAATATTGGCTTAAGTATACCTAAAGCCTTTGCGGCATCACCAAGTAAAGGTGGGATTATTGATCTTCCTGCTGTACTTATAATCGTAATAATAACATCACTTTTATGCTATGGAATGCAAGAAAGCGCTCGTGTTAATAATATTATGGTTGGTATTAAGATATGCATAATACTATTATTCGTAGTGTTGGGATTCTCTCATATAAATGTAGCTAACTATAAGCCTTTTAATCCATACGGAATAAAAGGAATATTTGCGGGAACAGCCACTATATTCTTCTCATATATTGGCTTTGATGCAATATCTACTGCAGCAGAAGAAGCGGATAATCCAAAGAGGGATATACCATTAGGCTTAATAATGTGTCTTGCTATAGTGAGTGTACTTTATATATCTGTAGCCTTTGTACTTACAGGAATGGTTCCTTTTAAAGAGATAATTTCTGAAAATGCAGTACCTGGAGCTTTAGCAAGAGTAGGTATAAACTGGGGCTCTGCTTTAGTTGGAACTGGTGCCATAATAGGTATGATTTCAACAATTTTGGCAGTACTATATGGCCAAGTTAGAGTGTTTATGGTTATGTCTAGAGATGGACTTTTACCTAAGCTTTTCTCTAAGGTGCATCCAGTTCATAAGACACCATATGTATCTACTATAATAACCGGAACTGTAGCAGCAATAATAGCAGGGTTACTTCCGCTTGATATAATAGTTCAATTTCTAAGTATAGGGACTTTGTTAGGCTTCATAGTGGTTTCTTTAAGTGTAATTGTTCTTAGAAAGAGAATGCCTAATTTCAACAGAATATTTAAATGTCCTGGTGTTCCATTTACACCAATTATAGCAGTTATATGTTGCACATATCTCCTTTCAAGACTACAAGCTAAGACTTGGTTAGGATTTTCAGTGTGGATAATAATTGGTCTTATTGTGTATTTTACTTATGGTAGAAAGCATAGTTTAATACAAAATGAAGAAACTAATTAGGAATTTGATGTTTATATTCTTCTTAATATCAGGTCAAAAAATGGATTTTAAAAGGTGTTATTTTAATTAAGGAATTTTTTTAGAGTTCCTTTTGGGGCTTAAAGGGACTCTATAGGAAATGAAATGAATTGAATTAATTGATACGTTATAAGAAACTGCTAAGCTATTAGCAGTTTTTTTACTTTTCTAGAAAGTAATAAAATTGTAATTAATATATAATAATGCTGTAATGCACATATAATAATATATAATCTAATGGTACGAAGTATTATATGGAGGAGTATTGATGGAAGGTTACGAGTATATTTTAATTGCAGTAGGTTTTGTGTTACTTTTACTAAGTTATTTGGTGGGAGTAGGAAACAAGACTATATTAAGGATAAATGATAAGATTACTCCAGAGGATATAGAAGAAAAGAATAAGTTTATAAGTGATATTGCATTGCCTCCAGCACTTATAGGAATAGCAATAATAGTAGCCACCTTTATATTTAGAATCTCAAAGTTCATGGGGGTTCTAATAATTGGAGTAGTATCGATTTATTCTCTGGCAAGAGAATTTAGATTGTTGTATAACATAAGAAAAAAGTGAAAGTTAATGAGTGATTTAAATACTATTAACTAAAATCACTCATTTAATATTATAAATAACTGTAGTATGGCTTGTTATGAATAACTACATTTTACCTAGTGAATCTTCTTCTATAGTCACACTTCCTACAAAGTTCTTCTTTTATCTGTCTATTAGAAAAGCTGTTAAAAATGCTGGAAGCTCTCTCTCCTTCTACGATTTCATTAAGACAAGATGAACTATATATATTACCTAAGTTTATCACGCCTTCGCCATCTAGGCAGCATGGAACCACAGTTCCATCAACTAATATAGCAACTTGATTTCTTAGACCATGGCAAAAACCGAAGTTATCTTCAATATCTAGTTTAGTGTCTGGCCACTTAAATTCAGAGCCTTGATTTAGATAAATTCTATCCTTTAACTTTACTCCTCTAGCAGGGATGACCTTTTCTTCTATCTTATAATCTAGAGAAAAGAACTCTTCTATCATCTCTATAATTGAATTGTTTCTCTTATTTTCAATGTTTATTATGTTGTTTTCAGATAGATTCCAAAGCCTTAAGGATACTGTTAGCTCAGAAGTATCAACAGCTTCCTTAGTAAATGATAAAATGCTATTTATGTATGAGTTCTTATCCTTAGAGGTTTCGTTTCCATCAAAGCTGTGAAGAGAAAAGTTGATTTGTCTAAGTGATGGCTTGCCTATTAAATTTTCCTTAACCCTATTAATTAGCGTACCATTTGTTGTTATATTAACCTTAAAACCTTTAGAATGACTTACTTCTAATAATTGTCCTAGTTCAGGATGCAAGAGAGGCTCGCCTTTTACATGAAGGTAGATGTGATCTCCGTGTCCTTTTATTTTATCCAGGACCTCGCTAAACTTATCCACAGTAATAAACTCTGGTTTTCTTTTTGTTTGTGGACAAAATTCGCAGGATAGGTTACATACATTAGTTATTTCTATATATATTTTTTTAAACTTCTTCATTTGAAATCTCCTATGCTTAGTGTGGCATTCCATAAAATTAATAAATCTATTTTTAATATTGTTCAAATTGAAAGTTACAACTTCACATATCTAAATATATAATTTTAAATTTTTATAATCAACATTTTTATGGAGTAAGCCAATTATAATAAATATTTATGCGGCAGTTTATATTAAGTGGATTAATTGCAGGTAGGAAGGGGTTCTGATTTATTTAAGAATTAACACAATTTTTAGTTGTAGCTTCTATAAAATAAAAAAACTAGAGAACATAAATCTCTAGTAATTGACAATATTTTACAAATTATTTTTGACATAAAATCACTAATATAATATGATTTTCTAATTTATACTTATACTATAAGGCAAAAATAGTGTGTTGTCAAGATAAATTGAGAAATATTTAGATTTACTATGGTTCTACATATATTAGATAAAGTCACAGTATCGGAATATTAAATATGATGATGAGTAACATTTTGAAATTTCCATTATTTGATATAAAATATTATCTATCTCAGTATTCAAACTTGGCTACCACTTTATGCTTAGTACAATGTGGCACAAAATTAAAATTAAGGAGTGATTTGAATGGCGGGAACAGAGCATCCTGATTATGAAGAAGAATTGAAAAGGTTAGATATAACTTTGAAATATCTTAAAAGCTATAATGATAGGATATTAGCAGATAAAAATAAGATTGATTCAGAAGTTGAATATGGTTTATCTCATTACAACTCAGACAATGCGGAGCAGTTCAATGATCTATCTATAAATTATGTGCTTCAGAAGAATTTAGAGTATAAGGTTAAGGGGCTTGAAAGCAGTATGGAAAAACCATACTTTGCTAGGGTTGATTTTAAGGAACAGTATAAAGATAAACTTCAACAGCTTTATATCGGAAAGGTCTCGTTGATGGATGACAATACTAACGAGATGATTATAGTGGATTGGAGATCACCTGTGGCAACCCTTTATTATGAAGGTAGACTTGGGGAAGCTCAATATCAATGTGAAGATGGGGTTATAAGTGGCAATATAAGTATTAAGAGACAATACAGTATTGAAAAATCACAAATAAAAGAAATATATGATATAGATATAACTACAAATGATGAGTTCCTTCAGGCAAGTCTTAATTCACTTAAGGATAATAGGCTAAAAGACATTGTATCAACCATTCAAGAGGAGCAGAACAGGGTGATTAGAGCTAACATGTGGAGGCCATTGCTAGTTCAAGGTGCTGCTGGAGGAGGAAAAACAACCATAGCACTCCATAGAATAGCATATCTTTTGTACAATTATGAAAAGACTGTACCCTCAGATGGGTTTATGATAATCGCTCCAAATAGATTTTTCCTAAGTTATATATCTGATGTACTACCGGAACTAGGTGTTCATAGCGTTAGGCAAAATACCTTTGAGGATTTTGCATTGGAACTTATTGAAGAAAAATTTGATATAAAAGATCCTTCGGAAAAACTGAGAAGTATAATTGAAGGAGACATGAGATCGAATAAAATAAGTAGTTTTAAATCTTCAATAGAATACAAATTGATGCTAGATAAGTTTTTAAAGTTTATAGAAGCAAAATACATTCCTAAATTAGATTTCAAAATTCATGATACTGTAATATATTCTTATAAAGAAATAAAGAGTTTGTTTACTAACAGCTACAACCATCTCCCTTTTGAAAAGCGAATAATAGAAATTAAGAAGCATCTAACAAATAAACTAAAAGCAAATAAAAAAGAGATTCTTCAGTCTATAGAAGATGATTATGACTGGAGGATAAATAAACTGAGAAGAGATATGGATGATTGTCCTGAAAGAAGAGCCAAGATAATAGAGATTGCAGATGAAAGAGACATAACTGTTAAAAGGGCAAGGATTAAGATGGGCAGTTTGATTAGAGAATACTTTGACAAGATAGTACCCCTTAGAGTAAGTGATTATTATAAAGATTTCATGTATATGCTTAAGTATTGGAAGTCGGAAGGTCTTGTAGCAAAGCTTGCAGAGCAAACGGTAACTAATATAGACAGTAAGAGCATAGACATTGAAGACTTGGCACCACTTATGTATATAAAATTAAAGATATATGGATTGGAAGAAAAACTAAACTTAAGGCATATTGTAATAGATGAGGCGCAGGATTTCAGCGTGTTTCAATTTTTAGTATTAAAAGAGGTTCTTGGATCAAGCTCCATGACTATACTAGGGGATATATGTCAGGGGATCTACAGCTATAGAGGAACAAGCGATTGGGATTATATAAACAAGGCTATATTCGATGGAGAGGCTGAAATGCTTACTCTTGAGCAAAGTTATAGAACAACTGTAGAAATAATGAGTGGTGCTACAAAGATACTTGAGAATATTAAAGAACGCCAGCTTCCACTTGCTAAACCAGTTATAAGACATGGTGAGGTAATAAAAATAGAAGGATTAAGTGATATTGAAGAGCTAGCCTTAAAGATAAACGCTGATGTAGATTTGTGGAAAGAAAAAGGATATAAATCACTAGCACTTATTTGTAAAAATATAGAGGAATGTAGGAAGCTTAAAAGTATAATAGATAACTTTAACATAGAAACTACCATGGTTACTGGCGGTGAGAGTGATTTTAGTGGAGGAATAGTAATAATACCTACTTATTTAGTTAAGGGGCTTGAGTTTGATATGGTAATAATCTGCAATGCATCTGAACAGATGTATACTGATAGTGAGTTAGATATAAAGTTGCTATATGTAGCTATGACAAGGCCATTACATTACCTTAAAATATACCATGTAGGACAGATAAGTAAGCTTTTGCATCAGCTAGTGTAATGATTGTTATAAAATAAGTATCTATAATTTTTATGAATAAAAGCCATGCATATAAGGTGATTTTTGTTCCTTAGTATGCATGGCTTCTATTTTGAAAATACCAGCTATTTGCGGATGATGCAGACTTAATAGTTTTTATAAATAATTTTTTCCCCAATTATATAACTCTGTTATTATTGGCTTTATTGTTAGACCTAATTCCGTTAGTTCGTACTCTACCCTTGGAGGTACCTCGGCATATATAGTTCTCTTAACTAAGCCATCACCTTCGAGATCTCTTAATTGCAAAGTAAGCATTCTATGTGTTATCTTTGGCATTTCTCTTCTAAGTTCATTAAACCGTTTCTTACCGGATAGTAACCTATATAATATAACGCCTTTCCATTTACCACCAATTACATTTAATGTAGCCTCTACAGGACAAGGAGAATTAACACAATTGGATTTCTCTAATTCTATATTATCTATATTCATAAAAACACCTCTGAAGTGAAAAATTATATTAAGTATACTTTTTATACTGAGGTATATTACAGTATATTATATATAAGAAATGTGCATTCTTCAATATATGCAAATAATACAATATAATTTATTTATATATAGACATACTACTTCATAATGAAATCTATCGAAATAAAGATTCCTAGATTCATAGAAAGCTTCATTTTGAGTCTAAGGGTTGAAGTAGTACGTCTGTTTAGAGGAATAGATATTCCAGGTGTATAATCTTAAAAATACTAGAAATAACTTTACCTGTTAATGGTGCTTTATTGATTTATATATTTTACTTTAAACTGGTATATCTATAAATTATAAATCGAGAGGTGGATTAGAAATGCAAGAGTTAAAGCAAAGAATATTGGCAGCACATAATTTTAGACATGCATGTAAGGAGTTTGATAAAGATAAGAAGATCTCTAAAGAAGATTTTGATTTTATTTTGGAAGTAGGAAGACTATCGCCAAGTTCTCTAGGGTTTGAACCTTGGAAGTTTGTTGTGGTTCAAGACATGAGTTTTAGAGAGGAAATAAGAAAAGTTTCATGGGGTGCTCAAGGTCAGTTGCCTACAGCTAGTCATTTTCTTTTAGTGCTTTCGAGAACAGAAAAGGACTTAAGATATGATTCTGAGTATATAGAAGACTTTATGAGAGCGATTCAAAAACTTCCTAGTGACGTTGCCGAAGGAAAAAGAAGTAGATACAAGGATTTTCAAGAGAATGATTTTAAGATGCTTGAAAGCTCTAGAGCATTAAATGATTGGGCTTCTAAGCAGACTTATATAGCTATGGCAAATATGATGACGGCTGCAGCTGAAATAGGTATTGATTCTTGTCCTATAGAAGGGTTTAATAAAGAGAAACTTGAGGAAGTGTTAAATAACAAAGGAGTATTAGAAGATGGAAGATTCACTATATCTTACATGCTTGCCTTTGGATATAGAAAAGTAGAGCCAAGAGCTAAAACAAGACAGTCAATGGAACAAATTGTTACTTGGATATAATAATTTTATAGGTATAATAGAAAGTGCATTTAGTTAATGAATTATAGAATGTTATTTCATAATTTTAGAGATTAAAGTATTGTTCTAAAATTAATAGATATAGCATCTCCTTCATGACCACTTAATTTGAACAATATTTTTAAACATAGCATAAAAATTAAATATATTATTAAGGTTATTCATATATGGATAGTAAGGATTTAAATAAGATTAGCATATTGAGACTATAGATTTAATCAATACACTAGTCTTATTTAACCTCTATGATATTACATAGACTGTAGGTTTATTTACGAATTATGTTTTGAATAACAGCAGTGATTTTTAGTTTTTGAAAGCGCTTTAATAAAAAAACAACTATATGAGGAGGATAACTTTATCATATAGTTGTTTTTATTTAGAGTAATTGCTAATTTTTTCGCGACTTAACATGATAAAGTCCCTTTATTAGTTAAAAAAAATATGATAAAATAAGTTTCGCGAGAATATTTTGTCGATAGATGTAGAATTGTTAGTGTGAAATGATGAAAATGTTTACAAAACCCATGAGAATATGATTGACGGTAATATTTTTGTGTATTAATATAAGTATGTAAGCGATAACATATTCGATAATACTTACTTATGCAATTAAATAGATATGCTTTGAAGCTCCTGAGGAGTAGAGTGGTCTATCAAATAAAAGTATAAACATTAAAAAGTTTTGAGTAGGAGGTATTAGTTATGACAAAAGTGGTAGAAATGAAGGGCATAACAAAAATATTCCCAGGGACTGTAGCCAACGATAATGTTAATTTTGATCTTAATAAAAGTGAAACTCATGTTTTGCTTGGAGAAAATGGCGCTGGAAAGACCACTTTAATGAACATACTATATGGTTTGTACCAACAAGAAAAGGGTGAAATATACGTAAATGGACAGCTTGCTAAGATAACTAACCCTAATGATGCTATAAAGCTAGGAATTGGTATGGTACATCAACATTTTATGCTTGTTCACAATTTTACAGTTGCAGAAAACATAGTTTTAGGTATAGAGCCTAAAAAAGGCTTAAAGGTAGATATGAAGAAGGCAATAGAAAATGTTAAAGCTATTGCAAGTAAGTATGGTTTCAATATAGATCCTAATGAAGTAATAGAAGATATAACCGTTGGTAAGCAGCAAAAGGTAGAGATACTAAAAGCTCTATACAGAGGAGCAGACATATTAATACTTGATGAACCAACAGCAGTTTTAACACCTCAAGAAATTGATGAACTTGGAGTTATTATAGACAATCTAAAGGCACAAGGTAAGTCAGTAATTCTTATCACTCATAAGCTTAAAGAAGTTATGAAGATGAGTGACAGAGTAACTATAATAAGAAGAGGTAAAGTGACAGGTACTGTTAATACAAAGGACACTAATATCGACCAATTAGCGGAGCTAATGGTAGGAAGAAAAGTAAATCTTGTAGTAGACAAGGATGAAGCGAAGGTTGGTCGTGAGATCCTTAAGATAGAAAACTTAAATGCCAATGACAATAGAAAAATTGCTGTAGTTAAGAACCTTAACCTTACAGTGCATGTTGGTGAAGTAGTTGGTATAGCAGGGGTAGATGGTAATGGTCAGTCAGAGTTTATAGAAGCTTTAACTGGTCTTAGAAAAGCGACTAGTGGAAAAATAACTATAAATGGTAAGGATATATTTAATAAGTCACCAAGAATGGTTATGGAATCTGGAGTAGGACATGTTCCAGAAGATAGACATAAAAGAGGACTAATACTTAAATATTCATTATTTGAAAATTCCATTTTAGGAATTCATAGAACTAAACCTTTTAGCAAAGGGGTAGTATTAAACTACAATGAAGTTAGAAAACATTGCAACAAGCTTATAGAAGAGTTTGACGTAAGAACACCAAATGATGAGGTTATGGCTTCTGCCCTATCAGGAGGAAATCAACAAAAGCTTATAGTAGCTAGAGAGATCTCAAAAGATCCAGAACTTCTAATAGTATGTCAGCCAACAAGAGGTCTTGACGTTGGAGCTATAGAGTATATTCATAAGAGAATAATAAAAGAAAGAGATAATGGAAAAGCAGTGCTTCTAGTTTCCTTAGAGCTTGATGAAGTTATGTCTTTATCTGATAGAATAGCAGTAATGTATGATGGACAAATATTAGATATAGTAGATAGAAAAGATGCTACAGAGCTAAAGCTTGGAATACTTATGGCTGGTGGTAGTCTTAAGGATGATAAGAAAGAGGTGAAGGGTCTTGAGTAAAACGGCATCAACGAATAAAGAAAATAAATTATTTGCAATAGTAAAACCTATTTTATTCCCACTAGCAGCTATAGTTTTTTCTATATTCATTTCAGGATTTTTCGTAATATGGGCAAAGGGATACTCAATATTAGATTACTTTACGGCGTTAGGCGACCTTTTTAGAACCATATGGAAGGGATCCTTCGGTAGTGAGATGAATGTATTCAATACTATCTTCTACTTAACACCACTTTTATTTACCGGTGTAGCTAACGCAGTAGCTTTCAAAACAGGTTTGTTTAACATAGGAGGAGAAGGTCAATTCGTAATTGGTACACTTGCAGCAGCTCTAGTAGGTGTTATACCAGGACTACCAGCCTTTATCCATATTCCTCTAATCTTGATATCTGGTATATTGGCAGGAGGCCTTTGGGCGGCAGTACCAGGATATCTTAAGGCAAAGATGGGAACCAATGAAGTTATTAACTCGATCATGATGAACTATATATCAATGTATGTTGCAAACTTTGTAATCCTTAGAACTTCCTTTGGTGTTAAAGGAAAGTCTGCATCACCACTAATACAAGAAAGTGCAAGACTTGCTAGATTCATGCCAGACTATCAAGCAAACATAGGTGTGTTTATAGGAATAGCAGTGGCGATACTTATAACTTGGCTTTTATGGAAGACTACTATAGGTTATGAGCTTAGAGCAGTAGGCTTGAATCCACAGGGAGCTGAATATGGCGGAATAAACATCTCAAAGAACATAGTTCTTGCAATGGTTATATCAGGAGCTATAGCAGGGCTTGGTGGAGCAGTTCACTTAGCTGGTGGTAAGTACTACACAGATGATTTTAGTACTCTTCCTGGTTATGGATTTACAGGTATGGCAGTAGCTCTTCTTGCGAAAAGCCATCCGATAGGATGTATCTTTGCAGCAGTACTTTTCGGAGCTTTAAACAGCAGTTCAAAGGTGCTACAGCTAAATGGTATACCAAAGGAAATAGTTTATCTTATACAATCAATAATAATAATCTTTGTAGCAACAGACTATATTGTTAAGTACTTTGCAGAAAAGAAGAAGAAGGGGGCGATGATCAATGGCTAGTATAAATATAATAATGGAACTGTTATCCTCAACTCTAGCTCTTGCTACTCCTTTAATATTTGCAGGTCTTGGTGGAGTTTTTTCAGAAAGATCAGGAGTTGTAAATATAGGACTTGAAGGTATGATGATCATGGGAGCCTTCTTTGGAGTATACGGGTCCTTCCTTACAGGAAGCGCTCTAGTAGGGGTGCTATTTGCCCTGATTGCAGGAGGAGCTATAGCTCTAATCCATGCTTTCTTAAGTATAAATCTAAAAGCAGACCAAGTAATATCAGGTACAGCTATAAATCTTTTCGCTCAAGCCTTAGCGGCTTTCCTTATCTTTAAGCTTTTTGGAAAGGGCGGACAAACAGATGGAGTTACTGGTTTAGCTTATAATATACCAAAAGCATTAAGAAATATGCCTATATTAGGTAAGCTTGTAGGAGATTTAAACTGGTTTGTCTACGCAGCGGTCATAGCTGTATTTATTGCTCACTTTGTACTTTATAAGACTCCATGGGGCTTGAGAATAAGAGCTGTTGGAGAGCATCCAAAGGCAGCAGATACTCTAGGAATAAACGTATATAAGGTAAGATATATATGTGTTATAATATCAGGAATGCTTGCAGGTCTTGGTGGAGCAGCCTTATCACTTGGAACTACACCACTATATAGAGATGGTATGGTATCTGGTAAGGGATTTATAGCACTAGCAGCAGTAATATTCGGCAACTGGAAGCCAAAGGGAACTTTATTTGCATGTTTACTATTCAGCTTTGCAGATGCGTTCCAGTTAAAGTCACAGCTTTTAGGACTAAACCTACCAACAGAAATATACTCAGTATTCCCATATATAATAACAATGATAGCATTAGCAGGGTTTGTTGGTAAGACTCAAGCACCAGCAGCAGATGGTGTTCCTTACGAAAAAGGGCAAAGATAATTTTAAAAATGTACGGGTTTTTTGTAAAATTTACGTAATAAACTGCTTAAACTCATATAAAATCATGTCGCTTTGTAGTATAATAACCATGCAGTCTTTTCAGTTAGAAGTGAGGGGGATATTATATGGGCACTACAATTAGTGATATTGCAAAAAAATCAGGAGTTTCTCTAGCTACTGTTTCTAGAGTGTTAAATAATTCCGGGTATGTTAAGGATGAAACTAGGAATAAGGTTTTAGAGACGATTAAAGAGATGAATTATACTCCAAGTGCAATAGCAAGAAGTTTATCTAAAAATGAAACTAACACTATTGGAGTTATAGTGCCGGATATAACTAATTCTTACTTTGGAGAGCTTATAAAGGGCATAAGTGAAGTGGCAGAAGCCTCGGATTTAAATATAGTGCTTTTTAATACAGATGACAATTTAGAAAAAGAGCTTAAGGCTTTAACTGTAATAAAGGAGCATAGACTTAAAGGGGTAATCATGTCTCCAATGTTTGGAGAAAATGAGTTTAACAGTAATTACGTAAATACACTGGAGAACTTAGATATACCAATAATATTTGTAGTAGCAGATGTTAAGTATACTAGTTTTAGTGGAGTATTCGTTGATAATATAAAGGGTGGTTTTGACGCCACCAATCTTCTTATAAAAGAAGGGCATAAAAAGATTGGAATAATAACAGGATTATTAAGCTCTGAGCCTGCAATGGATAGACTTATGGGATATAAGAAAGCATTGGCTATGAGCAATATTCCTATTAGAGAAGAATATATATTTAAAGGTGATTTTAAGCTTAGTACTGGTTATGACATAACAAAGGGTGTACTAAGCATGGACGATGGGCCTACTGCTCTTGTTGTATGCAGTAATATGATGACCATGGGTGCTGTTAAAGCAATCTTTGATGAAAATAAAAAAATACCAGATGATTTAGCAATAGTAGGCTTCGATAAACTTGAGTTTTTAGATATGGTTGGCATAAAAATAACTTATATGGAAGATTGTCCAGAGGAATTGGGCAAGTCCTCTATGAATATGCTTAAAGAGGTAATAGAAAATAGGGACGTAACTGAGAAGAAAAGAGTTACTATTTCTCCTACAATTATAATAAAAGGATCAGAGAAGAAGCTTTAGATCGGTTATGCGCATTTAAGTTTCGGCCTTATATTTAGGCGATATTGTATATTAAGATTAATTTTGCTGGAGGAGGGTTTTTATATGAGAATGTATGATTTGATAATAAAGAAAAGAAATGGTGAAGAGCTTACAACAGAAGAAATAAATTACTTTGTAGATGGATATACAAAAGGTACAATTCCTGATTATCAGGTTTCATCACTTCTAATGGCTATATATTTTCAAAAGATGAATATGAGAGAAACTACAGATCTTACTATGGCAATGGTTCATTCTGGAGATATACTTGATTTGTCTAAGATTGAAGGAGTTAAGGTAGATAAGCACAGTACTGGAGGAGTTGGTGATACAACAACTTTAGTTCTTACTCCTATGGTGGCTGCACTAGGTATTCCAGTAGCAAAGATGTCTGGAAGAGGTCTTGGACATACTGGAGGAACTATAGATAAACTAGAATCTTTTGAAGGCTTTTCAGTTGAAATAACAGAAGAACAGTTTATAGAGAATGTAAACACTAAGAAGATTGCTATAATGGGACAAACTGCAGACTTAGCTCCAGCAGACAAGAAGTTATATGCACTTAGAGACGTTACTGGTACTGTTGATAATATATCCCTAATATCTTCTAGTATAATGAGTAAGAAGATTGCTGCAGGGGCCGATGCTATAGTATTAGATGTTAAGGTAGGCGACGGTGCCTTCATGAAGTCTTATGAAGATGCGAAGAGATTAGCAGAGGCAATGGTTAGCATAGGTAAGAATGTTGGAAGAAACACAGTAGCTGTAATTTCTGATATGGATCAACCTTTAGGTTTAGGTATAGGTAATGCTTTAGAGGTAAAAGAAGCTCTAGATACTTTAAGAGGAAAAGGGCCAAAGGATTTACTTGAACTTTGCTTAACTTTAGGAAGCAATATGGTTGTATTAGCTGGCAAGGCTTCTACAGCTGAAGAGGCTAAGGTTATGCTTTTAAAGACAATAGAAGACGGTTCAGCTATAATGAAGCTTAAAGAATTTGTTGCAGCGCAAGGTGGTAATGCTGAACAAGTTATAAATTCTGATTTGCTTCCAAAGGCTAAATATGTTTATGAAGTTAAGAGTGATAAAGATGGATATATATCAAAAATAAATTCAGAAAATATAGGTCTAGTAGCTATGGAATTAGGAGCTGGAAGAGCAACTAAAGAAGATAATATTGACCTAGCTGTAGGAATAGTATTAAACAAAAAAAGAGGAGAAAAGGTAGAAAAAGGAGATGTTCTAGCTTATATTCATGCTAATGATGAAGCTAAGATAGAAAAAGCTGCTAATGGTATATTAGGCAATTACAAGATATCAGATAGTTATGAAGATAATATTCCTCTTATATATGATGTAATAAGATAATAAGATATCAACTACTAAAATTTCGTAACATAAGTTAAAAACATAGATTAATGTAAAAATCACTAATGAAACAAGCATTAGTGATTTTTATGAGAAAGATGTGTAAGCGCTTCCTTAAGTTTATTCAAGCATCTACTTAGAGGGGTAAGAGTGAATTGAATTATTTATTATATGGAAGTAAAAGTGCAGTAGAGTTATTACAACAATAAGCCTAAGGAGAAAATGATGAGTTTAAATAGTAGAAAAAGCTTCTTCGTAATAGATTTTTTTGTTTCTTTTATAGTTGTTTTTGGGGTGGTTATGTTTCTCCCTATGTTTCAAAGTTTTCAACAAATATTCGGCGTAGGAGTGTCAAAGATCTCATGGCTTCCTAATATAGGGTACCTTGCTATGATACTATTTCCTTCTTTTGCTGCAAGTGTAATGAATAAAACTGGAGCAAAAAAATCACTTTTGATATTTATTATAGTATGGGTAGTAGGTATATCTGTTGAAATCTTAGCCTTGACCACTGTAAATTACTTTTTATTTTGTGTTGGAAGATTAATAGAGGGATTGGCAGAAGCATCATTTTTTCCTATACTACTTTCTATGAATAAAATGGTTATGAAAGACGAGAAGGATGGAAAGGTAGGTTCTAGTCTTCTTGAAATAGGTTCTGCTATAGGTGGACTTATAGCGGCAATTGTAGCTGGATACTTTATAAATTCTCCGAGGTTGTTTTTAGTTATTCCTATGATTATAGGCGCGCTAACTTGGGTATTTATAGCTTTATCTATAAATGAGATTAAAAGCGGCATTAATATAGAGCAAGATACAATTACTAAAGTTAAAGAGGGTAAGTGGGATTATATAAGTTTATTATTCATGATTTTTATGACTCAGATAACCTTTGCGGCTTCACAGGTTTATTTATCTTACTATTTGGAGGCGTATAATGCTTCTGGTTATACTGGACTTATAATATCTTTAGAGCAGATACTTATAGCAATAGGAGCCATGTCTCCAATGATATTATTGAAAAGACTTTCCTTTAAGTTTATAAGAAATTTTATGATTGTTATATTTATGATAGGGTCATTGCTACTATCTCAGCATATGGCACTACCAGTAGCTATACTGGCTTTAGCTATAATTGCTTTAGTAGTTGGTATAGGGTTCTCAACTCTAAGTATTTTTGTATCTAAAGTAGTAGTAACTAATGTTTCACAAAAGATGTCTATTTACACTGCGGTAAGATATTTAGGAGGATTCCTTTTATCTTTCCTGTGGGGAATATATATAGATGGTTCAAAGGCTTCAGGACATAGCTATGTACAAATCTTTGATAAGTTATATATATGGATAGTTGTTTTAGTGGTTATACTATCAATAGTAATAATCATGTTACAGAGAAATAATAAGATATGGAGTGCTAAAAACTAAAGATTTAACATTAATACACAAGAGTAATATAGAACATAATATCAATTTAGGCTATAATTTTTAATGTAAGAGTTTACACATAAATAAGCTTAAATCAAGTTTCATTTTTAATGACAATAAATTTAATATAATAAATAAGTGCATAAGGCACTTTAATGGAGGTAAGGAAATGAGCATTCATATAAATGCACAAGAAGGACAAATAGCAGAAAGTATATTATTACCAGGAGATCCGCTAAGAGCAAAATTTATTGCTGAAAACTTTCTTCAGGATGTTATATGCTATAACGAAGTAAGAGGAATGTATGGATTTACAGGAACTTATAAGGGGAAGAGAGTATCTGTTCAAGGAACCGGTATGGGGATACCATCCATATCAATTTATGCAAGTGAACTTATACAAAGCTATGGTGTAAAAAACCTTATAAGAGTTGGCACTTGTGGTGGTTATCAAGAATCAGTTAAGGTAAGAGATCTTATAATTGCTATGTCAGCATCAACAGATTCAAATATAAACAAAATAAGATTTAATGGAAGAGATTTTGCTCCAACTGCAAGTTTTAAACTGTTAAGGAAAGCTTATGACTTTGCTGTAGAAAAAGGCTTTGATCCAAAGGTTGGTAATGTATTTAGTTCAGATACTTTCTATGGAGATACTTCTGATGAGTGGAAGATATGGGCTAAGTTTGGCTGTTTAGGAGTAGAGATGGAGGCAGCTGCACTTTATACTTTAGCAGCTAAGCATAATGTGGATGCATTAGCATTACTTACTGTAAGTGACCATTTTATTTATGATGAAATAACTTCCGCAGAAGAAAGACAAACAACCTTCACAAATATGATAGAAGTTGCCCTTGATACCGTACATTCATTGTAGGATAAAGAGTTTCTAAAATAATTGGTTAAAGGTTGGAGATTACGCCTGACTATTCTTCTAATATCATAATAGGTGTACGAAAAATCACTAATGCATAGCAGCATTAGTGATTTTTTATTCTTTAGTAGATTATATTTTAGATAAGGTTTTTGATAAGTATGCTTAGATGGCTTAAATGCATATATAGGAAAAAGAATAAAAAAGAGAGATTATGTCGCCTGCCAGAATTTCTTCACATACGTTTAGAAAAGGCAGATGCGCAAAAAAATTAGCTAAAGAAGGTCGCTTTAGCTAATTTTTATTCTTTAATAAATTACGGTTCAGATAAAGTTTTTGATAAGTATGCTTACAACAATATCATATAAAATGGTATAAATATTATACTGAGCAAAGTTGTTGTGACAGTCATAAGGCTAGCGTATTTGTGATTGGCTCCAAAACTTTTTGCTACAATAGCTGTATTTGTCATCACTGGCATTGCCGCTTGTATTATAAAGACTTTTTTCATTAGAGTAGGTATAGGGAAGTATAAACACAACAAAAATACCAATAATGGAGATATTAAAAACCTTCCAATGAACAAAGCTATCATATCTTTATTTATTTTAATATCTTTAAAGTCTACGGAATGCATTGTTATACCTATAAAGAGCATGGATAGTGGAGTGGTAAGTCCACCTACATATTTGCAAGTATCCATAACAAACCTTGGTGGTGTAACATTTATCATAATCAATATTAGAGCTAATATAAATCCCATCAATGGAGGAGAAACTATCCTTTTTAGTGTTGCTAGTGAAAAAATACTGCTTTTTTTACTGCTTATTCCGTCTTTGCTTATATCATAAACACCTAAGGTCCAGAAGAAGGTTGTGTTAGCTATGTAATAAAGCAATACATAAGGTACACTAGATTCTCCGAATAGTGCTAGGTTTACAGGTAGTCCAACAAAGATAGAACTTGAAACAAAGAACATGGAACGGAAAGTTCCGGCACTTTTTTCATCTATCTTTAAGGTCTTAGAAGTTAATATTGCTATAAAATACCCTGCAGCCATAGAAACAAAAGGTATAATAAGTCCACTTCCTAAATGGATAAGTTTATCTTTAGTAAAGTTATTCATAAGATCAACTAACATAAGGCAAGGTAGAGCTATGTTACAAACAAGCTTAGAAAAGATTTTAGAAGCTTCTTCGTTTAGCCAGCCTTTAGAGGTTAATAGATAACCAATAAAAATCATTATAACGATGCTTAGAATACTTTGTAATGCATTAAAAAAAACCATGATGCGCCCCCGAAAGTAAATAATTAAATTCCTTCGGTTATTATAACAAAATAAAATGTATAAGAAAAATACTTAATAATTAATAAGTTCATACATAAATGAGTATAAATTTAACTGAATAGCAAACAATCGATGCTATTATATAATTTTAAATATATCCTAGTTTAAAGATATCTAAGAATCTTTTTGCAGGAGCAGATAAATATCTATCCTTAATCCAAATGATACCGGTTTTTGTAACTAAAGAAGGCTCATTTATATCTTTAAACATTAGATTCGCATTTGGCACTAAACCGATCCAGTCCTTTGGAACAATAGCTACTCCCATGCCTTTATTTGCCCAAGTTAAAATAGATCTAGTGTCTTCTATCTTGCAGAATATGTTTGGCTCAAAACCAGCATTTTCACAGGCTTCAACTATGTTTTGTTCAAATCTTCTAGTTACTAGCAGAGGCTTGTTCTCTAATTCACTTATAGATATTTCTTTTACATTTTCATCCCAATATATCTTTTCACGAGTGGCTGCTACCATTGGTGCGCTTTCTAAGTATATAGATTCAAAGCCTTCAGAGTCTACAGGGGTACGGATTATTCCTATTTCTATAACACCATCTGTTAGAAGCTTTAATATGTCCTTCGTATCCCCTTCTCTTATATCAAAGGTTATGCCTGGATATTTATCATAAAAGTTCATTACCCTGTTAAGTAATAAGGTATCACCTTCGGAGGATATGGTTCCAATAGATAAGGTTCCGTTAAGTCCATCCTTTATATCCTTTAGTTCTTTAAGGGTAGTATCCATAAGCTCAATCATTTGCTCGCAACGATTTTTTAGTATTTGTCCTGCACTAGTAATTTGAAACTTTCTAGTGTTTCTTTCTATTAGCTTGACACCAAGCTCATCCTCAAGCATCTTCAGCTGCTGGCTTAAGTGAGGTTGGGCAATATGTAGTTTCTTTGAGGCTTTCGTTATATTTCCCTGCTTAACTATTTCAAGAAAATATGTCAGTTGCTTAAAGTCCATTTATATGTATTCCTTTCTGCTTAGCAATAGGTGTTTTATTTTCATATAACCTATTTACTCATAAATAAATTATTCATACAAGTCTCCTGCAAGGTCTTCTAATTTTTCATAGTCTAATATAATTAAGGAATTACCATCCTTAGCGATAATCTTTTGTTCGCATAGTTTGTTTATAACTCTAAGTAGATGTCTATAGCTTGTTCCTAAGAGCTCTGCAACCTCAGTAAATTTCTCAGCTACAATTCCCTTAAGGCTAGTAGATATATCTTCTTCACTAGATAAGGCTAGTATATAACTTGCAAGTCTATTTTCTAAGGGGTAAAGAAGGTTTATAGAGTTTGATACTGCAGAGGTTGCTAGTTTTTCTGCTAAGGTCTTACAGATATGACCTAAGAAGACAGCATCATCTTTAGCTTTATTTCTTATTATGTCTATTGGTATAGCTATAAAAGTACAGCTGTGTACAGCCTCTACGTTGCAATTGGCGGTACACCCGCTTATAAACTCAAGGTCGCCCATTACCATAAGCGGATTATAGAACCGTAAAAGAAGAGATTTACCGTTTTTCAGCAAGGTATAAACCTTGCACTTACCCTTTACTAAAAAGTAAAAGTAGTCAATTTCTTCATTTGATTTATAAATAAGCTCACCCTTATCAAATAATCGCAGCTCCATATATGGAGTCATATCATTATTAAAGTATGAGTCTATATCATGTAGGGTTTTAAATCTTTCTAACAGTAATTTATCGTTTATTTTATTTATAAAAAGCACCGTTACATAAAATCTACTATTTAGAGATTTATTCCTTATTCAACGCAACCTGTTTTGTCATAAGACTACTCCAGTTTGATATGTTGCTCCAAAGGCTTAAAATCCTGCGTAACGCACAGTACATATCAGCACTATCTTGTTAGTGATATTATGCTGATTTTTTATACCTTGAAAGATTTATTGACGCATTTTTGTCCCTATCCATCCGAGCATTACATGATGGACAAACAAAAACTCTGTCTTTAAGTTTTAAATCTTTCTTTATTACTCCACAACAAGAACAAGTTTTGCTTGAAGGATAAAACCTATCTGCTTTTACAAATTCAATGCCATTAAATTTACTTTTATATTCTAAGATACTAATAAACTTATGGAAACATTGTTCTTGTATAGCCTTTGATAAGTGTTTATTTTTAAGCATACCCTTTACATTTAAATCTTCAACAACTATTCTGCTTGGCTTGGTTTTCACTATTGTAGTTGTTGTTTGATGAATATGATTTAAACGTATATTTGAAAGCCTTCTTTGAATAAGTTTTAATTCTCTTTCGAGTTTTTTAATATTATTAGTTTTAGTAAATTTATAACGGTTTTCACCTTCCTTTCCTATTGGAATTTTTCCATCTTCATATTTTCTTGAAACTTGTTTCTGCTTTCTTTTTAAAATCCTCAACTAATTCCTGTTCTTCTGTTTTTTCAGTGTTATCTATGATTTCGATATCAGTCCCATACTTATTACATAGATTTTCTATTATTTCAAACCCAAATCTCAGCAACCTATCTTTATATAGAATCACTATCTTTTCAACTTCTGAATTGGTTATCATATCCACCAATTGATTTAATCCTTTTTTATCGTAATTTATTCCACTTCCTATATCAGTAATAACATTAAATGAGTACCCTTTAGCAATCATGTATGTTTTAACATTTTCAACTTGTCTTGATAAATCATCTTTTTGTTTATTACTTGATACTCTACAATATCCAATTACTTTTCTAGTTCTCTTAACAAGTGGCACTTGCAAAACTTGATTAATTTGTTGTTCAGAATAATAACGGTGTCCACCTTCTGTTATATGATGTGGTTTTAACTTTCCTTCATTATCCCACAATCTTAAAGTTTGAATACTTTTTTCCACTAATTTTGAGAATTGACCAATTGTATAATACTTCATGCTATCACCTCTTTACACATATTATGACAACATAAAACTAACAATATTCCAATATATTTTAGTGGGTTTTAGTAGGTGTTTTAAAACTGTTGTATGCCTCCATAAGGAATGGATAACGTGATATAACTCTATTTTTTAGTTAAGTATATTAACAAAAGCTATTTATAACTGACTTACATTTATAGTATCCATATATATTATAGACAATTAGTATAAAGAAAAAAATCGTTAATGAGAATTTAGTTGTTATTTTTTCAATTGTTATCGAATTAATATATACAACCCAGTTATGAGATACATTTTTCAAGCATAATTGCTGCTTGATGAGGTGATAATTTTTTATTATTAATTTTTATAGAGTTATAACTTCAGTTCTAAATTTATATCTTTAAATTATCCTCTCAAGAGCCAGAGAGACTTTAAAAATACTTTCCGAGTTTAATTGGTGCATATTTATATCTATAGTTAATGAGATCTAAGATTGAAAAAATCCATAAAGGTGACATATGTCATATAAGATATTAGCTTATTTTGATATCTTATCTATAGAGGTACAAATAATAATATTTTGGAGGGACATATGTATAAAATTTTTACAGTCATTATAGGCTTCATAATAACCATAATGGTTAGTTTTAATAGTGAACTTCAATCACATGTAGGAAATAATCTTTCATTGGTAATCATTCATATGGTCGGACTTATAAGTGTAATAGTAGTTATGTTAGTGAAAAAAGAAAGTTTTTCTATGAAGCTTAAGGGCATACCTATCTATATTCTATCTGCAGGTATAATAGGGGTTTTTGTGGTACTAATAAATAACATGACCTTTTCTACTGTAGGAGCATCTTTATCTATATCTTTAGGGATGTTAGGACAGCTTACTGCTGCCACCATCATAGACCAGTTTGGATTGTTTGGAATGAAAAGATATGGCTTCGAAAAGAAAAAGATAATAGGATTTGCATTTATTATTCTTGGAATAGTTGTTATGACTTTATATTAAAGGGGGATTAAGATGTTTTATATTTTGCTTTCAGTAATAGGCGGCGCCTTCGTTACCTTATCTATGATAATCAATGGTAACCTAGGAGAAAGGATAGGAGGACTTAAAGGAACTCTTATAAATTATATAACAGGGCTATCTTTTGCGGTAGTATTATTCCTAGTAGCAAAGTTAACAGGAAATACCTTGAGTATAGATAGAAGTAATATTGCTGGGATACCAGCGTATGCATTCTTTGGAGGGATGTTAGGGGTTTGCGTAATAGTACTATCCAATAAAGTTATTCCAAAGATACCAGCTATATATTCCATGGTTTTAATGTTTGTTGGACAACTTATAATGGGGATGGTTATAGATTATTTCAGCTTTAATAAATTTTCTGTAGGAAAGCTTATAGGTTCTGTATTTATAATATTAGGGTTACTCTACAACTTTAATGTTGATAAGAAAACTTCAAAAAAGGTTGTAGAAAATTAGTTTTAATTAAAGTCTGGCATCAGCTGTAGTAGAGTGAGGTGCTAGACTTTTTATTATATAGGGAACCTTACATGAAATAAAAAGATTTTAGTAAAGTATAACTAAGTAGAAATTATTTTTTTGGTGCTAAGGTATAAAGACTCTAAAATACAAACTTATAACTTTATTTAAATATATATTTATAAAAACATATAATTATATAAATATATAGTATTCATGCGCCTTTCAAGGTAATACCATTTGAAAAGCTAGAGCACATAGGCTATAATCAGAGGGTATGAATAATGCAGGCTTAAATGCTTAAAAGCTTAGTGTAATTAAAGTATAGAGTAACGTAGCTTTTTAAGTGTATGGTCATAAGGTTATTCAAGAAGAAAGGAATTTATAGATGAATCTTTTAACCATAGAGAACGTATCAAAAAGTTATAGTGAAAAGAAACTTTTTAATAATATAAGCTTTGGAATAAATGAAGGAGATAAGATTGGTATCATTGGAGTAAATGGTACTGGTAAGACTACCTTCTTAAAAGTAGTATCTGGTGTAGAGGTGCCTGATGAAGGAAAAATAGTTAAGGGAAATTCGGTAAGGGTTGAATACCTTTCACAAAGTCCTGATTTTGATCCTGAATCAACAGTACTTGAGCAGATATTTAGAGGTGATACTCCTCTTATGAAGCTTATAAGACAGTATGAAAAAACGATGGAAAGCCACAGTGCAGCTCCTGAAGAAATAATGAAGCTTACAAGTCAAATGGATAGTATGAATGCTTGGAGCATAGAGAGTGATGCGAAGGCTATACTTAATAAGCTTGGAGTTTCTGATTTCAATGCAAAGGTAGGTAACCTTTCAGGAGGACAAAGAAAGAGAATAGCATTGGCTGCAGTACTTATAAGCCCTTGTGATCTACTTATACTTGATGAGCCCACAAACCACTTAGATAATGACACTATAGACTGGTTGGAACAATATTTAAATAAAAGAAAAGGCGCTCTTCTTATGATAACTCATGATAGATACTTCTTAGACAGAGTTGTTAATGAGATCATAGAATTAGATAAGGGAAATTTATATACTTATAAGGGTAACTATAGTGATTTCCTTGAGAAAAAGGTAGAACGTGAGGAAATGGAGCTTGCCAGTGAGAAGAAAAGACAAAATCTTTTAAGAAAAGAACTGGCTTGGATTAGAAGAGGGGCTAAAGCAAGAAGTACTAAGCAAAAGGCTAGAATAGATAGATTTGAAGAATTAAGTGAGCAAAAGTTAGATATAGACAACTCAAAGGTGGAAATATCAGTAGCAAGCACTCGTTTAGGTAAAAAGGTAATAGAGATAAATAATATAAGTAAATCCTTCGGAGAAAGAAAGCTTATAGATGACTTTAGCTATATTGTGCTTAGAGATGACAGAGTTGGTATAATAGGACCTAATGGTATGGGAAAGTCAACGCTTATAAACATGATAAGTGGTAAGTTAAAGCCAGACAGTGGTGATATTGAGGTAGGAGAAACTGTTAAGATAGGAGTATTCTCTCAAGAGACTTATCATATGGATAATAGTTTAAGAGTTATTGACTATATAAAAGAGGGCTCTGAGTTTATATCAAACGAAGAAGGGTATAAACTGAGTGCATCGCAAATGCTTGAAAGATTTAAGTTCCCACCAGCAGAGCAGTGGACACCAATTGCAAAGCTATCTGGAGGAGAAAAGAGAAGACTATATCTTCTAAGAGTGCTTATGGAAGCTCCCAATATACTTATATTAGATGAGCCTACCAATGACTTAGATATAGAGACTCTAACAATCCTTGAAGATTACCTAGATGAGTTTCCAGGAGCAGTTATATCAGTGTCCCATGATAGGTATTTCTTAGATAGAATGGCAACTAAGATTTTTTCTTTTGAAGGAGACGGAAAGGTAGTTCAGTATACAGGTAACTATACAGACTATAAGGAAGATAACAGACAAAAAGATATCAACAGTGCTGAAGAAAAAACTAAGAAGACTGTTGATAAAAAAGCTGAAGCTGTGGATAACAATCAGGCTAAGAAGAAGGAAAGACCATTAAAGTTCTCTTTTAAAGAACAAAGAGAGTACGATGAAATTGATGATGTTATAGCTGGCATAGAAGAAAAGATTAGTGATTTAGAAGCTAAGATTAATGAAGCAAGCACTAATTACTCTCTGCTTCAAGAGCTTATAGCTGAGAAGGAAGAAACCGAAAAGCTTTTGGAAGAGAAAATGGATAGATGGGTTTATCTTAACGATCTTGCTGATAAGATAAATTCCAATAAGTAGAATATAGAAATAGAGACTAGTAATAATGCATATGAATGTTGCGTTGTTGCTAGTTTTTTTACTTTCCAAGAGAGTATAAGAATTTTTATTAGCTAAGCCTAGTAATATGAAAGGGTCAGAGTAGCTATTTAGGCTGAACATTAAAAAAGAAACTGCATTGGACTGCCAGATTTTCTTCATATGCATTAGGAAAAGCACATGCACAAAAAAATCATTAAATTAGGTAGCCTTAGTGAATCTTCTACTTTTAAGAAAAATATAGAACTCTTAATTTGATATAAGGTGAATCCTTGAAATAAAACAGGATAAGCATTACTACAAACGATTACACGACTGTAAGGTAAATTAACAAACAAAATAATGAATAAATGAGATATTTTACAATATAGGGAGTTGGATATATAATTCCACTAAAGATTAATTGTGTTGCCTATAAGTTGGAGTATTTAAAGAGGCCCTCCCATGATAGGCATTTTTATAGATTAATAAGCTTTTTGAAAGCAATATTAGAAGGTTACTAATATTAACAAGAAAGTAAAGATTATTAGGGGGATATACGGTGGAGTATGTATTAGAGGCTGAAAATATATGCAAGTCTATAGGCAGTGGAGAGGAAAGAATAGATATTTTAAAAAATATAAATCTCTATATTAAAGAAAATGAGTATGTAGCTATAATGGGGCCTAGCGGAAGTGGTAAGAGTACTTTGCTTAGCATTATTTCTTGTATAGACAAACAGAGTTCAGGTAAGGTACGTATAAATGGGGTTAATATAAGAACTCTTAGCAGAAATGAATTAACTGAATTTAGAAATGAAAATATAGGGATAGTTTTTCAAGCTTTTAATCTAATCCCGGTGTTAAATGCTGAAGAAAACATAGAAACGCCACTATTCTTTTCCAAAAAGAAGATTGATGTGAAAGCAAAAGTTGATGAATTAATAGCTGTTGTTGGGTTAGAACACAGGAGAAAATCATTTCCTAAGCAGTTATCAGGTGGGGAGCAGCAGAGAATAGCTATAGCAAGAGCCTTGGCTGGAGAACCTAAAATACTATTTGCAGATGAGCCAACTGGTGCTTTGGATAGTAAGAGTAGTGGGCTAGTTTTAGATATATTTGATGAGTTTAGAAAAAAATATAATATGGCTATAGTAGTTATAACTCATGATATTAAGGTAGCTAAAAGAGCAGATAGAATAGTACATATTATAGACGGACAAATATATGAAGGAGAGCTGCTAGAATGATAACTGCAAAAATGCTTTTTAGGACATATAACTTAAAGACCTGGAGACAAAATAAGTTTCAGATTTTCTTAAGCATCTTTGCTATAGCTATTGCTGTAGCTATATTGATCTCTCTTAGGAGTATAATTTCATTTAATGGACAATACACCATTTCTAATTCTAGAAGTCTTAATGATGGTGATATAAATATAACTCTATCTAGTAATACAATAAGCGCAGATCAGTATAAACTTCTAGATAAAATGAAAGCTGAAGGCAAGCTATATTATGCTACTACCTATAAAATGCAGAACAACTTTATTCATAATGATATGAGTAGTGAGGTTGATGTGAAAATAATAGATCCTGATTATTATTCAGTTGACGAAAGAATTGGAAGATATAAAGATAAGCTTGCAAGTAAAAGTATATTAATCAACAAGACCCTTGCGGATAAGTTTAGTTTGAAAAGGGGAGATAGTATAGCTATTACACTTAAAAACTTTTCTCAAGAGGATTGTGAGTTTAAGATAGGTGATATTATTGATACCACAAATATGATGGATGAGAATGTATTTGGACTTATGATATTTAATAAAACTGATATTCCAGTTTATAAAGGATTTGATGTGAAGAAAATAGCCACCAATGTAAATATCAGCGTTAATAAGGATTATAGCATATCGGATATTGAAGGTGATCTGAAGAAAAGCTTTAAAGCTGGAGATAAGTTTTCAACCTCTGAGCAGCTTATAAAATCAACTAAAGATCTTAGAGATAGAGAAGAAAAAGCCCTAGGACTAATTGAGATGGTTGTAACCTTAATAACTGGAGCTGGAATAGGAGTTACTATATGTATTCTTACACTTAAAAGGAAAAAAGATTACGTTCTACTAGCTATCTATGGAATGAATGATAAACTGCTTAAAGATGTAATACTTTATGAAACTTTTATTATAGCCGCAATAGGCAATGTTATTGGAATAGCATTAAGTATTATGATAACTGGAGTTATTGAAAGAAGTATTTTTAGGGAGCTTGGAGTGGTTTCAATAGTATCCAGTTTGCTGCTAGCTGTTTTTGTTACCTTTATATTTACTATGCTTCAGACTTTGACTTTTACTATAATTCCTATATATATAAGCAAAAGAATTAACCTGAATTCTATCCTGCGCCAGGAAACAGAAAGACTTAAGTTAGATGAAAACCTTGCTACGCTTGGGCTAATTATGCTGATTATGCTTGTAATTAGTATATCTATTTATATAGGCTCTTTAGATCTGGGAGGAATGTATACTATTGGTTTGTTGATAGTAACAGCTATTTTTTACACCATATCTTTTGGAATAATAGGTACAATAAAAAAGCTTAAACTTACAAAAAACAAAACCTTCGTTTTAGCCTTTAGGAGTATAGAGAGACAAAATATTAAGTTTTCGGCCTGTGTTACAGCTTTGATTTTGACCTTGGTATTGTGTGGAACCATTATTAATTTATCTTACTACATCATACCTAAAGCCACTACACAATTCACTGAGGATAATGGGTATAATTTAACCTTGAATACAAGTATTGATGAAAGTAACATAGCTTATACTGAAGAAACGCTAAATAAAGAAAAAGAAGTTGTAGGATATGCAAAGGAAATTGTTACAAATGCTAAACTAGTAGACCGCAATGGCAAGCATTTGCAGGATATTGTTGAGAATAGCAGACGTTATCCAGAAGTAAAAGCAGCCCTTTTAGAAAACTACAATAATACCAAGCTCAATGCTATTGATGTAAGTAAAAACCTAATAAAGCACAAGCCTCTTATAGGACGATGGCTTGATAATAAAGATAAGAATAATAACTATATAGTTCTAGGAAATAATTTTTCCAGCGAAAAATTTATGGTAGGCGATAAAATAAGTATTGATATTCAAGGTAAAAAGCTTGATTTCACTATAATTGGAATAATGGATAAAAGCCAGTTTGGAGACGACTGGGCGACTTACGTAGACATAGCTTCCATAAAAGGTGTCACTTTAAATGAAACTAATAGTAAACTTAATTATTTAATAAAATGTAATAGTAATGATGAAAAAAACTTAAATTATTCTTTGTCCAAGAAACTAAAGGGTGTGGTGATTATAAGTGAAAAAGATAAATATAATAGTTTAACTGCTCTTTTGAAGCAGATGACTTACGCATTTATATGTATAAGCTGCATAAGTATATTTTCAGCTTTTTGCCTTGTAGCTAACATTTTAATCATGGTAAATTTCGATAGGATAAAGGAGTTTTTGATGCTTAATATATTAGGTGCAAAGATTAGAGATATAAAGAAAATAAGTATTATAGAGAGCTTGATAACCGGTGGTTTAGCAGGAGTAATAGGAATTTTATCAGCTGAAGCTTTGAATTTTATAATAACAAGGTATGTATTTGATAGTAGATATTCACCTAGTTACAAAATAGATTTAGCTATGTTTGGTGTGGCTATATTAGTGGTGTTGGCCTCATCCTTAAGCGTAATAAGCAGTATGGAGCTTGAAAAACATAGTTCTTTATTGAGAGTTGATTGAGGATGATAGCATATCTATATAGCTATTCCTACGTAGATGTTTGATTTCATTAACATTTATAATGTTAAGCTCGCTATGGAGAACATGATTTTAATAATCTGTGAAATTTATTTGTAATAATGGAAATATATTGTATGATAGTTGTAATATATTTATTGAGATATCTTTAATATAAAAGAAGTATTTATTTTGTATTAAGTTATGTATAGTATCTATATAAATATGTAAAACAAGCATTAGACTTGAATAAAATGTGTTTTTAATAAGTTTTATAACTACGTTAATAAAGAATATATTCGTAAAATTTAGGAGGAAGTATGACGAGCATTATTATACTGATTGTACTATTATTCTATGTATATATATTGATAAGAGAAATAAGAGTATTTAATAATAGGGTATTAAATAGAGCTCTTATAAGAGAGTATTGGTTTGAGTATAGAAGTGATAGAGTAGGTGATATAGTTTGGGGGATAATTGCTGGATTTTTAGTTTTTATAAAGTTTGCACTGAGGGTTTTAAAAAGTAAAACTTCATATCAAGATACAAGTACTACATTTGGATTATTTGAAAGCTTTTTTGTGCCTCAATCTTTTTATTCTTTTCAGTTTGTAGTGGCCTCAATTATGATGATTTCATTTTTATTTATGGAAGTTAAGGCCAAGCTAAGAACTAATGTGATAGGAAAAGAGGGGATACTGGCAGAGGATGGAGCCTTTGTTGAATGGCATAATATTATAGACATTAAGGAATCAGACTCTTCAAAATCTGCTTTAGATAAGATTATAGAAGTTGAGACCTATGGAATAAAGAAAAAGATAATAAAGCTTGTAGTACCAAGTACTCAATTAAAGTCTACTATTGAAACTATGAGAGCGGCTTTGGCTGAGTCTAAATAAGAAAAAGGTGGTATTTTTAAATATTTATAGGTATATACAAATATGTAACTATGAGTTGTTAGAGCTACATTCTAATCTATATAAATAATTTGAAGCTAAGATCTTGGGCTTTAGTAGCAGAATAACTTACAACACATATACTGAAATATACATTTAAGCTGTCCGCCTATAAGATATGTCAATTTTATAGATAACCTCTAGCTTTTATTACTACTTATATATCTTTAATCTAGTAAGGTTGCATATCTATTCTACAAATATCATTAACAATTTTTAAGTATGTGCCGCTTCAGTCCGAAAATATAAATTTTATTATGAAGTGGCCATCTACAGAAGCTTATGTGGATATCAAAAGGTTTTAGAAAGATAATTTTATTGACTTATTAGAATATTTTGATATATAATTACTATAATTTTATAGATTCGTATGAAGATAGCGGGATTAAAACCGTTATTGGACGAACCTCTGGAGAGACTCAAAGGAGCACCGAAGGGGAAAGCTACAAAGATGTAGTGAAACTCTCAGGTAAAAGGACAGGGGATTTTGATAATATATTTGTTTAGCTATATTTTAAGCTTATTAAGCTTTATTTTGGTTACATGAATATCAAAAGCCGTATTTCCAGAGACTAAGTTTAAACCTAGTCTCTTTTTTCATATTTTTAAGTATTTTTAAAAGAAATAAATTTAAGGGGGCATGTATGTGTTTTATAAAAGTACAAGAGGGAATGAAAATCTAGTAACTGCTTCGGAGGCTATAATTAGGGGAATAGCTGAAGATGGAGGGCTATTTGTACCAGAACTTTTTCCAAAGATAGATAAGACCTTTGATGAACTTAAAAATCTAAATTATAAGGAACTAGCTTTTTATGTATTGAGTAAGTATTTTGATGATTTTTCAGCTGAAGAGCTTAAGGCTTGCATAGAAGGTGCTTACGATGAAAAGTTTGAGGATCCGGCTATAGCGCCATTAAAGTATTCTGCAGGAGCATACTTTTTAGAGCTTTTTCATGGGAAGACCTTAGCGTTTAAAGATATGGCACTTAGTATACTTCCTTACTTGGTAAAGATTGCAGCAAAAAGACTTGATATCAATAAAGAGATAGTCATACTTACAGCTACTTCTGGTGATACCGGCAAAGCAGCTTTAGAAGGCTTTGCAAAGGTTAAAGGAACTAAGATAGTGGTATTTTACCCTAAGGAAGGGGTAAGTGAGATTCAAAAAAGACAGATGATTACACAAGAGGGAGAGAACACCTTTGTAGTAGGTATTGAGGGGAACTTTGATGATGCGCAAAACGGAGTAAAGACTATATTTGGGGATTCGGATTTCAATAAGCTTTTAGATGAGAATGGATATATGTTATCATCTGCTAATTCTATAAACATAGGAAGGCTTATACCTCAAATAGTTTATTATGTTTATGCTTATGTGACTTTACTGAAGGATGAAAAAGTTAAAGCTGGAGAGAAGATAAATGTTGTAGTACCTACTGGTAATTTTGGTAACATATTAGCGGCCTTCTATGCTAAAAATATGGGACTTCCTATAGATAAACTTATATGTGCATCTAACGAGAATAAGGTTCTTACTGATTTCATAAATACAGGAGTTTACGATAAAAATAGAGATTTTGTAATAACCAATTCTCCTTCCATGGATATATTGATATCTAGTAATCTAGAGAGATTTTTATATGAAATAAGCGGGAAAAACTCAGATTTTATAAATGAGTTAATGGAGCAGTTAAGAACTGAGGGAAGGTATGAAATAAACTCAGAGATGAAAGAAAGATTAGAGGAGCTATATGGAGGCTTTGCTACTGAAGAAGAAACCATTGAAGCTATTAAAGAAGTATATGCTTCTTCAAAATATGTTTTAGATACCCATACTGCGGTTGCGTATAACGTATTTAGGAAATATGTAAGCACCACAAAGGATGATGCAGTGACTGTGATAGCTTCAACAGCTAGCCCTTTTAAGTTCCCAAGAAGTGTGAATGAAGCGCTTAGCTTTGAAGATAGCAAGGCTTCAGATTTTGAAATGGTAGAAAAGCTTTCTAAAGAGTTTAATATAAGAATTCCAAAAGGAATTGACAATCTAGAAAGTAAACCAATAATTCATACAACTACTTGTGATAAAGAAAACATGAAAAATGTAATAGAAGAATTTTTGAAATTGTAGGTGATTAGATGGTAGAAGTTAAGGTGCCTGCTACAAGTGCAAATATAGGACCTGGTTTTGATTGCCTTGGGTTAGCAGTAAAAAAGTATAATAGATTTGTTGTGGAAGAAATAGAAGAAGGCCTTGTCTTTGAAGGTTGTGAAGAAGAGTTTAAGAATGAAGAAAATCTTATATATGTTTCTATGAAGAAGTGCTTTGATAAATTAAACTACACTCCTACAGGTTTAAGCATAAAGATTGAGGGCGATATCCCTGTATCTAGAGGCCTTGGAAGTAGTGCTGCCTGCGTAGTTGGAGGAATACTAGCTGCTAATGGATTAACCGGGGGTACTCTCAGTGAAGAGGAAGTACTAAATCTTGCTGCAGAGATGGAAGGACATCCTGACAATATTACTCCTGCACTATATGGGGGAATAACTGTTTCAGTTACAGAAGAGGATAGAACTATATATAACAAGATAAATATAAAAGAAGATTTTAAGCTTTGTGCCTTAATACCAGATTTTAAACTCTCTACTGATAGGGCTAGGGCTGTATTGCCTAAAACTATAGATTATAAGCAAGGTGTTTATAATATAGGAAGAGTAGCGCTTATGATATCGGCTTTGTCTAGTGGAAATTTGGAATTATTAAAGATTGCATGTAAGGATAAGCTACATGAAGATTATAGAGCGCAACTAATAGAGAACTTTTATGATATAAAAGATAAATGCAGTGAATTTAATGCTCTATCCGTGTTTTTAAGTGGTGCAGGTCCCGCTATAATGGTTATGCTTAGAAAAGATGATACGAGTTTTTCTAATAATATAAAAAAATATTTAGATACTTTAAGAAATAGATGGGAAGTATTAGAGTTAGATATTGATAATGAAGGATCTCAGGTTACAATTTTATAAATTAAGCAATATTCTTTAGTATAATAGTCTCTCGGAATTATGAGTGATTATTATAGTCCTATCGGGGTAGCGTACATTAAAAAGTGAATATTATCCAAAGATTTACAGAGAATGTGGAATATTAATAAAAATGCGCATAACTAATAGACATAGCTGCCGCTATGTTTTAAAATAATTATGTATTGATTAAGCGGCTTGCAAAATCAATTTTTTGAGATCTGACTCAAAAGGCAGATCCCAGGCATTGAGATGTTGTAGCATCAAGATGTTATAGAGGCGGCAGTACCACATCTTAGTAGAGCGGTGTCTGCCGCTTTCTAATAGAAAGTCTATTTTTGTCGTTTATTAGAACGTTCTACGGAAGTTCTTGAATTATATTCTACTTTCCATTCTTTACTATACCTTGGTGGGATGTTTATCAATCTTGGATTATCTTTCATTGCCAGATGCACCGTTCTCCCGTATTTGGAATCAGAACAAGGGTGTTCGCAGGAACATCCATACTTTCTACTTGTTAGAGGACAATGGAATTTGATACGGTGTTTCTTTTTTCAACACCATCACGATTCATCTTACGGCCTGCTCTGCAGACGGGAATACCATCTTTACCAATGATAAAATCATCTTTATATTTAACTTTGATGCCACGTTTCTCATTCAAGTCAATAAACGGAGTTATTCCTTCTTGCTTGAAGTATTCATAAAATGGCATGGCATCATGAGCAGAGTCGAGAATAATTTTGTCTATTTTAAAGTCATGAAGTAAACTTTTCATGCGAAAAAACGCATGGAGAAATCCATGGGAGTCATGCCTTGAGGCTGGCCCAAACAAAGGGAATACTGGAAGATCACTATCAGAATCAGATGCAACAAACATGTAGAGATCATATCCATGATAAAAACAGTCTCTTGATGAATCCCAGCCGATGTCACAGTCAGGCTGAGAAAAGAATCTATCGCAAGTACAGTCAGTAATACCTTTGGAAATACAATCACATACACGGTGTTTTCGTTCTCTTGCAGAGGTAGCGACTGGTGTGCCATCACCTGCAAGAGCTAAGTTCTCTGTATTGATCAGTCCCTTTGTATAGAAAGATTAAGAAACTCATTTTATATAAATTAAAAAGGGAACTATAAGGTTGTTCATCACTTAAAAAAGATACTCCTTGTAATTCTTTTAATAGTTGTTCTACTGTTGTCTTTTCAACTGGATCAGCTTTTAAACCTTTCTTTTAGGTTTTTTTACAGAAGTTTTTAAAGGTTGTAACTGAGATGAAAGATTGTTATTATCAGAATCCCATAAGCGGCTAAAGAAGTCATAAAAAGTACCAACACCGAGTGTCGCCTACTTCAAATCCGCTCAATATAGCATAAAGAGGGTTGATCTTAAGTTGTGCAACCCAATCAGTTACTGAAGTAACTTTAAAATCAATAGATAAAAGATATGATCTATGCATACAAGAAGGATTTCTCGGCTTCGGACCGAAAATGGAATATTTATTTTTCAGATGTATTTCAGTATATGAGAGGTCTAGGTTCCAGAAACGATCAATGATATCCCAGGTAGAACGCGCGATAGCATCCGGATTAGGATAATATTTACGAAGCATTTCAACAACAAATTTTTGATAGGCGGAATGGCCGCCAGAGTAAACAGGTAACATTAAAAATCTCCTCCAATCGAAAAATATACCTTATATTTAAGGGGCGCGTAGCGCCGCATTTTTCGATATTTTTGTCAAGTGCTTTTAACAAAAAAGTGGGGGATTTCAATAAAAAAGGAATCTTTAAGCCAGATAAATCAAGGCTTAAAGATTCCGAGAGATTATTATATAAATAGGGGGAAAGTAATGAGATGAGTGATGTAGTTGTAGCTAAGTTTGGAGGAAGCTCGCTTGCTGATAGTGAGCAATTTCAAAAGGTTAGAAATATAGTTTTTGGAAATGATAAGAGAAGATATGTGGTGCCTTCAGCACCTGGGAAAAGATTTAAGAAGGATTATAAGATAACAGATCTATTGTATCTTTGCTATGAGCATGCAAAAAATGAGATATCCTTTGAAGATGTATTTAAGCATATAGAGGAAAGATATAAGACTTTAGCTTTAGAGCTTAACGTTGATGTAGATATACAAAGTCACTTAGAAGAAATAAAGCTTAAGATAGAGGAGGGCGCTTCTGCAGACTATACAGCAAGTAGAGGTGAATATTTAAATGGTCTTATATTAGCAGCTTTTTTAAACTATGAATTTGTAGATGCTGCTGAGGTAATAAAATTTAAACACTTTGGAACTTTAGACATGGCAGCAACAGAAATAGCCGTAAGAGAGAGGCTTAAAAATATAGATAAGGCTGTTATACCAGGATTTTATGGAGCTATTGATGGTAAGATAAAGACTTTTTCTAGAGGTGGTTCTGACATTACAGGAGCTATTATTGCCAGATGCACAAACGCTGAGTTGTATGAAAACTGGACTGATGTTTCAGGATTCTTGATGGCAGATCCTAATATTGTTGCAAATCCAAAGTCTATTGAAAATGTAACTTATAAAGAACTTAGAGAGTTGTCCTATATGGGGGCAAAAGTACTTCATGAGGAGAGTATTTTCCCTGTGAGAGATGTGGGAATCCCTATAAATATAAGAAATACAAACAGACCTGAAGATAAAGGAACCTTTATAGTAGATGAACAGAGAGTTCAAGCTTATGGGGATACCATAACTGGTATAGCTGGAAAGAAGGACTTTGTTGTAATTGCCATACAAAAAATGCTTATGAATCTTGAACAAGGCTTTTGCAGAAAGCTTTTAACAATACTTGAAAGCAACGGAGTTTCTTTTGAGAACATGCCTGCAGGAATAGACTCTGTTTCTTTAGTTATAGAAGAGTGCCAGGTAGGAGATAAGCTTGAAATAATATTAGAAGAGATTAAGAGACAATGCAATCCAGATACTATAGACGTTCATCCTAACATGGCTCTTATAGCTACTGTTGGTAAAGGCATGAATAGAACTAAAGGAGTTGCTACTAAGATATTTAAGAGTCTTTCCGAAGCTGAGGTCAATGTAAGAATGATTAACCAAGGGTCTAGTGAAATAAATGTAATAATAGGTGTTGAAAATGAAGATTTTGAAAATGCGTATAGGGCTATATACAGCGCTTTTGTAAAATAGAATATATAAAAAGGGGCGAAAAATAGATATGGAGAAAGTGAGAATAGCATTATTAGGCTTAGGTAATGTAGGTAAAGGTGTTTGGAAGATATTGAACACTAATAAAGAAGCGATTATGAAGAGGGCTGGTTATGATATAGAAATCGCAAAGATATTGGTAAGAGATAAAAATAAGTATAGAGATATAGAGGTGCCTCAAGAAGTTGTAACTACAAATGCTGAGGATATTTTTAATGATGATAGCATTAAGATAATTGTAGAGGTTATGGGGGGGTTAGAACCTGCGAAAGACTATATATTAAGAGCTATAAAGAATAAAAAGCATGTAGTTACAGCTAATAAGCTATTAATTGCCACTGATGGTAAGGAAATTTTTGAAGCAGCAGAGAAAAATGAAGTTATAGTAAACTTTGAAGCAAGTGTGGCTGGTGGAATACCAGTAATTCATGGTATAAACGAGAGCTTGACTGCCAATAAGATTGAAGAAGTAATTGGAATAATAAATGGTACTACAAATTATATCCTAACTAAGATGACTTTAGAAGGAATGGATTTCGAAGATGCACTTAAAGAGGCTCAAGAAAAAGGATATGCAGAAGCTGATCCCACTTCAGATGTAGAAAGTTATGATGCTGCATATAAGCTAGCTATCTTGACAACACTAGCCTTTGAGACAAATGTAGATGTAAATAATATCTATAGAGAAGGGATAACAAGGATAACTTCAAAAGATATAGAGTATGCTAAGGAATTAGGATATGTAATTAAACTCCTTGCTATAGTTAAAGAAGTTGATGACAAACTAGAGCTTAGAGTTCATCCAACAATGATTCCATCTATTCACCCATTAGCCAATGTCAATGACTCCTTTAACGCTATATTCATAAAGGGTAACGCAGTTGGAGATCTTATGCTTTATGGTAGAGGTGCCGGTGAGTTACCAACAGGTAGTGCAGTGGTAGGAGATATAATATCTGTATTAAGAAATGACGGAGAAAGAGCTAGCGTAGTTACTAGTAGATATGCAGATAAAGAAATAACTCCAATGGACAATGTAAGTGCAAAATATTATTTAAGAATAACCGTAAAGGATATGCCAGGAGTTTTGGGAGAGATAGCTACTATCTTTGGAGAAGAGCAGGTTAGTATAGCTTCCTTTATACAAAAGGCTAGAAGAGAGGATAAAGGGCTTGTATCTATAGTTATTGTTACTCACGATACTTTAGAAGGAAGAATAAATAAGTCTTTAGAAAAGATAAATGACTTAGAGATAATTAAAAAAGTAGAGAATGTCATAAGAATAGAAAAGCTTGGGTTGAAGTAATTATTTCAATAAAGCCTCTTAGTATATTAGAGTATTTACTAAGGGGCTTTATTGCTGTATAGTAATGTATTTTATTATTAAACATAGTATATTCTTTTAAAATGTCATATGAGATGTAAAGCAATTAAAAAATATAATGGGAAGGTACTAATTTTCAGAAAGAAAAATAACAAAAAGAATATTAGATTGTAAAAGTTATGGTTGTAGAAAATAATAAATTTTGATAAAAAAATTATATATATTGACAAAAAATATTTAATATGGAATATTAATTAAAAGGATAAAAGTTTAAATGTATAATAACAGTTAAGTACTTACAATATAAGGTAAGGACCTTATGGAAAGTACTTTTTGATAATTTAATTTTGCATGGATACTCATCTTGATATAAAGATAAAATAGTGTAACTCTTAGATTATAAATAAAGAAAATAATCCATATATACTTGGAGATAAAACAAATGCAAAAATTATAAAATAAACTTTAGGAGAGATAAATGTGAACCTTTATGAAAGGCTCAAGATTAGTAGAAGTATAGTAATTAGTATATTAATGTTAACATCTATTATGGCTTTAGTATATCCAATTTTAAAAAAGAGCCAAAAGGAAACCTTACAATATAAAACTGAAAAATTTTTTAATGACATAATAAATGAACAATATGATGAGGCTTTTAAATTTGTGGATTACAAGGAAAATAGCAAGCAAGACTTAGTTGAAGCTAAGGAAAATAAGAAGATAAAATGGATTAGTAGATTGAGAAGGCAGAGGGCTAATGGAGTAAGGATAGAGGCTTGCACTAAGGTTAAAATAGATAATACAGAGTATCCAGTAGGGACTGTTAGATTGATTGTAAATAAAAAAGGAATATTAGAAGAATATATAATTGGCGTAACTTATGTAAGGATTAACGATGGTTATAAGATAAGAAATATAAGTAAAATAGATGATAGCATACAAGAGGAAATTTGTGGAAGAATAGTAGAAACTTATTAGAATTTAAAGCACCTCTGGTTTCTGATAGGATAGTTTATAAATGTGAATTTTAGTATGAGATGATACATCCATATATAAAAAATCAATTCGGGGGAAAATTACGTGAATATTCAAATATACGGAGTGAAAAAGTGTTTTGATACAAAGAAAGCAGAAAGATACTTTAAGGAAAGAAAGATAAAATTTCAATTCATAGACTTAAATGTGGTTGGATTAGGAAAACGAGAACTGGAAAGTGTTAAAAACTCTGTTGGACTTAATAACTTAATAAATAAGGATTCTAAAGAGTATGAGAAATCAAACCTTCAGCATATAATAAATAATAGCGTTAAAGAAGAAATCCTATTAAAGAACCCTAGTCTATATCGGACCCCAATAGTGAGAAATGGTAAGCAGGCTACGGTAGGATATGAACCAAAGGTATGGGATACCTGGGAGTAGATTTATAGTTTATCATTAAATTTTAGATTAACGATTAGAGAAATATATTATGGAGTTAGAATGAAATATAAATATATATTATTAGGTTAAATAGTAATCATATAAGAGAGTTTTGGATGTAAACTTAAGACTATAAGAAGGCATATTAAATTGGTTTTGGGTAATAATAGTGTAAGTAGTAATAATTATATAAAATTAATAATGTTAAAATTGCAAGGACTTACATTTGTATTATAAACTTTAGGTATATCGCTATATAAAGTTCATAGTTAAATACCACTAAAGAAGCGGGTGAGTAATTTGGATAAGGTAGAAAGAAAGGTTGGATTAGGAACCTTTTCTCCATTAATATTGATATTATCTATAATCCTATCTTTTAGTTTTGGTAACAATATTGTAATAGGTGACCTTATATTAGATTCCATAGGCCTAAAGGCTTGGTCAGATGGACATACTGGAATACACTACACCCTGTTCTATACTTTATTAATGGTTGTATTAGCTTATTATGTTGGTGACAAGTACGAGGAACATTTATGGGCTAGAGCTGGAAAGAATTCTTCTATATTTATACTTGCTCTCTTGACACTAGTAATAATACTTGGATTAGTTTATTAATAATTACTGTAGTACAAAATTATACCTTAATAATTAATAACTTGTGTCACTATTTGAATTATTAACCGTACTATAATTGAAGTGCTTTTTGTGTGGTGATTAAATTTGAAAAATGGAAGATTCAAAGCTATTATTATTTTAATGTTGATTGTAATTTCATGCAATTTACTAGGATGTAATTCAAAAGAAAAAGAAATGGATTTTATTAAGATTAAGAATATTACTATGGATAAAATAGATAAAGTAGAATTGTCTTATACTGGTGTAAGTACTAGAGTTTTATCTAAGGATGAGGTACAAGCTTTGGTTAAAATTATTAATACTTCAGGAGATGAAGTGCAGCAGTACGATGGTCCTAATCCTAAAGGGGTTACGGATACACTAGACGTGTATTTAAAGTCTAAAAACTGTTTTAGCATGTGCCCTTGTAGAGATGGATATATATTATTCTCTGGTGAAAAAAGCTATATGATTTCGCAACCTCAGTATAACGATTTTATAAAGAATATGCTTAATAGTAAAGGTAAGGTTTAACAGTAATACAAACCTTACCTTTTTTGCTATCTAGGAAAGTATATAATTTTTTAATATCTAAATCTAGCAATATCGAGGGGTTAGAGATACTATTTAGAATAAATAGTAAAAAAATAAATCATATTCGCCTGCTAGATTTTGCTCATATACATTCAGAAAGGCAGATGTGCAAAAAAGGTTACTGAAGAAAATCGCTTCAGTAACCTTTTTTATTGGCATACGGATATTTATGTCATTGTTGGGTATCTTAATTACAGAGAATTTCCTAGGAGGGATACTTTGCAATGTTAAGGTACATAAGAAAAAACATAAATACCATATTAATAATATCTCTACTTGTGGGAGCTTCATTGTTGAATGTTTCGCAATATAATGATGTTTTAACAGGAGTATATCTATTAGTCGTTGAAATGGGAATTGTATTTTGCCTTGGTATATTGAAAGCGTCGATAAATATTAAATCAGTATTAATTATATCAATAATAAACTTAGCGTTTATTAATTTTAATATAAGATCTAATGCGTACTTGTTAAATGTACTATTTTTATCATGCGTTGCTTGGTATGTATTGACAAGGCTATTAATCAAAAATAAATATATTTTTTTGATTTTGTATGTGATTGGAGTATCAGGAATATTTCTATTAGATAAGGCATGGATAGATTTAGATCTATTTGTAGTATTGTTTTATCCAATTTATCTAGTTGGCTATATGTCTAGAGAAAGCTCTACCTATGGCAATTTAAAACAAGATTTATTAATAGGGATTAGTATCCCCATAAATGCTTTTATATTAGATAAAATTTCAAGATTAGAAGATGTTTTTAGTAGCGGTAAAGGAGTTTTAGTACTTAACATCTTAACTAATGATGTCAAGACATCATTAGTAGCGCTTTTTGTATATATTTATTCAGCAATTGTAGCTATGTCTGTTGGGTATTTATTATACAGGTTATTAGGCGTGATTGTAAAAAGAGGTAAGCAAGCCAGTTCATTACACAGTAGAACTTTTAGGAAGAATGTTGTCTTAAATCTAAATACTACATTAATATTAATAACACTTATAGCTTATTCTGGAGATTGTATATTAAAGAATCAATTAATCTATGATATTGCAAAGTTTTTTGATATGAGACAATTAATAAATATGCTAGTTCTAATTGTTATAAATATGTTGTTAATCTCTTTAATAGGAGCAAATCTTGGAAGATTATTGTTTTATTTCTTTTCATGTGCATTTTTAATAGCTAATTTTATTAAATTGAAGTATTTTGATGAGCCATTTTATCCCTGGGATATATATTTGATTAAAGATGCTTATATGATTGGAGCTAGGTACATTGATTATAGGATTATGATATTTATGGCTATTGCTATAGTACTCTCTTTACTTATAATTATTAAGTTTAGAAAGAAAATCATGTTACTCTTTATGCCTAAGCCTGATTTTGTTATGATTATGCTCTCTGTTATTGTGACAGGATGTAGTATTTATTATTTAAGCTACACCAAGAGTTTAGTTGATTTAGGACTAGGTAAGTCCTGGTATATTGGAAAGCAGGATACCTTACAAAATGGGATTTTTTTAGAAAATTATTTTTTGATGAGCGACTATAAAAATTACTTAGCAGATAAGCCTGAGGAATACTCCAAGGAAAAGATAGATAATATAGTTAATAAGCTTAATAACCACAAGGAAGTAGAGGTTCTATCAGATATTGATACAAAGCCAAATGTTGTACTTATAATGAGCGAAAGTTTTTGGGATCCTACAAGGCTTAATGGAGTTAAGTTTGATAAAGATATAATGGGAAATATAAGAGCCAATGAAAAAGGAAATATATTATCTCCAGTATTTGGGGGAGGTACTGCGAATGTTGAGTTTGAGGCTTTAACTGGGCTGTCGAATTACTTTACAAGTCCAGGTGTGATGCCATACAATGTGTATCTTAGGAGAACCACTCCTAGTATAGCCACAGTTTTTGATAGAAATGATTATGAAACTATAGCAATTCATCCTAATGATGGAACCTTTTATAATAGAGATAAGGTATATAAATATTTCGGGTTTAAAAAATTTATAGACATAGAGGGGTTTGATAAAAATAATGACTGCAAAGGTACTAATGTTTCTGACGATAAATTAGTGGATAAGATATTAAAACAGCTTAATGATGGAGATAGACCTAAGTTTATCTTTGCGGTAACTATGCAAAATCACGACCCTTATTATAAGGAATACGATAAGCTAGAGGTAAACACATATTCAGATAAATTAAATGAAACTGAACTTTCTGTTATAAGTAATTATGCATCTGGTATATATGATGCAGACCAAGCTTTTGGAAGATTAATTAGTAGCTTAAAGGAATGTGGAAGACCAACACTAGTATATTATTTTGGAGATCATCTTCCAAGGTTAGGTAGTCCTGCTGGTAATTATGATGTGTACAATGCACTAAATTATTTTAAAGATAAGGAGAGAATAGAAGCGGATATTAATTCTTATACAACTCCTTTAGCAGCTTGGTCTAACTATAAATCTATATCTAATATAGAACCAATAATATCTCCAGCTCAGTTATCATTACATATACTAAAAGAATCCAAGGTTTCATATCCCGTTTATTTTAATATATTAGATGAAGTAAGAAAAACTCATCCTTATTTACAAAATCATATAAACAGTAGAAATATTCAAAATGAAGAGGCTGTAAAAGATTATAAATTAATACAATATGATCTACTGTTTGGTGATCAATATCTTAGTAAGAATTAAGTTATTGTTAAAGTTAAGTGCTAAAATTAATAGTAAAAAAAGTATATTTTTTTGTTGACAAATTTTTAAGTTCAGCATATTATTATAGTATAACCTAGAAAGTTGATAGGAAAGATAGGAATAGCGCTATGATAAGAAATAGTAGCATAAGCATAGCTATCAGAGATAAATCTCCATTGGCTGAAAGAGATTTTTAGTAAAACTTATGTGAATGCATCTTTGAGCACTGCCTCGAATTATAGTAGACGGCAGCAGGTACGCCTGTTACAGCGTTAGGGTATAGGATTATAAGTGTACCTAAATTATGAGATAACCTTATTTTCTTTTGAATAATTAGGGTTAATTAGAGTGGAATCGCGGAATATAACTTCTGCCTCTATATATTAGAGGTAGGAGTTTTTTATTTTATCTTAATATTAGAACCATTCTATTATTCTGAATTTCCTATGATAGGTATACTTTACGAAAACTTAATTTATGTACGTTCGATAATACGGGCTTCTGAGAATTATGGGGCATATATAAATTAATAGTTGAAGTTGGATACCTATAGAGTAATTCTATTATTGAATAATATTACAATTTTAATTGTCTAAATAATACTTTTATTTTGAAAGGAGAGAATATTATGAATTCTAATCAGTATTTTGATAGTATAGCAAATAAGTGGAATACTATGAGAAGTGAGTATTTTAAAGATGAGGTAAGAGATAGAATAGTATCTAAATTTGATATAAAAGGTAAGGTAGTGGCTGATTTAGGATGTGGAACTGGATTCGTATCTTTGGGCCTTGCGGAAAAATCAGCTATGGTGTTTTCTTTAGATAGATCTTACAACATGCTAAGAGAACTTAAGGGTTCTGCGAATAGTAAAGGACTAAAAAATATATATCCTATAAAGTCATCTCTTGATGATTTAGCTTTGTTTGATGATTCTATAGACGGTGTATTTATTAATATGGCTTTGCATCATATTGTTGATGCTGAAAAAGCGATTAAAGAAATGTACAGAGTATTAAAGCTAAACGGAACGGTTTTAATATCAGATGTATATCAACATGATGGTGAGTGGGCAAAGGAAGAAATGTTTGATGAATGGCTTGGTTTCTCAGAAGAGCAGATAAAACAGTGGTTAAGCAATGCTGGATTTACAGATATAAGTGTCATAGACACTGGATTACGATGTGAGGGATATTCAAGTAAAGGTGAATTTACTAATCCAGGAATATTTATGGCTACAGCAGTAAAAAGATAAATTTAAATATGAATCACTTCATTAAGGATTTTAGTGCTTATAGAATTTTATGAGGTGATTCATAAAAGATTATTTTAACGTATAGAACTTTATAGTTCAGAAGTAATTGTATATATAAATAGAATTGTAACAGATATAAACTTAAATATTAGGAGGAAAAGCATATGAATTTTGAATCATTACTTATACACGGAGGAATAGATGGAGATGAAAGAACAGGAGCGGTTAATGTACCTATATTTCAGACTTCCACATATAAGCAGCCAGGTTTTGGGGTAAATAAAGGATATGAATATTCGAGAACAGGAAATCCTACAAGAGAAGCGGTAGAAAAGTTAATTGCTGAACTAGAAAGAGGTTATGCAGGATATGCTTTTGCTTCAGGAATGGCAGCAATAACCGCAGTGGTATCTCTATTTAAGTCAGGAGATAAACTATTGATATCAAATAACCTTTATGGCGGTACCTTCAGAGTATTAGATAAGGTGTTTAAGAATTTTGATATATCCTATGGCATAGTTAATACTACAGATCTTGAAGAAGTTAGGGCGAGTATAGATGATAAAGTTAAGGCTATATTCATAGAGACACCCACTAATCCTCTTATGGATATTACTGATATACAAGCTGTTTCAAAAATAGCTAAGGAAAAGTCTATATTAACAGTTGTAGACAATACTTTTATGACACCTTATCTTCAAAGACCAATTGAGTTAGGAGCAGATATAGTAGTTCATAGTGCAACTAAATATTTAGGTGGTCATAGTGATCTAGTAGCGGGACTTGTTGTAGTAAATAATTCTGAGCTAAGTGAAAGACTTCACTTCATTCAGAATTCTACAGGCGGCGTTTTAGCTCCTTTTGATTCATTCTTATTAATAAGAGGAATAAAAACTTTAGCTGTGAGAATGGATAGACATAATAAAAATGCTGATGTTATAGCTAGATATTTAAATGGTAGAGAAGAAATAGAGAAGGTGTACTATCCAGGACTTGAAAGCCATTCTGGACATGATACTCATAAAAGGCAAGCAAGTGGCTTTGGAGGAGTAATATCCTTTGTCCTTAAAGATAGCTATGATTATAAGAAGTTTGTAGAATCTTTAGAGGTAGTAACTTTTGGAGAAAGCCTTGGTGGAGTAGAATCCCTAGTTTGCCACCCAGCATCTATGACACATGGATCTATACCTTATGAGATAAGACAAAATGTTGGAATAGTTGATAATCTAATTAGACTTTCAATAGGAATAGAAAGCGAAGAGGATCTAATTAAAGATATACAAAATGCATTAGATAAATCAAGAATATAGCAGTAGTAATTCTAGGCTATATTAAGATTGAGTATTGAAATTAATTAAGTAGTTAGTCATCTTATGCTTTAATGAGCTTATTAAGACTTATTGATGAAATTGAGAAGGTGAGAGGTATGAAATATATAGATGATATTAGGGAGTTAATAGGGAATACTCCTATTATTAAATTGAATCACTTTAACTTAAAGAAGGATGTTAATATATTTGCTAAGCTAGAATATTGGAATCCTGGTGGAAGTGTAAAAGATAGAATTGGCGAATATATGATAAAAGCTGCTGAAGATGAAGGAACACTGAAGGAAGGATATACTATAATAGAAGCAACAGCTGGCAATACTGGCTTAGGGGTTGCGCTAGCAGCAATAAACAGAGGATATAATATAATATTCGTAGTTCCAACAAAGTTTTCAGAAGAAAAACAAATGCTTATGAGGGCATTAGGTGCTAAGGTTATAAATACGCCTAGAGAGCTAGGGATGCTTGGGGCTGTAGCTAAGGCCGAGGACCTTTTGGCTACTATAGAGGATTCTATAAGTTTAAAGCAGTTTGAAAATATATATAATCCATTAGCTCATTATGAAACAACAGGGCCAGAGATATATGAGGCCTTAGAGGGCAATATAGATTATTTTGTTGCAGGAGCTGGTAGCGGGGGCACTTATACTGGTATAGCAAAATATCTTAAAGAGCAAGATAGTAGGATAAAAGGCATTTTAGCTGATCCTGAGGGCTCAACAATGGGAGGCGGCACAGCAGGATGTTATAATATAGAGGGGATAGGCAATGATTTCATCCCGAAAACTATGGATATGGATTTAGTAGATGATATAATAAAGGTTAATGATGAAGAAGCTTTTAGGTTAGTTAGAGAGCTTGCTCATAAAGAGGGAATAATAGTTGGTAGCTCGTCAGGAGCAGCATTGTCAGCGGCACTTAAGCTTGCAGAAAAGGTAGACAAGGGCAATATAGTCACTGTTTTCCCAGATAGAGGAGATAGGTATTTAAGTAAAGGAATATATGTATAGTTATTCCTTGTGTAAAAAGTAGTTGTTTTAAAAATATAAGTTTTGGTATTAAGTGATACAGATATATAATAATTTAGAGTTAGATAGAATAATGAAGTTTTAGAATTGCAGGGATTAGCTTATCTCTGCAATTTTGTAATTTCTAGGTTAACATTTTTTACCTTTATGTAAACATAATAAGAATTAAAGATGTATAATATATAGATACACGATAAAATTGATCTATAAAATGGAGTGATACTTTGAAATCTAATACAAATAGTTTGATTACAACAAAAAATATGCTAAGAGCTATCAGTATTATATATTCTTTATGGATATTTATATCGCCATACAAAAGTCCTTATTTTATGGTTTGGAATCTTTTTCTAGCATGGATCCCATTAGAGATTATTGATTTAATAATAAGAATCAATAATTCTTTTAAAGCAAAGAATGTATTTGTGATAAACTATATTCTATGGATATTATGGATTCTATTTTATCCTAATTCACCATATATGGTTACAGATTTTATTCATATTATAGGCAATAAGTATGTTTTAAGTAGGCCTATTCACCCCAATTATGCTATTACAAATAGAATAATGTTCAATGATAACTTTAAAATTTGGCTTGATTTTGTTAATATCGCTATTGGTGTATGGTTAGGATATATTGTAGGATTTATTGCGTTAAACAAGGCTCATAAAACTTTCTTTCGTAAGCTTGGTTTTGCTAAGTCTTGGCTTATTGTATTTCTTATTAATATAATAAGTGGGTACGCTATATATCTAGGACGCTTTATACGATGGAATAGTTGGGATATCATAACTAAGCCTAAAAATATATTCATAATATTATTAAATAATATAAATAGGAAAAGCTTTTATTTTACGATACTTTTTGGTGGATTTATGTTTATTCTATATTTAATACACTATGCCATTACTATTAATAATAAGCTTGTAGAGGGAGAAGATTAATTTGAAATTTGAAGATTTGTACTATATTGCTGATAAGCTTAATGCAAATGACATAAGATGGGTTATAGGATCGTCTGTATTGCTTTATTTTCATGGAATTGTAGATAAACCTAACGATATAGATATAATAATTGATGAAAAAGATATAGTTAGGGCAAAGAAGATTTTTGACGAAATAGGGATAGAAGAAAATAAAGAGAATATGGAGCCGTTTTTAACAGAGTATTTTTATACATATATAGTAAAAAATACATACGTAGATGTAATGTGCAATTTTGCATTAAGACATGATTATGGTATATATAGGTTTATACTTGATGAAGAGGCTATAGTAGAAAACAAAAAAGTAAATGATTCGGTACTTCCGCTAAGCTCTTTGGAGGACTGGTATGTACTATATCAGCTAATGCCTGGAAGAGAGAGTAAGATTAAGATGATAGAAGATTACTTGAAGGAAAATGGTGTTGAGAGTTTTGGGTTATTACAAAGGGCATTGAAGCAAGAGTTACCTGTAAAAGTAGTTGAAAGTATCAAATTGATTTATGATGTTAAAGAATAACATTATTATTTATTAGTCTTATTTCATGTTAAACTAGATTCATTAAACATTAGCAAAAACTCCACTGAATAAGTCTCATTCAGTGGAGTTTTTGCTATCTTTAAGAACAGAGGCCAGTATTAAAGAGTGAATTTGCTGGTTAAGATAGTTAGTTTTTGAGCTAGTTCAGCTTGAGAGGTAGCAGTTCGACTTACTTCCTCTATAGCTGAAGCTGTTTCTGATATACTTTCTATAATTTCTTGAGAAGAAGCATTTGTTTGTTGAGACATTGCACTTATATTCTCGATTTCTGTATTAATTTTGTTGACAATCCCTTTTATAGATGAAGAAGATTGGTGGAATTTTTTTGAGATATCAGCTACCAGTTTAGCGTCATCACCGTATTGATAACCTATATTTATCATTTCTTCATTGTTAGGTGTAACTGTATCTTCGATATATTTGAGTATATTGTTAGCGTTACTAGATAGATTCTTAAATGCTGACTCTATCTGATCTGTTATTTTAGTTATATTTTTAACTGCAGCCATAGAACTATCTGCTAGTTTTATTATTTCTCCAGCAACTACCGCAAAACCTCTTCCGGCTTCACCAGCTCTTGCTGATTCTATCATTGCATTAAGTGCTAGAAGGTTTGTCTGATCGGCTATTTGTGTTATAGTTGTTGCCATTACTTTAATTTCTGAAACTACTTTTCCTTGCTCTATGGAGCTTAAGACAGCTTCTTGATTAGAGTGGTACAAGTCTTTAGAATTATTTACTAGCTCAGTAGAATTAGCTTTAAGTTTTGATGCTCTCGCTTCTATATCCTTTGCAGAGTTATAACTATCATCTGCATTGGAGCCTAAATCTGTCACCTGTGAAGTTATCTTATCAGTAGAGTAATTTACTTCTTCTATACTTGAAGTTAGCTCCTGAACACCGCTTCCTATGTGCTGTATGCTTTCATTAATAGTGTCTACCTTTGAGGTTACTTCCTCTATGGTTGCAGATAGTTCTTCGCTTGAGGAACTTAAATTAACAGCACTATTATTTATTTCTGATATAACCTGTCTTAGTGATGAAACAGTTTCATTTAATGAATTTTCTATTACTCCGAATTCATCCATGTTTTTTACCTTCACTGTGGTTGATAAATCCCCATTTTTTAACCTTTCAGTAAAGCTTATTATAGACTTTAGTTTCTTTGATATATAAGATCTTAAGTAAGCTGAACAAATAGCAGCTAAAGTTAAAGATATTCCTAATATTATGTAAGTTGTGGTTAAGGATGAATTGTATGTACTCTTAGAATCTTCATAAGCCTGTCTAGCTTCGTTTTGATTAAATAATACTATACTTTTAATAGTGTTATCTACTGAATCTCTCTTTAATGTAACATTAGTTATTAGTTCTTTAGCTTTTGAATAGTCTCCAAGTTTCACAGCATCTAAGACTTCATCTCTAGCTTTTATATAATCATCTAACATCATTTTTAAATCTTTTAATAAAGATTTTTCTTTGCTTGAAGTTACTGACGTTTCATATTGTTGCATTATGCTGCTATTTTCCATGTTTATGGAATTGATTTCGTCATTATATCTAGTTAGATTGTAACTATTTCTTTGATCAGCTGCCAATAAGGTGTTAAGTTGAGATTCTTGAACGTTCTCTCTCAGAGTTCTTACATCTTCTATAGCTTTCATATTTACTGAATAGATGTGTTTTAAGTTATCATTAACTGACCTTAAGTTAAATATTTCACTTAATCCTATTACAAGTAATAATGAAAGAAGTACTAAAAAGATGAAAGAAATCTTGGTAGTAAGTTTGATGGAATTATTGTTCCTTTTCATACAGTAGCCCCCTTTTTAGTAAAAAAACGAATGTTATAATGAATATTTTAACATAATTATAGAAACTTTTAAATGAAATATATGGTATATATTAGGGTAATACGTTTACATTTGACAATAATTTATCTGAATAATTAAAAAAAAGAAATTGCATAATTTGTTTACAAAAAATCAAATCAATTTAGTTCAATTGAAGAAACACATGTGTACTCCAGTGGAGGACAAATAATAAAATGTGTATTTTTATGATAGAATAATAAAAATTAGCTTAAATATCAAACAATGTGTTAATGATTTTGGATTAATATTGGCAATATAATAAATATATACAAAGATGTATAGTATGTAAACAAAAATGAAGTTTTGAATAAAAACGCAAGACTAATTTTCAATTGACAGAAAATAAAGTGCTGATATAAAATAAACACCAAGATATAGAGTTTAAGTGAAGCAATAAGCAATAATTCGTAAATTTATGAGGGGGATTAAAAAATGAAAAGGAAATTAGCTGTTCTAATAAGTGCAGTATTGGCAGTGGGAACTTTCCTTACAAGCTGCCAGGTTGAAAAAGTATCAGATTCAAAGGAAAGTAGTAGCGATACAATAAAGATTGGGGTTTTTGAACCTCTTACCGGTGCGAATGCAGGTGGAGGAGAATTAGAAGTTGAAGGAATAAAACTTGCAAACAAGCTTTATCCTGAAGTCAACGGCAAAAAGATTGAACTAGTAGTAGTTGATAATAAATCAGATAAGGTAGAAGCGTCAAATGCTGCTTCAAGGCTTGTGGAGAAAGAAAAAGTAACGGCTATTATAGGAAGTTGGGGAAGTTCATTATCAATGGCCGCTGGAGATATAATAAAAAATGCTAAAATACCTACAGTTGCAACATCAGCAACGAATCCGCTGGTTACTAAGGGAAATGAGTATTACTTTAGAGTTTGTTTTATAGATCCTTTCCAAGGAACAGTAATGGCTAATTATGCTTATTCAAAGCTTAATGCTAAGAAGGTGGCAATTGTACAAGAAGTTTCTAACGATTATGCAGTTGGACTTGCAAAGTATTTTACTGACTCGTTTACAAAACTGACTGGTGATAGTAAGGCTGTATTATCCACATCGAATTATAATACTGGTGATCAAGATTTCACTGCTCAGCTAACAAATATAAAGACACAAAATCCAGATGTGATTTTTGCTCCTGGCAACTTTACTGAATCAGCTCTTTTAATAAAACAAGCTAGAGACCTAGGGATAAAGTGTCCAATAGTTGGAGGCGATACTTGGGAAACTCCGGACTTTTTAAAAATAGGTGGCAGTGCAGTTGAAGGATCAGTATTCTCTACTTTCTTTGCTACGGAAAAACCTATAACTAAAGAGTCGGAGAAGTTTTTAGATGCATATAAGAAGGAGTATAACGGAAAAGAACCGGCAGCTGTATCTGCACTTGCATATGATGCATATCTGCTATTAGTGGATGGTCTTAAGAGAACAGGATCAACCGACTCTGTTAAGTTAAGAGATGAGCTTACAAAGACTAAAGACTTTCAAGGTGCAGCTGGGGTTGTTAACTTTGATGAAGATAGAAATGCGGTAAAATCAGCAGTGATTAAGCAGGTTAAAGACGGTAAGTTCTCCTATCTAGATATAGTAGAACCAGCAAAGTAACAGAGGGGGGATTAGCTTTAAGCTGATTCTCCGTATTTTCAAGAACAGTAATCTACAATGAACAGAATAATCTACTAAAGATAGGAATTATTCAAATAGTAGATATTATGCAGGGGGAAGAAGAAAGATGAAGAAAAAAATTGCGATTATCATAAGTGCAGTGCTGACAGCGGGAGTAGTTCTTTCAGGTTGTCAGGTTGAGAAGGTATCCGATTCAAGTGCAAGCAGCAATAGCGATACTATAAAAATTGGTGTTTTTGAACCACTTACTGGAGCTAATGCCGGTGGTGGAGAATTAGAAGTGGAAGGAATAAAACTTGCAAATAAGCTTTATCCAGAAGTGAATGGAAAAAAGATTGAACTAGTAGTAGTTGATAATAAATCCGATAAAGTAGAAGCATCTAATGCTGCTTCAAGGCTTGTAGAAAAAGAAAAGGTTACAGCTATAATAGGCAGTTATGGAAGCTCTCTCTCTATGGCAGCTGGAGACATAATAAAGAATGCAAAGATACCAACAGTTGCAACTTCAGCAACAAATCCGTTAGTTACTAAGGGAAATGATTATTATTTTAGAGTTTGCTTTATAGATCCTTTCCAAGGTACTGTAATGGCTAATTATGCTTACTCAAAGCTTAATGCTAAGAAGGTGGCAATTGTACAAGAAGTTTCTAATGACTATGCAGTTGGGCTTGCAAAGTATTTTAATGATTCATTCACAAAGCTTAGTGGTGATAGCAAAGCAATAGTTTCAACATCAAACTATAATACTGGAGATCAAGATTTTAGTGCTCAATTAACTAATATAAAGTCACAAAATCCAGATGTAATCTTTGCGCCTGGTAACTTTACAGAATCAGCTCTTTTAATTAAGCAAGCAAGAGATTTAGGTATAAAGGTCCCTATAATAGGTGGAGATACTTGGGAAACACCAGATTTCTTAAAGATAGGTGGTCAAGCTGTAGAAGGAGCAGTATTTTCAACTGCCTTTGCAACAGAAAAACCAGTTACAAAGGAATCAGAAAAATTCTTAGAAGAATATAAGAAAGAATATAGTGGAAAAGATGCTTCTGCAATGTCTGCTCTTGGTTATGATTCATATCTAATACTGGTAGATGCACTTAAGAGATCAGGCTCAAATGACTCTGTTAAGTTGAGAGATGAGCTTGCTAAGACTAAAGACTTCCAAGGGGCAACTGGTGTAATCAATTTTGATGAAGATAGAAATGCAATAAAAGCAGCAATTATAAAGACTGTTAAGGCTGGTAAGTTTACTTACCTAGATACGGTAGAACCAACAAAATAAAAATTTTGAGGACCAACTTTATGTAGGTTCTCAATACTTTAAGGAGATGAAATTAAGAATGGGGACATTTTTGCAGCATTTAGCAAATGGAATATCATTAGGTAGCTTATATGCATTGATAGCTATAGGATACACTATGGTTTATGGAATATTAAGACTTATAAATTTTGCCCACGGTGACATATTTATGATGGCTGCATACTTTACCTTTTATGGAATAGCAGTTTTTGCTATGCCATGGTATGCTTCGGTATTATTAGCCATACTACTTACTATTATTCTTGGGGTTGTTATAGAAAAGGTTGCTTATAAACCTATAAGAAATGCTCCAAAGATATCTATACTTATATCTGCCATAGGAGTTTCCTTCTTCTTAGAAAACCTAGGAACTGTTTTATTTGGTGGAGTTCCTAAGGCTTTCCCCCAGGTTCCACTATTTACTGATGTTATAAAGCTTGGATCGGTTTCAATACAAAGACTTACTATTATAATTCCAGTAGCAACCGTAATTATATTATTTTTATTATTATATATTGTAAACCACACAAAAGTTGGAATGGCCATGAGAGCTGTTTCTAAGGATTATGAAATATCATCATTAATGACTATAAATATAAATAGAATAATAACCTTAACTTTTGCAATTGGTTCTGGTTTAGCAGCTATCGGAAGTATAATGTGGGGTCTTAAGTTCCCAAATATAAATCCGCTTATGGGAGTTATGCCTGGACTTAAATGTTTTATAGCTGCTGTTATAGGAGGAATAGGAAATATAACTGGTGCAGTTGTAGGTGGCTTTGTGTTAGGGGTAGGGGAGATAATGTTAGTTGCAATTTTCCCTGGACTTACTGGCTATAGAGATGCTTTTGCTTTTGTGCTTTTAATAGTTATATTGCTATTTAAGCCAACAGGAATAATGGGTGAAAGGATTTCAGAGAAGGTGTAGATGATGAAAAAGAGAAATTTAATACTTACAGCAAGTTCATTTGTTCTACTTATACTATTTTTAGTATATGCGGATAAGAACTTTGATCCATATAAAACAAGAATTTTAAATCTATGTGCTATATATGCTATTTTGGCTTTAAGTATGAACTTGATTAATGGATTTACAGGACTGTTTTCTTTGGGACATGCGGGATTTATAGCTATAGGTGCATATACCACTGCATTATTAACCATGTCACCAGCTATGAAAGCTCAGAACTTTTTTATGCAGCCTATAGCTAAGCCTTTAGCAAACTTACAAATGCCTTTCCCAGTAGCACTTATAGTAGCAGGTTTGATTTCAGCTTTTATAGCATACCTTATAGGTGCTCCAGCCTTAAGATTAAAGGGAGATTACTTGGCTATAGCAACACTTGGGTTTGCAGAAATTATAAGAGTTATAATAAATAACACTCAGTCTATAACGAATGGTGCATTAGGCTTAAAGGGAATTCCTGTTACTACTAATATATGGTGGAGCTTTGGTATATTTATAATTACTGTAATATTAATGGTATCATTTATTAATAGTAGTTTTGGAAGAGCTCTTAAAGCAATAAGAGAAGATGAGATAGCTGCTGAAAGCATGGGAATAAATCTTTTTAGAAATAAAACTTTGGCTTTTACAATAGGGGCTTTCTTTGCAGGGGTAGGTGGAGGATTGCTTTCAAATTCGTTGGGAACAATAGATCCTTCAATGTTTAAGTTTATGCTTACCTTCAATATACTGTTGATAATAGTCTTAGGTGGAATGGGAAGTATAACCGGAACTATAATAGCATCTTTCATAATAACTATAGCTGGAGAAGCTTTAAGATTTCTGGATGAAACTATAACTATAGGAGGTTATAGAATAAAAGGTGTAGCTGGTACAAGAATGGTGGTGTTTTCAGCACTTTTAATGATTGCAGTACTGTTCTTTAGTAAGGGCCTAATGGGTAATAAAGAATTTTCCTGGAATGGTCTACTGGGGCTGTTTAGAAGCAAAAAAGGAGGAAGCCAAGATGAAGTTGCTTAGTGCTGACAAAATAACAATGAAATTTGGTGGACTTACTGCCGTTAAAGACTTTAGTTTAGAGCTAAATAAGGGAGAAATAGTTGCACTGATTGGGCCTAACGGGGCAGGAAAAACCACTGCCTTCAATATGATAACTGGGGTTTATACTCCTACTGAAGGAAAGATATTTTTGAACAAAGAAAAGATATCTGGTTTGAAGCCAGATGCCATAACTAAAAAAGGGATAGCTAGAACTTTTCAAAATATAAGGCTTTTTGGGGAGCTTTCTGTATTAGATAATGTTCTTATAGCTAATCATCTTCATTTAAAGTCGATGTTTTTAGAAGGGATGTTTAAGCTACCTAGATATAGAAGAGAAGAAAAGGAAATGATTGAAAAGTCATTAGAATTGCTTAAGAGAGTAGATCTTTACGACTTGAAAGACGAGAAGGCTAGTTCTTTACCCTATGGTAAGCAAAGAAGATTAGAGATAGCTAGAGGGCTAGCAACTAATCCTGAAATAATGCTTTTAGATGAACCAGCTGCAGGCATGAACCCTAAAGAGTCAGATGAGCTTACCAGCTTTATAAATGAGATAAGAAATGAATTTGGACTAACTATATTTATGATAGAGCATCATATGCCTTTAGTTATGGGCATATCAGATAGAATATATGTGCTGGATCACGGAGTTACAATAGCTCATGGAACACCTTATGAAATTCAAAACAATTCAAAGGTTATTGAGGCTTACTTGGGGGTGAAGGAAGATGCTTAAGATAGAAGATTTAGTAGTATCTTATGGGGCTATAGAGGCTCTAAAGGGTATATCTATAAATGTAGAGCAGGGCAAGATAGTTACTTTAGTTGGAGCTAACGGAGCTGGGAAAAGTACTACTTTGAGAGCTACAGTTGGTCTAACTAAGGTTAAATCAGGAAAGATAATTTATGATGGTGTTGATATAACTAATAAAAAGACAGAGGATATACCAAAGTTAGGACTTAATTTAGTTCCCGAAGGAAGAAGGGTTTTTCCTAATCTCACAGTTCTAGAAAACATTAAATTAGGAGCTTATTTTAGGAAGGACAAAAAGGAAATAGAAAAGGATATTAAATGGATCTATGAATTATTTCCAAGATTAGAGGAAAGAAAGTGGCAGCTTGCAGGTACCCTGTCAGGAGGGGAACAGCAGATGCTTGCACTTGGTCGAGCTTTAATGGCAAGACCAAAGCTTCTTATGATGGATGAACCATCTCTAGGGCTTGCACCTATAATAGTTAAAGATATCTTCAATATAATTCAAGAGATAAGAAGACAGGGCGTTACTATACTATTAATAGAACAAAATGCAAACCTTGCTTTAAAGGCAGCTGATTATGGCTATGTACTGGAAACTGGGAAGATAATAATGGAAGGTACAGGAGAAGAGCTTCTTAAAAATGAAGATATAAAAAATGCTTATTTAGGAGAAGCTGTAAAGAAAAAAGAAATAGCTAATTAAAATAAATGAAAAAAAATTACTAATGCATAGGCATTAGTAATTTTTTTCTTAGGGAAAAGATTAATGTTAAATTTCTTAGTCTAATTTCTGTATTGTGGATGTCTAATAATTTAATTATTAAGGGATTAATTAAATAATACGAGCTTTTTGTGGCAGTTATATGGCAAAATTATGTGATATTATGTTTCGAATCTAACTGGCATATTTTTATATATAATTATAAATAATCTTAGAATAAGTAGAAAAAAACATTCATAGAATATAAATCAGTGGTAATTTTTTTTACTGTTAATGAAAGTATAAACTTTTTTGCTAGCTAAACCTAGTAATATCAAGGTTTTGGAGTAGATATTTAGGGTAAACAGTAAAAAATATTATGTCGCCATTTAAAAATGTTTAAGATTTACAATTTATAAACGGTTTCATTTGAATGTATTATAAATTTGATTCTTTAACGTTTCATTTAAACTTCCAATGAAGGTGATAAAGCCTTTTTGTAGAATATAGTAAAATATGGAAAATAATTTGATATTGGGGGCATGATTTATGAGCAAGTTAGAAAATAATTCGGAGAACCTTATTGCTGAAGAGGTAGTAGAAACAAAAGAATTAGCCCAGAAGGAAAACGGAGCAAAAAAGAAAACAGTTAGAACTAGAAAAGCAAAAACAGAAGGAGTTAGTAAGAATATAGATCCCAATACTGAAGTTGCCAGTGATGATGATAAAGCTACTAAGAAAGTATCAAGAACTAAGAGGTCAACAAAAAAGAAAGAGGACAATTTAGAAGTTACTGCACAAAAATCAAAAGTTGACAATGAGAAGAAGGCTAAGAAAACTTCAAAAAGAACAGATAAGGCTAAAGCTACTGTTATAGAAAAAGAGGTCAAGCCTACTAGGAGCAGAGCTAAAACTAAGATTGCTGAGAGTGCAGTAGGATTAGTTGAAGATATACAAAATATGGACAAGGATAATGTTAGCCAAAAAGAGATAATAGAGCACAAGAATAAAGTAAATGACTTCATTTCAGACTTTAATATCTATCTATTTCATGAAGGAAGTCATTATGATAGTTATAAGTTTATGGGCGCTCATTTAGTTAAGGAAGATGGAGTTAATGGTGTAAGGTTTACTACCTGGGCACCTAATGCAGCTTCGGTAAGTGTTACTGGAGATTTTAGCTCGTGGCAAATCAAGAGTGAAAATGAACTAGAAAGAGTTAGTGATGCTGGTTTGTGGAGTGGATTTATTCCTAATATAGGTGAAGCTATTGTATATAAATATGCAGTAAAAAGTAAAGAAGCAGATAAGGCTATATTAAAGTCTGATCCTTATGCATTTAAGTCGGAACTTAGACCTAATACAGCCTCAATAGTTACAGCAAGTTCAGAGTATTCATGGAAGGATGATTCCTGGATAGAAAATCGTAAAAAAGCTAACGTGTATCAAAGTCCAATAAATATATATGAAGTTCATCTTGGCTCTTGGAAGAGAAAAGAGGATGGAAGTTTTTATAGTTACAGTGAGCTTGCAGATATACTTCCAGGTTATGTTAGTGAACATGGATATACCCATGTAGAGTTAATGCCGGTGATGGAACATCCTTTAGATGATTCCTGGGGATACCAAATCACAGGGTATTACTCAGTAACAAGCAGATATGGAAGTCCAGATGATTTTAGAGCTTTAGTAGATGCTTTCCATAAGGAAAATATAGGTGTAATTCTAGATTGGGTACCAGGACATTTTTGCAAGGATTTGCATGGATTATATATGTTTGATGGAACTCCTACTTATGAATATAAAGAAGGCTGGAAGCAGGAAAATAAGGGATGGGGAGCAGCAAACTTTGATTTGGGCAAGTCAGAGGTTAGAAGCTTTCTTATATCTAATGCTATCTACTGGATAAAGGAATTTCACGTGGATGGCCTTAGGGTGGATGCAGTAGCTAATATGCTATATCTTGATTATGACAGAAGAAATGGAGAGTGGAGACCTAACAAATATGGTGGTCACGAAAACCTTGAAGCTATCGAATTTTTAAGGTGCCTAAACAGAGCAATATTCAAGGAAGAGAATAATGTATTAATTATTGCAGAGGAGTCTACTTCTTGGCCTATGGTCACTAAGCCAGGAGAAATAGGAGGGCTTGGATTCAACTTTAAATGGAATATGGGCTGGATGAACGATATGCTTAGGTATATTAAGATAGATCCAATATATAGAAAGTATCATCATAACTTAATAACTTTTTCTATGATGTACAACTATTCCGAGAACTTTATCTTACCAATATCTCATGATGAAGTAGTCCATGGAAAGAAGTCCTTGGTAGATAAAATGTGGGGAGATTATTGGAATAAGTTTGCTGGCCTTAGACTGTTCATATCCTATATGCTTGCTCATCCAGGTAAGAAACTACTCTTCATGGGAAGCGAATTTGGTCAGTTTATTGAATGGAGAAATCATGAAGGTTTAGAGTTTGAACTTGCAGAAAAGTTTGATATGCATAGAGATACAAAGCAATTTTTTAAAGATATAAATAGATTTTATATAGATAATGAAGCACTATGGAAATTTGACTATGATCCAAAGGGATTTGAGTGGATAGATGCCAATAATGCAACTCAGAGTATTATAGTATTTATGAGAAAGACAGACAATCCTTTGGATACATTAATTTATGTTTGTAATTTTACTTCAGTGGTCTATTACGACTTTAACATAGGGGTTCCTTATCTAGGAGATTATAAAGAGGTATTTAATACTGATAGTAAGGAATACGGAGGATCAGGACAAATAATAGATGAGGTTTTATTCTCTGAAAAAGCCTCTTGGCATAATCAAAAGTACAAATTAAAGATAAAAGTGCCTCCAATGGCAACATTAATATTAAAACCAATAAATATAATAAATGATATAGAGGAGACTTATGAGGAGGTTTATACTGAGGTTTTAAAATTTGATAAAGCTATAGATATAAGCGATGAAAAAATTGAACTCTAAGGTTTAAGCTATATCTATCATAAATTCAAGGGAGGTAAATGAGATGCTAAAAGTACTTTTCGTAGCGTCTGAAGCAGATCCGTTTATAAAGACAGGTGGGCTAGGGGATGTTATGGGAGCTCTACCAAAAGCCTTGGTAAAACAGGGAGTTGATGCGAGAGTTATAATACCTAAATATAAAAATATAAAAGACAAATTTAAGGATGAACTTTATTTTTCTAAGTGGTTTATGGTTCCAGTTGGTTGGAGAAACTCTTACTGTGGAGTTTTTCAATATCAATATGATAATGTAACCTTTTATTTTATAGACAATGAAAGATACTTCTGCAGAGATGGGTTATACGGCTACTATGATGATGGAGAGAGATTTGCATTCTTTGATAGAGCAGTGCTCAATGCTATTAAAGAGTTAGATTTTAAACCAGACATAATACATTGCAATGATTGGCAAACTGGAATGATTCCTGTGCTTTTAAAATTAGAATACAGTAAGGATATGTTTTACTCTAATATAAAAACAGTGTATTCCATTCATAACCTACTTTTTCAAGGGACTTACGATCCAGAGATTTTGCAAGAACTTTTTGGGTATGACATGGAACCATATGATAACGGTAGTTTAGAGCTATATGGTGGAGTAAGTTTTATGAAGGGAGGTATAAACTATTCTGATAGAATATCTACAGTTAGTTATACCTATGCATCAGAAATTCAAAGCGAATATTATGGGGAAAAGCTGGATGGACTTTTAAGAGTGAGGAACAATGTACTTTCAGGAATATTAAACGGCATAGATTATGAGAGGTATAATCCTGAAAATGATGAATATATATTTAAAAATTATAATTTAGATAGAATACAGGATAAGAAGATAAACAAAATAGAGCTTCAAAAACAGCTTGGGTTACCGCAGAGAGAAGATGCACCTATGATAGGTATAGTATCAAGACTTACTAATCAGAAAGGTATGGACTTGGTAGTAAATATAGCAGATAGGCTTTTGCAGCATAATGTTCAGTTAGTGGTTTTAGGAACAGGAGATAGATGGTACGAAGATCATTTTAGAAATTTACAATATAGATATCCTGATAAGGTGTCAACTAATCTAATGTTCAGTGATGAATTAGCCCATAGGATATACGCTGGAGCAGATATGTTCCTTATGCCGTCGTTATTTGAGCCTTGTGGGCTTGGACAATTGATAGCTTTAAGATATGGAACTATTCCAATAGTAAGAGAGACTGGAGGCTTAAAGGATACAGTTATTCCTTATAATAAATTCAATGGAGAAGGAAATGGCTTTAGCTTTAGAAATTATGTAAGTCATGAGTTGCTGACTACAATAGAGTACGCTATACAATCTTATTATAATAAGCAAGTTTGGGATGGGCTTATTAGACATGCAATGATTTCCGATAACAGCTGGGAAAAGGCTGCAGGAGACTATAAAGGACTTTATGATTCTTTACTATACTAAAAATATATTAATTTAAAAACTATTTTTAAAAACTCCTCTAGGCCCTTTAAGAGAAATAAAAATTTAAAATTAAAACTTTATATAATTTTATAACTAAATAAATATAAAATCATATAAATATATAGTGATAGAAATGATTTAAGAGGCAGTAGTAGCAGTTTATTATTTATTAATTTCTAGTTTAATAAATATTATTAGATTAGGATAAGGGAGGAATAGATATGTTTAACATAGACAAGGACGCCTTTAAAAAAGACTATCTTAAGAAATTTTTAGAACTTCACGGCAAGGAATTAGAGAAGGGAACTCAGCAAAATAAGTATGAAACATTAGGAAGTTTAGTTAGAGACTATGTTGCTAAAGCTTGGATAGATACAAATAAAAGATATAACGAAACAGGCGAAAAACAAGTTTATTATTTCTCCATGGAATTTTTGCTAGGAAGACTTTTGGGAGATGCGCTCTTAAATCTAGGTATCAGAGATATATGTAAGGAAGCTTTGGGTGAATTAAATATAGATCTTAGAGAGCTTGAGGAATTTGAGCATGATCAAGGACTTGGAAACGGTGGGTTAGGAAGACTTGCAGCCTGCTTTTTAGATTCTATGGCATCGCTTAATATTCCAGGACATGGCTGTGGAATTAGATATAAATATGGGTTCTTTGAGCAAAAAATAATAAATGGTGCTCAGGTTGAGGCACCAGACTATTGGCTTAGGGAAGGTAACGTATGGGAGATAAAGAAGCCGGATAAGTCTGAAATAGTTAAGTTTGGTGGGGAGGTAAGAGTAGAAGAAGTTAATGGAAGATTAACTTTTACTCATGTCAATTATGAACCAGTTTTGGCTATACCTTATGATACTCCTGTAGTAGGCTATAAGAATGATGTCGTAAACACTTTAAGACTTTGGAGTGCTGAGCCAGTATCAAATGAATTTGATTTTTCATCTTTTAGCAGAGGTGACTTTTTAAAGGCAATAGAATATAAAAATTCTGTAGAGGCTATATCCCATGTACTTTATCCTGATGATACATTTTATGAAGGAAAGATTCTAAGACTTAAGCAGCAGTACTTCTTTGTATCTGCAGGGATACAAAGCATAATAAGGTACTTTAAGGATAATGGGCATAATCTTTTGAATCTTGATGATCTGCTTGCTATTCATATTAATGATACTCACCCAACTCTAGCTATTCCTGAGCTAATGAGGATTCTTATGGATGAAGAAGGTATGTCTTGGGAAGATGCTTGGAGAATAACTACCAACACTATTTCTTATACCAATCACACAATACTTGCTGAAGCATTAGAAAAATGGCCCGTTGATATGTTTAAAAAGCTTCTGCCAAGAATATACTTGATAGTTGAAGAAATCAATAGAAGATTTTGTGAAGAACTATGGAACAAGTATATTGGACAATGGGATAAGATATCCAAGATGTCTATAATAGGTGATAACTATGTTAGAATGGCAAACCTTGCTATAGTAGGAAGCCATAGCGTAAATGGTGTTGCTAAGCTTCATACAGAAATATTGAAAAAACAAGAAATGAAAGAGTTTTACTATCTGTTTCCAAGAAAGTTTAACAATAAGACCAATGGTATAACTCATAGAAGATGGCTAATTAAGTCAAATCCAGAGCTTACAGCTTTGCTTATAGACACTATTGGAGAAAGTTGGATAAAACATCCTACAGACCTTGAAAATTTTGAAAAGTTTTCGAAAAGTACACCGGTTCTTGAGAAACTTTATGATATAAAGAATAATAACAAGAAGGCATTAGCAAAAATCATATATGATTCTAATGGAATAAAAGTAGATCCTAATTCTATATTTGATGTTCAGGTAAAGAGATTACATGCGTATAAGAGGCAAACACTTAATTGTCTAAGAATAATGGATCTTTATAACAGGCTTTTAGACAATCCGGATTTAGATATAGTTCCTAGAACCTTCATCTTTGCAGGAAAGGCAGCACCAGGCTATTATCTTGCTAAGAAAACTATAGAGCTTATAAACGCAGTAGGTGAAAAAGTAAATAATGATAAGAGAGTGAAAGATAAAATTAAAGTTGTTTACATGGAGAATTACAGAGTATCACAAGCTGAAGATATAATACCAGCTACAGATGTAAGTGAACAGATATCTACGACCACAAAAGAAGCATCTGGAACTTCTAACATGAAGTTTATGATGAATGGTGCCATAACAGTTGCTACTTTGGATGGAGCAAATGTAGAGATAAGAGATGAGGTTGGAGACGATAATATAATAATATTTGGATTGACTGAAAGGGAAGTTTTAGATTATTACTCAAAAGGCGGATATTCTTCATGTGACACCTGCAATAGTGATCCAAGACTAAGAAGAGTCACTCAAGACATAATAAATGGTTATTATTCTTCTGACAAAGATAGATTTAAAACAGTTTTTGAACATTTGTTAACCTATAATGATGAATTTTTTGTTCTAAAAGATTTTGACTCATACGTAAAAGCTCAGGATAAAGTAGATAGTATTTATAGAGATAAAAATAAATGGCAAAGTATGGCTGCAGTAAATATAGCTCATTCAGGTGTCTTTTCTTCTGATAGAACTATACAGGAATATGCAACAGGAATATGGGGATCTGGATATCTATATAAGAATTTGTAGGTTATATTGGTAGCTGATTTTAGCATTTTTACAAAGGCTTTAATCTTATAAGCTTAAAAAACTCCTCTAACTATAAGAGGAGTCTTTTAAAGATGTACCACTTAACCCCAAATATTAAAAGATTAGTTTATCAGCTGTACTTTAGGAAGGATAGTGGCATGGATAATTTTTATATATTGCATGATTCTCAAAATACTTACTATAGAAATCCATTTGGAGCAGTTAAAATAGATACCGAAATAAGCATTGTAATTGAAACACAAGGATGCCAAGAAGCATTTATAGAGCTTATTTATTTTGATGGACAGAGACAAAATATAAATATGGAGATGTTTCATAAGGAAGGTCAATATAATACATGCTTCTTTAAAACTAAATTTACTGCTAAAACAACAGGAATACTAAGCTATTATTTTATACTTAAAAGAGGTAGCCAAAGCTTGTATTATGGCAACAATAATGAAGGTTTAGGTGGTATAGGTCAGATATATTATGAAAATCCTAGATTTTATCAGATAACGGTTTATGAAGATAGTTCTGTCCCTAATTGGTATAAGGAAGGAATTATCTATCAAATCTTTGTTGATAGATTTTTTAATGGTAATGATAATGGTGTAGTAAGCAATCCAAAGAAAAATTCTTTTATATATGGAAATTGGTATGATGAGCCTATGTATATAAGAGATAATAGTGGTAAGATACTAAGATGGGATTTCTTCGGAGGTAATTTAAAAGGGATAGTAAAAAAGCTAAGCTATATAAAATCACTGGGAGTTACTACTGTTTATCTAAATCCTATATTTGAATCTCCTAGTTCTCACAAATATGATACTTCTAATTATAAGAATATAGATCCTATGTTTGGTGATGACAATATATTTAAGGAGCTTTGCGGTGAAGCGAAAAAGTTAGGGATAAGATTAATATTAGATGGTGTTTTTAGTCATACAGGTTCTGATAGTATATATTTTAATAAGCAAGGAAACTATGAAACCATAGGTGCGTATCAGTCTAGACAATCTGTATATTACCAATGGTACAGATTTAAAAATTATCCAGATGATTATGAAAGCTGGTGGGGCTTTGATAATATGCCAAATGTAGATGAATTGAATCTTTCATATATGGATTATATAGTAAATAAGGACGATTCTGTAATAGTAAAATGGATGAAGTTGGGTGCATCAGGGTGGAGGCTTGATGTAGCTGATGAACTACCAGATGATTTTATAAAAGCTATTAAGAAAAGAATAAGAGAGACTAAGGAAGATGGTGTACTTATAGGTGAAGTATGGGAAGATGCATCTAATAAAGTAAGCTACGGACAAAAGAGGGAGTACTTATATGGAAAAGAGCTTGACTCTGTTATGGGCTATCCTTTTAGAGACAATATAATTTCTTTTTTTAATAGAGATATAGGTTCTCAATGGCTTATTAAAAGATTTATGAGCTTATATGAGAATTATCCCAAGGAAAATTTTTATGCGTCAATGAATATATTAGGTACACATGATACTGAGAGAATATACACTGTATTTAACAATAGATACAATAATGATAGCATTGCTACAAGTATGGTTAAGCTAGCAGCAGCATTCCAGATGACTTTTCCAGGAGTACCTGTAATATATTATGGAGATGAAGCAGGCCTTAAAGGAGGACGAGATCCTGATAATAGAAGGGCTTATCCTTGGGGAAGAGAAAATAAGGAAATATTGAGCTGGTATAAAAGGCTTGCTAGTATTAGATCAAATAGCCTTGTACTTAAGCGAGGTGAACTTAAGTTCTTTCATACTAATGATGATGTAATATGTTTTGAAAGAACCTATAAGAATAGTTGTATCTTAGTTGCTATAAATAGAAACATAGATAGGACAATAAAGGTAGAGTTTGGAGAGATAAGAGGTCACTTCAAAAGTTTACTTAGTAATTATAAGGCAGATACACATTACTCTGCTAATGGTTCTATATCAATAGAACTTAAACCCATGGAGGTTAAACTCTTGGTGAAGTTATTTTGATTTAGGCTCTGTTAAAGTACTGTGTTCAAATTAACGGGTCAGTCATCCGATGCTTAGATGAGCTTGCGCAAAGAATTAATATGATTTTGTCATATTCCACCGATGTATCACTTCATAATGATTTTATATTTTCAAATTCTCTACTCAGAATCCAGCAGAGTTTTGAAAATAGTTTAAGGATTGAAGTGATACATCTTTGGCTAAAACTATAAACTCACTACGTTCGAACAGTACAGTTTTACTCTTTATTTAGTCATTCACTTTTTATAAATCTTAAGTATATTAAGGAGGCTATTAAAATAAAGAGTAAAAAGAAATAATATGTCGCCTGCCAGAATTTCTTCATATACGTTCAGAAAAGGCAGATGAGAAAAAAAGTCGCTTCAGCGACTTTTTTACTGTTAAGGCAATTATAAAATACTAGACATAAAGGTATACTCATCTTCACCTACACCGCCACTTAAGGGTTTAACTCCAGAGTTTACAAAGACTCCTCTAACTATAGAATAGTCACCAAACCTCTCTCTAATTCCATCTATGGCTTTATCTAAATTTTTAGATTTCTCCACTTGTTCTTCATCAAAGAAGGAAATTTGATACGCGCTATTAGACCTTAAATCAGACACGTGGACGCCTATGTGTCTTATTGGTTCACCAATCCAAAGCTTATCTAGAAGCTGGCAGCAGGTATCAAATATTTTCATTGTGGAATCTACAGGGGTAAATAACTTTATTTGTTTAGAATAACTCATAAAGCTAGTATTTTTTATATTTAAGGATACTACAGAACATAGATTTTCTGAATTTCTAAGTCTTAGAGATACAGTTTCCACTAAAGAAAGTATTATCTTATAAGCCTCCTCTTTACACTTTATATCATAAGGTATTGTTGTACTGTTTCCTAGGCTTTTCATTGTTGTATGACTCTCAGAAAGTACAGAAGAGTTTTCTATGCCGTTTGCATAATTCCAAAGAGTCTTACCAAAACTTTTAAACTCATATCTTAGTATTTCTAGGTTATAGTTTGCAAGATCTCCTATGGAGTTGATGTTTAGAGCTCTAAGTTTTGGAGCGGTAGAGCGACCTACCATGAATAAGTCTTCTACTGGTAATGGCCACATCTTTTCTTGTATTTCCTCTGGATAAAGAGTATGAACCTTGTCTGGTTTTTCGAAGTCTGATGCCATTTTGGCTAAAAGTTTATTGGTAGAGATTCCGATGTTAACAGTAAAGCCTAGAGTATCTCTGATTCTAGTTTTTATTTGTTTTGCCAATTCAATATCACTTATATTTGAGTTACTATAAGTCAAGTCAAGAAAGCACTCATCTATAGAAAATCTTTGCACAGAAGAGCTATACTCTTTTAGTATATCTACCATTGCATTACTACATCTCATATACAAGTCGTATCTTGGAGGGACTACTACTAGATCAGGACATTTCTTTAATGCAGAGTATAAGGTTTCTCCTGTAGTTATATTATATTTTTTAGCAGGTATAGACTTTGCAAGTATTATACCATGTCTATTCTTTGGATTTCCTCCTACTGCAGATGGAACTTCTCTAAGGTCTAGTTTCTCACCATGTTGAAGTCTATAACATGCATCCCAGGATAAGTAAGCAGAATTTACATCGATATGAAGTATTAGTCTTCTCTTTGTCATATACATTTCTCCCTAAAGAATATAAAACTTTGTTCGGTAATTTTTAATATATTCATATTATATCCATAATTTAATTATATAGAACATGTGTTCTGTAGTAAATAAAAAATATTTATTATTCCTTATATGAATTTTTTCCTATATAAGAGCATATTAATTTTTATGGGAGGTGATTATTATGATTAGAACTGTTGTATGTGAGAAAGAAGGGTGCAATGGAAATAGTTTTTATATAAATGCAGAGGATAACAATTTAAATATAATATGTAAGGAATGTGGAGCAACATATAGTTTTGATATAAGTTATTATGACTTTACCATGATTTCTAACTGTTCTTACTGTGACAACGATACTTTTAAGATATTTAAGGATACAGAAAAAGAAGGCATATATGCTAAATGCACTAAGTGCGGAAACCCTCCAGAGAAAGTATATATAGACACTGATGGAAATCAAGTTTCTTATAACGGTAAATTATTGAATGATATTAAGGATATGATATATAGGTTAGACCAAAGAGCATCAAATCTAGAGGATAAGATACAAGGACTTCAGGGGAGCCAAGAGCTGTTAGAAGAATCTCTTGCCTATATAACTAAGTTTATGTCAGAGTAGAAATTATTTATTCAAAAATGCCTGTATTAAATGCAGCAGGCATTTATGTTTGTAATAGATATTTTATATATAGTGCAAGCTTTATATATGAATATAAATAAAAATTTATTTAGGGCACGTTTACATCTTGAAATATAGGATTAGCGACATTGAAGGGGTAAAAAGTAATTGGTATAATAAATAAGTAATTACAAAATATGTAAAATGGTTTAGGTATAGTATTGGGTTATGAAAAACGAAGGGAGAGGTTAAAATGGTAAAAAAGGAGATTATAGCTTTAATACTTGCTGGTGGACAAGGATCGAGATTAGGGGTATTGACTAAGAAACTAGCAAAGCCAGCAGTTCCATTTGGAGGAAAATATAGAATAATAGATTTTGCTTTAAGTAATTGTGCAAATTCAGGCATATACACAGTTGGGGTATTAACACAGTATCAACCTCTTGAACTTAATTCTCATATAGGAATAGGGAGCCCTTGGGATTTAGATAGAAGAGATGGAGGAGTAGCAATACTTCCGCCTTATCAGGAAGAAAGAGGAGGAAACTGGTATAAAGGAACTGCTAACGCTATATATCAGAATATACCCTTTATAGATGGATATGAACCAGAGTATGTTTTGATTTTATCTGGTGATCACATATATAAAATGGATTATGAAAAGATGCTTGATTTCCATAAGCAGAAAGAGGCGGATGCAACAATTGCTGTTATTGACGTTTCATTAACCGAAGCCTCTAGATTTGGAATTATGAATACTAGAGAGGATTTATCAATATATGAATTTGAAGAAAAGCCAGCTAAGCCTAAAAGTACAAAGGCATCTATGGGGATATATATTTTTAACTGGAAAACTCTTAAAAAGTTTTTAAGAGAGGATGAAGCTGACAAAGGCTCTGTTAATGATTTTGGTAAAAATATAATTCCTAATATGCTTAGTGAAGGTAAAAGGTTAGTGGCATATCCATTTAAAGGCTATTGGAAGGATGTTGGTACTATAGATAGCCTTTGGGAAGCTAATATGGATTTATTAAAAGATAATAACGAACTTAATCTCTATGATGATGAGTGGAGAATTTATTCTGTAAACCCAGGAAGGCCGGCTCAATATATAGGACAAACTGCTTCAGTAAAATCTTCTTTAATTGTTGAGGGATGCATAATTCATGGGGAAGTGCAAAACTCAGTATTATTTCCAGGGGTTGTAGTAGGTAAAAATTCCGTGATAAAGGATTCTGTAATAATGCCAAATACTAAGATCGGAGAAAATGTTCTTGTGAATAAAGCTATTGTAGGTGGCGGAGTAGCAATAAGAAAAGAATGTAAGATAGGTAATGGCAAGTCAATAACAGTAATACCGGCAAAAGAAGACTTAAAAAGCGGAACTATTATAGAAGGGTAGCATAAAGGAGGCACACAATTTGAAAAATTATTTAGGTATAATTAACTTAGACGAAAATGATAGCAGAATAACAGAACTTACTAGAACAAGGCCGTTGGCTTCTATACCTTTTGCAGGAAGATATAGAATAATTGATTTTATATTGTCCAATATGACTAATTCGGGTATTGAGAATATAGGTATATTTACTAAAAATAAATCTAGATCATTAATAGATCATATAAGTAATGGTAGACCATGGGATTTGCATAGGAAGAGAAATGGGCTAAGAGTGTTTAATTTCGGAGATGATGATCCTATTTATGATGATGTTCATAATTTTGCAGACAATCTTGAATTTTTCAAGTATTCTAAGCAAGAGTATGTCATATTGGCACCATCCTATATGATATGCAATATTAATTTTAGAGAAATTATGAATTTTCATGAGAAAAGCAATAATGATATAACAGTTGTATATAAAAAGGTTAATACTGCAGATAAGTGTTTTATTGACTGTGATGTATTAAATATTAATGAATATGGTAGAGTTGAAAGTGTTGGAGAGAATATAGGTTGTGCAAAAGAGGCTAATATATGTATGGAAATGTTTCTTCTAAGAAAAGATTTATTTATAGAGCTAATATACGATAGTATACGAACCGGAAGAAATACTAAGTTAAAGAAGAGTATATATAAGAGTTTAGATAAATTAAAGGTATATTCATATGAATTTACTGGGTACTTAAGCTGCGTTAATTCGCTTCAATCATATTATAAAGCTAACATGGACTTATTGAATGTAAGAGTAAATACTGAATTATTCTATGATAATGGTCCTATATATACAAAATCAAAAGATGAAAGCCCTACAAAGTATACTAAGGAGAGTCAAGTAACAAACTCAATCATAGCTAATGGCTGCTATATAGAAGGACACATTGAGAACTGTATAATTTCAAGAAGAGTGAATATCAATAAAGGAGCCTATGTAAAGGACTGTATTATACTTCAAAATTGTATAATAGGACCTAATGCTAGACTTACCAATATTATTGCAGATAAAGGGGCTTATATACCAAAGGCACAGGATCTTAGAGGCCCTGAAAGCTTTCCATTGGTATTAGAGAAACAAAGTATATTATAAATAATAAATTTATATAAAATATGAAAATAGCTTGGATCACAAGTTTGGATCTAAGCTATTTTTAATCTGAAAAATTTTAAGTGATCACTTAAACAACGAAGCTTATAGATAATAATTTGATTTATTGTATTTTAATTGAAATTATTTAGAATTATACTATTAATATATAATTTATTTTAACAAATACGTCTGTATATAAAGCAATGTAAGTAAAAGAGGAATATATGCATATATAGATGCATAAGGAGTAGATTGATGGAAGTTTTGTTTGTAACCGCAGAAGCATATCCTTTAATGAAGGTGGGGGGGTTGGGAGACGTTTCTTATGCTCTCCCGAAGAACCTGATTGAAATTGGTGTGGATATAAGAGTAATAATGCCTAAGTATAAATTTCCGAAAAAAATAAAGAGAAAAATGAAGAAGATAGCTAACTTCACAACTTATATAGGCTGGAAGACAGTAGATTGTAATCTGTTTACTATAAAATCAGAAGGTGTACAATATTATTTTATTGATAACCCCTTTTATTTTTATAGGGCTAATGCCTATGGTTACCATGACGATCATGAGAGGTTTATATTCTTTTCAAAAGCAGTGTTAGAAGGTATAAAATATATGGGGGATTTTAAACCTGATATAGTGCATTGTAATGACTGGCATTCAGCCTTAGTAATACCTCTAAAAAGTATTTATTACCTAGGAAATACAATTTACGATAATATTAGGACTATATTTACAATTCATAACATTTTATATCAGGGGATTTACGGGAAAGACATACTATGGATGTTGGGATTGGACGAAAATAAGTACTTTACCGACACAACATTAAAATATTATGAAGGAATATCTTTTATGAAGTGGGCTATACTTACTGCCGATAGGATAACTACTGTTAGTAAGACTTACTCAGAAGAAATAAGGCAACCTGAATTAGGATATGGACTTAATTATATTTTAGAGAAAAGAAAACAATTATTGAGTGGCATACAAAATGGTATAGATTACGAGGTTTTTAATCCTGCTACAGACAAGGAGCTATATTTTAATTATGACTTGTATAACTTAGATAATAAGTATAAGAATAAACTAAAAGTTCAAGAAGAGCTTGGTTTTAAGGTTGATCAGGATATTCCGGTTATATCTATGATAACTAGACTTACAGATCAAAAAGGAGTAGGACTATTAGAAGGTATTGTGGGACAACTTATGGAGTTGGATATTCAGCTTATAATAATTGGCACTGGAGAGGATCACTACGAACAAGACTTAAAGTATTTTTCAAAGAAATATGCTAACAAGTTTAGAGCTATAATAGAATTTAATGAAACTTTGTCTAAAAGAATATATTCGGCGTCAGATATGTTTTTGATGCCGTCAAAATTTGAGCCTTGTGGGTTAAGTCAGCTCATTGCTATGAGATATGGGACGGTTCCAATTGTAAGATCTACAGGTGGGCTTAAAGATACCGTTATGGATTATAGCGAATATACTGGTGAAGGTGATGGCTTTACATTTAAAGGGTATGATGCATTAGAATTTTATAACGTAATAAAGAGAGCAGTAGATATATTTAATAGCGACAAAGTCTTATGGAAAAAGCTATGTGCTAGAATAATGAGTAAAGATAATAGCTGGAAGGTATCTTCTTATAAATATAGAAGGTTATATGAAAAACTAATTTAGAATAAGTATCTATTAAATTACCGTGTTTATATAGGTATCCTTTACGAAAACTTAATTTATGTATGTTCGATAATACCAGCTTCTGGAGATTATCGGGCATATATAAATTAATAGTTGAAGTTGGTTCCCTATAAAATAGCCTAAAATAAAAGATTAAGAAATAAATAATTATAATAATTTAAATATGTAACGTTTAGATGTTAGTTATAATATATTCCTTATTAGGTAGGATTTTATTACCTCACTAATTAATAAGGAGTTAAATATGGATAACAAAAGATTTTATCTAATATTAGTTATTACGGCTTTGATATATTTGATTATTAGTGTTTGTTTGTATAGCTATAGTGAGAAAACAAACTTTTTTGAGCAGCAGAAGATTAAAAAAGTAGCAAGAGAATATCTAAGAGTAAGCTATCCAAGTGAGGGATTTGAAATTGGAGACATTGAATATAATTATGGCAAATATAATATTGCAATATATTCTAGTTTAAATAGGTTCAAAAAGTTCCATATAATTATTGATGATGATCCAGAATTTAAGATCATTACTGACGAATATAAGGACAACACAAGTCAAGTTAATATATACGCAGATGCAGCTAATTATATTAATGAGGAACTTGAACCAGTTATAAGCAAGAGTATAGATCAGTTTTCTAGAATAGACATAAATATAGTAGATAAGAGGAGAGATTATATAGGTTCGAAAGATATCATTGATGCAATAAGGACTGGAGATAGTAATATATTGTTAGAAGTAAATATAATATGTAAAGGTAAAAATATAACTAAGAAATCATTTCTCTCGATGATACTTTTGCTGAAAGATAATACTATAGTAAACAAGTATTCAAGTAACTCATTGATGACCTTTTATTACTATCCAAAGTATGTAAAAGATGAATTAAAGCTTAATAATGTAATGTCTTACCCATACTACAGTGTTGAGGTAAGAGCAAATAGCTATTTGTGGAATTATGAGCAATTGGCATCTAGAACTGTTAATTGGAAGTGGCAATCTAAAGATATACCACTTTTGGTAGAAGTGCTATGTTTATCAATTAGTTTTTATCTCATATATAAACATTGTATGTATAATAGCTCATATAAGTTGTAATAAGAAATTAACCAATATATAATGTCTTTATATAATTTATGAATCATGGAGGAGCTAATGAAGAGGGGAACAGCTAAATTAAAGATAAGTTGGATTTTATTAATACTTTGGATGATTATTATTTTTGCTTTCTCTGCAAAAAACGGTACCGAATCTGATAAACAGAGTGAATTAGTTATATATGTTTTTAATGCACTTGGACTAAATCTAGACAGTCTGTTAGGTGATTTAGCTACATTTATAGTAAGAAAGACTGCACACTTTACAGAGTATTTGATTCTATTTAGCTTTGCATATAATTTATTAAAGAATTATACAAGTAAAAAGCTAGCGATTATTTATGGTATAATGTTAACCTTTGGATACGCTTGTACTGATGAGTTTCATCAAATTTTTGTGCCAGGAAGAACGGCAAAGTTTAGAGATGTTTTAATTGATACAAGTGGAGCATTATTTGGAAGTGTAGTGCTTTATTGCAGGAATAGATTTAAATTCAAATATAGTAACTCTGTAGTATAGCTTTTTAGGATATACAGTAGGAAAATAAGACTTACTAGTCTCCCAAGTTTCCTTTATATCCATTGGGAAAGGCAGATACGCAAAAAATCGCTAAAGTTCACTTTAGCGATTTTTTACTGTTCAGAAAAATATAAATTTTCATTCTTTAAGAACCCAACATAAAGTGTTTAGTTATAACAAAACATAATGAAAAAGCTTGTTTTTCGTAGAATAGTATATTTTTAAAGCAGTGAAGAAAATATTCTTGCAACTCCTTCTATCACCTTATTAAGCTTATCCGAGCTTTCGTATTCTTCTAAAGTAAACTCTCTGCAATTCTCAAGATCTTCTAAGAATAAGTCCTCTAGTTGCTTAGATATGTCTGAGTTATATATAACTGTATTTATTTCATAATTCAAATCAAAGCTTCTTATATCCATATTTGCTGTTCCTAGGGTGCAAATCTTTCCATCTATAACCATGGATTTGGCATGAACAAAGGAATCTTTGTTATAAAAATAAACCTTAACACCACATCTCATTAGCTCACCTAGATAAGTTCTTGAAGCTTTGTTAACGGTTATGTGATCTGCTCTCTCAGGAAAGATTATTTTTATATCTACTCCACCAAGGGCTGATATTCTTAATGCATCCATTATGCTTTCAGTAGGGACAAAATACGGAGTTGTTATATAAATACTATCAGTAGCCATAGTTATCATTTTAAGCATTCCTTGCATTATAGCTGGAAATGTAGAGTCTGGACCACTCTTTACTAATTGCATTGCTATAGGTGTTTCAATAGTTGTTGTAGGAAAGTACTGATCGAATTCCTGATCATAAAAGCTGTAATAGTTGTTTGCTTGCTGGATAGTCATAAAGTCATCCAAGAATACTGCCTGAAGACCCATAACAAAATCGCCTTTAACCATAATGTGAGTATCTCTCCAATAACCCAGCTTACTTCTGCCAAGGTATTCATCTCCTATATTTATACCTCCTAAAAAGCCTACTTTCCCATCTATTATAGCAATTTTTCTGTGGTTTCTATAATTTATTTGCGTATTTATAAGTTTTAGTATAGGGGATAGAAAATAAGAATATAGAACTACATCAATTCCAGCTGATCTAAGTTCTCTGATATAGCTTCTTTTCATCTTAGCTGCGCCAACTCTGTCGATAATAAATCTAACACGAACGCCTTCGAGGGATTTTTTTATTAGTATTTCCTTTATTTCATTACCTATAGTATCACTTTTTACTATATAGTACTCAAGATGTATATGATGTTTAGCTTTCAGTAGCTCTTCTTTTAATTTTTTAAATTTTTCAACTCCATTTTTAAAAACAAATATATCATTATTTAAAAACACTGGGGAATCACTATTATTAGCTAATAGCTCTATTAAAGGAATATAGGTTTTATCTTTAAACTCTTTAAGTGTAGGGGATATTAGATCTTGAATTTGATTTGAAAAACCTTCGTCATTTAGTTTGTGTATCTTCCAGTTTCTACCCAGAAAAACATATAAGAATAAACCTACAGGTGGCATAAGAGCTAGAACTAGAAGCCAGGCTAAGGTTTTTGCTGGTTGCTTTCTTTCTAATACTACTATAGTAATTGAAAGAATAAAATTAATTACAAAAATCATATACATCATATAGCTGGGCAGTTTCATCATATTAATAATCCTCCACACTAATACTAAGATATATTATAAACTAGTTTCTGATAGATTTGAAATTTTAATATAAATTGGGTATAGTAGCTAGCTAATATTCCATCTCTCGTATAAACACTCAGTTTTAAAATGCCTATAATCATAAATTCAATTTTAAGTACATTATATTATATACAAATAATAAACATAAGAAACAAGTTTATTTAAGAATAATAACGAATGTAAATTCATACAATATGCGTTGATATATTTACTTCAAAGTTTACTATTAAAGAATCATATTTAAATATATCTGCCTAATAAATAAAAATTATTATAATAAATAAATCATATATAAGAAAGAGGCGATTGCAAGGATATTTTATAATATATATAAGAAAAAAAGATGTGCAAACATAACTACTTTCATTGAAAAAAGATATCTCCATATACTTAACCATATAGATTATATTAAGTTTCTTCAACTCTAATAATACATATTAGTTATTATTTGGGGCATATATATGCTGAATATAGCGAAATATATTGGTAAACATATCCTGGTGTATCAATTGTAGAAATTTAGAGATATTTATAGAAAAAGTGCCTATATAGATGAATAAATATATATAAATAGCATAATATATATGCATGGATAATAATATACATGTTATTATAAAACACGTCGCTGAAACAAACGACGCAAACACAAAACACGAAAATTAGAACTGATTATAAGAAATTAAAAAAGTTTTAAAAAAGTGTTGACAAAAACATCTTAGAAATGTTAAGATGTAAAAGTCGCTGATGAGCGACAACAATAACTTGGTCTTTGAAAATTAAACAGAGTAAAATAAACAAAGTCTAAAACTAGACTTAAACCAGCAATTCTTTTGAAAAAAGACTTACTAAGTAAGTAAGCTATGATTAAACTTTAAATTGAGAGTTTGATCCTGGCTCAGGACGAACGCTGGCGGCGTGCCTAACACATGCAAGTCGAGCGGAGAAAGTTCTTCGGAACTTTCTTAGCGGCGGACGGGTGAGTAACACGTGGGTAACCTGCCTTATAGAGGGGGATAGCCTTCCGAAAGGAAGATTAATACCGCATAACATTTTCGTTTCGCATGAAATGAAAATCAAAGGAGCAATCCGCTATAAGATGGACCCGCGGCGCATTAGCTAGTTGGTGAGGTAATGGCTCACCAAGGCGACGATGCGTAGCCGACCTGAGAGGGTGATCGGCCACATTGGAACTGAGATACGGTCCAGACTCCTACGGGAGGCAGCAGTGGGGAATATTGCACAATGGGGAAACCCTGATGCGACAACGCCGCGTGAGTGATGAAGGCCTTCGGGTTGTAAAGCTCTGTCTTTGGGGACGATAATGACGGTACCCAAGGAGGAAGCCACGGCTAACTACGTGCCAGCAGCCGCGGTAATACGTAGGTGGCAAGCGTTGTCCGGATTTACTGGGCGTAAAGGGAGCGTAGGTGGATGTTTAAGTGGGATGTGAAATACCTGGGCTTAACTTGGGTGCTGCATTCCAAACTGGATATCTAGAGTGCAGGAGAGGAAAGTGGAATTCCTAGTGTAGCGGTGAAATGCGTAGAGATTAGGAAGAACACCAGTGGCGAAGGCGACTTTCTGGACTGTAACTGACACTGAGGCTCGAAAGCGTGGGGAGCAAACAGGATTAGATACCCTGGTAGTCCACGCCGTAAACGATGGATACTAGGTGTGGGGTTTCAACACCTCCGTGCCGCCGTTAACACAATAAGTATCCCGCCTGGGGAGTACGGTCGCAAGATTAAAACTCAAAGGAATTGACGGGGGCCCGCACAAGCAGCGGAGCATGTGGTTTAATTCGAAGCAACGCGAAGAACCTTACCTAGACTTGACATCTCCTGAATTACCCTTAACCGGGGAAGTCGGTACCTTTGGTATCGACAGGAAGACAGAGTGGTGCATGGTTGTCGTCAGCTCGTGTCGTGAGATGTTGGGTTAAGTCCCGCAACGAGCGCAACCCTTATTGTTAGTTGCTACCATTTAGTTGAGCACTCTAGCGAGACTGCCCGGGTTAACCGGGAGGAAGGTGGGGATGACGTCAAATCATCATGCCCCTTATGTCTAGGGCTACACACGTGCTACAATGGCAAGTACAAAGAGACGCAAGACCGTGAGGTGGAGCAAATCTCAAAAACTTGTCCCAGTTCGGATTGTAGGCTGAAACTCGCCTACATGAAGCCGGAGTTGCTAGTAATCGCGAATCAGCATGTCGCGGTGAATACGTTCCCGGGCCTTGTACACACCGCCCGTCACACCATGAGAGTTGGCAATACCCGAAGTCTGTGAGCTAACCCGTAAGGGAGGCAGCAGCCGAAGGTAGGGTCAGCGATTGGGGTGAAGTCGTAACAAGGTAGCCGTAGGAGAACCTGCGGCTGGATCACCTCCTTTCTATGGAGAAATTATTAAGTACTGATGTATTTCAGACTTAATATACACGAATTCTGGTTGTTATTTACTCTGTTTAATTTTGAGATACCAAGTATCTCAGATTGTTCTTTGAAAATTGCACATAAGTTAAAGTAAAGATATTTACTAATCTTTGTAATAAATTATTGATAAGAATGCACGCTAGTATTCAAATCAATAACTGGTTTGTTCAAAACCAAATTATGAAATGTACTTTTCTAAGTGCAGAACCATAATTTGCGAAGCAAATTAGGAATGGCATTAGAACCAAGCAGTACAAGGAACCGACGAACGGAGCCGCGGAGCTTACTTAGGTAAGTGAGCAGTGTAGTGAGGAAGGTGACGAAGTAATGCGCCGGTTATAATGACATGACATGGTTAAGCTAGAAAGGGCGCATGGTGAATGCCTTGGCATCAAGAGCCGAAGAAGGACGTGACAAGCTGCGATAAGCTTTGGGTAGGCGCAAATAGCCTGTGATCCAAAGATCTCCGAATGAGGAAACTCACGTAGGTAACCCTACGTATCTTATAGTGAATACATAGCTATAGGAAGGTAAACCTAGGGAACTGAAACATCTAAGTACCTAGAGGAAGAGAAAGAAAAATCGATTCCGTCAGTAGCGGCGAGCGAAATCGGAAGAGCCCAAACCAAAGATTTATCTTTGGGGTTGCGGACAGAACATAAATGTGGTGGCTATTGTAATTGAAGATATCTGGAAAGATACACCGTAGAAGGTAATAGTCCTGTAAGTGAAACAAGAAGACCATAGTTCTGCTCCAGAGTACCACGAGACACGTGAAACCTTGTGGGAAGCAGGGAGGACCACCTCCCAAGGCTAAATACTACTTGATGACCGATAGTGAAGAAGTACCGTGAGGGAAAGGTGAAAAGAACCCCGGGAGGGGAGTGAAATAGAACCTGAAACCGTGTGCCTACAACCGATCAGAGCACCATATGTGTGTGATGATGTGCTTTTTGTAGAACGAGCCAACGAGTTACGGTATGTAGCGAGGTTAAGTACTTAAGGTACGGAGCCGAAGGGAAACCGAGTCTGAATAGGGCGAATAGTTGCATGCCGTAGACCCGAAACCGGGTGACCTATCCATGGCCAGGTTGAAGCGAAGGTAAAACTTCGTGGAGGACCGAACCACGTTGGTGTTGAAAAACCATGGGATGAGCTGTGGATAGCGGAGAAATTCCAATCGAACTCGGAGATAGCTGGTTCTCCCCGAAATAGCTTTAGGGCTAGCGTCGGATATGACTAATGGAGGTAGAGCACTGAATGGGCTAGGGGGCATATCGCTTACTGAACCTTATCAAACTCCGAATGCCATATAGTATTAGTCCGGCAGTCAGACTGCGAATGATAAGATCCGTAGTCAAAAGGGAAACAGCCCAGATCGTCAGCTAAGGTCCCAAAGTATAAGTTAAGTGGAAAAGGATGTGGGATTTCTAAGACAACTAGGATGTTGGCTTAGAAGCGTACCACTCATTAAAAGAGTGCGTAATAGCTCACTAGTCGAGAGATCCTGCGCCGAAGATGTTCGGGGCTCAAACTTATCACCGAAGCTACGGCTAGTAGATTTAATCTACTGGGGTAGGGGAGCGTCGTAATCGGGCTGAAGTCGTACCGTAAGGAGCGGTGGACTGATTACGAGTGAGTATGTTGGCATTAGTAGCGAGAACTAGGTGAGAATCCTAGTGGCCGAAAACCTAAGGTTTCCTCAGGAAGGCTCGTCCGCTGAGGGTTAGTCGGGACCTAAGCCGAGGCCGAAAGGCGTAGGTGATGGACAATCGGTTGATATTCCGATACCATTGCAAATCGTTATTACCGATGGAGTGACGCAGGAAGATAGAGTGTGCTAGCTATTGGATGCTAGTCTAAGCACTTAGACATGCAAGTAGGCAAATCCGCTTGCTAAGTTAAGGTGTGATGGGGAAGGCCCTTGTGGCTGAAGTACTTGATTCTACGCTGCCAAGAAAAGCTTCTAGGGAGAAATGTAGTGCCCGTACCGCAAACCGACACAGGTAGGTGAGGAGAGAATCCTAAGGCCGGCGGAAGAATTACAGTTAAGGAACTCGGCAAATTGACCCCGTAACTTCGGGAGAAGGGGTGCCTACGAGAGTAGGTCGCAGAGAATAGGCCCAAGCAACTGTTTAGCAAAAACACAGGTCTCTGCTAAAGCGAAAGCTGATGTATAGGGGCTGACGCCTGCCCGGTGCTGGAAGGTTAAGGGGAATCGTTAGCGGTAACGCGAAGCGGTGAACTTAAGCCCCAGTAAACGGCGGCCGTAACTATAACGGTCCTAAGGTAGCGAAATTCCTTGTCAGGTAAGTTCTGACCCGCACGAATGGCGTAATGACTTGGGCACTGTCTCAACTGTAAATCCGGCGAAGTTGTAGTGCAAGTGAAGATGCTTGCTACCCGCGATTGGACGGAAAGACCCCGTAGAGCTTTACTGTAGCTTAGCATTGAGTTTCGGTATTGTCTGTACAGGATAGGTGGGAGACTGGGAAACATCCTCGTTAGGGGATGTGGAGTCGACCTTGGGATACCACCCTGACAGTACTGGGATTCTAACCGGGCACCATGAAGCTGGTGACGGGACATTGTTAGGTGGGCAGTTTGACTGGGGCGGTCGCCTCCAAAAAGTAACGGAGGCGCCCAAAGGTTCCCCTCAGAACGGTCGGAAATCGTTCGTAGAGTGCAAAGGCAGAAGGGAGCCTGACTGCGACACTTACAAGTGGAGCAGGGACGAAAGTCGGGCTTAGTGATCCGGTGGTACCTCGTGGGAGGGCCATCGCTCAACGGATAAAAGCTACCTCGGGGATAACAGGCTGATCTCCCCAAGAGTCCACATCGACGGGGAGGTTTGGCACCTCGATGTCGGCTCGTCGCATCCTGGGGCTGAAGTAGGTCCCAAGGGTTGGGCTGTTCGCCCATTAAAGCGGCACGCGAGCTGGGTTCAGAACGTCGTGAGACAGTTCGGTCCCTATCCGTCGCGGGCGTAGGAAATTTGAGAGGAGCTGTCCTTAGTACGAGAGGACCGGGATGGACTGACCTCTGGTGCACCAGTTGTTCCGCCAGGAGCATAGCTGGGTAGCTACGTCGGGAAGGGATAAACGCTGAAGGCATCTAAGCGTGAAGCCCACCTCAAGATTAGATTTCCCATAGCGTAAGCTAGTAAGATCCCTCGAAGAACACGAGGTTGATAGGTCGGAGGTGTAAGCATGGTAACATGTTCAGCTGACCGATACTAATAGATCGAGGGCTTGACCAAAACAAATATTACAAAGTAAACTTAAGTGCAATTTTGAAAGAATAATCTTTCAAAATCTAGTGATGATGCGTCTAAGGGTTACACCCGTACCCATACCGAACACGAAGGTTAAGACTTAGACGGCTGATGGTACTGCATGGGCGACTGTGTGGGAGAGTAAGTGGTCGCTAGGTTTGTATCTCTTAAGAGATACAATATTCCGCGATAGCTCAATGGTGGAGCACTCGGCTGTTAACCGATAGGTTGGAGGTTCGAGCCCTCTTCGCGGAGCCATTTGTACATAACGTCAGTTTATACTGGCGTTTTTTTGTTGTTAAAAAATATAAAATAAATTATTTACATTTATAGATTATTATATAAAAATATGCACATAGTAAACTAACAGTATGTTGATAATAAAGCTTATTAATATAGAAATTGTGGATAATTAAAATATTTTCCAATATATTTAAGCTTAATACTAATGCATTAGCTTAATAATCTAAGAATGTTATATAAGTAAACGATTTGTTTAGGTTTATAAACATACCATAACATTGACGTTAAGGTTATACTATATTAGAATTATAACGGAGGCGATAGCATGGATCAAAAATACTATCAGATAGACGAAGTTTCAAAGATAACTGGATTAACCAAAAGAACCATAAGGTACTATGAAGATATGGAGTTATTTATACCGTCTTCAAGAACTGATTCAGGTTATAGACTTTATAGTGATGAAGACATAAGTACTATAAATGAGATAAAAGATCTTAGAGCCAAATTAGGTTTAACTATAATAGAAGTTAAGCAAATATTAGGTTTGAGAAAGAATCTTAATAAGATTTGGAATAATGAAGTTACTGATCCTCTGTATATAAATGAAGCCTTGAATAAGCTTAGTTCATTAATAGAAACTATAGATGAGAGAGAGAAGGTATTAAGAAGAGTAAAAGATAATTGTAGCAAGAGTCTGGAAAAATTAAATGCACTATTAGACAGGAAAGAGGAATAGGAATGAAAAAGGATAATTATAAATGGATAGCGCTATCATGTACTACAATTGGTGCGTTGTTATCTGTTATGAGTGGTAGTACTCTTATGATAGCACTACCGATTATTATGAAAGATGTAAATGCAGGAATGGGCATAGTTACTTGGATTCTTATGGGGTATATGCTAGTTCTCACTATACTGGTACCTTCAATAGGAAGAGTCGCAGATATGGTAGGGAGAAAGAAATTGTATGTTAGCGGTTTTGCCGTATTTACAGTAGCATCCCTTTTATGTGGACTATCGCAAAATGGAGTAATGCTTCTTGTGTTTAGGTTAATACAAGGAGTAGGTGGTTCTTTAATGGTAGCCAATAGTACAGCAATAGTAACAGACGCCTTTCCTAAAAAGGAATTAGGAAGAGCTTTAGGAATAAACAGTATGATTATAAGCGTTGCCAGTGTTATAGGACCTATACTAGGTGGATTTCTAGTTAACTTCGGATGGAGAAGTATATTTTATATAAATATTCCTATAGGTATCGTTGGAACCTTGTGGGCTGCAGTTCAGCTAAAAGAGGTTTCTAATTTACCAGAAAAGCAAAGATTTGATTTCAAGGGAACTATAGTATTTACTTTAGGAATGTTATCCTTATTAATAGCGTTAACCCTAGGTAGTTTTTCAGGTTGGTTAAATGTTAATGTAATAGTACTTATAGTTGCTGCAATAATATTGATAGCTCTATTTGTAAATATAGAGAGTAAAATAAAATATCCTATGTTGGATATGAGATTATTTAAAAATAGAATATTAGCATTTGCATATGCTAGTAACTTCTTTAATGGAATAGCTAGAGGAGCTGTAACATTTTTGCTAGTTTTCTACTTCCAAGGTATAAAGGGAATAGATCCGATAATAGCAGGTATGTTACTTACACCACTTGCCATATCTATGATGTTAATTTCGCCTATAAGTGGAATATTGTCAGATAAGTATGGATCAAGAACTTTGAGTTCTGTTGGACTAGGGATATCAGCTCTAGGATTGCTTGGATTTATGTTTATAAAAGAGAATTCCTCTATGACTTCTCTTGTAATATCTATGCTCGTAATGGGATTAGGCTCAGGATTGTTCTTCTCTCCTAATACAAATTCTATAATGGGATCAGTACCTGCAGATAAAAGAGGTGTTGCAGCTGGAGTTAGAACCATGTTAAACAATGCTGGAACTGTTTTAAGTATAGCGCTTTCGATGGCTATAATAGCATCTAGCGTATCTCCTGAAGCTATGCAAGCACTTTTTGTAGGTACACAAGTAGGTGCAGAAGGTATTGCAATAGGTAAGTTTATAGGTGGATTAAGACTGGCATTTACAATATCCTTCATATTCAGTGTAATAGCTGCAATTTTATCCTACTTAAGAGGACCAGAAGTAGAGTGGGAAGAAAATGTTGAAGAGTCAGCGGCATAAACCTGTATATTAATTTAAAAGATTAGGCTCTGTTAAAGTACTGTGTTGAAATTAAGTGGTCAGTCATCCGATGCTTAGATGAGCTTGCGCAAAGAATTAATATGATTTTGTCATATTCCATGGCTAAAACTGTAAACTCACTACGTTCGAACAGTACAGTTTCTTAACGCCACTCCATCTGAAAAAATCATTTAATTCTAATTGCTCGCTCATATAGCATCTCCTTCTTAACCACTTAATTTCAACAGTATCCTTAAACATAGCCAAAAATTAAAAAATAGGCTGTTAATTATATTTATAATTGGCAGCCTATTCTTATTCTATAAAAATAGTTGGTTTATTTATTAGTTAAGTTATTCATTTGTTTAGCTAAGTCTCTTAAATATTCTGAGCTAGCAGCTATTTCTTCGCCAACAGCAGCATTTTGATTTAAGGAGTCGGATACTAATTTGAATTTATTTATAGTCTCTTCTGTTAACTTAGTAATGCTGGAATTAAATTCAACCACGTTTTCAGTTTCTGTAATCATAGATGAAGTTAAACTACTAATACTACTTATATTTTCATTAGAAATTCTAAGTTTGTTTACCATAGTTGATACATTGTCAACAGCTGTAGTAAGAATAGTATTACCACTAGATATTTGTGAATTGTTTTCTGTCATAAGAGATTCAACTTCTTTTATTTTCTCTTTAAATTCACTTAAGATAGCGCCTATATCAGTTAATGAATGTCTGCTATCTTCAGCAAGAGTTCTAACCTCTTCAGCGACTACAGCAAATCCTTTGCCTAGCTCCCCAGCTCTTGCTGCTTCGATTGATGCGTTTAGAGCTAATAAATTAGTCTGTTCTGAAATATCACTTATAATACCTATGATATTATCTATTTCAGCTGACTTTTGTTCTAATACTTTGGAAGCTTCGAATGTATTATTTATTCTTATACTTATATTATTAATTATTTTTAATGCTTCATTTAAGGAAGTGTTATTTTGAGTTGATAAAGCAATAATCTCATCTGAGAATCTTTTTGTATTTTCAACTCTATCAGCTGCATTCTTATTTATATTAAGTAAATTAGTTAGAATAGTTTTATTTCTTTCTGATTTATCTAACATGTCATTAGAATCATTATTTATCTCATTGCTTGTAACAGCAATATACTGTAGTGACTTCGCTTCCTGTTCAACAGCAGTTGAAAGGGTTGTACTTGAATTTAAAAGCATCTCTGAAAATTCACTTAGCTGTGAAAACAACTTTGAGATGTGATCATTTTTTTCTTTTAGAATTCTTTCATTTTCAGCTATGTCTTTAAATAGCTTAGAGGCAAAGTATGTAAAGATATATATTGCAAAAGATGTAAGAGATATGACAATTATTCTAATAAGTATTTCTCTTAAAAATACTTTTTCATCAGGTAAAAGCTTTGAATCATTTAAAAATATATAAACCTGAGATAATAGACTAAGTGCAATTGATACTAGAGTTAATCTACTATCAAATAATAAAGCACTAAGAAGTATAAGGTAAAACACAATTATCCATAATTCTTTAGATGGAACCATTCTTGTAAGGTAAAGGTAGTTAATATAACATATAACCACTAATGCACCTTTTAGAAACCTTAGACCTTTATTCCAGGATTTTTCATCCTTCAGTGCATATTTATAACCAAGTCTAAATATGATAACCTCAATAAAAGTCAGAGCTAATAGCACAAACAGTGAAGTCCAACTTATTTCTGAGTATAAGTTCAGAGCTTTCATAGACATAAACACTATACCTGCTAATAAGGCACTAATAGAATAGATAACTAATACAAATTTTAAAGTTTTTTTCTGAAAGTCAATAATACTGTTTGATAAAGCTTCCATTTTTATCCCCCTGTTTAAAATTAAATTACCACTTGTATATTAGAGAAGCCATAGTGTATCCTGCTGCTACAGAACAAAAGACAAGTATATCATTCGTTTTAAAATCATTTATGGATAGCATGTCATCTAAAGCTATAATAGGACTTGCGCATCCAGTATAGCCATACTTATCGCCGTTGAAGATAGCTTTGGACCTATCAACTCCAAGCTTTGCCAAGGTCTCATAAAGATCATGCTTAGAAAATTGGGATATGAAGTAATGACTAACATCCTTAGGTTTAAGGTTATGATCGCCCAAGTGAATAGTCATAAGCTTGGACCACTCATCTGAAAGAAAACTAAAATCAAAAGGATCCCATCTCAACCTTCTATCATAATTTGAAGTTTTCTCATCAGTTATTTTGGATAAACCACAATTAGGAAATCTTATATTTTTATTATAACTGTCATCTGTAAAGACTCTAGATCCTAAGAAGCCTCTTTCTTTTTCTTCCTCTACAACCTCAAGTATTATAGCAGCAGCTCCATCAGATATACCTTGGTAAGTAACTAAATCATCTTCACGTGAAAATGGAGTCATGTTCATAGAACCAACTACAAGGATTCTTTTATATTTAGTGTCTGTTTTCAAATACCTTGAAGCAATATCTATTGCTGTCAGCATTCCTATGCAGTCATTATTCATATCAAATACATTGGTAACATTCTTGGCTTCAAGACTATTCTTTATAATTAGTGCACAGCAAGGTGTAAGGTACTCTGGGGTATCTGATACAGATATTATAGCGTCTATATCTAAAGCACTAAGATTAGCTTTTAATAAAGCATTCTTAGCAGCCTCTACTGACATAGTTATACTTGTTTCTTCTTCAAAAGCTAAGGTTCTTCTATTCCTACCCATCTTCTCCATCATTCCAATAGCATGAGCGTCAGTACCGAATTTCTTATAGTGCTCTATATAGTAATCATTATATAGAACCTTTTCTGGATGATAACTTCCTACTCCCATAATTATTACATTTTTGACCATATTATCTCCTCCATATTATATATAGATAAATAAAAAGAATGAACAAGCAAAAAAGGTTCATCCTTAATATAAACTTAGCAACCTGGCAATCATAAAATAAATTTTAAGACCCATAGCTTTGCGTCCTTATCTTTCGATAAGTTTGCCTTTATTTAAGTATAAACAGATAATATTAAATTCAATTTAAATAGAAAGTTTAATTAAATAATAACTATTTTACCAAACTTTGATATGACTGTACACTATAATATGAATAAATTGCAGAAAAATAACAAAAAGTTAAAAAAGTACACGAATAATAAGGGCAAATATAAAAGTATCTATTAGATGCAATAAGAAGGAATAGAATATAACATTTAGGATATGATGTAAATATAGTCAGTTTATGAAAAAATAAATTTTCAGAATTTTCAAAAATAAAGAAGGATAAGAATTTATTATAGAGAATATTATTTAATATAATAATATAAAATTTAATGAATACATTTATTATATATACTATTCTGTGTGAAGATTAAAAATCTAAGTGAGCGGCTTTTTTAAGTTCTTTATAAAGAAAGATGTACACTTCAATACCAAAACTGATTTTAAAGCTTCTATATACCATTATAGTAGGTTTAAAAAAGGTAAATTTCATTAATAAGGTGTACACCTATGTATCCATATCTGTTCTTTTATATTTATCGTCAATACATTTTATCTCTAGGATTTGTAGACTTATTCAAGCAATCTTTAGCTGATTAATATTTTTCACTTAATTTGCAGCTATAACCTCAAAATACAACTTATACTTCCAAAGGCTTGTAACTGCGATGTCAGTAGAAATATTAACTATAGCTTCTTAAAATATATGGCTAAAGTCTAAATTTTTATGGAAGGTAGGTGAATGTCTTAACTTTATCTAAATTTATAGAGTTAAGATGAAATGTATGAAAGACTATAAAACCAATAATCTAAGAAATGTAGGTATAATTGGGCACAGTTCATCTGGAAAGACTGCGCTGTCTGAAGCCTTGTTATATTGTACTAAAACCATAGATAGATTAGGTAAGATAGAAGAGGGAACAACAGTAAGTGATTATGATGTGGAAGAAAAGAAAAGAGGAATATCCTTATCAACATCAGTTATTCCTTTAGAATACAATGATAAAAAGATTAATTTAGTTGATATGCCAGGGTATTTTGATTTTATAGGAGAAGAAATACAGGGAATAAGAGCTGTTGATGTAGCAATGATAGTGGTTTGCGGTGCTGCAGGTATTCAGGTAGGTACGGAAAAAGCTTGGGAATATTGTAATAAGGCTAAGTTACCGAGATCATTTTTTATAAATAAGTTAGATAGAGAAAATTCAAATTATGATCAAGTTCTTATGAAACTTAAAGATAAATTTGGGATTACAGTTGTACCTATACAATACCCCATAGGTAAGGAAAGCGATTTTAGCGGCGTAATCGATATAATTAAGAGAAAAGCGCATATTTATGATAAGAAGTCTAAAAGGGTAGAGATAACAGATATCCCTATAGAGTTATTGGATAAGGTTGAAGAATGCAAACAGATGATAATGGAGGCAGTGGCTGAAACTGATGAAGAACTTTTAGATAAGTATTTTAGTGAGGGAGAATTAAGTGATGAGGAAGTTTACAAGGGTCTAATTAAAGGCTGCACCACTGGCGAGATAGCACCAGTTATGTGTGGAAGCTCCTTAGAAGTAATGGGCATGGATCTACTTATTGAAGATATCATAGAATGCTTTCCTTCTCCTGATAAAATAACAGTAAGTAGTTTGCAAAATTTAAACGATAACAATTATGAAAAAGTTAGAATTACCGATAACGCGCCTTTTTCGGCATTTATATTTAAAACCATAGCTGATCCTTTTGTAGGTAAACTTTCCATATTTAGAGTTTTAACAGGTAAGGCTTTGTCAGACTCAACAGTATATAATTCATCTAAAGAAAAAATAGAGAAGATGAGCAATTTATACTTTTTAAGAGGAAAGAATCAGTTAACTACAAAAGAAGTTATTGCAGGGGATATAGGTGCTGTGGCAAAGCTTCAATACACTGCTACAGGGGATACTCTTTGCGATAGTAATTATAAGGTCATATATGAGCCTATGATATTTCCAGAGCCAGTTATGTCTATGGCAGTGCTTCCAAAGAGTAAGGGTGACGAGGATAAGATATCTTCAGCTCTAGGAAAGCTCTTGGAAGAAGATCCAACCTTTAAGATATCAAGAGATATGGAAAATGCTGAAACTATAATTTCTGGAGTAGGTGAAACTCATTTAGAAGTAATTGCTTCTAAGTTAAAGAATAAGTTTGGAGCAGAAGTAGTACTTCAAAGCCCTAAGGTTCCATATAGAGAAACTATAAAGGGTATAGCAGATGTGCAAGGAAAGCATAAAAAACAATCTGGTGGGCATGGGCAGTACGGAGATGTAAAGATTAAGTTTGAACCTAGAAGTGATTATAATGATGAACTGCAATTTGTAGATCAAGTTGTTGGAGGAGTTGTACCAAGGAATTATATTCTAGCGGTAGAAAAAGGTTTAAGGGAATGCATACAACATGGTGTATTAGCTAGATACCCGGTTATAAGACTAAAAGCAACCCTACATGATGGAAGTTATCATCCTGTAGATTCTTCTGAAATGGCATTTAAGATAGCTGCGTCATTAGCTTATAAGAAAGGTATGGAGATAGCAAAACCAATACTGTTAGAACCAATAATGCACTTAGAAGTTATGGTTCCTGGTGAATATATGGGAGATGTTATAGGAGATATAAATAAGAAAAGAGGAAGAGTTCTTGGTATGGAGCCAGTAGAAGGAATGGAAATGGTAACCGCTGAAGTTCCTATGTCTGAGATGTTTAAATACGCTACTGATCTTCGTTCGTTATCACAAGCAAGAGGTAGTTTTAGAGCTACCTTTGAAAGATATGAAGAAGTTCCTCCTGTAGAAGTTGAAAAGATAATAGAAAATGCCAGGAAGCTAAAAGACATTAAGAACGAAGCTTTGTAAGAATATAATATAATCACTTAAAAAATTGCTAATGAAAGCCGTTAGCAATTTTTTATTCTATATAAATTTGTAAAAGTCCATTCTTTATTTATGTAATGAGGAATATTAATTCTATTTTTATCTATACTAATAGTAAAAACTTATATCTAGGGGGTCAAAGATGTCAGACTATAGAATGGATATCAGAGGAAGTATTGGACTTAGCGATTACAGCAATATTTATGATTATATCGGAGTTGTGGATAATAAGGATAACTTCACCATAACAGTTGACAATGAGGGAAATGACAGCATAAGAGTTATATGTAAGATGTTATCTGATAATGATTTTTATATAAAAGATCAGGGATATGATGAACAAGGAAGATATTATATAAATGCATTTAAGAGCGAACAGCAATAGAAATAATAGAATATTTTTCGGTATAATATCTTCAATATTTACAATAATGTAATTTAAATTTAGGAAAAAGTTATAAATATTATTAGCAAATTAAATATAGAATATAATTAATTGTATATATGCTATAATAAGGTTGTAAATTCATAAAAAAGGTATGTTTTATTTTAGGATGTGGGGGGAAAATAATGAGTAACTATGTTATAGGTATAGACCTAGGTGGAACAAAGATAAGTACAGCTTTGTCAGACTTTGATGGAAACGTTATAAGCCAATCAATAATCGCAACTGATGCCCATGAGGGTGAAATAGCAGTACTTGGAAGAATAATTAAGACTGTAGAAGATGTAATCGAAAATGGTAATGTAACCATTGAAAAAGTAAAGGCCATCGGTATAGGTTCTCCTGGGCCATTAAACGCAAAAACTGGTATTATAATAACTACACCAAATCTTCCATTTAAGAACTTTGATTTAGTATCACCTATTAGAGAAAAGTTTCAAGTTCCAGTATATCTAGATAATGATGCAAATGTTGCAGCTATAGGTGAGTTTATGTTTGGAGCTGGAAAAGGAACTGAAAATATGGTTTACTTCACAGTTAGTACTGGCGTAGGCGGAGGAGCTGTCCTAAATGGTAAGATATATAGAGGAAATACAAGTAATGCTCTTGAAATAGGACATGCTACAGTAGCTCCAGATGGACCAAGATGTAATTGTGGAAACATAGGATGTCTAGAAGCTGTTTCTTCAGGAACTGCTATAGGAAAAAGAGGTAAAGAGGCTTTAGAAAGTAAAGTTGAAACTTCTCTTAGAAAGTACAAAACTGTAACTTCAGCTGAAGTTTTTGCAGAAGCAGCTGCCGGAGATCAAGTAGCTAAGGATATAATAGATACAGCATTAAACTACCTTGGTATAGGTGTAGCTAATGCTATATCCATATTTGATCCTGAGATGATCATTATAGGTGGAGGAGTATCAAAGGCTGGAAAGATTGTTTTTGATAAGGTTCAAGAAGTTGTAAATATAAGATGCTTTAAGAACATGGCTGAAGCATGCAAGATAGTTCCTGCAGGTCTTGGAACAGATGCTGGAGTTATAGGTGCAGTAGCATTGGCTATAATGGAAAGCAAGTAGAAGTTAAAAACATAAAAAAATCGCATTTAGAAGTTAGTCTATGTTAAAGTTCAATATTGAAATTAAGTGGTCAGTCATCCGATGCTTTAATGAGCTTGCGCTAATTGCTCGCTCATATAGCATCTCCTGCTTAACTACTTAATTTTAAAAAATTAGTAAACATAGCCAAAAGTTAAAACCATGCAGTATAGGTAAGAGTGACCTATATGCATGGTTTTTATTTTTTAATAATATTGCTTTAGTAATTTAGTTTAAAAATACTATGAATATTTGGATAAGAAAGTACATAAATTAATGAATGTAGAGAGGGACAAAGTTCTACTAAAGAAAAGAAGGAGTGATAAACTATGCCAAAGGATAGTCAGATGGACAACAAGTTAACTAGAAAACTTAAGTCAAATTGGGATACAGCACTAACTGATGAAGAACCTAAGAATAGTAATAGAAATAGAAAAAGATTATCTGTAAAACAAGGCACTGGGCAATAAATTCTTTTTTCTCATACATAGCTTACTTTGAATATTTCTAAAATAATTACTTAACAAAAACTTTTATCAGTTTTTATTTGTATCCCTTCTCACAAATAAAAACTGTCTGATTCTCTATGTAAGCATTGAGAAAAGGAATTTTTCAAATACTGCTCATCGTAATTATATTTACGATGAGCAGCTTTATTTATTTCTATGGGAATTTATATTTAGCAGGGGCCTGGTATATCTGATGTACTAGCTCCATACTAGGTGTATTTTTAAAGCATTCTAGATTCTTAGAGGAACACTAGAAAGTATAAAATTTACTATGAATTGGTACATAGATATACTTAGTTCTGTATGATAACTAAGTATTATAGTATAATATTTATATAAAGAGTTCCTATATCGAAACTTGATTTATACCTGTGCTAAAACCCAGGCTTTTGGAGATTTTAGGGCACTTATAAATTAATAGTTGAGTTAGGAACTCTATACATAAGATACAATAATAAGATTATTTGGAGGTAGCAATGAGGGGGCAATTATTCAAAAATAATAAGTTTATAGAGAGCTTACAGGAAAAAATCTTAGTTCTTGATGGGGCGATGGGAACAATGATACAGTCTTATAAGCTTAAGGAAGAAGACTTTAGAGGAACCTTATTTAAAGATGCAGCTATTGAGCAAAAAGGCAATAATGATATACTGGTTTTGACACAACCGGAGATAATAAAGAGTATACACAAAGCTTATTTGGAAGCTGGCGCAGATGTAATAGAAACAAATACTTTTAATAGTAATATCATATCTCAAGAAGATTACGGACAACAAGAATTAGTATACGATCTTAATTATAGTGGGGCAAAGATCGCAAGAGAAGTAGCTGACAGTTTATCAACTGAGACAAGTCTAAAGTTCGTGGCAGGTTCTATAGGACCAACAAATAAGACCTTATCAATGTCGCCAGATGTTGAAAATCCATCTTTTAGAAGTGTTACCTTTGAGCAGGTAGTTGAGTCTTATAAAGTTCAGATAGAAGGCCTAATGGATGGAGGAGTAGATGTACTTCTCATAGAGACTATATTTGATCATTTAAATGCTAGAGCTGCCTTAGTTGCTGCAGAGTCAGTATTTAGTGAAAAGAATAAGCAAGTTCCCATAATGCTTTCAGGTACTATAAATGATAGGGGCGGCAGACTTTTATCAGGCCAGACCTTAGAAGCTTTTACTGCCTCTATGAGAAGCGATTATGTTATATCCATAGGCCTTAACTGCTCCTTTGGAGCAAAAGAGCTTATACCATTTGTAAAAGAATTAGCTAAGAAGGAAGCTTTATATGTATCTTTATACCCAAATGCCGGATTGCCTAATATACTTGGAGAGTATGATGAAACTCCAGAAATAACTTGCAGTTATTTAAAGGAGCTATTTGAGGATAAGTGCTTAAATATAGTTGGCGGCTGCTGTGGAACAACTCCAGAGCATATAAAGGCAATAAGTTCTTTAGCTAAGCGATATAGTCCAAGGATATTACCTATAGTAGATAAGGTTAGTACTTACGCAGGGCTAGAACTATTAGAGGCAAGAGAAGAAAATAACTTTATTAATATAGGTGAAAGGTTAAATGTTGCTGGATCAGCTAAATTTGCTAGATTAATAAGAGAGAAAAGGTATGATGAAGCACTAGTTATAGCTAGAGAGCAAGTAGAAAATGGAGCACAAGTCCTGGACATAAACTTTGATGACGGGTTGCTTGATGGAAAAGAAGAAATGTCACACTTTCTAAGACTTCTAGCAGCTGAACCAGAGATTGCTTGCAAACCGGTGATGATAGATTCTTCTAGGTGGGAAGTTATAACTGAAGGGCTAAAGTCTATCGGTGGAAAGTGTATAGTAAACTCCATATCACTAAAAGAAGGTGAAGAGGAGTTTATAAGAAGGGCTTCTATAATAAAGAACTTTGGTGCCGCAGCTGTTATAATGGCCTTTGACGAAAAAGGTCAGGCGGATAATTTTGATAGAAAGATTCAGATATGCAAAAGAGCCTATGACATATTAACGGAGAAGGTAGGCTTTCCAGCTGAGGATATAATATTTGACCCTAATATACTAGCTATAGCAACGGGTATTGATGAGCATGATAACTACGCCTTAGATTTTATAAATGCTACAAAGTGGATTAAGGAAAATCTACCTTATACCAAGGTTTCAGGAGGAGTATCAAACTTAAGCTTTTCCTTTAGAGGAAACAACTTTGTAAGAGAGATGATGCATTCCGTATTCTTATATCATGCAATAAAAGCAGGTATGGACATGGGAATAGTTAATCCTGGAATGATAAGAATCTATGATGATATACCTAAGGATGCGTTAGAATTAGTAGAAGATGTGGTGCTTAATAAAAGAAACGGAGCTAAGGAAGAGCTGTTAGAGTTTGCTGATAAGCATAGAAACAGTGAAGAGAAGCAGGATGAGAAGATAAAACTTTGGAGAAGTGATGCGGTAGAAAAAAGATTAAGTTATTCCATAGTAAAAGGAATCAGTGAATATCTTGAAGAGGACTTAGAAGAAGCAAGGTCTATCAGCCAGAAAGCACTTAATATTATTGAAGGACCACTTATGGACGGCATGAAGATAGTTGGAGATTTATTCGGAGACGGAAAGATGTTTTTGCCACAGGTGGTGAAATCAGCTAGAGTTATGAAAAAAGCTGTGGAGATATTACTTCCATATATAAGGCAAGACAACTCTGAAGCACAAAGCAAGGCTGGAAAGATACTGCTAGCTACGGTAAAAGGCGATGTTCACGATATAGGTAAGAATATAGTTGGGGTAGTATTAGGTTGTAATAACTTCGAAATAATAGATTTAGGGGTTATGGTTCCTTGTGAAGAGATACTGAGAGTGGCTAAGGAAGAAAAGGTTGACGCTATAGGGCTAAGCGGTCTTATTACTCCTTCTCTTGAAGAGATGGCTCATGTAGCAGAAGAGATGGAAAAGCAAGGTTTTGATATACCCTTATTAATTGGTGGAGCTACAACTTCTAAGATCCATACTGCTTTAAAGATAGCGCCTAACTATAGTAACGGTGTTATATATGGAGGAGATGCTTCAAAGACAGTAGAAATTATGAAAGAGCTTATGAAGGATAAGGCAACCTATTTGGAGAATATAAATAATGAGTACAAAGATATAAGGGATAACTACAAACAATTAGTCACTACAGAAAATATACCTTTAGAGGAAGCTAGAAATAATAAGTTCAGAATTAATTGGGATAAAGAAACAATAGATGTTCCAGAATTCCTAGGAGTAAAAGAAGTTAGCTACACAGTTAAGGAATTAAGAGAATATATAGATTGGACTTTCTTCTTCATTGCTTGGGAGATGAAGAAAACTTATCCTGAAATACTTGAGGATAAGTTATATGGAGAAGAAGCCAAGAAGCTATTTGAAGAAGCTAACAATATGCTTGATGAGCTGGAAGAAAACAATAAGATATATCCTAGAGGAGTATTTGGCATATTTAAGTGCAACGCCATAGGAGATGATGTTGTTTTATATGATGAAGCTGGTAAAGAAGTTGAAACTTTTAATTTCCTTCGCCAGCAAAAGAAGCTTAAGGAAGAAAGGTATATGTGCTTATCAGACTTTATAGCTCCAAAGGAAAGTGGCAAAACTGACTATATAGGAAGCTTTTTAGTCACTGCTGGTACTGAAGTCTATAAGTATGAAGAGGAACTTAAAAAGGATGGAGAAGATTTTAAGGCCATAATGCTTAAACTATTATGTGATAGGTTAGCAGAAGCAGCAGCAGAAAAACTTCATGAAGACATAAGAAAAGTTTATTGGGGTTATGATAAGCAGGAGAACATTACTAAAAAGGAACTATTCCAAGCTAAGTATAGAGGGATAAGACCAGCCTTTGGATATCCTTCATTAAAGGATCAAAAGCAGATTGAAAAAGCTTTCAAGATTTTAAAAGCCACTGATAGAACAGGGGCTAAGCTAACTGAAAGCTATATGATGGATCCAGTTGCTTCTGTATGCGGATTGTATTTTGGATCGAAGCATTCAAAGTACTTTGATTCATTTAAGTTTTCAAAGGATCAAATAGTGGATTACTGTAGCAGAATTAATGAACCAATAAATTCAGTGGAAAAGAGGTTAAATAACTACTTGCATGGAAAGTATAGTGAGTAAACTACTTTTTAAAAATAACTTGTAACTAAAAAGCTTATATAAAAGAAAGAAGGAGAAACATGAGAGCAGAAATAATTTCCGTAGGAACAGAACTGTTATTAGGTGATATAGTAAATACCAATGCTCAGTTTTTAGCTAAGGAACTAGCTGCTGTTGGCATAGATGTGTATCATCAAACTGTGGTTGGAGACAATGAGGAAAGGATGCTTAAAGCCTTTAGCGATGCTTTTGAAAACTGTGATTTGATAGTTGCTACAGGAGGCCTTGGGCCAACTCCTGATGATTTAACCAAGGAAACTGCTGCTAAGTTCTTTGGTCAGGAATTAGTTGTCCATGAGGAATCTTGGAAGTCTATAGAGGCTTACTTCAATAAAAACGGAAGAGCAATGGAAGGAAGTAATGCTAAGCAGGCTTATTTCCCAAAGGATGCGGTAGTTCTTCCTAATCCTAATGGTACAGCGCCAGGAGCTGTATTAAAAAAAGATAATAAGATGATAGTAGTTCTTCCAGGACCACCTAAAGAAATGAAGCCTATGTTTATGAACCATGTGATACCTTATCTTAAGCAATATACTGACACTGTGTTAGTATCTAAGGTTTTAAGAATCTTTGGCATAGGAGAAGGTTTTATGGCTGAAGAAATCGCGGACATAATAAATGGGCAGACCAATCCAACAGTAGCTCCTTATGCTAAGGAAATAGATGTAACTCTTAGAATAACCGCTAAGGCTAAAGACGAAGAAGAAGCTAAAAACTTAATAAAGCCTGTTGAAGACAAGATAAGAGAAAAACTTGGAGATAATATATATGGTGAGGGTGAAACTACCTTAGAGCATGTAGTAGCAGAGCTTCTTGTTAGAAATAAGCTTACTATAGCTACAGCAGAATCCTGTACAGGAGGGCTTGTGGCAGCAAACCTAATAAATTATCCAGGTATATCTGAAGTGTTTTTAGAAGGTGCAGTAACTTATTCTAATGAAAGTAAGATGAAAAGGCTAGGAGTTAAAGAAGAGACCTTAGATAAGTATGGAGCTGTAAGTGAAGAGACTGCCAGAGAAATGGCTGAAGGCATAGCTAAAGCTGCAGGTACAAAAGTTGGTATATCTACAACAGGAATAGCAGGTCCTGGCGGTGGTACAGATGACAAACCTGTAGGATTAGTATATATGGGTATATATATAGATGGGAATACTTTAGTAAGAAAGTTTAATTTCCAAGGGTCAAGAGAAAAGGTTAGACAAAGGGCCATGATGAATGCTCTAGATTGGCTTAGAAGAGAATTACTTAACAGAAACTATGTTTAAGTAATATAAGTTTACGAAAATATCTATATAGGGAACCAACTTCAACTATTAATTTATACATGCCACAAAATCCCCAGAAGCCTGGATTTTATAACAAGTATAAATTAAGTTTTCATATAGGTTCCCTATAGGTATCCAATTTCAACTATTAATTAATGCATGCCCTATAATCCAAAAAAAACGCTATTATAGAACATGTATAAATAAAGTTTTCGTAAAGGATACCTATGATATCATTTTCTTATATTGTACCGATAAACAAAATAAAAATTCCTCTTTAAGCTAGGAGAACCATCACTAAAAGAGGAATTTTCTATATTAAATAAAATGGGGGAGAGGCAATTTAATATAAAAGTTATCTACACTAATAATTGTCTCCCGAAACTAAAAAAATATACATACCCCAAAAATAAATATAAAGTATTTAGGTATATAAATTAAATGGTAAGGAGAGATTTATGAAACCAGTATTTAAATCAAATTTGTATTTCTTTATAGTTTTACTAGTATCTATGGTAGGTCCATATATTGTAAGAAGGCCGCTTATGGCTTTAGGATTTAATTACGGAGAGTTGTTAATGACTGTCCATGCGTTATTCTTCCTTGTGCCTGCTGTTATATATGTTGTGATAACAAAGGCTTCAGTAAAAGAAACCTTTAGATTTAATAAGATTAGTGGTAAGGAAATCGGGTATGCAATACTAATAGCAATTTTATCTCAACCGGTTATGACGCTTTTTTCTCTTATAACATCATTTTTCTTTGACAACGATGTTGCGAAGGCTATGAATGTGATGAGAGATTTACCTTACTGGATGATGCTTTTAGTTGTAGCAGTTACACCAGCTATAACAGAGGAAATAACCATGAGAGGTATAGTACTATCAGGATATAATAATAAAAGCAAGCTAAAAGCTTCGTTAATGATAGGATTATTATTTGGAATATTCCACTTGAATGGACAGCAATTCCTTTATGCAGCTGCCTTAGGTGCACTTTTTGCATACATGGTTAGAGTGACTAACAGTATATTTGTATCTATGATATGCCACTTTACTGTAAATGGTATTCAGGTTACAATGCAAGCTTTACTTGCGCCTTTTACAAAACTTGCAGCAGCAAATCAACAAAATTACTCATTAAGACAATTACCTTTAAATCAAAAGATAAATACAGTGCTTACCTTTGGCTTTATTGCACTGATATTTGCAGCTTTAGTTTCTATATGTATTAAGAAGCTAAAAGAGGCAGCAGAGCAAAGAGGTGTTGTGGACAGCTATGAATTAGCTTTAGCAGGAGATGGTAGAACAGCAGGATTTGATGGAGACATAGCTTTAGAAAAAGATAATATCATAAACATACCATTCATAGCTACAGTAATTATTTATTTAGTATATATGATATTTATTGCATAGAAATTTATACAAATATTCCATTGGTAAAATAAAATACTGATATTAATGATTTAAATCATGTACAAAAATGGGTAAGCCCTAACTTGTGCATGATTTTTTGCTTTTTAGTAAAGTATAAGACTTCTTGCTATGTAAGCCCAGTAATCTCTAGTCTTTGGAGCAATTGATTAGGAAAGTATTAAATCCCTTTAGTGATTTTTATCTATAGTTCTTTTACAAGTTTTATTTAAATATGATAAGTTATGTGGTAAAATAATCAAGTGTTTATGAGAATGATTATTAATATATACAGGAGGCTTATATCGATGAAACATAAATATAAAATAATTACTATTTTATTTACCATAGTATTAACTATTTCCCTTACAGCTTGCAGCAGTAAAAAGGAACAAAAGATTTTAGATGTATTTAACTGGGGAGAGAACATAGATGAAGGACTTATAAAGGAGTTCGAGAATAAGTATGACATAAAGATAAACTATAATACCTATGATACAAATGAATTTATGTATCAAGCGGTAAAGTCAGGAAAAACAAACTATGATATAGTGGTTCCTTCGGACTATATGGTTGAAAAGATGATAAAGGAAAACCTGTTAGAAAAACTAGACTTTAACAACATACCTAACATGGATAAGATTGACTCAGACTATTTGAATAGATCTTTTGATCCTGGCAACAAATATTCTGTGCCTTATATGTCTGGAACCATAGGAATAATATATAATACAAACTTAGTCAAGGAACCAGTAGATTCTTGGAATATTCTTTGGGACACAAAGTATAAAGGAGAAATATTTATGCTTGATGCTCAAAGAGATGCCTTAGGGGTATCCTTGAAGAGGCTTGGATATTCTTTAAACACAACAGATAAAAGTGAAATAAACAAAGCAAAGGAAGAGCTTATAAAACAAAAGCCCTTAGTAAGAGCATATGTGGATGATGAAGTAAAGGACCGAATGGTAGCAGGTGAAGGTAAACTGGCAGTAATTTGGTCAGGAGAAGGCTTGAACCTTCAAGATAAATACCCATATCTAAAGTATATAGTACCTAAGGAAGGCGCTAACTTCTGGGTTGATTCTTTAGCAGTGCCAAAAGGAGCAAAACATAAAAAAGAAGCAGAAATGTTTATAAACTTCTTATGTGAAAAAGATCCTTCTCTAAGAAATGCCGCAGAAGTTGGCTATACAACTCCTCAAAAGGAAGCAAGAGAGGCACAAGACGACAAGATCAAGAATAATAAAAATGCATATCTGCCTAAGGAAGTGCTAGATAAGTGCGAAAATTACAGAGATCTAGGTGAACAACTAAAGCTATACGATGAGGCATGGTTAGAGGTTAAGTCTGCAAAATAGTATTCTATTCATAAGTTGTACTCTTCAGCTTAAAGTTTGGCTCTGTTCAAGTACCGGGGTGAAATTAAGCGGTCAGTCATCTGATGCTTAGATGAGCTTGCGCTAATTGCTCACTCATAGAGCATCTCCTTCATGACCACTTAATTTCAACAATATTATTAAACATAGCCTAAAGTTTATATCTTCAAAGCATCAGTTCACAAATGTGAGGAGACTTTAAAACAGTTTTCGTATTAAAAGTGCATCCTTAATAAATCATTTTCAAATAAAAACAATATAATTAAAAGACCTTCTACATAAGCGTAAGTTTAAGTAGAAGGTCTTTTTACTATAATAGTAAGAATTTCTTTTGACAACAAGCTGTTTGATACCTTAAAATATTGATGGTATTATAAAAAATTATATTTAAGAAGTACAGGATGTTATACCTTTATTTAAAGGGACTGAATTAGGTATTATTAATGAAGGCAATTAAAGAATATACAATTAATATTATAAATTATTTATAATGACTCAAAGTCTTAATAAATATGCTGAATTAAATATAACATTAAGTATTTTTAACATTATAAGAATTTAAAAGTATATAATTATGTGATTAAATAAATATAACAATTTAAAAAGTTAAGAAGTTAAGAATTTATTGGAAACATGCGGGTTTAAACGAGAATATATAAGGAAGAGGAGAATAATAATGAGTATACTTACAGTTAAGAATCTAAGCCACGGTTTTGGTGATAGAGCTATATTTGAAGATGTATCCTTTAGACTACTTAAGGGAGAGCATATAGGTTTTATCGGTGCCAATGGTGAAGGTAAATCAACGTTTATGAATATAATAACTGGAAAGCTTATGCCTGATGAAGGAAAGGTTGAGTGGAGCAACAGAGTGAGAGTTGGTTATATGGATCAGCACGCAGTACTTCAGAGCGGACAAACAATAAGAGATATTTTAAGAGGAGCTTTTCAATATTTGTTTGATGCAGAAGCTGAAATGAATGAACTCTATGGAAAAATGGGAGAGGTTAGCGAAGACGAACTTAATGCAATGTTGGAAAGAACAGCAGTAATTCAGGATATGCTGGATAATAATGGATTTTATGTTATTGATGCTAAGGTTGAAGAAACGGCTAAGGGGTTAGGTCTTTTAGATGTTGGGCTAGATAAAGATGTTACCAATTTAAGTGGAGGACAAAGAACAAAGGTATTACTTGCTAAGCTTCTTTTAGAAACTCCAGATATATTACTTTTAGACGAGCCTACTAACTATTTAGATGAAGCTCATATTGAATGGCTTAAAAGATTTTTAAATTCCTATGAAAATGCTTTTATACTAATATCTCACGATATTCCATTTTTAAACTCGGTAATCAATCTAATATATCATGTAGAAAATAGGCAGCTTAACAGATATGTTGGTAATTACGAGGAGTTTGAAAGAATATATGAGGCAAAGAAAAAACAATTAGAGCAAGCTTACGAAAGACAACAGGCTGAAATAGCGAGATTAGAGGATTTTGTTGCTAGAAATAAGGCTAATGTAGCCACTGCAAACATGGCTAAATCTAGACAGAAGAAACTTGATAAAATTGATAGAATTGAATTGAGTCAAGAGAAACCAAAACCAACCTTTAACTTTAAGACAGCAAGAGCTTCTGGAAAAGTAATTTTTGAAACAAAAGACTTAGTTATTGGTTATGACCACCCACTTACAAAGCCTCTTAATCTTTATATGGAAAGAGGTCAAAAAATTGCTTTAGTTGGGTCTAATGGATTAGGAAAAACTACTCTTCTTAAGAGTTTAATGGGGCAAATCAAGCCTATAAGTGGAGAAGTTGCTCTTGGAGACTATCAGTATATTGGATACTTCGAGCAAGAAAGCAGAGAAGGAAATACGAATACTTGCATCGAAGAATTTTGGCAGGAGTTCCCTGGATATACTCAATATGAAGTACGTGCTGCTCTTGCAAAGTGCGGATTAACTACAAAGCACATAGAAAGCATGGTAATGGTACTTTCAGGGGGAGAAGCTGCTAAGGTTAGATTAGCTAAACTAATAAATAATGAAACTAATATATTGATACTGGATGAGCCTACAAACCACTTAGATGTAGATGCAAAGGATGAGCTTAAGAGGGCTTTAAAAGAATATAAAGGAACTATATTATTAGTTTGCCACGAACCTGAGTTTTATCATGATGTAGTGACTGAAATTTGGAATTGTGAGGAATGGACAACTAAAATAGTATAGTTAAGGAGCATCCCTAGATTTGTGTAAATCAAATCTAGGGATGCTCTTTTTGGGTTATATGTAGTTTTTGATTAGGTACTTATACAAAGACTACTTTGGGAGATACTGCATTAATTTTTAGAGAAGCTGAGATTCAAGGTAATCTTGGTAGACAAAAATATGAGCATAAAGAAAATAATGATAAAAGCTATAGCAAGGATAAAAGATGTAATGGCTTTGGATAAAGTAAATTTATAGATAAATATATGTAAGATAAGAATAAATCCCAGATATGCTTTTGCTGAACAGCTGAAACTTTCTAGTATAACCAATTAATTTTAATGCAAATATATTTTTAAATTTTAAAATAAAAGTGTATTTAAGCAAATTTATAGTTTATTTCTAAGGAACATTTGATATAATATAAATAATAAGAGGCTTAGTGCTGTAACACTAAGCCAATCCTAGAACGTTTTTTAGTTTTAGGGCTATTATATTTTAGTTAAATAAACTAAGCTAAGAAAAAGTTCTACTTCTTGCTGGATGGAGAACTTTTTTCTTTTGTCGTAAATTTTACTTTAAGACCTTTAATACTAAAGTTAATTTCAAAATCACAAGATTTTGAAGTTGGTTTTAATCCTATAATCATAACTAACATAATTATAATAGTTATTAGAAATAAACAACTAATTAGTATCATATCCAATACCACCCCCTTAAGCTATGATGAAAATTCACCAATAGCCCAAGGCGGAAACGTACAACCACCGTAGCCATCCACTTCTACGGTTACGAATTTTTACCTGCATAGTATAGCATGATTCTTATGTTAAGTGCAGTAATATATAAAGAATAAAATATAGATTATGTAATATAAAAAACTAAGTAAAATTAAAAAGTGAATATGCAAGGTTAAGACTTAGGGGAAATATACCTCATCTTATTATATAATTATTGGATAAGGTAAAGGAAAGAGATAAAAGAATTTGCTATGTTGATAAAACAATAGAAAATGGATGGAGAAAAATGTATGATAGAATGTCAGCTATGTGAAGAGTACTTCGATGAAGAGGATATGGCAGAATGTCCAGAATGTTTAAAGGAAATGTGTGAAAGTTGCTATGAAATGCATGCTCCTATTTGTTTTTATGTTTCAGAGCATGATAATAGTGATATTGATAATTAGTAAATATTATTTACTAACGTAAAAATAATTATCACTAGAAAACCTTATGTAAGGAATGGATAACTAAAATTCTTTAGTACTTTTATATGCAAATATGAAAGTATAAAATTATAGGAAACAATAGCTAAACAGCACTGATATTATTAAAATGTTAGTGCTGTTTTTTAGTATAAATGTATATATTATCAAAAGACTGTGCTATAGTGTATCTTGGAAGTATTTGAAGGAGTTGTTGCCAATGAATAAGATATTGAGATTTAAGAATTTATATAAGACTACTTCCAATTTAGCAGATTAAAGATATTTTGATTTATAGTTAAAATGAATACTTGAGTATGCCTTCATAATATGCGACTAGCTATATTGGAGTAGTTAATGAACTATTTCAGTGGATATTTATGTCCAGATTTTTATTTTATGGAGGCAAGGTAAAAATGAATTGTAAATTAAATATAAGAAGCAACACTTTAGAAGGAAAATATGAAGGTTGTGTGTTGGAAACGGAAAGATTGAGTTTACTACCATTGCAGTCACACCAGCTTAAACTATCATTAGACAATTATGCAAAAATGCAATATGATCTAGGATTAAGAGTAACTGATACTGAACTAGATGAGGAAATGCAATATGCCATGCAGGTAAGATTAAAGAAGGTACTAGAAGATCCTAAAAATTATCTATGGCTAACTAACTGGGCTGTTATACTAAAAGAGGCAAAAGAAATAGTTGGATTTATTATGCTTAAGGGGTATCCTAATAAGTTTGGTGAAGTAATCGTTGGATACGGTATTACTGAAAGATATAGAAAAAATGGATATGCTTCTGAAGCATTAAAGGCAATAGCACAATGGGTATTTAAAAACCCACAAGCAAAGTGTGTTATTGCAGATACGGAAAAAGGTAACATACCCTCACATAAAGTCTTAGAAAGTGCTGGTGCAGTGAAGTATAAAGAAAATGATGAAATAGTATGGTGGAGAATAGATAGAAGTTCAATATAAACTGAATATATTATGTGATTTTTATTGGACAACTAAAATCTTACAGTTAAGCTCATTAGGTGTTAAATATAATTAATGGCACAAAAACCATGAATAATATTGGTAACTATTATCCATGGTTTTTATATTCAAAAGGATTTGCTTGGTATATAACTACAGTAACATAATGTTATTAGAATACTAAGAAATTCGCTGTTAAACATGGAAGCAAAACGAATATTTAAGGAAAGATGAGTAACATAAAATATTAAAAGGATTGGAACCATAACTGCAATTAAGGTATAATAAGCTTTAAGAATAGGCTCGGAATAAAATATAGGAAGAGGTGCTTTAAATGTCTAACTTGAATTACTATGATGATAATATTACTGTAGAATGGGTGAACGGCATAAAATACATGAGTCCATCACCGCACCCAAATCATGGGGTAGTTTATAAGAAAATATTTATTAGAATAGCAAATTATTTGGATGGCAAAGAGTGTGAACTTTTTCCTGACAAAACTGACTTATACTTATCAAATCCTGAAGAACCAATAAATATAAGCGAATTGAAAAGGCCAATTGTTCCTGATTTATTTATAGTATGCGACAATAAATTTGAACTAGTAAATAATAATATTGTAGCCATTCCTGATTTTGTTTGTGAAATAGTTAGCCCAAGTTCAATAAAAATGGACAATGAAATAAAGAAAGAACTATATTTAAGCAAAGGTGTTAAGGAATATTGGATAATCAATTATTTAGATAAGACAATTAAGGTTAATTTTGATGGAAAGGAAAGTGTTTTTTCTTTTGAAGATGAAGTAAAAGTTAATATATTTGATGACCTTTCTATATGCCTAAAAGATGTAAAATTGTTTGAAGTATAAAGTTCTCCTGTTGAAGATTGGATTTTTGAATGTGAAAATTATAGTTAGATAAATTTATAGTTTATTTTTAAGTTAGGTTTGATATAATATAAATAAGAAAAGGCTTAGTGCTGTAACACTAAGCCAATCCTAGAACGTTTTTTAGTTTTAGGGCTATTGGATTTATCTAAAAGCTAATATAGAAATTAGTGCTTGCGTTTGGTGGACGGAGCACTTTTTTCCTTTGTCTTAAATTTAATTTTAAGACTTTTAATACTGATATCTAATTCAAAATCGCAGAATTTTGAATTAGGATTTAAAGCAATAATTATCAGTAAATTTATAATTATTGTAAGTAAAGTCATAAATGCAATTAGTATCATATCCAATACCATCCCCTTAAGCTATGATGAAAATTCACCAATAGCCCAAGGTGGAGAAAACGTACAACCACCGCAGCCATCCACATCTACGGTTACAAGTTTTACTTGGATAGTATAGCATAAGTTTTTATCAAGTACAGTAACATATGAAATATAGAATAAAGTTAAAAGGAGAAGTTTTAATAACTATCTCCTTTTTAATTACATACAAAAGAGTACAATTGATATATAATTGTATTGGTTCATATATGGCTTCTTAAGAAGAATATGTGAAAGAGAATAGCAAGAAGATTTGAATTAAGTCTTCAAGAGGGTTAATTAGAGGAGGACACTTTATGAAAATTTCAAAGAAGGATGCGCTAATATGGTTTGAATTTTTTTCAATGTTACCAGAAGATGAGGAACCAATGACAAAGCAACAAGAAATCATTTACGCAACCTTTGCACAGATTGAAGCTGCGATTGATCATAGAAATGATATGTTAATGTCAGAAATTAAGAATTTAAAAACTTTATCTAATAGAACTTTTTATGTAGGTAGTGATGTTAAATTTCCAAATGGCTGCCGTTCTTGTTTAATGGGAACTGGCTTGAGTGCAATTAGGAAAACTAACAAATGTAATATAGAGTGTAAGTTTTGCTACAACTATGGGGAACTAGACTTTATTCCTCCGATTGGAGAAGGTATGTGGCAAATTGGAGAAACAAAGTTTTATGAGAAGGATATTGATTTACTTCTTTCCATACACAAGAAGCCTACAGGCATTTCCTACGTTTATTTAGAACCGTTCATGGAAATAGAAAAATACTACTCAGTAGTAAAGAAGTTTAGTGATGCTAAGATTCATCAGCATTTATACACAAATGGGATTTTAGCTACAGAAGAGACTTTGAAAGCTTTAGGAGAAGCTGGTCTTGATGAGATACGTTTTAACCTAGGTGCATCTAAGTGTTCTGACAAAGTTATTGAGAATATTAAAATAGCAAAGAAATATATTAAAAAAGTAGGCATAGAAACTCCAATGACGCCTGAGTTCTTTGAAGCTTTCTTTAATAAAAAGCAAGCAATCTTAGATACAGAGCTGGACTTCATCAATTGTGCAGAATTACATTTAAATGAGAATAACATAGACAATTATTATGGAGAGAACATGTATATTTCAAGACATGGCTACATATCTCCAACTTGGAGTAGAGAATTAACTTTGAAATTTATGAAAATAGCTGATGAAGAAAACTGGGATTTGGCAGTTCATGATTGCTCAAACCATACAAAGTTTGCTAGAGATTTAAACCTAAGCAGCAAAGAAGGTAAGTGGTTCGGAGCAAGTAGTTATGGCTGTGAGTTCTCAAAGATTCCATATGAAGTATTTTTACCAATACTCCGTGATGAAAACTTTAAGTTCTTAATTGAAGAAGAATTACCTAGCGGATACAGACCAGGTGAGCTAGTATTTTAAATAGCCTAATAATTTTGCTTCACATTTGTTTTAAGAAAAATGCCGCTAGGGACCTACTAGGTTCCAGCGGCTTTGTTTTTTATAATAAAGGGAACACTTCATAATAAAATTTATATTTTCAAATGATCATCTCAACCCAAAAAGGAGTTCTGAAAATAGGTTTTGGATTGAAGTGGTTGGTATTTATATATAATGTATTTTTAAGGAAATAGGCGGTATAATTAAAAGCGAAAAAGAAATTGTATTTTTATAGATGTATAAGTTTATTTAGTCAAGGAGCTGATAGTAAAATGGCTATAAATAAAAGAAAAAGAAAGTTAATCACAGGCTATGTTTTAGGGGTATTGTGTATTTTAGTTATAGTTTTGGCTTATATGAAAACAGGGGATTCAAGCAGACTTATACAAGTATTTGCACCTATTATGATTATGACTATTTCAACCATCTATTATAAAAAGAATATTATTTAGTATACTAGCTCCTAGAGGTCTTATAAAATGCATTTTTGTGTACTGTCAGATAGGGGATATTGCAATGCGACTCAAGTAAGCTATTATAGAGTAAATTTTAATTTTTATCTTTTAACTGCTCCAACTCTGAAATGAAAAGATCTTTATCTAACCCAGTAGTAATTGAACTATTTAGCACAGCTTTTGATGTAGAGTTTTTATTTTGCCTTTTAGATACCCTGGTTTCTATATCATTGCTTAAGGCTTGGTTATCTTTTAAAGCTTTATTAGAAATCTTATTTGAATCTATTTTGAACAAGCCTTCAAAGCCATTTGTAACACTTCTTTTACCAGCAATGTCTTTGGAAAATATCACATATTCATCATTGGGTTTTACAATGGGTATGCCAGAAAAGCTTAGTTGTACTTTCTTAGGCTTTACAGGGCTGATGTTTACAAAATCTTTTTTACCATTTGGATCTACATCATGCTTTAAATATTCATCATAATCAACAATCCCTCCCATAGATATGATATATCCTCCATCGTAAGAACCTTTATAAATTTCACTAACTTCTACAGTGAACCTTGTATATATAAGTGCACCATTTCCACAAAAGTAATAAGCAGATTTAATTTTTCCAAGGGTAACTAGGTCAGAATCATTAAATAAATCACTAAGGTTTTTAGAGGCTTTTGCCCAATCTGAAAGGGTAGATATCTTTAAAGTATCATTGGTACTTTCAGTGGGAGGGAGTGATTTGTCACTGGATAGCTTAATACTTTCATTATTAGAGTTTGGGGTTATCGTTTGATTGTTGTTGCAGCTTGTAAGTACAGAGAAAATAGAAAGTGCAATTATGATGTACATAGGATTCCTTTTCATAGAGACAGAACTCCTTCTCAATATATTAAATACTATTTCATAAATGAATACGATAAAATTTTTGAAAAAGTTTATTATATTTAAAAATGTCATAAAAGATGAAAAGCTTAATTCTTTATAGGTAAGCACTGAGGTGAGTTAATCAGCTTTTACTATTGTTTTCATAGTATTATAAATAAAGTATTGAGGAATATATTAATGATATGGCACAATAAAATATTTACTTTGGGAGTAAATGGATATGAGTGAGAAGCAAGATCCTTCTGTATCAAATCAACAGCAGAAGGAGAAAAAAGAGAACAATAAAGGAGTTAAGCATAGCAAGAAGGTACACAAAAAGGATTGATAAAAAGCTAATAAAGATAGAGAACAAAACACAGAAATGTTATAGAAATATACTAATTTCTGTGTTTTTATTTTACTTATGTTAAAGTTCCATGATTATATAAAGAAAGATTATGCCATCTACCAGATTTGTCGCATAGAAGAATTTTATTATGTAAAATATTTGCAATTAACTAACTGAACCATATATAATTAAAACCATAATCGATGGCTCTAATAACCTATAGTAGTACTAATATACAACTGTTATGGCTGTATTAAGCTTTCTAAATATGTTTTACTAATAAATAAGGATGGTAAGTAAAATATGACTAATAAAATATTAACTATGAAATTGATAGATAAAAGATATGGAGTTTGTAGGCTAGAAAGAGATGAAGCAATTCCTATATGGGCGCAGAAAGGCGACTTTTTCTCTATAACAAGAACTTATGAGGAACTGTCAATTGTCTGTGATGAAGCTAATATACCTGATGAGGTTAAGTGTGAAAAGGATTGGAGAGTGCTAAAAATAGAAGGCCCTCTAGATTTTTCTCTTATAGGAATACTTGCTTCAATCAGTACAATTTTAGCACAACAAAGTATAAGTATATTTGCCATATCAACCTATGACACAGATTATATACTTGTTAAGAATAAAGATATAGATAAATCGGTAGAAACACTTATTGCCAAAAACTATGAAATATTAGGTTAAGTAATGGGAGAAACATATGTATACAGAATTAGACTATAAAGACTTTAATACTGTAACTAATCTTGAAATTGATTCTTGGATAGCTTATTATTAAGGATAAATTCTCACCACTTTGAAATAATAAAATTATGATATTGGATTAAGTTTAGACTATGTGTAGCAGGTGCTTTAATAGTGCTAAATCTAAAGTATATTTTCATAAATTATTAAAAGGAAGTGGTTTAATGAAAGTAGAGGCGTATTTTGATAGTATAAAAACTGCAAGAGAAACAGTTGATAAACTTAGAAATGAAGGATTTAAAGGTGCTTTTGTTGATATTAATGAGCACAATAATAATATATATTCACAAAGGGGCCTTGTGGGGTCTGATGAAATCCCAACCTTATCTTCAGCTGTACTAGGTGATGATGATAATAATTCACCTATAGCAGCAGCAAGTCCAATGGCAAGCGGTATGGCTGGCTTCGAAGAGATTGCTAACATAAACTGTAAGGTAGTTGTTGAGGCTAACGATGGCGAGGTTGAAGGTGCAAAGAGTATAATAAAAGATATGGGAGGAACCACAGAAAACTATAATACTGGAAGAATCCCAGAAGGGCTTGATAAGATAAATGAAGATTATCTTATTCTAAAAAATTTAGATGATTAAATTATTGAGGAGATAGTGGAATTTAAGCTATCTTCATTTTTGCCATTAAGGACAGTAAAAAGGTTATTATCTAAACGTAGTAATATAAAGGCTTTAGAGTTGATGTTTATGTTAAACAGTAAAAAATAAAATTATGTCGCCTGACAGAATTTCTTCACATATGTTCAGAAAAGGCAGCTGCACATAAAAAGTAAGATTTTATGTTATTTATGTTTAATATTGACAATATCGATACGCGATAATATAATTGGCTTATGAATATCGTGTATCGATATTAAGGAGTGAAAGATGGCAAGAGAACAATTTCAAAATCTAACAGAGCCTATGTACTATATACTTATGTCTTTGCTCAAGGAGCAATGTGGGGTAGATATAATGGAGGCTGTTTATAAGATATCTAATGGAAGAGTTAGAGTGGGGCCAGGAACCTTATATGCTCTTCTTGGAAAGTTTGAAAAAGAAAAAATGATAATAGAAACTGAGGTTCAAGGTAGAAAAAGAAGTTATATTATAACTGAAAAGGGTAAGGAAATTCTACTGGAAGAACGTAGACGATTAATTACTATGGTTGAGGATTGGGATGATTATATGGAGGATAAGCTTTGATGAGTATAAATACTAAGATCACATTATTTATTTTCTTCCCACATGAATGTGAGGCGGTGGAAGAATATCTGGAAGGTATGGCAGTTAGGGGGTGGCTACTAAAATCTATAAGCGGCAATATATTTAGCTTTAAGAGAATAGAACCTAGAAAATTAAAGTATTCTGTAGACGTGCTGCATAAAATTTCTGAGTTTGATCATAAGGATACAAATGTAGCTCTAGAATATAGAGATTACTGTATTGCAGCAGGCTGGAAATATATATGTCAAAAAGGAAAGGTTCAAGTATTCTACTCTGAAGAAGGAGCAGACACAGTACCAATATACACTGAAGGCAGTGAAAAGTTCAAATCTATTTTAAAAGCATCCATAAATTTTGTTATTGCTCAATTATTGGCTATGTTTATTTTTATATTTAATATTTATATACAGTTATTTGATAATGTAGATACAGCACTTTCTAATAGCTACACTCTAGTATTTATAGCAGTAATGGTTACTTTTGGAATAGTCACTAGTATGGAGTTAATTGATTTCTTTTTCTGGTTAGTTAAAAATATACGTTATTTGAAGCAGAATAAAAACATAAAATATAGTAATTTTAAGAGGATACGAATTAAAAATCTAGTAAAAGGCTTAGCTGCGCTTTTACTTATATTTTCATTAGCTTTAGAAGGTGGGAAGACCGTAGGGCAAGGGGTTTCTCTTGTTGGATTAATGTTTATCCCTATAATTATCTCTATTGTATTAGCTATTATAATAAATAAGAAGCACTACTCAAGAACTACTAATATTATTTTATATGTTGGTGGCTTTATAATAGGCATATTGCTCTTAGTTCATGTAATAGGAAATGATTTGATTAGTCATTTAGATAGTAATAATTTGAATAAAGCCTCTGACAAAGTAACCCTATCGTTAATTGATTTTGGGTATAAGGATAAATCCCCATATAGTTCTTTCAAAAAAAGTATCATAGCTGAAAAGCTAGAATATTCAAATAGTGATGGAGAAAATGACTTAATGTATACAGTCTTTAAAAGTCGATATCCTGTAGCAATTAAGCTTGATGAAAGCATGATACTTGAGAGATTAAGAAGGAATAACTTAGGAGTGAATCTATATAAAAGTAAACTGCCTAATAATATAACGGTATATCATGATGATAAAAAGAGAAATTATATTTTAGTTTCTGAAAATAAGATTGTTAATATAACAAAAGGCTTTAACAATATAAGTGAAGATGAAATCTTAGCTTCTTTTTATAATAAGTTCTTTATTTAAAACAATATTAATAAGGCTCGTTGAAAGTTGGACAGAGTTCAATCAACTTTTAACGAGCTTTTTTACTTTATACTACTAATATTGTATATAACTAATATAAAAAGAACTTAAATCTACAATAATGCTATATTTTTTTGCAAGTATAGTTATATAATGTAAATAATGGCTATAAATATAAAATTTTAGCCTAACTAAGTATCAAAAGGAGGAATTCTGATTGAGCAATGATAGATTTAAAACATTGTATCAAAAAGGTGTTGTAACTCGGCATGTAGTAATTGTAGATTCTGAGACTGGTGTAAACTATTTGTTCGTATGTGAAGCTTCAGCTGGTGGACTCACTGTATTATTGGATAAAGACGGGAAGCCTTTAGTTACACCAGTAGAAAAGTAAAATATATAAATCAGGTGAAATAGGTAGAGAAGATTTAATAATAAAGGAGAAATAAATATAACCATCCTACATTATTCTAGATTATAAATGTAGGATGGCTATATTATTAAGATCTTTTTGATTAGCAAATCTTATAAAACTTTAACAGCACATTCTCTGGAAGTCTGGTAGCATAGCAAACAAATATATGATCCATCATCCATTTGTATTTTTCAGTATAAGTTTCAAAGATTGGTATAGTTCTGAAGTAGTAGGCATTAGGATCTACGAACTTTCCTGATTTTACTGCATCTACATACTCAGGTGGTACGGTACGAACTCCATTGTTTTCTATATATATAGTAGCTCCATCCTCTAGTTCTATAGCATATCTAGCAGAAAGTTCACACTTCCCATCTGGGCGAATTATTTGACTATCTATTCCTCCAGGTAAAACCTTACCTTTGAAGCCATTTCCACTTACTTCTCCAGATAAAATAGGAATTAATTGTCGTCTTCCTACCACTTCATCTTGTCCAACTACAATAGGTTTATCTACTGCTATTGTAATGCTGAATACTTCTTCATATTCCATTTCCTTAATTTCAACTGTGTTCATATAGTCACGTCCTTTATATTTAATATATTAATCTCATTTATAGGTTATTAGTTAACTTAATTCTGCTATTTAAATTATACATTTTTTAAAAACAAGAATACAGTAAATTAGTTCTTCACATAAAAAGGAATAATAGTAAAATGGTAAGCTTTCTGTTTTTATTGGGTTTTATAATTTAATAAGAGTGAAAATTTATTGTTGTGCTGGATAATTATATTATGTGTAGATTAAACTTTTTATAAAAAATATGTTTTCTCTGTATCAGTTAATAAATTTAGGTTAGTTTTTTAAATTGCAATATGAATATTTAAAATGCATTACTAAGTTTAATCTACTAGTAATGCATTTTTAGTTAATAAGACCAAAAGTAATATACTTTTCTGTTAGTCGACAATTTTAGAAAAGGTAATTTTGAGATGTAAGAAAAAGTGAGAATAAATACATAATATGGTATAATTGTTAGGTAATTATGTTAGGAGGCTACATATGGGAATATTTAATAGAAAGAAGAAGCAAGAAGCTAATGAGAGTAGCGAGAAGCAAGAGCAGAATAAGGCAGTATTGACTCTATACTCTGTTACATTGGATAGTTCTATAATTTATGATACAGCAAAAGAAGAATTCGGTAGTGTAATTAAGTCAATAGAAGGCATAGATAATGGGTTAGAGTTTATCTTCAAGGATGAAACGAAAATTCAATTTTACTTAAGTGATGAAATTGACTATATAAATAGACAAACTAGTGGTATGGCTAACTTTTTCTCAAAGGCTCCGTTAGAAAATAAAGAAGTACTTGAGAAAGCTTTACTACAAATACGTATGTTTACTTGTATTACTGGAGTTACTTTTGAACTTAACGAGGATGAGCAAAGGACAAATTATATTATAAACACTATCTATAAGATAGCGGATAAAACTCAAAGTCTCATTCTTTACCCTAGTATGGAGCTTTATACCTCTGATGGAAAGCTGCTTATATCCATGAGCGGGCATACAGATTTTGATGATTACTATCCTATAGCACCGGCTGATTTATTGAAAAGGGATGTAGAAGTAAGTGCTAAGGATGAAGCTAGATATGAGGAGATTATTGATGAGTGTGATAAAAAGGGTATACCACATACTAGCTATATGTTAGGGACTCAGATTATGGAAGAAGAAGTAATTGTGCCAAGTGCAATGGATATAGCAAAAAGAGCAGTAAGTGTATTTGGCTGTGCTTTATGGGCGGAATGCTTGCTTATGGAAGGTGGATCTATGGAGCTCGCTAAGTCTGAATTTGAAGCGATGAATGAAAGATATTCATTTGCAGAATGTCTTTCAGACAAAGAGAAAGCTTATATAGGTGATGATAACCCAGATAGAATTCAATCAATACAATTTTCCTGGCAGTATGAAAGATGTGCGGTTTTATTATGGGCTCTTGGATTTATAGAACTAAAATATCCTACTGAAATATGCAATGTTCGTGAGATTGCAAACTTATTAAGAAACTACAATTCCTTTGAAGAGCTTGTGGCAGCCTCAAGGTTAAGAAGTAATGAGGAACTTTTGGACATGCATACTAGAATACTATACTACAATTGGGCCTGTGTAGAAGCAAGAGTAAATAATCAACAGATGCCAGCAGGGCTAGATGGTGGAGTAGTACAAGAACAGCATTTTGCATTAAACTGGCTCATAAGTGCCAATGGACAGTGTGGATGGGATGATATTTGTCCTAATACATAGTGGGAAGTACTGGGAATTGATATTTTAATACATTTGTATATAATAATAATTGAGATATAAAAACACAGTTTCTGTTGGTAGTCAGAACCTGTACTTCTTTAGTAAGTGCAGCAGTAACCTGCCCTCCTGGGGTTGTCCGTTATCTTTTAATAAATTTACAGGAGGATTTAATTATGGAATCTATAATTAAATTAACAGTTCTTTTTAATGAACCATTTTGGGTTGGTATTTTTGAATATGCAGAAGGTCTTGAACTTAAGGTATGCAAGGTTACCTTTGGCTCAGAGCCTAGAGACCAAGAGGTTCATGAATTTATATTGAAAAATTTCTATAAGTTGAGATTTAGCAATCCGGTTAAACTAGAAGAGAAAGCTATCGTTCTAAAAAAGCAGAATCCTAAGAGGCTTCAAAGAAGCGTTAGAAAAGAAACCGGTGTTAAGGAAATTGGCACAAAGGCTCAGCTAGCAATGAAGCTACAGCATGAAGAGCTAAAGCTTGAACGAAAAATCAAGACCAAGGAACAAAGACTTCAAGAAGAAGAGAGAAAATTCAATATAAGACAGAAGAAAAAACTTGAAAAGCATAGAGGACATTAATAAAGTACTTTATGGTTTCAATGAATTACAAAAGAAGTTTAACCTTATGGTTAGATAAATAAGTATTAGAAATTCTTATGGTGGTAGCTGATTAGAATAATAGCGACCACCATATTTATTATGTCTATTATCTGTTCATTACTTCCTGTGAATTACTGAATATAAGTGAAAAATCAGTTTTCCTCATCCAGCCCTTTGAGTTAAAATTAGTACTCAGGGGTAATGAAACGAAATACCATATTTGATTGTTTACTTCTGCTTCTTCAAGAATACGGACTTGTAGTTTTTCATTTATTTTGTTTATAACAGGTCCTTTTTCTATAGGGGCAAGCATTAGAAAAACTCCTTCTAAGGTTACTCCGTTAGAGGCTGTAGTGTTTAAATATCTAACTGAAATATTACTAAGGCTAGCAGCTTGTGCATTATATTTTTCTCTTAATGCTTTATGCTGATTGGATAGTAATAGATACTGTTGCCTAGAAAAGCTTAGTTTTCTATTAAAATATAAGTACATAACGGCAAGAGCTAATATTAATATTAGAATTATAACTAGTTTCAAAGACTCCACTCCCATAAAAGCAATATTAATAGAGTATATTAATAGAGTCTTTGAAAAATGATGAATTTCACTTATAAGGAGTTTATATATCTAAACTTAATATATAGTTGTTCTAATTGGCACATATTTAAATATCCACTACTGAACTCAATACTTTACCTATAGAGTCATGTATTACTAAGTTGGCTTTGCTGTCAGCAGAGGTTGAACTTTTATTTATAAGTACAAGGTTTTTTCCTCTAAAGTAATTAATGAGACCTGCAGCGGGATAAACCACTAAGGAAGTTCCTCCGATAATCAAGGTGTCTGCAGCTGCTATAGCCTTAACAGCACCATTGATAATAGCTTCGTCTAGACCTTCTTCATACAGAACTACATCTGGTTTAACTGATCCACCACACTTAGTGCAGATTGGAACCTCTTCCGCTTCTAGAATGAATTTTTCATCATAAAAGGCATGACACTTAGTACAATAGTTTCTAAGAACTGATCCATGAAGTTCAAAGACGTTTTTAGAACCTGCAGCTTGGTGCAAACCATCGATATTTTGAGTTACTATGGCTTTAAGCTTTCCCATCTGTTCAAGCTTAGCTAAAGCAAGATGTCCAGCGTTAGGCTTAGCCTCTGGATATATAAGCTTATCTTTGTAGAACTCAAAAAATTCTTTAGGGTATCTAATATAAAATGAATGTGACACTAATTGTTCTGGAGTAAAAGTCATATTAAGCTTTTTATTAAAAAGTCCAGTAGAGCTTCTAAAGTCAGGTATACCAGACTCCGTACTCATTCCTGCTCCACCAAAGAATACGATATTATCGGAGTTATCTATGATTTCTTTTAATTTATCTAAACTCATCAAAATCACCTCAGTAAAATTATACCACAACTGTTGAAGTAATATTATTATATCTGCTATTATAAGCAAGTATCTATTCTACTTAACATATTTTACAGGAGATAAAATTACAATATTGTAGCCTTTCATGTCTAATTATGTGATAAAATATATAGGGTAATAATTATCTGCCATAATTTCATTATATATTATCATAACAGGCAGGAGTATAAAAAAACACTAATGAAATTCAGGTTAACGATTTTAAGTAAATTTAAGAATAGAAACAAGATAATATTAAAATTAATAAAGATGCTGCACTTCGATTAGAAAATATAAATTTTAAAATGAAGTAGTACATCTATACAGTAGAATAGTTTCGGGGGGAATAGTCGTTGCTTTGGAAAAAGGTTATAATAATGGGAACGTTAGCAGCCTGTATAATAACAGGATCACTTTTTTATTACGGTAAAAGTGTACAAGCTAAAAAGAATAAAGATGAGTTCAATACTCTAAAGGAAAAGTACATAAGTGAGCAGATTGATTATAAGACGTTAAATAGTGGAATAAGCGCTTTGGAAAAGTCAGGATATAAAGCTGATGACAGTGAGAAAAAAAGCTTAGAAGCTATAGAAGAACAGAGAAATGAGCTTAAAAAGATAGATGAGAAGTTTGCAGGGAAAAACTATAATGGAGTACTTTCTTCTATCACCAATCTGGAAGATAAAGCGGCTGACAATAGTATAAAGAGTAAAATTAAAGAACTTAAGGTGGCAATAAATGATGCTATATCTGATGATATCAACCAAGACATTAGTGATCAAAAGTTTCAGGATGGTTTAAACATATTAGAGCAAAATAAGCAGTACTTAGATAAAAATTTTTTAGATTCCAACCAAAAACTAATTGAAGATGCTAAGAATAAAAAGCAGCAGGAGGAAGATAAGAGAAAAAAAGCTGAGGAAGACGTGAAAAAGCAGTTAGGTCCAGCTGTAGCAGCTTATCTCGATGGGTATACACCTAACCCTGCAAAGGAAAGTGCTGTAAGTGGTTACTCAAGCAGGTCTAGTTTCCTTGTTTGGGTTGATCTTAGCAATCAGAAGACAAATGTTTTCGTTGGAAGTAAAGGAAATTGGAAGCTTATAAGAGAGCTCGATTGTTCTACTGGGGCACCTGGCAGCGATACTCCAAAGGGTATATATAAGGTATCAGGCCGTGGGGACTGGTTCTATAATGCAAGTATAAAAGAAGGTGCAAAGAACTGGGTACAGTTTTTTGGCAATTATTTATTTCACTCTTTCCCAATGGATAAAAATAAAAACATAACAGATCATACTTTGGGAAAACCAGTATCTCATGGATGTGTTAGATTAAGTTTAGAGAACTCTAAATGGATTTTTAATAATATACCAAACGGTACTACTGTATACATAAATTAGTTTTTTTAACTTAATTGATTACATATTATTTTAGCAAATATTTTTTAGTGCTACTAAAGCATAGGATACTTAATAATTTAATGTAAGCAAAGCACTTTACAGCGCCTATAAGTTGAATATATATAAATCTATTATTGAACTTCATTAAGTTCGATAATAGATTTTTTGTTTTTCTAGGTAATGAATTTGGTATAAGTTATAGGGAACCTATATGAAAACTTAATTTATACTTGTTATAAAATCCCGGCTTCTGGGGATTTTGTGGCATGTATAAATTAATAGTTGAAGTTGGATACCTATATATCGATTAAATATATAAAGCAGGCTTAATAAAAGTTGTGTTAATTAAGCTAGATAGCGTGATGCCTTGATAATATTAAGAAATTTGTAAGAAAGTTGTAATAAAAAAAGCTGAATTACTATGGTATAATTGAGACAAATTTTAACTTGTAATGGCATTATAACTATTTATAAGAAAGTAGGGGGAATATGAGAAAAAATATAGGTAGGTTGTTTATTCTTGTACTTGCGTTGACGTTAGTGATTCAAGGGTTATTGCTAAAGGGAGCAAATGTTAAGGCGGATACTAAGAAAAACATATCAGTAAAAACTACAGTTGGGTTCAATGATAAGTACAAAATAGGCTACTTTACAACCATGAATATGGACATAAAAAATGACTATAAAGATATTCAAGGGACGGTTGAAATAAGGGTTCCAACCTCTCAAAACAAATATAACGTATACACAAAAAACTTAAGTATGCAAAAAGGTTCGGAAAAGGTAATAGCTATAGATGTACCTGTAAAGCAGGCATTTTTAAAATATCAAATAGTAGTAAAAGACGGTAAGGATGAAGTCTTTACTGATGAGGTTAAGGTTGGAAATACTACAAACCAAACAGTGAAGTTTTTAGGGATATTAAGTGACGACTTTGACAGCTTAACTTATTTTAACAAGGTTCCGGCTGCTAAAGGAATTACTTTCTCTACAGAACAAATTAAACTTGATGAAAAGAATTTTCCTGAAAACATACAAGTGCTTCAAGCCTTTGATGTAATATTAATAAATAATTTTGATACGTCCAAGCTTTCAAAGGAAGCTTATGATAACTTAAAAAAGTGGGTTAAATTAGGTGGTACCTTAGTAATCGGTACAGGAACTAATTACAATAAGACCTTAGGAATATTTAAAGATGACTTTATAAAAGGAAAACCTGGACAGTTAACTAATATAAATACAAGTCAAATATATAGTATTGCTACTAATGGAGATAATAAAAATTCAGTATCCTTAGAAGCTCTAGACATAAGTTTGGAAAACGGCGCTCCAAATATACAGGAAGGAAGCTTTAAGCTACTTCAAACAATTAAGATAGGTTCAGGAAGTGTGGGGGTTGCAGCTTTTGATTTCGGGCTTAAGCCTTTTACAGGATGGGCTAACAATAGTGCCTTTGATGAAAAGGTCCTTGATATGGTAAATGAGGATTTTTCTAAGAATTACAGAGATATGGCGTACATGGATCAATATTTCTCAATTGATCAGCTGGTAAGAGATTTAAATAATAGAGATGTTAATATCAATAATTTTGTTATAGCACTACTTATCTATATAGTTTTAGTTGCACCAGTAAGTTATATAATCCTTAAAAAGATGGATAAAAGAGAATTTATGTGGATTACAGTTCCATGTATTTCTTTGGTATTTGGTATCATAATCTACTTTTTAGGAAGCGGATCAAGGCTAGCAGATGTAACTACTAATAACGCAAATATTATTACAGTAGACTATTCTGGAGCGGCTAATAAAAATACTTATTCAGGTATTTTTACTCCTAAAAAGATGATTGTTGAGGCCTCAGGTAAGAATGGAGAAAGATTAGATCCAATAGATAATCCAAATTACGGTGGAGATCAATCAAATGTTCAGTTAAATGAAATAGATACAATCATAAAAGAAGATAAGGGAACTTTAGAATTTAGAAATAAAAGTGTTCTTACACCTAAAGTGTTAAAAATGCCTTCAAGCAATGTAAATATAGGAAAAGTAGAAACTGACATAGTTGTAGATGGTTCAGATATAAAAGGAACTGTAAAAAATAGTACTTCTTATAATTTTGATTACTGTTTTATAATTACTCCACACCAATTCTATAAGGTAGGGCCAGTGAAAAAAGGCGATAGTATAAGCATACCATCCAAAACTGGTACTTATGGTGGAAATATAGATGAGTTAGTTTACAATACCTCACTGATTGGAAGGCCGAACAATGGCAGACAGAGTGCAGAGGATTCTTGTAACACACAATTGCTGAGAGCAGCCTTTTCTGAGAGTCAAAAGTTCTCAGGTAATGTAACTGGTATAACAGTAATAGGCATTTCCAAGGATACAGTATCTAAGCCACTTTTAGTAAATGGAAAAGATACCTTGGTTAAGGACAGAACAGTAATAAAAGCACCAGTAAAAATTAATTTTAAAAATGGAGATAATATTACTTACCCTGCAGGATATGTAGATTCACAGATAGTTGGAAACGTAGATAAATATGATGATTATAACCAGATGTTCTTTGGACCAGCAACTCCAGAAGTGGTTTATATGATTGATAAATCTATGGTAGTAACAGACATAGATCTGAATCTTAGTACTGTTAATGGTAAAGGCAGTTCTAATGTTACTAGAGAAATATATAACTATAAGGAAGATAAGTATGAAACTCTATCCAAGGATAAGCTTAGTGGGGATGACATCGGAAAATATGTTAATAAAAATAATGAAATGAAGCTAAGGTTTAACCTAAACAATTCACAACAGTGTGAAAGACCTGCAATATCAGTGAAGGGAAAGGTGAAATAATGCTAGACATAAAGAATCTTTACAAGACATATGGTAACTTCCAAGCTGTAAGGGGGCTAAATCTAGAGATACCTAAGGGTGAGATCTTTGGATTTGTGGGACCTAATGGAGCAGGTAAAACAACTACAATGAGGATAATATGTGGTCTTTTAGATGCCACCTCCGGTAAGGTATTTGTAGATGGTGTAGATGCCCTTAAGGATACTAGAATACTTAAGAGCAAAATAGGCTATATGCCAGATTTCTTTGGAGTATATGATGATCTTAAGGTTACAGAATACTTGGAATTTTATGCTTCTATATATAATATAAAGGGAGAAAAAAGTAAGAAGGTTTGCATGGATCTATTAGAGTTAGTAGATCTTGTGGATAAAAAGGATTTTTATGTGGATAGTTTATCTAGAGGTATGAAGCAAAGACTTTGTCTTGCTAGAAGCTTAGTTCATAATCCAGATTTACTGATTCTTGATGAACCTGCATCAGGTATGGATCCTAGGGCAAGAATAGAGATGAAGGAAATATTGAGGACATTAAAGGGCATGGGAAAGACCATATTAGTTAGTTCACATATACTTCCTGAGTTAGCTGAACTATGTACATCTATAGGCATAATAGAGAGAGGCCAAGTAGTTGTTAGTGGAACCGTAGAAGAAATAATGAAAAAAATATATCATACTCAAACTATTAGGATAAAGGTTATTGAAAAAGCTGAAGAGGCCCTAAGGATATTAAAAGAATATCCTGACTTGGAAAATATAAATCCTGTTGGCAACAACCTAATAGAAGCCTCCTTTAAAGGGGATGAAAAGTATATGAGCGAACTTTTGGCAAGACTTATAAATAGCAAAATTCCTGTAGTATCTTTTAATCAACTTGATGGAAATCTTGAGGATATTTTTATGAAAGTAACTGCAACTGTGGAGGATTAGTAATGAAGATGAGTATTAATAAAAGCAATCTTAGAATAAATCCAGTGTTACTTAAAGAACTAAGAGTGAAGATGAGAGGTTGGAAAGCCCCTATACTAATAGGTATATATAATCTGGTATTAGTCCTTCTAACAGTGCTTTTCCTAAAAGTACTTATAGGACAGAGATCCATGAATGCTGAAAATATATTTACTACCTATTGTCTTATGGCGGTTGCTCAGTTTGGACTTATCAGTCTAATAGCTCCGGCATTGACAGCAGGTGCTATATCTGGAGAGAGAGAAAAGCAGACTTTAGACATATTACTTTCAACAACTTTGAAGCATAGATCAATCATACTAGGTAAGTTAGCTGCATCCCTAAGTCATATAGTACTTTTAGTTTTAAGCTCTATACCAGTATTTTCAATAATATTTATGTTTGGTGGCATAGGTATGAGCGAGCTTCTTCAGACATTTTTATTCTATATAGTTCTAGCAATAACCTTAGGAAGCATAGGACTTTTCTTTTCAACCTTTATTAAGAAGAGTACTGCAGCAAATGTATTGTCTTATGCTACTATAGTATTTTTATTTATAGGAACAATTATAATTACAGTATTTTATATTCAATTAGTTATACAGCCAAAGTTAGTAAGTACATCCTATAACAAAACCTTTTGGCTTATGTACTTGAATCCGGCAGCATCCTTTGTTTCACTTTTGGTAAACCAATTTGGTGAAAGTGGTCAATCTATTTTTCCAGGACTATATATATCTGGAGGTAGTTCACCTATTTGGATCATTAATATAGTAGTAGACTTGGTGCTCTCAGGTGTGCTTCTTACAGCTTGCGCATATAAATTAAATCCTGTAAGAAAAAAGTTTTCCATAGACAAAAAATATGATGAGCTTCATGTTGATGAAGAAAAGGCAGAAAATCAGAAATAAGTATAGGAGTGAATGCATTGGAAAGTCCATATAAAGAACTTATAGCTAGGTTAAAAAAGGTAAAGGCAAGGATTTTTTTGAGGAATTTCTTCAAGAATATATGCATTGGATTCATTGCATCAACAGTGCTTAGTATTGCTGTAGCTCTAATATCAAGATTTACTCCTATATACGGGGTATACTTTATATGGTTTCCTTGGCTATATACTTTAGGCTTTTTTACGGCTTTAGTTGTAACTATAATATTAGCTCCTAAGCTTTTAGAAGTAAGTAAGATAGTGGATAACTTTGGGTTAGAACAAAGAGTTTCTACTGCTATGGAGTTAATGGAACAGGATAATGTATATAAAAGTATTCAAGCAGAGGATGCTTTGGATAAATTCAATAAACTTGACTATAAAAATCATATAAAGCTTATTCCAGCTAAAAAGCTTGCTCTCATATTATTAGCCGTAGTTATAGTATTATCTTCAACCTTCTTGCTTCCAGACACGCTTAAAGATGAAGCAAACAGGCTTCATGCATTAAATGGAGAGAAAAAGGAAGAAGTAAAGAAGGTAGAGCAAGCTAAAAAAGAGATAAACGAAAATAAGAAGCTTACAGAGCAGCAAAAAAAGGAACTTTTATCTAAGGTCGATGAACTTAAAAAAGATATAGCTTTAGCTAAAACCAACAAAGAAATAGATAAAGCTAAAGAAAAATTAGCGAAAAAACTAGATATAGATAAAAATAAGCAATTAGATAGGGACTTAGAAAAGTTAGCTGAAGGGTTAAAGCAAAATGAAGCTACTAAAAAGTTGTCTGAAGCCATTAAAGAAAATGACCAAAAGAAGCTGGATAGTGAGTTAGATAAACTAAAAAAGGATGCTAAGAGTATGGATAGTAAGCAAAAAGAAGCTTTGAAGAATAGCTTATCAAATACTTCTTCCTCTATGAGTAGTGGAGATATGAAGAGCAGTTTAGATGAACTTTCTGATGCACTATCCTCAGGAGATGAAGCCGCTATAAATAAATCCATTGACTCAGTAAAAGGCTCTTTGAGCAAAGCTAATGGAGAGAAAAATAAGAATCAGGCTTTAGCTTCCCTACAAAAGCAATTAGATCAAGAGCAGCAATTGGCTGAGGCCAATGATCAAAATGATCAGGATCAGGCAAATGGTTCTGGTAACGGTAGTGGACAGGGAGCAGGTCAAGGAAGTGGGCAGGGACAAGGTCAAGGTTCTGGATCGGGTCAGGGAAATGGATCAGGTTCTGGTGGAAGACTCGCAGGCAATGGAACCTCAAATGGTTCGAATACGGTTAGTCCATACTCTAATGGAAGTGGTATAGGAAATAAGCAACCAGGAAGTTCTAAAGAAAAAGAATATGAAAAAGTATTTACACCAAGTAGACTTGGGGGAGAAGGTAAGACTTCATCTCTTAATGGAAAGAGTGGAAACAGCGGAAGTAGCGAAAGTGAAATTACAGACAAGGCTAATGCAACCTTAGGAGAGTTAAAACCTTATGATCAAGTGGTAGGAGAATATAGTAAAGAAGCTATGGACAATATGGAGAACTACCAGATTCCAGATGGAATGACTGAAATAATAAAAGGCTACTTTTCTTCATTGCAGCAGTAGGTGATACATCTAAAGCTATATCACCTCAATCAGAAAGATATTTTTAAATTTGCCTCTGGTTTCTGAGAGGGGAATCTAAAAATATAAATTTTAGTATGAAGTGATACACCTATTACAATGCGCGCTGATATAGGCTTTATAAAATATTAGGTTTATAATTGGGAATTCTAGATATTCGTAAGAAAAGATTTGAAAATCGTGAGGAGAAGAATATGAGTATAAATGAGGAAAGCGTTAGAAGTATAATAACTAGAATTGAAGAGGTGGAAAGTGAGATAGGAAAGGCCATAATAGGTCAAAAGGATATAGTAAGACAAGTACTAATAGCAATATTTACTGGTGGTAATGTACTTCTAGAAGGATCTCCTGGACTTGGAAAGACTCAGCTTGTAAAGACCTTGTCAAAAGTCTTAGATCTACCTTTTTCAAGAATTCAGTTTACACCAGATCTTATGCCTGCAGATGTAGTAGGTACCAATATCATAATAAAAGATGATAAGGGGCAAAGTGCTTTTCAATTTCAAAAGGGTCCTATATTCTCTAATTTAGTTTTGGCAGATGAAATAAATAGAGCAACTCCGAAGACTCAGTCTGCTCTTCTTGAAGCAATGCAAGAGCATACCGTTACAGTTGGAAGTTCAACCTATAATCTCTCTGAGCCTTTCATGGTTCTAGCTACTCAAAATCCAATAGAAAATGAAGGTACTTATCCACTTCCTGAAGCACAGTTAGATAGATTCCTTTTTAAGCTTAATGTACCTTTTCCAAACCTTGAAGAGCTTAAAAGTATAATAGGTGTAACTATAAACAATGAAGCTAAGGAATTAAATAAGGTTATGGATGGGGAAGAAATATTAGAGATAAGGAAGCTCTTAAAGGAAATACCTATTTCTAAAGCTGTTGAAGAATACGCCCTTAAGATTATTCTTGCAACTCACCCTGACTATGAAGCTGCGCCAGAGATATCGAAAAAGTATATAAGATATGGAGCTAGTCCAAGAGCTGCTCAGGCTATAATATCAACCTCTAGAGTAAAAGCTGTTATGGAGGGAAGATTTAATGTATCTTTTGAGGACGTAAAGTATGTAGCTTACCCATCCTTAAGACATCGTTTCTTTATGAATTTTGATGCAGTAGCAGATGGAGTGACAGCAGAAGATATTATTTCACAAATATTAGAAAGCCAATTAGATTAAGGATGTGTTTACATGAGTAATAAGGTATTTGACGGAGAGTTCTTTAAAAACCTTGAAAACATATCTTTAAAGGCTAGAATGACTATAAATAACGGGGCTGCTGGTGGACGAAGGTCAAAAGCAAAAGGAAGTTCCGTTGAGTTTTCTGACTTTAGAGAATACACACCGGGAGATGACTTTAGAAGGATAGATTGGAACGCCTATGGCAGATTTGAAAAGTTATTCTTAAAGTTATTTATGGAAGAGAGAGAAGCTTATATTAATATATTTTTAGATTGTAGTAAGTCAATGATTGCTGGGGATGGCAGCAAAGCTATGATGGCTCAAAGGTTATCGGCAGTATTTACTTATATGGCCTTGAATAACCTTGATAGAGTATGTATAAATACTATGACAAGTAAGGGAATAACGCCTTCATCATCTTTTATGGGGAAAGGTACCTTCCAGCAAGCCTTAAGTTTCATAGAAAATGCAAATTTTAATGGAAGTACTAATCTTTGGGATAGCATAAAAAAGAAACAATTAAAGTCAAGGGCTGTATCCATAGTAATATCTGACTTCTTTACTGAAGGATCTATAGAAGGGTTAATAAAATATCTTGCCTTTAACAAACAGCAGATAGTATTTATCCAAGTACTCACTAAAGACGAGATAAGTCCAGAGATAGATGGACAAGTTAGGCTTGTTGATAGTGAGACTAAGGAAGAAATAAATATAACTATTACGCCTAAGATGATGAAAGCATATGAAGTTAAGCTTAAAGCATTAACTAATGGTATGAAAGAGCAGTTGAAAAGATATGGAGGAAGTTTTGTTCAAGTATCCTCTGAAGAAGAACTTCAAAAGGTTATATTTGAAAAACTAAGCAAGGAGGGAATCATATGAAGCTTTATTCACCAATGTCTTTATGGTTCCTTCTTCTTATACCTCTATTAATTCTTATGTATATATTGAAGCAGAAGTATGAGGAAAAGGAAGTTCCTAGTCTTTTTTTATGGCAGCAAGTTTTGGCAGAAACAGAGGCTTCTACGCCTTTTGAGAAATTTAAAAATAACTTATTGTTCTTTTTACAGCTTTTAATACTTCTATTATGTATTTTTGCTTTGGCTAATCCCTTTGTAAAGCTAGGAAATAAAAACTTTCAAAATGTTATTATTGTCATGGATAACAGCGGAAGTATGAGTGCTTTAGGAGATAAGAATAGTAGATTGGAAGAGGCAGAGAAGAAAGCTGAGGATATGGTCAAATCACTATCTCCTGATAGTAGAATAACTTTAATTTCTTCCGCTAAAAGCAGCAAAGTAGAGGTAAGTAGCTCTACTGATAAGAAGGACGTAATAAGCAAGATAAAGACTATAAAACAGAGTAATAGTGCCGGGGATATAAATGACACTTATTCTCTTGTAAAGTCTATAAGCAATAGTTATGACAGCTATAAGGTTGTTTACTATACAGATTCAGATGTGAATTTAAAAGATCTGAATGGTGAGGTTGTTAGCCTTTCTATACCTAGAGAAAATGTAAGTTTAGATTATATGTCTCAGGCTAAAGATAAGGATTATTTAAATGTGATGGTCAGGGTTACTAATCATGGAAATGACACTACTTCTGAGCTTCTTCTATATGGAGAAGAGAAGCTTTTAGATATAAAAAATGTAGATATAAAAGCTGGGGAAACTAAAACTGTATATTTTGATAAGGTTCAAACTAAGGATAGATTTTTAAAGTGTGAACTGTCACAGAAGGATGGACTTGATACGGATAATGATATTTACTCCATAGTTAAGCAAAAGAATGGTGCAAAAGTGCTTTTGTCTTCCAGTCAAAATGTATTCTTGGAAAAAGCTCTTTCTACAATAAAGGATGTTGAATTGTTCAAGACTAACCCAGGAGAAGCAATAGAAGGAGATTACGATTTATATATATTTGATGGCAAGCTTCCAAGTACATTACCTAAGAAGGGAAATATACTTATTATCAACCCAGATCGTAGTAATGAGTATTTTAATCTTTCTTCTGAAAAAGATGGAGGAAAAGCAGAAATCTTATCTCATGTGGTGACTAAATATATGGATAAGAGTAGTTTTGTGGTTTCTAAGGTTAAAAATATAGAGGTTCCGTCCTGGGGATCAGTTATTATGAAAGCTGGTGGAAGTAATGCTGCCTTTTGTGGGGAAGTTAAAGGTCAAAAAGTCAGTGCATTAGCTTTTGATCTACACAATAGTGATATGCCTTTGACTCCTGAGTTTCCTATATTTATAAATAATCTTATGTCTTACTTATTAGATAGAGATACAGTATCAGGAACTCAGTATTACACTGGAGATAATATAGAGATAGTACCTCAACCTGAAGCTGAGAAGATATGGATAAGTACACCGGATAATGAAAAGGTTGAGCTTGGTACTAAGTATCCTTTAAAGCCTTTTGATGGGGCAGACAAACCTGGCATTTACGAAGTCCACCAGAAGATAGGCAAGAACGAACAAACTAAGTTAATTGCAGTGAATTTCCCAACCTCAGAAAGTGATACTTTTAAGAAAATTGCTTCAAAGAGCGTTGGAAAAAGTAGTAGTGAAATTTCTAAAAGTGGAATGAGCTTGTCAAACGTTTTACTAGCTTTAGCTGTAATTATTTTATTGATAGAATGGTACGCTTATGTGAGAATTCATGGTAAATAATATAGCTACAGAGAGTGAGGAGGTTGATCATGGGGTTTAATTTTGTAAGGCCATATCTTCTAGTTTTTATTCCAGTGTTGATAGGGATAATATTATTCTTATCCAGATATGCTGTAAGACTAAATAAGTCAAAGAAGAAAAGGGCGGTAATATTAAGGTGCATTGTTGTAGTGTTGATATTGCTCTCCATGAGTGGCACAAGTTTTTATTGGAAGCTTAATACTAACACTACTATATTCTTGATTGATAACTCGGATTCGGTAGCTTCGAATAGAAGTGATTTTGAAGCCTTTGTAAAAGATGCAATAAAAGAAAAGAGTGGAAGAGACCAGGTTGGGGTGCTTTCCTTTGGTGGAAATACACAAGTTGAGAACTTTATATCCAAGGATTCAACCTTCTCTAAGATTGACGGAAAAGTTGATAGCAACTACACAAATATAGAAGGAGCAGTAACCTCTGCAATCTCTCTTTTTCCTGATAACTCTAATAAGAGAATAGTGCTTCTTTCTGATGGAGATGAAAATGAGGGTAACCTAAGCAAGATAATGCCTTCCTTAAAGCAGCAAGGCATAGACTTTCAATACTATAAGAAACAACAGGATACTTCAGAGGAGGTAGCTGTGCAAAGTATCTCTGTTCCAGAAAAGTTAGTATTAGATGAAGAATTTAATGTCAATGTTAATATACAGAGCACTGCAGATACTGATGCAAAGCTATCTCTTTTCAATGGTAGAGAAAAGGTTGGAGAGCAAAAGGTTCACCTTACAAAGGGCACCAATAAGTATGTATTTAAGGATAAAGCTACTAGTGGAGGATTTAAAGGCTATAAAGTAACCGTTGAAGCAGACAAGGATAAGGAATTAAAAAATAATGAAGCATCTGCTTTTACTATGGTTACTTCAAAGCCTAAGATTCTTATCATAGAGGGTGGAGAGAATGAGGGTAGTGAGCTTACAAAAATGCTGCAGGCCTCATCCTTAGACTATACTGTGGTTAGCGCTAAGGGAGCACCTAGAAGTCTTCAAGAAATGACTACATATAAAAGTATAATTACTTGTAATGTATCAGCAGATGACTTAAATGAAGGGTTTATGAACTCCTTAGATAGCTATGTAAAAGATTTTGGTGGAGGATTTATTGCAACAGGCGGGGATAATTCTTTTGCTTTAGGTGGTTACTCAAAAACCTCTTTAGAAAAGGTGCTTCCAGTATATATGGATATGAGGGGGAAGAAGGAAATCCCTAAGATGTCCATTATGCTTATAATAGATAAGTCTGGAAGTATGACTGAAGGTGTGGCAGGAGTAAGCAAGATAGATATGGCAAAGGAAGCTGCCATAAGAAGTTTGGATTCTTTGAGAACGGGAAAAGATGAGATAGGTGTTTTAGCCTTTGATGATCAATACAGTTGGGCGGTTAAACGAAGCATTATAAGTGATCCAAAGAAAACCGAAGACGATATTGGCAGCATAAGAGCTGGTGGTGGAACTAGTATAATTCCAGCACTTGAGGCAGGATATAATTCATTAAAGGCAAGTGATGCTAAAATAAAGCATATTATACTGCTTACAGATGGGCAAGCCGAGAACAGTGGATATGATAGTTTATTAGGTAGTATAAAAAAAGATAACATAACAGTTTCTACAGTAGCGGTAGGTAAGGATGCAGATAAGAACTTACTTAAGTCAATAGCAGATACTTGTGGTGGAAGAGCTTATGTTACTGATGAGTATACCAATATACCTAGAATATTCTCTAAAGAGACCTTCATGGCTGCCAGGATGTATCTAAATAATAGAGAGTTTACGCCTAAGGTAAATACAGATCATAGCATAATTAGTGGTATAGATGACGGTGGACTTCCATTCCTACTAGGTTATGTGGGGGCGTCTCAAAAAGAAACAGCAAGAATGATACTAAAAAGTGATGAGGATGATCCTATACTTACAGCTTGGCAATATGGGCTTGGAAAAGCAGTTGCTTGGAATTCAGATATTTCTGGTAAGTGGAGCGCTAACTATATAGGATGGCCTAAAGACATAAAACTATGGCAAAATATAATCAATTTCACTATTGAAAACTACAATAATGAAGATTTGTCCATGGAAGTAACTAATGATGGAAATAGTACAAAGGTCGTACTTAAGGATAAGAAGAATCAAGGAGAGGTTGATTCAACTGCAACTATAGTCAGTCCTGATGGAGAAAGTAAGGATGTAAAGTTATATCCTACAGCACCAGGAGAGTATACAGGCAATTTTCAAACAAAAGAGGATGGCGTGTATATGATAAGTGGTAAGCAGAGCAAAAATGGAGAAACTATAAGCTCTGTAAACTCTGGATATGCAAGGCAGTATTCTCCTGAATATAAAATAAAAGAGAGTACAGACAAGATAGATAAACTCATATCTGAAAATGGAGGGAAATTTATAAAGTCTCCAAAGGACGTATTTGCTAATGATATCTTAAGAAAGAAGGGCCAACGAGATTTAAGTGCTCTTTTATTGGCACTAGCATTGATAATACTAATGCTGGATATAGCATTTAGACGTCTAAATTTGAAGTTTAGTAAGATTAAGCTTTTAAAGGAAACATTATTTAAATCTTTAGAGCAATACAAGGTATCAAATGAGAAGAAAAAAGAATCGAAAATTAAAGGTAAGAAAGATAAATTGCAGAGCAAAAGTAATGCAGAGAATATGATGAATACAGAGGAAATTAAGAAAGATAATATCAAGGGAAATTACAAAAACGAGTTTGGTAGTTTTGAGAATTCAGCTAATAAACAAGATAACAAAGAAATAAAGATTCAAAAACAGGAAGTAAAGGAGGAAGGTTCAAATATGTTGGACACTTCAGAACTTCTTAAGAAAAAGAAATTTAAAAAGTAGGAATCGTTAAAGCTGATTAATTTAAATTAAGTGTTTAATTATGGTTCCTTTGATGGACTTACTAAAAGAATAATATGTTAAGAAACTGTCATATGAAAAATTGTATGACAGTTTTATACTTTGTAGACAGCTTAAAACTTTTGTTAGCTAAACCTAGCAGTATCAAGAGGTTAGCATTTAAGGAAAACTAGGCGATAAGCCGGTAGTAATTATATTTAAAAAAATTATACAGCATATAAAGTGGTAGATAAGTATACATATAATACTTAAGTGTTGATAGAATTTAAATAACAAAAAAGAAAGTTTTATAAGGATATTGTTATTATGTTGACAATCAATGGCGAAATGTGTATAATTCTTAAATGTAAGCTATGGCTCGATAGCTCAGTCGGTAGAGCAGAGGACTGAAAATCCTCGTGTCGCTGGTTCGATTCCTGCTCGAGCCACCAAAAATCCTAATAACGTATGTTATTAGGATTTTTTTGTTAGGTAAATTATACTTTTTATTAGCTAAACCTAGCAATATCAACGCTTTAGAGTAGTTATTTAAGGTAAACGGTAAAAATAAAATTATGCCTCCTGCCAGTATTTCTCTAATATGCATTAGGAAAGATAGCGATGTAAAAAGTTCAATGAAAAGTGTTTATTAAGCGAAGTTTTTACTTTTCTATAAAATCTTAATAATACCTTAAGCTTTCCGAAAGAAATTCTTAATAAATCACCTTTATAATTATAATTAAGAGATAAGGCTTTTACCTATATCATAATTTATGAAGGAGTTGTTGTTATGTTTGAAAAGATTAGCTTAAGTGACAAGGAGAATGAGATACTTGCTAAAGGAATAGCTGCTGGAGTAGGACTTGGAATAGTAGTTGGTTTACTTTTAAATTACGTTATTCTAGGATTTGCAGCTGGAGGAGTAGTTGGAATACTTTGTTCATTAACATATTCGTTTTATATGAGAATAAAGAGCAGGAATTCAGTTACAATAAAGAACGGTTATAGAAAATAATCATAACAACATTAGGTAAAGGCAAAAGTGTACGTATATAAATTCAATGATAATATAACCTGCTAAGTTTTTCTAACTAAGAATAAGAAAAGGCGGTGCACAAAAAAATCACTAAAGCAATTGCTCAATGTCATTAAGTTAAGGAAAGGCTTGCATCACAAATATGTGCTGTGGGTCTTTTTTATTTTTTTTAATTATCACTTGACAGCATTTCAAAAATATGTGGCCGCTTTCACTACCAATTGTTTTAAAGGTAGTGAAAGCGGCCCTTGTAATTAGAGAGAAATTTCAATTACGAGGAGAATACATATGAATACTAAGTCACAAGAATTGAGATCCACTTTATTTGAACTTATTCAAGAGCTTCGCGATAATCCTAAAGAGAATATTAGGAATCCCGACAAGGATTTCCTTAGAAATCGAAAACTTCCCTTTGATAAAATAATTTTTTCTTTGCTAGGAATGGAAGGAAATACTTTAAGTAATGAGCTTTTAAATCAATGGGGATGCTCTATTGACACAGCTACATCGGCGGCCTTTGTTCAACAAAGGGCAAAGATCTTGACTACGGCATTTGAAAAATTATTTCATAACTTCGTTAACAAAACAACAACTGATTATCTATTTAAAGGCTATCGCCTTTTGGCTGTCGATGGATCTGACATACATATTCCAACAAATAAAAACGATTTGGATTCCTTATATGAATTTAAAGACTCTAGGAAACCGTACAACCTTTTGCATTTAAATGCATTATACGATCTTAATCAACATACCTACGAGGACGTAATTGTGCTGAGAAGAAAGCTTTCCAATGAATGTAAGGCATTAACAGACATGGTAGACAGATCTACTATTAAAACTCCAGCAATTATCCTTGCGGATCGAGGGTATGAATCTTATAACAATATGGCACACATTCAACAAAAAGGATGGAAATTCCTAATAAGAATAAAAGATTTTCATGGTCATGCATCAGGTATTTTACATGGATTTGAACTTCCATCTGCTGATGAATTTGATGTTGATATTGATTTAAACCTTACTAGAAAACAAACTAATAAAGTGAAAGAATTGCTTAAGGATAAAAACCATTATAGACTAATTGGGAAAAATAAGACATTTGACTATCTCCCAGAGACAAATAGAAAAAGTGATCCTACAGTAATGTACAAACTACCGTTTCGGATTGTACGATTTAAAATTACTGATGATACTTATGAGGTTGTTGTTACAAACCTAGATAGAACGAAATTTTCACCTCAAACACTAAAAGAACTCTATTTCAAGCGTTGGGGAATTGAAACATCATTCCGTGATTTGAAATATACTATTGGATTGCTACATTTTCATTCAAAAAAGGTGGAGTACATACTTCAGGAAATATATGCAAGGCTAATTATGTACAACTTTTCTGAAATAATTACACAACACGTAATCATAAAGAAAAGGAACAGGAAATACGACTACAAAGTCAACTTTTCTGTTGCAGCGCATATATGCCGACAGTTTTTCCTTGGTAAAGTTACTCCACCTAATATAGAAGCTTTGATTGCTAGGCACATAACACCGATTCGACCTGGTCGTTCGCGACCTAGAAATATGTCTGAAAAAACATCCGTAAGCTTCATGTATAGAGTAGCATAATAATGATTAATTTAATAGTTTTTTTTAGCGGGATATATGCCTGCTTTATTTGCATGCAATTTTTAAAATTATTTTCTTCATTTCGGTTGAACATTTACAGCTAACTCTGAAAAAAGAAGCTATCACTTTATGTAATAGCTTCTTGAATTCTCTTAACTTAATGCCATTGAGCAATTGCTTTAGTGATTTTTTACTATATAAAGAATTATAAAGTTTTTTCTAGCTAAGCCTATAATTATATATTTTCTATTTGCCAATCAATAGGAGCTTTACCTATAGAGTTAAGAAAGTTATTTGTCTTTGAGAAAGGTTTACTGCCAAAGAAACCTCTCGAAGCAGATAATGGGCTTGGATGAACTGATTTAATTATGTAATGCCAATGGTTTGTTATAAGCTTTTCTTTTGATATAGCATTGTTTCCCCAAAGGATGAATACCACAGGATCTTTCCTATCGTTTAGTAATGATATTATTTTATCGGTAAATACTTCCCATCCTATGCTTTTATGTGAATTTGCCTGACTAGCTACAACTGTTAAAGAAGTATTAAGAAGTAGCACACCTTGGTCTGCCCATTTTTTTAAATATCCGTTGTTTGGAATATAGCAACCCAAGTCATCTTGTAGTTCTTTATACATATTTAGTAGAGAAGGAGGTATCTTAACTCCTGGTTTTACAGAAAAACTCAAACCGTGAGCTTGATTTGGACCATGGTACGGGTCTTGACCAAGTATTACAACTTTTACATCTTTATAAGCTGTATAGTGTAAAGCGTTGAATATATCGTACTGATCAGGAAATATTGTCTTATTTCTATATTCTGTTATCAGAAATTTACGTAGCTTTATATAGTAATCTTTTTCGAATTCATCCTTAAGTAAGTCATTCCAGTCATTATTAAAGTTTGCTGACATTTTACCACCTCTTTATATAAATTGCTATTCTTATGTGAACAATCTTTGGATTATGATTTTTATATAATATATAAGTTCTAATAAGGTTTCTACATTCTAACGCATAGCCTGTCTATTGTTGCTGTAGGAACCTTATTTATTGTTCTAATGAAATTTTGTATTGAATCCTTAACACGATTCACACTCTTAAAGAACACATTATTCACTACAGATGATTTTAACCATCCCCATAACCCCTCAATTAGATTTAGTTCTGGACTATATGGTGGTAAAAACATTAATTCAAGTCTATCCTTCATTTCTTCCAAAAACGGTTGTATCAACTTAGCATGATGAATCCTAGCATTGTCAAGAACAATCACTATTTTACCCTTCGGGTATTGCGAAAGCACCTTCTTTAAAAACTCAAGAAATACTACAGCATCATATTTATCATGTTCTTCACAATAGACATGACCGGTTTCATAATCTAATATTCCTATTAATTTTACGCCTGCATTCTTTCCATAAGTAGGTATCTTTCGTTGTTGACCTTTTACAAACCATGTCTTTTGAATAGCCTGATAATCTCTTATCATTGATTCATCTTGAAATAATATAGTATCAACTAAGCCATCAAGGTGTTTTTTTTAGAGTTTCAAAATCCCTTTTAAAAACTTCTTGTTTTTCCTTATCAGCCTTTTTCAGTACGTATGTTGGTCTTGTATAACTCAAATTTAGCCTATGAAGTATAACTGCCATGTCGCTATGTTTTATAATAATTTTAAAGTTAAGCATAACCCATTGACATATTAACTTAATTGTCCAGTTTTTTATTGCTTCAAAGCCTACTTCGTCAGGCGTGTTATTTGTTATTACATAAATAAGTTCTTGTTCTTGCTCAGGGCTTAATTTTCTAGGGGCACCAGATGGTTTCTTCATAGCAAGACCTTCTAACCCATTGACTTTATACTTTTTAATATAGCTACCAACAGCATGCTCTTCTAACCCTTCCATTTCTGCAATTACTTTATTCTGAAAGCCTTGAAAATGCTTTAAAACTACAGAGTATCGTTTATACATTCTTATATTTTTAGTTTTTTTCATTGCCGCTTGTAATTCCAATATTGCTTTATTATTATATTCAACTGTATTCTTCATCACATTATTCATTTGAATCACCTCACAAAATAAATATATATTTATTTTGTGTATTCTTAGCAAATAGTATAAACGGAAATTAAATGGTAATGAATTTTATTAAATAGAACTTATATATAATATTTTATTATAATATCTATACTATAGATATACCACTTCAAAGTAAAATATATAAATTAAGAAAAATATAAGTAATAGTTAAAATAAATTCGTATACTTTTTTGCTCATAGAATTGGAATATCTGTTGTGCTGAATAGGCAGACTACTTCAACCCTTAGACTCAAAATAAGGCTTTCCATGAACCTACGAAGCTTTATTTTGGCAGATTTCGTTGTGAAGTAGTATGCCTATATATCAATTTTTTATAAATTAAATAAAAATAATAAATTATAGCTAAACTAACAACTGTATTTATAATAAATGAAAAAAATATCATATTTGTTGGTACCAATATGATATTATATTAATTTTCATTAAAAATTAATAGTTGAAGTACATTTTATAATAAATATATAATTTAAGTGATATATATATAATTTCGTTAAGGGGGCAATTGAAATGGCAATTAAACCAAGGAAAGTGGCTATTGTCGGAACAGGACTTGTAGGTTCAAGTTGTGCATTTAGTTTAGTAAACCAGGGAGTATGCGAAGAAGTACTAATGATTGACTTAAATGAAGAAAAAGCATTAGGCGAAGCAATGGATTTGACTCATGCAGTTGAATACCTCCCAAAAAGAACTAAGATTTATCAAGGTGGATACGATCAATGTGGGGATGCAGATGTGGTAATAATAACAGCAGGTGCACCACCTAAGATAGGTCAAAGCAGAATAGATACATTAGATATCAGTGCTAAAATATGTAATAGTATTGTTCAACCAATAATGAAATCTGGATTTGATGGCTTTTTTATAATAGTTTCTAATCCTGTAGACGTAATAACCTATCATGTTTGGAAAATATCAGGTCTTCCAAGAAATAAGGTTATGGGAACAGGAACATCAGTAGATAGTGCTAGATTGAAGACTCTTATATCAGAATACTTAGATGTGGATCCAAGATCAGTACAAGGATATGCTATGGGAGAGCATGGAGATGCTCAGATGATACCATGGTCACATGTTTACGTTGGAGGAAAACCATTCTTAAAAATAATGGAACAAAATCCTGATACCTATGGAAAGTTGAATTTAGATGAAATTGAATATAGGGTTTCTCAAGAAGGTTGGGCTGTTTTCAATAGAAAAGGTGGAAGTACCTATTATGGTATATCATCTGCAGCAGTAGGAATCATAAAATCAATATTGTTTGATGAACACAGTATTATTCCAGTATCTGCTATATTAGATGGAGAGTACGGTGAGTACAACGTAGCATCAGGAGTACCAGCAATAATAAATGCTGAAGGTGTAAAAGATATATTAGAGATAGAAATGACAGAAAAAGAAAAAGAAAAGTTCAAGAAGGCAAATGAGTCTTTAAGAGGTTATATAGCAAGATTAGGACATTAAAACAGTAAGGGATTTTGCTAGAAGCATAAAATCATGAAAAAATAGAAGTCGTGTATAAATAAGGTAGTTTAGGTTCCTTATTATGCATGACTTTTATTTTTTTGCTTTGTTAAAGTGCTGTGTTGAAAATAAATAGACAGTTAACTGGTGCTTTAATGGGCTATCTCGTATAGCATCTCCTTAATGATTGCTTAATTTCAATAATACTTTTAAACGTAGCCTGTTCCTTAAAATATATAAAATAGCGTTTGAATTCGACAAAAAAGTGGCTTAACTATATTTTGTGTCTTCATTAATGATAATATTTAAAGCAAACATTACCAGGTGTATCAGTATGAGGAAGTTTAAGTTAAATCAAGAAAAATGCAATATATAGCATGATAAAGTTGCTTTATAAAATAATTAGTATATTTACGATTAATGAGGGCATGATATTATAAAACACGTCGCTGAAACAAACGACAAAAACACAAAACACAAAAATTAGAACTGATTATAAGAAATTAAAAAAGTTTAAAAAAAAGTGTTGACAAAAACATCTTAGAAATGTTAAGATGTAAAAGTCGCTGATGAGCGACAACAGCAAACTTGGTCTTTGAAAATTAAACAGAGTAAAATAAACAAAGTCTAAAACTAGACTTAAACCAGCAATTCTTTTGAAAAAAGACTTACTAAGTAAGTAAGCTATGATTAAACTTTAAATTGAGAGTTTGATCCTGGCTCAGGACGAACGCTGGCGGCGTGCCTAACACATGCAAGTCGAGCGGAGAAAGTTCTTCGGAGCTTTCTTAGCGGCGGACGGGTGAGTAACACGTGGGTAACCTGCCTTATAGAGGGGGATAGCCTTCCGAAAGGAAGATTAATACCGCATAATATTTTCGTTTCGCATGAAATGAAAATCAAAGGAGCAATCCGCTATAAGATGGACCCGCGGCGCATTAGCTAGTTGGTGAGGTAATGGCTCACCAAGGCGACGATGCGTAGCCGACCTGAGAGGGTGATCGGCCACATTGGAACTGAGATACGGTCCAGACTCCTACGGGAGGCAGCAGTGGGGAATATTGCACAATGGGGGAAACCCTGATGCAGCAACGCCGCGTGAGTGATGAAGGCCTTCGGGTTGTAAAGCTCTGTCTTTGGGGACGATAATGACGGTACCCAAGGAGGAAGCCACGGCTAACTACGTGCCAGCAGCCGCGGTAATACGTAGGTGGCAAGCGTTGTCCGGATTTACTGGGCGTAAAGGGAGCGTAGGTGGATGTTTAAGTGGGATGTGAAATACCTGGGCTTAACTTGGGTGCTGCATTCCAAACTGGATATCTAGAGTGCAGGAGAGGAAAGTGGAATTCCTAGTGTAGCGGTGAAATGCGTAGAGATTAGGAAGAACACCAGTGGCGAAGGCGACTTTCTGGACTGTAACTGACACTGAGGCTCGAAAGCGTGGGGAGCAAACAGGATTAGATACCCTGGTAGTCCACGCCGTAAACGATGGATACTAGGTGTGGGGGTTTCAACACCTCCGTGCCGCCGTTAACACAATAAGTATCCCGCCTGGGGAGTACGGTCGCAAGATTAAAACTCAAAGGAATTGACGGGGGCCCGCACAAGCAGCGGAGCATGTGGTTTAATTCGAAGCAACGCGAAGAACCTTACCTAGACTTGACATCTCCTGAATTACCCTTAACCGGGGAAGTCGGTACCTTTGGTATCGACAGGAAGACAGGTGGTGCATGGTTGTCGTCAGCTCGTGTCGTGAGATGTTGGGTTAAGTCCCGCAACGAGCGCAACCCTTATTGTTAGTTGCTACCATTTAGTTGAGCACTCTAGCGAGACTGCCCGGGTTAACCGGGAGGAAGGTGGGGATGACGTCAAATCATCATGCCCCTTATGTCTAGGGCTACACACGTGCTACAATGGCAAGTACAAAGAGACGCAAGACCGTGAGGTGGAGCAAACCTCAAAAACTTGTCCCAGTTCGGATTGTAGGCTGAAACTCGCCTACATGAAGCCGGAGTTGCTAGTAATCGCGAATCAGCATGTCGCGGTGAATACGTTCCCGGGCCTTGTACACACCGCCCGTCACACCATGAGAGTTGGCAATACCCGAAGTCTGTGAGCTAACCCGTAAGGGAGGCAGCAGCCGAAGGTAGGGTCAGCGATTGGGGTGAAGTCGTAACAAGGTAGCCGTAGGAGAACCTGCGGCTGGATCACCTCCTTTCTATGGAGAAATTATTAAGCACTGATGCATTTCAGGCTTAATATACACGAATTCTGGTTGTTATTTACTCTGTTTAATTTTGAGATACCAAGTATCTCAGATTGTTCTTTGAAAATTGCACATAAGTTAAAGTAAAGATATTTACTAATCTTTGTAATAAATTATTGATAAGAATGCACGCTAGTATTCAAATCAATAACTGGTTTGTTCAAAACCAAATTATGAAATGTACTTTTCTAAGTGCAGAACCATAATTTGCGAAGCAAATTAGGAATGGCATTAGAACCAAGCAGTACAAGGAACCGACGAACGGAGCCGCGGAGCTTACTTCGGTAAGTGAGCAGTGTAGTGAGGAAGGTGACGAAGTAATGCGCCGGTTATAATGACATGACATGGTTAAGCTAGAAAGGGCGCATGGTGAATGCCTTGGCATCAAGAGCCGAAGAAGGACGTGACAAGCTGCGATAAGCTTTGGGTAGGCGCAAATAGCCTGTGATCCAAAGATCTCCGAATGAGGAAACTCACGTAGGTAACCCTACGTATCTTATAGTGAATACATAGCTATAGGAGGGTAAACCTAGGGAACTGAAACATCTAAGTACCTAGAGGAAGAGAAAGAAAAATCGATTCCGTCAGTAGCGGCGAGCGAAATCGGAAGAGCCCAAACCAAAGATTTATCTTTGGGGTTGCGGACAGAACATAAATGTGGTGGCTATTGTAATTGAAGATATCTGGAAAGATACACCGTAGAAGGTAATAGTCCTGTAAGTGAAACAAGAAGACCATAGTTCTGCTCCAGAGTACCACGAGACACGTGAAACCTTGTGGGAAGCAGGGAGGACCACCTCCAAGGCTAAATACTACTTGATGACCGATAGTGAAGAAGTACCGTGAGGGAAAGGTGAAAAGAACCCCGGGAGGGGAGTGAAATAGAACCTGAAACCGTGTGCCTACAACCGATCAGAGCACCATATGTGTGTGATGATGTGCTTTTTGTAGAACGAGCCAACGAGTTACGGTATGTAGCGAGGTTAAGTACTTAAGGTACGGAGCCGAAGGGAAACCGAGTCTGAATAGGGCGAATAGTTGTATGCCGTAGACCCGAAACCGGGTGACCTATCCATGGCCAGGTTGAAGCGAAGGTAAAACTTCGTGGAGGACCGAACCACGTTGGTGTTGAAAAACCATGGGATGAGCTGTGGATAGCGGAGAAATTCCAATCGAACTCGGAGATAGCTGGTTCTCCCCGAAATAGCTTTAGGGCTAGCGTCGGATATGACTAATGGAGGTAGAGCACTGAATGGGCTAGGGGGCATATCGCTTACTGAACCTTATCAAACTCCGAATGCCATATAGTATTAGTCCGGCAGTCAGACTGCGAATGATAAGATCCGTAGTCAAAAGGGAAACAGCCCAGATCGTCAGCTAAGGTCCCAAAGTATAAGTTAAGTGGAAAGGATGTGGGATTTCTAAGACAACTAGGATGTTGGCTTAGAAGCGACCACTCATTAAAAAGAGTGCGTAATAGCTCACTAGTCGAGAGATCCTGCGCCGAAGATGTTCGGGGCTCAAACTTATCACCGAAGCTACGGCTAGTAGATTTAATCTACTGGGGTAGGGGAGCGTCGTAATCGGGCTGAAGTCGTACCGTAAGGAGCGGTGGACTGATTACGAGTGAGTATGTTGGCATTAGTAGCGAGAACTAGGTGAGAATCCTAGTGGCCGAAAACCTAAGGTTTCCTCAGGAAGGCTCGTCCGCTGAGGGTTAGTCGGGACCTAAGCCGAGGCCGAAAGGCGTAGGTGATGGACAATCGGTTGATATTCCGATACCACTGCAAATCGTTATTACCGATGGAGTGACGCAGGAAGATAGAGTGTGCTAGCTATTGGATGCTAGTCTAAGCACTTAGACATGCAAGTAGGCAAATCCGCTTGCTAAGTTAAGGTGATGGGGAAGGCCCTTGTGGCTGAAGTACTTGATTCTACGGCCGCCAAGAAAAGCTTCTAGGGAGAAATGTAGTGCCCGTACCGCAAACCGACACAGGTAGGTGAGGAGAGAATCCTAAGGCCGGCGGAAGAATTACAGTTAAGGAACTCGGCAAATTGACCCCGTAACTTCGGGAGAAGGGGTGCCTACGAGAGTAGGTCGCAGAGAATAGGCCCAAGCAACTGTTTAGCAAAAACACAGGTCTCTGCTAAAGCGAAAGCTGATGTATAGGGGGCTGACGCCTGCCCGGTGCTGGAAGGTTAAGGGGAATCGTTAGCGGTAACGCGAAGCGGTGAACTTAAGCCCCAGTAAACGGCGGCCGTAACTATAACGGTCCTAAGGTAGCGAAATTCCTTGTCAGGTAAGTTCTGACCCGCACGAATGGCGTAATGACTTGGGCACTGTCTCAACTGTAAATCCGGCGAAGTTGTAGTGCAAGTGAAGATGCTTGCTACCCGCGATTGGACGGAAAGACCCCGTAGAGCTTTACTGTAGCTTAGCATTGAGTTTCGGTATTGTCTGTACAGGATAGGTGGGAGACTGGGAAACATCCTCGTTAGGGGATGTGGAGTCGACCTTGGGATACCACCCTGACAGTACTGGGATTCTAACCGGGCACCATGAAGCTGGTGACGGGACATTGTTAGGTGGGCAGTTTGACTGGGGCGGTCGCCTCCAAAAAAGTAACGGAGGCGCCCAAAGGTTCCCTCAGAACGGTCGGAAATCGTTCGTAGAGTGCAAAGGCAGAAGGGAGCCTGACTGCGACACTTACAAGTGGAGCAGGGACGAAAGTCGGGCTTAGTGATCCGGTGGTACCTCGTGGGAGGGCCATCGCTCAACGGATAAAAGCTACCTCGGGGATAACAGGCTGATCTCCCCAAGAGTCCACATCGACGGGGGAGGTTTGGCACCTCGATGTCGGCTCGTCGCATCCTGGGGCTGAAGTAGGTCCCAAGGGTTGGGCTGTTCGCCCATTAAAGCGGCACGCGAGCTGGGTTCAGAACGTCGTGAGACAGTTCGGTCCCTATCCGTCGCGGGCGTAGGAAATTTGAGAGGAGCTGTCCTTAGTACGAGAGGACCGGGATGGACTGACCTCTGGTGCACCAGTTGTTCCGCCAGGAGCATAGCTGGGTAGCTACGTCGGGAAGGGATAAACGCTGAAGGCATCTAAGCGTGAAGCCCACCTCAAGATTAGATTTCCCATAGCGTAAGCTAGTAAGATCCCTCGAAGAACACGAGGTTGATAGGTCGGAGGTGTAAGCATGGTAACATGTTCAGCTGACCGATACTAATAGATCGAGGGCTTGACCAAAACAAATATTACAAAGTAAACTTAAGTGCAATTTTGAAAGAATAATCTTTCAAAATCTAGTGATGATGCGTCTAAGGGTTACACCCGTACCCATACCGAACACGAAGGTTAAGACTTAGACGGCTGATGGTACTGCATGGGCGACTGTGTGGGAGAGTAAGTGGTCGCTAGGTAAATGTGGCTAGATAGCTCAGTCGGTAGAGCAGAGGACTGAAAATCCTCGTGTCCCTGGTTCGATTCCTGGTCTGGCCACCATAAGCATAGTACATATAGTACTATGCTTTTTTATTTTTTTAAAAAAGTAGTACAAAAAATTCACTAAAGGAGCTACTTCAGTGAATTTTCTATTTCTTAAGAAGTTTAATTGAAGCTTTAACAGAACCTTTATTTCAAACGCATGTTTTAGTAACACTCAAATAATATACAACTCTAAAATTAAATACTTTTTAGTACTTCCAAAACTTCTGATATATGCTCTTTTACTTTAACTTTTCTAAATTCTTTAACTAAAACACCATTTTCATCTATTATGAAAGTACTTCTTTCTATGCCAAGTACCTTTTTTCCATACATATTCTTTTCTTTTATTACATCGTAGATTTTACATACTTCTTCATTTGAATCACTTAACAGTATAAATGGTAATCCAAGCTTATTTATAAACTTTTCATGTGAAGACAAAGAATCTCTAGAAACTCCTAATACTATTGCATTATAATCACCAATTTCATTATAGTGATCTCTAAAATCGCAGGCCTCATTAGTACAACCAGGAGTATTATCCTTAGGATAGAAATAAAGCACTATCTTCTTACCTTTGTAATCACTTAATTTATGTATATTACCATCAGAACCTGAAAGAGAAAAATCTGGCGCCAAACTATTTATTTCCATATACAGTGTTACCGTTGACAAAACTTTATAAAACTCTATAAAGTTCATTCCTTTTTCGTTGAACCCAATTTTGTAAACTCAAAAGAGTAAACTACTTTTGTTTGATGTAGTTCTCCAAAGGCTTAAATTCCCGTACAACGCACGGTACATATTCGTAAACGCTTGTTAGTGCTTAGTTTACGAAGTGTCAACATTCTCCTTTCTTAATATTTATCAAATTAATCTTTATCTCTCCACACGGTGTTAAACACCCTCACCATTCTACTGGATGACTACATCACTTTCGCAATGTATGGGAATCACAATAAACCACCGACCTCAACGAAATGAGGATTTTATAAAAGATTATCATAGTTTTATAATTTTTTATAAGTTTTCTTTAACTGTTACTAGCCTCCTACTATTATTTGGTTATTATTATATAATAGTTATTATTAGATATCAATAATATTTTCTATTAAATTTATATTTATTGTTTTAGTAGGTCATGAAGTTGATGTTTTGATAAATTATAGTGTTTATAATTATATAGATATGAAGCTGTGTACTTACAAAGTATAAGTTTCTGAAGAGTAAAAATATGAATATTATGCTATTTGTGATATGATAAATAAGATTAAAACTTTAATATAAAAAAGGAGACTATTTATGGACAATAAAGTGTTAGCCGTAGTTGGTGGAAACGAAATAACTGAAAGAGATTTGATGGAGGTTATAGAAAGATATCCTGAAGATAGAAGAGGCGTTTTTGCTAGTGAAATGGGCAGAAAGCAATTACTTGAGCAAGTTATAAGCTTTGAATTATTATATAAGTTCGGTAAGGATAATGGATTTGATCAATCTCAAGAATTTTTAGCTCAGATTGAGAAAGCAAAAAAGGATATATTAACTCAAACAATTATAAATAAGATACTTTCAGAAGTTACAATAACTGATGAAGAAGCTCTTAAATACTATGAAGCTAATAAAGAAGCATTTATGGAACCAGAGACTATTTCAGCTAAACACATACTTTTAGATTCAGAAGAAAAACTTAATGAAATAAGAGCAGAGATAGTGTCAGGTAAGAAATCATTTGAGGAATCAGCTGCCGAATATTCAACTTGCCCTTCAAGCGAACAAGGTGGAAATTTAGGATCATTCTCAAAAGGAATGATGGTACCAGAATTTGAAGAAGCAGCATTTATGTTACCAGTAGGTGAAGTAAGTGAACCTGTTAAGACTCAATTCGGATATCATTTAATAAAAGTAGATGCTAAAAATCCTTCAATTGTTAAGTCTTTTGATGAAGTTAAGAATCAAGTTATACAACAACTAATCCAAGAAAGACAAGAAAGAAAGTATCTTGATTTTGTGCAAGAATTAACTGCAAAGTACGGTGTTGAAAGAAAGTAGATAGCTTATATTAATAATAGTAATTGAAAGGTGGATAAAATGATCTAAAAAATCATTTTATCCACCTTTTCTTTTCTTTAGTAAGATTAAGAAATTAGAAAATTAATATTAATGTGAATTAAAACTCTAATTATGATTAAGAATTAAAGTATAGCATTTTTTTGAAAATATATTTATTGCAGGTTATTAAAAAAATAGTGAGTATACAATAATAAAGCTTTTTTATAATATTAATCTCATTATAGGCAGCAAATTTGAATAAATCATATAGTTTAATTATATAAATAGATTATCATGTAAATTTGTATAAAAGTATACATTTAAACCAATTATAAGTAAGGGGTAGCTAAGTGATGAAGAAAAATATAATGATACTTGTAATATCTACCGTTATATTATTGATATGCATTATATATAGACCAGTTGCTAATGAGCAATCAATAGTTATAAATGTAAAAACTTACAGTTCCATTGATCCGGTATTATATAAATTACCTTCTATTTTTCAAAGTAAATACAATAGTACTATTACTTTGAATTATGTTGGAAGCACTACTGATGCAGACTTGATATTGGCCCATGAAGCATTAATTAAAGATAAATATAAAAAAGAGGAGTTTGAGGAATTGACAAATAGGGAAGATAACATAGTAATAATCAACGATGAAAGCTATGTTGATTTTCTTAATACCAATAGAACTCAGCGTATTACATTGGTTTCTAACGAAGTTAGAGATTATCTTATTAATGAAGGGTATTATAAAAAGTTAATTACAGCAGATGACTTGTTGGATAAGGCAATAGCAGATAAGAATATAAATGCAGTGGTTTTTAGAAGTGAGTTGAACAATTATATGGAACAAAGGTATTTAACAGAAATACCTAATAAAGTGAGTAATTTAAATAAGAGTGATACCGTTAAGCTTCTAATTAGAAAGAATTCTAGAGAATATGATGAGTTAAAATCAGCAATTAAACTGATTCTGGAGGAAGAGGAGAGAAAGAATAGTGAGAGGTAAATTAGTATTAGATAAGAAGCATTATTTTATCTTTTTAATAATATTCTTAGCTGTGATTTGTGGTTATATAAATACTACATATGTAAAGTATATTAATGTTAGAATTTACTTTTTGGATGTAGCGCAAGATAAGATTGAACCATTAAATAATAACAATATAAGAGTTATTAACTCTTATAATAATGAGTTTCATAGTAAGTACAAGAATATACTGATTTCGCCAGAGAACTCTAAGGAATATATATATAGGATGGAAGTTAAGAGTAAAAATAATGAATATAAAAACTTAAATACTATATATGAAGAGTATAGGGATGGTTTGATGAAGCGGGGAGCTTTCTTTATATCCAATAGTAATTATATAAATGAAGATATGACTAACATCAAAGTGAAAAATATAGCATTTAACTTGATGATGGGGATTATTTTTATATTTGTCATAAGGTTTTTAGAGAAGGTGATAAATAATACTAGGTATGTGTTTATTAAAGAAAAGTGTCCATATACACTATTGGCATTAGTATATTTTCTATCATCAATGATTAAAGTTAGTGTTGTATTAATAGCACTTTTAATATCCTTTGGAATTATAGCAAATATAATAAAAAGAAATATAGATAAGAAGCAACAACTTTTACTATTATTTAAGGTATCAGTAATTTTTAAGGTTGTTGCAATAATTGGGTTTAATTTGATTAATTATATTAAATATAAAACGTTATATAACTACACACAGCCAGATGAGCTGTTTTATTATTCTACAGCAGATTATTTATATCAAAGAATATTAAACATCTCTCACCTGAGGATATTGGAGCTTACAAATGGTAACAGGCAATTTGGTTATAACTTGTTCTTAGGTTTACTAAAAGTACTAAATAATGGAGATATATTAATAAGTGCTAAGGTGGTTAATTTACTAATCGGATTAGTATTCATATTTATAATGTATGAGTTTTCCTATAAATTATTAAGAGAGCACAAAGTTGCAATAATGACAGCATATATGATGGCTATACTTCTTACCTTTTCACTTTTTAGCTCAATTGCACTTAGAGATGTATTATTATCGTTATTAATATGTCTGCTTCTTAAGGAAATAATAATTGAAAATGGAAAATATACAATTAAGAAGTTAGTAAGAATAATGATTATATCCATAGCATTATGCTCATTAAGGATATTTGTCTTTATGATTATAGCATTATTACTTGCATTATATAAAACTGTACAGTATGGGCGAAAAAGATCCATAAGTATTGTATTTACGGCTTTAGGTTTAGTATCATTGGCCTTTATATTTATTATACTAGCTGGTAGGTTCTATAGATTGAGTATGTTTAATTTTATATACCCGTATATTAGAAGAGTAGGTTTGCTGGGGTATATAAAGGGATTGGTGTTAAGTAGTGTAAACTTAGATTTTATAGTGAATATAGGGGGCACCATATATACTTCTCCAAAAGCGCTTATACTTAGAATGTTATATCCAGATACCTTATTTCTTATAATTACATTTCCATTTATGATATTAGGCTTTTTTAGCTTATTTAGAAGAGTTAAGGATATTTCAGTAATTATTATAATAATGTTTGTATCGTTAATAACTATATATACTATCCAATATGGTGGATGGTTCTTAAGAATACAGCTTCAGATATTTCCATACCAATATATGGTCATAAGTCTGGGGATATTTGAAGTGTTTAAGAATGTTAGATTTAAATTTGTTGATAGATTTAAGAATTATATATAGAAGTATTATATATAATTATTTGGAGGTATTATGAAAGGTTCAAGAATACTTCATGTTGTTGCTACTGATAGGTTAAGTGGGGCAGAAAAGGTCGTTTCAGATATATGTACTAATTTAAGTAATAAATTTTCAGCTATAGTAGTTTGTTCAGGCGGTGAGTTAAAGCAATATTATGAAGAGAGGGGTCTAAAGGTTTATTTAGCTGATGTAAATAGAATTAGCCCTATGGAAATTATTAAGATAAAAAACATATTGAAAGAAGAAAATATAAACTTAGTTCACGCCCATGATGTAAAAGCTTCTATAGCGTCTCAAATAGCTTGTGGATCTCTAAATATACCGGTTATATCTCATATTCATGTAAATTATACTTGGATGAAAGATAATAAGCTAATGTCAGCTATAGATAAGCATTTTAGGCGTAAGTACTCACTGTCGATTGCATGTTCAGAGCTTGTAAAGAAATATTATTTAGACAATAATGATACGGTAAATAAAGAAAAAATAACTTATTTAGACAATGCTTTTAACTTTAATGAGTTTAATAAAATAAATCTCGGAGATACAAATAAATTAAGAGACGTGCTTAAAATATCGGAAAAAGACTTTGTATTTGGATATTTAGGAAGATTAATAGAGATTAAAGGAGTTGATCTATTAATTGAGAGTTTCTCTAATATAGCAAGGGAGCATTCTAATGTTAAATTACTTATTGTAGGAGATGGAACTGAAAGAGTTAAATTAGAAAAGTTGGTCAAGAATCTAAATGTAGAAGAAAGTGTGATTTTTACTGGGTATCAAAAAAATACTTATGACTATATGGAGCTTTTTGATTGTTTTATACTTCCATCTATAAGAGAGGGACTACCGATAGCTATGCTTGAGGCTATGGCTATGAGAAAGGCGGTTATTTCTACTGCAGTAGCTGGAGTAGTAAAATTAATAGATAGCGGTTATAATGGCCTAATATTAAAGAACAGAAATGAAAAGGAACTCATAGAAGCAATGATATCCTTATTAAATGATAACGAGAAGAAAAAGCAACTTGCTGAGAATGCATATAATTGCCTAAAAGACAATTACGATATAAATAATTATGTAGAGAAACTAGAAGTTATATATTCAAGATTTATATAAGCAAGCTATGTGTTAATGTGGCAGCTTTCTGATCAGATATATTATTAGGTATGAGGTAGGTAAAATGAAAGAAAACTTTGTAACAATATTTACGCCAACTTATAATAGAGGTAATTTACTAGGAGAGCTTTATGAAACTTTGACCAGACAAACTAATGATAACTTTGAGTGGTTAATATATGATGATGGATCTAGTGATAATACAGAAGAAATTGTTAACTCATTTATAAGAGAAAATAAAGTTGGTATAAGGTATACTAAAGCTAAAAATGGAGGAAAACATGTGGCCATAAATAATGGATCAGAATTAGCTATAGGTGAATTGTTCTTTATAGTGGACTCTGATGATATGCTGACCTATGATGCAGTAGATTATATATTAACTTATTGGAAGTCTATACCGGATGATAAGAAGCATTTATATGCTGGAGTAGGCTCTAATAGAGCTATACTGGATAAAGATAATAATAAAGTTGTAAAAAAGCTAAAAAATGAATACATAGATGCTAGCTTTACAGAGTTTTCTCTTTTACTAAATAATAAAGCTGATAAAGCTGAGGTATTTAGAACTGAATTATTAAGAAAATATAAATTTCCTGTATTCGAAAACGAAAATTTTATGACAGAGGCGGTTATATGGTTCAAAATGGCTGACGATGGCTATATTATGAGGTGGTTTGATGAAGCTATATATATATGTAAATACAGAGAGGATGGATTAACTCAAAACTCATTTAAAGTTAGGTTAAAGAATCTAAATGGAACTTGCCATGCATATAACTTGCTTTCATCTTATAAATTACCTAAGAAAAATATTATAAGATACAAGGCTAACTATTTCAGATTTGGATTACATAAAGGAAATACTATAGGCAAGTTAAAAGATAGCTTAATTGATAGAAGATATTGGATTGTTTCTAGTATATTAGGTAGAATACTATATATTAAGGATAGTTAGATAGTGGTATATATTATGATACAGCTATAACGCAGTCGCTAATTTTATATTAGAGACAGCGTTATAGCTGTAAATTTATTTTTTTTATAATAAGGAGCTATTAACCGACCTGTTGAAGCTAATTAGATAATCCTTCAAAGCTTTAATTATGCTTTATTAACTTAAGTTTAATTAAGATATCTAAAACTACTTCATCCTTTGTAAGCAATAATATTACTCCATATAAACTAGCATTTATAATAATAGAGGCTAATATTATAAGTATAAACTTATGAAGGTATAGCTTAATAATAAGAGTTATTGGAATAAATAAAAGGGATATAACTAGATACTTAAACTTATCAAAAGTTAACAGAGAAACTTTAACTTTTAACTTTAATTTTATGACGGTATATTCGGCAATAACCAGTATCCATGTTGAGATCGTTGTGGTAAATATAGCTGATACATGATCCAATAAATTGAGCTTTATTAGTATTACTTTTAATATGAAGTTTAATAAACCAAGTAAAGCAACCAATAACATTGCTAACTTTTCTCTTCTATGCACATAAAAGATGCTATTAACTAATAGGTAGTCTAAACCTGTAGCAATCATATATATACTAAAAACTTGAAGGACGGGTATGGATTGAGCAAATTTTATGCCAAAAAGCAAGAGTATTATCTCTTTCGATAAAACAAGTACACCAATTGAAGTTGGAAGAAGTAGTAGAAGATAAGTTCTTGCTATCTTGTTTAGTAGATATTCATAAGCATCTCTACCTTGAGAAGCTAGCACGTTAGATAAACGAGGTATAGATACTAATACTATTGAGAGTAGAAGATAATTAATCATGCTTCCAAGCATTTGACTTGTATTATAATACCCTACGGATGTTTCTCCAGCATAGGAGCCTAACAATATCTTATCTAGTTGGGTAAATAGTATACTAGCGTTTGACATTATAACAATTATGAATAGCGGTTTTAAATGCTTTTTTAAATCAAGTTCTGAAAAATTAAATGATATTCCCTTTTTTATATATATAAAACTAGCCAAATAATTTATAAATGTAAGTAATGAATTTAATGCAGCATATTTTATATAATCAGTTGGGTTTCTTACTAAGATAAGTAGAAATATAACATAGATACTTCTAATTATTATTGTCTTAATAGTAATAAAACGATAACTTTCAGTTGCTTCACACATCCACTCAACATAAAACACATTGCTAAAAAGAGTAAAGCCATATATGAGAAGTACTAAAAATTGTGGCTGATTTGAAAACTTTATAAACACAAATAACAGGTATACTATGATTACAAGCAAATTAGAAAGCATACCTATAACAAATAAGCTACTAAAAAGTTTGCTTGACTTTTCCTTATCATCTCTTATCCTACTAATTTCCCTTAGTCCATAATTATAGATTCCAAAGGTTGCAAATATAAGAAAGTATGTGTATATAGATTCACTAAAATAAACCCTACCCATATAAGTTGGCCCTATTATCCTAGATGCATAAGGCCCGATTATGAGAGGTATAATCATATTGAAAATTGTTAATAGCGATTTGTAAAATATATTTTTAGTTATAGAATTTTTTGAAGTCATTATCGTACCTTTCTTTATAAGAGTAGTATTGATGAAATACCTGTGAAAAACAACCCTATAATGTTAATTTTTCCATACTTTATATATTTATACCCATCAAGGGTTGCAAATATTACAATGACATCCATAAACTCATGGCTTTGCTAAGGTATCCTGTTGAAATTAAACAAAGCTTAAAAATTATATTTTTCTACATAATAAAAAATAAAGACTCTGCATAAATAAGTGTATTTACACTGTATGCAGAGTCTTTATTTTCTCTATAATAGAAAATAATTAATTGAATAGGATTATATTATATTACTATATCTAAATAGCTTTCTATATATCTGTTTGCAATTGATTTAACCTGTTCTACATCATCTTTGGAAGATTCATCATAAACGCCCACTACCTTCATGCCAGCTGCCTTTGCACCTTTAACAGCAACAAGAATATCTTCGAAAACCACACACTCATTAGGGGTAATACCTAATTTATCAGCAGCTAAAAGATATACATCTGGAAAGTTTTTTCCCCTAGATACTTCATCGGTAGTTGTAATAGAATCAAATAACTCGTATACACCATTAGCTTCTAAGGCTGCTCTTAATAGCTCCTGAGAATTAGAAGTAGCTAAGCCTATCTTTATGTTTAAGGCTTTTAATCTTAATAAAAAGTCTTTAGCACCAGGCTTTAACTTTACATCTTCGCGATAGTGTGCTACAGCCATTGAATGCCATTCATCCATTATGTCCTCTATATTATCTGAAATATTAAACTTATTTTTAAAATATAAAGCTGTTTGTTCAAAGCTAAGATGTCCGATTTCTTCTTTAAGATTATCAGGTTTAGTTAATCCTTTATTTATTAGGTAATCAGTATCTATCTTGTCCCATATCCACAAAGAATCTATTAAGGTACCATCTAAGTCAAATATTGCTGCCTTTATGTTTTGTAGCATTAGCAAAATCACCTCATTAAAGTTTAGTGTTAGGAATAATTATATAATGATATAGATATCTAAGTTCTAATATTTACAAATAAGCTTATAGTTCTACTAATGTAAGTTTAGTAAGCTATCTGACATTTCTTGAACTAGAATGTCCATAACAGAAATGCTATATCTATATAAAATAATTTTAGTTTATATTAATAGATATAGCAATGTAAAATTTACATATTTATATTTATGAGAAAATTGATTAATACACCTATAATCATACCTATAGATACATCTGTAACATAATGCACTCCAAGATATAATCTGGAGAATGCTACTATTAAGGCTAATAGTACAAATAATATAGAAAGGTGTGGAATTAGAAAACAAAAGGATGTAGCTAGGGAAAATGCCGCAGTAGTGTGTCCAGAAGGAAATGAATATTTATCAATGCCTATTTTATTTATATATAAATCTTTAATAACCAAGAAAGGCCTTGTTCTTCCAACTATAAATTTTATTAAGTTGCAGATAAGTGCACTAACTATAAGTGGTAGGATTATCTTTAGAGGCGATTTTACAACAAAGATTGATATTATAGAAATACATACACAAAATTGAATTGAACCTAGATATGTTGCCTTAGGCATGAGAAAGTTAAAAAGGCTGCACCTAAGTCCTTTATTTATTTTAATAAGAATAAGTTCATCATGAGCAAGAACTTTTTCAAGCATTATATCAACACCTCTCAAGTAATATTTATAATGATAGCATAGGAATATTAAAATATTATTAGTAAATGTAAAAAATATAAGAAGTTTTCTATTATATTTATATAAAAATACCACTATCATAATATTGGATTTCATCCAAATTGATAGTGGTTTAAGAAAATATTTATTTAGTTAAAATTTTCTCTCAAATATAGCTACTTTATGTTCATCTTGAAAGTCTTTTAGGGAGTTTATACCAAGCTCAGATAAAACCTCGTTCATTATATCGCTATGGGTAGAAACTTTTATTGGAGAATCATAGGCAACTCTATTAGATACCTCTTTTCCATATTCTCTTGGAACCAATGCTTTTGGACCTCCTACGCATCCTCCAATGCATCCCATACCCTCTATAAAGTTTGCATCTATTTCACCAGCTTGAGCTTTTTCAAGAATTGCTTTACATTCTTTTACACCATTTGCCTGAACTGCTTTAAAAATCGAGTGTTTCTCAGGAAAGAGTTCTTCTATAGCCTCAGAAACTGCAATGGAGACTCCACCAGTTCTTGCATATAGTCTTCCTCCTCTTGATGCATACTCAATTGAAGGAACACCATGGAGTTTAATTGGATCAATGTCTAATACATCAAATATTCCTTTCAATTCCTCAAAGGTTAGAACATAATCAATTGCTGAGTCTATATCTTTTTCTCGTGCTTCTGCTTTTTTAGCTATGCAAGGTCCAACAAAGACTACCTTAGCATCAGGATTTAGCGTTTTTACCATTCGTCCAGCGGCGATCATAGGAGAAACAGAAGGTGAAACATCTTCAACTAAATTATCATAAACTTTTTTCAGCATACCAACCCACATTGGACAGCAACAGGAAGTTATTAGGAAGTCTCCTTCTTTATTAACGTGCTTATCAAACTCCACCGCCTCTTTTATAGTCAACATATCTGCAGCAAAGGCTACTTCAACCATATCTGCAAAGCCTAACTTTATAAAAGCTGAACGTAATTGATCTAGTGTGACATCATCTCCAAACTGACCAGATATAGCAGGGGCAACTGCAGCAACAACTTTTTCATTGTTTTTAAGAAGCTCCATAATTGGTAAGAACTCTATTCTATCTATGAAGTTACCACTTTCGCATGCATCTATGCACAGGCCGCAATCAACACATAGTGTATCATCTATATAGGTACTACCGAAATTTTTATCTTTTTTTATAGCATTGAACGGACAGGCTTTCTGGCATCTAGAAAGTCCCGTATCATCAGTTTTGCAATCATCTGAGCAGTTACCTAACTTTTCAACAATCCTTTCTTTTACTTTGTAATCAGTTATGGCTTTTTTTAAGTTATAGATATAGTTATCGTCTTTGTATACATCCACTCCGCATAGTGAGGATACTATATTTCTAGCTTCATCTTTGTTAAAACTAGGATCATTAATTATTTCGTTAATAACTTTGTCAAAGTCACCCTCATAATATGATTTTACAATTTTTTTGAACAAATCTTCATATTCCTTTTTCATGGAAGCCTCCTAATTTAGAATAAAAAGTCTATTTCTTATACTCCTTAATATTTTTCAAATCTATAGTAATTTGAATATTACTATATTAAAAAACATAAGGTTGAGTTATAAGAAAGGTATATGTACATAAAGATAAGTATAGTATCTTCTATTACATGGAAATTAATTCATTTATTAATTGTAGTATTATAAAAAATTAGCTAAAGTGACCTTATTTAGTGAATCTTTTTGCGCCTCTACCTTTCTGAAAGCATATGAGGAAAATTTGGTAGGTGACATGATTTCTATTTTTTATCTATTATCCAATATATATACATTTAAGCTATATGCACATAGTTATTCACAGCTTTATACAAAATATAATTTCCTAAAGAATAAAAATTAATTAAACAAATATGAATGCTCTAGGTATTATTTGGAGAAATTAGATAGAGTATTATTTATAAGTAAATTTTATTATGCATAAAAAAGGGTGGTATTTATGTACTATATAGCTGGATTTCTTTTTTGTGGATTTATAAGTACCTTATGTCTAGCACTGTGTAAAGCAGCAGCTAAAGAAGAAGAGTATTATAGTCAGGTAGCAAGAAAAAATAAAAATTAGTTAATAATATAATATTATTGCAATATACATATAATGATTAAACATTATATGGAGATGAATTTTGGTATGATAGATTTGGTACTTGATGCTGGACATGGGGGAAGGGATCCTGGGGCAATAGGTCCAACTGGACTTCAAGAAAAAGAATGTAACCTTTATATCGCTAAAAAATGTGAGGAGATACTTAAGAAACAAGGTATAACCGTACAACAAACAAGAGCTGATGATAGTTATATAGGACTTTCTGAAAGAGCCAAAATAGCTAATGATGCTAATAGTAAGTATTTTATTAGCATACACATTAATAGCGCAGACATACAAACTGCAAATGGAACTGAAGTGTATTCCTTGGTAAAAGGAGGAGAGGGTGAGAAATTAGCGCAAAGAATTTTGAGTAGTATGGTTAATGAAATTAATTTAAGTAGTAGAGGTGTGAAGTTTGCTAACTTTGCAGTGCTTAGAGAAACTAATATGCCTGCTATATTAATTGAAACCTGTTTTATAAGCAATGTTAATGAAGAGAGGTTATTGAGAGAGGATAGTTTCAAGGATAAAGTTGCTCTTTCAATTTCAAAAGGATTTCTAGACTATATAGGTATCTCTTATAAGGAAGATGTTTCTGTTACTGATGACGATAGTAAGCTTACTCCATTAATAGCGCCGTCACAAGCGTCCAAAGATCAGGGCAAGCAGTGGGCTAAAAATAATGGAGGTACAGAATTATTTATATCTCTAGCTGATTTGTATTGGTCGATGTATTCAGCACATGGAAATATTAATCCTACTATAGCTTATGCGCAAGCTGCTTTGGAAACCGGATATGGTAAGTTTGGAGGTAGTATAGATGAGAGTTTCAAGAATCCTACTGGAATAAAAAGTACAAGTGCTAGAGATGATTCGGCAGATTCATATGTAAGATTCAAAAGCTGGAAAGACGGAGTATCAGCACATCTTGATCATTTAGCTTTATATGCTGGTGCTGATGGTTACCCAATTGAAAATACTACAGATCCAAGACACTTTGCATATTTAAATGGCAAAGTTAAGTATGTTGAAGAACTATCAGGTAACTGGTCAGCTTCTCAGGATTATGGGTTGAAGTTATTGAAGCTTATAAATGATATAGAAGGAGTTACTGTTGTTGATAAATTTGAAGATAGTAATATTTATGAAGATAGTATTATAGAAGAGAAATCAGAAGAAAAGGAAACTATAAAAGCTGTAAAAGATAAGTTACTTACATTTTCAGAAGAGATAGACAATTTAAAAACTAAGTATCAAGAATTTTCATCTGTTATTAATGATTTAGATAAGATGATAAGTTATAAAGATAGTGAGAATGAGAGATTATTAAAAGAGAATGGGGAACTTATGGACAAGGTAAAACAGTATGGAGAAGTAATTGATGATATACTCAATATTATTAATACAAGAGCAAGGTAAGAAAGTAGCTGAAGAGATCTTATTTTATTGATTTTTTAGGCATCTGCTTTTCTAGAGAAAATAAAAAGAATGTATTTTAGTATGGTTTATTTTATTGATGTATAACATAAAACATTATGCTAAATATTCATAGTTATTAGACCACGAAAACATAAGGATTTTGTAATTTTATAGAAATAAAAAAGGAATTGTATAAATACAATTCCTTTTTGGTCGGGGTGACAGGGATTGAACCTGCGACCTCATGGTCCCAAACCACGCGCGCTCCCATCTGCGCCACACCCCGCAGTACACTAGTAATTATAAGATACTTTTTTTGCATTGTCAATATATAATGATAAAAAATATGCAACTTGTCAGATTTTCTTATAATAGAATTATAAAAGTTATATGTTTAGGGATATTACCGATATGGCGACTTTAGTGAATTTTTAAAAGTGTTAAAAATCAGATATAAATTCTTTATACAATGAGGTATAATATATTATCATATAATTATTTGATGGAGGGAATGTTTATGAATCTTACCACAATAATAATAGAGGTAGCAAGCATAATATACATAATTTTTGGGCTACTTGTACTTTTTAGTAAGGGATTGAGAAAGAACGTTGAAAGAAGCAATGCTAAGGATATGAATGGTTATATAGCTTTTAATGGAAAGTTTAACTTAGTACTAGGTATAATTGGAGTATTTATTGGATTGCTTGACTATTTCTTTCCTTCACTTACTAAGGTTTGGATAGGACTGTTTTTGATAATAATGCTTGGATCTTCAGTTATACAGGCTAAGGTTAGTAGACAATTTGTAAAGTAAGATTTATGGAGTTATCTTAAAAGATAGCTCTATTTTCAATTTTTATGCTAACAGATTATATGTTTTCGCTAATATGTGGAATTAGGAGGGGAGTTTTTGAACTATAAAGTTGTGATAGCTATAATATCAGTGATTGGAGTTTATGCTCTAGGAAACTACTATATAGGTACTAGGATATATAAAGGATTAGCTAGTAACTTCTCCATAAACAGTGTTCTTTATTGGAGCATATTTTGGCTTATAGCAATTGCGTATATCATTACTATGATTTTAGGAAATTATATATCGGGAAAAATTTTTGACGTTTTTAATCTCATAGGTGCTTATTGGTTAGCCATATTATTTTATTTAATCATCTTATTTCCTTTAATAGATTTAGTAGCTTTAATAAATAGAAGGTATAGTTTCATTCCTACAGATATAGGACGATATAATGTATCATCTTTAGTTTCTTTAGTAGTTACAATTGCTATGGTTTTTATAGTTGTATACGGAACTTGGAATGGGAGACACTCATATGTTAAATCCTACGATATAAATATAGATAAAAAGATTGATGGTTTAGATGAACTTAATGTTGTTATGGTGTCTGATATACATCTAGGCAATCTTATTGATGGTAAGAGGGCAAAGACTATGGTTCAGGAGATAAATATATTAAAGCCAGATATTGTTTTGTTTGCAGGGGATATAGTAGATACAGAGGTAAAACCTTTTCTAAAAGGCAGTATGGCGGAAGAGTTTAGAAACATAAAATCAACTTATGGAACATATGCTGCTTTAGGAAATCATGACATCATGAGAGGTGATGATGATATCATCACAGAAGAGTTAAATAAGTATGGGGTTACAGTATTAAGAGATGATGTGAAAGCTATTAATGATAAGTTCTATGTAGTAGGTAGAGATGATATATCCATTAATAGAGCTAAGAGAAAAAGAAAATCTCTAGAAGGTATATTGGCTAATATAGATAAGAGTAAGCCTATTTTATTAATCGACCATACGCCTTCATCTCTAGAAGATGGGGTAAAGAACCATATAGATCTACAGGTATCTGGCCATACTCATAAGGGACAGTTTTTCCCTAATAATTTAATAACCAGCAGGATATTTGAAGTTGATTACGGTTATTTAAAAAAGAATGACATGAATGTAGTAGTCTCCTCAGGATATGGAACCTGGGGACCGCCAATAAGACTTGGTAGCAGAAGTGAAATCGTAAATATGAGGATAAAATTTAATGAATAAAAAATGTAAGTCACTGGTTTAGTGACTTACATTTTTTATTGCTTTCCATTCATTATTTTATTACGGATTTCTTTAAACTTAGGGAAGGCTTTCTTATACATATTGTATACAAAACTGTTTATAACAAGATCGAACTCGCCTATAAATTCAACAAAATTGCCATTGAAACCTTTTTTGAATTTATATAGACCATATAGAGGGTTCTCAGGGTTAAGATCTCCAGAAACCCCTCTAAAGTCGTATAGGTAGCAACCTAAATCAATGCTATCGGTTATCATAGCCCATTGCATAGCAAAGTTTGGCATAGTATCTCTCAATATATTTTCAGAGGCACCATAAAGATACCAAGCCTTTCCTCCATAGTACAGGTAAATAGAGCCGGATAAATATATTTCTTGACCTTTGAATGGTTCTATATCTTTAAGTCTGTTCTTAAAGCCTTCAATTTGTCTTTCTGATTCTTTTAGTTTACTATCTTGATCATCTATTTTCTTCTGTAGTCTAGCTAATTTATCTTCATCTTTCTCTTCTGAAAGTTTTATTCTTAGGTCATCTATTTTAATTATTGCCTTTTCTCTTACTTGAAGTTGTTTCTCCAATTTAGTATTTACTGTGGAAAAGTCTTTTTCATAACTATACTTTACCATATATAATCTGCAGTATGGATTTATATTTTCAATCATATCTTTGAAGTACTCTTTTTTTCTTACTATAAAGTTGTCCCTCTTACCTGTTGTCACCATTATTTCATGGAATCTAGATAATACTTCATCGGAGATATTATCTTTATTATAAACCTCAACAGAAAGGCCTCTATCTTCAGCAACTTTGATATTGTATCTAGTTTTATTGGAAAAAGATTTAAAAACATCTTTTTTTATTTGTTCTTTATCTTCGCCTTCTGGTAGGTTAAGTCTAAATACGAAATTTGGCTGAATTGCTTCAAAATTTTTTGAGTCTGTATTATTAAAGCCTAAACTTTTTAAAAAGTCCTTTATATTTTCACCAGCATCTATAAGTTTTTCATTTTCAGATAGATGTATATCTGGGTCAACAGTAATAAAGGATATCTTATGTTCCTTTGCATAGTTTCTTATGAAATCTGTAAACTCTATTAGAAGATTTTTATTAGTGTAGTCGCAAGTAAAGCTTCTAGGTATATAGCCCATATAGGCATTTATGTATGGAGCTTTTCTTAAAAGCATAGTTGCACATAGAACTAAATTATCATTTTCATCAAAACCACCTATGAATTTAGGAGTCCATTCTCTCTTTATGTTAGCCCAATAAGAGGTTTGAAATATATGCCCTTTTTCATGAACTGAATTAAATTCATTTATCTGAGAAGGGGGTACTTCCTTAAACTTATACAAAATAAATTCCTCCTTAATGCTTTCGCACTAAATGTTATTTGATTTTACGCATAACACTATTTTAATACTATTGGACTAACTATTTCAAGAAATTAATATATAACTGAAAATAGAGTATTTTCTGCCTATATGTATAGTAGATTATATTAATATCAAATTTAGTACATTAATGAACTTAATATATGAAGTAGACATAAACATTCATTTTAAAAGTTTCCCAATAACTATTTAAATTATACTAAAGTACTTTATGGAAGGCTGCCCAGTAAAAGTTATGTATAAAAATTATTATATTAACCAATATACTATAAGTGTTAACTAAAAATTATAATTTTAGTCCGAATATACAAATTGTCCATATATATAGCTGTTTTGGGAGTTAAAAGCATTAACAAAATGTTAATAAAATATAAAAGGTAACAAATTGGTAAATATTTATATTGTTATGTAAAACTATTTAATGGTATAATTTCAGTATAAAACAATGATAGGGGGGGAGCAGTTTTCGTATTTGACACTTTTGTCATGGATATATGAAAGCTGAGAGTACGCATGAATAAAAAAGTAATATCAACGTTAATCGTATTCAGTTTGGTATTTGGGATTGGTGTACAGGCACATGCGGCGCCACTTACGGATGATCAACAAAAACAGATACAAGATAATAGAGATAAGTATGCCGAAGTAAAAAGTAAAATAAGTGATTTGACTGATAAAATAGATGCATTAGATGACCAAATACAACCATTAGTAGTACAGATTGACAAGAACAATCAACAAATTAAACTAGTGGAAAAGCAAATTAAAACAACTCAAGAGGAAGTAGATAAAGCTAGAGCTGATCTTGATCAGAAAGAGCAAGTCTTTGGCGATAGAATGAGAGCTATATATAAGTCTGGAGGACAGGAAAGTTATATAGCTGTAATATTAAGTTCACAGAACTTTAGTGATTTTATCAGCAAGATGGAAGCTGTAGGTAAGCTTATGAGCTTGGATAAACAAATCATAAGTGATTTAAAAGATCAGAAGCAAAAGCTTGATGATAAAGTAAATGAGTTAAAAACTAAGAATGAACAATTGGCTAAACTTAATGAAAGTACACAAAAGCAAGTAGATGATTTGAATACTAAGAAAAATGATCAGCTTAAATTGGTAGCTGACTTAAAAGAGCAGCAAAAGAAGGTGTTAGGAGATCTAGCTAACTCCGAAGTAGCTCTTATACAATATCCAGCATCAATTATTGACAATGGTGATAGTTCTGTAAATGACTTACAAAATGCAATAGATATGTTAAGACAGGTTAGGACTAAGGTTGTTAGCCCAGATGTTGATAGTAAGATAGTAAATTATATAGAGAAGGCTAAAAAGGTTGCAGACAATAAGAAAGCAGCAGCTACTGCACAGACCTTCGTTAGTAGAGGTAGCAGCGGAAGTGTTCCAGCATCATCTTCTTCAGTTTTGTCTGAAGCATATAAGTACTTAGGGATTCCTTATGTATGGGGAGCTGGTGGTCCAAACTCCTTCGATTGTTCTGGATTTACAAGTTACGTTTTTGGGAAGTTAGGAGTTAGCCTTCCAAGAACAACATATGACCAAATAAATGTAGGTACATCTGTATCTTATTCAGATCTTCAACCTGGAGATTTAGTGTTTACTAGAGGTAGTGCATCTAGACCAGAGCATGTTGGTATATACGTAGGTGGGGGTCAGATGATACATGCACCAAGAACCGGTGAAAATGTAAAAGTTGGACCTATATACGATTATGTAGCTTCAAGAAGATTAAAATAATTAATTAAAAATGAGAGTAAAATAAGGAAGCTTATTAAGTCCGATGAAAGTTATATAACTTCATCGGATTTTTTACATTTTTATAATAGAAGGATGCTTATAATTCTATTTATATTCCATATGATGTAAGTCTATCAATTGGTTTCAAAACATATAGCATATTATTTTGCCTATATATCTATATGCGGGATATTTATAATGTGTGAGAACAACATTGAAGTATATTTAAATATTTATATTTGTTATGTATAATATATGATGTGTAATTGGGCATATAAAGTTTTTTTAGATATGGGATGCAGTAATGGATATAATACTAATAATAAATGGAATATGTTAAGAGAGGAAAATTAATGTTACATATAAATAATGATTTAATAAATAAACTTGTAAAAGATGATGAAAGTATTGATGATCTTCAACTGAATGGAATACATTTAATCCAAAAGAAAGAGGGATTTAGATTTGGGGTAGATGCTGTATTGCTTGCTAACTTTGCCAATGTAAAGAAAGGTAACAAAGTTATAGACATGTGTACAGGAACTGGTATAATTCCCTTTATATTAGCTGGTAAGACTAAAGCTTCAAGTTTGACAGGTATAGAAGTTCAGAGAGAAATGGTTGAGATGGCTAATAGAAGTATTGAAGTAAATGGATTAAATGATAGGATGAGTTTTATTTGTGGAGACCTTACTGATAGCAAACTTCTGAAAAGTATGGAGAAAGCAGAGGTTGTTACGGTGAATCCACCATATAAGTTAGCTAATTCTGGGATAGTTAACCCTAATGATAAGAATGCAATTGCAAGACATGAAATACTCTGTACTTTAGAAGATGTAATAATAGCAGCAAGAGTTTTATTGAAAGACAATGGAAGGTTTTTTATGGTACATAGGCCTGAACGATTAGCTGATATATTTGAGTTAATGAGAAAACATAGAATAGAGCCAAAGAGAGTAAGAATGGTACATCCAAATACTAAAAGAGAGCCTAATATAGTTTTAATTGAAGGGCAAAGAGATGGTGGAAGGTTTCTGAAGTGGGAAGCCCCTTTGTACGTTTATAAAGAAGATGGCGGTTATAGCGACGAAATTGAAGAGATTTATGGGAGGAGACAATAATTTATGGCTAAACTTTATCTAGTACCTACGCCTATAGGCAATTTAAAAGACATAACTCTGAGAGCGATAGAGACTCTTAAGAGTGTTGATGTTATTGCTGCAGAAGATACAAGACAAACATTAAAGCTTTTGAATCATTATGAGATTAAAAAGCCCCTTATAAGTTATCATATGCATAATGAGTACGGGAAAAGCGAGGATATAATAGGGATAATAAATTCAGGTAAATCTGTAGCATTGGTATCTGACGCTGGAACACCAGGAATATCAGATCCAGGCGAGATAATTGTTAAAAGATGTATTGAAGAAAATGTAGAGTTTGAAGTGTTACCAGGAGCAACAGCAACTACAACAGCATTAGTTTATTCTGGATTTGATACTACTAAGTTTATATTTAGAGGATTTCTTCCTAGAGAAAATAAAGATAGATTAAAGGTCGTAGAAGATCTTAAAGATAGAAGTGAAACTATAATATTTTACGAAGCTCCCCATAGACTTTTGAATACATTAGATTTTTTGAAAGAATGCTTTGGGGATAGAAGAATATCAATATGCAGAGAGCTAACTAAGCTTCATGAAGAGGTGGTAAGAGTCAACATAAGTGAAGCTCTAGTATATTTTACATCTAAGCAGCCAAAAGGAGAATTCGTATTAGTACTTGAAGGCAAGACAAAGGAAGAAATTGAAAATGAAAAGAAATCAGAGTGGGAGGATCTTTCCATAGAAGAACACATTATAAAGAATATTAATGCTGGGATGGGGAAAAAGGATGCTATAAAAGCTGTAGCTAAGGAAAGAAAGCTACCTAAATCTGAAGTTTATAAATATTCTACGAGTATATAATATAATTTTATTTTTTATTGCTTGGCATAAATAGCTAATCTAAAGCTCTAATATTGGCTAGGTTTAGATAACAAGAAATGTTAAACTTCCCTTAACAGTAAAAAAATAATAAGCACTTCAAGGGGAGTTGAAGTGCTTATAAATTAGAATCATATTTAATTATTTATCGTTCTTAAGCTCTAGTAAGCAGTTCTTACAGATATTCTTTCCTCTGTAGTTTATTACGTCTCTAGCATCACCACAGAATATACAAGCTGGTTCGTATTTCTTTAATATTATTTGTTCACCATCTACATATATTTCTAGAGCGTCTTTTTCTGCTATGTCTAAAGTTCTTCTTAATTCTATAGGAATAACTATTCTTCCTAACTCATCTACTCTTCTAACTACACCTGTTGATTTCATTTTTGTTTCCTCCTCATATCCTACATCTTTCGACAAATTATATTATAATACTAGCAAAAATGTAATATAAAGTCAATATTAAATGATAATATTTTTTGTTTTTTTACAAATATTTTATCTAGTAAACTTATAGATTAAATATACTACCATTTTTTTGAAAAGTCAATACCATTACTTGTTCAAAAATATACAAATTTCTTCAATAAATTTGATAAATATTCAATAATGGATAATTAAATTAATGTTTTTATATAAATTAATAGTAAATTATTCAAAAAAACAAATAATTACTAAAAATCATAAAAACAATTAAAAAAAAGTAATTTGTTGGAATAGTGGACTAGCATTGTCGAAATTAAGCTTTTGTTGGGGTAAAAAATGTTTTTTACATCAATAGTATATGTAATTAAAATAAATTTTGTTTATATTTATATGGAAACACACCCATTAATATTGTAAAATTAACTATTAATAAATAAAAAAGATTATAATAGGTGTATAGAATAAATTTTTATGTAAAAATAATGTAATATTTCGAGTGTATAAAAATATAATAATTTGTTGGATTAAGGTGTTTTTTAGTAGTATTTCCACATGTAATAAACAGGTTATCCACATGCATTCTGTGGATAATGTGCAAAAGTTTGTACATTATTTATTGCAAACACAAGATGTTGTGTTAAGTTATCAACATATACTGTTTATAACCTGTGAATAACTGTGGATAAGTGTGGAAAGATAGGATTTAATAATTATATAAGTTTATATGAGCAAAGCTTCATGTAAGGTATAGGAAGAAAAATTTAGTATTGAAAAATAATTAAGGTAAGATTATAATAATTATAAAAAATAGGCGCAGTTAACTTGTAATGGGTTTATGTATACTATATAATAGAAGTATATAGTAACATAAAATCAATATATTTAGAGGTGTGTTATGGACGATAAGAATTTCGATCTAAATTATATAATAGGGTTAGCAGAAGAAATGTCAAAGAATAGTATGGTATCATATGATGAGTTGCCAAGATATGATTTGTTTTTATCACAGGTTATTGATTATTTAAATGATAAATTTACTGAAGATAAGTATACCAACAATATTGTTCAAAATTATATAAAAAGTGAAGTAATAACTAAACCTGAGGATGGAAAAAAGAGAGGTTACACAAAACTTCATCTTGCACAGTTAGTTTTATTAAGCTATATGAGGCCCCTATTGACAACAGAGGAAATAAAGAAGGTATTTAGATTAGCGTTTAATGAAATAAATGATAGAACTGATGATATAATATCTTGGGAAGATGCTTATAAGATATTTTCAGAGATACAAACTGATAGCTTTAAAGATTTTTTAAAGGCGCCGTTGTTTAATGAAGATAAGTTAGAAGGATTTGTTAAAAATCTTAAGTTAGAATCATCTGATGAAGAAAGAATAAGAATATTCTTAATGGTTATGTCGTTAATAGCTCAGGCTAGTGTAATAAAGAAGTTAGTCCAAAAACTAGTAAATGAATATCATTCAGAATAATATAATTTAATTTACTTATAGTTAGATCTTTTTTAGTATTTTAATAGTTTAGAAAAGATAACTGTGAAAAAACCACTAATAGTATTTCTATTAGTGGTTTTTTAAATCATCTAGAGAAAGATTTATAACTGGGTATTTATCAGCATCTTTGTCGTCATAGTGCCACCATTCAGTTTGAATAGTATTGAAGCCATGCTTCTCCATTATCGAGGTAAGTAGATTCATATTTTTTCTTGCAGTAGCACTCATAGTAGTGCTTGTTCTATATGCAGTTACATTAAATTCATCGAATCCAGTGGGCATCTCTAACTCGTTACCATTTTCGTCTACCAAAGTAATATCTACTGCAACACCTCTATTATGTCTTGACCAATTAGCGTAAGGGCTTGCAATAAACCTACTATCATGTACTATGCTCCAAAAGTATTGCTGTACTTCCGGTGGACGATAAGCATCCCATATTTTTATTCTATAACCCATTGTTTTAAATTCATTGTTTGCAGCGATAAGTTTGTCTAATGTTGCTTTTTGAAGAAGACATACATCTTTTAGATATACTTTCTTCTTAGTAAAGTTATTGTCTGTTGCATAACGTAAATCTATGACAATTGAAGTATCATAATCAACTACATGTACTAGTCCATTGTAGGAGGATTTTTCGTTAAAGTTTGAGTGCTGTTTTATTGCAAATGATTTTATCTTAATTATTGCAGTATTTGTATTTTTTATATCATGGATAAAAGCTATATATAAACCTATGAAAAAGCCTAAGACAATCACGACTAATATAGGAATGTACTTTTTTATCAGGTTAATATTCATATTGCAAAATCTCCCTTTGACATAGAATCTTGTTATTCTATAATTAACTTATCGTGTTTTAATTATACCACTAAAGGAGCTCTTTAGAAAAAGGATGATTGTATGGTGAAAAAGGATATAAGGATATCAGTTAGAAATATAGTTGAGTTTGTACTTAGAACAGGCAGTATTGATAATAGATTTATGAGTAAGACTAGAGCACAGGAAGGTGTTAGGGCACATCAAAAGCTTCAAAAGCAGAATGAAAGAGAATTATCTAATTATCAAAAAGAAGTATATATGAAGCATAAATTTCAGTTTGATAAATTTGATATAGTAGTTGAAGGAAGAGCTGATGGCATAATAAAAGAAAATGAACAAAATATAATTGAAGAAATAAAAAGCACTAATAGTAATCTCAGCATGATTGATGAAGACTATAATGCTCTTCATTGGGCACAAGCTAAGTTTTACGCTTATTTTTACTTGATAGATAATAATCTTGAAGATGTAGATATACAGCTTAGCTATTATCAATTAAGCACAGACGAAGTAAAGTGTATAAGGAAAAATTACAAAGCAGATCAATTAAGAGAATTTGTGATGAGCATAGTAGAAAATTATTATATGTGGGCAAAAGTAGAAGCTAATTGGATAGAGCGTAGAAATAATTCAATAGGCGAAGTGGTTTTCCCCTTTAGTAATTATAGAAAAGGTCAGAGAGAACTTGCTGTAGCCGCTTATAATACTATAAGACAGGAAGAAACCTTATTCGTGCAAGCTCCTACAGGTATAGGGAAAACAATATCTACCATATTTCCTGCTATAAAGGCCTTAGGCGAGGGGCTTGGTGATAGAATCTTTTATCTAACCGCTAAGACTATAACTAGGACGGTAGCAGAGGAAGCTTTTGATAGGCTAAGAGAGAAAGGGCTTAAATGTAAGTCTATTACTATTACAGCAAAGGATAAGATATGTTTTAGTAAGGGATCAGCCTGCAATCCAGATGAATGCAGTTATGCTCTTAATTACTATGACAAAGTTAATGATGCTATAAGAGATTTAATAACTAATGAAGATTCAGTAACGAGAAATATAGTTGAGAAATATGCATTAAAACATAAAATATGTCCTTTTGAATTTTCTCTAGATCTAACATTCTGGTGTGATGCAATAATTTGTGACTATAACTATGCATTTGATCCTAAGGTGTATCTGAGACGTTTTTTTGAAGATATAGATGAAAACTATATCTTTCTAATTGATGAGGCTCACAATTTGGTTGAACGTTCAAGAGAGATGTTTTCAGCAGCAATAGATAAGAGCAACATTATGGAATGTAAAAAAATTTCTAAGGGAAAGTCTCCAGGAATGTATAAGGCACTTAGTGCTTTAAATAGCTATATGATAGAGCTTAGAAGAAGAACAGAAGAAATAGAGGTGGATTATTTAGTTTTAGAGGAAAATCCTAAAGATTTATATCCCCTTATAAGAAACTTTTTAAAAGAGTCCGATGAATATTTAATTAAGAGCAGAGGAACTGAAGGATATGAAAATATATTGGAATTATATTTTCAGTTGAACTCTTTTATAGCAATAGGAGAGAACTATGACAATGGATATATTAGCTATATAGATTGTGCCAATAAGAAAGTAGTGTTAAAACTATTTTGTATATATCCAAGAAATAAGATGATAGAGGCTATGAATAGGGCAAAAAGTAAGATTATATTTTCTGCAACTTTAACTCCTCTTAATTATTTTATAGATGTACTTGGAGGTGATGAGAATAGCTACAAGCTAAGACTAGCCTCGCCTTTTGAACGAGAAAATATGAATTTAAATATAGCAACGCTTTCTACTAGATATAAACATAGAGAAAAAAATATAGGTTATATAGTTGAGTATATCCATAACTTTGTAAGTTCTAAAGTAGGAAATTATATAATATTTTTACCTTCCTACTCATTTATGATTAATGTTTATGATAATTTTAAAAATGTTTATCCTGATATAAACACCATACTACAAAGTGGAGATATGAATGAGGAAGAGAGAGAAGTATTTCTGAAGAAGTTCGATAATAATCCAGATAGTACCATGGTGGCTTTTTGTGTGATAGGTGGAGTATTCTCTGAAGGTATTGATTTAACTAATGATAGACTTATAGGAGCTGCAATTGTTGGAGTTGGACTGCCGCAGTTATGTACCGAAAGAGAACTCATAAGAAATTTTTTTGGTGACAAGGATATGGGGTATGATTATTCCTATACTTATCCAGGAATGAATAAGGTGCTTCAAGCTGCTGGTCGAGTTATAAGAACCGAAGACGACATTGGCTCAGTTTTGCTTATAGATGATAGGTTTGCCACTAATAAGTATATGGCATTGATGCCGAGAGAATGGCTTAAGGAATATAATATAATAAGAGATCCGAATATGTTAGAAGCCAAACTGAAGGAATTTTGGGGTAACTAGCTAAGCTAAAATCATATACATTCGGAAAAGTTGATGCTCAAAAAAGAGCTCGCTGAATAAGGTTACTTCAGCGAGCTTTTTAATGTCTAGAAAAAATAGAGCATTACTTAACAATTTATTGTTACTGAATAAGAGCAATTAAAACTTTTGCTTTGATCCAGCTTTAATATACCTTCCTTATCTGAAAACTCACCAGTGAAATCCTCATAATCGGCATGGCCATACCAAGGCTCTATACACACAAAAGGAGATCCTGTAGGTTTAGACCAAAGGCCTAGATAAGGAAAACCACTAAAATCGAAATCTAAGGATTTGGAATGATTCTTTGACTTTAAGGATATTCTTGTAGAGTTTAAGTCTTCTAGAATCAGCGCATCATTCTTAAATAATTCCTTCGATAACATTATATTATTTTCGTTCTTTAGAAATGGAACAGACTCTCTTTTTAGAAACCCGTCACTGTTTAGTGGTATTAATGAAGCAGTCTCCTCTTTATTGAATTCAAAGTAGTAGTCGCTTAATGATTCATTTTCTAATATAGGACACATAAAAGCAGGATGAGCTCCTATGGAGAAAGGTATAACTTTAGAGTCTAAATTGGTTACAGTATAATTTATAGTTAAAGTGTTATTTTCTATTATATAGCTTATTTTTAATGAGAATTTAAAAGGATAAACCTTTAAGGTTTCTTCAGAATATATTAATTCATAAGTAATAGAATTCTCAGTTTTATTTAGTAAAGAAAAATCTTGTACTCTAGCAAGCCCATGTTGAGGTAAAGAGTATTTTTCTCCATTAACTAAGTACTGGTTATTGTTTACCTTTCCGACTATAGGGAATAGTATTGGAGCATGATACTTCCAGTAAGTTTCATCTCCATTCCAAAGACGTTCTGTATTGTCTGATTTTGAGAAGATACTGTGAAGTTCTCCTCCATAGGTTGAACTACTAATCTTCAAAAAATTGTTTTCTAAAGTATTTATCACATAAATCACTCCTTACAAATATGTATTAATTATACCACTTTACTTTAATAAAATAGAAATTATTGTAGCAGATAGTGGGTTAATTATGAGAATTGATTAATTGTAACACTTTATTAATGGACAATATTGAAACTATAAAATATAATTACATCTTGTAAAGAATATTTTATTTTTGTACTTTTAACTATAGAAGATCATACAAAGATTTTATCATTTAAATTATTATTTTTTAACGGAAGGTTAGCTTTATGGAGAAGAACAAATCTATTACGAGAAATGTAATATTCAAGGTTTTACTAAGTACTTTTAATATATTAGTACCACTTATAATAGGTCCCTATGCCTATAGAGTAATAGGGGACAATAATATGGGAATGATTAATCATGCTGATGCAATCTATAATTATTTCTATATTTTTGCAACCTTTGGCATATACCAATATGGCTTAAGAGAAATGAGTAGGATAAGAAATGATAAGGAAAAGCTTAAGACAGTATTTACTAGTCTATTTGTTATTGGAGTAATAGCTAATATTGTAGTCTTATCAATATTCATAATGTTTACTAATGCAAAGTATGGAGGTACAGTAAAGTACCCTGTACTGATGTTGTATTCAATTAATATATTTGCTAACGTATTTTATATAGAGTGGGCAAATGAAGCTTTAGAAAACTATGATTTTATAGCTATAAAAACCATAATAGTAAGAATAATTTACCTTATCTGCTTATTTGCATTTGTAAGAACAGAGAAAGACTATATTATATACACAGTAATAATAAATGCATATACTCTTTTAAACTACTTTGTGAGTTTCATTTATATAAAGAAAAGAATAGGTTTTAGTTTTAAGAATTTAAACTTAAGTATCCACGTTAAGTATTTACTAATGTCCCTTATAATGGGCAATGCTAACATGCTTTATATACAGCTTGACAGAGTAATGCTTGGTGATTATGTAAGTGATAGGTCTGTTGCATATTATACGCTTTCTTCATACATAACATCTATGCTTAATACTTTAATACTATCGGTGGTATATGTAACTATACCAAGACTTGCGAATATAGTGGCCAAGGATGACGAAGATGGGTATCATAATCTTTTAAATAAAGTGTGCGAGAATCTATTTGCTTTCATATTTCCAGCAGCTATTGGAATATTTGTGACTGCTAGAGAGATAGTACTTATATACGGTGGTGCTAAGTACATAGATACTGTTCCAGTACTAAAAGGATTTACTTTCTTTATGATAACCTCTGCCTTTGAGTCTGTTTTCACCAATCAAATATTATATGTAAAAAGAAAAGAGAAGAGACTTGTTTTATTTATACTTGGAGCAGGAGTAATGAATTTAATATTTAATATTACATTAGTAAAGTTAGGAATATTTACTGCAGTTACAGCAATATATACCACAGCATTAGCTAATTTTATTTTAATAAGTATGGAATTTATTTATGCTGTATTTGTGCTTAAAGTAAAGATAAATTTATTTACTATGGAAAAGCTTAAATATCTTTTATACTCGATTATATTTATACCTATAACCTTAGGGATAAGAATGGTCACAAATAGGGTTGTTCCTGTGTTTTTACTTGCGGTTACAATAAATGTACTATATTATGTTGGGGTATTATATCTAACGAAAGATAAAGTTCTGTTAGCTTTTATCAATAAGTTCTTTAAAAAAGCTAGTAAGGCATAGCTCTTAAAATTATTAAGCTCTCATCTTTATGACGAGAGCTTTTTTACTTTTAAGAAAAGTATAAAATGTTTGCTGTCTATTAAATTATAATTTAAGTTTTATAGGGAATATTAATGTATATAATAACAATATATTATTACTATTAGCATTATAAAAAGGTGGTTTGATGAATAAAGATTGTTTAGTGAAAAAGAATTGTTTGATTGATACTTTTAAAATTCTTATTAAAAAAGTTATTGAAGATGATATTTTTGCTTTAGCATCTCAATTAGCGTATAATCTTATACTTTCGTTTTTTCCGTTTTTGATGTTCATTATGACAATTGTGGGTATGAGTAATCTAAGTAGTGAGCAAGTTCTATCTAGTTTAAGTTTGATACTTCCTGTTAGCGCTTTTGAGTTGATAAAGTCTACTGTAGTAGAGGTTGTAGAGGTTCAGCAAAAGAACCTATTATGGATAAGTTTGCTATTAGCTTTATGGACATCTTCTTCAGGATTTAGTGGTGTTATAAAAGGGTTAAATAAAGCTTATGAGGTAAAGGAAAGTAGATCTTATATAAAGGTTACCTCTATAGCTATAATGTGTACTATAGTTTTTGCTCTAATGATAGTTATAACTTTATTTCTTATGGTTTTTGGAGATTTAATAGGCCACTTTCTAATGGCCAGGTTTCCTTTTGATGAGGCTATAAAGTTTGTGTGGGATATGGTAAGGTTTATAGTTATGATATCAATTATGATATTAGTTTTTGCAGCGCTATATCATTTTACTCCTAATAGAAAACTTGGTTGGTCGGAAGTTCTACCTGGTGCAGTAGTAAGTACTATAGGATGGTTGGCGGTATCTTATATATTCTCTTACTATGTTAACAATTTTAGCAACTACTCAAGGTTTTACGGAAGTCTAGGGGCGGTGTTTATTTTAATGACTTGGCTTTTTCTAACATCACTTATACTTCTTCTCGGAGGAGAAATTAATGCAGTTCTTGCTGAATGATGAAAATTATTAAATAAATATCTATAAGTGTATAAAAAACTCCTGAGTGGATAGAATTTACAATAAGAATCTTCAGGAGGTTTAAGTTATGAATAAAATTGTTTTATTAGGAAGATTAATAAGAGACCCTGAACTAAGAATAGTTGAAGACAGCGAGAAAATATATACTAAGTTTATTATTGCTGTAGAAAGAAACTTTAAATCTTCAGACGGGGAAAGAAAATCGGATTTAATTCCTGTTACTCTTTGGGGCAGAAAGGCTGAAGTTGTTTGTAAATATATGAAAAAAGGAAGCATAATCAGTTTGAGCGGAAGACTAAGAACGGGAAGCTATGAGGATAAAGATGGTAATAAGAAATACATAGCAGAAGTCGTAGCAGAAGATTTTAGATTTGTAGGAAACAAAAAGAATGTAGAAAATGATGAATTAGTAAGTGAAGATGGTAACTAAAAGAAAGAGGTAAAGATTATATCTTTACCTCTTTTAATCTCTTGTTTTATGAAATTAAACCTGAAGAAACTGCTTCTGATTTAGATATACCTTTACCTATACCACTTAGAATTTTTGTTGCTTTTGCTAGTCCACCTATTAATATTCCAGCCACTAGTTTATCAGCTTTGAAGAATAACTTTCCATACTGACCTTCAGGTAGGTTGTTATAAGGCACTTCTTCAAGAGACTCATCTGCAAAGTCTACTGAACCAGCAGAAAAAACATGAGCTCCTAGGGCGTTAAACATAACTGAAGATACGAACTTATTAAAGGATTTACAACTAACTACTGAGTTAGTACCAGCTACTTTACCCATTTCTATAGCAGCAGGCCAGTTTCCATAAACTATTCCATTAAGCTCAGCTACATCACCACAAGCATAGATATCAGCAATGTTAGTTTCCATGTTGTCATTAACTAAAATACCACGATTAATATCTACTCCAGCAAGTTTCGCTAATTCGCAATGTGGTCTAACACCAACTGAGAATAGGAGAAGATCACAGTCAAGAGTTTTTCCACTTCCAAGTTTTATTCCAACCACTTTATTATCTTTAACCACAATTTCTTTGCAGCATTCGCCTAATAATATGTCTACTTCAGAATTATCAATTATATTTTTAAATAATTGTGAACCAGCTTCATCTAGTTGTCTAGGAAGTAATCTTGGTAAAAATTCTACTACAGTAACTTCTGTACCTTTTTTTGATATTTCAGCAGCGGCTTCTAAACCGAGAAGGCCTCCACCTATAACTATAGCTTTTTTAGAGAGCTTTAAAGCGTCTCTAACTTCAAAAGTATCATTTAAATCTTTTATTGTGTAAATGCCATCGATTGTTTTATAGTTGAAGGAATTAAGTTCGGCTAAGCTTTCGCCTTTATCTGAAATCACTGCAGTAGGAGGTATAAAGTTATAACTTCCGTTAGCAAGTATTAACTTATCATAGCTTAAATTTTGTCCATTATCTAATGAAACTACCTTATCATTAGAATCTATGCTTGTAACTGTAACTCCTAATAACTGAGTAATAGAATTTTCTTCGTACCACTTTTCAGGAGCTATATAAAACTTCTCATCAGCAATATCTTTTGTTAGTAGATCTGATAGTTGGGGTCTAAAGTAGGATCTAACTTCTTCTTTAGATACTATTGTGATTTCACCTTTTTTATTATTTTCTCTTATGGATTTAGCTGCATAGAAGCCTGCTGCTCCATTACCAATAATAACATAGCGATCATTACTTTCTTTTACAGGTGCAGCAGCTTCTCTTTCAACTTCAACAAATTGATCACTTCCAGCACCACATACTGGACATATTTCAGGAGGAAGCTCTCCTTCAAATATTTCTCCGCATATAACGCACTTCCAAAGCTTTAATTCTCCGTCTCCACCCTCAATTTTTTCTACTGTTGATTGTTTTTTTGGTTTGAAGTCAGACTTTTTTTTTTCAAGGACCATTTCACCAAATCCAACACCAAATTCGAAGGCTTTTTGTAAGTCCTCTTCTGATGGCTTGAAATTTATCTTTAATCCTGGACCATAAATCTTCATCTTAAGTTCTTCTAATCTTGTTTCAATTCTTGGAACAGCTTCTCCGCTCCAACCATAGGAACCAAATGCTGCTGCAACTTTTCCACCATGAATTACAGGGTTTAATTTTGATAGCACATCTCTTATAGGTTCTAGCAATTCACTTACAATTGTTGGAGAACCGAATAATATACCATCTGAATCGCTTATATCAGCCACAATATCCTTCATATCGTGGTTAATTACGTTGTAAACTTTAATTTCATATGCACCAGTTGTGTTGATGCCTTCAGCTATTTTATAAGCAAGCTGTTCAGTGTAGCCATAAGCTGAAACGTAAGAAATAGTTATTTTCTTTTTGCCATCTTCTCTTGGAGAAGGAGGAGTGCTCCATTCTTTATAAAGGTTAACCACGTCCCAAGGAGTTGTTCTTAATATTGGTCCGTGTCCTGTACATATAGTATCAATTTCTAAATCCTTTATCTTATCTATAGCCTTAAGGACATAAGGCTTAAATGGTCCCATTATACAGTCGTAATAGTATCTTAATGACTCCATATATCTGTCATGGTCTTCTGCTGGTATTAAATCATCAAATACTCCCTCAAAGCAGAAGTGGCTTCCAAAAGAATCACAAGTTATTAACAATTTATCTTCTTTTACATAAGTATATATAGAATCTGGCCAATGTAAGAATGGTACTGATAAGAATTGTAATGTCTTATTACCTAAACTTATAGTATCACCATCATTAACTACTATGGCTTCAAATTTAGTATTTGCTATTTTGTGCATAAATTTAATAGCTGGAGCTGAACCTACTATTTTTGCATTAGGTGAAAGCTCTAATAATTTTGCAACTGAGCCAGCATGATCTGGTTCAGTATGATCAACTACTATATAATCTATATTATTTATATCAACATCTAAGCTTTTCAATCTTGAAATATATTGATCAAAGAATTGAACCTTAACTGTTTCAAATATTGCTACTTTTTCACTACCCTTAACTACATAAGAGTTGTAAGTTGTTCCGTTTGGAGTATACATTATAATATCAAAGACTCTTAAATCAGGATCTAAAGCACCTACCCAATGAATATCATTTTTAACTTCTAAAGAACGCACTAAAATCACTCTCCTCAACTATTCACATTAATACAAACCGTTTATTAATTAATAATTATTATTTGTTATATATATATATATTATACACTAACTAGCTGTTTTGTAAAGATAAAAATTTAACAAATATAGGTTGTATATTTAAAGATTTAGTAATTAAAATAGGTTTTATTAAAGTGTAAAATCCTTAAATATAGTCGTTTAAATTAGTATACGTCTTTACTTTATTACATATTCAGTACAGAAATAAATTAAACACTGGGTAATTGAATAAAAGATTCTAGTTTTATACAAAATTTATTATTTGATATTGCAAAATTTAATGTATATGGTATAATTAAGTTAGTTGATGATAACGTATACAAAAAAGATTACCGTTTCTTCAATTATGGTATTTGTGGGAATTTAGGTGAGATAAAAAGCAAATGGAGTTGGTAAACCAGCTCCATTTGCTTTTTTTACTGTTAAATTAAGTATGAAATTTTTGCTATCTAAACCTAGCAATACAAAGGCTTTAGAGCGGCTCCTTAGAGTAAATAGTAACAAAATAAAATTATGCATACTGTCATATTTTCGTCATGTAAATTCGAAAAGATAGATGCAGAAAAAATAAAACTTAGATAAGTTTTCGAAAAATATAATAAATAATTAATATTTTGAAAGTTTTTTATTTAACATAGATATAATAGCTCACTAAAGTTGCAAATGCTTGAACTCTATAGTTATAATTATATATAAATATTAATATTAGTAATTATTTGTTTAAAGGGGGCGAAGGGTAAGCAGTAGATTACCTGAATTATATGGAGATAAATAATTTTGTGAAATTTAGAGAGAAGATTCAAAACAATATTGGAAAAGTAATAGTAGGAAAAGAGGAAAAGATTGATAAAATAATTGTAGCTTTTATTTGTTCTGGACATGTTCTGTTAGAAGACATACCTGGATTAGGTAAAACCAAGCTTTCAAAAGCCTTATCGAAGACTTTAAACTGTACATTTAAAAGAGTTCAGTTTACTCCGGATCTTTTACCATCTGATCTGACTGGAATATACTTCTATAATCAAAAAACAGGTGAGTTTGAACTGAAAAAGGGACCGTTGATGAGTAACATAGTCCTTGCAGACGAAATAAATAGAGCCACACCTAGAACTCAGTCAGCTTTACTTGAGTGTATGGAAGAAAGGCAAGTTACTATTGAAGGAAATACCTTAAAGCTTGATAGCCCTTTCTTTGTAATAGCGACTCAGAACCCTATTGAGCAGTTTGGTACATTCCCGCTTCCTGAAGCACAGATGGATAGGTTCTTTATGAGACTTTCTATGGGGTATCCTGAGTATGAGGAAGAGAGGGCAATATTAAATAAATATATGAGTGAAGATCCTTTAGAAGATTTGAAAGCGGTTATATCTATGGAAGATATAATATATGTACAAAAACATTACTCAGAAGTAAGTGTAAGTGAAGATATTAAGAGTTATATACTTGATATAATTTCAGAAACAAGAAAGAGCTATGATATAGAGTTAGGAGCATCTCCTAGAGCTACTTTAAACTTAATGAGAGGAGCTCAAGCATTAGCAGCAATTAGTGGTAGAGATTATGTAATACCTGAGGATATTAAGAGCATAGCAGTAAGCATTGTCTCCCATCGTTTAACTGTAAAATCCTCTATTGGAACCTCTAGAAGTGATTCTCAAGAAAAGATCTTAGAAGATATATTAAATAAGATAGATACTCCTTTAGAAAAGCTGTAATCCAGTGAGGTGGTGACGTGGATGGTATATTAATATTATTTTTTTCTATATCAATAATTTCTATAATAGCAGAAAAGATAAGAAGAAATGCATTTAGAAACCTATCAATATTTAGAAAGATCGATAAAAAATCAATGTATCCTGGGGAAGAAATAAATGCAAAGTTGTATTTTGAAAACTTCTCTAAGATATTTATACCTTTTGTTCATGTTGAAGAACAAGTTCCATTAGAATTAGAAAGAATAGGCCAATCATATAGTGAGAGAATAGGTGATGTAAAATATTATTCCAATGTTTTCAATATCGGGGCAGTAGAAAGGCTGAAGTTTAATTACAAATTTTCATCTAATAAAAGAGGAATATATTATTTGAAAAACATAAAAGTATCAATAGGAGATGTTTTTGGATTATCTGAAGATATTCGTGAATTTGAAGATTACATTGAAATAATAGTATTTCCCAAAGTTAAGAGTCTTTCAGAACTTCAATTTAATAATAATAGTCTTTTAGGAGATATAATAGTAAAGAGGTGGATATTTCAAGATCCATTGTATGTAAAAGGCATTAGGGAGTATACCACAGATCATAGGATGAAAGATATTCATTGGAACTCTTCTATAAGAATGGGAAAACTAATGGTAAGAGAATATGATTTTACTTCTGATAGACAAGTTACCTTTTTATTTAACACTCAGACTACAACACCATTCTGGAATGTGTATGAAGGTAATAATATTGAAAGCGGAATAGAGTTGATGGCATCAATAGGCAAGGAGCTTATATATGGAGGTATTGCTACAGGAATATGGACAAATGGGCAGATAGTAAGTTATTTTGGAAAGCACGGCAATGAATTGCCTCCATCTACTTCATCAGTTGAAAGATTTTTAGAATATTGTGCAAGGATAGATGTAAATACAAAGTTTTCATTTAGTGACTATATATATAATAAAAGAGATAAGTTTGATATAAATACAGTGTATCTGCTTATCACTTCATATATTGATAATGAATCTGCAGCAATAATAAATATATTAAGAAGTAAGGGGATACTGATAAAGCTTATAGATATATCAAAACAAGGAGATATTAATATTCCTGGAGTTGAAAAGTTACATCTAAGCGGGGAGGGAAGATGATGAATTTATATAGATTTATTAAAGTAATATACGGTATTTTAGTATCTACTTTTGCATTTATAATTTCATCAATTCTGTTAAATGCTATAGGTGGAGTAGAACCTAAATTCATTGTTTATGTTATTACAATATTGTTCATGTTTCTATTTTATTATATGAATAATAAAATAAGTAAGAAGAATGGATATAAAATTATTATAGTAGTTCATAATGTATTATATTTTATTACATTATGCATTATGTTTGGGGTAGGAGATAACCTAAGCTTACAACTAATAGTTTTAATTCAAGAAGTGTTATTATTTGGGGGGGAAAGTGGATCTATAACAAGAGATTTTTATAAAAGCAGACTAAGAAATTTAGTAATATTTTTAGTTGTAGGAATAGTATTCTCTTTCTTTGCATCTAAAGAAGTTACTACCTACTTATATCCATTTTATATGCTGTTCTTAATTACAGGAATTATCTTATTAAGAGCTTCAAGAGCATTTCAATATAAACTTGAAAGCTCTAAAAAAGCAAAAAGTTATATAATAATAATTGTGTTATCTTTATTTTTATTTAATCCATATATATACACATTTCTGTTGAATATTATTAAAATATTATATAAGAAAATTGAATGGATTCCTCTGACACTTATCTATTTTATATCATTACTGCTTGAGTATCCTATAAAAATGATACAAGCATTATTGGCTAATGCTAAGACAACCGAAAGTGTTGATAATGGAGCTAAGACAGTAGATAATCAATTAAAGGTTGGCGACTATAGTGGTGTTACTACTAACCTAGTATTAAAAATTATATTTATTCTTCTTATAGTTATGTTTTTTATAATTATGTTTAGAATGATATTGAAGAGAAGTAAGGATAAGCAGAGGAACATTGAGACTCTTGGAGGAATAGAAAGAGAAAGTTTAGAAGAACTAGGAAAGAATAATAAAAAGATTAAAAAAAATAATTGGTCCGGAGCAAATGGAAAGATACTAGAGATATTTTATAATATAGAAAAAGATACTTATAAGAAAAATATATTTAAAAGAAGTATGACTGCAAGTCAATTATTTAATATATCAAAATCCTATATAGATAGAGATAAGGAGTTTAAGAATATAATTGATACCTATAATGAAGCTAAGTTTTCTTCACATGAAATTAGTAAAGAGGTAATAAAAGAATATGAAGAAAACTATAAAGGATTAAAAAAACAGATAAAAGATATTAAAAAGGCATAAATTCTTGAATAAAATAATCTCCTTTGGATAAAAATACTACTTGAATTGCAAGGGAGGTTAAATAATGAGAAATAATGATTTTATGAAGAAAACATATAATAATTTTTCTGACTTTGTAAGGGTAGCTTCTTCTAGAGAGTTATCCTATTTTTTGTTGGACGCAAAGTACACTAGTAACTTTAGTAAGCAGATGAGTCAATTAATTAGTGACATTACCAAGGAAGGAAAAGTAGCAGCAGATTTTGTGCTATTCTTTAATACTGATGGAGAAATTGCAATTTTTGATGAAGATTTACTAGGAACTTATATCGGAGACCGATTTACTGTAGAGATAGAGGAGAAGTATAGTAATAAGAGATTAAATTATATAATAAAATCTGTGATTAATAATAGTGAAGAGGTGCAGAAAGATTTTATTCAGGTATGTTATGAAGTAATCGTGTCTATATTAAATGAGATATATAAAGAAATGAAGTACAAGAAAGAGTTAGGAGAATTTTATAAAAAGACTTTAAAGCTTGATGATGATTCTATAGATAATCTCCCTTTAAAGATTGCGGCTTTGCTAATAGTAGAGGATATCTGCAGATACTTAGGAATTAATATAGGATTAAAACAGATAATAAAATAATATAAAAGTTGTTTACAAAAAAAGCATGGATTCGGCAAGTTTTGTTTGTTTCTTATGACAATTCGCAGTATTAATTTTCCATATGGCGCAGATATAGGATTATCAAAAGACGTTTTTAAAGTATTGTGTCATATTTTAAAGAGAAAAAAATTTTTGACAAACCATCATTTGACACAAAAATAAAATAATTAGTGTTAGGATATTCCTATGAGTTCTATAACATGGTTTATAAGACTTAAGGGGGTAATTTTATGATGGTTGTTGAAAATTTATGGAGAAAGGTAAACATTGACAACAGGGAATGTGACTATTCTTACAGACTTATCAAATCTGACTTTAAAGGAACACCTGTATATGGAATTGAAGTAGAGAGAGTTGACTACTACGATAATAAAATTGTTAATATAGAAAGAGACTCTATAGACAAGATTTCACCAATATACGATAGTGTACATCAGTTGTTAAATTTGGTTTATGAAAATCAAGTATCTCCTATTCATTTGATTGATATACTTGGAGAAAGAGTAGATGAGCTAGTAGAAGATTTCAGTACATGCTATCTGTCTGTTGCAAATTAATATATTCTTTTTCTTAAGGAAAGTAATTGCTTTCCTTAATATTTTGCAGTTTATCCTTAGTACAACTTTGAAATATCTTTTATTAGCTATAAAATAATATAGAGTTCCTAACTCAACTATCAATTTATACATGCCCGAAAATCCCCAAAAGCCGAGATTTTCGAACAAGTATAAATTAAGTTTCGATATATGAACTCTTTAGTAAGGCAAACTGTAGTTTATAATAAGATTTTCAAATATGTTTAGGGGTGAGCAGATGATTATAGGAACTGGAGTAGATATTATTGAAATAGATAGAATAAAAAGAGCTGTCGAAAGAACTAAATCATTTATGAGTAAAGTATTTAGTGAAAGAGAAATAAGTTTATTTGTTCAGCGAAATATGAGAATGGAGTCAATAGCTGGTAATTTTGCAGCAAAAGAAGCTATAAGTAAAGCTCTAGGCACTGGAATAAGAGGATTTCAATTAAAAGACATAGAGATTCTTAGAAATGAAATAGGAAAGCCAGAAGTAAATTTATTTGGAAGAGCTAGAATAATAGCTGACTTGAAAAACGTTAAATTAGTACACGTAAGCATATCTCATAATAAAACTGATGCTATTGCATTTGCTGTATTGGAGGGAGAATAAAATGAGAATAGGATCCTCTGAAAATATTAGAAAGATAGATCAATACTGTATAGATAAGATAGGCATACCTAGTATTGTTCTGATGGAAAATGCAGCTTTAAAAGTTTTAAGTAATTTAGATTTAAAAATTCATAAGAATTATGTAATTGTTTGCGGTAATGGGAATAATGGAGGAGATGGATTAGCTTTAGCTAGGCATCTTAAGGCTTTAGGTAAGAGCATTGATGTGTTTTTAATTGATTTAAATGGTAAATTATCTGATGATTGTTCTATGAATTATAGTATACTTAAGAATTTAGGTGTAAAAGTATATGGCTTAAATAACATAGAGGACTGCTCACAACTTAGAGAATCCTTGTTAAATAGTGATGCAACAATAGATGCTATATTCGGAACAGGTCTAAGCCGAAATCTATCAGAGTTTTATATAGATGTAATCTCTGTTATAAATGAAAACAGTAATTATATAGTTTCTATTGATACTCCATCAGGTATGGAATGTAATACGGGGAAGGTACTTGGCAACTGCATTGAGGCTGATAAGACTATAACCTTTCAATTTTTAAAAAAAGGTTTTTTAACTTGGGGAACTAGCAAATATACTGGCCATATAATTATAGAGAACATCGGAATAACAGATGAGATAGTGGATCAATATAACGATAATATTTTCATGATTACAGAGGAAATGGTGAAGAAGTACATACCAAACAGAAATAAGTATGGATATAAAGGGGATTATGGTAAAGTTTTAGTTTTGGCAGGATCTTCAGGTTTTTCTGGCGCTGCATATATTACCGTTAATAGTGCAGTTAGAAGTGGAGCGGGATTGGCTACTCTATGCACTTCACCAGATTTGCAAAAGATATTATCAACAAAGCTTACAGAAGCTATGACTTCGAGCTATGAAGATGAAGAAGCTTTGTCGAGACTTATTGATAAAAGTAATTGCATAGCGATAGGTCCAGGGATGGGAGATACGGGGTTAACCTTAGAACTATTAAAGAAAGTATTAAATAGGTCCACATGTCCACTGGTTATAGATGCAGATGGTATAAATGTTTTAAAGGATAAAAAAGAATTACTCATAAATAACAATCTGCCAATTGTAATAACACCACATATAGGAGAAATGGCTACTTTAACAGGATATTCAAGAGAATATATAAAGGAAAATAGGTTGGAAGTATCAAGAGAATTTGCCATTAAATACAAAATAGTGGTATTATTAAAGGGGTACAATACAATAATAACAGATGGAAATAAGACTTATGTAAATCCCACTGGAAATAGTTCTATGGCTTCAGGTGGAATGGGTGATTGCTTAACTGGTATTATAGCAAGCTTTATAGCTCAGGGGCTTTCTATACTTGAAGCTGCGGCGATAAGTGCTTATATACACGGGTATATAGGAGATTCACTATCAGAGTCCATGTATTGTGTTAATGCTAGTCATATCATGGATAATATATCATCAATAATAAAAGAAATCCAGCTAAAATAGAATAAAATCCTGCTTTCTTTAATAATAGTATTAATGTAGTCATAATTTAGGAGGATTTATGAAAAGGAATAGACTATTATTAATATTATTATTTTTAATAATAGCAGCAGTATCAATATTTGCTGCTTATCAAAGGTTTTTTAATATTACACCAGAGGAAATTCTAGATGAGATTAAAGAAATAGATGCATACAGTACAGACGTCTCTTATACAGCTATAAGTTCAAGAGGTGAAGTTAAGTATGATTCTACTCAGTGGTATGACAAAACACAAGGGACAAAGGTAGAGTTTAAGGATGGCAGGATAAATCTTTATAAAGAAAACAAGATCTATATAAAAGATATAAATTCAAACAGACAATACGAAATGGACAAGGACTCTGATCAGTTCTATAAGTTAGCATTTATGGATGAGATTAGAAAGTATATTGTACTAGATAATGAGATTAAATACTACTATAAGGATATTAATGGCATAAGGTATTTAATGGTTGAGTTTTCCATGCTCAATGGAAATAAAAATATGGACAAACAGTTATTGGTAATCGATAGTGAAAAGAGAGTGCCTAAAGAGTTGATAATATATGATAAGAAAGGAAGTGAGCGTGGAAAAATAGTTTATAGTAATTTTAAGAAACTTAAGAACGTTGATAAAAAGCTGTTTGAAATATAGTATTTGACATATAAATGTAAAATAAACTTTTTGCTGTTTTATCTAGAAAAGTTATGATAAAGAAAAACATAAGAATTATAATACTTAAGGAGATTGAGCATAGGGTTAATGTTTGTAAATATATATTTTACCTATATGGAGAGATTTCCGAGAGTATGTACATAGAATATGGAATTGGAATAAAGGTCATATAGTACTATCACTAAAGCTGATAAAAAACTTTTGATTAATCTTACATTGAAATAAATAAATTTAAAAATAAATGTAAAAAAAAGTAAAAACGGAATACTAAAAGATGAAAATTCTTTGACATTGTGACATAATTTGCTATAATTTACTTATACATATATCATTCTTTTTATAACTCTGAGGAGATGGGAGAATCATGTCATATTCAAAGAATAAGGGAAATAATGCATTGAAAAAAAAATATGAAATTTATAGTCAATTAAATGATGCAAATTTAATATCATATAATGAGGACGATGAAGAATCAAAATTTTATTTGTTGATGAAAAAAGGTTATGAAGAGATGGCAAGTATAAATTCTGAACTTGCTGAATTTGGTGTTTCATCAGAACTTAAAAATACTATTGAATATGAGACATGGCTATTCGGAGTGTGATATATGTAATGACGGGGACAAATGTAAAAAGAGGAGATATATTTTATGCAGATCTAAGTCCTGTAATAGGTTCAGAACAAGGTGGCATAAGACCTGTAATAATTGTACAAAATGATATAGGCAATAAGTATAGTCCAACTGTAATTGTTGCTGCTATAACATCTCAGATTAATAAAGCTAAGCTTCCTACTCACGTTGAGATATCTTCAGAAGAGTATGGTCTTAATAGAGATTCAGTTGTACTATTAGAGCAGGTACGTACTTTAGATAAAAAAAGATTAAAAGAGAAAATTGGTCATATGACTGATGAGGATATGAAAAAGGTGAATAGAGCTTTACTAATAAGTTTAGCATTAGATTAGATATTTGAAGGGGCTGTTGCATTAGCGTATAAAAACGTTTATGCCACAGCCCATGTTTTTTATAAATAACTATTTTCCCAATGATATATCTGGTTTTTATCTTTCTTTTCCATAGGAAAATTTATTTGTTGAATATTAAACGGTTGCAGTTAAGACCTGCTTTCTATATTCCATTGGAGTGAGTCCTATATGTTTCTTAAAGAAGCGTGAAAAGTATGTTATATGATTAAAGTTAAAAATATGACTGATTTCAGTCACAGATAAGTCAGTGTTATTGAGATAAAGTTTTATAGCTCCTATCTTAACCTCACTAATATACTCAGATAAAGTTTTACCAACTTCCTTTTTAAAAGCAGCAGAGAGGTAGTTAGGATGTACCTTTGCGAAAGTTGATATCTCTTGAAGAGATAAAGGATTTTCTATATTTTTTTTTATATATTCTATTACTCTATTTATAAGTGGGTTATAAAAATACTGCTTGTATCTTTTTAAAACATTAATAAAATCTGTCAACATTGAATACTCCAATTCTTGTAGCGCATGAACGTTGGGAGTTTCGTCTATTAGATTTATATAATAATCGCTTAATATAAAGGCTGTTTCAGTATCCAAACCTCCTTCTATTGCAGCTCTGGTAAAAATTGCACAAGAACCTACAATGGAATATTTAAGAGAAGTTAAGGGTTGGTTAGATAATTGAGCCCTTTCGAGTGAATTAATTTTATTTAAAATGTAGCTAGCAGTTTCAAGATCCAGTTGTTGAATACATTGTACCAATTTAGATTCAAGTTCATAAGGTGGATGAATATATGAAGCATATCTATTTTTAACCATAGTATCCTCGATTTTTTTATAAATACTTTTCATTTCTATATCACCTCAAAAAGTAATCTTAAAAAAGTGCAAAAGTTATTAATATTGTATAAAAATTATAGTTTTTTTTGGATATAATGTCAATGTAACCATTAATTAATTTAGATACAACGGTCCTACAAATGTAAAAGATTCCTTATTGTGTGGAACTTAGTACCATAATCCACCTGATTAAATAACTTAAAGTTTTACTATCATTAACTAAGAAAATTTAATTAGTGAAATGTATTTATGTTATCTTTGTAAACGTTTAATAAATTGAGCGGCTTAAAAAAGATAAAAATAAATATTTACATTACAAAAAACAATAACATATTGAGAATTAAAAATAGGGGGAAATAGTATGAAAACCAAAAAAATATTAAGTGTTATCTGTGTTATGGCGGTGGCATTAACAACTATGGTAGGATGTGGATCTAATGGTGGAGGATCAAGTTCAAGGTCAGGAAAAACAGAAGTTACATTGATTCAAAATAAGGTTGAAATTCAACCTGAACTTGAAAATGCAGCTAAACAGTTTAATTCTTCCCAAAGTGATGTGGAAGTGAAGGTGTTAGGAGCAGCAGGAGATAATTTGGTTACTACCTTACAATCACAATTTGCATCAAGTCCTGCCAAGGCACCTACAATCTTTACTTGCAATAGTGGAAGTGAGTTTGAAAAATTCTTCAAGTACATGGCTCCTATGGATTCAGCAGCTGCAGCTAAGAATATAGCTAAAGGACAAGCTGAAGATACTATGAAGGATGGTAAATTATATGGATTACCATTAGCAGTAGAGGGAATTGGACTTGTTTACAACAAGCAAATGTTTAAAGATGCCGGAGTAGATGCTGATAGCATAAAGACAATGGATGATCTAATTTCAGCTTGCGAAAAACTTTCAAAAGTTAAAGGAGTGAATAAGCCACTTGCTTTTGCAAAAGAAACTTACTTCCAATTTATGCATCCATTTAACTGGCCATTTGCAACTATGAGTAACTATAAAGATATTATTCCTAAGGTGGTAAGCGGACAATTAAATCTTAAGGATGTACCAGAAGTTAAGAAATATGCTGAAGATCTACAAAAATTAAAACCATATACTAATCTAGCTAAGGATACTTATGATGATCAAGTTGCAGGTTTTGCACAAGGTAAATATGCAATGATTCATCAAGGTAACTGGGCTCAATCAATTATAGATCAATATAAGGTTGGTTTTGATTATGGTATGATTCCAATGCCTGCAAATGGTAATACTTCTCTTGCAGTAGGAAACACAAACTTCTTCCATGTAAATAATGCGGCTACAAAGGAACAACAAACTGGTGCTATCAAGTTCTTAGATTGGTTATTAACTACTAAAGATGGACAAAAGATTGTAACTGATAAATTTAAAGTTATTCCAGCATACAATGGTTTTGATACAAGTAATTTAAGTGTTCTTTCTAAGGAAGTTTCTAAGTATTCAGATGCAGGAAAAACAGTACCATGGACATTTAACCTATTCCCTGCAGGTGTTGATAAGGATTGTACAAGTGCCATGGAAAAATTCTATGCTGGTCAAATTAATTCGGACCAACTATTAGATGAAATACAAAAGGTTTGGGTAAATGCAGCTAAAAAATAGTACTTAGTGTAGCCTTAGAAGCCTCTCTTGAGGCTTTTAAGGTATATAAAGATTAAGTAAGATGTAGAAATTAAAAATAAGGTTAGAAATGGAGCGAAAATAATGAATAAAAAGTATAAAAATAAAATAACTACAGCCTTATTTGTTATTCCATCTTTATTTATATTTGTAAATGTTGTTATTATCCCGTTTATAATGGGAGTCATATATTCATTTACTAATTGGGATGGATTTGCTTTTACAGGGGCCAGTTTTGTAGGAATAAAAAATTATATTTCAGCTTTTCAAGATGGAAAATTCGCTGCCTCTTTTTTGTTAACCACAAAATACGTTATTGCTATGACTATTTTAGTTAATATTGTTGGGCTTTCACTTGCAATGCTTGTAACATCAAAGGTTAAGTTTAAAAATTTCTTTAGGGCTGTATATTTCTTACCTAATCTAATCGGTGGGTTAATACTAGGCTTTATATGGAAATTCGTATTTACAAAGTTATTTGAGAACTTAGGGCAAATGACACATACTTCAAAGATATTTTTCAATTGGTTAGACAATCCTACTGCTGCCTTTTGGGCGTTAGTTATAGTAGGGGTGTGGCAAATGGCTGGATATGTAATGATAATATATATTGCCTCTATTGAGAGCATATCAGATGAAGTATTAGAAGCAGCAGATATTGATGGAGCAAGCGCATGGACTAAATTTAGAAAAGTAACTGTACCACTTATAGCTCCTGCCTTTACAGTAAGTTTGTTCGTTACTTTAGCAAATTCCTTTAAGCAATACGATACAAATCTATCTTTAACAAATGGTGGACCTTTTGGATCAACGGAGCTTATTAGTATGAATATATTTTCAACAGCCTTTGGATATAACAAATATGCTGAGGCACAAGCTAAATCTATAATGTTTTTCTTAGTTATTATGATAATTACTATAGTACAAATTTCCATTACTAAAAAGAAAGAGGTTGAAATGTGATGAAGTCAAAGTCGAAAGCATATAAAATCTTTTTTATCCTTGGAATTATTGTAGCAATAATGACTTTATTTCCTATATATATCATGTTAGTAAATTCGTTCAAAGGAAGAGAGCAGATATTTACTGATACACTTGGGTTACCTAAAGCTTTTGATCTTTCATATTATCTACAAGCAATAGATAAAATGAATTTTCTTCATGCATTGACCAATTCTTTAATTGTAACAGTAATAAGTACTGTCTTAATTATAGTATTTTCTTCTATGACAGCATGGGCATTAGTTCGTAGTAAGTCAAAGATTGCCAATGTAATACTCTTAATGCTAGTTGTAACCATGCTTATACCATTCCAATCAGTTATGATCCCATTGATGCAGTATATGAGTAAATGGGAAATACCTTCAATTGGGTTTTCTATGATTAATACTTTTTATGGCCTTATTTTTATGAATGTTGGCTTTGGAACAAGTCTTGCAGTCTTTTTATATCATGGATTTATTAAGAGTGTTCCTCGTGCGTTAGAAGAAGCGGCAATGATAGATGGTTGCAATAAATTTCAATTGTACTGGAGAATAGTATTTCCGAACTTAAAGCCAATTACAATCACAGTAGCTATTTTAAATGTTATTAGTATATGGAATGATTATTTATTACCATCACTAGTACTAAGAGATCCAGAACTTAGAACAATACCACTTTCAACATTTTATTTCTTTGGAGAATTTACAATTCAATGGAACTTAGCTATGGCTGGATTAGTTTTAACAGTTATACCAGTTGTAATTTTTTACTTAGTTTCTCAGAAACATATAATAAAGGGAGTTATGGCTGGAGCGGTTAAATAGCTTAAAAGATGAAGTAGTATAAATATATTAGAAAGAGAGAATAGGAAATGGAGAATGAATGGATTGTAAGTGATTATAGCTTAGATGAAAATAAACTTTTAAAAAATGAAAGTATCTTCAATGTTTCTAATGGATATATAGGGATAAGAGGAAACTTTGAAGAGAAGTATCCTGAGAAATATAAAACAATTAGAGGAACATATATAAATGCGTTTTATGAAGATACACCAATTACCTATGGTGAAAAAGCATATGCATTTCCTGATAGCATGCAGAAAATTGTGAATGTCATTGATTCACAAGATATCGATATAATAATTGATGGACAAAAGTTATCTATTTTTCAAGGTACGCTTAAAGACTTTAGTAGAAAGCTAGATATGAAAAAAGGATGCTATATTAGAGAAATATGGTGGGTTTCACCATCTGGAAAAGAACTAAAAATAAAGATATCTAGACTTGCATCTTTGGACCATTTGGAGTTATTTGTTATTCATTATGACATTGAGAAAGTAAATTTTGATGAAGAAATTATTATAGAATCTTCCATTAGCGGAGATGTAGAAAATTTTATAGATGATAATGATCCAAGAGTAGGTACAGGACATGCTAAAATATTATCTGTAAACTCTATAACACTTGAAGATGAAATTATGCAAATAGTTTCGCAAACAAAAAATGCAAAAAATATTGTAGCAGTTACTACAAAGCATGTATGTAGTTCAACGTATGAATGTATTTTTGAAAAAACAGATAAAAAAGCAAAAAGCATTTTTACAATCAAACCAGGTAAAAAGGTGATCAATTTTATAAAATATAATATATATACTGACTCTCTAAGACATGCAGATGTAGTAAGTATTGGTGAAGAAAAGGCGAAAAGTATTAGCAAGATACCATTTGAAATGTTGGTTAAAACTCAAGAGGAGCATCTAAGTGAGTTTTGGAATTTAGCAGATATTGATATTGAGGGGGATGAAAAGCTTCGTCAAGGGCTTAAGTACAATTTATATCAACTATTCCAAGCAGTAGGAAGAGATGATAGAAGCAATATCACTGCAAAAGGCTTGAGTGGTGAAGGATATGAAGGTCATTACTTTTGGGACACAGAAATATACATCCTTCCATTCTTTATACTATGCTATCCAAAGCTTGCAAAAGGACTTTTAAGATATAGATATAATATTTTAGGATTGGCTAGACAAAGGGCATTAGAGATGGGGCATAAAAAAGGTGCTGCCTATCCATGGAGAACCATAATAGGCAAGGAGTGTTCATCATATTTCCCAGCAGGCACAGCCCAGTATCATATTAATGGAGATATAGCTTATTCCTATATTCAATATTATTTGGCGACTGGTGACTTAGATTTCATTAAGGAATTTGGACTAGAAGTTATCTTTGAAACTGCAAGGATATGGATTGAAATAGGGCATTTTGATAAAGGTTTGTTTAAGATAGATGCTGTAACAGGACCTGATGAATACACAGCAATTGTGAATAATAATTACTATACAAATGTCATGGCAAAATTCAATTTAAAATGGGCAAGTAAGCTTTACGATGAATTTAGAAATAAGGATTCAGAATTTATTAGAGAATTAAGTAAAAGAATTAATATCGAAGAAAAAGAAGTTAGGCTTTTTGAAAAAGCTTATAAAAATATGTATTTACCATATGATGAAGAGTTAAAAATAAACCCGCAGGATGATTCTTTTTTACATAAAGCTATATGGGATTTTGAAAATACACCTAGTGAGAATTATCCATTGCTATTAAATTATCATCCTCTAACAATATATAGGTACCAAGTACTAAAGCAAGCTGACACAGTTCTAGCCCACTTCCTAGTAGAAGATGAAGTTGAGTTTAATATCATAAAGAATTCCTATGATTACTATGAAAAAATAACAACTCATGATTCGTCTTTATCTTGCGCCGCATATAGTATTATGGCTTCAAAGGTGGGATATACTGATTTAGCATATAAGTATTTTATTGAAACAGCAAGACTAGATTTGGATGATACTCATGGTAATACAAAGGATGGTATTCATACTGCTAATATGGGCGGAACCTGGATGTCTATTGTATATGGATTCGCAGGGCTTAGGATAAAAGAAGATTATATTTCACTATCTCCAAAGCTGCCGGAGGTATGGGAACAACTAAAGTTTGGATTCTTGTATAAAGGTAATCACATTAAGGTTTCTATGAAAAAAGATAAAACTGAGATAATTAATGAAGGAGACAGCCGTATCAATTTGAGAGTGAACAGCATCTTGTATGAAGTTTCTAGAGGTAAAAAAATTCAGGTTCAAAATTAATCTAGGAGATGTGACACTAAAAGTAATTAGTGCACAACTCCTTTTTTACTGTTAAGATCAGTATAAATTTCTTTGTTAGTTAACCTAGAGACATAATCACCCATGAAAGCTAAAATTTTCTGTTTAATAAAATAAAATTTTCTAAATAGTATAGCACATATATCATATTTGTGTATAAATGGCATCTTTTTTATAAAATAAGTATATCCAATTTAGGAAAGCTATGATAAAATATTTATTGGTTTGGCATAGCTGTTTAACATTATGATATTTAGAGCTGTACAACTTTGATACTAGATTAATTTCAATTACATACAGATATGTAACAGATAAATTAAAAAGTTAGTTCTAAAGTTTTGCTTCTATATAGATAATAGGCTAAGACCTAGAGGGGGATAATATGAGTAATAAAGTTGATGAATTAAAACAAATTGCTAAGGTTGTAAGAAAAGATATTATTTCTATGCTGACAGAATCAGCATCAGGTCATCCTGGTGGATCGCTTTCAGCAGCAGATATATTAACAACTCTTTATTTTAAAGAAATGAATATAGACCCTAAAAATCCTAGAATGACTGATAGAGATAGATTTGTTTTATCTAAAGGGCATGCTGCGCCAGTATTATATAGTGTACTAGCAAGAAGAGGATTTTTCTCAGTAGAAGAGCTAAATGGCCTTAGAAAATTAGGCTCTATGCTTCAAGGTCATCCAAATATGAATGATGTTCCAGGAGTAGATATGTCTACAGGATCTTTAGGACAAGGAATATCAGCAGCAGTTGGTATGGCGCTTGCTGGAAAATTAGATAATAAGGCTTATAGAGTATATGCTTTATTGGGAGATGGAGAACTTGAAGAAGGACAAGTTTGGGAGGCGGCAATGTCTGCAGCTCATTATAAACTTGATAATTTAACAGCTTTTGTTGATAATAATGGTTTACAAATAGATGGAGAGATAGAAAAAGTAATGAATCCAGCTCCAATTGGAGAGAAGTTTTTAGCCTTTGGATGGAATGTTATCAATATAGATGGTCATGATATAGATCAAATAATCAATGCCTTAAACGAAGCTAAAAATGTTAAAGGTAAACCTACCATGGTTGTATGTAAGACTATAAAAGGAAAAGGTGTTTCATTCATGGAAAATCAGGCTGGATGGCATGGAGCTGCACCAAATAAGGAACAATGTGAGATTGCTTTAAATGAAATAGGAGGGGAGAATTAATGTCTAATAAAATTGCAACTAGAGAAGCTTATGGCAAGGCACTTGCTGAGCTAGGTAAGATAAATCAAAAGGTGGTAGTATTGGATGCTGACCTTTCTAAATCAACAAAAACAGCAGATTTTAAAGCGGTGTTTCCTGAAAGATTTTTAAATATGGGAATAGCAGAAGGAAATATGATGGGGGTTGCGGCAGGTCTTTCAACTTGTGATAAAATACCTTTTGTTAGTACTTTTGCAATGTTTGCTGCTGGAAGAGCTTTTGAGCAGATAAGAAATTCCATATGCTACCCAAATTTGAATGTAAAAGTGTGTGCTACGCATGCAGGTTTAACTGTAGGAGAAGATGGAGCTTCACATCAAGCTATAGAAGATTTATCACTAATGAGAAGCATTCCGAATATGACTGTTATAAATCCGTCTGATGATATAGAAACAGAGGCTGCTATAAAGGCAGTAGCTGAATATGTAGGACCATGCTATGTAAGACTAGGAAGAGTTGCAGTTTCTACTATTAATGACAATGCAGATTATAAGTTCGAGATTGGTAAAGGAGTAAAACTTTCTGAAGGTAAAGATGCTACTATAATAGCTACAGGTATAATGGTTGAAAAGGCTTTAGAAGCTAAAAAAGTTCTAAAGACAGAGGGAATAGATGTAGCAGTTATTAATATTCATACAATAAAACCAATTGATAAAGAAATTATAATATCAGCAGCAAGAGAAACTGGAGCAATAGTAACTGCTGAGGAACATAATATAATCGGTGGACTAGGATCAGCAGTTTGTGAAGTTGTAAGCGAGAATATTCCAGTACCAGTAGTCAGAGTAGGTGTTAAAGATACTTTTGGAGAGAGTGGTAAGCCAGATGAATTGCTAAAAGCATATGGACTTACTACAGAAGATATTATTGCTTCTATAAAGCGCGTTATTGAGTTAAAGGGCTAAAATAAAAGGAAATAAAAGAAAATAGTAGATTATTTTAATTAAATCGATTAATATAACAGTGTAGGACATCCTATGCTGTTTTTTGCTGTAAAGCAAATTGCTATACTTTTTACATTAGAGGAAGGAGAAGTCATATGAATGACAAGATTAAGGAATTTTTTATAATAACATTAGGATTTATTTTAGTTTCTATAGCAGTTCAATATTTTTATGTTCCTAATAATATATCAGGTGGAGGAATAACTGGTATAGCTATGGTTATAAATTATTACATACCAAGCATACCAATGGGACTGTTAATGATAATAATGAATATAATTTTATTTATAGTTGCATTTTTTGTAGTTGGTGGCAATTTTGGTGGGAAAACTTTATACGCAGCTTTTGGACTATCATTTTCAATGTGGATTATAGAAAGGTTTTTAAAACCTCATGCATTAACTACAGATCCAATGCTGGCCGCAGTTATTGGAACCACAATGCTTGGAATTGGGTTAGGAATTGTCTTTTCTCAAAATGCATCTACAGGAGGAACAGATATATTAGCTAAAATATTAAACAAGTTTTTTCATTGGGATATGGGAAGATGTATGCAATCAGTAGACATAATTGTTGTTATTCTATGTGCTATGGCTTTTGGAATAAGTAAAGGCTTGTACGCTGTTGTTTGTGTTATGCTAAATGGTATTATAATTGATAAGGTTATTGAAGGCTTTAATTCAGCAAAAGCTGTAGCTGTATTTACCAATAAAAGTGATGTTATAAAGTCGTACATAATAAATCAAGTAAACAGAGGCTGCACTGTATTTGAAGGTAAAGGTGGATATACCAATGAAGAGAAAAAAGTTATATATTGTGTAATGGATAGAACTCAATTAATTAAGCTGAGAGCCTACATAAAATTAGTTGATAAAGATGCTTTCATTATAGTTAGTGAGGCTCACGAAGTATTAGGACAAGGCTTTAAAGATATACACAACTGAAGACCGGGCCTAAGTTCAATTCACAACTGAAGACCGGGCCTAAGTTCAATTCACAACTGAAGACCGGGCCTAAATATTTCATATTGTAAGTAAATATAGGGTTTCATTAAGAAAACTTAATACTTTAAGTTGGAATCCTATATTATTTCTACTCATAAATTTAATAGGAGAGCTTATAAAATGCATGAAAGCTCATCACAAAGTATAAGCCATACATAAAAGAAGATTAATCTTCTTTTATGTATGGCTTATACTTATTTAAAATTATTACTATATTTAATAATTTCAACACAATACTTTAATAGAGCCAATTTTATTGAGAAGTTGCACAGCATAACCTTTAAACTACCTATGATGGATAAAAGTTAATTTTTTAAGAGAGAATAAGTGTGATGAACATACAATAGTGCAATAAATACAAAGTTTGTAAGATGTGTATTCTATTAAGGGCTTATAAATATATATCTATAGTATATGTAAAATGTTATTAGGGGGAGTTTTGGTATGACTAAAAATTTTCTGAAAGACTATGTTCTTATAACCATAGGAATACTTTTTGTAGCTATAGCTGTTGAATATCTCTATGCACCAAATAATCTTGCAGCAGGAGGTGTAACAGGTCTGGCTATAGTTATAAATCATTATGTACCATTTGCATCTACTGGTATCCTTGTTTTAGTAATGAATTTGATCTTGTTTGTAATTGCATTTATATTTATTGGAGGCAATTTTGGAGCTAAAACTATATATGCATCTTTCGGGCTATCTCTAATAATGTGGATAATCGAAAAGTTCTTTAACCCTCAAGCTATTACCAAAGATTTAATAATAGCAGCTATATTTGGTACTTTTTTATCAGCTATAGGGATGGCTATAGTTTTTAATACTAATGCCTCTACTGGAGGTACAGACATAATAGCTAAGATACTCAACAAGTTTTTTCATGTAGATATAGGAAAGTCTTTATCTTCTGTGGATTTTATAGTGACACTATTGGCAGCTATTACATTTGGACTTAATGCAGGGCTGTATGCCTTGTTGTCTGTAATATTAAATGGAATTGCTATAGATAGGGTTATTGAAGGGTTTAATACCTCTAAGCAAGTTACTATAATAAGTAGAAAAAACAAAGATATAGGTCAATTTATAATGAATGAATTAGGTAGAGGATGTACTTTTTTAAGAGGTGTTGGTGGATATACTGGAAAAGATACCTTTATAATATATACGGTTGTAGGCAGGACTGAATTTATAAAACTTAGAGAATATATAAAAGGAATAGATTCAAAAGCCTTTATAACTGTTGGCGAAGCTCATGAGGTATTGGGAGAGGGATTTAAAGAGATAGGTAATATGTAGAATATATAGCATATATCTGTAAAGTGTGAGGAGCATATGATGAGAATCTTAAAGAAATACCTTTATATAACATTTGGTGTTCTCCTGATAACTATATCGCTTGAATATTTCTTTTTTCCTAACGATATAGCTGCTGGAGGGGTATCAGGTCTTGCAATTGTGATTAATAAGCTAACTGGTATATCAGTGGGAATACTAATGATAGCATTTAATATAATTCTATTCTTAATAGCTTTTATCTTTATAGGCGGAGGGTTTGGGGCTAAGAGCATTTATGCTACTTTCGCTTTATCAGGACTACTTTGGTTTTTTGATACCTTTATTGTCCCCTACCCATTTACTGAAAACTATATACTTGTAGTATTTGTTGGAAGTGCAATTCAAGCAGTTGGTCTTGCAATAGTTTTTAATGAAAATGCATCAACTGGAGGTACTTCAATAATAGCTAAGATATTAAACAAGTACTTACATATAGATATAGGTAAATCACTATTGTTGTCAGATTTTGTTGTTACAATTCTTGCAATATACGCTTTTGGTCCAGACAAAGGAATGTTTGGATTAATAAGTGTTTTTTTAACAGGAACACTTGTTGACAATGTAATTGAGGGATTTACTATAGCAAAAGCTGTTTTTATAATCAGTAGTGGAAGTGAAAAGGTAGCTCAATTTATTATGAGCGAATTAGGAAGAGGCTGCACTTACTTAGATGGTAGAGGTGCTTACACCAAAGAAAAAACATCTATGCTTTTCACAGTAGTAAATAGAAAACAATTCATAGTTCTTAAAAATAAGGTAAGAGAAATAGACTCTAATGCATTTATAACAGTAACTGACGCAAGAGAGGTTCTTGGAGAAGGATTTAGGGATATAGATGAGGAATAATTATACTAATATTCAATAATATATATTTTTTATTTAAAATTTTTATACAGGCTAAGGTCAGTAAATAAGTATGTTACAACAACTTTCCCTAGAATTCCCTAAGGTAAGTTAATAAAGAATTCATAAAAACAAACGCAACTACATTAATACTTATGTTATAATTATTTTGTGTATTTGTAGCATTAGATAAATTACCGTCGAAAAAACAATTTTAAGGAGTTGTCTATATGATTGAATTTAAGAGTGTAAATAAAGTTTATAATAATAATGTAAAAGCTTTATCAGATGTAAATGTTCAGATTGATCAGGGGGAATTTGTTTTCCTTGTAGGGCCAAGTGGAGCTGGAAAGTCTACTTTTATAAAAATGTTACTAAAGGAAATTGAACCTACTGATGGAAATATATTTATGAATGGAACAGACCTTGCATCCATTAAGAGGAGACAAGTTCCTTTTTATAGAAGAAAAATTGGAATGGTATTTCAAGACTTCAGATTAATTCCTACTTTAAATGTTTATGAAAATGTAGCTTTTGCAATGAGAGTAGTTGAGGCTTCTTCTAGAGAAATTAGAAGAAGAGTTCCGCTTGTTCTTTCTTTGGTTGGACTGTCTCATAAATATAAAATGTTCCCAAATGAGTTGTCAGGTGGTGAGCAACAAAGAGTTTCTATAGCAAGAGCTATTGTAAATAATCCTCAGGTATTAATAGCAGATGAGCCGACTGGAAACCTAGATCCTGAAACTGCTAAAGAAATAATGAAGCTTATAGATGATATAAACAAAGCAGGTACTACTATAGTTATGGCTACTCATGCTAAAGATATAGTTAATGCTATGAAAAAGAGGGTTATTGCTATTGAGAGAGGTACTATAGCAAGAGATGAAATGAAAGGTAGGTATATCTATGAAGATTAGTACTATAAAATATTTTATATCAGATGCGTTTAAAAGTTTAAGAAGAAATAGAACCATAAGTATAGCTTCTATGGCTACAGTTTTAGCAACTCTGTTTGTTTTTGGGGTATTCATGCTAGCAGCTTTAAATGTAAATAATGCAGTTAATAGTGTAGAATCAAAGATTCAAATACAAGTATATTTAAATAAAGATATAACTTTAAGTGATGAACGAGATATTGAGGTAAAGCTAAGAGCTGTTAATGGAGTTAAGGATGTAACCTTCGAATCAAAAGAAGAGGCGTTAGATAAATTTAAGAAGCAGCTAAAAGATAACGCATCTTTATTGGAGGGGTATGATACTAAAACTAATCCATTGCCAGATTCATATATAGTAGAAATAGACAAACCTGAAAACACTCAAAAAGTAATTAATGAAGTTAAAGGGATGAAGGGAATAGAAGAAATAGGAAATGATCAAGATCTAGTAAATAAGATTGCAGCCTTTTCTAAAACTATAAGATGGGTAGGAGTTATTATATTTGTAGTTTTAATTGGTGTATCTTTATTCCTAATAATGAATACAATAAAATTGACAGTTTACTCAAGAAGAAGAGAAGTTGGAATAATGAAGTTTGTAGGTGCTACAGATTGGTTTATAAGATGGCCATTTATACTTGAGGGAGTTGTTATTGGAGTAGTGGGTGCAGTTATATCTAATATATTATTATTCTTTGCTTATAAAGAAATATATTATAAGATAACAGCTCAACTTATAACTGTTAATTTGATAAATCCTAATTATGTATTAACAATGATGTCTTGGCAATTTGTTATTTCTGGAGCTCTAATAGGTATATTCGCAAGTATTATTGCCTTAAGGAAGTTCTTGGTAGTATAATTTAAAAATAAGAATAGAATAAATTATTAAGACAAGAATATAATTATAGGAAAGACAGTTGCTCAGAAAGGGTGAATACATATGGTCAATGACAGCGAAGATAAGAAGAAGACCAACAAAAAGAGATTAGGAGTAGTAGCTATAATTGTAGCAGCATTACTAGTTACAAATGCAGGATCATTTTATCTAGGAAATCTAGTGGCATTTAAAGGTTTTACCCCAGCACTAAATGATAAGGCAGTTGCAGCATCACTTGCAGGAGTAAATGATTTGTCAAAGTTTAAATCTTTATTTGAAGTAAGAGATATTCTTTACAAAAATTATGATGGTCCTATAGATGATTCTAAGCTGGTTGAAGGTGCTATAAAGGGTATGACAGAAGCTCTAGAAGATCCATATACAGTATTTATGGATAAGAAGGATTATCAAAGTTTTGCTGAACAAAGTAAAGGAAATTATATGGGACTTGGAATTCAAGTAGAGCCCAAAGATGATAAAATTGCAATTTCAGGAGTTTTTGATAATTCACCCGCAAAGAAAGCTGGACTTTTACCAGGAGATTTTATTTTAAAAGTAAATGATACAGCAGTATCTGGGAAAGAACTTGATAAGGCTGTTTCTATGATGAAAGGAACTACTAAGTCTGAAGTTAAGCTTACTGTTTCAAGAGAAGGTAAAGGAACTTTCGATGTTAAAGCTGTTAGAGATGTGGTAAAGATTGATTCGGTAAAAGGTGAGATGATAGATAGCAAAACTGGATATATACAGATAGCTGGTTTTGAAGAAGATACATCTAAGGATTTCACTAATAAACTTAAAGAGCTTGAAGGCAAAGGAATGAAAGGCTTGATATTAGACTTAAGAGACAACCCAGGTGGTTATCTAGATGAGTGTGTAAATGTAGTATCAAATTTCATTCCAAAGGGAAAGACTATAGTATCCACAATAGATAAATATAAAAACGAAAACAAAAGCGAATCAAAAGGTGGTATAGCAATAGGAATGCCTTTGGTTGTGCTAGTAAATGGCAATTCTGCTAGTGCTTCAGAAATAACTTCAGGGGCAATAAGAGACTATAAGATAGGAACTCTTATAGGAACAACAACCTTTGGAAAGGGTGTTGTTCAAGTAGTGTTTAGTGATGATACACCATATAAGGAAAAGTATATGCCTTCACTAGATAAAGGTACTGCACTAAAGGTGACTATTTCTAAGTACTATACACCAAGTGGTGAAAATATTCATAAAAAGGGTATTAAGCCTGATATAGTGGTGGAGTATCCAAAGGATTTACTCTCAAAACCATATGATAGATCAAAAGATCCTCAATTTAGTAAAGCATTTGAGGTATTACAAGAAAAGATGAAATAGGAGGATATCCACATGGATTTAGCGATATATACCCTTAGATCTCTAGCTTATGCAATTGTGGACCCCCAATATGCCTTGATATTAACATTACTTGCTGTAATGTTCTATATGCAAAATAGAAAAAATGCATTTATGCAAAGAATGATATTAGGGGAGAGCTTCAACTCTCCCCTAGAACTTACTTTATCACAGATAGTATTAGGGATACTTGCGGGAGCTTTGGGGAGTATAATACTTACCTATCTTGGGGTTGTTTTTGATAAGAACTCTGGAATTGGTATCTTATTCATGGTATCACTTTTACTAATGTTTTATAAACCAAGATTTTTTTGCTTTTCATATTCTGCAGCTTTGCTTGGAATTGTAACTATAATATTGAATTCTATATATGCATCAATGAATATGGAATCACCTCTAAATATTAATGTAGTTTCTTTAATTACTTTTGTAGGTGTGTTACATATAATTGAAGGAATATTAGTAAGCTTCGATGGTGACAGAGGAGCTATACCTGTATTTACTAACAAAGATGGCAGAATACTTGGTGGGTTTGCTCTAAAAAGGCATTGGGCCATACCACTAGCTTTAATTATATTAATGAAAGGTACTATCGATACTGGTACAGTAGAGATAGCAAACCCAAGCTGGTGGCCACTTATCCAAGGTGAAAGCTTTAAGAAAATAATGGAAACGGCAGTGATATCTTTGGTTCCGTTCTATGGAGTTATAGGCTATTCCTCTGTTACTTTTACTAGTAATAAGAAGGAGAAAGTTAGAGGCTCTGGAGTAGGAATATTCTTATATGGATTAATAATGATTTTAGTTGGACAACTTGGCGATCTTGGACTTGTATTCCAAGTTGTGGGGCTTGTCTTGATGCCTTTAGCTCACGAAGTTATGTTGAAATATCAGAATGTTTTAGAACAAAGAAAAGAACCAGTGTTTGTCAGTGATGAGGAAGGAATCTCTATACTTGATGTTTCACCAAATTCACCAGCGCAAAGTGCTGGTGTAAAGAGTGGAGATAAGATTCTAGCTATAAACGAAGAAAAGGTAGTTAATGAACTTCATGCATATAAGCTTATAAAAGAAAGTTATTTAACTGTAGATATGAAGATAAAAAATAGAAAAGGCTCTATAAAAAATATATTAATAAATCAAGTAGAGAATAAGAGATTAGGAGTTATATTAGTTCCTAAAGTTGTCAATGATAAAGATATGATAAATTACGATAAGCAAAGCTTTAATGATATTTTAGATAAGCTGAAAAATAAAGATAAGTAAATTAATAAAGATGTACCACTTTAATCCGTAACTATTTTTAAAGTTCCTCTGGATTCTGAGAGGAGAGCTTAAAAATATGAATTCAATATGAAGTGGTACACCCTAAATCAAGCCTAACTATAATGTACATCTACACTACATTGTTGTTAGGTTTTTATTTTACAAAGTATAAATATAGTGTTATTTTAGATAAATGGTATTTTGTAGTTGTATTTTATTATACTTACTATTGACTTGAAAATGAATAAAAGAATAAAATAGGATTATACGAATGTATGTACGGAGGTATACTTATGCCAGAATTTCAAATAGTATCAAAATTTAAACCAACTGGAGACCAACCTCAAGCAATTGATAGTTTGGTTGAATCACTAAACAATGGTGACAGAGGACAAATACTCCTTGGAGTAACAGGCTCTGGTAAGACTTTTACAATGGCAAATATAATTAATAGAGTTCAAAGACCAACCTTGATATTAGCACATAACAAAACACTAGCTGCTCAGTTATGTGAAGAATTTAAAGAATTTTTTCCTAATAACATAGTTGAGTACTTTGTATCTTACTATGATTATTATCAACCGGAAGCGTATGTAGCACAGACAGATACGTTTATAGAGAAAGATGCATCTATCAACGATGAGATAGATAAACTACGACATTCAGCCACTTCTGCATTGCTAGAAAGAAGAGATGTTATAATAGTAGCCTCAGTATCTTGTATATATGGACTTGGAGACCCCGACGAATATTCTAAGTTAACTATTTCATTAAGACCTGGTATGGTTAAAGATAGAAATGACATAATAAAAAAGCTTATTGAGATACAGTATGAAAGAAATGATATAGATTTTGCAAGAGGAACCTTTAGAGTTAGAGGAGACTCCTTGGATATTATACCAGCATCTTATTCAAATAAAGGTATTAGAATAGAGTTTTTTGGAGATGAAATAGATAGAATTAGAGAGTTTGACGTTCTTACAGGAAAAATAATAGGGGAGAGAAATCATATATCGATTTCACCAGCATCCCACTTTGCTACGTCTAAGGAAAAGATTGATGCATCAATAAGAAGAATTGAAGATGAACTTGAAGAAAGATTAAAAGAGCTAAATGCACAGGATAAGCTTTTAGAAGCTCAAAGATTAAGACAAAGGACGAACTTTGACATTGAAATGATACGAGAGGTAGGCTACTGTAGTGGAATAGAGAACTATTCAAGAATACTTGATGGTAGAGATCCAGGAACTCCACCTAAAACTTTGATAGACTACTTTCCAGAAGACTTCTTGCTTTTTATAGATGAGAGTCATGTTACTTTGCCTCAGGTGAAAGCTATGTACGGGGGAGATAGATCTAGAAAAACGGCTTTGGTTGAGTACGGATTTAGACTGCCAAGTGCTTATGACAATAGACCTCTTAAGTTTGAGGAATTTGAGCAAAAGATAAATCAAGTGGTTTTTGTATCTGCAACGCCAGCGCAGTATGAAGTGGATCATGCTACAAATATTGCTGAACAGATAATTAGACCTACAGGTCTTTTAGATCCAGAAATTGTTGTAAAGCCTGTTGAGGGACAGATAGATGACCTATATGGCGAGATTCAGAAGACTATAAGTGATGGATTTAGAGTTCTTGTTACTACACTGACTAAGAGAATGGCGGAAGATCTAACTAAATATCTGAAAGATTTGGGAGTAAATACTACATATATGCACTCAGATGTTGAAACAATAGAGCGTATGAAGACAATTCGATCTTTGAGACTTGGTGAGGTAGATGTGTTAGTAGGTATAAACCTTTTAAGAGAAGGGCTTGACATACCAGAGGTAGCGCTGGTTGCTATTCTGGATGCTGATAAAGAAGGTTTCTTGAGATCTGAAACTTCACTTATACAAACTATAGGTAGAGCTGCAAGAAATGCTGAAAGTAAAGTAATAATGTATGCTGATACAATAACTAGATCCATGGATAAGGCTATTAGAGAAACTAACAGAAGAAGAGAAATACAAATGAAGTACAATGAGGAACATGGAATTGTACCAACGACCATTATTAAAGATGTTAGAGATGTTATGGAAGCTACTAAGGTATCTGAGGAACAAGTAGAGTATAAGGCAGTTAAAGCCAATAAGATTGATGAAGATCCTAAGGTTCTTATTGCCAAGTATGAGGCAGAGATGAAGGATGCTGCAAAGAACTTACAATTTGAAAGAGCCGCTGAATTAAGAGACTTAATTAATGCATTAAAGAAAAAAGCTTAAAAAATAGCAGAATAACCAGTTGGTTTAGGGTTAATTAACAAGTTTTAACATCAATTATACTAATATGCTTTATATTTACCCCCTAGGTATATAATAATCTCTCGGAATCTTTAAGCCTTGATTTATCTGGCTTAAAGATTCCTTTTTTATTGAAATCCCCCACTTTTTTGTTAAAAGCACTTGACAAAAATATCGAAAAATGCGGCGCTACGCGCCCCTTAAATATAAGGTATATTTTTCGATTGGAGGAGATTTTTAATGTTACCTGTTTACTCTGGCGGCCATTCCGCCTATCAAAAATTTGTTGTTGAAATGCTTCGTAAATATTATCCTAATCCGGATGCTATCGCGCGTTCTACCTGGGATATCATTGATCGTTTCTGGAACCTAGACCTCTCATATACTGAAATACATCTGAAAAATAAATATTCCATTTTCGGTCCGAAGCCGAGAAATCCTTCTTGTATGCATAGATCATATCTTTTATCTATTGATTTTAAAGTTACTTCAGTAACTGATTGGGTTGCACAACTTAAGATCAACCCTCTTTATGCTATATTGAGCGGATTTGAAGTAGGCGACACTCCTGGTGTTGGTACTTTTTATGACTTCTTTAGCCGCTTATGGGATTCTGATAATAACAATCTTTCATCTCAGTTACAACCTTTAAAAACTTCTGTAAAAAAACCTAAAAAGAAAGGTTTAAAAGCTGATCCAGTTGAAAAGACAACAGTAGAACAACTATTAAAAGAATTACAAGGAGTATCTTTTTAAGTGATGAACAACCTTATAGTTCCCTTTTTAATTTATATAAAAATGAGTTTCTTAATCTTTCTATACAAAAGGGACTGATCAATACAGAGAACTTAGCTCTTGCAGGTGATGGCACACCAGTCGCTACCTCTGCAAGAGAACGAAAACACCGTGTATGTGATTGTATTTCCAAAGGTATTACTGACTGTACTTGCGATAGATTCTTTTCTCAGCCTGACTGTGACATCGGCTGGGATTCATCAAGAGACTGTTTTTATCATGGATATGATCTCTACATGTTTGTTGCATCTGATTCTGATAGTGATCTTCCAGTATTCCCTTTGTTTGGGCCAGCCTCAAGGCATGACTCCCATGGATTTCTCCATGCGTTTTTTCGCATGAAAAGTTTACTTCATGACTTTAAAATAGACAAAATTATTCTCGACTCTGCTCATGATGCCATGCCATTTTATGAATACTTCAAGCAAGAAGGAATAACTCCGTTTATTGACTTGAATGAGAAACGTGGCATCAAAGTTAAATATAAAGATGATTTTATCATTGGTAAAGATGGTATTCCCGTCTGCAGAGCAGGCCGTAAGATGAATCGTGATGGTGTTGAAAAAAAGAAACACCGTATCAAATTCCATTGTCCTCTAACAAGTAGAAAGTATGGATGTTCCTGCGAACACCCTTGTTCTGATTCCAAATACGGGAGAACGGTGCATCTGGCAATGAAAGATAATCCAAGATTGATAAACATCCCACCAAGGTATAGTAAAGAATGGAAAGTAGAATATAATTCAAGAACTTCCGTAGAACGTTCTAATAAACGACAAAAAATAGACTTTCTATTAGAAAGCGGCAGACACCGCTCTACTAAGATGTGGTACTGCCGCCTCTATAACATCTTGATGCTACAACATCTCAATGCCTGGGATCTGCCTTTTGAGTCAGATCTCAAAAAATTGATTTTGCAAGCCGCTTAATCAATACATAATTATTTTAAAACATAGCGGCAGCTATGTCTATTAGTTATGCGCATTTTTATTAATATTCCACATTCTCTGTAAATCTTTGGATAATATTCACTTTTTAATGTACGCTACCCCGATAGGACTATAATAATCACTCATAATTCCGAGAGACTATTATATTAAAATATTTAAGGGGTTTTAAGTTTTTTACCATCATTTTATTTGTAAAATTTCTAACTAAAAGTTGACTTATAAATTTTAAAGAATTAAAATAATTACATGCGAACTTATGTTCAAAGTTTTGTGCTTTTAGCCAATTTTTAATAAAGTGGTTAGAATTTGAGCAATAATGAAATAATTAAAAATGGTAACTAAGTACTTTGACCAATGATAAAGGTATAAATTTGATAGATAATACATAAGCAAGGAGAAATGATATGAAGGATAAGATAGTAATAAAGGGTGCTAAAGTACATAATCTAAAAAACGTATCTTTAGAGATTCCAAGAGATAAACTGGTTGTGTTTACGGGATTATCAGGATCAGGAAAGTCTTCACTAGCCTTTGATACACTTTATGCAGAAGGTCAAAGAAGGTATGTGGAGTCCCTATCAGCCTATGCTAGAATGTTTCTAGGACAGATGAATAAGCCGGATGTAGAGGCTATAGAAGGCTTGTCACCAGCTATATCTATAGACCAGAAAACTACTAGTAAGAATCCACGTTCAACAGTTGGAACTGTAACTGAGATATATGACTATCTAAGACTACTTTATGCGAGAGTTGGTACGCCACATTGTCCGAAGTGTGGAAAAGTTATATCGCAACAAAGTATAGATCAGATTGTTGACAAAGTAATGAGCTTTGAGGAAAGAACTAAGATACAAATATTGGCTCCAATAATACGTGGAAGAAAAGGAACTCATGAAAAGGTCTTAGAAAATATAAAGAAAAATGGATTTGTAAGAGCTAGAATAGATGGAGAAATTTATGATTTAACAGAGGATGAGGTTAAGTTAGAAAAAAATATAAAGCATTCTATTGAGGCTGTAATAGACAGACTAGTTGTAAAAGATGACATAGAAAGTAGACTTACGGATTCATTAGAAATAGCTCTTAAGTTAGCTGAGGGATTAGTTATAATTAATGTGGTAGGAGAACAGGATATATTATTTAGCGAGAAGTTTGCTTGTGCGGAATGTGGCATAAGTATAGATGAGTTAGAACCAAGATTATTTTCCTTCAATACTCCTTTTGGAAAATGTGATCATTGTGATGGTCTTGGTACTCTGATGGAGATTGACGAAGATCTTGTTATACCAAATAAAGAATTGAGTGTAATGGAAGGTGCTATAGCTTCTTGGGGTGAAGGAAGATTGGCAGAAGGAGCTTGGACCTATTCTGTTCTAAAGGCATTAGAGAAAAAGTACAATTTTGATCTAAATACGCCTATAAAGGACCTTCCTAGAGAAATAGTTGAATTATTACTTTATGGAACTAATGGAGAGAAGGTAGAAGTAGACTACACTAAAGAAGGAATATTAGGTAGGTATAATCACGCCTTTGATGGAGAGATAAACTCCTTAAAAAGAAGGTACATGGAGACTAACTCTGATGTAATAAAGTCAGATATAGAGCAATACATGAGTAATAATCCTTGTCCTAAGTGTAAAGGAGCTAGATTAAAACCTGAAGCTCTAGCTGTTACTGTAGGAGATAAAAATATAAATCAATTTACAAAGATGAGCATAAGAGATGAATTAGAGTTTATAAACTCCTTAGACTTATCAAATAAAAATAAAACTATAAGTGAACAAATAGTTAAAGAAATAAATTCAAGATTGAAGTTCTTAATAGATGTGGGATTAGACTACCTAGATCTAGCAAGAAGTTCTGGTACTTTATCCGGTGGAGAAGCTCAAAGAATAAGATTAGCAACTCAAATAGGTTCCCAATTGATGGGGGTATTATATATACTTGATGAGCCAAGTATAGGGCTTCACCAAAGAGATAATGATAGACTTATTGCTACGTTAAAGCACTTAAGAGACCTGGGAAATACTCTTGTAGTGGTTGAGCATGATGAAGATACTATGAAAGAAGCAGATTTTATAGTTGATATTGGACCAGGTGCTGGTGAGCATGGTGGTCAAATAATAGCAGCGGGGCCAATAGATGTTATAAAGAATACTAAGGATTCAATAACTGGTCAGTATCTTACTGGTGAGAAGAAAATTGAAGTACCTAATGAGAGAAGAAAGGGCAACGGGAACTTTATAACTATAAAAGGTGCGAAGGAAAACAACCTAAAGAATGTTAATGTTAAGATTCCACTAGGAACACTTACCATGGTTACTGGTGTGTCTGGATCAGGAAAAAGTACCTTGGTCAACGAAATTCTTTATAAGGGTCTTCACAAGATAGTGAATAAATCAAGGGCTATTCCAGGAGCTCATAAAGAGATATTAGGTTATGAAAATATTGATAAAATCATAGATATTGACCAAAGTCCTATAGGAAGAACTCCACGTTCTAACCCAGCTACTTACACTGGAACCTTTGATATAATAAGAGAACTTTTCTCAAATACAACAGAAGCTAAAATGAGAGGCTATAAGCAAGGAAGATTTTCTTTCAATGTTAAAGGTGGAAGATGTGAGGCTTGTAGCGGCGATGGTATAATAAAGATAGAAATGCAGTTTTTATCTGATGTATACGTGCCTTGTGAAGTTTGTAAAGGAAAGAGATACAACAGGGAAACTTTAGAAGTTAAGTATAAAGGTAAGAATATTGATGATGTATTAAATATGACAGTGGAAGAAGCACTTGATTATTTTGAAAATATACCAAGAATATATAATAAACTTAAGACTCTTCAAGATGTGGGACTAGGTTATATAAGATTAGGTCAGCCGTCAACCCAGTTATCTGGAGGAGAAGCACAAAGAATAAAACTTGCTACTGAACTTTCAAAGAGAAGTACAGGTAGAACGCTTTATATATTAGATGAGCCAACTACAGGACTTCATATTGATGATGTAAGTAGACTTGTAGAAATTCTTCAAAGACTAGTAGATGCCGGTAATACAGTAGTAGTTATTGAGCACAATTTAGATATGATAAAATGTGCTGATCATATAATTGATCTTGGTCCAGAAGGTGGAGAAAAGGGTGGTACAATAGTATGCCATGGAACTCCAGAAAAGATAGTACAGGTTGAAGAATCATATACTGGAAAGTATCTTAAAAAATATTTATAGAAATTATATAACTAAAGGGTTCAGTATTATACTGAGCCCTTTAATATATTAAAAGGAACATAAGTAATATTTGAGGCACAAGTAAAGATAATCAATCAGCCTGATAAGACTCAATATTGAGTCTACTCTTTCAAGTTCATAGGACAGGGCCCTCGAGGGTTTTTGAAGATATTCAATCAACAAAATGTTCAAGTTTAGATCCGTATGGTTAAATTGACAGTAAGATTAATTGTTGCTCTATACTTTAGCTGCAGTCTACATAGACTGCGGCTTTTTATATTACCATGTTCCTTATGTTATTAATATAACCTTCTGTGAAGAATTAATTCCTCTATATATAGTTAAATATATAGAAATCAAGGAAGTATATAACTTATAGGTAAGATAGATCACTTGCTTCTGTATATTGACAGAATATTTTATTTATAGTACTATTGTTTTAATGATTTATTAGTTTAGCATGTTAAAGTAATAGAGCGATGGAAAAGGTGGGCTATTTTTATGAATGTATGGAGAAAGTATGCGATTGAGGGAGCTCAGGATCTTTTATTTGATCAATGTGAAGTGAAAAATGAAGTTATATATAAATGCAGAAAGGTGTTTAGGAAGTACGGATTTAATGAAGTACAGACACCAACTCTAGAATTTTATGATGTTTTCAATTTTTCAAATCATCCAATAGATGATGAAAAGATATATAAGTTAGTAGATTTTAAAGGCAGAATATTAACTTTAAGGCCAGATTTGACAATTCCAATTGCAAGAGTTTATTCCACAAAACTAAAGACTGAAAATGCAATGCTAAGTTATGTTGGAGATGTTTATAGGGCAAATGAGCATAACCATGGAAGAAATAATCAGATAACTCAATGTGGTATAGAAATAATAGGTATTTCTAATATAAAAGCAGAAATATTGCTTATTTTAACAGCTATAGATACCTTTAAGGAGATTGGAATAGAAGAATTTAAAATTGAAATAGGTCAATGTAAGTTTTTTAAGGGAATACTTGAAACTTTAAGTTTTGACAAGGAAGAGGTATTAGAACTTGAAAGTCTTATAATGAATAAAAACTTAGGATCATTGTACTCTTTTTTAAATACTAAAAGAGATAAATTAGATGATGACCAGTATAGGCTTCTTAAAGTGCTTCCACAGTTATTCGGTGGAAAGGATGTAATAGCTGAAGCAGAAGAACTAGTAAACTCAGAGAAAGCTTTAAATGCCTTGAGAGATTTAAGATATATATACAATACCTTAGAATCCTTGGGATATTCACAGTATATATCTTTAGATCTTGCTATGATACAAAGTTTTAATTATTATACCGGAGCAATATTTAAAGGTTATATAAAAGAGCTTGGGGAAGAGATTCTTAGTGGCGGAAGATATGATGGCTTGGTTGGAGAGTTTGGAGAAGCTAGTGCAGCAGCAGGCTTAGCTATAAATGTAGATGAGGTACAAAAACTTTTATATGAGAGAGAAAAGCTTAAAAAGCCGGAGGAAGTAACTGGGGTAATTTTCTTTGAAAAAGATTCTTATGCCAATGCAATAAAAATAATGAATTTATTGAATAAAGGCAATGGCAATTGGCGGCTTAATATTCAAGAAAACTTTGAAGAAGTAGCAGATTATTGCAGAACCAAAGGAATACAGAGAATAATGAAGGTAAACAGCAATGAAGTAATTGAGTACAGATTAAATCCTAAAGGAGTTTTTATAGGAGAGATGTTTAAAAATGGGGAATATTAGAATAGCACTTACTAAAGGCAGACTTGAAAAAGATGCCATAAGTATCTTTGATGGTATAGGTATTGATACAAATGAATTAAAGAACAAAGGCAGAAAGTTAATATTAAAAAGTGAAAACTATCCTGTAGAATTTGTTTTAGCAAAAGCTCAAGATGTAATAACCTATGTAGAGCATGGAGTTGTGGATATGGGCATAGTAGGGAAAGACACCATTTTAGAAAACAATCCAGATTTTTATGAGGTGGTTGACTTAAATAAGGGAAAATGCTTTTTTGCCCTTGCATCTCTTGAGAGTTTCAGTACTTTGCCTAGTTACAAAAGAAAGGTTATAGCTACTAAATATCCTAAAGTAGCTCATGATTACTTTAGAGAAAAAGGTGAAGATGTAGAAATAATAAAGATTGAAGGCTCCGTAGAGCTTGCTCCAATATTAGGTTTAGCTGATGCTATAGTTGATATAGTAGAGACCGGAACCACTCTTAAAGAGAATGGACTTATAATCTTTGATAAGATTTGTGATATAAGTGCAAGATTAATTGTCAACAAAGCAAGTATGAAGATGAAAAAGAACTTAGTGCTAGACCTAGTAGATAAGATAGAGAAATTTCTACTTTTAAGTGAAGGAGAAGTTAAAAATGATTAAGATATATGAAGATGAAAGATCAATTGAACAATTTCTTGATTTGATGAAAAAAAGAAGTGAAGATGATAGCAAAGAGGCCTTAGAGGCCGTTGAAAATATAATAAGTTTGGTAAGAGCAGAGGGCGATGCGTCTGTAAGAGATTTTACAGAGAAGTTTGATGGAATAAGCCTCGGTGATATGAAGGTTAGCGAAAAAGAGATAGAAGAGGCTTTTGAAAATGTTTCAACTGATATAAAAGCTGCATTAGAAAAAGCAATAGCTAATATAGAGTATTTTCACAGAAAACAAATAAGACAGTCATGGATAAGTACAGAAGAGAATGGGGTTATGATGGGACAAAAGATAATACCTTTAGAGAAGGTAGGGGTTTATGTTCCTGGTGGAAGTGCTGCTTACCCATCTTCTGTTCTAATGAATGTTATACCTGCAAAGCTAGCTGGGGTAAAAAATATAGTTATGGTGACTCCTCCAAGAAAGGATGGGAGTATTGATGTAAATATATTAGTAGCTGCAAAGCTAGCTGGAGTAAGTGAGATCTATAAAGTAGGCGGGGCTCAGGCGATCGCAGCTCTTGCATACGGAACAGAGTCTATTCCTAAGGTTGACAAGATTGTTGGCCCTGGCAATATATATGTAGCTTTAGCTAAGAGGGTATGCTATGGAAAAGTTGACATAGATATGATAGCGGGGCCAAGTGAAATTACTATTGTATGCGATGATAAAGCAAATCCAAGATTCCTAGCAGCAGATTTAATGTCTCAGGCTGAGCATGATAAGCTTGCCTCATCAGTTCTTATAACAACAAGTAAAGCATTAGCAGAACAAGTTAATGATGAGATTATTAAACAGCTTCAAAACCTAAGTAGAAAGGATATAATAGAAGCTTCTCTAAAAAATTATGGAGGAATACTTATTGTCAATTCTTTAGGGGAGGCTATTGATTTATCAAATACAATTGCTCCTGAGCATTTAGAATTAATGATAGAAAATCCTTTATCTTATCTAGGTAAAGTGAAAAATGCAGGATCTATATTTCTAGGACAGTATAGCCCAGAACCTTTAGGAGACTATATGGCTGGACCTAATCATGTTCTGCCAACCAATGGAACAGCTAGATTCTTTTCACCTTTGTCAGTAGACGATTTTATAAAGAAGTCTAGTTATATATACTATACGGAAGATGCTCTTAAAGCCTTAAGTGAAAGTATAATGGTACTTGCAAAGGCTGAAGGCTTAGATGCACATGGTAATTCTATAAGAGTGAGGGTTGACAATGAATAGTTTGTTTAGAAAAGATTTAAGCGAATTTAAACCGTATGAGGCAGAAGAGAGTAATTGCAGTGTTATTTTAAATGCAAATGAGAGCTTTATAAATATAGGGCAACAGCTGGAAAAACAGATATTATCAACAATTAAAGAAATTAACCTCAATAGATATCCATCACCAACAGGGGAAAAGTTAAGAAGTGCATATGGTGATTATTCAGGCGTTGATAAAGAAAGCATAATGATAGGAAATGGTTCAGATGAACTTATTTCAATAATATGTAATACCTTTGTAAATAGCGGAGATAAGGTTATAAAGTTCAATCCTGATTTTTCTATGTATAAAATTTATGGAGTTATACATGGAGCTAAGGTGATAGAGTATGAACTAAAAGACGATTTTTCCTTAGATATAGAAAAATATATAGATTTTATAAATAATGAAGCACCAAAGGTTGTTTTTATATCGGTGCCCAATAACCCCACTGGAGGAATAATTAATAAGGAAGAACTACTAAAGATTGTGTCTTCAGTGAATTCTATAGTAGTCATAGACGAAGCTTATTTTGAGTTTTATGGAGAAACTTTAATAAATGAAATAAATAAATATAATAACTTAATAGTACTTAGAACTGCATCAAAAATAGGATTAGCAGCTCTAAGATTAGGTTTCTTAATAACAAATTCAGTTTTATTAAGAGAGTTATACAAGGTTAAACCTCCGTACAATGTTAATGCTATTACACAGGAGATAGGTACATTATTGTATACCAATAAGGATTTACTTCAAGCTAACGTAGAGGCGATTTTAAAAGAAAAAGACTTATTGGAAACAGCCTTGAAGAACTTAGCAAGTAGATTTGGTTTTAATGTATATCCTAGCAGTACTAACTTTATATTAATTGAATTGAAGGAAGCAAAAGCTCTTTATGAGTACTTAGAAAGTATGGGAGTTGCAGTAAGATTCTTTGGTAAGGGTAGATTAGAGAATTGTATAAGAGTTACTGTTGGAAGCGGTGTTGAAAATATGGTGTTAGTTAAAAAAATTAATGATTTTCTAGGAGCTTGATTGTATGAGAGAAGCAAAGATGTTGAGGAAAACAAGTGAAACTGATATTGAAGTTAGTGTGAAATTAGATGGGGAAGGCGTTTACGAAATAAATACGGGAATTGGATTCTTTGATCATATGCTTTCTTTGATGAGCAGGCATTCACTTATGGATATAAAAATATCGGCTAAGGGCGACCTGTATATAGATGGACATCATACAGTAGAGGATGTAGGTATAACCTTAGGTAAGGTATTAAAGGATGCACTGGGAGATAAAGCTGGTATAAAGAGATATGGAACTTCTTATGTACCAATGGATGAAGCTTTAGCTTTAGTATCTTTAGATTTAAGTGGAAGGGATTATTTAGTTTTTGATGCACCTATAGATACTAGTAAGACCTTAGGAACTTATGACGTAGAGTTAACAGAAGAGTTTTTCAGAGCGGTAGCAGCTAACTGTGGTATAACTCTTCACTGTAAGGTTTTGTATGGTAAAAATAATCATCATATGATAGAGGCTCTTTTCAAAGCTTTTGGAAGAGCGCTTAGAGAGGCTGTAGCTTATGATGAAAAAATAAAAGGTGTTATGTCTACAAAAGGAGTTTTATAAGCTGTTTTTTACTGTTAAAGAAGGTCGCTTTATAGAATTTTTTTTCATTTGATTTCAACAATAATCAGAAACACTACCTTATATAAAGGTAAGTAAATGAGGTGAAATAATGATTTCAATAATAGATTATGGTATAGGAAACCTGAGAAGTGTTGAAAAAGCTCTTTGGAGCCTAGGGATAGAGGCAAAGATAACTAGTGATGTGAAAGAGATAAAAGCTAGTAAAGGAATAATACTTCCAGGAGTAGGGGCCTTTCCTGCAGCTATGGCTAACCTAAGGGAGAGAGGTCTTGATTTTTTCCTTAAGGAAGAGGTTAAAAGCGGTAAGCCCCTTATAGGGATATGCCTAGGAATGCAATTACTATTTGATTCTAGTGATGAAGTTAGATATACAGAAGGGTTAGGGTTAATAGATGGACATGTGAAAAAGTTTGATATAAAGGAAAAAGTGCCTCATATGGGGTGGAACAAGTTAAAATTTAACGTTCCAAGTGAGACGCTGAAAGGTATAACTGAGGGAAGTTATGTGTATTTTGTTCATTCCTTTTACGCACAGACAGATAATGCTAATGTGAATGCATATGCTGAATATGAGATAGAAGTACCTGCTATAGTTTCAAAGGAAAACGTAATAGGATTTCAATTTCATCCTGAAAAAAGTGGAGAAGTGGGACTTAATATATTAAATAACCTAAAGGGGCTGATAAGATGATAATAATACCTGCTATAGATTTAAAGGATGGAAAGTGTGTAAGGCTTTATAAAGGAGAAGAAGACAGTACGCATGTAGTGGCAGAGGATCCTATCAAGATATCAAGACAATTTGAGGAACAAGGCGCAGAGTTCATACATGTTGTTGACTTAAATGGGGCTTTTAGCGGTGAACAAGTTAATCTGCCTATTATAGAGAGTATAGTAAAGAGTGTAAAAATTCCTGTTGAAGTTGGTGGGGGAATAAGATCTATAGAAGCCATAGAAAATTTGATTTCTATTGGTGTTAAAAGAGTGATATTAGGTACTTCTGCTGTTAGTAATAAAGAGCTTTTAGAATTAGCTTTAGATAAATATGGAGAAAAGATAGCTGTAGGAATAGATGCTGCCAACGGTTATGTAGCTATTAAGGGATGGGTTGAAGTTACAGAGAAAAATTATATTGACTTTGCAAAGGAGCTTGAGTCATTGGGAGTAAAGACCTTTATTGTTACGGATATATCTAAGGATGGAACACTTGAAGGGCCTAACTTAGATATGCTTAAGCAGCTAAAAGACAATATACTTGCTGCGAATATAATAGCATCTGGAGGAATTAAAGACCTTAATCACATTGGTAAATTAAAGAAATTAGATTTATATGGAGCTATAACTGGAAAGGCTATATATTCAGGAAATTTAGATCTAGATAAGGCCATAAGTCTCACAAAAGAAGATTAATAAAGGGGGGATTTATAATGATAACAAAAAGAATAATACCTTGCTTAGATGTTAAGATGGGGAGAGTGGTCAAGGGAATAAACTTTGTAGGGCTTAAAGATGTAGGAGATCCTGTTGAGATAGCTAAGTTTTACAATGATGAAGGCGCAGATGAGCTAGTTTTTCTAGATATAACAGCAAGTCATGAAGGAAGAAAAACTATGATAGATGTGGTTGAGAGAACAGCAAATGAAGTTTTTATTCCATTAACTGTTGGTGGAGGAATAAGTACCATAGAAGATATAAAAGCAATACTTAGAGCTGGTGCTGACAAGATTTCTATAAACTCTGCAGCCCTAAGGAATCCTAATTTAATAACAGAAGGTGCAGAGCTTTTCGGAGAGCAATGTATCGTGGTAGCTATAGATGGAAAGAAAAGATCTGATGGAAGTGGATGGAATATATTTATTAATGGTGGAAGAATAGATACAGGGGTAGATGCTATAGAGTATGCCAAGGAAGCAGCTAGAAGAGGAGCAGGAGAAATATTATTAACAAGTATGGATGCAGACGGTACTAAAAATGGTTACGACATTGAGTTTTTAAATGCCATATGTGGTTCTATTAATATACCTGTAATAGCCTCAGGAGGGTGCGGAGAAATATCACATATCAGCGAAGTTTTTAAGAAAACCAATTCAGACGCAGCATTAGCTGCTTCAATATTCCACTACAAAGAAGCATCCATCGGTGATGTAAAGAAATATCTGAAAAAAGACAATATTGAGGTTAGGATATAAGTTTAATAACTTTTATTACCAGGAGGGGTATTATGGAACCTAATTTTGAAAAGGGCTTGGTACCTGCAATAATTGTAGATGAAAGCACTAACGAAGTCCTAATGCTAGCATATATGAATGAAGAATCTTACAAGAAAACTATCGAGACAAAGACTACTTGGTTCTTTAGTCGATCAAGAAATAAACTATGGAATAAGGGAGAGACTTCAGGACATTTTCAAACGGTTAAGGAAATCCTTATTGATTGTGATGAAGATACTCTCTTAATTAAAGTAGAACAAATAGGTGCTGCTTGTCACACAGGTGAGAGAACCTGCTTTTATAGGAAGATTTTATAAAGGTATTATGTTGTTCTTTAGAAAACTATATTTTGCTGTCTAGTAAAGTATAAAAAAAGATAAAACTGTGGATAAGCATCTGTAGATGGTTTAAATTTAGGTATCTCGGTTTTATTGTGAATAGCAAGTAAGCATAGATTAAATATAGAATTGGAGGAGAGAATAACTATGGACGATTCTCTTAAAAAACTTTATGAAGTCATAAAGCTAAGAAAAGATAACCCTATGGAAGGTTCCTATACAAACTATTTATTTTCAAAAGGTAGAGATAAGATATTGAAAAAGGTAGGAGAAGAGTGTACTGAGGTCATAATAGAAGGAAAGAATGATAACAAGGAAAATGGCATTAGTGAAGTTTGCGATTTGATATATCATACTTTGGTCTTAATGGCTGATATGGGGATAGAAATTGAAGACATATATACCGAGTTAGACAGAAGAAGTGAAAAAATGGGTAATCTAAAAAGCGAAAGAAAAGATATAGAAATTCTATAGATATAGTAGGACAAATTGAAATATATAAATCAATAAAAATACCATATAATATTTAAAATTATAGTTAGAATTTTTCAAGACAATAAAATGTCATCATATTAAAAAAATCACTAATGAAAATAGCATTAGTGATTTTTTTAATTAAAGGGCATCAATATAATGTGTTATAAATATATTATACAGTAAAAAGGGTGAATTTATATTACTTTATTTATAAAAATATTAAAACTTAGGGCTTTTTAATATCTTAAGAAAATATAAATTTTTTATATGAAAACGTATGAATTGCATTTTGTCATGATTTAAGATGATTTTTATTGTATAATCAATATGGAGAAAGAAGAGAATAAAATATAGGATAATACTGGTTAAAGATAATTTGAGGTGAAAATATGGATTTTAAGAAGATAAGTAGTGTAATTTTTGGAGTTATTTTTATAATTATTCTTTACGTAATTATTTATTATGCTCTAAAAATAATGTACAAGGATGTTAAAACTGGTGGGAAAAGGAGACCTAGCAAATCAAAAAAGGTTCATGGAATTGAAGTTATTAAAGCTTTAGAGAATCATGACCTTAAACCAGGTTCTGTTATACCAGTTATGAATAGTATAACCATAGGAAGAAGAGATGATAACTCCATAGTTTTAAACGACCAATTTGTTTCGGGCCACCATGCAAAGTTATATTTAAGAAATGATGATTTTATTTTAGAAGATCTCAATAGTACGAATGGTACCTTTGTTAATGATAATAAGATAACGGGAAGAGTAAAGTTAAAAGTTGAGGATGAAATAAAGTTCGGAGGTACTATTTTTAGAGTTATAGATTAAAAACAAACTTTGTCAGGCTTGAGGTGATTATATGAGTTCAGTAAAATATGAAAGAAGATTACTTTTTATATCATATCTTTTATGTATAGCGCTATTTGGAGATTTGGCGTTCTTAAAAACTCCAGTTGACATAGGAGCATTAATTATGGGAGGAGTAGTTATTATTCTAATAACTTATGCTCATTTTGTAATACGACGTTTTTTCCCAGATGGAGATAAGTTCCTATTAATTTTTTCAGCAATACTTTCATTTATTGGAATAGCTATGCTCTACAGAATAAATCCCCAGTTTGCAGTAAAGCAGCTTATATGGTTTATAATTGGCATAACCTCTTACATACTTATTGTGGTGATTGTTCCTGATTTAAGAAGCTTCATAAAATATAAATACGTATTTCTAGGAGTTACTGCAGTATTTATGCCTATGGCTCTGTTTATAGGAAGTGAAGTATATGGAGCTAAGAATTGGGTTAAGATAGGTAGCTTTAGCTTTCAGCCTTCAGAGATAGGAAAGATATTTTTTGTTTTATACTTATCTTCTGCATTATCTAAGTATGAAGATAAAAAAAATATACTAGAAGACTTTAAGCAGCTTGTAGAGCCGGCTGCAGTTGTAATGGCTGTACTAGGTTGTATGGTACTTCAAAGAGATTTAGGATCAGCACTTATATTTTTTGGTATCGCAGTAACTATGCTGTTCATAGCTACAGGAAAACTGAAGTATGTAGTTACTTGTTTATTATTGTTTGCTGCAGGGGCAAGTGTTAGTTATAAGCTCTTTGCTCATGTAAGAAAAAGAGTGATAATATGGAAGGACTTATGGAAATATGCTAACGATCAGAGTTACCAGATAGTTCAAGGTCTATTCTCTATATCCTCAGGTGGATTCTTTGGAGCTGGGCTTGGACAAGGATACCCTGGATTTGTTCCTGTTAGAGAATCAGATTTTATTTTTGCAATTATTTGTGAAGAGTTCGGAATAATATTTGCTATAGGAATAATGCTTCTTTATTTTTTGCTTTTTTATAGAGGTATGAGAGCTGCTTTAACGACTGATGATAGATTTTCCCAGTTAAATGCAGTTGGATTTAGTGCTATGATAGCTATGCAGGTATTAGTTATTGTTGGTGGGGTTTTTGCAGTTATACCTCTTACAGGAATAACACTTCCTTTGATAAGTTATGGTGGTACTTCAATGATGACTATGTTTTTTGCATTAGGAATATTGCAGAAGATTTCAGAGGAGGGCTAGAATATGAAGGATTTATCAAACAGTATAAAAAAAGTATTGGTTGTTTATCTTGTTCTGATTTTGGCTCTTATAACATATATAGCTTATTTTCAATTGTTTAAAGCTAGTGATATTGCGGCAAGACCAGAGAATCAGAGATTATGGGCCAAAAGAAATGAAGTTTTAAGAGGAACTATATACGATAGAAATAAAAATCCTCTAACAGCTTCTTCAAAGAAGGATTTATTAACTCAGAATAGAGAATATAAAGGTGGAGCTGTTTATGCGCAGGTATTAGGATATGTAAATCCTAAGTATCGTCTTTCAGGACTAGAGAGTAAATATGATGAACAGCTTACTGACTATCATAGTGCTACACTTAAAGCCTTCTTAAAGTCTTTAAATGTAATAGATGCCTTTAAGAATAGAAATAATACAGAGGAAAAAATAGGAAATAGTATAGTTACTACCCTAGATGATAAGATACAAAAAGCAGCTTTTGACGCCTTAGGTGACAATAAGGGAGCGGCGGTAGTATTAAATCCTAAGACAGGGGAGATACTTGCAATGGTGTCAAAACCATCCTATGACCCTAACAATCTGGATGAGGTTATGAAACAGGCTAATTCAGGAAGTTATGGTGATTCTCCTCTTATAAACAGAGCTGTTATTGGAATGTATCCTCCAGGATCTACTTTTAAAATAGTTACTTTAGCTTCGGCTATAGATAACTTACCAGGAGTTACAAACAGGACTTTTAATGATACTGGTAAAATTATTTTTAATTCCAAGCAGTCCTTAAGTAATTTAGACGGACATGTATATGGAACTCTAAGCTTAAAGCAGGCTTTAGCGGTTTCTTCTAACTTTGTATTTGGTAATTTGGCGTTAGAATTAGGAAATGATAAATTAAAAGCAACAGCGGAAAAGTTTGGCTTTAATGATACGATTCCTACTGATGGAATAGCACTTGAAAAAAGTGAATTTCCAACTTTAAAAAGTTATGAAAAAGGAAGTATAGCTCAATCTGGAATAGGTCAAAGTAGTGTTTTAGCTACGCCTACCCAAATGGCTCTAGTTGCAAGTACGATTGCCAATGGCGGTATAATGATGGAGCCACAGCTTGTAAGTCAAGTGTTGAATAAAGATGGAGAGCTTGTAAGTAAGACATCTCCTAAGGTAGCTAGAAATGTAATTTCTCAAAATACAGCCAATACCATAAGAGATTATATGAAGTATTTGGTTGATGATAGAGTAACAAGAGATTGGAAAAACTATTTTGGTGGTACAAATGCTGCCGGAAAGACTGGAACAGCCGATTATCAGATAAATGGTAAAGATGGAGTGCCACACTCCTGGTTCATAGGCTTTGCACCAGCAGACAATCCTCAAATAGCTTTTGCTGTAATAATAGAAGGTGGCGGAGCTGGTGGTGGAAAGGCTGCTCAGGCCGCAGGAACAATAACCAAGGCAGCCTTAAATAAGTAATAAAGTTAAGTTTTAGATAAACATTATAGGGTAATCTGTATTTGTTTATCTAAAACTTATGCCCATATTTAAATATATATTTTTATGATTTGCGCAACATATGATTAGGAGGTGAAAAAATGTTTGATTTTGAACATCAATTAAAAATACTACCAGATAAACCTGGAGTTTACATAATGAAAAATTCCTTAGGCGAAATTATATATGTAGGAAAAGCTAAGATACTTAAGAATAGAGTTAGACAGTATTTTCAAAATTCTAAAAATCACTCAGAAAAGACAAGAGCCTTGGTTAAGAATATTTCTGAATTTGAATATATAGTAACAGATTCAGAAATGGAGGCTCTACTACTTGAATGCAATCTTATAAAAAAATACAGTCCAAAGTATAACATAGCTTTGAAAGATGATAAGTTTTATCCATTTATAAAAATAACAACTAATGAAGACTTTCCTAGAGTATATGTAACTAGAAATTATGCAAAGGATGGAAACAGGTATTTTGGACCATACACAAATGTTCCTGCTGTTTATGAAACAATAGGTATGATAAAAAAGGCATTTCCCTTAAGAACCTGTAAGAGGATTATTACTGAAGATGGAGAAAAGACTAGGCCATGTCTAAACTACCATATAAAGCAATGTAATGCGCCTTGTGGAGGCTATGTATCTAAAGCTGAGTACGGAAGGATGATCGAAGATATAATCAATATATTAAGTGGTAAGGATACGGAACTGGTAAAGGGCTTAAAAAGTGAGATGAACATAGCAGCAGAAAATCTTGAGTTTGAAAAAGCTGCAAAGCTTAGAGATAAGATATTATCCATAGAGTTTATAAGCGAAAAACAAAAGATGTTTACTGCTAGAGAGGCTGATGAAGACTTTATAAATGTTTATAGTGATGAAAAAGACATCTGTATTCAGGTATTTTTCCTAAGAGAAGGAAAGATAACTGGAAGAGAACATTTTATGTTTCAAGATAAAGCTAATGATGAGGTTGGAGAAGTCATATCTGAATTTATAACCTCCTTTTATGGTGGAACCGCTCAGTTGCCTAAGAACGTTTATGTGCCAGACATACAGGATATTGACCTTATGGAAGAGTTCTTAACAATAAAAAAAGGATCGAAGGTTTGGATCAAGATTCCTAAAAAGGGCGAAAAGAAGGATATGCTTGAGATGGTTCAGAACAATGCAAAAATGACCTTGGAGCAATTTAAGGATAAGATGTTAAAGGATAAGGAAATTAACAAGGTATCCTTAGATGAACTTGCATTTCTCTTAAATCTTGAAAGCATTCCTACAAGAATAGAATCCTATGATATATCTAATATTCAAGGTGTAGATTCAGTAGGAACAATGGTGGTTTTCGAAGAAGGAAAGCCTAAGAATTCTGATTATAGAAGATTTAAGATAAAGACTGTTAAAGGTGCAAATGACTATGATAGCATGAGGGAAATATTAGAAAGAAGGTTTTCTCACGGTCTAGAAGAAATAAAAGCAATTCAAGAGAGAAACCTAGAGTTCTCAAAGGGTAAGTTTTCTATATTCCCAGACCTCATAATGATGGATGGAGGTAAAGGACAAGTAAATGTAGCTCTTGAAGTATTAGAGAAGTTTGGCATAGACATACCTGTTTGTGGAATGGTTAAGGATGATAAGCATCAGACTAGAGGGCTTATATATAACAATGAGGAACTTATTTTAAATAGAGGTTCAAATTTAATGCACATGATAACCAGAATACAGGATGAAGTACATAGGTTTGCTATAACATACCACCGTTCCCTTAGAGATAAGAGAACCTTGCATTCAATTCTTGAAGATATTCCTAATATAGGAGAAAAGCGAAGAAAAGAACTACTCATGAAGTTTGGAAGTGTAGAAAATATAAAAAATGCTACCTTTGAGGAATTGCTTGAGACTCCTAGCATAGATAAGAAGGCTGCTGAAAGCATAAGGGGATATTTCGCATCAAAAAAATAATTTGAAGAGGAGACTTTAATTTATATGAACTATGTTTTAGATACCCATACGCACACAATTGTAAGCGGTCATGCATATACTACATGGTTAGAAAATATAAAGTGGGCATCAGAGAATGGTATAGAAGTGTTAGCAACAACTGATCATGGTCCTAATATGCCAGGAGGACCGCATATATTTTATTTTAATAATCTAAAAACACTTCCAAGAGAGCTTTATGGAGTTATTCACTTAAGAGGCTGTGAAGCCAATATCGTTGATTATGAGGGCAATTTAGATATACCACAAAGAACCCAAGCTAATATGGATATTTTAATAGCTAGCCTACATGATGTTTGTATAAAAGCGGGAAGTAGAGAAGAGAATACAAAAGCACTAATTAATGCAATGAACAATCCACTAATCGATATCATGGGGCATACAGGTAATACATTTTTTCCAATATATGAGGAAGAAGTTGTAAAGAAGGCTAAGGCTGAGGATAAGATAATTGAAATAAATAACAGCTCATTCAAGTCTAGACCAGGCAGTGAAGCTACTTGTTTAAAGATAGCAAAGCTTTGTGCAGATTATGGGGTTAAAATTGTTTTAAGCTCTGACGCTCATGTGTGCTTTAATATAGGTAAATTCCCTATTGCGCAGAAGATAATAGAGGAAGCAAAGGTTCCAGAAGAGTTAATATTAAATACGAATAAAGATAAAATTTTAATTTACTTAAAGAAAAAAGGCAAACTTTCTGATTTAAGCCTTGATTAAAGGGCAATAATTACTTTATACTATTTAATTGAGCGTATTTAATAAAATCATGAGGAGTTTTAATAATGAATGAATACTTAGAGTTTAGTAAGCTACTTTTTAGTATTTACGATGAAGAAGATATAGAACTAAATTCTCTTATGAGTGAGCACATATATTTTAAGGTTGGGGGCCCAGTTGATATATTAGTGAATCCCAATACTGCCGAACAAGTGAAAAGAACTATTGATATATGTAAAAAGCATAATGTCCCATATTTTATTATAGGTAATGGCTCCAATATTCTAGTAAAAGACGGTGGAATAAGAGGGGTAGTTATAAAGCTTTGCAAACTTAGTAAGATAACAGTTAGAGGTACGGAAGTAGAAGCAGAATGTGGAGCCCTTTTAGCAGATGTTTCTAAACAAGCCTTAGCTAATAGCTTAACTGGATTTGAATTTGCATGCGGTATACCAGGTAGTGTAGGTGGAGCAGTGTTTATGAATGCAGGAGCTTATGACGGTGAGATTTCATTCGTAATAAAAGAAGCAGTTGTGTTAGATGATAAAAATCAAATAAGAGTTTTGGAAAAAGATGAGCTTGAGCTTGGTTATAGGTCAAGCGTTGTTATGCAAAGGGGATTTATTGTTATTGGAGCAGTATTTGAGCTAAAAAAAGGTAATTATGAATCTATAAAGCAAAGAATGGAAGAGCTAACAGCAAGAAGAGAAGAAAAACAGCCATTAGAATATCCATCAGCAGGAAGTACCTTCAAAAGACCACAAGGGTATTTTGCAGGTAAGTTAATTCAAGACGCGGGATTAAAAGGCTTTACAATTGGAGGAGCTGGGGTTTCTGAAAAGCATTCAGGCTTTGTTATCAACAAAGGCAATGCTACAGCAGCCGACGTTTTAGCAGTAATACATCATGTACAGGCCACAGTTAAGAATAAATTTGATGTGGACCTTCATCCAGAAGTTAGGATTATTGGTGATGATGTAATATAACTAGAGATTTACGGCTTCATATTATAATTTATAGCTTTAACTTAATATTTCTTTTATACTTAAATTTATAACTTAGCTTATTAAGTTAAAAAGATAGAAAAAACTTATATACCACTATTGGTATATAAGTTTTTTTTTAGGGAATTTTAATAGTAAATATAGGTACTAGTGGTGATAATAATGAATGAAATTAGTACTAATCTAAAAGAAAACTTATCTAAGATCAAAAGTGTATTAGGAAAGAGCAATGATATAGTAATTAGGGAATTTACCATAGGAAAAGATGAAAGAATAGAAGCTTTTATAATTTATATAGATGGACTTTCTGATGATGATACGGTAAATAGCATAATTCTAAAGTCTTTAATGATAGATGTAAGAATAGCTGATATAAAGCTTTCTAATGGTAAGAATATTGATTGGTTTGATATTATTAAAAGACACTCTCTAGCTTTTGGAGAGATAGATGAATTATCCGATATTGATAAGGTGTATGAAAGCGTATTAGCAGGTGAAACTGTTTTACTTATAGACAGTTGTAATAAAGCTATTTCAATTGATTCTAAAAAGTGGGCTCAAAGAGGAATTGAAGAGCCTACTACACAAAATGTTATTAAAGGGCCTAAAGATGGATTTACAGAGACTCTAAGGACAAATACAGCTTTGCTTAGAAGAAGAGTAAAAAATAGAAATTTAATATTTGAAGATTATAGGTTGGGAGAGCAGTCTCAGACTGATGTATCACTTATCTATATAAAAGGAATTGTTGATGAGGATGTTTTGAGTGTGGTAAAAAACAAGCTGCAAAATATGAATATAGAATTTGTTGTAGGCAGTGCAATTATAGAGGATTATTTGCAAGGAGATAAAGTGTCACCCTTCCCTATAATATATAGTTCTGAGAGACCAGACTTCGTTGCCACTGCGCTTATGAGAGGAAAACTAGCTATACTTGTAGATGGGACTCCTTTTGCTTCAATACTGCCAGCAGTTTTTACTAACTTTTTTCAAACTACAGAAGAGCTTTATGTAAGAAATTATACAGGAAGTTTTTTAATGTTTATTCGATTTATAAGCTATATTATAGCCTTGCTTACCCCAGGAGTATATTGTGCTATACTAACCTTTCACCAAGAGATGCTTCCAACAGCCTTATATATAAGTATTGCCGCTCAAAGACAAAGAGTGCCCTTTCCTATAGCTTTCGAGGCTTTTATATTAGAGCTTATATTTGATATATTAAGAGAAGCTGCGGTAAGAATGCCTAGAGCTGTAGGTCCAACAATATCCATAGTAGGAGCCTTGATTTTAGGGCAAGCATCTATAGAGGCTGGAATATTTTCACCAATACTCATAATAGTAGTAGCTATAACTGCGATAGCCACTTATGTATGTCCGTCATACATAATGGCCAACGCTTCAAGATTATTAAGATATGTTATGCTTGCTTTAGGTACTACACTTGGACTTCCTGGCTTAATAAGCGGCATAATAGTTACAATATTTTATCTTTGTAGCATAAACAGTTTTGGTGTTCCTTATATGGAGCCTTTTGTACCCAAAACTATGGCTCCAAAAAATACCCCTATTGATCCTAAGATAAAGAATATTTTTAAGCTTATATTGAAAAATTTAATTAAGAAGTGATTATGATGAAGAGAATTTCTAGATTATTAATTATAATTATGATATGTAACCTATTAGGTGGCTGCTGGGGAGCGAAGGAACCATCACAGCTTTCTTTAATTACGGCTTTAGGGATTGATAAAGTTAAAGAAAAATATCTAGTTACAGTACAAATATTAAATACTGATAAAGTAGCATCTGATAGATCTGGGGCGGATGGTACTGCTGTAACTACTTATAGAATGGAAGGCAAGTCTTTAGAGGAGGCTATTAGGAGGTTAAGTTTAGAAATTCCCAGACAGTTCTTCTTAGGACATTTAAGAATGCTTGTATTTGGAGAGGATTTTGCAAGAGAAGGAATTGGTACTACTCTTGACTACTTATTAAGAAATAGTGAGATAAGAAGTGATTTTTATATTGCTGTGTTGAGAGGGAAAAAAGCTACTGATGCACTTAATGTATTAACACCATTAGATCAGAATCCGGCTAATAAGCTCTTTCAATCCATAGAAAATTCAGAAAAGATATGGGTAGCAACTACAAAGGTAAGATTGTTTGATTTAATAGAAATGACTCAGAGTGAAGGGATAGAACCTATATTAACAAGTATAATAGTGACTGGTGATACTGATATTGGAATGAGTAAAGAAAATATTAATTATTCAGATGTACCCGCAAACATTCAACTGGGGCCAGTAGCTGCCTTCAAAGGAGATAAACTCATAGGTTGGCTAAATGATAGTCAAAGCGCATTAGTAAATATAATAAGAGGTAGTGAAAAAGGTTTTTTGATAATAGTTCCCTGGGTTGATCCAAAGGAATTTATTAATTTAACAGCTGAGAATTTAAGAAAGACAATCACGGTAGAAGAAGTGATGGGTAAACCGAAAATAATAGTTAATATGAAAATAAAGGCCTCCATTGCTGAAGCTACAGGAGTTATACCAATAGATAAGCCAGGTACCATAAAACAAATAGAAAGGAAAACAGAGGATTATCTAGTCATGAGATTTAGTAAATCGACGTCAGAAATACAAGACAAATTTAAAACAGATATATTCGGGTTTGGTAGAAGTATTAAGATACATAAAAATAAACTGTGGAAGAAGGTAGGAAAGAATTGGGACAATGAATTCCCAATTATTCCAGTAGAATATAAGGTTAAGGTTGAGATAACAACTACTGGAACAACTACAAAATCACTTAAGCCTACAAAATAGGGTGAAGTTTATGAATAATAAAATAAGCGGAAGACAACTTGTTCGTATGATGATTTTATTTCAAATAGGAAGTGCTGTAGCAATACCACTAGCAACTAGTGCAAAACAAGATTCTTGGATAGTTATATTTTTAGGTATGGTTATAGGTACTGGAGCAACTTTTGCATATAGTACTTTATTTAACAAAACTAGTGGAGCTAATTTTACGGAAATTTTGCGTGAGATCTTTGGTGGAAAAGTAGGTTTTTTTCTATCTTTGGTTTACATAGTTTATTATATATATATTGCAAATAGAATAATTAATGATTTTAGAATAATAATAAAATCTACAGCCCTTCAGAGGACTCCTGACATTATGGTGATACTTATTATGACCATACCTGCTATATATTGTGCTTACCTAGGCATAGAAGCAATGGGAAGAGGAGCGGTTATATTAAATGCAATAACCTTTACTACAATCACTATAATAACTGTATTTGCATTTGTAAATAAGCTGCCAAGGATAGAGCGACTGCTTCCAGTGCTTGAATATGGATGGGGGCCAATCATAAAATTACTGTTTCCATTGGCTATAACAGTGCCTTATGGTGAAACTATAACTTTTTTGAATATATATCCTAATGTTAGGGATAATGAAATGAACAAAGTGAGAAAGCTTTCATTTATCTCTAATATAATTGCCGGAAATGCCTTAGCTTTTGCCTCTATTATGAGTATAGCTACAATATCTGCAAACATAGTTGAGGTATCTGTATTCCCTATATTGAAATCTATTGGTATAATACAGATTGGCAGCTTTATACAAAGATTGGATGTTTTTGCTATAATCCTCTTAATGCTAGGAGGTTTTTATAAGATTCTTATATTTTTTTATTGCTCGGTAGAGATGGCTATGGCTACTTTTAAAGTTGAAATTAAATACAGAAACTTTATAGTTATTATCTTAGGTGTAATAGTAGTTTTACTTTCATATATACTAAAATCTAATCCTGTTCAGCATTTCCATATTGGATTAGATATTGTTCCTATATATATTCATGTTCCATTGCAATTTGTAATACCTATCTTCTTATTAATAATAGCTCTTAGAAGAAATAAAAATAGGAATAAGATACAATAAATACAGGTTTACATATTTGTATTATTGATGTATAATTTATACAAATAAAATCAATGAAGAGAAAAGTAAAAGTAAAAACTTAAATTGAAGCGAGTTGGGGACGGTGGAAGCCCATATTTATATTTACTTTGAAGGACATCTCTGAGATGCGAAGCTGAAAAATAATTTATCTATTAGGCTGAGCCGGGTAAATACCGTTATATTGTAAAGATAACTTTTTAAGGTTAATTAGGATGGTACCGTGAGTAATGCTCGCTCCTTTATTGGAGGGAGTTTTTTGTTTTTCACCAATTCTTCTTAAAATCTAAAGCATCCAAAAGTATGATGAGAAAGCATTTCTTTTTCGTAGAAAATTATATTTTAGATAAAGCTATGAATAGATATGTTTGGATGGCTTAAATGAATATATAGTAGAAGAGTAAAGAAAAATTATTTTCACTGCCAGAAGCTTAATTTACTAAAAAGTCAATTAGGGTGGTACCGCGTATAATAGGTATCCTTTACGAAAACTTAATTTATACATGTTCGATGATCTCAGCTTCTGGGGATTAGATGATCCCGGCTTCTGGGGATCATCGGGTATGCATAAATTAATAGTTGAAGTTGGATACCAATATTCGCCCCTTGAGTTTACTCAAGGGGCGTTTTTTACTTTATTTATAGGTACTTGCTTGAAGTTAAATATCTATAAGTATACTGGAAAAGGCTTTGTTAAATAAATATAAAACTACGGCTGATCACCGTTTATATAGAGATTTATAACGTTATATACAAATTTATAGGTTTAAACATTTTGATATCAATATCTAAAGATTTAATTGTTTAAGGAGGAATTTGTTATGGAAAGAACATTAATAAATGAGCTTAAGTGTGGAAGTAAGGTAAAGATTACTGGATGGCTTCATAAAGTGAGAAGCTTGAGTAAAGTTAGTTTTTTAGTTTTAAGAGATAGAAGTGGTATGGTTCAATGTGTAGTTGATAATAACCAATTAGATATACAAGGTATAAAATTAGAATCTGTATTAGCTATATGGGGCAATGTAGTTGAAGGAAAAAATAAAATCAGTAATATTGAGCTTCAAGCAGAAAAGGTTGAGGTGATAACCTTAGTTAAAGATGAGCTACCTATAACTATAAATAAAAGCCCTATGGAAAGTAATTTGGAAACGCAGCTTAATAATAGAGTATTAAGTTTGAGAAATGAAGATAATAACTTTATATTTAAAATTCAAGCTGCTATATCTCAAGGCTTTTCCGAGTTTTTGATAAAGGAGGGCTTTACTCAGATATACACACCAAAGCTAGTTTCTGAAGGTGCTGAGGGAGGCACTGCTTTATTTAAAGTTAACTATTTTGAAAAACAGGCTTATTTAGCGCAAAGTCCACAGACCTATAAGCAGATGATGGTGGCAGCTGGATACGAACGAGTTTTTGAAATAGGCCATGTTTATAGAGCTGAAGAGCATAATACTTCAAGACATATAAATGAGTATGTGAGCATGGATTTGGAAATGGGATTTATAGAAGATGAGCAGCAACTAATTGAGCTTGAGACAGAGCTTTTAAAGTTTATACTTTGTAAGATAGAGAATGAGTATAAGGGTAAGTTTGAAGAACTTGGAATAATAATACCACAAATTAGAGAGGCTATACCTCAAATTACTTTGCAAGAGGCGATAGAAATATTGAAGGCTAAATACTGTCGTAGTGATCTTGTTGGAGATCTAGACCCATTGGGTGAAAAGCAAATATACCAATATGCTAAAGAAGAGCTTGATTCTGAGTTCATATTTATTACTAATTATCCAAGAAGTAAAAGACCTATGTATACCATGCCTAAGGGTGAGCTTGGAACTAGAAGTTTTGACTTATTATTTAGGGGAGTTGAAATAACTACAGGTGGTCAGAGGATAAACGAATATTCTGAGCTTGTGGAAAATATGAAGTATAAGGGATTAAATCCAGAGGATTTTGGTTTTTATCTTGAATCTTTTAAGTATGGAATGCCGCCCCATGGAGGATTAGCTATAGGGTTAGAGAGAATAACTGCTCAACTATTACAGCTAAACAATATAAGAGAAGCAACTTTATTTCCTAGAGATAGAACAAGGTTAACACCTTAATTATAATGGATAGGAATCAACCGTGAAGACTAAAGCTCTCACAAAGTATAATGAAAAAGCTTATTTTTTTTAGTAGGAAAATATAAAATTATACAAATTCAATCTGCATTATAGTTTTCAAAACTCTCAAGGATTCCTAGAGAGTTTTGAAAACTTGCTATTAATTTAAATGCTATTGTGAGCATAAACGTATATAATTTTAAGGTTTTATTTAGGCATAAATGCAACTTTAAAATTGTATATCTATAAAAGTTACATTATGTGATATAATTTAATGTAAGAATATTTTTACTCATAAGTGAGAATAGTTACTTTTTAAAATCGTATAGCATTTTATGATGTACTATTCAAAGTGAGTATATAAAGATGTAGCACTTCAATCCGAAAATATAGATTTTATTATGAAGTGATACGTATAAAGATGAAATACTTAAGGATGTGGCAAGGAGGATATTTATGAGATTTGTGATAGTAACTGGTCTTTCTGGAGCCGGTAAGACAGAAACCACAAGAAGTTTAGAAGATTTGGGATACTTTTGCGTAGATAATTTACCTCCAAAGCTTATATGTAAGTTTGCAGAGGCGTGTCAGCAAAGTGATGGGAAAATCGATAAAATAGCATTAGTAATGGATATAAGAGGTGGGATCTTTTTCGAAGATTTATTCGAAACTCTGCATTCTTTGAAGGAAAATCAACTAAAGTATGAAATACTGTTCCTTGAAGCGTCAGATGAGGTGCTTGTAAAAAGATTCAAAGAGTCTAGAAGAAGTCATCCACTTGCTCCAGACGGAAGGGTTATAAACGGTATTGAGGAAGAGAGAAAAAAACTTAGAGAGATAAAAGATAGAGCTGATAATATAATAGATACTTCTAAATATGCAATAAGAGACTTGAGAGAAAAACTTAACTTACTATATGGAAGTGGCTCAACAACCGAAAGACCATTAACAATCACTGTTGTGTCTTTTGGATTTAAATATGGAATACCTATGGATTCTGATTTGGTATTTGATGTAAGATTTTTGCCTAATCCATTCTATATACCAGAGCTTAAACCTTTTTCAGGAAATGATGAGCCTGTAAAAAAATATGTTTTGGAAAAAGAAGAAACTAAGAAGTTTATGGATAAGATAGATGACATGTTGAAGTTTTTAATACCTAACTACGCAAAGGAAGGTAAAAGACAGCTTATAGTATCTATAGGCTGCACTGGCGGAAGACATAGATCTGTAGCCATAGCAAATGCAATATGTGAGGATTTAAATAGCAGTGGATTCAAGGCTACAATTGAGCATAGAGACGTCAACGAAGATGTTAATAGAGGAGCTAAAAAGCTATGAGACTTATAGACTGGCTAAAACCAGGTATAAAACTTAAAAGGTGGATTTTATATGCTATACTAGGTATCTTGTTTATAGCTTTTGGCCTTAACGAATTGGTTCAACATAAGGTTTATAATACACCTTACATGGTTTTCTTTATATTTTTAAATATAACAGGAATTTTCATAATTTATGTATCCGTTACTGAGGGAATCAAGGCAGTGATAGCCCTAATGAATAAGGGATATATAAAAGTTTCCTTCGATAATGAGAAGATAGAAAATCTTATATATGAAAAGAGACTTTTAGTTAAAGGTCCTAAAATAGTTGTAATAGGTGGTGGAACAGGGCTGTCTACCATGCTTAGAGGTTTAAAGTATTATACCTCTAATATTACGGCTATAGTAACTGTTGCAGATGATGGAGGCGGTTCTGGAGACTTAAGAGAGGACCTTGGTATACTGCCACCAGGTGATATAAGAAACTGTATATTATCTCTTGCAGATACGGAGCCTCTTATGGAAGACCTACTTCAATATAGATTTAAAGATGGAAGACTTAAGAATCAAAGCTTTGGCAATTTATTTTTAGCAGCTATGGACGGTATCTCTGACAACTTTGAAGATGCAGTTCAAAAGATGAGTTCAGTTCTTGCTGTTACTGGAAAAGTATTACCTGTTACCTTGGAAAATATGAAGTTAAAAGCTGAATTGGCCGATGGGCAAATCATTGAGGGAGAGTCTATGATTCCTGAGATAGCCTATGAGAGTAAAACTAGAATAAAGAAGTTATCCATAATCCCAGAAGATGCAAAGCCTTTAGATGATGCTATAGATGCAATAAGAGAGGCTGATGCCATAGTTTTAGGACCAGGAAGCTTATATACAAGTGTTATACCTAATATGTTGGTAAAAGAAATAACTAATTCAGTAAGAAAAAGTAAAGCTTTTAAGATTTATGTATCAAATATAATGACACAGCCTGGAGAAACAGATGGCTTTAAAGTATCTGATCACATTAAGATATTAAATGATTATTGTGGTAAAGAGATTGTTGATTGTGTAATAGCTAATGTGGACAATATATCTGATGAACTTAAGAAAAGATATATGGAAGATGGCTCAGAGATTGTTGACATAGACTTGCCAGAACTTCAAAGGATGGGCATAGAGGTGGTAAAGGCTAATCTTGTAAACATAAATAAAGGGCTAGTAAGACATAACTCTGAGAGATTGGCCGAAGTAATAATGCAAACAGTTATGGAGAAAAAGCTTTTATATGATAGAAAAAAGATATTAGAATATATGTACTTATCACAAAGACTAAAGGAAAAGTAGCAAGGAAGGGGTATTTATGTCATTTTCGTCAAAAGTTAAAGGAGAAATATGCAGATATACTGATTTGAATAAAAATGAGGCATTGGCAGAAATTTCTGCAATAATGAAGGTTAGTGGAACCTTAGCTTTTAGTGGAAGACAGATTAGCTTTAAGATAACCACAGAAAATCCTGCCTGTGCTAGGTTAGTTTTTACTTTATTAAAGGATCATTTTAATATACATTCTAGGCTTATGGTAAAGAGAAGTAACTCATTGAAGAAGAATAATATTTATATGGTTCTTATAACAGAGGAAATGGGTGTTAAGGACCTTCTTAGAGATACAGGAATATTGAGAGAAGTAGAAGGTATCACCACCTTAGATTATAGGATTGATCAAGACATAGTGTCAGATGAGGAAAAAAGAAGGGCTTATGTAAGAGGCGCCTTTATCGGTGGTGGAAGCATAAGCAATCCAGAGAAAAATTACCATCTAGAGTTGGTCACCCATTCCTTAGAATATGCAGAAGATCTAAGAGATGTTATAAATACCTTTGCACTTAATTCAAAAGTGATACAAAGGAAGAATAGTTATATTGTTTATATTAAAGAAGGCGAACAAATAGTAGATTTATTAAATGTTATAGGGGCTCATTCTTCGCTATTAGAACTAGAAAATATAAGAATAATGAAGGAAATGAGAAATAACGTAAATAGGCTTGTAAATTGTGAAACTGCCAACTTAAGTAAAACTGTAAATGCCGCTGTAAGACAGGTTGAAAGTATAAAGCTTATACAAAGGCAAATAGGACTTGCAAGATTGCCTAAAAACCTGAGAGAAGTTGCAGAGCTCAGATTGTCATATCCTGATGAATCTTTAAAGGAATTAGGTGAGATGCTAGATCCTCCAGTAGGTAAGTCGGGAATAAATCACAGACTTAGGAAGATTGAAAAAATCGCAGACGAAATAAGATCAGGACAGATTTAAAGGTGCTGTTAAAGCATTTATGTGCTATTAATAGCCAGATGCTTAAATGAGATTAATTCAAGTAATATTATTGAATATAGATGTGTATGTAGATTTTATCATTAAGTGAAGAATAGCATTAGGGTTAAGTATAAGAAAATCAAATTCTTGTATTTAATCCTATTTTTACTTATCTAACAGGATTTTTTCACATATATTCAGAAAAGAAAAGCCAGTTGCACAAAAAGTTTACCAAAGAAAAATACTTTAGTACATTTTTGAAGCATATTAGTCAATAATCTCAATATAGGAAGTTGAAGAAAGATAGACTTTATTAATAAAGCTTAATATTGTTTGGTTATGTTAAAGCATCATGTTGAAATTAAACATAACCTATAGTTTATACATTAAGGAGTTACCAAGTATGAATGAGATTAGAGTAGATAAATTAACAGGAAGACAAGTAATAATAGCTACCAATAGGAGCAATAGACCTATTCACAGTAATCATAAGCTTAGAATATCTTCAGACACTGATATGCCTGTACATGACATTAAATGTCCTTTCTGCAAGGGTAATGAGGAAGAAACTCCTATTGAAATATATAGGACAGGAAAAGATCACTGGAAAGTAAGGGTAGTGAAAAACAAATATCCGACAATAGTGGAAGATGGAGAAAGTATTAAAGGCTATCATTATGTTGTTATTGAGACACTAGAGCATAACACAAAGTTATATCAATACGATGTTGAAAAGTGGAGAGATATATTTACAGCTTATAAATATACCGTAGAGAAATGTTTTGAAGACAAGGATATGGCGTTTATACAGATTTTTAAAAACTACGGAGTTAAAGGAGGTGCATCTATAGAACATCCTCATTCTCAGATAATAGCTCTCAATTTTACCCCTACTAGCAGAACTTCAAAAAGTTCAGGTTGTTTGGTTTGTGAGGAAATCAATTCAGAGCTTTCTTTTAAGGAGAGAGTAATATTTGATAATGAACATTATATAGTCTATTCACCTTATGGTTCTTATGTTCAGAATCAAATAAGAATAGCGTGGAGAAAACATTCAAGCTCTATAGAGGACGTTTTTAATTCTGAAAATATAACTAGGTTATCAGACTTAATGGCAAAGGTGTTTTCTATGATTTTTCATAGTTTAGGGGATATAGCTCTTAACATATGTTATTATATCGAGAAAAATAATGATTCATTAAGTCATTTTTACATTGATATATTTCCTAGAGAAGGTTTCTTTGCAGGCTTTGAGATGAGTACTCAGGTTTTCATAAATGTAACCTCTCCAGAAGAGGCTGCTAACAAATTTAGGCAGGCCGCTAATTATGTACATGATAGGCAAGAAGAGTTATAATAAATATAAATTAGATTTGTTATTTGAAGATGTAGCATCTCGATGTGAGAATTGTTTTTAAAGCACATATGGCTTATGATAGGATAGTTTTAAAATATAAATTTTAATATGAAGTGTACAAATATAGGAACTTATAGAAAGGTTTAAGTTAACTTAAGATAGATATAGATTAACAGAAGGAGGAGGGGCGTATTGAGTGATAAGAAGTTTACTCATCTTCATCTTCATACAGGATATAGTTTACTAGATGGTTCTGGAAAGATAGATAAGGTAATATCAAAGGCTAAAGACCTTGGTATGGACAGTATAGCTATTACAGACCATGGAGTAATGTATGGATGTGTTGATTTTTATAAAGCTGCAAAAAATGCTGGCATAAAGCCAATTTTAGGCTGTGAAGTCTATGTGGTACCTAAGTCTATGCACATAAAGAATGTTGATTCGGATAATAAAACTTATCATCTTGTTCTTCTTGTAAAGAATGAAAAAGGCTATGAAAATCTAATGAAGATAGTATCAAAAGCTTCTACGGAAGGTTTTTACTATAAGCCGAGAACAGACCATGAGTTTTTAAAGAATCATAGTGAAGGTTTGATAGCCTTAAGTGCATGTCTCGGTGGAGAGGTGCAATCAAATTTACTAAATGGAAATAAAGAAAAAGCTAAAAATGCTGCTTTATTTTATAAAGAGACCTTTAAAGATGGATTTTATCTGGAGATTCAGTATCATGGTACTGATGATGAGAGAAAAGTTAATGATATGAACATTGAGTTAGCTAAGGAGCTGGATTTGCCTCTTGTAGCCACAAATGATGTTCATTATATTGAGAAAAAAGATTCTAGATCTCATGATGTACTTCTATGCATACAGACTGGAAAGACTGTAGATGAAGAGAACAGAATGAGATACCCTTCAGATCAATTTTATTTAAAATCAGCTGAAGAGATGTGGAATATGTTTTCATATGTGCCGGAAGCACTGGAAAATACTCAGAAGATAGCAGATATGTGCAACTTTGAATATGAATTCCATACATCAAAGCTTCCTAAGTTTCCATTACCAGAAGGAACTGATCCTTTTGAGTATATGAGAGAGGTTTGCTTTAAAGGACTTATTGAAAGATATGAGGTCTTTAAAAATTTTTTACATAAGGATTTTGACTTAGACAAGATAATAGAATTTGGTGAAACAAACGATGAAGCCAAGCTTTATATAGATAGATTGAATTATGAGCTATCAGTTATAAATCAGATGGGATATGTGGACTACTTTTTAATAGTTTGGGACTTTATAAAGTACTCCAATGATAATGGTATACCAACTGGACCAGGAAGAGGTTCTGGGGCCGGATCCTTAGTTGCGTATACTCTTGGAATAACAAAGATTGATTCTATTAAGTATAGCTTGCTATTTGAGAGATTCTTAAATCCAGAGAGAATAAGTATGCCTGATATAGATAGTGACTTTTGCTATGAAAGAAGACAGGAAGTAATAGATTATGTTGTAGAAAAGTATGGCATGGACAATGTATCTCAGATTATAACCTTCGGTACTATGGCTGCTAGAGGCTGTATAAGAGATGTGGGAAGAGCCATGAACTATTCTTATAGCGAAGTTGATAAGATAGCTAAGATGATACCTCCTAATATGCAAGGGGTTACTATAACCATTGATAAGGCGTTAGAGCTAAATCCTGAACTTAAAAGTGAATACGATAATGATGCAAGAGTTAAGGAATTAATAGATGTTAGTAGGGAGCTTGAAGGACTACCAAGACATTCATCTACCCATGCTGCGGGTGTAGTAATAGCTTCACGTCCCTTAGTTGAGTATGTACCACTGCAAAAAAATGAAGATAACGTAGTAACACAGTTTGATATGGTTACTCTAGAAGAGCTAGGTCTCTTAAAAATGGACTTTCTTGGACTTAGAACCTTGACTGTAATGAAAGATGCAGTAGACATGGTAAAGCAAAATCGTGGTATAGATATTGATCTAGATAAGCTAGATTTTGATGATAAAGAAGTTTATAGGATGCTAGGAGAAGGTAAAACAGTTGGGGTATTCCAATTAGAATCTGCTGGTATGACTTCTTTTATGAAAGAACTAAAGCCAGATTCTTTGGAAGATATAATAGCGGGAATATCTCTATATAGACCAGGTCCTATGGCTGAGATTCCAAGATACATAGAAAATAAGAAGAACCCAGATAAGATAACTTATTTAACACCTCACCTAGAACCTATATTAAAAGTTACTTATGGATGCTTAGTATATCAAGAGCAGGTAATGGAGATAGTTAGAAAGCTTGGAGGATACTCTATGGGACGTAGTGACCTTGTAAGAAGGGCTATGTCTAAGAAAAAGCATAAGGTCATGGAAGAAGAAAGAAAGAACTTTATATATGGAATCGTTGATGAAAATGGAGATATCGAAGTTCCAGGATGTCTTAGAAACGGTATATCAGAAGAGATAGGTAACAAGATTTTTGATTCAATGATGGACTTTGCTTCTTATGCATTTAATAAAAGCCATGCTGCAGCTTATGCTGTAGTAGGTTTCCAGACTGCTTATCTTATGAAGTATTATCCTGTTGAGTACATCGCAGCAATGCTTAATTCGGTAATGGGCATAAATGAAAAAGTAGCTTACTATATCAATTTTGCAGAGAGTCTAGGTATACAAGTGTTGCCACCAGATATAAATGAAAGTTATTCAAAGTTTACAGTTAAAGGCGATACAATAAGATTTGGACTTGCAGCTATAAAAAATGTTGGTATGAATGTAGTAGAAAGCGTAGTTAGTTCCAGAAGGGAAAAGGGACACTTTAAATCACTTATAGACTTTGCAAACAAGGTGGACCTATCCACTATTAACAAAAGAGCAACAGAAAGTTTAATAAAGGCTGGTGCCTTTGATTGCTTTAAAATATTTAGATCAAGGTTACTTGCAGTCTATGAAAGAGTGTTAGACAGTATAGGAAACCAGAGAAAACGAAATATTGATGGGCAGATAAGCCTTTTTGGAAATGAAGATAACTCTGTATTAGACACTCCTACAATAAAGTATCCAGAGATTAAGGAGTTTGATAAAAAGTATCTTTTAGCTATGGAAAAAGAAATGACAGGGCTTTATATAACGGGACATCCTTTAGACGAATATGCTCAAAGTTTGAAGCTTCAAACTACTATTAGAATAGAAAAAATACTACTCTCTCATAGCCAAGTGCTTGAAGATGAAGCTTTAGGTGATTCTATTGATAGTGGACTTATGACCTCAGCCTCGGTTTATGATGGCGAAAGAGTGGTTATAGGTGGAATAATAGCAGAAGTGTCTAGAAAAGTAACCAGAAACAATACCATAATGGCTTTTTTAAAGTTAGAAGATCTTAGTGGTATTATTGAAGTTATAGTTTTCCCAAAAACCTTAGAAAAAGTAAATGCACTAATTAAAGAAGATTCTTTAGTGGTTGTAAGAGGCAGAGTTAGTATAAAAGAGGATGAACTTCCTAAGCTGATTTGTGAAGAGATACAGCCATTGGAGAAGCTAAATTCTTCAAAGATTTATATAAGAGTTCAGGATAATGAAAAGGCTAGAGCTGTAAATAAGCTTTTAAAAACAATATTAGAGCCCTTTAAGGGAGAAACCCCTATATATATATTCTCTGAAAAAGAGAGACAAAACTTTAGATTAAGTAAGGATTTGTGGGTATCTTTAGATGGGGATATAATAGCAACATTAAGTGGATATTTTGGGGATGAAAATATAAAAGTTGTGGATTAATTTTAAATCGAAAATTTAATTGTTATAGATATACCAGTTCAAAGTAAAATATATAAATCGACAAAAATACCATTAATAGTAAGAATGATTTCTAGGGTATTACAAGATTATAGAACTGGAATATCTATTCCTCTGAACAGACAAACTACTTCAATCCTTAGACTCAAAATAAAGCTTTCGATGAATCTACGAAGTTTTATTTTGATAGAGTTCATTTTGAAGTAGTATGTCTATGTAAGATAACAGTCTAAGGCATACTCTTTATGTAGTATGCCTATAGTCTGTTATTTGTTTTTATGCTTTTACAGTTAGCTATTAATATTTTTTGTTCTTTTAAAATATGAGAGTTTCATAAATTTTAGCACTCAAAGTAGTAATTTAAGCACAACAAAAAATATGTAGAAAATAAGAAAAGAAATTTAAAAATAATATCCTGTAAGTTAAAGGATTTCATATATTTTTTAACCACATATAAAAATATCACAAAAAGGATATAATAAATTGTATCAATCCCCAATGTTTCGTCATGTATTTCTACATTTCAACATAAAATCATTGAAAATTATGAAAATATTAGTTAGAATTTATTTGGGGAATTAATATGAAGTAATTTTAATTTTATTTGTCAGAATATTCAAGCGTTATTAAGCTAAATTTTATGAAGATAATTTAACTAAAATTATAATTTATACGTTGAAAAATCTTCGTAGTTTATGTAAAATTAATCTAGTTAATAAATGTGGGTAATATTTAGCACAGGTGGGACTATAAATGTCCATGAATGTGTGGAGGAGGAAATATTATGAAAAAAATCGCTGTTTTAACAAGTGGTGGAGATGCACCAGGAATGAATGCTGCAGTAAGAGCTGTGGTAAGAATGGCTTTACATAATGGATTGGAAGTTATGGGGATAAAAAGAGGGTACGCTGGTCTTATAAATGGGGAACTTTTTAAGATGGATAGAAGCAGCGTATCAGATATCATCCAAAGAGGTGGTACAATCCTAAGAACAGCAAGATGTGAAGAATTCAGACATGAAGAAGGAAGAAAGAAGGCAGCTAACATACTAAAAGCATACGGTGTTGATGCACTTGTTGTTGTTGGTGGTGATGGTTCCTTTACAGGTGCTAAACTTATATCTAAGCTTGGAGTTAAGACTATAGGTCTTCCAGGAACAATAGATAATGACTTAGCTTACACAGATTATACAATAGGCTTTGATACAGCTTTAAATACTGTTATCGATGCAGTAAATAAATTAAGAGATACATCAACTTCTCATGAAAGAGTATCTGTTGTAGAAGTAATGGGAAGACACTGTGGAGATTTGGCTTTATATGCAGGTCTTGCAGGTGGAGCTGAAGCAATAGTAGTACCAGAAAAAGGGTTTAATCAAGATGAACTATGCAAAACTATTCTAGAAGGAAAAGCTAAAGGCAAGATGCATAACCTTATCCTTCTTGCAGAAGGTGTTGGTGGAGCAGAAGATTTAGCTAAACACATAGAAGAAGTTACTGGACTGGAAACTAGAGCAACAATATTAGGACATATACAAAGAGGTGGAAGTCCATCTGCAGCAGATATAGTTCTTGCTTCAAAGATGGGAGCTAAAGCAGTTGAGTTACTACTTGAAGGAAAAACTTGCAGAGTAGTTGGAATAAAAAATAATCAAATAATGGATATGGATATAGACGAAGCATTAGCTATGGAAAGAAAATTTGATGAGAAATTATATGAGATAGCTACTGCACTTTCATATTAAAATTTTGTTTTCTATTAATGCGATAATATGATAGAATGTAATCTATGTGTGCATAAGTTTTTATTTAGGGTTTAAAGCTTGAGCACACATAAATTGAATAAATTATTTAATTTATGTATTTAGAGCAAGTTATAGTAGATTTTCAATTAAATAATTATATCTATACAAGCTTATAAATATAGTATTACTGGAATAATAAATGTATATTATACATGCCAAGTTGAAAATCTCTTTTTAGGGTAAGTAGATTTTTGATTAATTTAGCTAGTTAATTAGGAAAGTATATCTTGATTAACCAGGTTAATTTATGTCATGTTTTAATAGATAGATAAGTGAGCTAAAGAAAAAAGTATCTTTAGTCAGCTCTAAACAACACGTATTTGGGGTTAAAAAAAAAGAGGGAGTGTATTTTCATGAGAAAAACAAAAATTATTTGTACAATTGGACCAGCTAGTGAAAATGAAGAAATTTTATCACAAATTATTGAAACAGGAATGAATGTTTCAAGACATAACTTCTCACATGGAGATCATGAAGAACATAAAGGAAGAATGCTTGCAGTTAAGGAATTAGCTAAGAAGTATGACAAGCAAATAGCTGTTATGCTTGATACTAAAGGACCAGAAATAAGAACTGGAAAGTTTGAACCAAGTAAGGTTGAATTAACTGTAGGATCAGAATTTACAATATATGCAGGTGGAGATGTAGTTGGTGATACAACTAAATGTTCAGTTACATATGCTGGACTAGGCAATGATGTTAAGCCAGGTAACATGATCTTAATAGATGACGGTCTTGTTGGATTAGAAGTAACTGCAGTAGACGGAAACGTAATAAAGTGTGTTGTTAAGAACACAGGTGTTGTAGGTACTCATAAGGGAGTTAACGTTCCAGGAGTTGCTATAAAACTTCCTGCAATGACAGAAAAAGATATAGCTGACCTTAAGTTTGGTTGCGAAGTAGGAGTTAATCTTGTTGCTGCATCTTTCATAAGAAAAGCTGCTGACGTTGAAGCTATAAGAAAGGTTCTTGTAGAAAACGGCGGAGCTGATATTCAAATCTTCTCAAAGATTGAAAATCAAGAAGGTGTTGACAACCTAGATGAAATAATAGCTGTTTCAGATGGTATCATGGTAGCTAGAGGAGACCTAGGTGTTGAAATTCCAATAGAAAAAGTACCATCAGTACAAAAGCTTATAATAGAAAAATGTAACACAGTTGGTAAGCCAGTTATAACTGCAACTCAAATGCTTGATTCTATGATGAGAAACCCAAGACCAACAAGAGCAGAAGTTTCAGACGTAGCTAATGCTATCCTTGATGGAACAGATGCTATAATGCTTTCAGGTGAATCAGCAAATGGTAGCTGGCCAGTAGAAGCAGTTCAAACTATGGCTAGAATAGCAGAAGAAACTGAAAAGAAATTAAGCTATGAATTAGCAGTTTCAACAGCTAAGAAGCATGTACCTGCTATATCTGGAGTTATAAGCAGAGCTGCTTGCAATGCTGCACATGAATTACAAGCTGCTGCAATAATAACTTCAACTCAAACTGGTGCTACTGCTAGAAGAATTTCTCAAAACAGACCAGATTGTCCTATATTTGCAGTGACTCCAAATGAAAGAGTTGCTAAGACATTAGCTTTAAGCTTTGGAGTATACCCAATAGTTGCAGAAAAAGCTACTTCAACTGATGAAATGATGGAAAAATCAGTTTCTACAGTTAAAGCTAAGGGATGTATAAATAGTGGAGATACTGTTGTAGTTGCTGCTGGAGTTCCTGTAGACCAAGTTGGTGCTACAAACCTATTAAAGGTAAGTGTTGTAGAATAATTTTTAATATAAAATGAGTGCTTATGCACTCATTTTTTTTTACTATCTAAGAAATTATGAAAATCTTTTGTATAAAAAATCAAATATTACATAGAATATTTTTTATGTAAATATTGAATTTGTATTTTGTTAACAGAAAATTTACAAATTTAATAATAATTTTTTTCTTTTGTTCTGTATATTTTCCTTTTTATATGTGAAAATAATACTAGGGATATAATGGCAACTGATTCCTATGATTACTTGCACCTATTTTTTCTAGGTGCCCTTTTTTTAAATCTTGCCACACTTATATAAATCTTCTAATATAAACATCTTTTCGTTATATTCTTCCGGTGATAATATATTCAAATCTTTTAGCTTAAGTAAGGCGTTTTTCTCTTCTTCTAGTTTCTGTGAGCTTTCAGACTTCTTATATTGTGATAGTAGTTGTTCCATTTGATCACTTGAAACTATACCTTTTTCATTTAAGTTCTTATAAGCCGATAGTACTGAATTGGTTTCAGCAAATGCAGTTTCATTTTCTTTTTGTTTAAAATAACGGAATAAAATATAGACCTTTATAGCCAAAGCACTTATTATCATTACTGAAGCTATAACTAAAACAAATGTAGTCATATTATAATAACCTCCCGATACCCCAAAGGATTAAATATTTATATTTTTGCTTATGAAATCCTTTACTTGGTTTTATTATACATCTTTAGGTAGTATTTGAAAACACTTGCCCATGGATTAGTATAAAAAATTTGTAGTAAGCTAAATATTATAACCTAAGCAAACTTATAGAGCCAATAAATGAATTATTTAAGTTATATATGATAAAAATACTATTACACTATTAAATATGTAAGCTTTTACTTTTTTATTCTTTAGGAAATCATATTTAAGATAAATCTATAGATAAGTATGTGGAGTTACCTTAAATGCATATGGGAGAAAGAATAAAAAATAAAGATTAATCGCCTGCCAGAATTTCTTCACATACGTTCAGAAAAGGCAGATGCGCAAAAAAAGTCGCCGAAGAAGTTCGCTTCAGCCACTTTTTTATTCTTTAGGAAATCATATTTAAGATAAATCTATAGATAAGTATGTGGAGTTACCTTAAATGCATATGGGAGAAAGAATAAAAAATAAAGATTAATCGCCTGCCAGAATTTCTTCACATACGTTCAGAAAAGGCAGATATGCAAAAATTAGCTAAAGAAAAAATCATACATAGATATCAAGGAGAGATTATGATATGGCAAAACTTAGTTGTAATGCTGAAAATTGCGTTAACAATGTTTCAGGAGGCTTTTGTACTGCTGGTCAGATACATATAAAAGGAGATAATGCACATAGTTCAGAAGGAACATTGTGCTCCACCTTTGCTGAGAAAAGCTTTAAGAATTCAGTTAAGAGTATGACTAATACAAATTATACCGGAGAACTGATGCAAGTTTTTTCAGATAATGAGATAGTAGTTAGCCCAGGCATAAGGTGTGAAGCAGTAAAGTGTGTGTTTAACGAGAATCATAACTGTAAAGCTACAAATGTACTTATCAATGGGGAACATTCAGTTAGTGAATTGAGTACTCAATGTGAGACTTTTGTTGACAAATAGATCTGACTTATCATCAATTTATAAATTAGCCTTTTATAAATTGATATTCATAAGGATACTTTTATAATACTTAGTCAAGATTAAGGGGTAGTTAAACCAAACTTTACAACAATAAAATAGTTTGTACTTTAAACAATTTTACAATTTATATTGTTAAAAATATAAGAAGATAAATTCTTAAGAATATAAGAATTTATTGATAAAATCAGCTTTTGCAGCATTTTTTAGCAAATAATATTGACATAATTAATGATATAAAGGACAATTTATAGGTATGTATAAAGGTGTACTACTTAAATCCAAAGTTTACTTTCAAAACTCCTCTTGTGTATGAGAGCAAAGATTGAAAATAAAAAGTTTATTATGAAGTGGTACAGCTATATAGGGTTCCAACTTCAACTATTAATTTATATATGCCCGATAATCCCCAGAAGTCGGGATTATAGAACATACATAAATTAAGTTTTCGTAAAGGATACCTATAGAAGCGTGTTTAAACGTAAATGGATAGCGATTTGCTATATGAGGTGAAAATTGTATGATAGAAAAAAATAAAGAGTACATAGTTGATATAGTAGCTCAGGGATATGAGGGCGAAGGTATAGGAAAGTTAGATGGTAACTTTACTATGTTTGTTGAAGGAGCATTAAGAGGTGAAAGAGTAAAAGTTAAAGCTATAAAGGTTAAAAAGAATTATGCCTATGGAAAGCTAGTAGAAACTTTAGAGACCTCAGAGGAAAGAGTAGAACCTATTTGTCCAATATATAAAAGGTGTGGGGGGTGTAGGCTTCAGCATACATCTTATAACGAGCAGCTTAACTTTAAGACAGAGAGAGTTAGGGACTGCATTACAAAGATAGGAAAGCTGAATGGAGATCTAGTTAGAGATACTATCGGTATGGATAATCCATATAGGTATAGAAACAAAGTTCAACTACCAATCGGATTGCAAGACGGAAAACTTACCATAGGATTTTTTGCACCAAGAAGTCATGAAATAATAGATATGGAAAGCTGCTATATACAAGACGAAATTGCAGATAAGGTTGTGACCTTAACTAGAAGCTGGATAGAAAAAAATAATATAAGACCTTACTTTTTAGATGGAAACTATGATGAAAGTGGGATACTAAGGCATATTATGATAAGACGTGGCTTCAAAACAAATGAAGTTATGGTGGTGATAGTTACTAATGGTACTAAGCTTCCAGGTAAAGAAGAGTTCATAAATCTTATGAAGTTAAATATTCCTGGTATTAAAAGCATAATTCAGAACATCAATGATAAGAAGTCTAATGTAATACTCGGACAAGAATCTTTAACTTTATGGGGACAAGATACCATAAGTGACTACATAGGTGAGTTTAAATTCAATATATCTCCACTATCCTTCTTTCAAGTAAATCCAGTTCAGACAGAAGTGCTATACTCTAAGGCATTAGAATTTGCAGCTTTAGAGGGAGAAGAAACTGTTTTTGATGCCTACTGTGGAACAGGTACCATAACCTTATTTCTTTCGCAAAAGGCTAAAAAAGTATATGGGGTTGAAATAATTCAAGAAGCTATAGATAACGCTTGGATTAACGCCGAAGAAAATTCTGTTAGCAACGTAGAGTTTTACGCTGGTGAATCAGAAAAGGTTATACCAGACCTTATAGCTAAAGGAATAAAAGCAGACGTAGTAGTTGTTGATCCTCCTAGAAAAGGCTGTGACAGGAAGTTACTTGAAGCCATAACTTCTATTGATGCTGATAGAATAGTTTATGTTTCCTGTGATCCAAGTACCTTGGCTAGAGACTTAGCTATAATTGAAGATTTAGGCTATAAAACTGTTGAAGTGCAGCCGGTTGATATGTTCCCGCAGACCAGTCACGTGGAGTGTGTAGTAGGAATACGTCGCAAGGATTCCTTATAATCATTGAATTTACTCACTTTGCAAGCTTTTATAACTTTAACACAAATGGTGATGATTTTAGAAATAAAGAAGTTATTCAGGGTGTTAGAGTAAGAGTGGGGATTTGATATGGTGAAAGTAGATATGTAATTATAAAAAGTAAGTATGTGATAAGAAAACTATGAAGTAGAAATATTTTTAATTATAACTTCATAGTTTTTTCTTTATAAATATTTTTATAAATGTATTGGAAAGTCTGTTTGTAAATCATATAAGTATTTTACCGTAATTATTGTTATATTATGACTATTAATGTTATAATTATTGTAAATATATCCAAATTAGCAATGATTAGAGTTTATCAATAAAGAGTGAGTGATGATTTCATGAATACAGAGAGAAAAAGATATGATTTAACTTCAGCGGACACAAAAATAATAGGAACTGACTATCAATTTTTCTATTTTATAAATGAGTTATTAAAATTAAAAAAAGGCCAGCAATTAGGATATGAAGTGAAAGATGATGTTCATATTGATTTGTCATGTGGAAAAACTACACTTATACAACTTAAACATACAACACAGAAACAGGCAAATGGAGAAACAATTAACTTGACGGAACTTGATGATGATCTTTTACATACAATAAACAATTGGATACTTGCAATTTGTGATGAAAATGACGGAAGGAAAAGTTATGATTCTCAAAAAAATTATGTAAAAAACACAACATTTGTTCTAGCGACCAATAAATTAATTGATAAAAACCCTTTTATTATTAGCATGAAAAAAGCAAATGGTAATAATAGAAATTTTAAAGAATTTATTGTATATTTAGAGAATTTGCTTAAAAATTGCAAAGGAGAAAGTTCTAAAGAATGTATTAGCAATATATTATCAATGAATAGAGTTTTATTAAAAGAATTTATTTCATCGATAAAAATAGAGGTACAAGCAGATACTATTGTTAATGATATTAGAGAAAGTATTTCAAATAAGTATATTCGTGATGAGAAAATAAATGATGTTTTTAGTGATATTTTTTTTGAGTTAAAAGTAAGTTTTTTTGATAAGGTAAATAGTGGACAAAAATTTATTGTAACTTATGAGGAGTGGCAACCTAAAGCAATTGCTATTTTTGAAAAATACCAAACAACAAATTTACCTATAAGGGAGTTCCAAAAGCCTTTACCAAGTAAATTACAAGAGCAGCCATTTATACAGGAGTTAATTGAAATTGGGGATATTGATGAAGAAAATATTGAGGAAATGGCTGAATACACAGGTTTTATGCTTGAAGTAGAAATGAATTTTAAGGAATGGTATGATAATGGAGAAATTACTTTACAACAAAAAGAAAAATTCCATGAAATAGCAACAACATATTGGAAAAATAGTCACAAAAAGTGGCATCGTAAAACTATTTCTTCAAATGATATAGATCATGCTATTCAGTGTATAAATGAAATAAGAGATAAAGAATTAAAATTTGATAAAATTGATTTTAATATACAATTAAGCAATGGAGAATTTTATCACCTTTCAAATAATAGAAAAATAGGATGGTTAAAACATTGGGAGGAAAGGTATAAAAGATGAAACAGATAGATACATTTTATAATAATGAGTTACTTACTGGTATTGCTATTTTAGCAGCACTTAAACAAAAAGGAAAAGTAGAAATAAGCAAAGTTTTGCTAATTCATCCTATATTAAGCTATAAAGGAATAGTGGAATTTTTAAAAGATAAACGAACAAAAATCAGGAGTGTAGAAGAATTAATTATTAAGAAGAATATGGCTTTTGCTAATTTTAATAAAAGATATTTAGAAGATCTGGAATTAAGTATAAATGCAATTTTTCTATTTAAAGAATTGGGAATGTTAGATATTATAAATAATGAATTAATATACATAGAGGCTGGTTTTGATTTTAAGAATAAAGTTTTAGGCAAAAGAGCTTTAGATATTATAGATGCAAGTTATAACCTAATAAATGTTCTTGATAAGGAGGAGGCAAGTAATTTATATTTAAGCTTGCGAGTAGAACTATGAAGTTTTGTATAAATAAGATTATTCTTTGGTTAAAAAATGGAGAAAAAAGAGAACTTTTATTTCAAAAGAATAAAGTTAATGTTATTACTGGTAATAGCGATACAGGCAAGTCAACTATATTGGAGATAATTGACTATTGTTTTTTTGGAAGTGAAAGTGGAATTCCTGATGAACATATTGGGGAAAATGTTGATTGGTATGGTTTAAATTTATCAATAAATGAAAAATGTTACACAATTGCTAGAGGTAAGAAAAAAGGCACTCGTTATTCGAATTCTTATTATTTTTCTGGTGTTGGAGTTATACCTGATTTACCCAACGAAAGTATAGGTGAGGATGAACTTAAAGAAACTATAGAAAGAGAGTTTGGAATAAATGACAAAGTTGTATTTCCTTATAACGGGAAAATAATCAAACAAAATACAAAGATATCTTTTCGCTATTTTTGGATGTTTAATACACAGTCAGGAGATGTTATAACTCATAGTCAAACTTATTTTGACAAACAACATAAAGAAAGGTATAGAGAGGCATTACCAAGAATTTTCGATTTAGCTACTGGTATTACTACAATTGAAAATTTATCTTTAGCAGAAAAGATAATGCGATTAGAAAAAGAAATTGTAAAGCTTGAAAAAAAAGAAAAAGATGAATTGGCTGAAGAGGAAAAGAAAGATGATAAATTATATGAACTTATAAAAAAAGCAAAGGAATTTAAATTAATTCCAATTCAAACAAATAGCTTCAATGAAGATGTTGCAAACCTTTCATTAATTGTAAAAAATAATAAACTTGATTTGGTCGAATTTCCAGAGAATGATTTACTGGAGGAATTGCTAAAAGAACGACAGGAAATAATTTTAAAGATCAGAAAACTTAAAAGTTTTTCAGGCCGATATCGGAAATATAAAAATAAACTTTCAAAGGATGCGGAAAGTTTAAAACCAATAGAATACTTAAAAAAATATATAGATAATATTGAAAATAGTGAATATAAGAAATTTTTAAACATACTCGAAAATGATTACTATCAGATAAAAGAAACGATTAAGACTAAGATGCCATTTGAAATAGATATTGAGAATAAATTAAATAATTTAGAAGAACAATTGAAGAATAAAGAAGAGGAGATTAATAAGTATCCTAAAATAGATTTTAAACCTATAAGTGAAAAAGAAAGATATATAGCATTTGGAGAGATTAAAGCAGAGATCAACAAATTTTCAGAAGGGACATTAATTTCTTCTGGAACTAGAGAAAAAATAAAAGAAAAAACTAAAGAACTAGAACGTGCTAAGAAATCATTCATTCCATTGGAAGAAAGTAGAGCGAATACTATTGAAGCTTTGAATGAGTATATAAATACATATATTCAATCAGCAAAAGATGTATTTGGAACCTATAGTGATTATAAGGCATCATTTGATTATAAAGATAAAAAATTAAATTTAAGAAAAAGCAAATCATCAGAATGTGCTGGACACACAAGTAGTTCAGTAGATTTATTTAGGCATATTTGTCTATTTTTGGGATTGCATGAAATGATAATGAATAAAGATATTGAATATGTTGCACCATTTTTAATTCTTGATCAACCAACTAGACCATACTTTAATAGTTCAAAGAAACTTAATTATCAGGAAAGCAAAAGTAATACTAAGGATAAAGATGATTGGACAAAAGTAAGAAGAATTTTTTTATTACTAGATGAATTCATAAAAAATGTTGTTGAAAATGATAAAGAAATGCAGCTTATAGTTTTAGAACATGTTTCAACAGATGCATGGGAAGATTGTAATTATGTTCATCTAGTGGAAGAATTTGATGGAATAAAAAATGCTTTAATACCACCGAATATTGCTGAGATAAAATAATATGTTAAACAACACGGGTGAAAAGTCAAATTTAAGTATTCACTAGCGTTGTTTAATTTTTATATTTTATTCCCATTTTCAAAAACAAAAAATCCTTCAAATTTACAACCAAGAGCTTCAGCAATTTGCTGGAGCTCTTTTTCTGAGAAATTATCACGTGATAGTTTATTGGATAAATTTTGATTAGTAGTTCCAATTAATCTTGCAAGCTCCGATATAGTAATATTTTTTCTTTTTATTAAAATACGAATTTTTTCACCCATAGTTAATTGCATGTGATTCACCATCCTTAAATTTAAATATACACTTTTTAATGTGAATTTTCAATAATAATAAAAATAATTGATAAAAACAAAAGATTCTTCTTGAATAATCACATTTATAAGTGTAATATTAAATTAAATAGTGTGAATTAGAAAGGCAGGAAAAATGAATTTATAAAGGTGGAGGGTAAAAATGTGTAAAAGTAAAGTAATTTCTATCGTGAATCAAAAAGGGGGCGTTGCTAAAACCGTAACAACTTTAAACTTAGGATATGCATTAGCAGAAATGGGAAAGAAGGTATTACTTATAGACTTTGATCCTCAGAGTAGCTTAACAGTATGTTTTGGTTATGATAATACAGATAGTATAAAAACAACAATATATAATCTTATGGCACTGGCTATTGAGGAAAAAAGCTTACCTAAAAAGGAAGAGTATATTATTACAGCAGGAAATATTGATATTATTCCTTGTAGCTTAGAGTTATCAGCAATTGAAATAGCCCTTGTTAATGTTATGAGCAGAGAATTGGTTTTAAAATCTATAGTTGATGAAGTGAAAACTGATTATGATTACGTTATTATTGATTGTTCTCCATCACTTGGAATGCTTACTATAAATGCTCTTGCGGCTTGTGATAGTGTTATTATTCCTGTTACTCCTCAATATCTTTCAGCTAAAGGCTTGGAGCTACTTCTTAGGAATATTATAAGAGTTAAAAAGAGAATAAATCCTAAGATTGAGGTTGATGGAATACTTTTAACAATGTATGCAGAAAGAATGAAGCTTTCAAAAGAGGTATTAGCAATTATTCAGGATGCTTATGGTAGTAAAATCAACATATTTGAAAATAAAATTCCAACTTCTGTTAAGGTTGGAGAAGCCAATATGAAAAGTAAGAGTACCATAGAATATGATTCTAAAAATAAAGTATCCATTGCATATAGAGAATTTGCTAAGGAGGTGGCTGCAATATGAGTGAGAGAAAGTTAATGAGCTTAGATGATATGTTTGGAGATATCTCATCTGAAAAAGAAACTAATTCAGGAATAGCAGAGATTGAAATAGAAAAACTTGTGCCTTTTAGTAATCACCCCTTTAAGCTGTATGAAGGTGAAAGATTAAATGATATGGTAGAAAGTATTAAGGAGTTTGGAGTTATTGTACCTATAGTTATAAGACCTATAGGTACAAGCTATCAGATCCTATCTGGTCACAATAGAGTAAATGCTGCAAAACTTGCAGGAATACTTAAAGTACCAGCGGTTATTAAGGAAGGACTTACTGAAGATGAAGCTACTTTAATTGTTACTGAAACTAATTTAATTCAACGTTCTTTTGCAGATTTAAGGTATTCAGAGAGAACAGCTGCAATATCACAAAGATATAAAGCCATGAAGCAGCAAGGAAAAAGAAATGACCTTTTAGATGAAATTGAAAAGCTTGCAAACCCTTATAATATCAAAGATGAAGCAACTTTGTGCCAAATTGAGACAAAGTTAAGAACAGATGAAAAATTAGCTCAAAGTTATAATCTTTCAAGAAATATGATAGCCAGATATGTTAGGCTTGGAGAATTAGATAGTGATTTAATGAATAGACTTGATGCTGATGAAATTGCATTTATGACAGCAGTAACAATATCATTTATAAAAAAAGAAGAGCAGCAAATTATAAACGAAATTCTAAACTCCAACAATTTTAAATTAGACATGAAAAAAGCCGAAGTACTTAGGGATTACTCAGAGAAAGGTAAATTAAATGAAGAAACAGCTCATTCAATTCTTTCAGGAGAACTTAACAAAAAGCTGAAGTCAAATAAACCTGCATCTATAAAATTGAAGCCAAAACTAATAAGCAAATATTTTGCACCAGAAGTTAAACAGCTAGAGATTGAAGAGATTATTGATAAGGCTTTAAAACTATATTTTGAAACACAGGGGAAGGAGGTACTTGATGAGTAGAATAACAGATGTAAGAGAAATCTACGAAAAAGTAACAGGAATAGTTACAAGCAATAAAAAGGAGTGGAAAGAGTTCTTAGACTTTGCAGCAAAAATTTATAAATATAACTTTGATAATGCAGTTTTAATTTATGCTCAAAGACCTGATGCTACCATGGTTGCTACCATGGAAATTTGGAATAAAAAAATAGGAAGATATGTAAACAGAGGAACAAGAAGCATAGCAGTTTTTGATACTTCAATGCCAACTCTTAGATTAACATATTTATTTGATATTAAAGACACTAATGGAGAACCTCATACCATTCCTAAGCTATGGAAGTTAAGTGATGCTATTTGTGAAAAACTTTTAGAAAATATAAATGAAAAATATGAGTTAAATTGTAGTTCTATTGAAGAATTGATATTACAGCTTACAGATATCAAGGTTAATGAAGGCTTTGATAATATTTTAGAAGGCTATGAACAGGATATTAAAGAAACGTGGCTTGAAGGTTTACCAGAAGAAGGGTTTATAAGTTGTTTTACTCAAACTGTTCTTGAAAGTATAAATTATATGGTGGCAAAAAGATGTGGAATAGAAGCTTCAAACTTTGACAGCGAAAATAGCTTTAGAGTAATAAATCATTTTAATACGCTACCATTAACTTTTAGACTTGGAAATTCTGTATGCAATATATCACAGCAAATTCTTAGAGAATTTGAAAGTGAAATAGTAAAAATAATAAAAAAGCAAAGGAGCGAAAAAAATTATGAAAGAGAACTTAAATTTAAGTTACAAGGATATAGAAGGAATATTTTATCCAGAGATACAAATATCCAGGAACAAGGAAGTAGATCAGAAGCCTTTAGGGAAGTACGGGAAGATGGCATTAAATTATCTAAAGAACAATCATCAGAGCAGATACAGCTTACTTTTAGCACAAGGGGAGCTGATGGAGAAAATGCATCAGGTGAACGAGGAAGCATATCAGAGGTTGGAAGTATTAATGGAGCAAATGCTGAAAACAGATCCAATAATGAATCCAGAGAATACAATAGAGAGCTTCAAGCACAGGAAGAGAATAAAGGAAACAGCAGAGGAGATAGTTCTTCACGAAATAGTATACAAAATGAGATAAAGCAAATAGATATTTTTGAGTCACAACAAAGTGGCTCTTTTTTTATTCCTGAAAATAAGCATAAGGAAGCTAAAAATATAGAAGATACTAAAAATGAAGATATTAGTAATAAAGGCGATATTCAAGATAAAATCTATGAGCAGGTTATTTATAAGCTAAAAGCACTAAATACTGATTATTATAAAAGTGTAGAGTTTGAAGAACCATTAGAAAAGAACCTTTACTCAAAGACTTTACAAAATATATCAAACTTAATTACAAGTAAATTAGCATTAGAAGAAGCAAATATAGAAAGCAAGTTAGAAAAAATTCAAAATGTAATTGATAAAATAGTAAAAGAAATTACTTTTAATGATTTGGAGATAAATGTTGCTGTAAATAAAATAAACTCTTTAATTAATACAGAAGCATCAACTGTAGTAAATACAGAATATATAACTACAGGTAAAAATTCAACTTGGGAAGCTTATAAAAATAAAGCCATAGAAAATTATGAAACTAATATTTTAGGGTGGCTAAATAACAATGGAGTTAATAGAAAACCTGAAACTAAAGGAAAAACAAATGCAAAAGAAAAAGATGAGAAAATAAACTACAACTATAGTCCAGATGATGAAATTGGAGTTGGGGGACTTAAAACTAAATTTAGAAACAATATAGAAGCTATTAAAACTTTAAAGGCTATTGAAGAAGAAAATAGATTAGCAACACCAGAGGAACAGAAAATACTTGCTAAGTACGTAGGATGGGGAGGTATGGCTCAAGCCTTTGATATTAATAGCACAGGATGGAATAGTGAATATACAGAATTAAAAGCACTACTTTCTCCTGAAGAATATGCATCTGCAAGAGCTTCTACACCTAATGCTCATTATACTTCACCTACAGTGATTGAAGGAATATATAAAGCACTTGAGAACTTTGGATTTAAAACAGGTAATATATTAGAACCTTCCATGGGAGTTGGAAATTTCTTTTCTATGCTTCCAGACAGTATGAAAAATTCTAAGTTATATGGAGTAGAACTTGATGATATTTCAGGAAGAATAGCAAAGCAGCTCTATCAAAAGGCGGATATAAAAATACAAGGCTTTGAAGAAAATAATTATCCAGATAATTTCTTTGATGTTGCTATAGGTAATGTTCCCTTTGGAGATTATAAACTTCATGATTCTAAATATGATAAATATAATTTTTTAATACACGATTACTTTTTTGCTAAGACTTTAGATAAAGTAAGACCAGGTGGAATTATAGCTTTTATAACTTCTAAAGGGACTATGGATAAAGAAAACAACAGTGTAAGAAAGTACATTGCTGAGAGAGCAGAATTAATTGGAGCAATAAGACTTCCTAATACTGCCTTTAAATCAAATGCCAATACAGATGTTACTGCGGATATTATATTTCTTCAAAAGAGAGAAAGGGTACAAGTTACAGAAGAAAATTGGCTTCATGTATCAAAAACAGAAGATGGAGTGCCTATAAATGAATACTTCCTTGATAATCCAGAAATGCTTCTTGGAAAAATGGTTTTTGATCAGAGAATGTTTGGTGAAGGTAGTAAATACACAGCCTTAGTTAATGATGATGAGAATTTTGATTTAAGTGAAGCTTTAGATAAAGCAGTTGGAAATCTAAATGCTAACATAACAAGTTTTGAAAGAGAAGAAGCTGCTGCGGAAGATTTTATTCCTGCTGATCCTAATGTTAGAAACTACACTTACACCTTTATAGAGAATCAGTTATATTATAGAGAAAATGCTGTAATGAGAAAGATTGAAGCTACAGGAAAGACTTTAGAAAGGATAAAAGGTCTCCATGCTATAAGGGAAATCACTAGAGAAATAATAGATATTCAAACAAATGGATGCACCCAAGAAGAGTTAAAAGAAAAGCAGGAAATATTGAATAAAAGGTATGATACATTTGTTAAAAATTATGGATATATAACAGCAAGAACCAATAACACAGCTTTTAGAGATGACAATGATTATCCTCTATTATGTTCTCTTGAGGTAGTAGATGAAAATAAAAAAGTTACTAAAGCTGATATGTTTACTAAACAAACTATACGTCCTCTTGAAAAAATAACAGAAGTTGATACAGCCATTGAAGCTCTTACAGTAAGTTTAAATGAAAAGGGAACGGTAGATTTATCTCTAATGCTAGAAATTTATGATAGCACAAGAGAAAACATTATAAATGAACTTAAAGGTCTGATATTCTTAAATCCTGAAAAATATAATAAAGATGATTTACTTCAAGGCTGGGAAACTCAAGATGAATATTTAAGCGGTAATGTAAGGCAGAAATTAAAATTGGCAAAGCTTTATGCTGAAACTAATCCAGAGCTTTTTACACAAAATGTAGAAGCCTTAGAAAAAGTTCAGCCAGTAAATTTAGAGGCTAGTGAAATTGACATAAGGCTTGGAACAACATGGATTGAAGAAGGAGATATAGAAAAATTTATTTATGAAACCTTAGGAACTCCTAAGTATGCACAAAACTCAGGTTCTCGTTATAGCAGCAATGAAATAAAAGTTCATTATAATAATTTTAATGCATCTTGGGTTATTGAAAACAAAGGTATAGATGGCTATTCCGTGGCAGCAACAGAAACCTTTGGAACTAAAAGGCTTAATGCCTACTACATTATTGAAGAAACCTTAAACCTTAGAACAGTTACAGTAAAAGACAGAATAGAAGAAGGAGATAGTGTAAGATATGTACTTAATCAAAAGGAAACTATGCTGGCTAGGGAAAAGCAAAATCAGCTTAAAGAAGAATTTAAGAACTGGATATTTAGAGATCCTGACAGAAGAAAGAAGTATGTTGATTTTTATAATGAAAACTTTAATAACATAAGGCTTAGAGAATATGATGGGAGCCATTTAACTTTCCCAGGAATGAATCCAGATATTAAACTTAGACAGCATCAAGTAAATGCTATAGCTAGAATTTTATATGGTGGAAGTACCCTTCTTGCTCATTGTGTTGGTGCTGGAAAGAGCTTTGAAATGATAGCAAGTGCAATGGAGCTTAAAAGACTAGGACTTTCCAAGAAAAGCATATTTGTAGTTCCTAATCATTTAACAGAGCAGATGGGAGCAGAGTTTTTAAGATTATATCCTTCAGCAAATATTTTAGTTACAACAAAGAAAGACTTTGAAAAGCAAAACAGAATAAGATTTGTAAGCAGAATTGCAACGGGAGCTTATGATGCAATAATTATAGGGCATACGCAATTTGAAAAAATACCAATTTCAAAGAAAAGACAAGAAAAAATGTTAAACTATCAAATTGAGCAAATGACCTATGCCATAGAAACTACCAAAAGAGAGCGAGGAGAAAACTGGTCTATTAAACAGATGGAGAAATTTAAAAAGAGTTTAGAAAGTGAACTTAAAAGGCTTCTTGATGAATCAAGAAAGGATGATGTTATAAACTTTGAAGAGCTTGGTATTGACACTATGTTTGTAGATGAAGCCCATTATTATAAAAACTGTGCAGTATTTTCTAAAATGAGAAATGTGGCAGGAATATCAAATACAAGAGCTAAAAAAGCTAGTGACATGCTTATGAAATGCCAATATATTCATGAGATAAATGAAGGCAGAGGAGTAATATTTGCTACAGGAACTCCTATTTCAAATTCTATGACAGAAATGTATGTAATGCAAAGGTATCTTCAAAATCATGAACTTGAAAGGCGAGGTATCCAGCATTTTGATGCTTGGGCAGCTAGCTTTGGTGAAGTGGTTTCTTCATTAGAACTTGCTCCAGAAGGTACAGGCTATAGGTTTAGAAGCAGGTTTTCAAAGTTTACAAACCTTCCAGAACTAATGACCTTATTTAAAAATATAGCAGATGTTCAAACCTCAGATATGTTAAAGCTTCCAGTGCCAAAACTTAAAAACGATAAATATATTTTAGTATCTACAGAGCCAAGTGAGTTTATAAAATATGAAATGGAAAACTATGTTGGAAGAGCAGAAAGAATTAGAAATGGAATGGTTGATCCTTCTGTAGATAATATGCTTAAGATAACCAATGAAGCAAGGCTTTTAGGTACAGATCCAAGGCTTATAAATAAGGAAGCAATAAATGAGCCCTATTCAAAGGTTAATAAGTGTATTGAAAATATTTATGAAGAATATAAAAAATCAGATAGTATAAAAGGAACTCAAATAGTATTTTGTGATGTGGGAACGCCTAATTCAGATGGGCGCTTTTCTGTTTATGATTCAATTAAAGCAGAACTAATAAATAAAGGAATTCCTGAAAATCAAATATGTTTTATCCACGATGCTAAAAATGAAATACAACGTGAAGAAATATTTTCTGATATGAGGTCCGGAAATAAAAGAATAATCATAGGAAGTACTCCTAAAATGGGAACAGGAACTAATATTCAAGACAGACTAATTGCACTTCATCATTTAGATTGTCCCTATAGACCAAGTGATATTGAGCAGCGTGAAGGAAGAATTTTAAGGCAGGGGAATATGAACCCAGAGGTAAATATTTATAGGTATGTTACTAAAGATACCTTTGATTCATACCTTTGGCAGATTGTAGAGCAAAAACAAAAGTTCATATCACAGATAATGACCTCTAAATCTGTTGCAAGAAACTGTGAAGATGTAGATGAAACAGTACTGTCCTATGCAGAAGTTAAAGCTTTAGCTACAGGAAATCCATTAATAAAAGAAAAGATGGATGTTGATAATGAAGTAGCAAGACTAAGAGTTTTAAAAGCTGCCTATGATAGTCAAAAATATACCATGCAGGATAATTTCACTTTCAAATATCCAAAACTCATTAGTGAAGCTAACAGCCAGCTTGAATGTGTTATTAAGGATATTGATAAAAGGAATATGGAGGATGGTAAGGAGTTTTCAATAATTATAAATGGTAAATTATTTGATGAAAGAGAAAAGGCAGGAACAATGATTCAGAGCCTTTATGAGAAAATACCAAAAGGTGAAGAACTTAATGTAGGAAGTTTTAAAGGTTTTGAATTAAAACTTAGAAAAAATCTATTCTATGAAAAGTATGAACTCTTAATTCATGGTAATTTAAAATACACCGTAGACCTTGGAGATAGTGCTCATGGAAATATGTTAAGAATTGAAAATTTGCTAAATAACCTTGAAAGCAAAATGGAGAATATAGAAACAAAAATTGAAGAGTACAAAAGAAACTTAGAACAGTCAAAGATAGAATATGAAAAACCATTTCCTTATGAAGAAGCTTTAAAAGAAAAGTTATCGCGACAATTTGAGCTAAACTCATTACTGGATCTAAATAAAAAAGACAATGAAGTTATAGTAGATGAAGATGCATTAAATAAGGAAGGTGAGGAAAATGAAGGCTTTAAAGAACAGGAATATGATGAAATGGCAATGTAAAAAAGATTTTGAAAATGGTGGGGTGAAGTAAGTGAACAAAAATAAAGGAATAAACAGAGATAATTATAAATATATAAGTTCTTTAATAGCACAACTTTTAGAACTTGATATAGACATTGAAGAAAAAATAACAGGGTATATTGAAAACTATGGAGTAGATAATTTTCTAAAAGACTATGATAAAATGGATCTTCCTTATGAGATTTATGAAAAATTAGAAAGCTTAGGGATGATTATAGAAAATATGGGAGGTGCGGTGTAAATGGATAAGAATATGCCCTATACTAATAACTTTTTAAAAGGGTTAACCAATTTGACAGGTATTCCTATAAAGAAAATTCAAGAATATGCAAAAGAAAATAATCCTTTTAATATATTAGAGCATCCAAAAGTTATAGAACCAAATGAAAAGCAACTTCAAAAAATAGGACTGCTTAATGAATTTATAGCTTCTTACAACCTACTTAAAGTACATGAAAGTGAAAACAAAATTAAGTTTTCATCTCCTAAAGAAGCAGCTGATTACTTTATTCCATTATTAAGCGGTATAAAGGATAAAGAAAAATTTATGGTGGCATTTTTAGATAATGGAAACAACATAATTCAGACAAAAATAATGTCAGAAGGAAATATAGCTCAAGCAGTAATTTATCCAAGAGACATTTTAAAAGAAGCACTAGCTTGTGACTGTAAAGCCATGATATTAGCACATAATCATCCAGGAGGTTCTAATTCCCCATCCAATGAGGATAAAGCATTAACACAAAAGCTTGTAAATATATTTCATCCCTTAGATATTAAAATACATGATCATATAATAATTGCAGGAGTAAATTATTGTTCAATGGCTGAAAAAGGTTATATGCCACAAGCTATAGATGAATTAGCTAGCTATGAACCAATAAAAATAGAAAATAAAAATATATTAGAAGAAAATCAAAGCTTCAATTCTCAGTTAGACGAGGAATTGGAGCTTTGATTTTATTTATAGGAGGGAATAGTCCATGGCAATGGAAAAACTAAGATTTACTGATGAAGAAATATCTAAAGCTGATAGTGTAAATATAATAAGCTATGCCTTAAGTGCAGGATATCCAGTAAAGCAAGTTACTTCTCGTTCCTTTAAAATAGATGGCTATGGAGGTTTATATATTCATAGTGATGGCCATAAATGGAATTGGTTTTCTCAGAATAAAGGTGGTGGAGCTATTCAGTTTGTAATGGAAATGGAGAATAAGTCCTGGGTAGATTCGGTAAAAACTCTAATAGGAAAAACAGGTGAAATTGTACGATATAAACCTCCAGAAGTTATTGAAGAAGAAACAAAAGGAGAATTTATTCTTCCAGAAAAAAATACTACTTTTAAACATATCTTTGCATATCTTATAAATTCAAGGGGCATTGATAGTGAAATTGTAAGAGATTTTGTTAAAGAACATAAGCTATATGAAAATACACATGGTAGCTGCGTATTTGTAGGTTTTGATAAGGAGAACAATCCTAAATATGCAAGTATAAGAAGTACTAATACTACAGGGAATTCTTTTAGATGTGATGTAAAAAACTCAGATAAAACCTATCCATTTTGTAAGGAAGGAAAGAATAGTGCAGTATGTATATTTGAAGCTCCTATAGATTTAATGAGCTATCTTACATTGATAAAAAAACATAATATACGAAGCTTTGATAATCACTGTATTTCTCTCGGAGGAGTTGCTGATAAAGCTCTTGAATATTACTTAAAAGAAAATCCTAGTATAAATAAAATAATGCTCTGTCTTGATAATGATGAGGCAGGGCATTTTGCATGTAATCAAATTTTTAATAAATATAAAGATAGATATGAAATTGTAAGGCATAAACCTAAAGGAAAGGATTTTAATGAAGATTTAATAGCTTTAGATGAGGAGTCGAAAGTAACAAAAATAAGTGAAAATGAATCTATGTATGGAAGTAATAATTACTTAAATGAGTTTGATGATATGAGTATTTAGAAAGGCAAAGGATGATTTGAAATGCAATTTTTAAATAAGGAACATGCAGTCAATTTTAATGAACTAATACAGAAGGACAATACACATCCTAGAGATACTGAAAGGTACTCTTTATTTTATATTATTGCAGGTAATGAGGATTTATATAGAAAGAGAAGCTTTCTATATGACTTTGAAAGTAATGGTATTAAAGCTAACTGTCTTGATGATGGTACTGTTGATCTTTCTAGCAGTGCAAAAGCTCTTGTAAGATTAGCTTTTAATTTGCTCAACAACTATGAAGATAAATATACGACACCTATTGATATTTTTTATAGCTTGGATGATAAAAATTATAATTTGGCAATGAATTCAATAGATATAAGGTTTGGAATGGGTATTGAAAGTGAAAAAATTTGTAACATGGAACAGGAAAATGATGAGGAATTCGAAGTTTAGTTCTTTTTTCAATATCCAAGAGGACTGAGCGAAAGCCATGGGCTTGAGGTGAAGGCAAGCTTCCTATTGGTATAGCCAATAGCTTGTATAAAGTTGGGGAATCCCCAAACCCCTTTTTAAAAATGATTCTTTCAAGAAAGAAGTGAAGGAATGAGAAAAAGAAATGTTCAAACTAATATAAGAATGACAGAAGAAGAAGTAGAGCAAATAAAAAAGAAAGCAAAGAAAGCCAATATGACCTTTAGCAATTATGTTATAGCTTCAGCACTTAATAAAGAAATAGTGGTTATTGATGGAATAAAAGATTTTACTCACCAACTTTCTAAAGTAGGTACAAATCTTAACCAATTAACTATGCTTTGCTACCAAGGAAAGATAAATTGTCCTGATATAAATTCAGTGAATAGGATGTTGAAGGAGATATTGGAGAAACTTGTAGGAATTAAGAAATAAGATAAAATTCTTGGAATTATTGAGAATTTAACAGAAGTGGAATATAATTTTGTATAACTAATAAGATATTTAAAAAAAATAGAAATTTATCTAGTTTTTTATAAATTATGTAGAATATTTGTAGACAATGAAATATACCAATCAAAATTTATCATTGGAATTTTTTATAATTGGAGGATTGTTGAATGCGGTTATATAGAGCCATGCCCATGAATGAAAAAATACTAAATAGCCATAAAAGAGTCTTTTCCAAGGGTCAAAATGTTATTAGTAATATTTGTGTTTTGAATGAAATATACAGTCAGATAATCCCTACACATAAGTTGAATAAAGCAAGTAGGAATAGAATTATTTTTTCATTCACAGATGATATAGATGTGGCTTGTAGATTTATAGAAAAATATCCTATGACATATAATAAAATTGGATATATAGATTTAGAAATTTCAGATGAAACTTCTGCATTATTAATAAATAATGAAAATGTTCTATTTATTAAACCGATTTTTAGATTGTCGGATTGGATAGATTTAGCCATTTATAATGTAAGTGAAAATAAAAATTATTGTACCCCAATTACTATAAATAACGTCAATTACGCACGAAAAGAATTTCCATTAATAAATACCTTAGTTCCAAGTAGATGGGGAGCTTTAAGTTTAGCACGTGCTGCAAGAGAATACGTGGTAATATGTCAAAATTTAGTTCCTTCTATACTATCAAAAAAGGATATTGATTACGAGAGAAAAAATAAGCACCTTAAAGATTATAATCTATTTCTTTCTGATAATGATTCCATCACAAAAAAAGAAGTTGTAAAAAGTTTGAAGAATGACCTTGAAAATATTAACATATCAAAAGTGCGCAAGGATTACCTATTTAAGTTATTATCTGAATGCAAATGAAAGAAATAGGATGGTCATAGTATTTTGATTACAAATTTCAATTCATCAAAATTTAATTGCGCATTTTATAAGAATATTAAAATTATAAAAACACTTGTTATTTTAAAATAGCAGGTGTTTTCTATTGTAACCGCAATTGAGTGAAAAAGTAAGGTGAAGATATGGCTGTAATAGAATTTATTAATGGTTCAAATAATACCTATAAAGGTATGAAAAGAGCTATAAATTATATAAAGAATCCCCTAAAGACATCAGAATATTTAACTGGAGGAAAAGATTGCTTACCAGATACAGCTTATGAAGAGTTTGTTATCACTAAACAGAATTTTAATAAAGAAAAAGGGAGGCAGTTTATACATTTTGTTCAATCATTTTCTCCTAATGATATAGCTACACCGGAAATTATAAATGAAATAGGTAAAAAGCTTTTGGAACATGAAGTTTTTAATGATTTTCAGGTAATATATGCAACTCATACAGATAAAAAACATCTTCATACTCATTTTATTGTAAATTCAGTTAGTTTTTCAAAAGGATGTAAGTGGCAGCTATCTAAGGAACAATTAAAAAGTCTTAAGGAATATTCAGATGAGTTATGCAAAGAATATGGTCTTATTGTTATAGATGGAGAAAAAGGAAAGCACAAAAACAGGGGAGAATATAGAGTAACGTATAAAAAGCAGAGTTGGAAATATGAGCTGTATCTTGCTGTCAAGCATTGTAAATGGTGTAGCAGAAGTAAGGATGAGTTTATAGAAAATATGAATATGCTTGGTTATAAAGTTGATTGGATAGATGAAAGAAAATATATAACTTTTATAACTCTTGATGGAAAAAAGTGCAGGAATAGAAAACTATATCCTCCAGAACAATTTACAAAAGAAGCACTTCTTAAAGCTTTTGAATTAAATAAACAGAAGGCTGATAAAAAGCAGCTTGAAGCAAGGATGGAATTACTATTGACAGCAATTGAAATAATTTCTAAGGATAATAGTAATAATTTTAACTCTCATTTACCTTTAACCGCACTTGAGGGACAAGCAAAGAAGGAAAGAGCAATTGAGGAAAGCAAAGGAAGAGGATTAGATTGGGAGATATAAAATTAAAAACAAACATATTGGTAAAATATAAGATAATTTGTAAAATGTATGATACAATATTATCATAATATTCTATCAAAACGACTAATTCGTTTTGATTTCTATAATTTAAGAAAATAGAATAAATATGGTGAGTTGTGGAGGCAAATATGATAACTAAGCAGTCTAGAACAAAGCTTGATTTAATAAGAATAGAAGGTATTTGTAGAATGCTTTTTGATTCTATAGAATATGATACACTGAAAAATAAAATAGAGAATGTAACAGGTAGTGGAGAAATTAAAGATGTTAAGCAAGCTTTATTTAGAATGCCGAGATATCAATTAATAAAAATAATTGAAATCACACCTAGTATAACTACATCAATGATTAATGAGGCATATGAACAGTATAGATATGGTTTGAAACCAGGATTTACTTTATTTTCGATAACAGGAACATGTAAGAATATAAAAATTAGCGATGTAGAAGATAAGCTAAAAGAATTATTGTCAGAAGTTAAGTATGCAGATGAAGGCAACTATAAAAATTTAAAATATAAAGATAAAGTAAAAATTGATGAAAATGTATATGAGTTTTGCTTTGTGTATTTAAGTAAATATAGTTATATTTCAGAGACAGAAGAACCTAACTTTATTTATGAACTTGAAGAGTGTTTTGTTTGGATTAGTATTATGGATAAATTTATTGCTATTAAAAGTGCTCCTAATGCAATAATAAATATTATTAAAAGAATTTTTTCTAATATTTATAATGCTCATATATGCAGTGTAAAGCTTACTAAAAAACTTATTAATGAGATATTTGGTGAGAATAAAATGCGTAAAGGAACTTTTTATAAACCAACTGCTGGAATAGATGAAGCAGAAAAGGTTACTGTGGCAGATCCATATCTATCTGAAAAATCAAGTGTAAGGGAAAGGTTTGAAGGTTATGATATTACGTCTTCGCATTTAAATGAAGAAATAGATGAAAATACTACAAGCACATTAGGTATAAATTGTAATAAAGGGAAAATATATATTACAAAAAACCTTAATGCATCGCTTTTTAGAAGTTGGAGTGTTAAACGAATAAAAGATATTATCTCATATTTACGTAAATTAGAAAATACTAAAGATTTTGAAATTTTTAAAGCTAAGAATATGACTAGCGACAGTATATGGGGGAATTATAATTCAAAGCAAAAAATGATGATTGAAAATATTATGTTTTCTGTATTTATTCATAAGCTAAATGGAATTGATTCATTCCAGTTAAATTATACGGTTGAAGATATCTTTAATACTTTATTTGATTCATTTTATAAAAGAGTAAGTTATAATTGTGAAATTTGTGATGATGTTTGTAGTGGTTATTGTTCAAATTGTGGAAATAGTCAAATTGTTCTTGCTAAAAACGGAGCCTTGATGTGTAATAGCTGTGGCAGTGTACAAAAGGATAATTATACTTTTCAATGTGATGAAGGACATGAAAGTACATATAATTCCATTAATGAATTTATTATACTAATTCCAAATGGAGAATTATTAAGAAAGATATATGAAACAATTGGAAATCAGTTTAGTATAAAAATGGATTCTATGAATGAAAGTTTTTATATACAAGAAAATACTATAAATTTTCTTTCACATACTAAAGGAGAATATATTCCACCTGAAGATATAATAGAGCTAAAACCAATAGCAAATAGAGAAATATCGGAAGCTAGATATGAAGAACTTCTGGATAAATATATTAGTATAAAAGAGAAATGCAAAAAGACAAGTAATAAAGATTGTAATAAATGTTTATTATCAGATAGAAATTCTTGTATAATGAAGATTTTTACTGTCTATGATGGATTTAGGCCAAGCCCGCATCATGGACAAGAATTTGGTGATATTAATTTTGAAGTAACATACAAACAACAGACATTAGAATTAGTTGGTATTGCAAAAAGTAGAAATAAGGATAGTGAAGTATTAAATCTTAGTGATTCTTCAGCTAGAGAATTAATACAGCAGTTTTTATCAATGACTCATGATAAAAGAGTTGGAATAATATCAGCGGTTTGTCCGATGAGATTTCATGAACAACTTGTACAAGAATTAAAATATGTTTCAAGATTAAGTGGTGCAAAGATGACAATATTTGATGATATTTTTATGACAAAATTATTAGATTGTTTTATAGAAAAAAATAAACTCGGTTAATAGTTGATTTCTTATAATTAAAAGACTTACCAACTGGTAGGTCTTATTTTTATCCCCAAAATTCAATTAAGAAAGGAGATCTGCTCCATGAAATCGAAAAAGAAAAAACTTTTAATAAGCCTACTCATACTAGTGAGTGGCATTTTATTTAACCTTTATTTTTCTAGCATTATTCATCAGCTGCTTTCAAAGCAAATGACAATACTAAAAATCCCAAACTTAATAATCTGTATCCATAGCATGGCGGTAAGTAAAAAACACTTACTGCTTTTTTTATGTCTTGATGGGTTTATAGCTTTATTTTCGGTATTCTACTATCTAGCAAACAATAAGCCTTATCAGAGTGATTTAAGGGTAATAACACCTAAAATTTCAACACCAGTACCAGCAGGGCAAAAGCAGTTTGGTTCTGCTGAGTGGCTTACAGAAAAAGAGAAGGATTCAGCTTTTAATAGCTTTATTCTAAATACAAATGACAACGGGATAAAGGTATTAATAGAACAAGGATATGATGATTTAAAAGAAATGAAGAAAGGATGGAATGAAAGAAATGAAAGAGAAGATGAAGGGGAAAAGAAGCAAGAAAAATGCTCAGAGAGGAAAGAACAGTTTACCATGGAAGGAGAAAAAGGAAATATTCAAGGAAAATCCAAAGATGAAACCTCAAAATGTTCAGGTGAATTTACCAAAACTCTTTTACCGCAGGGTGGGATAGTTTTAGGTTGTAAAAAACATAAGGGAAGTGAAAAGATTTATTTTATAGGAGAAGATGTTCATAGTCTTTGTATTGGAGCTACTCGTTCAGGCAAAACAAGAACGGTGGTACTTGAAAGCATAGGTACAATAGCACTTGCAGGGGAAAGTATGATATTAAGTGATCCTAAGGGAGAATTGTATGCATATACCTATCCTTTTTTAGAAAGGTTAGGCTATGAAGTTATAGCAATAGATTTTAAAAATCCTGAAAAGAGCAGTAGGTATAATTTCCTGCAGCCTATAATCGATGCAGTAGATAACAATGATGTTGCTAAAGCTATTGATGCAACTTGGGATTTAACCTCACAGCTTGTAGGAGAACCAAAGGGTGAGAGGATATGGACAGATGGTGAAGCTTCTATAATTGCAAGTGCTATTATGAGTGTGGTTTATGACAACAAAGATGACAATAACAGAAAATATCAGAATATGACTAATGTTTACTACTTTATTAGTGAGATGTGCAAGGCTACTGGTAACACTATGCCAATAATAGAATATGTTAAAAAGCTAAATCCCTCCCATCCTGCTAAAGCTTTACTTGCTATTTCAGAAGTAGCACCAAGCAAAACTAGAGGAAGTTTTTATACTGCAGCTCTTACAACTCTAAGATTATTTACTAATCCTTTAATCAATTCCATGACTAATGTAAGTGACTATAATCCTAAGGAAACAGGCAGTAAAAAGAGAGCTATATTTATAATACTTCCAGATGAAAAGACTACTTATTACACATTGGCAAGTTTATTTGTATCACAGCATTATATTGAACTTGTAAAAAGTGCAGATGAAAGAGGTGGAAGACTAAAAAACAGAGTAAATTTTCTACTTGATGAATTTGGAAATTTTGCTACAATACCTGATTTCTCTAATAAGCTAACCGTTGGTGGTGGCAGAGGAATCAGGTTTAATTTATTTCTACAGAGTTTTGCACAGCTTGATGACAAGTATGGAAAGGAGGTGGCAAAGACCATAAAAGGCAATTGTGAAAACTGGATTTATCTTCAGGCAGACGATATTGACACTCTTGAGGAAATATCAAAAAAGCTTGGGAACTATACAGTATCTACTTATTCTTTAAGTGCATCTCAAGCAAAATTTTCTACTCCATCCAGCTCTCAAAGTATTAATCTAACCCATAGAGCACTACTTGCAGCAGATGAAATAAGGCTAATATCAAGACCTTACAGCTTAATTACTTCAAGAAATAACCCTGCAATTATGTATTCACCAGATTTATCAGCTTGGGAGTTTAATAAAATGTTTGGACTTGGAGATAAAGAACATAACAGAAAAGTAAGGGAGCTAAGGCAAAACAGAAGAAAATCAAGAAACATAACCATGTCTGATATGGACTTATGGGGAATATGGCTTTACTATGCTGCAAAGGAGGAAATGGGATTAATAAAGCAATCAGTAAGAGATATGCGTATGCAGGTTTCTAAAATCCAATCAGGATATTTTTATGAAGAAAGCGAAAAGAAAGGAGAACTATACAGCGATGAAGATTAAGAATTTATTAAAGAAAGTAAAAGAAAAGGCTTGGGCAGTAATTTTAACTTTATACGCCTTATTTATGAGTAGCTATACAGTCTATGCTGATGATAATGTACAAAATAGCAAACTTGTAAAAGGTACAGAAAAACTTATAAATGACATAACAACTTGGCTTATGATATTTGCTCCAGTAGTAGCAGGAGTGCTTATAATATACTTTTTTATAAGACGTAGTGCTGCCGATGATATGGATCAGAAGAAGTGGAACAACAGAATTGTAGTTGCTATAGTTTCTTGCATAGGTGCAGTTATAGCTTCAGCCACATTAAATTTAATAATTGGATATTACAAATAATTTTAAAAAAATTGGAGGGATTTATTAATGAAAAATTTAGTATTAATGATGCAATTAAAAGCAATGAGTAAGATGAATTCAGTAAAAGAAGCTTTAAAGAGTAAAAGCGGTGAGGGCTTTGTTGATACGGCAGTAAAAATACTTATGTCAGTAGTAATAGGAGCATTAGTTCTTGGAGGACTATATCTATTATTTAAGGACACAGTTCTCCCTACATTAACTCAAAGAATAAAGGATATGTTCAATTTCAAAGGTTAAAAAGTTATAAAAAAGTAAAAGAAAATATAAAAAGTGGAGGGATTTATTAATGAGAAATTTAGCATTAATGATGCAATTAAAAACAATGAATAAGGTGAATTCAGTAAAAGAAGCTCTCACAAGTAAAAGCGGTGAGGGCTTTGTTGATACCGCAGTAAAGATTCTAATGTCAGTAGTAATAGGAGCACTTGTACTTGGTGGATTATATCTATTATTTAAAGATACAGTTTTACCAACATTAACTCAAAGAATAAAGGATATGTTTAATTTTAAAGGCTAATAAAATCGTTTAAAGGGCTTGCAAGTTTAAACTTCAAGCCCTTTAAACTTGGAGGTGATGATGTTGGAGGCATTACTTGTAATGCTAATTGCAGGGATATTAAGTGGCTGCCTTGCATATGTAAATTCTCTTTTAAATGATCTTGTCTCGATAGCTCTTCATGCAGAAAAATATATGGATACTCTAATTGGTACAAATGGATTTACGGAAGTGTTTAATATATTTTTGGCTTTTGGTATATCTCTTATAGTGCTTAAATTTCTAAAGAAAGGCTTTGAGCAGTATGTGCTTTGGACAGAAGGTGATGCAGACGCAGATCCCTTAGTATTTCTTACTGGATTTTTTAAAGCGTTGGCAATAGCAATAAGTTTTCCTACACTATATCTTTGGCTTGCAACAATAGTTGAAGATTTAACAGATAAGGTAATAAATTTAATAAGTAGGGGAATGACAACAGATTTTTCAGCAGTAATAACAGGAATATCAAGTGCAGGACTATTTACAGCTATAATATCCTTGATATTTTTCATATGTTTCTTTCTTTTATACTTACAGTTTTTAATGAGAGGTATGGAAATATTAATACTAAGGATAGGACTTCCCTTAGCTTGTGTAGGTATTTTAGATGCAGATAAAGGAGTATTTAGAACCTATATACAAAAGTTTTTTCAATCAACTTTAGCTGTAATGGTTCAGATAGTGCTTGCAAAGGTAGGAGTAGCACTAATGCTTAATACTCATGTGTTTTGGGGAATAGCAGCCCTAATGCTTGCCATAAAAACACCAAGATTCCTTCAAGAATTTATTATCGTATCTGGTGGTCAAGGCTCTGGATTAATGGGAAATATATATCAATCTGTAAGACTTGTACAGATAGCGAAAGGAGCTTTTAAGTAATGGATTTAGTAAAAGAAATGGCAGATGCTTTTATGGTATTAATAAGAGCAGGGGCAGTACTTAGGGTAATTTATTGTATTATTCGTATGGGAGCATCTGAGGAAGAAAGCTCTATGTATAAGAAGAGAGCAAAAAACACAGCGATTTTTTATATAATAGCTGAGTGTATATGGCAAATTAAAGAATTAATAATGAACTATTATAGCTAAATTTTATCTTTAAGGAGTATTTCAATTTTAGCAATAAACACACTAGGTTTAACCTTTAAACTGTTACAAATATTAAAAATAACACTAAGAGTAGGCTTTCTTTTTCCTCTTTCTAAAAGGCTAATATAGGTTCTGTCTAAATCACATTTATCTGCTAATTCTTCTTGAGAAAGATTTTTTTCAGTTCTATATTCCTTTAAAACAATGGCTAAAGCTTCTTCTAAAAGCATTAAAATCATCCCCTTCTATATAATTGTCAAAAAAAAAGCGACAAGAAGTCCACGGACTATAGTCTACAAATGATAAAACATGTGGTATAATATCTCAATGTGATATTATTATGGAAAATGTGGGTGAGGATTATGAAAAAAAGCATAGAACATATAAATAATGAAATAGAAAATCTAAGAATTGTTTTAAATGAAATATGTGCCTCTATAGATGACGAAAGTCTTACGGAAGAAATTTTAGATATAAGCAGACAAATGGACAAACTTATAATTGATTATATAGAAGCAAAAAAGAAAAGATAATAAAACTTAAATATGAATGGGGGAGAATAATGGAACAATTTGAAAAAGAAACCCTATATATACCACTTGGACTTAAAACAAGAACAGAAATTTTTGAAGGTTTTGGCAAGGAAGAACTTTTAAAATCTATAGGAGCTACCCTTGTTGCAGCATTAATTGATACAGTAGTGTATCTAACAATAAGGAACACAGCATTTTGTGTGGTGTTTATCCTATCTTCAATTGCAGGCTCAGTTATGATGCTTACAAAAGATAAGACTAATATTTCAGTAGTGGATCAGATAAAATTCATGGTTAGATTTCATAAATCTCAAAAAGTTTATAGATACAAATATTTGGATGAATGGAATATAGGCACCTAACATTTATATCGTTAAATGATGGGTGTTTTTATTTTGTCTGAAAGAAAGGTGAAAAGTTAGTGATGGAAATATTTATTCTTAAAGGTATCTTATATGCTTTAATTTTAGCCTATGCAAGTTTTTATGATATAAAGACTAAAACTATTCCAGATAAGGTTCATATCGTAATAGTTATTGTAGCATTAATCAATTTAAACAGTTTAAATTCAATAATAGGCTTATTACTTGTCCCAATACCATTTTTCATTACAGCTTTAATAAAAGGTGGAGGAATAGGTGGAGGTGATGTTAAGTTTATGGGAGCTAATGGATTTTTTCTTGGAGTGAAAGGAGGTTTTATTGCAAGTATCATAGGACTTACTTTAGCAGTAGTTGCAAATTTTATTTATTACAAAATTAAAAAGAAGGATAAGAATATATCCTTTCCATTAGCACCGTATCTATCCATAGGGTGCTTTTTAACATATTTATTATTTTAGAGGAGGAGTTTTTCAATGAAAAATTTATTTAAAAATAGAACAATTGTAGGTCTTTCAGCTATAGTTTTATCTCTTATTATATGCTTTGGAGTAACACCATTATACAATAATGCACTACAGTCAAAGGTTAAAATTGTGAGAATAAGTAAAGATGTCCCTAAGGGAGAAATTATAAGTGCAGATAAGGTTGAAATTATAGAAGTTGGTGGATACAATTTGCCAAAGGAAGTTATAAAGAATAAAGAAAATGCAGTAGGTAAATATGCTGCAGCAGATTTAAGTAAAGGAGATTATATTTTAAGTAGCAAGATTTCAAATAGTCCTTTAGCAGAAAATAAATATCTTTATAGCCTCGATGGAAATAGCCAGGCAATATCCATCACTATAAAAAGTTTTGCAGCAGGGCTTTCAGGAAAACTTCAAACAGGAGATATCATTTCAATAATTGCATCAGATTATGGTGAGTTTAGAGAAACTGTGATACCGAAAGAGCTTCAATATGTAAAAGTCCTTGCAGTAACTACCAGCGAAGGAGCAGATAGGGTTTATAATCAAAAACAAACAAATGAAAAAGATAAGGAACAGGAATTACCATCTACTATAACTCTTTTAGTAAATAGAACTCAAGCAAAGTTGCTTGCAGATCTTGAGCAAAAAAGTAAAATCCATGTGTCCTTAATATATAGAGGTTCAGAGGAAAATTCTCAAAAATTCTTAGATGAGCAAAAGAAGCTTATAAATGATAATAAAGATAGTAGTACAGGAAATATGAGTAATACAGATAACTCAGTAAGTCAGGGGGCAAGTACAAATGAACAATAATAAAATAATTGCTCTTTGGGGAAATCCTGATGCAGGAAAAACTACTGTAAGCATTAAACTCGCTAAAGAACTTTCTACAAAAAAGAAAAATGTTATAGTGGTGTTTTGTGATGTGCTTTCACCAAGCATTATGACAATATTACCCTATGCAAAAGAAGAAAATAAATCTTTAGGTAGCATATTATCAGCTCCAGAAATAACTCAGGAAGATATTTTATCAAAATGCATTACCTTAGAAAAAAATCCTTATATAAGTTTTCTGGGATATTCTCAAGGAGAGAATATATTTACTTATGCTTCTTATTCAAAGGAAAGAGCAGTAGATTTTTTAATACTTCTAAGGCATCTTGCAGATTATGTTATTATAGATTGTTCAAGTGTTTTTGCCTATGATACCTTATCAGCAGTAGCACTTGAAATGGCAGATAATGTAGTAAGGCTTTGCAGCAGTAATTTAAAGGCAATATCCTACTTTGCTTCTTATTTACCACTGCTTGTAGATAGAAGATTTAATGTAGATAAGCATATTAAGGTTTTATCAAAGGTAAAGGAGAAGGAACCAAAGGATCAGATAATAGAAATGTATAGAGGAGTAAGATATGAGCTGCCCTATACAGAAGAAATAGAAAATCAATTTTTATCAGCATCACTTTTTAACCAGCTAAAGGATAAGAATAGCTTAGAATATGAAAATACTGTAAGAGCTTTAAGCAATTATATTATAGATGAAAAAGAGAATACTAAAAACTCAATTTCAAAAAAGAATGCTGTAGAAATTAAATCAAAAATAAAAGAGATTTCCTTATTAAAAAAAGCTTTTGTCTTTGGGAAGGGAGGAACTAAGTAGTGAATAATGCAGCTTTGTTTTTCAATACAGGGAAAAACTTAAAAGAATTCCCAGACATACTACAGGATGTACAGGAACATATTTCAAATAAATATTCAAATCTTATTTCAGATAACCCAAATGAGCAGAAGGATCAAATAAAATCCTATATTTCAAAATATATTATGGACTATTCCTTAGGGGTAGAGGGATTAAGTTTTGATGAACTTGTAGAAAAACTTTATTCAGAAATGGCAGAGTTTTCATTCTTAACAAGGTATTTATTTAGAAAAGATGTAGAAGAAATCAATATAAATCAGTGGAGAGATATTAAAATAACTTATACTAACGGAGAAATTCTGCCTACAAAAGAGAAATTCAATTCACCTGAACATGCTATAGATGTAATAAGAAGACTGCTTCATAAGTCGGGAATGATTTTAGATAACTCTCAACCCATAGTAAGAGGACACTTATCAAACAAAATAAGAATAACTGTATTTGGTACTGGTGTTATAGATGATGATAAAGGAATTTCAGCTTCTATTCGGATTGTAAATCCTCAAAAATTAGCAAAAGAGAACTTTATTAAAAATGGCACAGCTACAGAAGAAATGTTGGATTTTTTAAGTATATGCTTAAGATATGGCATAAGTATGTGTGTAACAGGAGCAACGTCTTCAGGTAAAACTACCTTAATGAGCTGGCTTTTATCTACAATTCCAGATGATAAAAGAATATTTACCATAGAAAATGGAACAAGAGAGTTTGACCTTGTGAAAACAGATGAAGAAGGAAAGGTAATAAACAATATAGTACATACAGTAACAAGATATAGTGAAGATAAAAAGCAGAATATAGATCAAGAAAAACTCCTTGAAAGTGCTTTAACCTTTAACCCTGACTATATATGTGTCGCGGAAATGAAGGGAGAAGAATCCTTTGCAGCTCAAGAGGCAGCAAGAACAGGACATGCAGTAATAACTACAACCCATGCAAATTCCTGTGAAGCTACTTATTTTCGTATGATGACCCTTTGTAAAATGAAATATGATATAAATGATGACACCTTATATTCTTTAGTTACAGAAGCTTTTCCAATAGTTTTGTTTACTAAAAAGCTTGAAGATAATTCAAGAAAGGTAATGGAAATTACAGAGTGTGAAATACTGCCTAATGGTAAAAGGCAAATTCACACTCTTTTTCGTTATCATATTAAAGAGAATACAGTAAAAAATGGGAAAGTTAAAATAATAGGTAACTATGAAAAAGTAAAGGATATATCAAAGAGTCTTCAAAAAAGGCTTCTTGAAAATGGAATGCCATTAAGTGTACTAGAAAGCTTGCTTTCTAAAAATGTAGTAGAAGAAGGTGAAGAAAAATGACCTTATTAAAATTAATAGCTTTCTTAGGAATAATTGCAGGGAGTTTTATATTACTTTCCTTGTCACCTTTTGAATTCTTTGAAGCTATAGCAAATAAATTTAAAGGTAAGAAAAAAACTATTAAAACAAAAGTTAAAGAAGCTACAAATAAGAAAAAGCCAAGAGGAATAAAGCTTCTTCTTGAAGAAACTAAAGAAATACTAAAGATTACAGGAAAAACAGAAAAGTTTTATACTCTATGTGTAGCTTCATTTTTCTTATTTGTAATAGGAGTTATTGTAGCTGTATCTATGAATAACTTCTTTTTAGTTCCAGTGCTCTCTATAGGCTTTTCGCTTGTACCTTTTTGGTATATAAAATTTACAGCAAACTTTTTTAAAAAGCAGTTAAATGCTGAACTTGAAACAGCTCTTTCAGTAATTACCACATCCTATATGCGAAGTGAAAGTATAATAACCGCAGTAGATGAAAATATAACCTATTTAAATCCACCAGTATCAGATGTATTTAAAGGTTTTTTAACTCAAACCAAGCTTATAAATTCTAATATGAAAATAGCATTAGAAAACCTTAGGAGCAAAATAGATAATGATGTATTCAGAGAATGGGTGGATGCAGTAATAGCCTGCCAAGAGGATAAAAACTTAAAAACCACCTTAACACCAATAGTGTCAAAGCTTTCAGATATGAGAATAGTAGGAGCTGAACTTGATTATCTTCTTTATGAACCTATGAAAGAGTTTATAACTATGACTATACTTTTAATAGGAAATATTCCACTAATGTATTTTCTAAATAAGGAATGGTACGAAACGCTACTATTTACTGGCATAGGGAAAGCAATACTTGCAGTTTGCATAACTGTCATATTTATATCATTAGCAGCAGTAATTAAATTAACTAAACCAGTGGAATATAAGAGATAAGACATTGACTAAAGTTATCGTATATGATAACATATAATTAATAAATGCATATATTATAAAGAGGGAGATATAAACGTGGATTGGAAGGTTGAATTCTACCAAAGAGAAAATGGTAACATCCCTGTAATGGAATTTTTATCATCACTCTCACCTAAAATGAGAGCAAAAGCATATAGTGAAATAGAACTTTTAAAGAAGCATGGCATTTATTTAAAAGAACCTTATGTAAAACCCATTAAAGGAGAACAATATAAAGGAATATATGAGTTAAGAATAAAATTAGGATCAGATGCATCAAGAATATTTTATTTTACTTATCATAGAGATACTTTTGTATTGTTAAATGGATTTCTTAAAAAAACAGATAAAACGCCAAAGCTAGAGCTTGAAAAAGCAAAAAGGTATAAAGAAGATTTTGAAAAGAGGTGTGAAGATGAGTAAAGCAAGTGTTGATTTTTCAGTAATTAAAGAAGAACTTATGAAGGATAATGAGTTCAAAGATGAGTATGAAAAACTAAAACCACGCTATGAGCTTATTTCAGAAGTAATAAAAGCAAGAAGAGAGCTAAACCTAACTCAGGAAGAATTAGCTTACCGTATAGGAACTCAAAAATCAAATATTAGCAGGCTTGAAAGTGGAAACTACAATCCTTCTTTAGATTTTTTAAGTAAGCTTGCAAAAGGGCTAGGAAAAGAAATTCATATAGAACTAAGATAATATTTAATAATTTTACACGCAGAGCAAAAGCACTGCGTGTTTTTTGCGAGGTGAAAAAATGTTAATTATATTTTTTATATTCTCATGTCTATTTTCTTTTGGAATTTACATGATAATTGCAGACATATTAAAGTTTCCAGAGATTAAAGCTTCAAAGGCAGTAATAAGCATAAGCAGGAGAGAAAAGAAAAAGACACACAATTCGGAACTATATATATTACAGCTATCAACTAAGCTTTCAAAAATTATAAAGCTTAATGAGTATAAAAAAAGAAAACTTACAGCAATTTTAAAATCCGCAGAAATAAATTTAACTCCAGAAACCTATATTGCTAAAGCTTATGTTAAAGCAGGTTTAGTACTATTTAGTATTATTCCTGCTTTATTTATTTTACCAATAATAACTCCAGTAATCTTATTTTTAGCTATAGCAATATATTTTAAAGAAATTAAGGTGGTTGAGGATAAGGTTAAAAATCAAAGAGAGGAAATAGAATATGAACTTCCAAGATTTACTGCTACTCTAACTCAAGAGCTTAAAGCAAGCAGAGATATACTGTCTATTCTTGAAACTTATAAGCAAAATGCAGGAAAAGCCATGAAAAGAGAACTTGAAATAACTGTTGCAGATATGAAATCAGGAAGCTTTGAGGGAGCACTTACAAGGTTTGAAACAAGACTTGGAAGTTCAACACTTTCAGAGGTCGTAAGAGGGCTTATAAGCGTACTTCGTGGTGATGATGGAGTGGTATATTTTCAGATGTTATCCCATGATTTAAAGCAATTAGAACTTCAAAGACTTAAAACACTAGCAGCAAAACAGCCATCAAAAATAAGAAAATATTCCTTTGCAATGCTTATGTGCTTTGTACTAATGTATCTTGTTGTAATGGGGATTCAAATAATGAAAACCATGGGGCAATTGTTTTAGGAGGTGGTGCAGTGATTAAACTTTTAAAAGAAAAGAAAGGCGAAGGATATATTGATACTGTAGTTATTATAATTGCAGCTATGATGGTTATTGCTTTTGCAGTAAAAATATTTCCTGTATTTGTGGCAAAAAATCAATTAAATACTTATGCCAATGAAATTATGAGAACCGCAGAAATTTCAGGAAGAGTAGGTACGGAAGTAAGTGCGAAGGTAGAAAGTTTAAAAGATCAAACAGGAATAAGCCCTGCTATATCATGGCAGGCAAATTACATTAGTGGAACAAATAAAGTACAGCTAAATGATGAAATTACTGTAACAGTTACTAAAACGGTGGATATAGGTTTCTTTAGTTTTGGCTCTTTTCCTATTGAACTTAAATCTAAAGCTACGGGGAGGAGTGAAGTGTATTGGAAGTAAAAAACATAAGAAGGATATTGAAGGAGAAAAAAGGAAATGCTCTTCCTCTTGCTTGTGCAATAGTTTTATCACTGATAATAATATTTAGTGCAGTATCAGAATACATGAGGCTTCAAATTATAGCAAAGGGAGTAAGGGATGCACTTCAAACTTCTGTAATAGTTGTGGCGGTTCAAAATTATGATGATGTATATAATGGGCTACGTGAAGGATATAGTGGAGGCTATAATCTAAACCAAGCTAATTTATGGGAGAGTAAAGTAGATACAGGAGATATATTTACTTATCTTGATAATCTTTTAGGTTTAGAGAAAAATGGTGTATATCACATTAAATTTACGGGAAAAGAGACAGAATATAAGCTTTCAGATCTTAAAATAAATATTATAAATACACCATTAGCACCGTTAAACCCTAATACTTCAAATAAATTTCAAGCTCAAGCTACTATCCATATTGAAGTACCTTTATCTTTTGGATGGGATAAGTTGCCACCACTACAAATAAACTTAAAGGTCAATGCAGGTTATACTTCTAAGTTCTAAAGTTAATCACATATCCACAGGAGAGCGTGTGGACAACGTGTGAATAAGTGAAAATAAAAAATTAAAAAAACATCTGGACAAAATACAAAAAGTATGTTTATTTTTTAACAAGGGCAAAAAAAACCGTTATGTTGAAAAAAATTAAGGGAGTGAATGTGGATGAAAAAACTTAATTTTAATGTAAAGAAAAATTTAACTGTAACATTTCTTGTTGTTTTAGCTATAGCTCTTGGAGCAGGCTTAATAAGTTATGTAAATAAAACACCTAAAACTAAAGAGGATAAAGTTTTATCAGATATTAATAAGGTAGATGAAGTTAAGGTAGACGAAATAAAAACAGAAAATGAAGAAAAAGCTAAAGTACCAGTTATTAATGCTGCTGATAGTACAGAAAAATCCTCTCAAAATAATGTTGTAAGTAGTAATACTGAAACAGCACCTAAAAAACCAGAACCACCAAAGGAAAAACCTAAGACTACAGATGATATAACAAATAAAAATAAAGTACCTACTTATCCTGAAAAAGCAGTAAAACCACAGAAAGAATCAAGTCCTAAGGGAGGAGAAAAAAATAACAAAGGACAAGTATATGTTCCAGGGTTTGGTTGGGTTAACGATGAAGGTGGTGGTGGTCAAGGAACAAATGTAACATCTGATGGTGATATTAATAAGCAAGTGGGTACAATGGATTAGTTTAATAAAAAAGTATTTTTAGAGAGTATGGTTAAAATCTGTACTCTCTATTTTTTTGGAGGTGTAAGCTTATGAAAAGAGTAACAGCATTTTTACTTTGTTTAATGTTAATAATTTTTTCTGTACCTATAAGTGTATTTGCTGAAGGAGATGGAAACTTTGACGGTGGAGGAGGTGGAATGGGAAATGGATCATCTCAAAACTTTTGGAATCCAAGGAATGATGGGGTAAGGATTACTGTTATCAGGTGTAGAGATCAAATGCCAGTAACTACACCTATTGATTTCTCAAATAAAAATCAAAATAATATAAAAATACATTTTGGAAAGAAATCAAAAATTCAATATAGAAACGGAAGTTCCTTGCAAGCATACACAAGTGTGTATAACTATTATATTCCATCTCAACCTATGCCAAGAATTATAGGTTCAAGTAGCTATACTATAAATATTGAAGCTACTAAAAAATACTTTTGTTCTGAATATGCTCTAAAATTAATTGCAAGCCTTACTGGTATGAATTATGAAAATCTTATAAGCGGAGATTATAAAATACTTATTGAACCTATAGCTTACATGACTTTTCAAGGAGTGTATATGGCAATGACTGCACATGAAGCAGCATTATATGATGAAAAACTTGGAGGAGGTTTAAGAGCAAAGATGGTAAGTTTATCTCATAAGAATTTGCCCCTTGCTTTGTTTTTACAAACTTCTGATTTAGGTTTTGCTGCTTGGTCAGGATCGAGTAATCAAAAGGTATCAAATACTCAAATAAAAGCCTATTTAGGACTTGGTGTCATAAGGTTTAGTGAGGCGGATAAGGGAGTAGATATTGATAGTAATTCCTATGAATATAGATGTGACACAGATGTTATTACTTCAATAACTGTAAATACAGATAGAAGAAGAACACCTGACAATCCTGTATCTGTAACCTTTAGAGTAAATGGACAAAACTACACTGTAAGTAATATTTATATTCCAGAAGGAGAATCTCAAAAGGTTTGGTTTAAATGGCACACTCCCAAAACACCACAAACATTAAATATAGATGTAAGTATAAGTGGAGCATCTGCAAATAAAGCAAATATTACAGCCCAAATAGTAGACCTTAAAGAAAACACTCCACCAAATCCTACTGCTAATGATAAGAATTCAAGTTTTAAGACTTCTAGTATTCCAAGTAAAGCTCCAAAAACTTCTGCTACATGGGGAAAATGGGATTGCTATTGGGAACCTAAATGGGAATGGCAGGCAAACTGGAGCTGGGTTAGTACAGGTAAAAACACAGGATACTGGGTTGATAATGGTCATTGGGTTGATAGAGGAGATTGGAAATATAAATGGATAAGTTACTATGCTTATCTTTCAGCCAATATGAACCTTCAGCCAGATGCTAAAGTCCCTACAGCCTATTCAAAAACTATGAAATCAGGATATGGAATAAACTTAAATGTAAATTCTAATCTTAGTTCTAATGCTCCAAGCTCATCCATAACAGGTGCTCAAAATGCTATTTCTTATTATCCTGAATTTAATTATAAAACTTATAATAGAGTATTAGAAATGATAACAGCAGGTTATTCCTCAAGTTTTCAGCTTAGAAAAAATAAATATTCTACCTATAATCAAAGAGTACATTTTACTCCAATATGGTATCCAGATGGAATCTATTCTGTATATGCAGAAGTAATAGATGTATGGACGCCAGAGGGTATGCTTTCAGTTAATTTGAATGATTATGTAAACATAAAAGGCAGCTTGTATGACGATTGGCATATAGGCCCACAGTTTTAGGGTGAAACTTATGCGATTTAATATAATTTATGCTGATCCACCTTGGAGCTATAAGGTATATTCTAAAAAAGGTAGAGGAAGATCTGCTGAAAATCATTATAATACTATGAGTCATGAAGATATATACAATCTTGACGTAGCAAGTTTAGCTATGGAAGATTGTATTTTATTTTTATGGGTTACTTTTCCTAACTTACTTGTAGGTCTTGAAACTATGAAAAGATGGGGATTTACTTATAAAACTTTAGGGTTTTGCTGGGTAAAGAGAAATAAGAAAAGCCCAAATTGGTTTTGGGGACTGGGATTTTGGACAAGAGCTAATCCGGAAATATGCCTAATTGGAACTAAAGGTCACCCTAAAAGAATATCAAAAGCAGTTCATTCAGTTATAGATTTACCTATTGAAAAGCATAGTAAAAAACCTGAGGAAGTAAGGAAAAGAATAATTGAGCTTTGTGGAGATTTACCCAGAGTTGAACTCTTTGCACGAGAAACTCATGAAGGATGGGTTTGTCTTGGTAATGAAATTGATGGTTTAGATATTAGAGAAAGTATTAAAAAAGTAAAGGAGATGTAAAAACTTATGAGAGTATTAATAGTTCAACCTCAAATAAGGCCTTATGTTGCAGAAATAGAAGAAGGTTTACAACCTATGCAGGAGATAGTTGGAGGCTCAATTGAAATGGTAGATTTAGATGATAATACAAGCCTTGTTTGTAATGAAGAAGGTAAAATAAGAGGTCTTGAAGGAAATAGACGTATCGGCAGGGATATAATTGCTGGTACGTTTTTTCTTTGCGGCTTTAATGAAGATGGAGAATCTATTTCACTAACAGATGAGCAGATTTCAAAATACTATGAAAGGTTTAGAGAACCAGAGTATTATTGTCAGGAAGAAGTAGAAGACTCCGCTTTTATGGATATTTATGTACCAGATTATGAAGATGATATGGAGCTATAGGAGGGAGAATACTTGAAGTTTATTGATTTGTTTAGTGGTATAGGCGGATTTAGATTAGGACTTGAATTGGCTGGACATGAATGTGTAGGTCATTGCGAAGTAGATAAATTTGCAGATAGAAGTTATAGAGCTATGTACAGTTGTGAAGGAGAGTGGTTTATTAATGATGTCAGAAAAATCAATCCAAAAGAAATGCCCGAATTTGAATTGCTCTGTGCAGGATTTCCTTGTCAAAGTTTCTCAATTGCAGGAAAAAGGAGAGGATTTGAAGATATTAGAGGAACTATGTTCTTTGAAATTGCCAGATTGGTTAATGAAAGAAAACCTTCACTTCTTCTTCTTGAAAATGTCAAAGGACTGCTATCGCATGACCAAGGCAGGACTTTTAAAACCATCCTCAGTACACTTTATGAATTGGGGTATGATGCTGAATGGCAATTGCTTAACAGCAAAGATTTCGGAGTGCCACAAAACCGTGAAAGAGTGTTCATTATTGCACATATTAGAGGAAGAAGTTTCACAAAAATATTTCCTATCATCAGTTGCAACCCAAAAACTCTTAAGCAGCTTATAGGAGGTAAACAAGGACAAAGGGTATACAGTATAGATGGTTTAAGTACAACATTAACTTCTCATGGAGGTGGTCAAGGAGCAAAAACAGGATTATATTTTGTTGACTTAAATTTAAAACCTCAAGTAACTGAAAATGCAAGATGTATAAAAGCAAGATATAATTCTGGGATTACAAATAAAGCTGCAGATAATAGTGGAGTTTTAGTTATTCCAAGAGCTGTTCTTACCCCAGAAAGATTAAAAAAACGTCAAAATGGGCGTAGATTTAAAAATGAAAATGAACCAATGTTTACTTTAACAACACAAGATAGACATGGAATATTATTGGGTGGGGCGATAAGAAAACTTACGCCTCTTGAATGTTTTAGATTGCAAGGATTTCCTGATGAATTTTATTATAAAGCACAATCAGTCAATTCAGATAGCCAGTTATATAAGCAAGCTGGTAATTCAGTTACCGTTTCAATAGTATATGAAATTGGCACAAGATTAAGAGTAGAGTGACTAGAATTTTAGATAATATGCACTGCTTAAAGAATAGCAAAAATGAGGATTATGAAAAAAAGATATTAATATTAAAACATGAAAGAATTAAAGAAGGATTAAAGCTATAGGAGGTGCACCATGAAACCTATTATACCAATTGTTATGTTATTACTATGTTTAATTTGTGGAGGTTTAACACTGCTATTTTTAAAGAAAAATAGTATAAGGACAAAGGTTACAGAAAATAAAGAGCAGAAAACTGCTAATGAGTTTGTAAATGCAAAAGATATTAAAGAACGCTATTTATATACACGAGATGGCTACATTATCATGTATATAAAAATTAATCCTATAAGTATTGATTTGTTATCAGAAAGAGAAAAAAAGCTTTTATGTAAAACTCTCACAGCAGAACTTTCAAGTGAGCAAAAACCTTATAAGTTTTTAGCAGTATCAAGACCAGTAGATATTTCGCTACTTATAAATGAGTATACTGGTATTATTTCAAATAGCTCAGATCAAAAGCAAAAGGATTTGCTAAGAAATGAAATGCTTGTAATGAGTAATTATGCCTTATCTGGAGAAGTTGTTGAAAGGCAATTTTATATAATGCTTTGGGAAAGGTATGAAGAAGATATAGAAAGAGAAATATCTAAAAGATGCTATGAATTTAAATCAAAGCTTGAAAGTGGAAATATACAATGTGAAATTTTAAAGCAGCAGGATATAGTAAGGCTATGTAATCTTATTAATAATCCAGCTTATACAAATATTGAGGATAGTGAGTTTGAAGCCACTATCCCTATTTTTTAAGGGAAAAGGGTGAGTTATAAATGGCAAAGAAACATTATTATGGGAAGATTGAATTTTATTCTATGACAGGTAAAGTTATGGAAACAATTTATTATGAAACTGAAGAAGCTTATAGAAAAGAAATAATGGATAGCTACGAAATTGGAAGACCTATTAATCCTCAGCGATTGCCTGAAAATAAGTTTATAGAGGATGAATTTGAAGATGAAGTGGAGATGTGAAAATGATAAAAAATAAGAATAACATAAACCAAGAAATTTTATTAAATAAATCTTTGCTAAATATAATTACTCCAATGGGACTAGAAATAAAAAGAAACAGCTTAGTTATAGGCGAAAATACTGGAAAGGTATATGGAATAGTTAAATATCCTCAAAAAGTTGATTATGGATGGCTTTCTAAAATTACTAATATACCAAGTACTATTGTCAGTATAACCTTTAAACCTATTGATAATTCTTCTTTTATCGAAAGTCTTTCAAGAAATGTAATACAAAGTCGTGGGGCAGCAGAAAGTGCCAAAGATCCACTAGCTCAGAAAAGGGCAGAACGTTCAGCTTTAGATGGAGAAAAGATAATGGTGCAAATAGATCAAAACGGTGAAACTGTTGGACTTATGGGAATTACCATTATGCCAATATCAAGAGAAGATGAAAATTTCAATAAAGTTTGCAGAAAAACTGAAAGTACCTGTGCCATGAGTAAATGTAAACCAAGAAACCTGTCAAACTTGCAAGAACAGGCATTTAAAAACTGTTCACCCTTTTATACTTCAGATGAAAATATAGAGCAGATAGTAAGCAGAATAGTTCCTTTATCCACCTTTGTAGGTGGATTTCCTTTTTCATCAAGCGGTTATAATGATGGAACAGGTTATTATTTTGGAAGAGATTCTAGTGGCGGATTAATTATACTGGATACTTGGAAGAGGGGAAATGATAGAACCAACACTAACATGGTTATAATGGGAGTAGCTGGTGTTGGAAAGTCTACAGCAGTTAAGCATATAGCCTTATCTGAATATATGAAAGGTACTAAAATTATATTTGTAGATCCAGAAAGAGAATACAAAGAGCTATGCGAAGCTTTAAATGGAGATTGGATTAATGCAGGTGGAGGCAGCAATGGAAGAATAAATCCACTCCAAATAAGATCAACACCAGTAGATGATAATGATGAAGTTTATAAAGATGAAGGTCAAGGTATGGGTGATATGGCTCTTTATATTAAGAATTTAGAAATATTTTTTAGTCTATACATTCCATCCTTAACAGATAGAGAAAGAGCTATTCTTAAAGATTGCTTAATTGAGCTATATAATAACTTTGGCATAACTTGGGATACAGATATAAACCAATTAAATAATGAGGATTTTCCTATATTTTTAGACCTTTATAATTTGATAGATAAAAAAGCAAAGGAAAAAGAAAAAACAAGAAAAGAAAGTGAAGCCAATATTTATGATGACCTTGCTCTGCTTTTAAAAGACATAGCCATGGGAAGTGATTCTTTTCTTTGGAATGGATATAGCTCTATTAAGACTAACACAAGATGTATTTGTCTTGATACCCATGATTTACAAAATACTAATGACAATATTAAAAGAACTCAATATTTTAATATTCTTACCTGGTGTTGGCAGGAGATGAGCAAAGATAGAAATGAAAGAGTATTGTTAATCTGCGATGAAGCTTATCTTATGATTGATACCAATGTACCTCAAAGTCTAGTATTTTTAAGAAATGTTGAAAAGAGAGCAAGAAAATATGAAGCAGGAGTTGCTATAATAAGCCATTCAGTTGTAGATTTTCTTGATCCACAAATAAAAATGTATGGACAGGCACTTCTTGATATACCTTGCTTTAAAATCATAATGGGTACAGATGGCAGAAATTTACAAGAAACAAAGGAACTTTACAATTTAACAGATGCAGAAGAAGAGCTTCTTGCAAGTAAAAAGAGAGGCAATGCCTTATTCATGATTGGGTCTAAAAGACTTCATGTTGTGTTTGAGATACCTGAATATAAATTTGAGTATATGGGGAAAGCTGGGGGAAGATAAATAATATAAGAGTAATATTATTAAACTATGGAATTTATCGACAATAAAATAAATTTCAAGTAAAATAATAGAATAATTAGACAATTTATGATAATATAGTTTATGAAATTAAGGAAGGTGACATATTTATGGGATATAAATCAGAAGGAACTAAAAAAGCTGAAATAAGTATGAGATTTTCAGAGTTTGAAATGCCTCCTATGCAAGACATATTAATTGTTGGTAAGAAAGCTCCAATAGGTCCAGAGGCTGCTAGAAGAATGGTAGATATATTATCTCCTGATCAATATGAAATAGTTAAAATAGAACATCAGTGCGTGGAAGCAATAGTTGTTAGAAGGACTATCTTAAATATGCTTCCGCAAGATAAACTTATTCCAATAATAATGGAGGAGGTTGAAAGGATTGCTAATGAAGATATGATTATAAAGGCGCAAGTTAATATAACTATCAATGTTAGCAAATCTATAGATTTATGATACAAAGGGTTTTAGATATAATAGATAAAAATTTTTATAAAGTAGACGTATTAGATGGAGTAAAAAAAGTTCAGGAGATTTTTTATCAAAATAACATAGAGTGTTCTGCCGTTTATGATAAGAAAAAGTTAGTGGGAGTCTTAACTTTAAGAGAATTAGGAATTGCAAATCCTAACAGAATAGTTGCGGATGTTATGACTAATAGATATATTTGCGTAGGCTCAGAAACCTCTACATGGGAAATTAAAAATTTATTTGATTTTAATCAGAACATAGATGTAATATTTGTAGAATATAATAGTAAAGTTGTAGGGGTTATTACGAAAAGTCAATTAAAGATAGAATTGGGAAGACATATTGATTTACTAACGGGTTTATATAAAAGCGATTATTTATTTTATAATATAAATAGTTTAATAGAGCAAAGAAAAGAAGTTTCATTAATATTTATAGATTTAAATAATTTTGGATATATTGATAAGAAGTTTGGACACATAAATGGAGATAAAGTTTTGAAAATTGTGGCAGATTTACTTAAAAAAAATATACAACCAGATAATTTTTTATGTAGATATGCAGGGGATGAATTTGCAATTTTGACTACATATAATGCGAATAAATGTAAAATTCTTTCTAAAAAAATAGTAACGGCAATAAAAGATTATAATTATCCTTATAATATTCCAGTTTCAGCATCTGTTGGCATAGCATGTTGTAATTTCAGTGACAGAATAATTGACGATAGGATAGAAACAATAAGAAATTTAGTAAATGTAGCAAGTTTAGCATCAACAAAAGCAAAACAGAATAATAATGATCATATTATTATTGAAGATTTTGAAACAGGTATAACGGCATAAAATCTTAATAAATCTATAGTCTAGTAACAATTTGTATATTAGTTTAGAGAAGGATATGTAATAATTCAATCCTTCTTTTTTAGTTTAAAAATAATAATGGAGGCGGGTTCTATGCTATTAGATCCGAAATCAGCAGCTACAATTGCTAAAATAGTAATTCAAGCTGCAAAAGATGATGAAACCAGAAATAAAATAATTTTTATATCACTGGCACCGATTATTTCGGTGCTTTTAATTTTGGCTTTTATTGTATATATTCTTACAAATCCACTTGAAATGCTAAGTAGCATTTTCTTTGGAAATGAGTTAACACAGATTAAAAATATAAGAAGCCAGTATGGATATGAACAGTTGATAAATTCTAATGACAATAGTTATTTAGAAAGTAGTGGATTAGACTTTTCAGGAGTATCTTTTAAAGATGGAGTAACAGAAGTGTTTTATTATAATCAAGCTGATGAAAGGTGGAAGGACAAGCCTTATGGAAAAACAGGTACTATAGGAAGAAGTGGTTGTGGTCCGACTTCTCTTGCTATAGTTGTGTCAAGCCTTACAGATAAAAAGGTTGATCCAGTTCAAATGAGTCAATGGTCTTATGAAAAAGGCTATTACTGCGAAGGGGTGGGTTCTTACCATACGTTAATACCTAATGGGGCAAAACACTTTGGACTTAAAGTAGAAGGCTGCACTTCAAGTGAGCCACAAAAGATAGTAGATGCTCTTGCAGCGGGTAAACTTATAATTGCTATTATGGCAGAAGGACATTTTACAAGGAATGGTCATTTTATTGTGCTTAGGGGAGTAACAGCAGATAAAAAGATTTTAGTTGCTGATCCAGTAAGCAGGACAAGAAGCGAAGAAAAGTGGGATTTATCAATAGTATTAAATGAAGCAAATAAAGGAGCAGATGCAGGAGGTCCATTTTGGATAATCAGTAAACAATAAATAGAAAGGGGTAGAGTACTTTGAAAAAGAAGTTATTAATAGAGCTATTTATATATATTGTAATTGTGGTTATAGGGGTCATTTTACTATTTACTTATAAACCTAAACACAAACCTATAGATATACCAGCAGACTATAAGGTGGCAAGGGGTGAGAGCAGTGCTTTTGTATCTATCAAGCAATGAAAACATAGGAATATTGGATTTTTTATCTAAGGAAAAAGGTATGGTAATTAAAAAGCTTTCAGGGGAATTCTATTTAAAAAAGTTTGTAATTCATGACATGAGAAATTTAAGTCACTACTCTTATTTTGCTATAGATTTAAAAGCTCTTAAAGATACCGAAAATGAAATAATTGAAGCAATAACAGCCTTTAAAGCCATGTATGATTCAAGAATAATAATCTTTGCTGAAGGATTAAAAAGAGAAGACGAAATAATATCAAGGCTTATAGAAGAAAAAATCTACAACGTTATAATTTCTAAAGAAATACAAGAGATTAAAGATGAAATATTAAAATGTTTAAGCAATATAGGAAAGACAGAGGAAGATTGGAACATAAAAGGAATTCATGAAAATCAGTATACATTTAATTATAAAAATATAAAAATAGCAGTTGCGGGAGTATCATCAAGAGTTGGTACAACTACAACTGCTTTTAATATGGCAAGATTTTTATTTAATATTGGAGCTAAGGTAAGTTATACAGAAGCTAATGACAGTGGGCATTTAAAAGAAATAGCTGCTTATTATGAATTTTTAAAGGTAGAAAATTATTATAGATACAAAGGAGTTGAATACTATCCTAATAAGCAATTTCCTAATGATGTAAACTATCAAATCTTTGATTTAGGAAGCTTAAATAAAGGGAATATAGCAATATTTAAAAGCTGTAATATTAAAATTTTATGCAGTGGAAGCAAGCCTTATGAGCTTATAGAAACATATGAAACGACTAATTATGTAAAAGATTTTAATTATAATATTTTGTTTACTTCAGTATCTAATGAAGAGAATTTTAAAATAAGAAAAAGCTTTGTAAACAGAAAGGATAATATACATTTTCTTAAATATTCACCAAGTCTATTTGATGAAAAGATTAATGAAGATATATACAAAGAAATAATTAATGACTTTATTACCTAAACTTGAAGAGAGGAGGAGCTATTGTGAAAAAAGGAGAAATGCTTGATAAAGTATATAAATCAAATCTACCAAGCAGAGCAAAGCAAATAATGTTTTATTTTATAAATAGAGCTAATGCAGAAGGAACCTGCTTTCCTTCTGTAAAAACTATAGCCAGTGACTGCGGAGTATCAGAAAGAACTATACAAAGGAATATGAATATTCTTGTAGAAGAAGGATTCATTATTAAAGAAGAAAGATATAGGGATAATGGAGGACAAAGTTCTAATCTTTATAAGCTTCAAATAGATTTTGAAAATAATGATATTAAAGCTAATGCTAATGAAAATAAGTTAGATGAAGAAAAGCTAAAAGATATTGAAGTGAAAGAAGAAATAAGCAATATAGAGAATATTGAAGTAGTTAATTTTGAGGATTATGAAGAAGAAAAAGATGTTATAGAAAATGAAACAAAGAAAGAAAAAACGTATATAGTAGATGTTTCAATGGGCGTTCCTTCGAATAAAGCAAATCTTGTAAATAAATATAATTGTCACCCTAGTATTTTCTATGAAATAGGTAAAAAAAGAAAGCCGATTACAATCATGTCAGCATTAAGTTCATTATGTCATGGGGAGAGCGACAATTTGTACCCTCCATGAACTATACAATATAAGGTTTATAGGGATATTGAAAGATAAGTATAACTTGTCAATTAGTAAAATAAATATATAAGATATCATGTAAATATATGGTGAAATATAAAATAATGCATCTAAATTTATTGTAATTCTACGTTAAAGCGAATAAAATAAAAAGTGGGATATTATATAATTTTCAAATTAACGAGGTGCAATATGAAGGGATACATTACAGTTCAGGATGCAGCTAAAAAATGGAATATTACTATAAGAAGAGTACAAGCATTATGTGCAGAGGGAAGAATCAAAGGAGCTACAAAACACGCATCTGTATGGGCAATTCCAGAAAATGCTGAAAAGCCATCTGATGCACGTATTATATCAGGGAAATATAAAAAAGAATAAATATTTAGAAAGCAGGATGAAATTAATATATGAATTTTATTGACTTATTCGCAGGAGCAGGAGGACTTTCAGATGGATTTGTCTCAGCAGGCTTTAACCCTATTGCACATATAGAGATGAATGAATATGCATCATTAACATTGAAAACAAGAACATGCTATTATTATTTAAAAGAACATAGAAGGATAAACATGTATTATAGATATCTCAGAGGGGAGATTTCTCAAGAGGAATTATATAGTTCAGTACCAAATGAGCTACTATCAACAGTTATGAATGAAGAAATATCAGATAAATCCATTGAGAATATATTTAACAATATTGACAACATAATTCGTGAAAAACAAATTAATAAAATTGATGTTATTATTGGTGGCCCACCATGTCAAGCATATTCCCTTGTAGGTAGGTCGAGAGACGAAAATAACATGGAAGATGATCCTAGAAATTATTTGTATAAACAATACGTGAAATTTTTAAATAAATATCAACCAGATATGTTCGTGTTTGAAAATGTACCAGGAATACTTACAGCCAAAGGTGGAAAAACCTTTAAAAACATTATCGCTTTTATGAAAAGGGTTGGATATGAAGTAGAAGCAAGACCATTAAATGCTAGTGATTTTGGGGTGTTACAAAATAGAAGAAGAATCATTATTATTGGTTGGAGAAAAGGAAGCGGATTAAGATATCCAGATTTTCAGCCTATTAAAATTAATGCAATAGTAAATGATATTCTAAGAGATTTAAGTCCATTAAATCCAGGGGAAGAGATTAATGAATACGTAGAGCCTATAAATAAATATTTAAGATGGAGTGGTATAAGAAAGAAAAATGATATTTTAACTCACCATATGTGCAGAAACCATAATGAAAGAGATAGAAAAATATATAGATTGGCTATTAATGCTTGGAATGATGGACATAGAAGATTAAAATATACAGATTTGCCAGAAGAGCTATGTACTCATAAAAATAAAGAGGCTTTTTTAGATAGATTCAAAGTAGTAGCAGGAGATATAGAAAGTGCCCAAACAATGATGGCACATATTTCAAAGGATGGACATTATTTTATTCATCCAGATGCTAATCAATGTCGTTCTTTATCAGTCAGAGAAGCAGCTAGAGTACAATCTTTTCCTGACAATTATTATTTTGAAGGCCCTAGAACTGCAAAATTTGTTCAGATAGGCAATGCAGTTCCACCACTAATGGCAAAAGGTATTGCAGAAAAGATTAGGGAAATGTTAGAGTAACGTTATTTTGGGGGAATTAGAATTATGGGAGATAATATTTTTATACAACATTATGCAAGTATAAAAAAGGAGTTTTTGAAAAACAATCCATATAGTTGTTTAATAGGTTCTAATATTGATGTTAATCCACATCAAGTAGAAGCTTTTTGCTCAGCAGTATCTTCTTTAAAAACTGGAGGTATTATACTTGCGGATGAAGTTGGGCTAGGTAAGACTATAGAAGCAGGTCTTGTATTAAAATATGTTATTCAAAATGGTGGTAAAAGAGTTTTATTGATTATGCCATCAAATCTTAGAAAACAATGGCAAATAGAACTTGAAGAAAAATTTAATATATATTCTACAATTGTTGATAGCTATAATATGGATGAATATTATGAAAAGGTCGATTCGGAGAATGAAAATGTTGCAGTAATAATATGTTCTTATAATTATGCTTCTAAAAGGAATGATATATTTAGTAAGACAGCATGGGATTTTATTGTATTTGATGAAGCACATAAATTAAGAAATGTTCATAAATCAGGGACAAAGACATCAAAAAATTTATATCAATTAACAAAAGGAATTCCTAAAATTCTCCTTACTGCAACCCCTATTCAAAATAACTTATTAGACTTATATGGATTAGTTTATTTTATAGATGAGAAAATATTTTTTGATAAACAGATATATGGAAAAAGATATTTGAAGGATAAAAATTATGAAGAATTAAAGAAACAAATAAACCAAGTTATACATAGAACTTTAAGAAAAGATGTAGCAGAGTATTTATCTTTTAAAGAAAGAATTTGTGTAACCGTTGATTTTAAATTATCACCTTCAGAAGCTATATTATATAAGATGGTTAATGATTATTTGAAGAGGGAAATCTTGTACTCAATTCCGTCTTCAAATAGAACCTTAATTACAGTGGTTATAAGAAAGCTATTAGCTTCATCAAGTTATGCTGTTGCAGATACCTTTGAAGTTTTAAAAGATAGACTTGTATTATTAAAAGAAAGTACAAGAATTGAAAGTGTGGATAAAGGACTTGATTACTTTTTCTCATATTTAGATGATGATAGTGAAGATGAGGAAGAAGATAAGATTATTGAATTATATGATAAGGAAAAAGTAAATGAATTTATTCAGCATGAAATAGATATAGTTGATAACATTATAAAGTTAGCTAGAAGTATAGACAAAAATGCAAAGGCAACTGCATTGTTTAAAGCACTATCTATTGCATTTGAAAGGCAAAATGAGCTAGAAATAGATGAAAAAGTAGTTATATTTACAGAATCTGTTAGAACTCAAGAATATCTTTTTAATGAACTTATAAAAAATGGATATGAGAATGAGGTTTTAATTTTTAATGGAAATACCTCGGATAAACGTACTGGAGATATTTACAGAGCATGGAAGGCTAAAAACTTTGGGAAAGTATTTGGCAGTCGAAATGTAGAAGTAAAACATGCTATAGTTGATTATTTTAAGAAAAACTGTAAAATTCTTTTGCTTACTGATGCTGGTTCTGAGGGTTTAAATCTACAATTTTGTAATACTGTAATAAATTATGACTTGCCTTGGAATCCACAAAAGATAGAGCAGCGTATTGGTAGATGTCATAGGTATGGGCAAAAAAATGATACAGTAGTAATTAATTTGTTAAATACCGAAAACTTAGCAGATAGAAGAGTTTATGAAATTTTATCTCAAAAATTTATGTTGTTTCAAGGGGTATTTGGTGCATCAGATCAGGCACTTGGATTATTAGAATCAGGAATGAACTTTGAAAAAAGGATATTACAAATATACCAAAACTGCGATAGTATAGGTGAATTTAGTAAAGAATTTAAGGCTCTTGAAAAGGACTTTGAAAGGAAAAGAAATACTAAGTTTAAAGAATTAAAATCACTACTTATTGAGGAAAAAGATAATACTAAAGGTGAATATTATAAAAAATTTCTATCAGATATATTTAAATATTTAGATGAAAATGAGAGTTTAAAAAATGTTAATAAGCCAAATAAAAAAATGAATTTACCAGCAGCTTTTAAAGTAAGAAGTTCTGCTTTAAATAAATATAATTTAAATCATGGATATATTTTTATAGGTGGATTTTACAATAATGATAAAATTATATATCCAGTTTTAAGTGTTTTTGATGAAAGAAAGAATAAAGTAAACTTAGACGAAAAAAGTATACTTGATGTAATTAAAAATATTGATGAGAACACCGTAGAAAAAATAGATATAAAAGAAAAGGAAGTGGAAAAGTGTGGCAATGACATCTATGAAGAATTAATTTTAAATTATTATAATCAATACCAAGGGCTTATTCAGTATAATAATTCTAAAATAAATAATTGGTCAGAAATTAGAAAAGAACAGTTTAATTTAGAAATAGAAGCTATAACATCTGAAATACAAGAAATTATGGAGCAGTGTGCTGCAACTAAAGTTTTTAAAGAAAAAATAGATTATAAAAAGAAAGCAGAAGAAAGAGAAAAAGAACGTAACAATATTATTATAAAATATCATGAAGCTATTCAGGAAATAGAGGATGAAGCAAGTAAGCTTAAAGAAGATTTTAAGAAACAGTTTGATATAAATCCTTATTTGATAGTTAGATTAATACTAAAATTTTGAATGGAGGAATAATAATGCTAAAACAAGGTAAACTTGAGTTAACTTGGGTAGGAAAATATGAAGAGAAAAAGATAGAACCAAGAATATTAATAGAAGATAAGTCAAAATCCTATGGTGATCCTAATACTGAAAATATGCTAATACATGGTGATAACCTTATAGCTTTAAAGGCTTTAGAACAGGATTATGCAGGGAAGATAAAATGCATATATATTGATCCACCATATAACACAGGTAGTGCATTTGAGCATTATGATGATGGATTAGAGCATTCTGTTTGGCTAAATATGATTTATGATAGACTTAAATTATTATATTCTCTATTAAGTAATGATGGATTATTATGGATTTCAATTGATGATAATGAATGTCATTATTTAAAAATTATATGCGATGAAATATTTGGTAGAACTAATTTTATAGCTGATATTACTTATGAACGTTCAGGTAGTGCAGGACTTGGACAAGGTGGAGTTTTTGTTAATAATTCTGAACATATACTTGTATATAAAAAAGAAGAGTTGGTAGTTAATGAGGTACTAGGAAGTGTAGAATTAGAATTTAAAACAATGAAAAGATATAATAAAATTCTAGTTAAAGAAGGGAACCGACAACTAATAGAAGAGTTTGAATCAAAGTCAAATGGAGAAACTGTAAAAATATATAAGCATGAAAATTTTGTAATTGAAACTATTTCATTAAGAAGCTTTGAACAAAGAGAATCTGAAATTCGAAATGAATTTTTATTGAATTTTGATAAATTATTTAGAACCAATAATGTACAAAAAGAAAATGAATTCCAAAATGATTTATTAAGTAGAATGGATAAGAAATATTTGTATACTGTTGATTATATCCCAAGCAGGGGGAAAAATAAAGGTAGGTTGACTACACTTTATTATTATAATGCAGAGTTATTTGCTTGGCTTAAAGATACTGCCTATATCGAACAAGACAAGATTATGAAAACAAATAAATTAACTACAGTATGGGTTCATTCCGATATACCAAAAGCTGATTTAGCTAATGAAGGAGGTGTAGAATTCCCACGTAGTAAAAAACCGGAGCAATTAATTAAAAGAATTATTGAAATTTCAACAAACGAGGGTGATTATGTTTTAGATAGCTTCTTAGGATCTGGAACTACTGCTGCAGTAGCTCATAAGCTAAATAGGAGATATATTGGAATAGAATTAGGTAATCATGCTTATACTCATTGTATTCAAAGATTAAAAAATGTTATTGATGGAAACGACAATGGCGGGATTACTAAATCTGTGAATTGGCAAGGTGGAGGAGGTTTTAAATTTTATGAACTTGCAGAACCATTACTTATTAAAAACTCTAAGTTGCCAATTTATAGTATAAATCCATCTTATACTTTTGACATGATGGCTGAGGCAATATGCAAAATAGAAGGATTTAAATATAAACCAATTGGAAATTTTCATGGGAAATCTTCTGAAAATAGATTTATTCATGTAACTAATGAATTTGTTAATAGTAAATATGTATTTTCTCTTGTTAATGAATTGGAAGAACGACAATCTTTGTTAATATATTGCACTAAAATGCAATCAGATATTAATCTGCCAGATAATGTTGAAATAAAGAAAATACCAAAAGATCTTTTAAATAAGTGTTCCTTTGAAAGCGAGGGAATGTAAAATGAGTATTGTTGATAAATTAAATTGGGCAATGAGCCTTAGAGAACCTCAATTTGAAGCTCTTAAAATTTTAGATAATATATGTTCTAAAATAGATTATAAAACCTATTCTAAAGAACAGGCAGAAGAAATAGCTATAGAAAACTGTCAAACACAATCCAAGATAAAGGTAGATGATAATCTTGGTTTTCCTTCTTTCTGCTTTGAAATGACCACAGGTATTGGAAAGACAAGATTAATGGGGGCTTCCATATATTATTTATATAAAACTAAAGGCTACAAGCACTTTTTTATATTGGCTCCAGGGAATACAATATATGATAAACTGCGTAAGGAAGTAATGCCGCACCATCCTAAATATATGTTTAAGGGATTAGAAGCAGAAATGGGAAGACCTAAGGTATATGATGGTGAGAATTATTTATCCTATCCAGTGAAATATGTTCAAGGTGAGATAGAAATTGATAATTCTTCAGAGATTCAAATATTTATTTTTAACATTGGAAAAATATTTAATAGAGGAGATGTACAATTTAAGTTCCACGAGTTCCAAGAAGCATTAGGAAAGTCCTTTGCGGAAGTACTTGCTAGTTTTGACGATTTAGTAATTTGTATGGATGAGGCACATAGGTATTATGCTCCTGCATCTATGAAAGCTATAGATTATTTGAAACCAATATTAGGATTGGAGTTTACAGCTACACCGAAATCAACAAATAAAAATATTATTTACAGCTATGGATTAGCAGAGGGAGCAGGAAAATTTCTTAAAATACCTGTAGTTATGGGAAGAACAAATACAGCAGGTTTTACTGAAAAAGATATTGAAGAAATGAAAATAAAGGATGGTATTAAGCTGCATGAGCATAGAAAAGCCACAGTTTATAAATACTGTAGTGAAAATGGATTACCTCAGGTAAAACCTATAGTTTTGATATCTTGCAAAGATACAAACCATGCTATGGAAATAAGACAGTTAATAGATTCTGATTCCTTTTTTGATGGAAAGTATAAGGGTAAAGTTATAGAAATACATTCTAAAACAGGTAGTGTAGAAACTGAAGATAATATAAAAAAGCTATTAACTATAGAAGAGAATACCAATCCTATTGAAATAGTTTTACATGTGTACAAACTAAAGGAAGGATGGGATGTTAATAACTTATTTACGATTATTCCTTTAAATGCTGCAAAAAGTGAAATATTAGCATTGCAGACTATAGGAAGGGGACTACGTTTACCTTTTGGGAAAATAACTGGACAAGAAGAATTGGATACATTGGATATAGTAGCACATGATCATTATAGGGAATTAGTTGATGAAATAAAATCAAATCCAGTATTTAAGAAGCGTAACCTAGATGAAGAAGACATAGAGCAAACAGAAACAGTGGAAATAGAACCAGAGCTTAATAATATGCAGTTAGAATTATTTGAAAAAGCAATAAGTTATACTGATATGAAATCCTTTCAGGATATAAGTGATATTAGAATACAGGAAGACTTGTATAAAGGATACTTAAAAACATATGCAAAAGAAGTAAAGGCAAAGGATAACTCCGATATACAGCAGATGACATTATTTGAACTAGAAAAGACTGTTGAAGAGAAGATAGATGAAAATTCAAAAGAAGCCTTTGAAAAACTCTCAAAGACTAAAGATAAAGCAAAAATTACTAAAACTCCAATACTCAAAAAAGATGAATTTATTGAAAAAATAAATAAGTTAAAGCAATTCGCTATTTCTGTACCTAAAATAAGTATAGGATACAGTTCTACAGTAAAGTTTAAGCCAATCATAGTTAAAAAAGGGATTAATAACTTTGAATTGGAGCAATCATATATTGAAAGATATGATGTTATAAATAATAAATTACTTGAAACACTTGAAGCAGTAGCATTAGAAATTGATGATCCAATAAATGAACTTGCATGTATGCTTCTTGAAAGTGTACCAGAGTTTAGTTCTGAAGATGCTGATTATATATTAAATGTGGTAGAACAATATCTTAAGCTTATTGAAGGTTCACATGAGGATAAGAAAAAGGTAGTAAGAAGATATGCTACTTTAATAGTAAATGAGATAAAAAAGCAAATTTATGCAGCAAAAGAAGAGCATACAGAATTTATATATAGAATAGAAAAAGACCTGATTATTTTCAAACCTTTTGTAAAAAATATAAAACCAGGTGGAAGTGTTGATTTTTACAAGGATATAAAAGATAAAAAGAACATTAGACAATACTTGTTTACAGGATACAAAAAATCTTACTATCCTGAATATGGTTTTGACAGTGATGATGAAAGAAGATTCTCAGTTATATTAGAGGAAGATAAAAAGGTGTTAAGATGGATTAAGCCACCACTAAATCAAATGGGATTATTCTATAAGGCAGGAAAACAATATAATCCTGATTTTATTGTGGAAACTACAGATTCAAAATATTTAATTGAAATTAAAGCTAAAAATGAAACGGAAGATAAGGATGTTCTAGAAAAGGCTAAAGCAGCAATAAAGTGGTGTAAATGTGCAACAGAAGTGGATGCTGATAAAAAACAATGGAATTATAGACTTATTGCAGGGGATAAAGTTATTATAGGTAATTCTTTCATGTACACAGTTGGTTTAAGTGAAAATTTGGAGGGAATTGAGAATGAGTGATAAATCTTATAGTAAAGTTAGGGATAAGCTACTTGACGCTTTAAGAATTGACTTAATGGGGCCTTTGGAAGAAGAAGAGAAGTTAGATGAATCACCACTAAGCAGTTATATAACAGGAATGCTATATCCTAGGAAAATTTCTGTATCTCCTGATGTGGAATATGAGAATAATGATTTTATGTCAGCAATGGATGAAGAATATATAGATGATGAAGAAGACGAAATAGAAGAGATGGTTGGAGCTAAGTTCAAGCTTCAATCTTCTATGGGAATAAGATTTTATGTTAATAGTGACATAGAAAAATTAAAAGTTAAAGTAAAATGGGGACAATATTATAAAGATAAGATAAAACCAGATAAAGATAATGATGAAGAAAATAAAAAGAAAACTGGTAGGACTGTTTTTATACGTATTCCAAAGGAAGAAGAACTTATTCTTGATATAGGAGATAAAAATAAGAATATAGAAATAGCACTAAAAGATGATTCATCTATTAAAATTAAATCATCACAAATAAGGCTTAAGAGTGGTGCGAAATTAGTTGCAGTTTATTTGGTTAATGGGAAAGAGACCTGTGATGAAAGAGATTTTGAAAATGTGATGTTTCAAGCAGAACTCATAGTTTCAGGAATAGACAATCAACCAGTTTTTGAACCGGAACATCTTTGCAGAGACATTGAAATAGAAGATGAGTTTTATTATGAAAAAAGACCAATTTATGCTCGTGGCAATGGGTGTGCTGCAGATTGGACTAAATCAGAAGGAGACAAGGCTATAGAGGTTAAAACTGTTTTTATACCTGAACATGAAATTGCTTCTGTTAGTCCAAATCTTGAAGGATTTTCAGAAGATTATTTTTCTATGAAGTTTATGGCTAAGCCTTCAAATAAAGCTAAAACAATTAGCAGATTAAAAGCTTTAAATAGTGATTATTTTAAATGGATTAATGCTTTAAAAAGTAATTTCAAAATGCAAGAAGAGGGGTTTAGAGACAGAGGAGATAAGATTATAAATTCATGCCTAGAAGCTTATAATAGAATTTCTAAAGGTATAGAGCAAATAGAAAGCAATGATTATGCTTTTAAAGCCTTTTGCTTTATGAACCAATGTATGTATTTGCAAAGAGGAATGAGTGAATTCTCAAAAAAATATGGTAGCGGTATAAAGTGTAGTTTTAGAGATGAAGAATTTTGCAAAAAAGATCATAGCAAATGGAGACCATTCCAAATAGCATTTATACTTTTAAATATTTCTGGATGTATAAATCCTATAGATAATGAACGAAAAAATGTTGACTTGCTTTACTTCCCAACTGGAGGAGGAAAAACTGAGGCTTATTTAGGATTGATTGCATTTGTAATTGGACATAGAAGATTAACTGCAAGTAATGAAAAAGAATTTGAAAAAGATGGTGGAGTAACAGTTATTTTAAGATATACATTAAGACTTTTAACCACTCAACAACGTGATAGATTAACCAAAATGATATGTGCAGCAGAGATGATTAGAAGTAAAAATGAAAATGATTATGGTAAATCACCAATTTCAATAGGATTTTGGGTTGGAGGTGGAGTAACTCCAAATAGTTTTAATGAATTTAAGTTTAATAAAGAAGATCCAACAGCTAGTGATAAAGCCGTAAATAAACTTACTAAGCAAATTATTACTTGTCCTTTCTGTGGGAGTGAAATATATAGAGAGGATTATGAAATTGATATTGAAAAAGGAGAAGTAAATATTTATTGTCACGATGCTAATTGCTATTTTTATAAATATAAAGAAAAGCCAATACCAGTTTATATTGTAGATGAAGAAATTTATAGAAAATGCCCAACGGTAATTATTTCAACAGTAGATAAGTTTGCAAGGCTTCCTTGGGATGAAAAAACTGGATTAATCTTCGGTAGAACAGATAGAGTTTGTGAAAGGCATGGATATATAGCTTGTGGAGAAGACCATCCAAATCGCCATAATAAAAAAGAAAATTTAAGTGCAGCTAAAGTTGTTGAAACAAGACAATTCTATCCACCAGAACTTATAGTTCAAGATGAATTGCATCTTATAACAGGTCCTCTCGGAACAATTTATGGAGGTTATGAAACTGTAATAGAAGAAATGTGTTCATTTACAAGGAATGGAAAGAAAATATTACCTAAATACATAGTTTCCACAGCAACTATAAAAAACGCAGATGAACAAATAAGATGCTTATATGGAAGGAATAGTTTCTCTCAATTTCCACCAAGTGGTTTTGATATTGGAGATAGTTATTTTATTAAAGAAATTAGTTTAGCTGATAAGCCCTTTAGAAAATATTGTTCAGTTTGTGCCAGTGGGCAATCAATGAAAACTACTGTACTTAGAATATATGCAGTGCTGCTTCAAACAGTTAAGGAGTTATTAAATGATGAAGAGTATAAAGAATTTATAGATCCTTATTATACTTTAATTGGTTATTTTAATAGTATAAGAGAATTAGGTGGTACTGTAAGGTTATTACAGGATGACATTCCTAAGAGAATAAAAAGAATAAAGAAAAGATATAGATATAATCAGGAAAGATTCTTAAAGAGAACAAAAGAAATTACCTCACGTATATCTTCTTATAAGATTGCAGAACTATTAGAACAATTAACTCTATCCCATGACAATGAAGAATGTTTAGATGTTGCAATAGCTACAAATATGATTGCAGTTGGTATGGATGTTGATAGACTTGGGTTAATGACTGTAATGGGACAACCTAAGCAGAATTCTGAATATATTCAAGCCACAAGCCGTATAGGAAGAAGGTTTCCTGGACTTGTAGTTACCATTTATAATCCATATAGACCGAGGGATTTATCTCACTATGAAAACTTTAAAGGGTTCCACTCACATATGTATAGATATGTAGAAGGAACTACTGCAACACCATTTTCTGCTCGTGCAAGAGATAGAGTTCTTCATGCAATAGTTGTAGCTTTATTAAGATTAAAAAATGAAGTTATGGCTGCTAACAAAGGAGCAAATAGTATTTGTGATATTGAAAATGAAATAATAGAAGAAACAAAGAAAGTAATAATAGAAAGGCTTAAGGTAGTATCAGCTAAGGCAAAAGAAGATACATCTTTTGAAATCAATCAATTTATTGAAGATTGGAAATGTTTATCAAAAGAAGAAAAAGAGTTATATTATTATATTAAAAATACTGAAAAGTATAATAGATTGTTAAATTATTACAACGAATATTGTACTGCTAAAGAAAAACCTACACTTAATTCAATGAGAGAAGTTGAAAGTTCATCGGCACTTTATTATTTTACAGAGGAGGCTAATAAGAATGAAAATAAATAAACTGGGTGAATTAAGACCTAACCAATTAATAACAACTTTTGGTCCAGGCTCCATATTAGATGCTCTTAATGATTCGGTAACAGTCTTAGATATTAATTATTGGACATCTTATGGAAAAACAATATATGATTCAAGATTAGCTTCTTACTTAGGAGTGGATTTTTTTAAAACACCTAAAGCTTCTTTTATTGGGGATATTCCAGTAGTATCATTTCCAAGCTATCATGTTTGTTCTAATAGTAGGTGCAATAACTTATTTGACATTACAGAAAATTTTAACTTAGATAAATATATTCAAAACGGTCCAGTGTGTCCTTTATGTGGTTTTAAAGCATATCCTGCCAGATTTATTACGGCATGTACTGACGGACATCTTGATGATTTTCCTTGGAGATGGTGGGTTCATAAAGGAGAAACTACTTGTAAAAAAAGTATGAAATTAATTTCTACTGGAAACACATCTTCTTTGGCAGAATTAATTGTTCAATGTGAATGTGGAGCTTCTAGGAACATGAGTGGGGCAACAAGTCCAGATAATTTTAGAGAGTTAAAATGCAGTGGTAGACATCCTCATAATCCAAGAGTAATTAAAAATTCCAAAGGAGTATATTCTACATGTAAAAAACAAGTTATTCCATCACAGCGTGGAGCTTCTAACGTTTATTTTTCTGTAATAAGAAGTGCAATATCAATTCCACCTTGGATAAATCCATTATATTCATTAGTTGATGAGCACTACAGGGACATTATCAATTATAGGGATGATTTTGGTGAAATGGGAGTAACAAAAGTTTATGAGAAGTATTTTAAAGAAAGATGCTCAAGAGAAGAATTTAATGCTGCAGTTAAAAAAAGAGATGAAAAAATAAAAGAGTTTACTGAGATTAAAGAAATGGAATATGCAGCAATCACTCATCATGATGATATGATATACCAAACAAATGTAAAATACTTTAAAGCAGAGGAAGAAGCCGTTCCTAATTATCTATCAAAATATTTTTCTAGAATTATTAAAGTTCATAGATTAAGAGAAGTAATGGTATTACTAGGTTTTATGAGAATGGAAGCCCCTGAACCAGAAGTAGATGATCCTAAAAATATAGTGCCGCTAACAAAAAGTAAAGTAGAACCTTGGCTTCCAGCAGTTGAAATAAATGGTGAAGGGATTTTTATTGAGTTTAATAAAGAAACAGTTAAAGAATGGAATCAAAATCTAAAAACTCAAAAATTATCGGAAAAATATAAGAGTTATTACAGCGAATTTTGTCAATCGAGGGGATGGACAAAATTTAAGGAAAGAAATGCGGAATACGTTCTCTTACATACTTTTGCTCATTTAATGATTAAGGAAATGGCTATGCTTTGCGGTTATTCATCCTCTGCGATTAAAGAGAGAATATACAGTAGTGAAAACATGTGTGGCGTATTACTTTATACTGGAAGTGCTGATAAAGAAGGATCTTTAGGTGGATTAGTTGAAATGGGTGAAATAAGAAGTTTTAATAAACTGTTAAAACAGGCATTGGAAAATGCATTGACCTGTACAACAGACCCAGAATGTATGGCAAATGAGCCTTCTGATGAAAGATTAAATGGTGCCGCTTGTCATTCTTGTGCAATGATTTCAGAAACAGCCTGTGAAAATGGAAACAGATTATTAGATAGAAAACTTGTTGTACCTTTAGCTATAGACGGAGATTGTAGTTATTTTAAAGATTTGGTGAAAGAATTATGTGGAATGGAAGTATAAGTGAAGCACTTCTTATAGAAACCATTGTATCAGATATTGAAAAAATTAATGATACTTTGGATTTTAACTTGAATTTTAAGGAATCTCTTATAGAAATTAATAAGAGATTCCCCAATCTATCTGTTGAAGAAGCAAATAGATTACTTCAAGTTGCAATTGGTTTATATAATTATAAAAATACTGAAAAGGTTGAGATTGTAATAACAGCACCAAATAGTTTCAAATTAAATGCCAGAAAGACCAGTGCAATCATAAAAGAATTAATATTTAGTGCGGAGAAGAGTATAACTTTAACAGGTTACTCAATATCCGACTATGCTATAGAACTATTTGATGAGATAGTTAATAAAAGTAGACAAGGTATATATGTAAATTTCTATCTTAATGATTTTGAGAATAAAAAAGAGCATTTAGATAAGCTTTTATTGTATAAGAGTAGGTATTTAAATATTTATGATTATAACAAAAACACAAAAGACAAGATGGCAGCTCTTCATGCCAAAGTAATAGTTATAGATTCCTATAAAACTTTTATTTCTTCTTCAAATCTATCTTATCATGGAATTGAAGGAAATATTGAAATGGGCACAGTTATAGAGTCTTTTAAAAAAGCAGAATTAGTTGAGGGGATGCTAAAAGAGCTTAAGAGGCAGAAGGTGTTTGAAAAGATATAAAGAGGGGAGAACAAAATATGTCCGATTATATTTTAACCTATACAAAAACTAAATTTTATCCTTTAGAACCATTAATGAAAGATATAAAAATTGAAGATATAGCCCATGCTCTTTCTTTGATGACAAGAGCAAATGGGCATTTTAAGCACTTTTATTCTGTAGCTCAGCATTCTGTTAATTGTTATAAGGAAGCAAAAATTAGAAGATATTCAAAGAGAGTTCAGCTTGGCTGTCTTTTACATGATGCCAGTGAAAGCTATATTTCAGATTTAACTAGACCTGTTAAAAAGAATTTATCACAGTATTTTGTTATAGAAGAAAAGCTTCAAAAGGTAATATACGAGAAATTTGGACTTATTAATTTAACAGAAGATGAAATAGATAAGATAAGAGAAATTGATGATGCAATGCTATACTATGAATTTATAGAGCTTATGGATGAAAAAATATTTGATGAAGAGCCTTTTATAGCTATGAAACATAACTTTTCACAAAGAGATTTTAAAAATGTTGAAAGTGAATTTATATATGCCTTTGAAAACTTAAATAAATCTGATACTAAGAATAGTTTTGTTGGTGTTGATGGCTGTAAATATGGTTATGTAGCAGTAAATATAACAGATAATGATTTTGATATTAATGTTTTTAAAAATATAGAAGAAATATGTGGAAAATATAGTGATAGTAATACTATTTTAATAGATATGCCTATTGGACTTCCTGAAAATACATATGATATAAGACCGGAAACAGAAGGAAGAAAAATATTATCTTCAAGATCATCTTGTATATTTACAGTGCCATGTAGACAAGCTGTGTATGAAGATGATTACTGCAAGGCTAATGAAATAAACAGAGATGTATTAGGAAAAGGTTTAAGCAAACAGTCTTTTTCTATTTGCAGCAAAATAAAAGAGATAGATGAATTTTTAAATAATGCACCAGAGTATAAAAATAGGCTTTTAGAAAGCCATCCAGAAATCTGTTTTGCAATGCTTAATTTTGACGGAACAATGGCAATGCCTATTTTTGAAAACAAGAAAACAGAAGAAGGAATAGATAGAAGATTTGAGGTATTAAGCCGCTATTATGAGAAGACTGATGAAATTAGAGAAGTACTATATTCTCATGACAAGTTGAAAGGGATTAAGGATGATATCATAGATGCACTATGTCTTGCTATTACTGGAATGCTTGGATATAAAAATGGATTTAAAACTATACCAGGAAATCCAATGAAGGATAGCAGAGGACTATTTATGCAGATGGTTTATGCTGATTAAATTTAAGAGAGGTATTATAAATGCTTTCAAAACAAAATATAATAACCACAATAAATTCCTTGAGTAATAAAAGAAAAATCTTTTTTTCGGAGGCAGACTTTCAGTTTGCACTTTCTTGGGAGCTGCAAAGGCATATGCCCAAAAGTGATGTTAGATTAGAATACTCTCCTGCACATATTGATCCATCTATGCATATTGATATTCTTCTTAAAGAAGAGGATGAGTTTTATCCTATAGAGTTAAAATATGTAACTGCTGCTTGTGATACTATTGTAGATAGAGAAAGATATTTATTAAAAAATCATGGAGCACAAGATATAAGAAGATATGATTTCTTAAAGGATGTTATGAGAATTGAAAAACTCATTTATAACCATAATGAATATAAGAAGGGGTATGCTATTTTTCTAACTAATGACTGTAGTTATTGGACAAAGTCCTTCGCTAAGGAAACCTGTGATAGGGATTTTAGGATAAATGAAGATGAAATAAAATCAGGTGAACTTAAATGGGGAGAAGCAGCAGGAATAGGAACTAAAAAGGGCAGAGAAGAATCTTTATTGCTGCAGGGAAACTATAAATTAAACTGGCAGGACTATAGTAGTATTAGTGATGAAAAATGGGGGAAATTTAAAATTCTTATTGTTGAAGTAGAAAATAGCAAAGATATAACAAGTGTTACTAATAAATATTGGGTTTATGAAAATTGGGTAGCAGAAAAAAAGCAGTAATTCACAAAGATAGCTGTGTATTTTGTAACCATGGAAAAGGTAATAATAAGAATATTCATGGAGATAGAAATGGAAAATGGCATGGGGAATTTTCAAGTTTTGATGAAGCAGAAAAATTTACAAATACACTTAAGGATAGAGAAATAAGAACTTGTAAAAAGTGCATTATATAGAATTATAGGAACATTGTATAAATTTAAAATAAGATGGTAACGATAAAAATGTTAGAATATATAACATTTTTTGTTGCGAAAACAATCTAAATTGCATATAATAATAGTGAAAGGAAGTGAGAGGTATGTCAAATAAGTTAAATGAAAGGCTTAAACAAGCTAGAAAAAACTTAGGACTTTCACAAGAATATGTTGCCGATGTAATGAAGGTGCATAGAACCACTATAACAGCTATCGAAACGGGAAGTAGAAAAATAACAGCAGATGAATTAAAGCAATTCGCTGAATTATATGGAGTAACCTTAGATGAATTAGTTTATGATCAGGACAATACCAAAGAAACCAAAATGTTTGCAAGAGCATTTTCTAGTCTTTCGGATATAGATAAAGAAGAAATAATGAATCTAATTGAATTCAAGAAAAAAATAAAAGAGAGACTTATAGCAAATGTTTAGTAGTGTAGATTTATCAGACTATTTCCACAAGCCAGAAATTCTTGCAAAGAAAGTTTTAGAAATATATTTTTCTCAAGGAATACCTTCTTATCCAATAGATCCTTTTGATATTTTAAAACAGATGAACGTAGTCTATCAATTTAGGGATTTTAAGGATTTAGAAGGTATTTATATTGTTCCTGAAGATGAGAATGATATAGCTATTGTAGGTATAAATAATAATAGACCAGTAACAAGACAAAGATTTACAGCCGCACATGAGCTGTGCCATCATATAAAAGATAAAAATGAAAGTTCTATATGTCCAATTGATGGAAGAGAAAAAAGTCCTATTGAAAAGTATGCTGATAAATTTGCTAGTGAAATATTAATGCCAACAGAGGAATTAAAAAAACAGGTAGGCAAATTTGAAAATAATGGGTATGTAAATTTTGAAAATATTATTTACATTGCTGATTACTTTGGCGTAAGTTTTGAAGCTTGTGTATTTAATATAGCTTATAAGCTGAATAAAATAGAAGGAGACATAGAACCCTCAAAGCTAAAAAAACGAATAAATAAATTTAAACCTGATAAAAAGAGAATTGAGCTAGGACTAAAAAAATATGATTCATTATTATTAAGAAATATAATAAATTCCTACGATTATTTTTACAGCAATGAAAGTAAGGCTGTTTGGTATAAATTCAAGAATGATTTTATTTATAATGAAAATAGACTTGAAGGGGTAAATATTGATAGAGAGGATGTTGCTGAAATTCTAACAGATATTAGAATTTATAAGCAAAACAGTGAATATTGCAAATCTGAATACAAAGATATAATTGAAGTTGTTGGACATGCATCTATCTATGATTTTTTACTAGAAACAGAAGAACCAATTAGCATCTTTAAACTTTTAAAGCTACATACTATGCTTTTTCAATTTGCACCATACCCAGAAGCAGCAGGGAAAATAAGAAACTCAAATAATTTTGTCACAGAAGCAAAATTTGAAACAGTTGACTATAATAATATAATTAATGAGCTGTTAAAACTAGAAGAAAAATTAAAAGAATTAATAAATAAAATGAATAGTATGTCTATTTCAGAATATGTTGAAGAAGCCGTGAAAATTCATCATAAAATTACTGTAATCCATCCATTTGTTGACGGAAACGGCAGGTGTTCTAGGGTTATGTTAAATTGGCTATTTAAGATTAAAGGATTACCTCCTGTTTACTTAAAATATGAAAATAAAGATTATTACTATGAAGCTTTAAAAGAAGCAGATCTAAATAATGATTATTCTTATTTATGTGAAGTTTTTTATAGAGAGATACTAAAGTCAATGATTCAATTAAATACTAAATTTAAACTGTAAAATATAAAAAGCATTGACTCAAATTAAAAAAGTTCAATGCTTTTTACTTCTTTAAAAAGTTTCCTTTAGAAATGCATAGTGGACTTATATTATACCCTTTAGCTTTTAATATTTGACTTTTAAAATCAACTAACTCAATAGGCACGTTTAGTTCAGCAGCTACTGATGAAAAGGTATAATCGCCATAAAATAATTCCATAATAGTAGAGTCTGGAATTAAAAGTTCTGATGCGAAAAAATTAGCTTCTCTTTCAGGTTTTGATGTCATATCAAACAAAGAGAATTCTCTTATAGCATCATTTTTGGCATAATTTTGGTGAAACCTATCGTGTCCAAGCTCGTGAGCACATATTACTGGCAAAAGTTCTTCTTGAATATTATTGTTTATTACAATGTATCTAAATTTAGACTGGTAAAAATAGTATCCCTTTAAGTTGCCTAAATCATGATAGCATATATTAATTTTCATATCTTTAGCCATTTCAAAAGGATCTCTTGTCTTATATTTTTTAATAAGCTTATCCACTTCTTTAGAAATAAAATTAGTCATAAGCAATTACCTCTCTTAAGGAGTTTTATTACCGTCGTTGCCTATAGATGCTGATTTCTTACCATATTTTTTTCTTGCCTTTTGTTTTGCATCAAAATATATTTCCGTAATTGACTTAAAAAAAGCATCCTTATCTTCATCGGACAATTCCCCTCCTGCAAGTACTGCAGAAGTTCTCTTTAAAATCATTTCTGCTTCTTTTTTTCCTTTGTAACCAAATTCAGCTTTAGCAGAAGATATAAAATTCTCATCTCTTGAAACATTTTCATTATCTGAAATTAAGTAATCTACAGAAACATTGAATATTTCAGCAAGTCCAGTAATAATTTTTTGCCCTTTAGGGAATCTAGTATTATTTTCGTAATTACAGATAGATTTTTGAGTAATACCTAACTTTTTTGCTAAGTCTTCCTGAGAAAGTCCAGCTTCTCTACGGAGTAATTTTATTTTATCACCAAAATTCATTTCCGTGACCTCCAAATATATAAATTTAAATACAGAACATTTGTTCTTGAAATTATTGACAAGATAAATTTGCCAATATATACTTATAATTAGAACGAAAGTTCATAATATTATTCTAATTCAGAACAATATTTCTGTCAATGATAAAGTGTAAGGGGGATGTGTCATATGGCTATTTTTAAAGAAATTCAAAGTAATAATATTAATGCTGGAATTGATAACATAAAAGATAATAAGAAAGTAAGTCCTAATATTTATCATAATACTAAGCTGCTTTTAAAACTATACAATAAAGTTTTATGGAGAATAAATAATTCCTTTGAGGAGATAGAGGAAGATTGTATTTCTTTCTCTGGAAAGAGACTGGATGAACTATTACATAGTCTTACTGATACAGAAGAATTCATAACAGAAGCAAGACTTGAAAGTAGGCTGCAATCTATAGAAGATAGTAAAAGTATTATAAATTTAATTGAAAAAGCTTTACTTATGTTAAAGTCCTATCCTGAAAATGGAGAGAGGTATTATTCAATAATTTATAAGATATATATTTCTGCCTACCCTTATAGTGAAAGTGAAATAATTGATTATTTATGCTGTTCAAGAGCTACCTATTATAGAGAGAAGAAAAATGCAATTAATTTACTTGGAACAATACTATGGGGATTTTTATTTCCTAATTTCATGAAAGAAATTAAAAGCATAAAACTGATACAAGATTGATACTAAAAAAATACATAATTGGTACTGACACCATACTTTGATACTGCTATGATATATACAATGGAAATAATATTAGCTGTTTTTTAGCCTTGAAGCGTTTATATACGCCTTAGGGCTTTTTTTATACCCAAAATTAAAAATTAATATAAAAACTCAGGAAGGAGTCGCACATTTTGTGCGGCTCCTTTTTGCGTTCTGAAAGGAGTTATTAAAAATGTCAAAGGAAGAAAATCAAAAATTTAATGAAGAATTTAAAGTTGTTATTGAGGAAGAAAACAAAAAAGAAAAGAACAATGAACGGAAGTATTATAGGCATAACATTTCGCTGGAATACTTACAAAGTTGTGAGGTACCAGTGGAATTTGCAGAAACAGAAAAAGATTCTCAGGTTGAAAAAGAGGTAGACAAGCTTATGAAATTTATTGATTTAATTTCAGACCCAAGGCTTATAAAAGCCCTGAAAAGTTTAAAAGAAGATGATCTTAGAGTGATTGAACTTAGATATAGATTTGGGCTTTCTATAAATGAAATAGCAGTAAAACTTCAACTAAAGGATGAAGCTGCAAAAAAGAAACATCAAAGAGCAATAAAAAAATTAAAAGTAATTTTAGAAAAAAATAAATAAAATTTTCAAATTTTGTCCCCTTATGTATTTTCTCAAGGCTATATAGTGAAGGCATTTTTTATAAGTGCTTTTATAGCTCTTTGAGAATTTAATACTCCATATATCAAGAAAACTACCTTTGCTGCTGGGACACGGCAAGCAACTTAAGCAGAGCGCCATGACCATTAAATATGCGAGCGATTAACTCTGGCTTTAAATAGTCTGTGGAAAGACTAATTGCGATGATAGGCAAAGGGATAAATAATGATACTTCTGCCTTGAACGCTTATCGGCATTGGGCAGCCCACAAGGAATGATGGGATAACGCTCCTTTGGCTTGAGAACTTATAGCCATGGCAGCTTATATGATGCTTATCCAAAAGCAACTTGATATATGTTCGAAGGTGTCAGGGGTGTTGAGAACAAATATGATGCACATTAATTTAGAAGAAATTATTTTTATAAGATAAATAAACTGCTTGACAGCAGAAACTATGCGGTGGAATAAATTCCACCGTATCCTTGTGCTGTCAAGGAGATGTGAGGAGAAGAAAATGAAAAAGGAAAGAGAAAATTTCCCATTGGAGCCTAAAGAAATGATTGAATTCATTTTCAAAAGGCTTATGTGCGGAAATGGATTTATAGTAAGAGATAACCAAATTCAACTATCTAAAAAAATATTTGATGGTATAAAAAATAATAATATTTTAATCTGTGAAGCAGGGGTAGGTATTGGTAAGACCTATGCATATTTAGTAGCCTCTGTAGTATATTCACTTTATAAAACAGGTGAGAAGAAATCAGTTTCAATAATATCAACATCAAGTATTGAGTTACAGAATGCCATAATTAAGAACTATGTACCAGCTCTATCAAAAATTTTAGTTGATAATAAGATTATAGATAAGCCATTAAGTGCAGTTTTAAGAAAAGGTAAAGAACATTATTTTTGTATATTAAGATTTAAGAGAATAATGAACTATTTGAAAAGCAGTGATAAGGATATTGATAAGGAACTGCTTAATAAATTAATGGGTTTAAAAATAGGAGAAATTTCAATAGATTTAGATGAGTATAAGGGGCTTAAAAATCATATAGTACAAAAGATAAATGTACCTAAAGGTTGTAATTATAGTTGTCCTTTTTATGAAAATTGTAGGTATATAGAACTTATGAAATATGTAAAATCATCAACCCATGATTTTCAAATTTGTAATCATAACTACTATATAGCCGATGCAATTAAAAGATATAAAGGAAAGACAAGTCTTATGCCAGAGCATTCATTAGCAATAATTGATGAAGCACATAAATTAATGGATGCTGCCATTCAAATTTTTGAAAAAAGATTTTCTTATGAAGATGTACTTATTATTGTTAATGTTTTAAAAAGTAAAATGAAGGGAAATAAATCATATTTGACAGTGCAAAAAGGCTATTTAGATGATTTATCTCTGGAGACTAAAAAGTTCTATCAAGGTCTTTTAAATCAGTTAAAAAACATTGAGCTTGAGGAAGATAGTTCCCAGATTAGAATTAAACTTGGAGCATATGAAAGAAAAATACTTGGAAATATCATTTTAAAACTTGATAAGATAAGTCTATATTGTAAAGCTGATATTGAAAATAGAGTAAGCTTAAAAGGGAAGTACAGAAAAAGAGTGCTTCAAGCTCTTAATGAATACAGGATAACAGATTCTCTTGATGATGTGAGAAGATTTTTTAAGAAAGTTAAAAGAGAAGAATATTTTTTATAGCAATATAAAGTAGTTACAGGAGTAGCTGCTTTCTCTATATTAAAAATTAACAAACACAAATTGTATTTATAAATAACAGGCAAAGAAGAATTAGTGAGTTTTCAATTTTTTGCCTGTTATTTTGATTAGAAGAAGTAAGGGGGATATTATTATATGGATAATAACATGAAGTATAGTGTTCAGCTTGCAATGTTAAGTCAACTATTAAAGTTAAATTTGATATCAAATAAAGAATTTGTAGCAATAAAAAATGAATTAATGAAAAAATATAAGATTAGTATGGTCAGCGCTTGAAAAAACATGATAGGAGTCATATAATAGTAACTAATAAGTTATAGGAATACATGTTTTGAAGGAGCGATTCATATGGCAGATGTTCAGGTGATAAAAGCTAATACAAGCAGAGTCAATAGAAAAAACGCAAAGGTTATTGAAAGATTAAGAGTAGCTGCTTATTGCAGAGTAAGTACGGATTCAGAAGAACAATTAAGTAGTTATAATTCCCAAGTAGAACATTATAGAAATATGGTAGAAAATAAGCCGGATTGGGCACTTGTTGATATATATGCAGATGAAGCGATTAGTGGGACTCAGATAGATAAAAGATTAGATTTCCAAAGAATGATAAATGATGCGGTAGATGGGAAGATTGATTTAATAATAACTAAATCAATATCCAGATTTGCAAGAAACACTTTAGATACATTAAAATATGTAAGACTTCTTAAAGAACATAATGTTGCAATCTTATTTGAAAAGGAAAATATCAATACCCTAACAATGAATGGTGAAATGCTACTTGTCATTTTAAGTTCTTTAGCTCAACAAGAAAGCGAATCTATTTCAGCTAATGTAAAAATGGGATTAAAGATGAAAATGAAAAGAGGAGAAATGGTTGGGTTCAATGGATGTTTAGGGTATGATTATGATCCAATAAATAAAGTAATTACAATAAATGAAGAAGAAGCTAAGACAGTTAGATACATTTTTCAAAGATATGTAGAAGGTGCAGGCTGTTTTGTTATAGCAAAAGAGCTTACCAAATTAAAGTATAAAACAAAGAAGGGAAATACAAATTGGAATGATGGTTCTGTAAGAGGTATAATTAAAAACGAAAAATACAAAGGAGATTTACTGCTAGGTAAGACTTTTACAGTTGATCCAATATCCCATAGAAGACTTGATAATATGGGAGAAGAAGAAAAATATTATATTAACTCACATCACGAACCAATCATTTCAGAAGAAATGTTTAATGAAGCTCAGAAGATATTAAATAAGAGAAATTCAGGAAGCAACAATATGGGAAGAAAAGAAAAATATAGCAGGCAGTTTGCATTTAGCAGTAAAATTGAATGTGGTTTTTGTGGAGGAACGGCTACGAGAAGAAGATGGCATAGTAATACTTCTCATGAAAAGACCATTTGGCATTGTGTTGTATCAACTAAAAAAGGTAAGAAATACTGCCCAGATAGTAAAGGGATAGACGAAAAGATAATAGAAAATGCATTTTTGGAAGCATTTAATATGTTTTGTCTTCAAAATAAAGAAATAGTAGAAGAATTTATGGAAACAGTAGAAAATACAATCAATGCTACTAATTCTATAAAAGAATTAAAAAAGCTTCAAAGAGAAGTCTCAACTATAGAAAATAAGATTAGAAAATTAGTTGATATGAGAATAGATGAAATGATAGACAAAGATACTTATGAACTTAAATACACAGAACTATCAACAGAATTAGAAAAACTTAAAACACAAAGAGATGAAGCAGAACTGGTTAATGAAGATAATATTGATGTAAAGAAAAGAATTGAAAGTTTTAGAAAAGTTTTTGATAGCAATAAGCCTATAAAAGAATTTGATAGAGTAGTTTTTGAAAGTGCAGTTAATAAAATAATATTAGGTGGAACGGATGAAGAAGGAAATAAAGATCCATATATGCTAACATTCATATTTAATTCTGGCATGAGCCATTCATTAAAAGGTAAAGATGTGGTAAAATTTAATGGTGATTCAAAAGAGGGAAAAGTGTGTTCCTATACAGAACACGCCACACGTGGAGACGGTAGTTAAGCTTAAAAGGAAACTGTTGTAAACCTCTAATAATCCCCTGCTCTTTCAAATAATCTTCTGACTTTTAAAATAAACATTTGCTTTTGGCAAGATTAAGAAGTTAGGAGAGTAGGATTAAGGGAGAATAGAGGCAAGGGTTAAAACAAGACACCGCAACGCTTAGACCAAGTTATAGCAAGAATAAATGTAAGAATGTGAAGCAAGACTTTATTTGAATTTAAATAAGGTGTTGCTTTTTATATTGTTCTTAATACGGGATAGGAGCAAGGTGAAAGCAAGAACGTTATTTTAAACGGTGGCGAAGAAATGCGGGGTTGAGGCAGAAGAAACTGGATTATAGAGCTTATAAGACAATGGACAATCAAAGAATTTAATATCACAATGAGTCATAGAGGTGTGGATGAAGGCTTTATAGGTTGAATTTAAGTTATACTAGACCAACTTATGTGTTAGCTAAAGATGATAAAGATAAGCAAGAAGCTCTTAAAAAAGATTTTGAAAGTTTTAAAAACACATTAATGGTAAAGTTGATCACATATTATTTGAAGACCAATCTATGATTAGAGACTATCAACCTATTCAAAAGACATTGCAAATGAAGTATCATTAATTAAAGTTGTAAATGATGTAATAATGGACACTGGAGCATCACATTCAATTATTTCACCAATTTCAATTATCTCATCTTTAGTGATTCCTAAAATCTGAGCTAGTTTACCTACACCAGTTGATTTATCACAGCCTCTTTTAACTCGTAATATAAGTAACTTTTTACTATCTTATCGTAACTTTATACTATTCCTCTAAGAAGGTAGTTAATTTAATATAATTATATATTAATTGTCTGAAAAGTACTTGTTTAATAATTACATTAGAATTTAAAGGAGATGAGTAAATGGAACAAGATATATGAAAAATTTATATAAAAAGTCAAGAAAAGTTCAAAAATCAAGAATAATTTTACCTTTCATTGAGGTGGATAGTGTAGCAAGTGCTATTCTAACGAGAAATGCAAATATTAATAAATTATAAGACTAGGAAAATTGTAAGATTGAAAGATTTAATTCCATATTGGTGGGGAGCTTATCTCTTGAGATGGTGGCAGAAGAATTTGATCTAACTTCTCAATGTTTATCTAGATGCTTTAAAAAATATATGGAAATCACATTTGTAAAATATTTAAATAGCCTAAGGTTAGAAAGTGCATATAAAGATTTGATTTATACAGATTATTCTATAACTTATATAGAAATTAATAATGGGTTTCCTGATAATAAAGCTTTTACTAAGACTTTTGGATATATATAAGGTTAATCCTAGGGAATACTGTAAAGGTTTTAGTATTCAGTGTAAAAATAAATTAATAGTTTGAGAAAAGTATTTAGAAGCTAAAAGCTAACCTTTTTTAGATTAAAAAAGACAACGAATTCTTAATTTTATGAAGCTATAATCAAGATGAAATTACTTAAATTACAGAAGTTAAATTTAATAGTAGTAAGAAATAGGGTGAATGATGAGTGGATTGTAAAGGTTATCATTATTAGCGTTGGTGAAGCTCAATTTAGAACTCTAAAATATAGATCTAATATAATGGCGTATAGTAAAAGAGCATAGTTTGATGAGAAGGGGGAGTAGATGTGTCAAAAATAAGTAAAATAGTAGCGGTTGTATTTTTATTTATGGCAACAATGACGATGAATGCATTTGCTGCTGAAGAAACAAACATACAGCCGGAATTGTCGGTACAAACAGACAAATCTGAATATTCGGACAGTGATAATATCACTGAAATTGTCAAGGTGAATAATCTTAGTACAAATCCATTGACAAATATTGAAATCAAAGTACAGATGCCGAAAGGGTATGTAGCAGAGGATGGAAAAGGTTCTTCGGGAGAGCGGATCTATACCATCCCACAGATTGCTGGAGGCCATACATCAGAAACAAGCGTTGTATTAACACCGAAAAATCCAGGAACAAGTGTTATATTACCGACGAAAAATTCAGAAACAAGCGTTGTATCAACACCGAAGAATGGAGAAACAAACGTTGTATTACCAACGAAAAATCCAGGAACAAGTGTTGTATTACCAATGAAAAATTCAGAAACAAGCGTTGTATCAACACCGAAGAATGGAGAAACAAACGTTGTATTACCAACGAAAAATTCAGGAACAAGTGTTGTATTACCAATGAAAAATTCAGAAACAAGCGTTGTATCAACACCGGAAAGTGGAAAAACAAGCGTTGCTGCACCAACGAAAGATCCAGAAACAAGCGTTGTATCACCAACGGGAAAGTCAGGCCAAGTGGAAGGACTGAACGCAAATAATACAAAGACTGGCATCTTTAGTCATAAAGAATTGTGGGTATGCATTGTGCTCATAAGTGCAGGCTTAATTGTTTTTGCTGTAAAGAAGAAAAAGGGAAAAAAATTATTTACACTTCTTTTAGTGATTACAATGATTGGCGCAGCGATTCCAGAAATTGGTATGAGAAGAGCCTATGCAGCAGAAACAGGCACAACAACCAAGACAATCACAGCAACCAAAGACATTACAGTTGCTGGAAAGAATGTAACTCTGTTAGTAACGATGACATTTGAGAATCAGGGAGAGGTTGCACAAAAATTGTCTTATGAAGGTTATAAATTAAAGTGGCAGGATGATTTTAATGAGACAACACTAAACAGAGATGACTGGAACGTAGAAACACATGATGCCGGATGGGTAAATGCAGAAAAACAGAAATATGTTGATTCTGATAAAAATATCTATTTGAAAGACGGTAAATTAGTAATAAAACCAATCAAAACTGTTGATGAGAATGGAGTGACATCCTATACATCAGGTCGTATTAACACACAGAATAAAAAAGACTTTAAGTATGGTATTTTTGAGGCAAGACTCAAGGTACCTAAAGGACAAGGATATCTGCCAGCATTCTGGTTAATGCCTACAGATGAGAATAACTATGGTCAATGGCCAAGATGTGGCGAAATTGATGCGGCAGAAATAATGGGACAAGATACATCGAAAGTATATGGAACCATTCATTATGGTAATCCTCATAATCAATCTCAGGGAACCACTTTATTAAGTAATGATACATTTTCTGATACGTATCATGACTTTGCTGTAGAATGGCTTCCAGGTAAGATCAACTGGTATATGGATGGAGTTATGTACCATAGTGAAGATAACTGGTATTCCAGAACAGAAGGTCAGGGAGAGATTACTTACCCGGCTCCATTTGATCAGAAATTCTATATGATCTTAAATCTTGCAGTTGGTGGAAGCTGGGTTGGAAATCCAGATGAAACTACAGATTTTGAGAATCAGGCTTATAGTATTGATTATGTAAGAGTATATCAGAAGGATAGTTATGATGAAAACGTAACAAAACCTGAAAACAGTGTCACTTTTAGAGACCCGGCTGAAGATGGAAACTATATTATCAATGGTAATTTTGCCACCCAAGAAAATCTGACAGATGACAAGGATTGGAGATTTATTACAGCTGTAGGAGGAGATGCAAAGGCGGAAATAAATAATAACAAGATTGATATTAATACCACCAATGGTGGAACTGCAGATTACAGTGTACAGCTGGTACAGCCTAATATTCCATTGAAAAAGGGTGGAACTTATCAGGTTACGTTTGATGCATGGGCAGATGATGCCAGAGCAATGAAGGTAGCTGTGACAGGACCCAATAATGGTTATGTGCGTTATATGGCTGATACAGGACTTAGCTTAACAACAGAAAAGAGCCCATATACTTTTAATTTTTCCATGAAACAGGATGATGATGCAAACGGGCGTATGGAATTTAATATGGGTAATGCAGGTTCCGCCGCCAGTATCCATATCACCAATGTAACGCTGAAGAAGATTTCACAGTCTGATGGCTCTAATGAAGCGAAAACAGTACTTGCAGATGGTAACTACGTTTACAATGCTAATTTCCAGGAAGGAACCAATCACATGGGCTTCTGGAATATCAAGGCAGCAAATGGTAATGCCTCTGTCACACCATTAGAGGATGGAAGAAGATTAAAGATTGAGGCTTCAGAAGAAACAACAGATGCGAATCCGGTTGTGATTTCACAGAACGGACTTGCATTAACAGCAGGTACAAATTATGCATTGAGTTTCAAGGCTGAGGGGGAATCTGGTAAGAACATTCAGGCAGCAGTAGTAGGCAAGACTTTTGATGCTGCACTTGATGGAAAAAATAATCTCTATAATTATAAATTCAAAATGCCAGCTACAAGCGGGGGAAATGATATTGCATTTAAAATCAACGAACCGGGCATTTATTATTTAGATGAGATTCGTATTGTTGAGGATACACTGATCAAGAACGGAAGCTTTAATGCAGGATTTGCAGGATATGATCCATATGTTGATGGGAGTGCAGACGCAACTTATGTAGTAGACAGCCTAACAGAGAAAAATGCAGCGGCTTTTACCATTAAAAATACAGGAGATCAGGGTTGGAAGATTCAGTTAAAGCAGAATAATGTGGAACTAGATAAAGATCAGTGGTACAGACTTACTCTGGAAGCAAAATCAAGTTTGAACAGAAAGCTGATGTTTGCAATTCAGAGAGATGGCAGTGCTGATAATAACTGGGACCCATATTCCGGAGAGAAAATTGTAAATCTGACAAATAATTATCAGACATTTACAATTGATTTCCAGATGAACAAACCAACGGATCTTAAGTCCATATTAAGTATCTCTATGGGTGCCGTAGGTGGAACTCAGATTACAACGCAGCATCAGATCTGTATTGATAATATTAACCTGGAAAAGATTGATGCACCAGCGGTACAAGTGACACCTGTTGGAGAAAATTTGTTGAAGAATTCTAATTTTGCAACTGGCAGCAATGGCTGGGAAAGTGCAATTACTGCACCAGCACAGGCAACATCAGCATTTACAGATAACAAGGCAACTTACTGTATAACCAATGTAGGATCAGCTGATTGGAATGTTCAGCTCAAGCAGAGTGGGATTACTCTGGAAAAGGGAGGAAGATATAAAGTAACCTTTAAGGCTAATTCAACAGAAGCAAGAACAGTTAAACTAGCTATGCTTACAGCAACATATGGCTGGTATGGTGGAGCAGATATTGCTTTAACAAAAGATGTGACGAAAGATGCAGTAGCTGAGTTTACAGTGAATGATCCTACTGATACTAATATAACAATGGTAGTATCTATGGGGCTGATTGATGGGGTGACTACTCCTACATCAACCATAACTTTATCAGATTTTTCATTGGTGAAGGAACAGTAGTTTATTCATAAGGTAAGAATGGCATGTGGCAGCCTGGCCATATGTCATTTTTGTATTACTTTTCTACATAAACTAATCGTAGCTCCGCTATACAGAATAGGTGAAGTATGAATTTCTATATAGCCTTAATGTGTTATAATTGTTTTTGTCAAAGTTAAAGATAAGGTAAGTTTAACATCGATTAATATATGTTACTACAAATAACATACACCATATGTGGAGTGTGTAGTAAAGCTATATAGAAAATAAGAAAGAAGAGTAATACTATGGATGGAACCATACGAAAACATATAAAAGTAGGAACAAAAGTCCTTGTTGTTCAAAAACAAGACCAGCGTTCTGGAAAGCTAACAGAGGGTATAGTGCAAAAACTTCTCACAAACTCAGAGGTTCATCCACGTGGTATCAAGGTAATGCTTGAGGGTGGAATTGTAGGAAGAGTTCAGAAAATAAAATAATATTTAGGCATAATAGAGAGCATTCAATTTTTTGATTGAGTGCTTTTTATTATAGCAAAAAAATCGAACAGTTTGAGTTGTATTGTATTATTTGGTAAAAAAGTAAGCTATAATATAATTGTATCAGTTTAAGCTTGTGCGATTTATTAAATTAAAGGGTAGATTTGTTATAACCTTTATATAATAGTGGAAGGAGTGATTTCATATGAAAAATATACTGGTTTGTAAATTAAGAAATACAGGGAGGGTGACCATAATTTAACCCTCCTTTAGAAATGGAGGATTTTAGTTGGGAATAGAATATAAAGTAATTGATATAAATGAAGTGCCTAAAATTGCAGAGATTTTTGGTGATTACATTATTAAATTTAATTGTTTTCATTTTGGTGAAGGCTGTTTATCATTAGTAGCTTATGATAATGAAGTACCAGTTGGGATTATATCGACATATCCATTAGAATATCCAAAACCATTAGAATATTTAAGAGACGCTTATATTGATGTTATCGAAGTAAATGAAAAGTATAGAAAACAAGGCATAGCAAGAGGAATGATAACTCATACTGAGAAGTGGGCCAAAGAGAATGGATATCATCAAATCAGAGCTTGGAGTAGCGAAGATAAAAAAGAAGCTATTCCAATGTGGTATGCATTAGATTATTGTATGTGCCCAGCCAAGATATGGGTAGAATGGTGCAAAGAAGTTGTAGATGGATTTTATGTAGCTAAAAAGCTAAACTAAGAAATTTATTAATAAAAGAATTGTATATGAAGAAATTATTTTAACATTCATAAACTCACCAATATGCTTTAAAGAATAGCATAAGGTGAGTTTATTTTATAATAAAAGTAAGATGTGAAATTAAAAATATTATTATTTCAAGTAAACTTCAATACATCTTATATGTTTTAATTTATCTACGATTAGTACTCAATAAATAAGAATCTAATGAACTTGTCTTTGAAAAATTATTTACGTTGCCATAAGTTAGCTTGGTTGTAGTTGTTCCATAAAGGTTTGTTGGTAGTTCATCTAGTGTTAATACATATGGACTGTTGTATATAGTATTTAGAAGTGTAGGATTGTTATAGGTTGAACTGGTAATAAAGTCACCATACCATGGGCAGAAATATAGCCACCAAGCTCCTTGATTGACGATGTTCTGAATGTCTGGGATAACGTCATTTTCAGTCATTGCGACCATTTTTTTATCGGTGGTGTCGTTTACAAGGGTAAGAAAAGCTGTTGTTGCAGCACTTGTTTTCCAGGTGTAAGGAGAGCCTTCATATTTATCATATCCTACTATATCTACATAGTTATCTCCTGGATACCACTGAGCTGAATTTGCATAGGTATAAAGATTAACTTCCCATATTAGATTGTGAATACCGTATTTTTCAGTTAGTGTTGTGTAAAGAAGCTGCCAAAGTTGCTTGTAGACTTCAGAACCTGAAGAACCCCACCAGAACCAAGCGCCAGAACCATCTGTATTGTTATTACCTTCAGCTTCATGGAAAGGTCTAAAAAGTAGAGGAACCTTTGCATCTTGAAGAACACGAAGCTGTTTTGCAAGATCATCAATTGCAAGCATTAAGTATGCATATTCCTTTGTGGATTTATCTAGACAGTTAGCTGCTTTAAAGCTAGATGTAGGTTTATAAGTGCATTTTGACCAGTCTAATTTATCGCCTAATTTATAGCTTGTAAAATCAGATGGAATGTTGATATGCCATGAGGAAGTTGCGATACCTCCACGTTGTTTTACCCATTGAATTATACGATTTGTTGTACCATCTTCCCATCCATATAGAGGATTGTAGTTCATCATATCAAAGCCTCTGATAGCAGGGTATTTACCTGTCTTGTCATGTATATAATTAAATTCAAGCTCAGTATTGCCGTTATTTCCGCCACCATAAATCTCCTGCTGTCCAGAAAGAACGTGATTGCCATAAACGCTGGTAAGGTAGTTTTTAAGAGCTTTTGTTTCAGATGTTGCATTTACATCAGAAGGGGTTGGATCAATCTTTAATGCAGGCATTTTGGCATTGTCAAAGGTTACTGTATCATATAGTACAAACCCCCAGCTTCCTGAGGTGCCAATCTCGATTTTTGCCTGTCCTGCTTCAAGGTAAAAGTATCCAAAACTGTAATCAGCCCATCCGCCTTTGTTTGGAATATAAAAATTGCCTTGGGAAACTCCATTGATGCTAAGAACCTGAAGTCTAGTATCACCTTTGTTTCCAAGATACATCCAGCATCTTGTTGAAAGCTCGTACATACCATTTTTAGGGACTGTGACGTTTAGTGTTATTGTACCTGAGTTTGGCACCCACACAAATCCACTGCCAGAATACCCAGGATATTTGGTTCCATAGACGTTGTCAGTAACAGTAGCACCATTGCTTAGAGTGCAAGTCTCAGCTTCCATTTTTACAGGAAGGGAAGTTGCGGCTTTAACTGAAATAGGCTTGTTAGTGAGAAAAGTACCTGCTATTGCAATGGTTGTCATCAGAGACAGTACTTTACGTAAAGTCTTATTCATAATAGATACACCCCTTAAAATTAAATTTTTGTTTATTAAATAGTTATGTTATATGAACTAATACTGTAAGATTACATAAAACATTACCTATCGTTAGAAAGGTATATACTTTATTTACTTACAAAACTATAATATGTTAAGAAATTAGAATTAATAACAAAGTTATTATAAAAATTTGTTTATTTTAACATGGGTGATTATTTTTCATTTACTTCTAGATTTATGAAGTGACGTCAATATTACAATACAATTATTAGCGGCTGTAATGTTAAATTATTTTTATTTGAATAATAAATTGCTGTGCAGTATAATATGTTAAATTAAGGAATATGAGAAGGTATCTGGAGGTTGTTGAGATGTAAAAAGAAATTTATCTGTATTTAAATTTGAGGTTTTTCAATAGCATATATAGGCCTTCCTAACTCAACTGTTAAGTTATACGTGCCCCATAATCCCTAGAAGTTGGGATTTCATAACAAGTATAAATTAATTTTTTATATAGGTTCTCTATATATGGAAGTTTAATTAGTATATTATAATAAATTATTATGAGAGGAAAAAATAATGGATAGTTATAAGAAGTCTACAAATAAAGCTTTATTAGTAATAGATATACAGGAAGATATGACTGGAGTAACCGCTACCAAGCCGCATCCATATAAGAATTCAGAAGAACTAATTAACAATGTGAATTCAGTAATTAAACTTTCCAAGGAAAAAGGTATCGTTGTAGTATATATAAAGTATGAGTATAGAAACAGTCTATTAAGTAGAACTTTAATAGGTAAACTAATTAAAGATACTGCTGGAAGTGAAATAGACTCAAGGATAAATATTGTTAGCGATAATATTTATTCTAAAGGTAAAGGGGATGCTTTTTCAAATCCTAATTTAGATACCTTCTTAAAGCAAAATAACATTAATGAACTGTTTTTAGTTGGCTTAGATGCTTCTGCTTGCGTTTTAAAAACATCAGTAGGGGGTAAAAGCAGAGGATATAAAGTTTCAGTTTTAAAGGATGCTATTACCACTATGGATATGAGTAAAATGCCAAAATTATTGGATAAATACTCAGAACGAGATATAGTATTAACTTCAGTAGAAGAATTCGAAAAGATTAGCTAAGTTTACCTATATAAAAAGATATGCTCTCTCATAGTTATTTGGGAGGGCATTTATATTTAAAAATATATTATAATTAAAGATGTAGAACTTTTATTATTAACATATTTTCAAAACTTAGCTGCTATTTGAGAGAAAAAGTTTGAAAATATAAATTTTTAGGTCATAAATAATTAAGAAAATAGCTTAAGTGGAGTTTTATGAGATTATCAAGACAATTATATATAAATGCTGAAGGGAGATTTTAATGGAAAAGTATACTTATTATAAGGCTTACAAAGGAAATATAATTTACAGTGAGAACAAGAATACTATGATTAGTAAGGATAATTCCTACATATTAGTTTTTAATGGTCAGGTTAAGGAGATTTGCTACGAATTGCCTGAAGACTTTCCAAAGGAAAATATTATAGACTTTGGAGATAGGCTTATCATCCCCGGTTTTTGCGATATGCATGTTCACGCTCCTCAATTTTTACAAAGAGGCATAGGGATGGACAGGGAGTTATTAGATTGGTTAAATACATATACATATCCAAATGAGGCAAAGTTCAAGGATGCAGATCATGCAAAAAAGATATACACCCTTTTTGTGGACGAATTAATACGTCAAGGAACCTTGCATGTTAATTGTTTTCCTTCCATTCATTACGAGGCTTCGGAAATACTTTTTGATATACTTAGAGAAAGGGGACTTTTTGCTTTTACTGGAAAGTTAAATATGGATCAGAACAGCCCAGAATACTATATAGAAGAAACAGAGCAGTCAATTGTGGAAACTGAGAGATTTATAAAAGAGCATATAAAAGCTGGAGAAGTAAAAGCATCTATTGTACCTAGGTTTTCAATCACTTGTAGTGAAAAGTTATTGTCAGGACTAGGAGAATTAGCAGAAAGATATGAAGTTCCAGTGCATTCTCACATGTGTGAAGCCGTCAATGAAATGAAGGTTTGTAAGGATCTTTTTCCAGATTATAAAAATGGAGCAGAGATATTTTATAAAAATAAACTTTTAGGTAATACGCCAACAATAATGGCTCATTGTATCTTCATGGATGAAGATGTTTTAGAACTTATGAAGAATCCAAACTGTATGGCAGTTCATTGTCCAGATGCTACTTCAAATATAAATGCTGGAGGGATAATGCCAGTTAAAAAACTTCTTGAGATGGGGATAAATCTAGCTCTTGGCAGTGATATAGGCTCTGGAGCAAGTTTATCAATAGCTAGATGCATTGCAACTACTATACAGCATTCAAAGATCCGGAATATGTTTGATCCACAGTGGGATGCTGTAACTCTTTCAGAAGCTTTTTACATGGCCACTCGTTCAGGAGGAAGATACTTTGAAAAGGTTGGGGCCTTTGAAGAAGGCTATTGGTTTAATGCTCTAGTAGTAGATGACAGCAATATTTATTCGGAAGATATAAATCCATTAGAAAGATTAGAACGTTTCTGTTACATGGGTGACGATAGAAATATAGTAAGGAGATATATTAAGGGAAAGGAAATTGGGACGCAGGGACGGTTCTAATGTCCCGATTTCAGTGCACAGTTAGGAAACTAATTTACAAATTAAATTAAGTGGTTAGCAGGAGATACCTTATTAACATTAAGGAATCTAGCGAGTAACCACTTAATTTCAACACAGTACTTTAACAGAGCCTACAATTTAATCTATGATTTATTTACGAGCTTATAATATAATGCTTCTATATCAAAACTTAATCCAGAGAAATAACCTTTTAGCTTTCTTAAACCAACAGCTTCTCCAACTTGTAATAATGCTACCACTGGAAGCATTCCTATACCTAGAAAACTATCTAGAGTATTGTCATATACGAAGTATGTCCAGGTAGAAACCGGTGGTTTATTTCTTTCACTAATTTCTTCAAAGGATAGTTCAGAATTTAAAAGTTTATTATAATCAGCTTTTATGGCTTCTTCTATTTCTTCTTGTAAAATATCAAATTCCTCTACCAAGGTAAGATTGAATACATTTAGAGGATTCTTACCTCCTAACAGATTTAGATGAATACCTTCCTTTATGCTTGCCACCTTTGCAAGATATTCAGACCAACATTGATCAATATTAAATAATCTAAGATTTTTCTTAAACTTCTCAATTTCAGCTAAAGTATATTGCTGCTTTAATTTTTCATGCAGTGTTGGAAAATCCTTGGATAATATTTCGTCTTCAGAATTACCTTCTATAATACTCATACGGATATTGTACATATATTGTCTTTGATCATCCAATATAAGAGAAAATTTATATAATTCTCTTCTCAAATCAGAGTTATTACCTTGAATTATTCGTTGAACTTGATTGATCTTTCCTCTAAAGGCAGCATTTTTAAGAGGTTCCTTTTGATGCTTAGGCATTCTTGACTTAGGAATAATATTCTGTATTCCGTATTTTACAATGAGATCATCCTCTAAGCTTATGAAGAAGCGGGTTAAGCCGGGATCTCCTTGTCTGCCAGTTCTACCTTTTAACTGCTTATCTATTCTTAAGCTTTCATGAAGGTTTGTTCCTATTACATATAGTCCGCCTAAGCTTTTTATTTTTTCTACATCTTTTCCCTCAGGACCGCCTAGCAATATATCTACACCTCTTCCTGCCATATTGGTTGAAACAGTTACAGCTCCGAACACTCCAGCTCTTTCAATAATTTGAGCTTCTAGTTCATCATTTTTAGCATTTAGTACCTGACAGTTTATTCCTGAGTTTAGTAGCTGCTCTGCCAAATATGTAGATTCTTGAATACTACTAGTGCCTATAAGAATTGGCTGACCAGTAGCATTAACGGTTTTAACTTCTTCAACTAAGGCCTGGTACTTAGCTTCTTTATCAGTAAATACATAGTTTGGCAAATCTATTCTATTAGAATTTTTATTTGGAGGTATTACCACGATTTCAATATCATAAATTTCGCTGAATTCGTATCTTGCATCAACAGCGGTTCCAGTCATACCTGATAAGTTTTCATATAGGCTGATAAAATGTTGAAGGGTTATCTGAGTTAAGATTCGGCCTCTAGATCGAACTTCAAGGTTTTCTTTGGTCTCTAAAGCACTTTGAAGACCATCAGGCCAATGTCTATTTTTTGCAACACGACCGGTGAACTCATCCACCATTTCAACTTTTCCATTACGTATGATATAGTCTACATCTTTTTTTAGTAGCACCTCTGCATAAAGAGCACTATTCACCTGAGTTAGCAAATCAAAATTTTCTTTTTCATAAAGATTTCCGCATGCTAATAAGGCTTCAATATGAGATATTCCCTTTTCTGTAAGATAAACATTTTGACCGTATTCATCTTTGGTGTAGTCTGTTAAAGAGTCTAGTGAGGTAACAGCGTCCCTAACTTTCTTAAAGTTTGAACCTTTTTCATCAGAACTTACAGCTATAACTAAAGGTATTCTTGCCTCATCTATTAGTATTGAATCAGCCTCATCTATGATAGCAAAATGAAAAGAACCGTGAATTAAGTCTTCCTTATTGTAGCAAATTGAGTCTCTGAGAAAATCAAAGCCCGATTCCTTTGCAGTAACGTAGGTTACATCACAACCATAAGCTGCTTTCTTTTCGTCTATGGACATACTTTCTTGTACAAAGCCAACAGTTACTCCAAGGAGCTCATAAATAGGCTTCATCCAAAGAGCATCTCTTTTAGCTAAGTAATCATTAAAGGTAAGGATATGTACACCTTTCTTTGATAAGCTGTTAAGATAAGCAGGAAATACTGCTGTTAAGGTTTTACCTTCGCCAGTTTTCATTTCAATAAGTTTCTTATCATTAAGTGCTACCGCTGCCGCCAATTGAACATCATAGACTTCAAAACCTAAGGTTCTCTTTACAGCTTCTTTTACTAAAGAAAAGCCCTCTATGATAAGCTCATCACTAGAAGTGCCATCAAGCGCAAGTTGCTTTAAACTATTTGATTTATTTAATAACTCTTCATTACTTAAGTGTTGTAAATTCACTTTATTTATTTCCTCAGCTATGAATTCATAGCTTTCTAAAAGTTTGTTTCTCTTAAACATGAATCTTCCTCCATGCTGTTTCATAAAATATTATTTGTTGTATATATTTTACATTAAGTAATGGATTTATAAAAGTAAAATATATGTTTCAAGGTTTGCATATAACTTAAGTTTTTATAAAGGTTCCCTATAATTCTTTCCCTAGGTTAATTAAAGCATGGGAGGATTAGCAATTATTTTTGACTCAGTGCATTAATATTGTTAAATCATAATATTGTAAGTTAAGTTGCCTTGTTTACATATATTTGAAAGTGTGATATTATTAAGTAAATTACACGGAAAGGGGAAAGTAAGTTATGATACCAGCTAATTGCTAATATTAATTTATGAAAAATTAATAGATATTTTGTAATGAGTTCTAATTTGCCTAGATTTAATTAGGTTTTATTGTTGTACTCTTTATGGAATAAGCATTTAGAAGGTAACTTGCTTCTCTGAGATTTATATTATAAATTATTAAGTATCCCAGTAATTATAGGGACACCTTGGAATTTTTTAGAATTCAAGAATTAGATATGATAATAATGAGTTTTTAGTGATAGTATTAAAAGCACTAACTTTTACTATATTTAATTTTAATAAGTTATTATAAGATAGAATATTTCGGGCTGTAGGAAGATAACTCTTCTTGCAGTCCTTTTTATATTTTAGGGTTCTGGGTATTTGATGTAAGCCTTTAGATAAGTATACTTAGGAAATTTAAATGCTAAGGCTATGTGATCTGCTAAATTTTTTCATGTAGGTGTTAAGAAAATGTAGAGATGAAAGAAAAGACTGCCTATCCATAAAGAAATGATTAGTATCAATGGATGAAAGAAGGAATAAATATGTTTGAATTATCGTTAAGTGGTGTAAAAAAATATATGGAAGCAACGCTTGTGACTGAAAATATAACCTTTCAGGTCTATTCGGGAGAAAAGGTTGGTATAGTAGGGGTAAATGGTAGTGGTAAAAGTACTATTCTTAAGCTAATAGCAGGAATAGAGCCTATGAACTATTACCCTGGTTATCCTCAGACCTCTAGCTACGGCTATGATGAAGGCTTTATTAATCTGCCGAGAGAAGCCAGTGTGGCTTACCTTGAACAGATACCGGAGTATCCAGAGGGCGTAAAGGTTATTGATGTGTTAAATTTAGCCTTTCAAGAGGTTAAAGAAATAGAAGAAAAGATGCGTAAGCTAGAATGTGAGCTAAAAACTCTTATAGGAGAATCTTTAGAAAAGGCTTTAAAGAAATATAGTTCTCTGGTTCAGCTTTACGAGGTCAAAGGTGGATATGAGGTAGAAGAGAAATTAGGAAAGGTATGCACTGGATTAAAGTTTAGTGAGAGCTTTTTGAATAAGGATTTTAGTTTATTAAGTGGTGGAGAAAAAACCACTGTTGTCCTTGGAAAGCTTCTTATCGACAATCCAGATATACTTCTTTTAGATGAGCCTACCAATCATCTAGATATGGACTCTATTGAATGGCTAGAAGCTTATCTTAAGGAGTACAAAGGAATAGTTATTATAGTTTCTCATGATAGATATTTCTTAGATAACGTAGTAACAAAGATAGTAGAAATAGAAGATATGGAGTCCATAACTTATAAGGGCAATTATTCTTCTTATGTTAGCCAAAAGGAAGAAAATATGAGAGTCCAGTATGAGCAGTTTAGGGAACAGCAAAAGAAGATAAATACTATGGAGAAAACAATTAAGGACTTGAGAGACTGGGCTATGAGGGCGGATAATAATAAATTCTTTAGAAGAGCAGCAAGTATGCAAATAAAGCTCGATAAGATGGATAGAATAGATAAACCAATTCTTGAAAAGCAAAATATGAAACTAAGCTTTAAAGCTGCCCAAAGATCAGGAAAAGAAACCATTAAAGCTTTAAACTTAAACAAATGCTTTGAAGATAAGACTATTTTTAAACATGCCAATCTAATGGTTAGCTATGGAGAAAGAGTAGCACTTATAGGGCCTAATGGATGTGGTAAAACAACTTTTCTAAAGATACTTTTAGGGGAAGAAGCTGCAGATTCAGGGATAGTAGAGCTAGGAGCCAGTGTTAAGGCAGCATATCTTCCACAAAGGATAACATTTAATGATGAAGAGCTCACGGTTTTGGAGTGCTTTAGAGAGGGAATATTTATAGCAGAAGGAAAGGCAAGAGAATATCTTTCTAAGTTTATGTTTTATGGTAACAGTGTATTTAAGAAGGTAAAACATCTATCTGGTGGAGAAAAAATTAGGTTAAAGCTTGGGAGATTGCTATATGAAGATATTAATCTTCTTATATTAGATGAACCTACAAATCACCTTGATATTGACTCTATAGAAAACTTTGAAGAAGCTTTGGAAGACTTTAGCGGAACTATATTCTTCATATCTCATGATAGATATTTTATTAATAAGGTTGGAGAAAGAGTAATTGCTGTTGAGGATAAGGGCTTTAAAAGCTATCTTGGTAATTATGACTTTTATAAAAAGGAAAAGCTTAAATTAGAGCATCAAGAAGTAAAGGCACCTTTAATAAAAACTGAAAAGCTTAAGAAAACAAGGACTGTGGATGAAAGTAAAAGAAGAGAAGTTGAGAAAGAAAAGACTTTTATAAAGCTTGAAAAGCTTGAAAAAGACATAGCTGAGGTAGATTTAGAAATGGCCAATTCGGAGCTTCATTATGATGAACTTAACAAGCTTTACTGTAGAAAGGAACAATTGAGTAAAGAGCTAGATACAGTTATGGAGCTTTGGTTAAGTTTCGAAAACTAGTTCTATTAATTAATTAGACTGCACTAAGGATAGCTTCTTTAGTGCAGTCTTTAATATCTAGGAAAGTATAAATTTTTAAATAGTTAAACCTAGCGATATTAAGGGGTTAGAACAGCTAGTTAGGTGGAACCGTAAAAAAGAAATCTGGGGATATATAATTGTAAAAGATACTAGACAAGAACATATCATTTGTCATGGCTATATTATAAGATTCAACTATATAAGGAATTAAAATAAATTTAATGATAAAATAGAATAATATATTTTAAAATAACAGGGGGCTTATGAGATGAAAGAAATAATTAAAGAGGAAGTTTATAAAGTTAGGGAGAAGCTATTTGAGATAAATGATTTTATTTATGCAAATCCTGAGCTTGGAAACAATGAATATAAAGCAGTAGAAACCTTAACTACGTTCTTGAAGGAAAATAAATTTGAGGTACAACTTGGGATAGATGAGATAGAAACAGCCTTTAAGGCTAGCTATTATAGCGGTATTGAAGGACCATCAATAGCTTTGCTTTGCGAATATGATGCACTGCCTGGGATAGGTCATGGTTGTGGACATAACATGATAGGAACTATGAGTGTTGGGGCAGCAGTAGCTTTAAGTAAGGTAATAAATAAAACCGGTGGTAAAATTATAGTTTTTGGAACACCTGCAGAAGAGACTGATGGGGCAAAGGTTAAACTAGCAGAGAGAGGATGTTTTGAAGGAATAGATGCAGCGATGATACTACATCCTGGTGAATTGACCTATAAAAGTGGAACATCACTAGCTATGGATGCTATTCAGTTTGATTTCTATGGAAAGACTGCTCATGCAGCAGCTTCACCGGAAAAGGGTGTTAATGCATTAGATGCAGTGATTCTTACTTTTAATGGTATAAATGCGTTAAGACAACATGTAACCTCTGATGTTAGAATTCATGGAATAATAAGTGATGGAGGAAAGGCGGCTAATATAGTTCCAGATAAGGCTACAGCTCAATTTTATGTTAGGGCAGCTAAGAAGAGCTATTTAAAAGAAGTTAGAGAAAAGGTGTGTAATGTTGCAAGGGGAGCTGCCCTGATGACTGGTGCTAAGCTTGAGATAAGCAATTACGAAATATCGTATGATGATATGAATACAAATAATGCACTTTCTGAAGCCTTCAATTCAAATTTAAAGCTTGTTGGCATAGAGGATATAAAGACACCAGAAGGTGGTCATGGCTCTATTGATATGGGAAATGTTAGTTATGTAGCACCAGCTATACATCCTACTATAGGAATTGGTAATCCAAACCTTATTGGACATACAAAGGATATGGCCGACTTTACCATTACAAAGGCTGCTCATGAAGCATTACTTAAAGGCGCTTGTGCCTTAGCTCTTACTGGATATGATGTAATTACGGATAAAGAACTTCTAAAGAGCATAAAAAAGGAATTTGAAGTTAATACAAGAGTAGAGTGATTTTTACTTCGATAAAAAGAGTTATAATATTATTTGAAATTCATACTAAAGAAAGGATAAGGTTTATGGGATTATATAATAAGTATTTTAAGAGATATAAGCTTCCATTTCTAATAGCAGTAACCTGTGTTGTTTTCGAAGCTTTCTGTGATCTTCTTGGTCCCACTTTAATGTCTAACATAATAAACACTGGAATTGAGCAAGGTTCTCTTTCTAAGGTTTACTATTGGGGGGCACTTATGCTTATAGTCACTGGCATAGGAGCTTGCTTTGCTGTTACTAGAAATATCTTAGCCAGTAAGGTGTCACAGCGTATGGGAGCAGATCTAAGATATGATTTATTTAAAAAAATTATGAGTTTTTCTGAAGTTAGTGCGGATAAGCTTGAAAGCGGCTCTTTAATAACTAGAATGACCAATGATACAGCTCAGATAGTACAATTTAATGGGATAATGAGAATATTTTTGAAGGCTCCAATAACTTGTGTTGGAAGTATTGTGCTTGCAAGCATTTTAAACTTTAGGTTAAGTATAATAATTTATAGTGTTGTTGCAGTAGTTGGAGTTCTTATAGTAATTAGTATGAAGCTTAGCTATCCACGGTTTTATAAGCTTCAAAAAGCAATGGATAAAGTGAACTCAGTGGTTCAAGAGTATCTTATAGGGGTTCGTCTAGTCAAAGCTTTTGGGACCTACGACAAGGAAACTGATAAGTTCGAAGAGGCAAATCTGAATTTGATGAAGATGGGAGTTTCCTCTCAGATGATAATAACCTTTATATCACCACTGATGACCTTGATAGTTGGTATAGGGACAGTAGTTGTTATTCTTACCGGAAGCAAACTGTTTTTATCAAGGCTTGCAAGTCCAGGAGATATATCAGCTTTCACTATTTATATGGCTCAGATATTAACTTCACTTATCATGATAACCAACATATTCAATACCTTTGTAAGAACTAAAGCATCTACTTCTCGTATTAAGGAAGTTATAGACGCTGAAGAGGACTTTAATCATGATGGTAAGGCGGTACAACTAAAGGGAGCTGTTGAGTTTAAAAATGTTACCTTTGCATATCCTAATGGTAGCGGAGTTCCTGCAATTAAAGATTTATCTTTCTCTATGAGAGAAGGAGAGAGTCTAGCCATAATAGGACCTACTGGAAGTGGTAAGTCTACAATAGCTTGGTTGTTGTTAAGATTTTATGATATAGATAGCGGAGAAATATTGATTAACGACAATAATATTAAAGAGCTAGATATTACCTCAGTTCGTAATGCTATTGCTATAGTTCCTCAGAAGCCTATGCTATTTTCAGGTTCTGTTGCTGAAAACATAAGCTGGGGAAATAATAAGAGCAAAGAGGATATGATAAAGGAAGCTGCAGCAAAAGCTCAAGCATCATTTATTGATAAGATGCCAGAAGGTTACCATAGCACTTTAGGAAGCTCTGCTGTCAATATTTCAGGAGGGCAGAAGCAGCGTATTTCTATAGCAAGAGGCATACTTAAACAAGCTCCTGTTCTAATACTTGATGATGCTACTAGCGCCCTTGATGCTGTAACAGAAGCAAAGGTTAGAGACAATCTAAACTCAAAGGAAACAAATCAAACCATAATAACTATTACGCAGCGTTGCGGAACTGCTATGTTTGCAGATAAGATCTTAGTTATGGACAACGGTCGTAAGGTTGGATATGGAACTCATGATGAGCTTATGGAAAGCTGTGAAATATATCAAGATATCTATAAGACACAGATTGAAAGCAGCAGGGAGGCGTAAGTTATGACACAGCAAATTTCAAGACCAGAAGCAAAAGGTCCATCTTTAGGCGGAAGACCTGGAGGAGGTCCAAATAGATTTGCACCTACAGCAAAGCCTAAGAATGCTAAAGGTACACTTAGACGTATTATAAGCATCTATATGAGATGGGGAAAAACTATATTTGTAGCTATGGTACTTACCGTATTTTCTTCATTAATTTCCGTGGCAATTCCCTATTTTGTTGGGAAGACCTTCAATACCTTCAAGATTAGCAATAGAACAGTAGACACTGAAAGACTTAAGTGGCTTTTACTAATAATAGTAGGTCTATATGCAATAAATTGGATTATTTCTTATTTAAATGGAGTTATTATGCTTAAGGTTTCTCAAAGACTAGTATTAGCTTTACGTACCGAATTTTTTGAGAAGATGCAGAAGCTTCCTTTAAAGTTTTATGATACTCGCTCCCATGGAGATACAATGAGCAGAATAACAAATGATGTGGACAACATAAGCTCAACTATTGCTCAGACAACCACTCAGTTGATAGCTAGTATATTAACGTTGGTTGGCTCATTTGTGGTTATGGTAACTCTGAATATTCCACTTACACTTACAGTTCTATTGTGTGTTCCGCTTGTAGCTTTATTAACTAAAACTATTGCATCAAGAAGTAAAGGCTACTTTAAAGCCCAACAAAGAAGCCTTGGAACTCTTAATGGAGTAATAGAGGAGAACATTTTGGGTCTTAAGATGGTAAAGGCTTTTGGGAAGCAGGAGGATGTATTAAAGCACTTCAAAGAAATAAATGAAGAACTATATGAAAGCAGCAGCAAGGCTCAAATATGGTCTGGATATATGATGCCGCTTATGAATGTTATAAATAATTTAGTTTTTGCTATTGTAGCTATTACAGGAGGTATTCTTTCTGTAACTTATGGTGTTTCCGTAGGAACGGTTGTAAGCTTTATGAGCTATTCAAAGCAATTTGCTCAGCCGCTTAATTCTGTTGCAGGTATGTTTAACACTATCCAGTCTGCTTTAGCTGGAGCAGAGCGTGTTTTTGAAATCTTAGATGATGAAGAGGAGCCAGCGGATGTAGAGGCTGCTAAAGAAATAGAAAATCCCAAAGGAGAAGTTACCTTTGAGGATGTATATTTTTCATATGATAAAGCCACACCTATACTAAAGGATGTAAGCTTTCAGGTTAAAGCTGGGGAAGTAGTAGCCTTAGTAGGTGAAACTGGTGCTGGAAAGACTACTATTGTAAATCTTCTAACTCGGTTTTACGATGCTGATAGCGGAAGGATTCTGATCGATAATGAAGCAATTACTAATCTAAAAAGAGATAGTCTCAGAAAGTGCTTTTCGGTAGTTCTTCAAGATACTTTTATGTTTACTGGTACTATAATGGATAACATAAGGTATTCTCAAAATGATGCCACAGATGAACAGGTAATAGAGGCTGCAAAGATTGCACATGCACATGATTTTATTGATAAGCTTCCCAAAGGCTATAATACTATGGTGTCTGGAGCTACAGACAATCTAAGTCAGGGGCAGAGACAATTGATATCCATAGCTAGAGCAGTACTTTGCGATAGTCCGATTTTAATTTTAGATGAGGCCACTAGTAGTGTTGATACTAAGACAGAAAAGGACATACAGCATGCCCTACTAAGTTTGATGAAGAATCGTACAAGTTTCTTAATAGCTCATCGCTTATCTACTATTAGAGATGCGGATCATATAATGGTAATAGGTGAAGGAAAAATATTGGAAAAGGGCAATCACAAGACTCTTATGGAGAAAAAGGGACGATATTATGATATGGTAATGAGTCAGATGGGAAGATTGGATAAAGTGCAAGCTGATAGCTAAATTTTCTTAATCTGAAAATCCATTGACCTATTTTTAATAAACATGCTAGCATATATTTATAGACAATAAAACATACTTAGGATTGTAACTGGTAAGCAGGCAAAACCTAGATTAATATGAGATGTCTTCTTTATAGATTTAAAGATATCCTATTAATTTAGGTTTTATTATTTACCAATCATAATAGGATAGGGGGAAAAATAATATGTCAAAAGAAATTAGGTTTCCAGAAGGTTTTTTATGGGGAGGAGCTACTGCTGCCAACCAGTTTGAAGGAGCATATAATGAAGATGGAAAAGGTCTATCAACCCAGGATATAGCACCTAGGGGTATTATGGGACCTCTTACAGAAGAACCAACAGAAGATAACATGAAGCTTATAGGTATTGACTTTTATCACAGATATAAAGAAGATATAAAGCTATTTGCAGAGATGGGCTTTAAGACTTTTAGACTTTCTATAGCATGGTCAAGAATATTCCCTAATGGCAATGACAAAGAACCAAATGAAAAGGGTTTAGAATTCTATGATAAAGTATTCGATGAGCTAGCTAAATACGGAATAGAGCCTTTAGTAACAATATCTCATTATGAGACTCCGCTGGCGCTTGCTAAAAACTATGATGGATGGGTTAATAGAAAGTTAATAGGTTTCTTTGAAAACTATGTTAGAGCAATATTTACAAGATATAAGAATAAGGTAAAGTATTGGTTAACCTTCAATGAGATAAATTCTGCATTGCATGCACCTTATATGAGTGCTGGAATATGGACACCAAAAGAAAAGCTAAGTAAGCAGGACTTATATCAAGCTATGCACCATGAGCTTGTTGCCAGCGCATTAGCAGTAAAGGTAGGACATGAAATAAATCCAGATTTTAAGATAGGCTGTATGATTCTTGGTGTACCAAACTACCCATTAACTTCTAAGCCAAGTGATGTACTTAAGGCTATGGAACAGGACAGAGAAAATCTTTTCTTCGCAGACGTTCATGTAAGAGGAGAATATCCAAGATATATGAATAGAATATTTAAAGAAAACAACATAGAGATTAAGATGGAGCCTGGTGATAAGGAAATACTAAAAAATACAGTAGATTTTATTTCCTTTAGCTATTATATGAGTTCTTGTGCAACAGCAGATCCAGAGAAGAATAAAAAGGGAGAAGGAAATATTCTTTCAGGGGTTCCAAACCCATACTTGAAGGCTTCAGAATGGGGATGGCAGATAGATCCAGAAGGACTAAGATATATCCTAAATCAATTATATGATAGATATCAAAAACCTCTATTCATAGTTGAAAATGGACTAGGGGCAGTGGATGAGTTAACAACTGATGAAAATGGCAATAAGACAGTAAATGATGACTACAGAATCAACTACTTAAATGATCATTTAGTTCAGGTTGCAGAAGCTATTGAAGATGGTGTTGAACTTATGGGATATACTACTTGGGGTTGCATAGACTTAGTAAGTGCATCAACTGCTCAGCTTAAAAAGAGATATGGCTTCATATATGTCGATAGACATGATGATGGAAGTGGAACTTTAGAAAGATATAAGAAGAAGAGTTTTGATTGGTATAAAGAAGTTATAGCTACTAATGGTGGTAGCTTAAAGAGATAGCATCTTCTTCATGACCACTTAATTTCAACAATATTATTAAACATTGACTAAAAGATATATTGATGTTTAAAAATACTTAAAGAATCTTGCATCTAGGACTAATTGGGTCTTAGATATGCAAGATTTTTTGCTATATAGGAAGATATAAAACTTTGTGCTAGCTAAACCTAATAATTTCAGCGGTTTAGAACAGCTAATTAGGGTAAACAGTAAAAATAAAATTATGTCGCCTGCAATGTTTGGCTTATATGCTTTCAGAAATTCAGATGGACAAATAAAGCACCATAAGACGACCAATAATTTAGTTTCACAATGGTTATATTAAGTTAAGCCTCCATTAAAGCTCAATTCCATAGGCTCTTAGCCCTTCAACTAATTTAGTAGGATCTTTAAGTAGTATTGTATTGAAGTTAAGTTTTTTCGCTCCCTCAATATTTTCTTCCACATCATCAATAAATATTGATTCCTCTGGGTTAAGGCCATATTTTTCAACTATTCTTGTATATATGGCTTCTTCAGGTTTTAGGAGCTTTTCTTTATAAGATACTATACCTCCATCAAAAAGCTTAAAAAAATCATACTTTTCAGTTATATGCTCAAAGGCTAATAGATGAAAGTTAGATAAAAAGTACAAATTGTACTTTAGTTCCTTAAGCTTTTTTATTACTTCAACTGTGGATTCAATAGGTGTAAGTATATCGTACCATCCTTCAAAAGCAAGTTTTATTAAGTCTCCATTTGCTTTGCTCCTATTGATTATTACTTTTCTAGCTTCTTCTTCGGTGATAACTCCTCTATCAAGCATCACCCATTCTTCACTCTGAAATAACTCCTTATGTACCTCTAGTACCTTATCAGGGTCAGATATTTTTTTACCAAGATAAGCTTTAGGATGAAAGTCTAAAATTACATTTCCTATATCAAATATTATATTTTTATACATGTTTAAAGCTCCTTTTGTGTAGAATTAGAATTATTTATAGGCAATAACATAATTATATTACATTATTATACAGAAATAAATTCAATTGGTATATATATATGGGTATTAATTCTTTGGGTAAGCTAGTAAAAACATCACATGACGTACCACTTAATCTCAACACAGAACCTTAATAGAATCTAAAGCTTATTGTTCCGAATTTTTATCTAAGCTAATAAAAATAACAGATGGCTCCTAGCATGGCGTTGTTATAGGAGAACATCTGTATTTATATAATAGCTTAGTTTTAGGCTTATTAAACCTTCCCTGTTAGAGTTAGATATATTAAAACAGCATTCATAATTATTATAACTGATGCTATAAGCCAGCCTAATATCTTTACAAAAGGTTTATTTACAAAGTCACCCATTAGGTCCTTTCTGTTAGTAATCTTAAGCATAGATATTATTGTAACTGGTAGTACAAAGCTTAAGCATACTTGACTTATTACAAGTGCCTTCATTGGGTTTACGCCTATTGCTATAATGATTATACCAGGAAGCATTGTTATAATTCTTCTTACAACTGCAGGAATCTTTAAATCTACAAAACCATCCATAATTGTTTCACCTGCCATGGCTCCCACAGAAGAGGAGGAAAAGCCAGAAGCTAGTAAAGCGGCTCCAAAAGCACCGCTTGATAGAGAACCAAGTAAAGGTTCTAGAGATCTGTGTGCTTGCTCTATTGAGTCAACTACCATACCATGACTATAGAATACTGATGCTGAAACTATTACCATAGCTGCATTAACGATAAAGGCTATATTCATAGCTACAAAAACATCGACCTTTTCCATAAAAAGATGCTTCTTCTTTTCTTCTAGAGTCTTATTAATACTTCGACTCTGGACTAACTGAGAATGCAGGTAAATTACATGAGGCATAACTGTAGCTCCTAGCATACCAACAGCTATTAGTAAAGCTTGACCGTTTGGAATGGAAGGCAATAAAGTATGAATAGCTACTTGAGACCAATCTGGTTTGGCAAGAAATAATTCTATGGTATAGGCTATGCAGATTACAGCAATCAATATTGTAATAACAACTTCAACAACTCGTTGGCCATATTTTTGAAGATAGACAATTGATAAAGTTATTATTGTAGTTATTACTACTGCGTAAGATATAGGAATATGAAGTAATAAGTAAAGTCCTAAAACAGCACCTACAAATTCAGCTAGAGTAGTGGCCATTGCTGCAAGAGTTGACACGATGTAAAAGAACCAATTAGCTTTCTTTGAAAATACTTCTCTGCACATCTCAGTTAGATTTTTATTGGTTGCTATACCTAATTTTGCAGACATTATTTGAAGGAATATAGCCATTAGGTTACTCCATAAAATAACCCATAGTAGACTGTAATTAAAGGTGGAGCCGCCACTGATATTAGTTGCAAAGTTTCCAGGATCCACATATGCAACACTTACAATAAAGGCTGGACCTAAAAATTTTAGTAAGTTCTTAAAGCTTAAAAAAGTGCTAGGTTTATTATTTTCTTCTATATTATAAGTTTTTTTGCAAAAGCTTCGTTTATTCATATATTCTTCACCCTCTGTATTAAAAATAATATAAGTATCTTAAAAACAAAATTTTTAGTCTAGGCTAAAAATTTTAACTTAATATAAACTATGAACTTAATTATAAAAATGTTACTCTAGAGTAATTTTTTTATAAACTAGTGCATATAATTTACTAAGCATTTATTAACCCTAAGAGAAGGTGAAGAAATGGACAACAAAGCTTTCCGTACTTTTAGTGAATATATGAAAAATGAAGATAATCCACTTACTGCATCAATGGAGGATTATTTGGAGATGATATATCGTTTGTCAATAGATAAAGGCTTCACAAGAATACATGACTTGTCTGAAGCTTTAAATGTACATCCTCCCTCTGCCACAAGGATGGTACAGAGACTTGGAGAGTTAGATCTCTTACTATATGAAAAGTACGGAGTTATAGTTCTAAAGGATGAAGGAAAGAAATTAGGTGCATTTTTATTAAAACGTCACAAGACCGTAGAGTCCTTTTTAAGAATATTAGGAATTTCTGAGGACAAAATTTTGATAGAGACAGAAAAGGTAGAACATACTCTAAGTAATCAGAGTATAAAATGCTTCGATAAATATATAGCTTTCATAAAAGATAACCCAGATATAGCTGTTAGGTTTAATGAATATATGGGTAAAAAACGTAAGTAAGGAGTTCCTATGATAAAATAGAGCAAGTTTTTTTCAGTAATATCTTTAAGGTTTCTTACTTACTTTTATAGGAATATAATTTTGTTGTAGCCAAAGATGTACCACTTAGATTTGAAAATATAAATTTTCGTATAAAGTGGGACATATACAAATTTATATTCAGGAGATGGTTAAAATGTTAGAAGAGATGAGAAGCTTTTTTAATAAAAGGGTAGATGGTTATGAACAGCACATGATGGATTTTGTTGATGGTGCAGGTAATTATTATATAGAAACAGCTAAGCTTGTACCACAAAACCAACCTATAAAACTATTAGATTTAGGTTGTGGCACCGGATTAGAGTTAGATGAGATATTTAAAATTAATCCTAAGGTTGAAGTTACCGGCATTGATTTTTCAAAAGATATGTTGGAGAAATTAAAAGAAAAACACAAGGATAGAATAAATCAAATAAGACTTATAGAAGATAGCTACTTTAATTATGATATGGGAGAAGAGAGCTTTGACGTTGCTTTATCTGTGCAGACTCTCCATCATTTCACTCATGAAGAAAAGCTTCAGTTATATAAAAAGCTTTTTAAAAGCTTAAAATATGGCGGTATCTATATTGAAACTGACTATATGGCCCCAAATCAAGAATATGAGGACTTTAATTTTAATGAGAACAAAAGAATACGAAAAGAGCTTGGCATAACTGAAGGTTTTTATCATTATGATACTCCTTGCACAGTAGAAAATCAGGAGAAGATTCTCTATGAAGCTGGCTTTAAGTCTGTGGAGAAAGTTAACCAGTTCGGAAATACGGTTATTTTGCTATCAAAGAAATTTTAAGACTACTTAATTTCAACAGGATACTTTAACAGATCTAAAAGTTAATTTTACATCAGATCATTTATGTAAAAAAATTAGACAGTTTTAAGAAGCTGTATGTTTTTTAGACAAACACAAGGTTTTGATTATTCAACTTACTTTTATAAAGAATTATATTATAAGCATAGCAAGTGATTTGGGTATAAATTTGCTAGATAATATTTTATAAAGAGGGGTTGGATAAAATGAGATTTAATTTTGACAGAAATGTAGATGTAGAAAAGATTAATGCTTATTTAGTTGGAGGGGGAATAGCATCTCTTTCAGCAGCGGTTTATTTAATAAGGGATGGTCATGTTCCAGCAAAAAATATTCATATACTTGAGCAAAGTAGCATAGAAGGCGGAAGTATGGATGGTGCTGGCAATCCTGAAACAGGTTATGTAATCCGTGGAGGAAGAATGTTTGATGAAGAGGCATATGCATGTATTTTTGGCATAATGGAGTGTATCCCTTCTTTAACTGATCCTACGGTTTCAATTATGGATGAGTTTAGAGCCTTTAATAAAAAAGTTCATACTTCATCAAAAGCTAGATTGATTGACAATGATGCCAACATATTGGAATCTTCAAAGTTAGGTTTTAATCGTCAAGATAGACTCGCTCTTATAGATATATTAATGAATACAGAAGAAGCTTTAGGGACTAAGACAATTACTGATTGCTTCCCAGAGACATTTTTCGAAACAAACTTTTGGTATCAATGGACTACGACTTTTGCTTTTGAACCATGGCATAGTGCAGTGGAGTTCAAGAGATATCTTCATAGATTCTTTCATGAACTTCCAAGAATAAGTGATTTATCTGGAGTTCGTCGTACACCTTATAACCAATATGATTCAATAATACTACCTATGACTGAATGGTTAAAGGGGCAAGGGGTAGATTTTCAATATGGCTGCTTAGTGACTAGCTTGGAGTTTAACACAGAGAATGATAAAAAGACTGTTAAAGGAATAAATTGTTTGAGAGCTGAAAAAGAAGAAAAGATAGTAGTTGAAGCCGATGACTTTGTATTTGTTACAATAGGTTCATTAACTGCAGGTGCTAGCTTAGGTTCTATGAACACTGTACCAAAGCTTAATGATAAGACCGTAGGAGGAGACTGGAGCCTTTGGGAAAAGATTGCTAAGGAGTCACCTGAGTTTGGAAGACCAGAAGTGTTTAATAATAGAGTAGAAGAATCCATGTGGGAATCCTTTACTGTTACTTTAAAAGATCCTACAATGTTTAATAAGATAATAGAGTACACAGGAAATCAGCCAGGAACAGGAGCTCTTATGACTTTCAAAGATTCAGGTTGGTTTATGTCTATAGTTCTACACAATCAACCTCACTTTATTAATCAACCTGACGATGTACAAGCTTTTTGGGGCTATGCATTATTCCCATATAAAGAAGGAGACTTCGTTAAGAAGAGAATGGTAGATTGTACTGGTGAAGAAATCCTAACTGAGCTATTGTACCATCTAAACTTTAAAGAAGATATGGACAAAATTATAAGTACTTCTATATGTATTCCATGTATAATGCCATTTATAACAAGTCAGTTTTTAACAAGATCAAAGGGAGATAGACCACAAGTAGTGCCAGAATGCTCTACCAATCTAGCCTTCCTTGGACAGTTTGCTGAGATTCCAGATGATGTTGTATTTACTGTAGATTACTCAGCTAGATCTGCTCAAATGGCTGTATATAAATTCTTAAATCTAGATAAAGAAGTTACTCCTATATACAAAGGACAGTATGATGCAAGAGTACTTCTCAACTCAGCTATGGTAATGATGAGAGATGATAATTTACGTGAAGAGATAATGGCACTAAAGAAGTTGTTTATAAATTAGTTAAAAGGGTTCAAGGCTTATTGGTTATAGCCTTGAACCCTTTTCTATTATTTAGTATCTAGCTAGAGCACCTAGCATGCTGCCCTCCACAATATTTCTAATTTGTTCTACCATAATCTTAGGGGATTCTTTCATACCGCCCTTTATCCATTGAACTATTATTCCTACAAAAGCATGAGTATAAAATTCACATATAAACTTTTTATCCTTTTGTGAAACCTTTAGTTGAATAGACAAATCATTAACGACTCCCAGGATGAGTTCATAGCTAAATTCAAAAAAATAACCGTCAAATGCATTTTGTCCAGGAGTATTAAGAGCGTTTATATAAAAGGATTTGTTATTCATTAGGTAGCATAGGGTTCTATACATGCCATCAGGCCAGTTATCATAATGCCTGCAATTATCTATATTTTCTGTGACCTCGGTGTAATAAATCCAGTTTACAAGGTCAAATTTATCCTTAAAGTGATAGTAGAAGGTTTGTCTATTTAGTCCGCAGTTATCTGCTATTTCTTGAATAGATATTTTAGATAATGGAATCGTCTCCATAAGCTGCTTAATTGAAGCTGCGAGAGCTCTTTTAGTTATTAGTGACTCTGACATATCAATCTCCTATAACATTTTTTTCTTTTTGATCCTATAGTTTATTAATATGAGGATTTATAAATTACTTACAAGCTAGTCTGTTATATATAGATACACAAGTTCAAAATAAAATATACAAATCAATAAGAGTACAATTAACAGCTAAAATGGTTGTTAGTACGTTTAAAGATTAAAGAACTGTGAGATCTATTCCGCGAACAGATATACTACTTGAATCTTTAGACTCAAAATAAAGCTTTTGATGAACCTAAGTAGCTTTGTTTTTATAGATTTCAGTATGAAGTAGTATGTCTATATATTATATATCATTTATGAAAGTAATAACAATAATCATACAAAGCTGTAATAATATTTTAATTATTTAAGTAACTTTATCAAGGCATCTGAGGACTAACTGCATCAAATTTAATATGGAGATTTTACTGGATGGCCAAGTAATTTATATTAGATCATAGAAGTATTAAGTATATTAATGAAGTGATTTATAAGTAGGGGAAGAAGTATAATTATAATCAATCTTGCGATACTAAATAGTAGTACATAAGGAACGGATGTGAGAGCATGTTTGATAATTACGATATTAGATATAAGATTGCAATCATATGGTTTTTAGCTTTTATATTATTATGGATTATATTTAGAAATATCCTTCCTTTAAAATCTATGAACTATCAGCTTAATAATATTCAAGCAAGCATAGAACAGGGCGATTGGAAGAAGGCTGATCAGTACACTGAAGAGTTTGTACATAACTTTGAAAGCAATAAATTTATAATACAAATAAATAATGCTACAGAAGCATTGATTAGCTTCGAACATACTGTTGGACAACTTAAAGTAACCGTAAAGAATAAACAAGATAGTTCGTTAGAATATGTAGGGGCGCTAAGAGAAATGATTAATTTAGTAGTAAAACCTTTTTCAGGGCCCTAACTAGTTAGTTTTATTTGGAGGAACATATGAAAATAGTTATAACTTATTCCATAAGGGTTATTTTGGTGTACTTTTTCACTTATTTATCAACAAGAATGATGACAAAAAAAGCAATTGCTGAAATGACTGCTTATGAAATAGCTGGGGTTATGATACTTGCCAATGTTGCAGCTGAGCCCTTAGTTGATAAGGTGGTCATAAAGTCAATATACGGAGTTGGACTGCTTGTGGCATTGATGGTTCTTGTAGGAAGACTGGCTGTTATTAATAAGCTTACTATGTTCTTTGAGCATACAGCCACTATAATAATAGAGAATGGAAATATTGATATGAAGGCTTTAAAGAAACTTAGTCTAAGTATGAATCAGTTGAAGGGACTGCTAAGAGAACAGGGATGCGATAAAGTATCAGATGTACAAACTGCGATTTTTGAACCGCAAGGAACCCTATCTGTTTTTTTAAAAGGTGAAAATAAACCAGTTACCCTTAAGGATTTAAATATGTCAGCGTCAAATGAAACTATTACTATTCCGCTTATTCTAGATGGTACTATACAGCATAGTAATCTAAAACATATAGGAAAGGATGAAAATTGGCTTATAAGTGAACTAAAGAATAAGGGGATTGAGGATTTTGTAAAAGAAGTTGCAATAGCGGAGCTAGACCCTTCATGGAAGTTAATTATTTTACGAAAATATAATTAATTATATTGATTTCCCAGTAGGAGATATTTAGGAGCGATAATACAATGAGATATGATGTGGTTGAAAAAGCTACTCCTTATAAAATAAGTGAAAACTTGTATTCTGAAAAAACTATTGTAATAAACTTTTTTAATGATGAAGGGGAAGTACTTGAGATAAGAGAATTTGGAGCCTTTACTATAGAACAATTACTACATATAAAATCAGCATATACTGATTTTAAGTTTAGGGAACTTTATTTTTTTGACTTCTCTATAGATGAGTATAAGGAGTTTTTTGGTTGTGATAGCCAAGATAATATTAGGGACTTTTATGCTGAGAGATGTTTCTTTGATGGTAATTCGGATTTTAGCAATACTAGGTTTGGCGGAGATGGATTTAGCCTAGCTAATTCAATTTTTGGTAATGGTAAAGTTAATTTTGAAAAATCATATTTTTGGGTAAGTAATACTGATTTTAACGGTATTAAGTTTGGGAATGGAGAAAAGAATTTTTCGTTCTCTCACTTCTATGGAAAAGAGATAAATTTCTATGGCGCACACTTTGGAAATGGAAACGTAAGCTTTAGAGCAAATAGCTTGCCTGAGGGGCACTTAAATTTTAGTGGAGCATCCTTCGGAGATGGGCATATTGATTTTGACTATTCTATATTTAGTCCAAGTGGATTAGATTTTAGTGGTACAAACTTTGGTAAAGGAGATGTCTCCTTTAGAAATGCTAATTTTAGCAATGGAGATATTATATTTTTTGCATCTTCCTTTGAATTGGGGAAGGTTTCTTTTAGTGGATCTATATTTGGAAATAGTAATATTGATTTTAGTTTTTGTAGATATTCTAAGTGTGATATACATTTTAGATATGTAGTATTTGGTAGCGGTAAGTTTAATATGACTAACCTGAACTTGATAGAGGGTAAAATTGTTTTCAAGGCTGCAGAGTTTAAGGGCAAACCTATAAGCTTTTCTGATAGTACTATAGATGAACTTATATTTAAGGATTCCATATTTATTGAACATGTAAATATGAGATTAAAATATTGTAGATCATTAGTATTAGAAAATTGTATAATAGAAAAAACTTTTGATCTAGCTTCTTCAAGTAAAAAAGTCGTTAATATAGAAGCTTTTAATGTACTTAACACAAAAAACTTGGGGCAAATATATATAGATTGGAAGATGAATAAAGTTAAGGAAATGGTATATTCTCAAGGCGATAAAACCAATTTCCAAGAGAAGGCTAATCAGTTCAGACTTTTGAAAGAGAATTTTAGAAATATTGGAAGATATAATGATGAAGATCTGGCTTACTTGGAATTTAAGAGATGCGAAAGCATCTATAAACTAAGAGGAGAAAACTTACCGCCTGATAGTAATAAAAAGATACATAAAATTAGAAGGTATATGATCTACCCTTTTAAGTGGTTTGTTTTAGATTTTGTAGGAAACTATGCTACAAATCCTTTTAGAATAGGCTTTACTATGCTAATAACAGTAATTACCTTTGCGGGAATATATACCTTGCCCTTTGTAAAGCTAGATGGGGATAAGTTTTCTTATTATAAGGAAATAAGTCCTATTCTGCAAAAAGCCTTGCAAGGCTTATATCATAGCATTGCTACGATTTTAACCATAGGTTATGGCGATGTTAACCCAGGCAATATTTATGCTATGTTATTATCTGGTATTGAAGGGTTTATGGGAATGTTTCTTATGTCCTATTTTACCGTAGACTTCGTAAGAAAAATATTAAGATGATACAAAGGCAGATTCGCAAAAAAATCACTGAAGAAAAATCGCTTCAGTGATTTTTTTATTCTTTAGAAGAAATTATACTTTAGATAAAGCTGTGATAAGTATGCTTGGATTACTCAAGAGTATATAAAAGAGAAAAGAATAAAAAAGAAAATTATGTCGCCTGCCAGAATTTCTTCACATGCGTTCAGAAAAGGCAGATGCGCAAAAAAAATCACTGAAGAAAAATCGCTTCAGTGATTTTTTTATTCTTTAGAAGAAATTATACTTTAGATAAAGCTGTGATAAGTATGCTTGGATTACTTAAGAGTATATAAAAGAGAAAAGAATAAAAAAGAAAATTATGTCGCCTGCCAGAATTTCTTCACATGCGTTCAGAAAAGGCAGATGCGCAAAAAAAAAATCACTGAAGAAAAATCGCTTCAGTGATTTTTTTATTTTAAACAAACCTAAAATATTGAACATAAATCTAAAATAGTGTATATTATTGTTATTATAACAAGTTTATGTATTCTTATAGTTTATGTAAACGTTAATGGCATCATAAGTATGGAGGAGAGAATGAATAAAAGATTCATAATTAATCTAACGAAGGTTTTAGTTGTAATTGCATTTATAGTTGGCTTTGCATTCTATTTTGGTAGGCCAAAGGAAACTTCCTCAGGAGCTGATACAATTGTTAGGCTGCAAGCTTATGACTTACTAGGATATTATTTAACAAATTCTGATTCTGAGATGAAGGTAGATAAGGACATATCGCCAATATATGATAGTTATTATGTTCAAAGAAAAGGCTTAGCCAATTCTAAATATGTATCTTTAGAATCTGTAAGTCATCCTGGGCACTTTCTAAAAAATGATAATAATATACTTACTTTATCAGAGAATGATGGAAGTGCTGATTTTAAAGAAAATGCAACTTTTAAGAAGGTATCTGGGTTAGCTAGTTCAGCCTATACTTCTTTTCAGGCTTATAAAGATTCTAACTTGTATATGAAAATTAAGGATGGAAAGTGTATTTTTGAAGAAATATCGGGAGCTTCTGATAAAAAGGATGCTACCTTTAAACTTTATTCTACAACAAGCACTATGACTAACCCTAGAGATACAGATAGAGACAAAGCTGACCCATATGTGTATAGCCATACAGATGGATATTATTATGGAATGCACACTTATACAGTAGATGGTGCATATACCCCTAAACTTATAATGTATAAAAGTAGAAATCTAAGCGATTTGTTTAATACTGAGGGAAAGATAATTTGGACAGCTCCGGACTTTGGTTGGAATACTGAGAATATATGGGCACCAGAACTGCACTATATAGATAAGGTTTGGTATATTTACTATAGTGGAGGAGGAAAAACTGGAGTTCTTAAAAACACTAATGCTGATCCTACCACCGGTACATGGACAGATGCTGGTAGGTTATATGTAGAAGATGCAGATGATTGGGCAATAGATGGGACAATCCTTATGCAAAATGGTAGTCTGTATTTTCTATGGTCTGGAATAACTCCATCAGATCCAGGAGTACAAAAAATATTTATTTCTAAGATGAGTAGTCCAACTTCTCTTACTGGCAAAAGAGTAGAGCTTTCAAGACCTAGCTTTTCTTGGGAGCAACAAGGTACTAATGGAGTTTATAATGTAAATGAAGGCCCAAGCGTACTACAGCATAATGGAAAAACCTTTGTTACTTACTCAGCAAGCTTTTGTAGTACTCAGTATTATTGTTTAGGTATGCTTACTTGTGATAGTAAGGCAGACCCTTTAGTACCCTCTAATTGGACAAAGTCACAGAAACCTGTGTTTCAAGCTTCCGAAGAGAATGGACTTTGGGGAGTTGGTCATAACTCCTTTGTAAAATCAAAAAATGATGATTCAGATTGGATTATATACCATGCCATGATGAGCCCAAATAACTATGCTCCGAGAATGGTTAGCATGCAGAGATTTACCTGGAACAGTGATGGAACACCAAACTTTGGTACACCGGTGGGAAGGTATAACACTATCCCAAAACCTAATGGAGAATAAATCAAGTTTAATTAAATTTAATTGAAATGAACTGCATCAGCATATATAAGTTGTGTTGAAGCAGTTCATTTTTTACTGTCTAGGGATCACATATGAAGATTAGAATTCTAAGAAAGCTTAATGAATAAGCTTGTCTTTTTAGTAGGAAAGTATGAAGTTGTTTCTTGTTAAGTCTAATAATCGTAAGGCCTTAGATAGCTTTATAGTATAAACAGTAAAAAAGCAGTAATCTAGCTTTTTAAAAAAAATTAATAAAGGAGGTCGCTTTAGCAAATTTTTTATACTATATTTATTATATGCTTTAAAATATGGACATCTTTAATAATATTGTTGAAATTAAGTGATACATCTATCATTAATGCAAGGGATGACTAACCACTTAATCTAAACATGATACTTTAGCATAACCTAAAAAATAAAGTATATAGATTTAGCTGGATGGGAGTAATAGATATGGATAAAAATAAGTTTTATACAAACAGAAGGAATATTGTAATATTAGCAACTTTATGTTGTGCTTTATGGGGAAGTGCTTATCCATCAATTAAGATTGGATATGGATTATTTCATGTAGGGGCCAATGATCTAGGATCAAAGCTCACCTTTGCTGGTTATAGATTTACCTTAGCAGGAATTTTTGTGCTTTTACTTAGTTTACTTATGAAGAAGAGCATATTTATTTTTTCAAAGAAGCAATTTGGACAAGTTATATCTCTTGGCTTTCTTCAGACAGCACTTCAATACATATTTTTCTATATAGGAATGTCCTATACTACTGGTGTTAGAGGTTCCATTATAAACGGAACAGGAACCTTTGTTAGTATTATATTAGCTCACTTCATTTATAAAAATGATAAGCTTAACTTTAATAAAATACTTGGATGTATTGTTGGGTTTTCTGGTGTTATAATTGTAAATCTTAATGGGCAAGCCTCTTCGGGAGGAGCTTTTTCTTTCAGAGGTGAGGGATTTATAATGATTTCAGCAATTATCTTTGCAGTTTCAGCTATATACGGAAAAAGGATAACTCAAAAGTCAGATCCATCTATAGTTACAGGATATCAGCTATTTATTGGAGGAGTCATATTGACAATTTTAGGCCTTATGTTAGGGGGAAGATTGCAAGGCTTTAACTTGAAGTCTACAGGACTTTTATTATATATGGCATTGCTTTCATCTGTGGCTTTTGCACTTTGGACACAGCTTTTAAACTATAATAAAGTAGGGCTGATATCAGTGTTTAATTTCTTAGTACCTGTGTTCGGTACATTACTTTCAGCGTTGTTCTTAGGAGAAAATATATTTGATTTAAAGATATTAGTAGCGCTAATACTTGTATGCTACGGCATATTTTTAGTTTATAGAGTAGGCTCTGTTAAAGTACTGTGTTGAAATTAAGTGATCAGTCATCCGATGCTTAGATGAGCTTGCGCAAAGAATTAATATGATTTTGTCATATTCCATGGCTAAAACTGTAAACTCACTACGTTCGAACATACAGTTTATTAACGCCATTCCATCTGAAAAAATCATTTAATTCTAATAGCTCGCTCATATAGCATCTCCTTCATGACCACTTAATTTTAACAATATTATTAAACATAGCCATAGAGTAAAGCAAAAGTAATATATATAGGTATCCTTTACGGAAACTTAATTTATGTATGTTCGATAATCCTGGCTTCTGGGGATCACCGGGCATGCACAAATTAATAGTTGAAGTTGGATACCTATATTTATTTAAAAGCAGGGTTTTTACTCATAAAAACCCTGGCAAATACTAATCCATTCGCATCCCTTACAAACTATAGAGAGCTTGTCTTGGGTTAAGATATTTTTTTGTACTATTTGTTTAAATTCTTTCCATTGGATAACGTCTCCGAAATTTAAATTACATAAACTAAGGCAGGACTTATCATAATCTTCAGGCTTTTGTCCAGATAAGCAAATTCCTTGATTATTATTTGGACAAGAACTACAAATATTATCTGAAGCAGGCACTAAGGTTATTTCTATATTAGGGGTGTTTTCAAGAACTTGAATTGTACTTTTCATATTATCAACAAAATCTTGGCTATAGCCCTCTCCAACAAAATGTTGAATACAAAGTCCATGATGAGGTCTTAAATATATCATAATTAACTCCTTTATTACTTTTAACAAGGATCTGTTAAAGTACTATGTGAAATTAAGTGGTCAGTCATCCGATGCTTTAATGAGCTTGCGCAAAGAATTAATATGATTTTATCATATTCCATGGCTAAAACTGTAAACTCACTACGTTCGAACAGTACAGTTTCTTAACGCCATTCCATCTGAAAAAATCATTTAATTCTAATAGCTCGCTCATAGAGCATCTCCTTCATGACCATTTAATTTCAACAATATTATTAGACATAGACAAACATAAAAACGAATTTTATTAAGTATAGGCTATATATATTATAGCATGATATAAATCTATTTAAGGATTTACTACTGTATAAATTTAATATAACTAAACTTAGTTAAATCACTGACAAAAACAGTGATTTTTTTATTGTCTAGACTGGTTATAATTAATAACTTTTAGAAAAATAATATAGTGAAACCTTATGAGAGCAGGTAATTCGATTTATATAGATAGTGAAAATTAACCTAAGGGTTTAAGTATGAATACATGGAGGTAAGTGGTAGAAATGGGTACTCAATATGTAAAGGGTGAGAGTTTTTTTACTAGAATAAACAAGGTTACTAAACAGTATGAGTATTTAACGGAAGATATAGAAGCAGATGTAATAATAGTTGGAGGAGGTGTAACTGGAGCAATATTGGGATACTATTTTTCTAAAAGTGGGGTAAATGCAGTCATTTTAGAAAAATCAAGAATAGCCCATGGAAGTACTAGTATAACTACATCACTTCTTCAATACGAGCTTGATAGCAATGCAGAGGAATTAAAAAAGGATACTTCGTTGGAAAATATTGTGAAGTCATATAAATTAGGCTTAAAAGCTTTAAGTGAAATAGAAAACTTTATAGCTCAGTATGGCAATGGCTGTGATTTTAAGAGGTTAGATAGTTTTTTGTATACAGCTAAAGATATAGAGGTTAAAGAAATAAAGGAAGAGTACCATGTTAGAAAGGAAAATGATTTTCAGGTTGAGTTTATAGATAAAGTTAGCAATCCATCTGGATTTGACGTTAAGGCAGGTGTATTAAGTAAGAATGGAGGAGCCATGTTTGATCCTTATAGATTTACCCATAGCTTACTTGATGCAAGCTTAAGTAATGGGTTAAGGGTATATGAAAATACAGAAGTAATAAAAGTTGAGTATGAAGATGATGCTGTTAATGTGGAAACTGTTTATGGCTATAAAGTAAGAGGTAAAATTATAATAGTTGCAACAGGTTACAATACTAGTTTATTTACCAACAGGGATTTTGGTGTTAAAACTACAACCTTCAATATAGTAACTAAGCCTATTGACCAGATAGAAGAGCTATATAAAAACGTAATATTTAGAGATAATGAAGATCCTTATAACTATTTTAGAACTACAGAAGATAATAGATTAATAATTGGAGGAGAAGATTTAGATTTCTTACATGGTATACCTAGCGAAGCTATATGTAATGAAAGTTATACAAAGCTTGAACAAAGGATAAAAACTCTTTTTCCTAATTTATCTATAGATATAGAATACAAGTATTGTGGAGCCTTTGCATCTACTAAAGATAACTTAGGCTTCCTAGGAAAGGATCCAAAAAATAATAAGCTTTGGTATTGTTTGGGCTACGGTGCCAATGGAATACTTTTTGCCATACTAGGTGGAATGATGCTTAGTAAGTTATATATTGGAGAAGAAGATGAGGATTTGAAGTTATTTAGGATTAGCAGATATGATTGCTAACCTCCTCCACATATTTTTAACACAATTTAACTGTATAATCAAAGATGTCCCTATTCGATTCGAAATATAGTTTTAAAGTTTCTCTAACTCCTGAGAGGAGAATTTTAAGATATAAATTTTGTTGTGAAGTGGTACATCTATATATAGTGGATAAAAATAAATTATACGATACAAAGAGCCGATGAATTAGATTGGTTGAATTTACATTAATATTATTAAACCATAAGTTATTAAGACTAATACAAACCTCTCGAAAATATTAATAACAATTTTAATAAAAATAAAAGTTTATTTAAACTTAATAATTATAGAGGTGGCATATATTGGGTTTTATAGATGTGTTAGGAACTAATCAGGAACTAAAGGCCTATAGGCAAATAATAGATAAGATAAATGACATAGTTTTGGTATTTGACGTCGCAGGTAATATAGTAATGGCCAATAGTGAAGCCATGACGACCTATGGATATATAGAGAATGAACTCTTATCTATGAATGTACTTGACGTAAGTACCCAAAGTACTATGGATCGCTTTTGGGATAAGTTTCATCAAGCTCTAGAAAAAGAGATAGAGTTTGAATCTTATAATTATAAGAGGAATGGGACTATATTTGCAGTAAGAATAAAGTCTTTTGGGATTAATATAAATGGCATTGATTATGTTGTCAGTATTATTTCTGATGTCACTGATTCAAAAAGAAGTTATGATGAGATAAGATATTTATATTCCATATCGGAAGAGACTACAGATGCCATAATTGGAACAGATGTTGAAGGCATTATAAAGATATGGAACAGAAATGCAGAATTCATATATGGATTTTCAAAAGAAGAGATTATAGGCAAAAACTTATTTATAGATATGTTTAATAAGTGTGGATATGATTATTTTAGCGAAGTATTAAAAGTATTTAAGGGTGAGAAAATTAAAGATTTTGAGATTATAGACTTAAGAAAAGATGGAAAGAAGATTTGTATATCTTTAACTGGCTCTGCTGTTTATAGTGATAATGACGTAATTGGTACCTTGTTCTTTATTAGAGATATAACGGATAGAGTAATGCTAGTAGATAAATTAAATGAGAACCAGGAGAGATTAAGGATGGCCATTGAAGGAAGCCAATCTGGAGTCTGGGATTTTAGTATTAATTCAGGAGAAGTACATTATTCCGAGGTCTTTGAAAAAATTCTTGGTTATGATATTGATGATTATCCTAGAGACTTAGAAAAATACATAATGACTATTCATCCTGATGATATAGATGCTGTAAGAAAAGCCATAAATGAGGCTGTACTTGGAGATTATTTAAAGGTAGAACATAGGATGCTCAGAAAAGACGGAAAGTATGTATGGGTAAGCTCCATGGGCAAGGTTATTAATAATTTTGGTAGCAGTGATAATATTAGAATTGTTGGGCTTACAAAGGATATAACTTGGCAAAAAAAGCTTGAAGAAAAACTAAGAGTCAATGAGGAACGATATAGGTTATTATACAGTTCTATGAGTCAAGGAGTGGCCTTAGGAGATGCTATTTACGATGACAATAACAACATAATCGATTGTAAGTTTGTAAGCGTAAACAAGAGCTTTCAAGAAATCACAGGTACAGAGGCTGTGAAATGTATCGGAAGGTCTTTGCTTCAGGTATTTCCTGAGTTAGAGGACTGGATATATAAGGGGTATCAGAAGGCTACAGATAATGGGGTCTCACATTGTGCCCAGTTCTATTGTGACTTCATAGATAAATACATTGATGTGCAAGCCTATGAATTGAAAAATGGTCAAATTGCTATATTTGTAACCGACATAACTGATGCTGTATTAAAAGAGAATCAATTAAAAGATAACTTTAAGCAGTTGCAGTTACAAAAGGAAAAAGCTGAAAGAGCTAATCAAGCTAAGTCACAATTCTTAGCTAATATGAGTCATGAATTGAGAACTCCTATGAATGGCATATTAGGGATTGCCCAGTTGATGGAATTTACTGAGTTAGATGAGGAACAGAAAGAATATATAAATATTTTAAAAACTTCTTCTAATCACTTACTGAAGATAATAAATGATTTATTAGATATATCCAAGATAGAGGCGGGAAAAGAAGTTATCAGTTTGGAAAAGTACAATTTTAGAGAATCTATTGAGATGATAATTCAAGAGTTATCTATTACAGCCGGTGAAAAAAACTTGGAGGCATTGTATTATATTGATCCATTGATAAGTGAAAAGGTAGAAGGAGATCAATTAAAGATACGCCAGATACTGCTTAATCTTATAAGTAATGCGGTTAAGTTTACAGAAAAGGGGCATATATACTTTAGAGTAAAGAAAGTATTAAATACTGCTGCTGATAAAATTAAATTACAATTTTCCATTGAAGACACTGGCAGGGGGATAGCTCCTAGCTTTAGAGAGGATATATTTAGCTTATTCACACAAGAAGATAGTTCTTACACAAGAAAATATGGTGGCACTGGTCTCGGACTTGCAATTTCAAGAAAGCTTGCCAATCTAATGGGGGGAGACATATGGTTTGAAAGTGAAGAAGGCAAAGGAAGCACATTTTACTTCACTATAGAACTTTTGAGTGCTGAAAGCACTAAGTCTAATTATTTTAAAGAAGCTAATCCATTGATTAGAAAAGCAGATATTATAAGTAATAAAAAAACTATCCTTGTTGCAGAAAACGATCCGATGAATACATTAGTGATTGAACACTTTTTACAAAATCTTATGTATGAATATCATTGTGTAAAAGACGGTGAAGAGGTTTTGCTTGCAATGGATAAAAATAAATATGATATTATTTTAATGGATATTCAGATGCCTTTATTAGATGGATGTGAAACAACAAAGATAATTAGATCAAGAGAGAATGCGTGCAATAAGCACGTACCTATAGTTGCCATGACAGCCTACGCCATGGAAGGAGATAAGGAAAGATTTATAAGTTGTGGTATGGATGAGTATCTATCTAAACCTATAGATTTAGAAGCATTGACAAAGATTTTGAGAAGATATCTATAATTATCTAAAATATAATAAATATCACATAAGAGGCGTTTAGTATAAAGTTAAGTTACTAAACGTCTTTTCACATTATAAGAATGTTAGGTTTACAATATATGACTATTGTTAAAAATATAGCAATATTATAAAAATATATGAAAAATATTACATAAATTCATTTTAATAATATTATTTTACAAAAAATAAAGATTTTCTTTAATAATGAATGTATAATATAGATAAAGCTACAAATTATTGAACGAACGATTAATCGTTAGTCTGAATTGATTAATTTAGGAGAGGATAGCGATGAGTGTAAGGTTAAAGACTTTAATAATATCTATAATGAGCTTTTTACTTTTTGTCGTTTTTACAAATGTTGTTTCTTATTTAGTTATTGATAAATACATTAATAAAATAGAAAGTAAAACTGTGGATGATTCCTTTGATGTGTTAACTTCAATACTAAATAAAGAGGAAAACAGTATTAAAAGCACCTCACTGGATTGGGCTCATTGGGATGAAACCTATAATTTTTTAGAGAACAAAAATGAAGAGTATATAAGACAAAATATAGTGGACAACACTATGCAGCAGCTTAAAGTAAGTTTTATTTATTACCTAGATCAAAACAATGATATGTTTTATAAAAAAACATATCTGTTAGAAGACGAAGAAAGAAGTGAAATAGAGAAGAAATTACTTAATAAAAGTTACTTAGGTAAGATAAACCCATCAAGTATTGAGGCAAAGGAGGGTGTCATAAGTAGTAATAATAAATTATATATAGTATCTATAGCGCCTATCACCACTTCAGATGAAAGATCAAAACCAAATGGTAAGCTTATAATTGGCAGAGTTGCAGATAAGGAACTAATAAATTACATAAATACAATAAGTAAAAGTAATATAAAGTTTTTAGATAAGTTAAAGGATTATAATAATAAAGAAGAATTAACTATAAAGAATAATGGATATATTCTTGCTTCTAAGTTTTTAAAAGATATAAATGGCAATAACAGTATAGAAGTTACAATCGATATTGAAAGATATTTATATAATATTGGGTTAAGTTATTTGATGATATTTGGCAGTCTATACATAGTAGCATTGCTTATAGTTTTACTCATAGATAGATTTGTATTAAATAGATTTGTATTAAAAAGACTTAAAGTATTGAATTCATTTATTGGAGATATAACAAATAAAAAGGATACTAACTTAAGAATCATGCTTGATGGAAATGATGAGTTTAGCCATATAGCACAGTCTACAAATAATATGCTTGAAGAACTAGCCTTAGCTAATATTGATATTAAGGACATGCATGAGAGGTTTACTCTTGTGATGGAGGCAACAAAGGACGGGTATTTTGACCTAAATATAGAAGAAAGTAGGCTTTATATAAATGAAGAGTGGAAACAGGCTTTAGGCTATGAAGCTGGAGATGACCGTGAATTATTTCATGAACATTTTTCGAAGATACATCCAGAATGCTTAGAAAACTTAAGAAAGAGATATAAAGACATACTAAATAGTAGCACTGATTTTTTTGATATATCCTATAGAATGTTTAATGATATGGGAGAAATAGTTTGGGTTTCTCAACGTGGAAAGATTGTAAGTAGGGATGGTGAAGGAAAACCACTTAGATTAATAAGTGTATTAATAAACATAACAGAAAGAAAAAAATATGAAGAAGATATATTGTTCTTAAGCTACTCAGATAAATTAACAGGCTTAAAAAACAGAGCATTTATGGAGAGAGAACTTGAAGAACTTGATAGAAACCATTACGAAAAATACTTTTTAATAATGGGGGATGTGAATGGTTTAAAACTTATCAATGATGCGCTAGGACATAAAGAGGGAGATAAGTTAATATACAATGTAAGTAAGGAACTTAAGAGGCTTTGCAGTAATGACGATATTGTCTCACGCTGGGGAGGCGACGAATTTGTCATATTGATTAAGGGGAAGAGCAAGGATTATGTAGAGGAATTAATTACAAAAATAAAAGTTGCTTGTGATAGTATAAAAGACTTTCCTATAAATGTTAGCATTGCATTAGGCTATGCTAACAGGGATGAAGAGAATGTGGATTCAGAGGCTGTGATGAGTGTTGCAGAGAAAAGGATGTATAGGAATAAACTTATAGAGAAAAAGAGTACAAGAAATGCAGTTACAAGTTCATTATTAAGAACTTTACATGAGAAACACAGTGAAACTGAAGAACATACTATGAGAATTAAAGAGCTGAGCTTTAAGTTAGGAACTAGTTTGGGATTATCAAAAGATAAGTTAGATGAATTAGAACTTCTAGGACTTCTTCATGATATAGGGAAGATAGGAATTCCTGAGCATATATTATTAAAGCCTGGTAAACTTACAAATGATGAGTGGGAGATTATGAAAACTCATACTGAAATAGGATATAGGATAGCAAAGTCAACTCCTGAATTATCTCATATAGCAGATGAAATACTAGCTCACCATGAAAGATACGATGGGACAGGCTATCCAAATGGATGGAAGGGTGAAGAAATACCTCTGTTAGCTAGAATAATAAATGTTGTTGATTCCTTTGATGTAATGACTCATAAAAGAGAATACAAGGAAGCTAAGGACATTGAGTATGCTGTTGAGGAATTAAAAAGATGTTCGTCAAAACAGTTTGATCCGATTTTAGTAGAGGAGTTTTTAAAGTTATTAGAGAGGGAAGAGCTAATATAGTTATAAAAAGTGATTATAACAGTATATTGGTGCTAATGAATAGTGCTGGAATCACCATAGGGTTTAAACTGATTTTTACTGCACCCTATGGTTAGGTTTTGGTAAGAATTGTAGTATATTTGATGATATCTATAAAGCAAGTACAAAACTCTAATTATATGTGAAAAAATTATGATTATTATGAAATTTCACATTTATTCCTTAAATATTTATGGTATAATTTTCAATATAACTATGAGAATTATGCCATAAATATTTATAGTTTTAGGAAACGAGTCGAATTTGGGGGCGCGGCTATGAACAATTTATGTAAAACTAAAAACTATGCGATTTACAAGACTATTTTTACCTATATAATTTATTCAGTTCTGATTTCTCTAATATTAGCTTTTATAATTTGGAAAGGATATTGGGGAGAAGATAAAGAGATAATTCACTCAATTTTAGAAATAATAACTGCAGTAGTTGGTGTGGCTATATTCTTAATCGTTTGGTACCAGATTGAGATGGAAAATGAAGTGAACATAATATTAGGATTCGGATTTTTAATTGTAGCAATTTTAGATTTAATACACGCTCACTATTATAAGTATCTCATAATAAATGATATCATAAACTCAAATCTAACCGCAAGATACTGGATGTTAGCCCGTCTAATACAGATGATGACCTTATTAATTTTCTCTTATAAACCCTTTAAAAAAAATAACAATAGATATTTAGGTTTGATTATTACTATATCGAGCGGAATTATAGTTTTCTATATATGTAGGCTTGGCTATTGGGATATCCCTGTTTTATATGATGAGAAAGGTATTACTTTCTTTAAGGTATTACTAGAGTTATTAGTAATAGGATTAGCCTTATTCACACTGAAAAAATTAAGTGGAAGGCTGGAAGAAAACTACTTGATAAGGTTTACCTATATATTTTTGTGTGTTGCTATGATAATTCCCTCTGAGGCATGTCTTGCATTATATAAAGATATAAACTCTTTTTTTATGGTATTAGGACATATATTGAAGATTGTAAGTTACTACTTCCTTTATAAGGGCGTATTTTCAAGTGTAATAAGATATCCATATGTTAGGATGATGGAGACCAATCAAAGACTGGCAGATATTCTTAATGCTGTACCAATGCCTATACATACCTATGATAATAATAATAAAATAGATTTTGTAAATGATAAGTTTGTAGAATTATTTAAGTGTTCTAAGGAAAAGATTGTAGGAATTGGTGATAATAAGCTATTAGAGATTCTACCAAGATTGGGTGATGAAAAAGAAGATACAATTGCTAATATAGTTAGGAAATGTGAAAAGGGAGCAACCAATCTTATTAGAACCTACATTAATGGGGATAAGGAACTTGTAAGAGTCATTGTAAACGCACATAAAATAAAAAATGGAGTTCTTGTGTTGCTTAAGGATGTAAAGCAAGAACAGGAAATAGATAATTTGCATTTGCAAACTCAAGTGATTTTGAATTCTATATCTGCTCCAGTAATGATTTTAGATGCTAATGAGAAGATAACTGCTTACAATGAGCATTATGGTGATTTATTCGAAGTACAAAGCAGAAGCCTTATAGGGCTAAGCTTGGAGGAATTTAAAAAAAGCGTTGGATTCAATGAAACAAGCTTTTCTGAAGTGCTAGAAGCTGGAAAAGTAGTTGGTAAACGATATGAAGGGTCAATATTTTTTAAGGATAATCTGGAGAGGGAGATAGGCGGAACTTGCTCGGTGATACGAAATATTGACGATGAGAAAATTGGCGCTGTTTGTATTTTCAGAGATATAACTCAAGAAAAAGAGAAACAACAAAAATTGATCAATCAAGAAAAACTAGCAACCATAGGGCAGATGGGAGCAACTATAATCCATGAAACTAGAAACTTCTTAACAACGATTAAGGGAAGCAGTCAGCTAATTGAACTTTATGCAAATGATGTAAGGATAAAGGAATATGCAAAAAAGATTAATATTAGTACAGATGAAGTAAATAGGATAATAAGTGGGTTTTTAAGTTTATCTAAACCAAAAGAAACAGAATTTTTAGAGGTAGCTTTTATTGATTTAATTGAATCTATGAGAGGTATACTTGAAACCTCTTCTCTTATGAGAGGTGTTGAGCTAATTCTAGATTTAAAATATGATGAAAGGTACATACTTTGTGATGAAACTCAAATTAGGCAAGTTATGCTTAATATATGTAAGAATGCTGTAGAAGCCATGGATAACTCACTACATCCTGTTTTACTTATAAAAAGTGGAATAAGAGAAGCTAATAAGGAAATATTTATAAGTATATCTGACAATGGGGATGGAATACCTAAAGACATGGTTAAAAAGTTAGGAACACCATTTTTATCTACTAAGAAAAATGGAACGGGATTAGGATTAAGTGCTTGTTTTAATATAATAGATGAGCATAGGGGTAGGATAGAGGTTGAAAGTGAACTTGGGATAGGAACTACATTTACTATTATAATTCCATATATAGAAGAAGATTTGGATGATATTGTATAAAAAATCACTAATGTGAATTCATTAGTGATTTTTTCCTTAATGTAGTATTTTGTAAAAAGGTGCGAATGAAATTAATTGAATTGTGCAACCGCATGCGCAATAATTAAATGTATGATATTGTAAACGGTATATAGGCTTTAAAGAATGGGGAGTGGTTATGCTAAAAAATATGTTAGGAAGTTGGAAAAACAGACCTGTACAGTTATTTATAATAATTCTGGGCTATGTTATTTCTATATTGGTTACATCTGCATTAATAAGCGGAGTTCAAAAAAAGATTTTTGAGTTCAATGAATCCAATTTCGGAAAGCTTGAAAGTCGTACAGCAATGTATTTATATAATAAAACAAAGGAAAAATACGATACTAACACCTTAGATGTCTTGAGGGCTTTAGGAAAGACTGCTGAAGTTGACATACTTAGATTGGACAATGAAGAAGTAAGAAATGGCAATAAGGTCATTGAAGGAGAAGTGGTTCCATTTTACTATGAAAATAAACCGGATTGGCAGCCTGCATTATACTCAGGGAGGTTTATTACTCCGAATGAGTGCAAGAAAAATGATAAAAAGTTGTTATTGGGAATTGGATTGGCTGAAGATTTAAAATTGAAGACAGGAGATTTTGTAAGTTTTTACGGTATGAGTTATGAAGTAATAGGTATATTAGGAAGAAAGTATATGGATACAAATTTTGATAGAGCAATTTATATACCAATTGGTTCCATTCCAGATACCTATATAACTAAATTAAATCAACAAGTTATATCAAGAAGTGGCGAAGAGAGTCAATTAAATATAAATATTCTATACAGAGTTAATGAGAAGAATGTAAAACCGCTGATAGATAGTACTAGCAAAAAGTTTAATAGCGATTTTAAGTACGATGTTCAAGCTAATGTAAATCTTAAGGTATCGTTTGATGAGGTGATAGTGGATGTGGTATTGGTAAGCTTACCATTGCTTATTGTAGCACTTATAAATATAATTAGTATCTCTATTTTTTGGATAGATGGTAGAAAAAAAGAGATCTCTATAAAAAAAGCACTTGGAGCAAATGATAGATATATAAAGAAAAGTATAGAAAAAGATATGCTTCTAGTTGCAGCAATATCTTCACTGATTTCTGTTTTAGTACAAGGTATTTTGTTCAAGGTTGTTGAACCAGTCGTGAATAACTATAGATTTACTTTTAACTTATCGTGGATTAATCTTTGCGTAAGTTTATTTCTAGCAATATTTATAGGATACTTTGCCTCCTTAATTCCTGTAAAGAAGACTCTTGAAATGAGTCCAGCGGATGCAGTAAAAGTAAACTAGTAGGAGAATAGAGATGGAATTAATATTGATAATCTGGAAATCCCTAAAAACACAGAAAAAGAGAAACATACTTATGATAGTTGAATTAACTCTAAGTTTTTTCATAATTCTTATGGTTTCTGGAAGGATAGAGTATTATAGTACCTTTGCAAATAAAGGAATAGCTGTTATTAATAAAGATTACTATACAGTATCTTCAAGTAATATTGCAAATAAAGATGATTATAACCTTACAAGGTTTAGTTTTACTCATAAGTATGAGCCGGATGTTACGCCCACCAGTAAAATATATGAAATTGCAAGCAATGACAATAGAGTAGATACTGTAGGAAGGCTTTTTGGTGATGTATTAAAGCCAAGTATAAATAATCCTAATGAAATAAAGGCTAATGTCTTAAATTTGCTTGCTATATTTGAGGATAAGCCAGCAACAAAGCTATTTGATTATAAGGTCATAAAAGGTGAAAATTTTACTCAGTATTATAAAAGATATAAGAAAGCAGATGATACTGAAGCTATTCCATTGCTAATAGGTCCACCATTAGAAAAGCTTAATCCGATAGGATCAATAGTGGAGCTACCAGGAGCGTTAGATTACAAAACATTTAAGCCAATAAAATATAAGATTATTGGAATCTTAGATCCCAATATGCCTACAGGTTTTGAGCCTGGAACCTTCGATATTGGGTTAGAGAATAATGGCTATGTAACTATAGGCGCAAAACTTCCAAGTGATCAAAGGGCAGTAGATAAGGAGATTTTTCTTAATGTATTAGTTACAGTAAAAAGTAAAGCAGATATTAAACAAATTGAAAAAGATTATACGGAGAAAATAAAAACTCATAAGATATCCCTTGATAATGCAAAAGATTATTACAGAAACATAAAAAGAGATGGGCAAAGGAACTACGCAGGTTTTTTTTATGGAGTAATAATGCTTTTATTATCATCTTTTGGAATTATTAGCGTATCCCTTTCTACATTGTTAAAGCGTAAAAGAGAGATTGGAATAAGATTTGCAATAGGTGCTAAAAAGAGTAATATAGCTATTATGCTTGGTGGAGAATTACTTTTTCTGTACCTTGTTTCTGAAATTATTTCACTGACTATGGCTAAGGGGGTTGAGAAAATTGTACCTCAAATGCTAATTAGCATGCATGTTGTGTTTGTAGCTTCATCTATGGTAATAAGTTTTATGTTGTTATCAACAATCCCCTTAGTTATTAAAACTTTTAAACTGAATATTATAGAGTTTATAAAGGTTGATTAGTAAAAAAACTAAAGTTTACAGGTGTAGAAGGAGTTGAAATATATGAGCCAAGTTAATATAAAAGACATAGTAAAGAAGTATGTTACGTACGGTACTGTCACTATGGCTTTAGATAGTATATCTTTAGAGATATCTGAAGGAGAGATGATTGCCATAATGGGGCCTTCTGGATCAGGAAAAAGTACCATGCTCAATATCTTGGGGTGTTTAGATGAACCTACCTCAGGAGAGTATCTAATCAATGATAAGTCCGTAGAAAAACTAGGAAGTTTAGAACTTGCTAAGACTAGGAATGAGAGAATAGGGTTTATATTCCAGCAGTTTGCTTTGATTGATGAGTACACAGTACAAGATAATATAGAATTACCTTTGATATATAAAAACCTGTACTGTAAGAGAAAAGATAAGCTGTCAAGAAAAGAAATAAATTGTAGAGTCTTAAATATGTTAGAGGCCCTTGGAATAAAAGAACATAGATTTAAACATCCATATCAACTTTCAGGAGGTCAACAGCAAAGGGTTGCTATCGCAAGAGCTTTGATTGGAGAGCCTGAAATTATAATAGCAGATGAGCCCACAGGAGCATTAGATCAAAAGACTGGTAAAGAAGTTATGAATCTTCTAGTAGACATAAATAAAAAAGGCAAGACTGTCATTATAGTAACTCATGATGAGAATGTAGCAGCCTACTGTAAAAGGCGTATTGATATTTTGGATGGACAAGTAATATCAGATAGACTGACGAATATAACAGCTATATAGTTAATAAGAAATCGCTAATGAAAGCTTCATTAGCGATTTCTTATTATTTATTCTTGTTAGACAACCTTTCTTCGAAGGCTTGCACTGCATTTTTAGTGAAGTTGCCGCCTTCTGCGCCGCCTATCATTCCACAAACCTTTGAGCTAGTATTTCCCCAGTAACCATCATCTGGAAGTTCTATTCCTAACTCTTTCGCTTGTTCTGACTTTGTGTTTAATTCATTAATGATCTCTTTCATAATACAAACACCTTCCTCATTAGTTAATTATAAATATTGAACAATCTTTTGAAACTTGAAGTTTACATCCCTCACATATTATTGATTTCCATAATGAGATAATTTATTTTATAGAATAGCTAGTAATTTGATTGTATTTTTTCTATTTATAATATGAAGTTATAAGTAATTACCTATTGTGTATATGAGTTAAACAAGAAGTTAAATTATTTCTTAGTAGGTTATTTAAAAATAGTTTTATTATTAGTAGCAGATATAGTTCTAAGAAAATAGTATATATAAATGTGTTATACAAAAGAGAAAGAGTCTTTTAAATTAAATATTTTTAAAGGTCATTTTTAGATTTGAATATGTTTTGGCATAAGAAATTTTAACTTAACAGGTAGATTTTTAAGTCATTTAATTTTGTACAAGCTAGACTTAAGAATATAATAAACGGAGGATTAAAATGGATATTAAATCTAGATTAAAAAACTATGGATTGTGGGTATCGGTTTTAGCACTAATTCCAATTATATTAAAAACTTTTGGATTAGATATACTGCCAAGTAACTACAGCGAGCTTGTAACTGCTGTTTTAGGTATACTTGTTCTCTTAGGTATTATTAATAATCCTACAACTGAGGAACGTGGATATAAAGACGACAAAAGATCTTCAAATAATGATAATAACATTAAGAGAAAATATGTTTTAAAAGAAGATAAGTTTGATAACAGAGATTATTATTTTAAAGACCATCCATTAGTAAAGGCTTTAGAATTGCCTAAATCAGTTGATTTAAGGGAAAAGATGCCACCCATATATGAACAAGGAGAATTAGGTTCCTGTACTGCCAATGCTGGATGTGCCAATAAAGAGTATTTTATTAATAATAGAGTTGAGCTTTCGAGGCTTTTTCTATATTACAAAGAAAGACTTATTCAAGGCACTGTAGATGAAGATAGTGGAGCTTCTATTAGGGATATATGTGTAGCATTAAAAAATAGTGGAATATGTGAAGAAAGTTTTTATCCTTACGATATAAGTAAGTTTACGGATATACCTTCGGTAGCAGCAGACCAAAATGCTTTGCAATATACTATTAACTCCTACCATAGAATAACCTCTTTAGAGGAAGTAAAGCAAGCGTTGGCAAGCTCTTTACCAGTTCTTTTAGGAATTACAGTATATGAAAGTTTTGAGAATGTAGGAAAAGATGGTTTTGTTCCTATGCCTGGTGTTTTTGAAAAAATGCTTGGTGGTCATGCTGTTCTTCTAGTTGGATATGTGGACAATAATTCGCAAAAGCAAGGTAGTCTTAATAGTATATGCAGTATGATTAAAAAAAGAAGAAAGAATAACGGATACTTTATATTAAGAAATTCTTGGGGAACAACCTTTGCGGATAAGGGCTATATGTATCTCCCTTATGAAGTCTTTGAAAAGATAAAAAATGATATTTGGGTTATAATACAATAACTTTAATTATATTAATTTCTTTCATATAAGCTTAAAAAAAGCTAAATTAACAAAAAAATCACTGAGTAAGAATAATTCAGTGATTTTCTACTTGTAAGAATAAAAAAAATTCGTTAAGATTATCCTAAGAAAACCGATAGATATGTATAAGTATGTTGATTGGATGTGTGTTAAATGACTTATCTTAGAATAAAAGAAGCTGGACTTAAACTTTTTTCTCAAAAGGGATTCGATGGGACAACAATAAAAGATATAGCAAGTGAGGCTGGATTAAAGCCATCATCTATATATTCACACTTTTCTAGTAAGGAAGAGATATTTGTAACTGTATGGAGAGAGTGTATAAGTAAGGCTGGAGTAGGTGTAAGCAGTATAAAAGAATATGTTGCAAAAGTAGAAGATTATGATGCTAAAGAGGTTCTTCATAGATACTATGTGGCTATAGTTGGATATTTCTCTAAGAATAAGCAAGAGTACATGTTTCTTAGGCAAGCATCGTTTTTTGCAAAGGGTAAGGAAAATATCAATGATGCTAACTATTCTAACTTTATGATAAATGAAGCTAGTGTAAAGTTTTTTGAAAAATACTTTGATAAATTAAAAAATGAAAATAGGATAATTGAAGACAGTAATGAAAACCTGTTTTATATATATATATCTGGAATGCTAGCTTATTTAGAAGAAAAAGTAGTTTACAATATTCCACTAAATGATGAATTTGTAGATAGACTCTGGTCAGGATTTTGGAAAAGTATAAAAAAATAAAAAAATTTATTATAAAGCGAACGATTATTCGTTCCTAAACGAAAGAAAGTAATTTGGAGGTAACAGTATGATAAAATGGGTTGGAAATCAAAAGCTTGTAACAAAGATATTAGCATTAGTAGTTTTTATATCTCTATTCATAGTAGCGGTTGGGTATTTAGGGCTTCGAGATATGAATAAAATAAACTCAAATGCTGTATTACTGCATGATTATAACCTTAAAACTATAAATAAGGTAAATAAGCTTAGGCAAAATTATTCTGATATAAGAACTGATTTACTAAAGATGGCATACAAGCAGCAAAAGGATACCGGTGAGGCTGATGAAACAGTTAAAGATATAGAAGAGCTTACAAAGCAAAGTGCTGCAATGTTTTCTGAAATAAAGACTACAAACGAATCCATTAGAGCATATAAGAGTAAAGCAGAGGGCGAAAAGGATAAAAGTACCTTGGATAGTATAGAGAGTTCTTCTAAGGCTTACCTTGAAATGGGAAAAAAGATGAGTGACTTTGCTATAGCAGGTGATTATAAATCTGCCACAAGTCTAATTTCTTCAGCCTCTAAGGTTAGAGAAACTTTATTCAAGAGCCTAGGAGACTTAAGTGATACTTCAATATCGGAAGCTGATTCTATATATAACTCAAATAATGCTACATATAAAACTACAAGTTTACAAGTTATTGTAATTACCTCAATTGGTTTTTTTGTTGCAATTTTAATGGGTGTAGTTATTGCTACAATTATATCGAAAAAGCTAAAAAAGGTAGTAGTCTTTGCTGAAGGCTTAGGTAAAGGTGATCTAACTACTAATATAGATTTGGATTCAAAAGACGAAATAGGTGATCTTGCAAGAGATCTAAACAAGGCGAAAGAAAATATGAAACTACTTATATCACAAATAATTAATGGTGCTAGTGATATTAGTGCTGCAAGTGAGGAGCTATCAGCTACTTCACAAGAAGTTGCCTCAAAGATGAGTATTGTAAATGAATCTACTGAACAAATAGCAAAAGGAATACAAGATTTAAGTGCAACCACAGAAGAAGTAAGCGCATCTGCACAAGAGATAGGTAATACGACTAGTGACCTTACAAGTAAAGCTGATAGAAGTTTCAAATCTGCTGTGGAAATAAAGAATAGAGCTCTGGAAGTTAAGGAAAAGGCAGCAAAAAGTATGGAAGAAGGAACTAGAATATATATTGAAAATAGAAGAAGTATACTGAAGGCTATAGAAGATGGAAAAGTAGTTGATGATATAGTAATTATGGCAAAATCTATAGGGGAAATAGCAGAGCAAACTAACCTTCTTGCATTAAATGCTGCAATTGAGGCTGCAAGAGCAGGAGAAATGGGTAAAGGCTTTGCAGTAGTTGCAGATGAGGTAAGGAGCCTAGCGGAACAATCTTCAGAGGCAGTTGCGAATATTTATAAGATTGTAAACAGTGTTCAACAAGCATTTAATAATCTATCTAATAGTGGTCAGGGAGTTCTTAAATACCTCGAGGATGAGGTTAAGCCAACCTATGAACTATTTATGGAAACTGGTGATCAATATGAAAAAGATGCTGAATTTGTAAATGATATGGCTCGTGACATATCTTCAGCAGCTATTCAAATAAAAGAAGTAATAGATCAGGTTGCTTATGCCTTAGAGAATCTATCAGCAACAGCAGCTGAATCAGCTAGCAGTTCAGAAGATATATCACTAAGTGTAAATGAGGTAACCAATGCAGTTTCAGAAGTATCTACATCTTCTCAAAGTCAAGCAGAAACTGCTCAAGAGTTGACTGAACTGGCAAGCAATTTTAAGGTGTAATTATTCTGAAATTTATATGGTATCGTCTATGAAAAAAGTTATGCATTAGTTCAGGAGATGCAGATTAGAATAAAAGAGTTCGCTAAAGGAGATAGCTTTAGCGAATTTTTTTTATTCCTTAGGTATATTTACAATAAGGATATGGATAACCGTTCTTATTTGCTTTTAATAGCTAAAAAGTATAGAATTCTATTTGGAATCTAACAAAAGTCGTATAACCGCATAAAGGAAGTGTATCAAATGAATAAAGATTTAATAAGTATAGAGCAGATGCTCATGATTGGATCTACAGGTAGGAATAGCGGAAAGACAACCTTAGCCTCAGCGCTTATCAATAAATTTAAAAGTGATATAAAAGTTATAGCTCTAAAGGTTACTACCATAGAGCATAAGAATGGTAAGTGTCAAAGAGGCGGAGAAGGTTGTGGTGTATGTACTAACTTAAAAGAAAACTTTGAGCTTATAGAAGAAGTTGACTGCAATAGAAATAAGGATACATCACTGTTACTTTCTGCTGGAGCAGATAAGGTCTACTGGCTTAAATGTCTAAAGGGCCATCTAGAAGAGGGGATAAATTACTTCATGTCAAAGGTACCATCTGATGCATTGATAATTTGTGAATCAAATAGCCTTAGAAATGTTGTTATACCTGGATATTTTGTAATGATAAAGAACACTGAGATCAATTCTTTTAAAGAATCTGCATCGAAAGTAATAGATATGGCTGATTTTATAATAGAAAATGATTTTAATAAAAGCTTGGATATGTTTGTTAGCAATGTTGAAGTTGAGGAAGATGAGAGAAATATAAAGATAAAATACTAGATTATGAAAGAAGAAAATGTTTTGTTGTCAAGGAAAGAGAATAGGTTTAGTAATAGGTGTAATTTTACTTGATTTAGGTGTTCAGTCTTGTCAGATATCTAATCAGGCTAGAGTTCATGCCATAAGTGAGGAAGCTCGAAATAGAGTAAATACTGTTTTTATGGTATCTTACTTTTTAGGGGGATCCATAGGTTCATTTGTGGGAGCTTATAGTTATTCTCATTTTGGATGATATGGTGTTTGTGCTACAGGACTTATTACCCAAGGAATAGCCTTATTCTGTCATAAGCTAGGTAAAGATAAATAATTAAGAAAGCATGTCTTCAAAGGTATTTGCTGAGGGCATGCTTTTTGACTGTCTAGACAAGTTTACACAAAAAACGCTAGTTAAACCTAGTAATTTTAAGGACTTAGAAAAGTTATTTAAGATATTCTAGACTTTATAGAGTCAGTGTATTCTATTAGTTTTATGGAATAATAAATTTTAAAAATATCTTCACTGTCTTTTAGGTCTACTCCTAATATATCCTTTATTTTAGTCAGCTTATAATTCAAAGTGTTTCTATGTATAAAAAGTTTTTCGGAAGTCAAATTTGTATTTTGGTTATTTTGAAGATAAACTTTCAATATCTTATAATAATCTGTGTTATTATTTGAATCATATTCAAGCAGTTTAAGGACAGAACTGTGGCAATATTCATTTGTAAATTCAGGATTATTATTCGCAGTATAATCAATTAAGCTATAAAATTTATAGTCATTATATCTAAAAATAATTCCTGGTATATTTAACTGCTTGGACAAATTTATAACGGTTTTGCATTGATTGTAGCTTTTATTAATAGCTGTAAGATTAGAGAATCTGTCACTTATACCAATAGATAAGTTGTTATTTCTTAAAAAATCTAAGTTTTGCGTTATTACAGAATCTAAATTTTTAGTATTATCTCGACTATCTAATAATATAACTATGTCCTCTTTATAATAGATAAATTTAGAGTTGATAAATATATTATCTAGATAATGTTTTAATGGCTGATTAGGGCTAACTTGTTTATAATTGGATAAGTCAATGGTTACTAAAAATAAGTTTTTTGAAAAATTACAATTGGAATTTCGCATTTTTTCTAAAGCAATATTCTCATCTTTTATATTATCTTCTAATAAGTCATATATAAGATTTTCATAGTTATTTCCCTTAGTAGTTCTATAAAACAAGTTTGTCCTAAGTTCTTCTACTATAGCATTATTCAAAATCTTTAATAAGCTTAAATGCTCAGGTCTTACTTTTTTATTGCACTCCAATAACACCAAATACCCAACTAATCTAGAATCTATAACAAGCTTACTTACATATTTGATATAAGGGCTAGCTATGCATTTAAAAGGGAATGGTTCATTGTTTAAAGATGACCCTCTTAATTCCTTTTGTTTTTGTACATAAGAAATAAATTCATAAGAACAATAACCTCTATTGATATTACGAGTCCAAATGTCATCAGAGATAGGTACATTTTTAGAATATTCTAATACGGAAAAGCTACTATCTAAGAGAATTACTGGATTATCTATAAACTCTGAGCCTATATTAATCAGGTCTTTTAATCCATTACCATGAGCCAATGAATCTAGTAGATTCACTGCAGGATTATCTATCAAAAGATATTTTGTAAGTATTTCATTTATTAGATTAAATACTGAGAATAGATTCTCCTCATTATTGAGTAATATATAATTTGATATCTTTAAATGCGATAAATCACTGTTCTTAAATAATATGAAGCTACTGCTATCATAGTCATATGCATTTACTAGTTGAGAAGTTTTGCCTATATATAAACAAGATTGTTCAAAATGAGAAATATCATTGGTTATGAACTTTATTTGCCTTATTGCAGTTGAGTTGCAATTGTTTTCATAGCTGCTAAACTCATAAAGCTCTTTTATTTCCTTAAAGATATCTTTGAAATATATTTGCATAAAATCACTCCTATAATATAGTGCTATATGCATTATATTATATCCTATTTTTGTTCATAAAGACTATATTTATATAATTATCCTTATGTTAACTTATAATTATAGATGAATGTATAACTTTACATTACTGATGTTTATGTGTGTGTTTTCTACTTAATAGAAAATCATAGGAGGATATTATGGAGTATAAAAAGTTATTTTCTAAGGGTAATATTGGAGGTCTCGAATTAAAGAACAGAATAGTAATGCCTGCCATAGGTACTTCGTTAGCTAGTTACACAGGAGAAGCATCTCAAGAACTTATTGCTTATTATGAAGAAAGAGCAAAAGGAGGATGTGGACTTATAATAACTGAGATAACCAGAATAGATGAAGAGTATGGGGTAGGAACATCGAACCAGTTAAGTGTTACTAGCATAAAACACGTAGCTCAACTTGAAAGGCTTGTGAGAACAGTTCATAAGTATGACACAAAGATATTTGTTCAATTGCATCACCCAGGAAGAGAAAGCCATAGCCATTTGATAGATGGTAAGCAGCTTATAGCTCCTAGTGCGATTCCTTGCGGTGTTTGTAAAGAAGTGCCTAGGGAAATGACTATTGAAGAAGCGGAAGCTCTTGTTAAGAAGTTTATAAAAGGAGCTAAAATAGCTCAAACTGCAGGTGTAGATGGAGTAGAGTTACATGCTGCTCATGGATATTTGATAAATCAATTCTTGAGTCCATATACAAATAAAAGAATAGATAAATATGGAGGCAGCTTTGAAGGAAGAATGAGATTTATAACTGAAATAATAATGGGAATAAAGAGTGTATGTGGGCCTAGATTTCCTATCAGTGTGAGGATCGATGGAGATGAATTTGTAGAAGGTGGTTTAAGAATAGAAGATTCTATTAAAATTGCAAAGTATTTGGAGAGTATAGGAGTTGCCGCTATTAATGTAAGCAGTGGTATATATGAGTCAGGATATAGCATAATTGAACCGATTGCTTTTGAGCAAGGTTGGAAGAAGCATCTGGCTAAAAATATTAGAGATAATATTAATATACCAGTAATAGCCGTTAATAACATAAAGCATCCAGGTGTTGCAGAACAGCTTCTAAATGAAGGAGTTATGGATTTTGCTGGTCTTGGAAGAGCTCAACTTGCTGATGCTGAGTTTGCATTAAAGGCTTTTGAAGGAAGAGCTGATGAAATAACGCCATGTATATCTTGCCTTCACTGTATAGAAGAGCTTGAGTCTGGTAAAACAGTTAAATGCGCAGTCAATCCAAAACTAGGAAGAGAATTAGAGTTCAATAGTCTTAAGAGAGATGGTGATAGGAAGACTATTGTTGTGATAGGAGCAGGACCTGCAGGTTTGGAAGCTGCCAGATGTGCAGCACTTAGGGATTTTAATGTTGTACTTTTTGAAAAAGAATCAGAGTTGGGTGGCATGGTTGCACTAGGAAGTAAGCCGCCTAAGAAAGAGAAGCTAACCGAACTAATAAATTTTTATAAAAGAGAGCTTCATAAGTTGGATGTTGACATAAGACTTAATTGTAAGGCTGATATTAATAGTATTAAGAAGCTTAATCCATATGCAGTATTTGTTGCCACTGGTTCAGATCCTATTGTACCTTCTATAGACGGAATCTCCAGTGCAAATGTGTACAATGTATCAGATGTACTTTCAGGTAAAGTAGATATTAGAGATGAAAAGGTAATGGTAATAGGATCTGGAATGACTGGTTGTGAAACAGCTGAGTACTTAGCTATTAGAAATAATAAAATAACATTAGTGGATATACTGCCTAAGATCGGAACAGGAGTTTATCCATCTAATATGTATACTGTAGTTGGTAATCTTATGAAGCATAATGCTAATATACTTACTTCACATAAACTAGTGAAGATAAATGAACAATCTGTTGATCTTATAAATTTGAGTACTAATGAGGTTGTAAATATTGAAGTTGATAAAGTTATACTTTCATTAGGAATCAAATCTAATAATTCTTTGGTGCAAGTACTTGAGGAATACTTTGATAAGGTAAGGGTAATAGGAGACGCAAGTGCACCAGGGAGAATAGCAGAGGCTATAAGACAGGGATTTGAAAAAGTATATATAATTTAATTATGTATATTTGAACCATTAATAAAAATAATGTATAATTTTACTATTATATAGCTAATAATGTATAAATTTAGTGGAAGTGTAATATAACCGCTAATTAATTTAATTAAGATATAAAAGGAGAGATATGAGATGAAGGATTTCAAAAATAAAGTTGCTGTAATAACTGGAGCTGCAAATGGCTTTGGTGTAGAGTTTGCAAAAGAATGTGCAAAAAGAGAAATGAAGATAGTACTTGCAGATATAGATAGTGAAAATCTAAAAAAAGTTGATGAAACAATAAAGGCTATGGGTGCAGAAACCTTAGCTGTAACCTTAGATGTAACTGTATATGAACAAGTACAAGCTTTAGCTGATAAAACAATAGAAAGATTTGGACAAGTAGATTTATTGTTTAATAATGCAGGAGTTGTAGTAGGTGGTGCAGCTTGGGAAGTTCCAGTAAGGGATTGGGATTGGATTATTGGAACTAATGTTAATGGATTAGTATACGGAGCTAAGGCTTTTATTCCTACAATGCTAAAACAAGATAGAGAGGCCTATATAGTTAATACTGCATCTGTTGCAGGACTTCTAACCTCACCAGGTCTTACAATATATCACACAACTAAGCATGCAGCTGTGGCGTTAACAGAATCTATGTATTACGATCTACAGGCTATGAATTCTAAAATAAAAATGTCTGTGTTCTGCCCAGGCTTTGTTCAAACAGATCTCCACAATAGTTATAGGCATAGACCAGAAAGATTTGCAGCAGATCCTCAGGTTGATCCTTATTATGCAACTGAAAGTTATAAAAGAACTTTAGAGGTTGCTAGACATTTAATTGAAACAGGAATGCCAATAGATACAATAGCAAATACTGTTTTTAGTGCTATTGAGGAGGAGAAGTTCTATATAACAACTCATCCTGAGTATGAACCTATAATAGGATTAAGAGCTAAGAATATATTGGAAGGTAAGAACCCTGACGTAAGTATATTTAATAAATAAATTAATAGTTTAAAAGATCAGAGGTAGAGTACTCTGATCTTTTAATTATTAGGGCTAGTATAAAGTTTTTTATTAGCTAAACCTAGCAGCGTTAAGGATTTATAACGGTGAATTAGGGTTAACTAATAAGAAATAAATGATTAAATATTGGACTGAAGGATAGATTGATATCTAATAATGCAGAGATAAGTTAGAATATTCTTACTATTATGCAAAACGAAATTGATGTAATGGTTTTATTCTTAACAGCTCTTTGGAAACTAGTTTTATTATAAAATGTTGCATAAAATAAAAATATAAAAATTATTTTGACTATATTTATTGACTTTTGATACCATGAGGAATATATTGTAAGTGTGATCACGAATATTATAAATAAAAGGAGGAGAAAATTATGTTAAACGCAAAAAAAATAATTGCAACAGGTACATTAGTAGTGTCACTTTTAGCTTCTGCAACTCCAACTTTTGCTGCGACTAGAAATTCAGATTTAAAAGAGGCACCAACAGCTATAATGACACCACAATTTGTAGATTGGAGTACATCTGCATCTACTATAATTGCAAGAGGTGGAGTAATACAAAAAGGGGATCAAGGACTTTCAGTTAGACAAGTTCAGATAGCTCTTAATAATTATGGACATTATGGTTTAAGTACAGATGGTATATTTGGAACAGCTACTGAAAATGCTGTAAGACAATTCCAATTTGCAGATCCAAATATTGTACAAGTTGATGGAATAGTTGGTTCTGAAAGCTGGAATGTATTACAAAACTACCTATAGTAGCAATATAAAATTAAAAAGGGGTTCCTGATGTGGAAGCATCAGGAACTTTTACTGTCTGAAAAAGCATAAAATTATTTGCTAGCAAGATTTAGTGATTTCAGGAGTTTAGAATAGCTATTTTGATAAGTAGTAAAAATAAAATTATGTTTTGAAGAAGTTTTAGATAGTTTATATTTTCTATATTCATATTAGGAAGAAAGAAAATAACTTTATTTCGATTAATTAAACTATTATACATATTGAGCACTTTCCTAGATTTAATAGAAACTTATTTGTAAAATAATTATATATGTACATAGTTTCTTTTGATATATATTAATATTATAATTAATAATAATCGAATTGAAGTATCTTATATTATAGAAATGGAGCTTAGAGTATGGATAGAATTATTTGTTTAGTAGGAGAAAGTGGAAGCGGTAAATCTACTATAGCTGAAGAACTTTCAAAGAAGGATTATAATTATATAGAAAGTTATACTACAAGAAGACAAAGATATGAAGGAGAGAAAGGTCATATATTTGTTGATTACGAAACGTACATAGAAAGTACTATTACTGTTGAAGACAAAGCAAATATAATAGCATATACATATTTTGATGGAAATCACTATTGGGCTAGTAGAGAACAATATAGAAATAGGGGGAACTCAATATATATAGTTGATCCTGTTGGTGTCCATGAGTTAAAACAAGAAGTGAAAGATGCTGAGATTATAACAATATATCTAAATGCAGATGAACAAATTCGTTATAATAGAATGTGTAAGAGAAAATACGGTGAAGAGAATATTTATGACGAAACAATATATTCTAGAATAAAACATGATAAAAACGCTTTTAAGGTAATTGAGTGTGATTATGTTGTTGATTCAAATAGAAATTTAGAAGAAGTATTGAGTGATGTTGAAAATATAATAGGATATATGAATAAAAAATAATATTAGGCTCTTAAATGGGCTTAATATTATTTTTTTATTCTTTAAGGATTCTACATGAGGGATAAAGTCCAATAAAGTATAATAAAGAAGGTTCTCTTTCGTATGAAATTATATATTGCATAAGTTTATGTATAAGTATGTAAAGGTGGCTTATATGTAGATATTTAACAATATAGGATATTAAAAATTGTTTTTGAAATTAACAGAATAATTAATAAACAATAATTATTATTACCAAATAAAAACCATAGCAATTATCATGTCACTGCATATATAATTATTCCATGTAATTGATTTATATAGAACGAAAATTTGAATTTAATTAAAAAATTTATATAAAAATATGAGGTGTTATTTTGATAAGAAGAAGGGGTAAAATTATTGGCTTGATTGCGCTCTGCCTTGTGTTATATTCTCCGGTATCAAAGGTTGCTAAAGCTACAACAGTAGTTACTGATAAAACCAGTATTACAAACAATCAATCTGTGGCGTGGCCTTCAAAGTTCTATCCCTATAGTAAAAAGGATGGAACTTATATCTATGACTTATACGAGGCATACAATCCAGGAACGGATTTGGTAAGTAGTGACGTATTAACTAAGGGGCAGGCAGGTACTCTGCCATCAGTATATGTTGCATCTGATGGGACAAATATATTTTTTAGATTTAGACTAGATGCAAATCCTTTGGCTCCAACTTCTGGAGGATTTGACACTTCAGTGTGGCAGTTAGTTGTTGCTGCTGAAGATATAAATAATGGAAGTTCTAGCTATGGAAAGTTTGTACAGAGAGTAACCATAGGTATTGATGGTAAAAATCCTTCTGATGACTATGTTTATATAACAGATGGAGCTGAAACCAATGTGTATAAGATATTTAAGGCAATATCTAATGGTACTGCTGGACAACAGGTAGTTCCAGGTACTAGAATAGTTAAAGCAGAAGGAACAGAGCCTTATTTCTTAGATTTCCAAATTCCTATAAGCTTAATAACTGATTTTGAAAAAAATGCTTTAGGTATGACGAGTCCTATTACAGGTGACACTCCTGTAAAACTATATTTTGGTACTACTAGAGCGGGTTCAATATCCACTATCAATAAGGATTGGATGGATGGTACATCCATGAATTTTGATAATTTGTCTACAGTAACGCTATCAAGTATTTCTCAAACTCTGCCAAGTATTAATATTGATGGAGGTGCTTCTGTAACAGTTGCTACTTCTACTCCAACAATTTCTGGAGATACAGAGGCTCAGGATGGAAGTCAAGTTGCGGTTACTATAAATGGACATACTTATAATACAACTGTTAATAATAAAAGATGGAGTGTAAATGTAACTGATCCATTACCAAATGGAACTTATCCAGTTACTGCTAAGCTTACAACTATTTTAGGAAACAGCGCCACAGCCACTCAAAACTTGACGGTTTTAAAGCCTAATACAGCACCAACGGCTACTAATGGTTCTCTTACTGTTACAGAAGATACTGCTAAAACAGGAGCATTAGTAGGGAATGATGTGGATAGTGGAACTACTCTTAGTTATATAATAATAAGCGGTCCAACTCATGGTTCAGTAACCTTAGGGGCAAATGGAGCTTATACTTATACACCAGCCGCGAACTACAATGGAACAGATAGTTTTGTGTTTAAAGTAAATGATGGACAATTAGATTCTAATACTGCTAGCGTAAGTATAAATGTTACCGCAGTAAATGACGCACCAGTGGCAAACGGGCAAACATTAAATACAGATGAGGATAAGAGTTTAAGTGGAGTATTAACGGGATCCGATATAGATGGAGATAATTTAAAATACTATGTAGTTAAAGCGCCATCTCATGGAAGTCTAAACATAAACCAAGATGGAACCTTTACATATACTCCAAATAAAGATTATAACGGAACTGATAGCTTCACCTTTAAAAATAATGATGGAACAGTAGACTCAGCTCCAGCTACTGTAAACTTAACAGTAAAACCAGTAAACGATGCACCAATAGCAAATGGACAGAACCTTACATCAGATGAGGACAAGGTTTTATCAGGAACTTTGACGGGTTCAGATGTTGATGGAGATTCTTTAAAGTATTATCTAGTTACAGGTCCTTCACATGGAACTGTAGTGGTAAATCAAGATGGTACCTTTAACTATACTCCAAATCTTAATTACAATGGACAGGACAGTTTTACTTTTAAGGTGAATGATGGCTTGGTTGATTCAGCTCCTGCTACAGTAATACTTAATATAAGTCCTGTAAATGATAAACCAGTTGCATATGGACAAAGTCTTAGTTTAGCTGAAGATGATTTTCTTCAAGGAACACTTACTGGATTAGACATTGATGGCGATAGTTTAAAATATGTTGTAGTTTTAGGGCCAAGTCATGGAACATTGAAGCTAAATGAAGATGGAACTTTCACTTATACACCAGATAAAAATTACGATGGACAAGATAGCTTCACTTTTAAAGTTAATGATGGAACTGAAGATTCCTTATCAGCTAAGGTAGACTTGACGGTTCTTCCTATAAATGATGGACCAGAGGCTTATGATAAAAGTGTTACTATAGGAGAAGATGAAAACTTAAATGGAGTTCTTAAAGGCATTGATATAGATGGAGATGTTTTAAGTTATTACCTTGTATCTATGCCAACTCACGGAAGTTTAGTCTTTAATGAGGATGGAACTTTTACTTATACACCAAATAAAGACTATAATGGACAAGACAGTTTTACTTATATGGTTAGTGATGGATTGGAGTTTTCGTTGCCAGCATCGGTGAACATAACTATTAATCCTATAAATGATGCACCAAGTGCTTTGGGACAAAGCCTAAATACAGATGAAGATAAAGCTTTAAATGGAACAGTTACGGGATCAGATATAGATGGAGATAGCTTAAAGTACTATGTAGTAAAAGCACCAACACATGGAACATTAAAGTTAAATGAGGATGGAACCTTCACCTATACACCAAACAAGGACTACAATGGACAAGATAGCTTTAGCTTTAAGACAAATGATGGAGATGTTGATTCAGCACCAGCAGTAGTTAATATAACTGTTAACCCGATGAATGATATCCCAAGTGCTTTTGGACAGAGCTTAAGGACAGATGAAGACAAGGCTTTAAATGGAACAGTTACAGGATCAGATATAGATGGAGACAGCTTAAAGTACTATTTAGTAGCAGCACCAACTCATGGAACCTTAAAGTTAAATGAGGATGGAACCTTCACCTATACACCAAACAAGGACTACAATGGACAAGATAGCTTTAGCTTTAAGACAAATGATGGAGATGTTGATTCAGCACCAGCAGTAGTTAATATAACTATTAACCCAATTAATGATGGACCTACAGTAGATTCAAGTTATAGCAAGAATACTCCTTATTACAAGCCAGTATCAGGGTCTGTAGTAGGTAATGATTTGGATAATGATAAGCTTAAATATTCAATTTCAGCTTTTAACAAACCAACTAATGGTTCAGTAGTTATAAATGAGACTACGGGACAATGGACTTATAGTCCTAAGAAAGGCTTCAGTGGAAATGATAGCTTTATGGTTGTTGTAAGTGATGGGAAGGGTGGAACAGCTACTACTACTATTTTCATAAAGGTTCTTAATGCAGATCCTACAGTAGAAAACTATTCTAGAGCTACTACTATGAATAAGTCAGTATCAGATAGTATAGTTGGTCTTGATGAAAATAATGATGAGTTGCTATATGCTATAGTAAGTGAACCAACCAATGGAAGTATAACCTTAGATTCGAAGAGTGGAAGATGGATTTACACACCTAAGAGTGGATTTAGTGGTAATGACAGCTTTAAGGTATCTGTAAGTGACGGTAAAGGTGGAACAGCTATATCAAATATAAATATAACTGTTGATGCTACTCTTAATCTTTTAGGTACAGTAACTGATCAAACTACTGGAGTTATACTACCAGGTTCCACAGTTGAACTTAGAGACTTATCAAACAATCTTGTAGCTACAGTAGTATCTAATAATAATGGAAATTACTATTTTAAAAATATAAAGTTAGGTAGCTACAATTTATTAGTTAAGAACTCAAAGTACAGTACTCAAACTCTTTCAGTAGGGGTTGCCAAGGATAAGACTTCAACTGATGAGATTAGAATGGATGCTAGATTAGTTAACTTTGTTATAAGTTTAAATGCAAATCCTACAACTATTATTGGTGATGGAATTCAGACCACAACTCTCACAGTAAAGGTTACAGATAAAAATAATAAGCCTTTAGCCAATACTGAAGTTACTTTTAATGCTCCTATGGGAAGCTTCCCTAATGGAAATGTAGTTAAGACTGATAGTAATGGTATAGCTAAAGTGGTTTATAAATCAGCTAATATTGAAAGTGTAAAGAGTGTAAGTGTACCAGTAACAGCTATAGTAGAGGATAAGTCAAGAGGTCTATATGCCTCAGAAAAAATCACTATAAATTTTGAGCCAGGAACCCTAACTGGGGTTGTTGTGGATAATACTACAAAGCTCCCTGTAAAAGATGCCGTTATTGAGGTATCAAAAGACTTTAACAATGATGGTGTTATAGATTTCTATACAAAGCTTATAACTGGAGCAGATGGTAAGTATAAGATTGCAATACCTAAAGGTGGAGTAACTTATGATGTTAGTATTACTAAACCAGTAGTTATAGGAAATCAAACTAAAATGGTTACCTTTAATCAGAAGAGTACAGTAGATAATATTACAGGAGCTGGTAATGAATCCTTTACTTCTGACAAAACTGCAGCTGGATTAATCTTATTCAAGAAGCCTAACGGTGAGGATTCCTTACTAAAAGATTACTCCAATCTAAGCTTTGATGTTTATGATAGTGATGATAAATTAATTTCATCAGGGGTAAGTACACATATATACAACTCAGCCAATGATAAGGGTGTATTTAGTGCTGATGGATTAGAAAAAGGACAAGAATATAAATTTGCAGTAAAATATACTCTACCAAATGGACAAAAGATTATAATTGGAAGTATGAAGGTTGCCATGAATCAAGATGGAGAAATAAATCTTAGTTCTGCATTGATTGACCCATATGGTACAATAACTGATAGCATAAGTCATAAAATCATTACAGGTGCAGATGTTAAGTTGTATTATGCAAATACTGCTAGAAATATATTAGCGGGAAGAAAGCCAGGAACTCTTGTAGAGTTACCTAAAGTTGCAGAGTTTCCACCAGCAGACAATGCTAACCCACAATTCTCTGATGACTTTGGTAAGTATGCATATATGGTATTCCCTGATGCAGATTACTATGTAGTTGCAGCAAAGGATGGATACGAAACTTATACAAGTCCAGTAATCTCAGTAGGTAAAGAAATAGTAAAGCATGATTTTTCAATGAATGCTAAGCATGAAGCAGAAGTAATTAAGCAATTACCTAAGACCGGATCAGAAGTTGATATGAATGGATTAGTTGCACTTGGAACCATATTAATACTTTCAGGACTAGGATTAACTCTTAAGCCTAAGAAAAACTAATAAACTTATTAGTAAGTTATTCATAGCAATATATAAAGATATAATTTGACACTGTTGATGAAGAATCAGCAGTGTCTTTTATTGTGTGCCCAGCATGGGCAACAACTTGGCGGTGAAAGTCCGCTGTGGGCTTGATAGTGGGAACCACTAGCTAAGGGCAAGGGTGTCCATCGTGAGGTGGAATCTGAAGGAAGCTTAAGGCAAAGTCTCGGTCTGAGGGATACGAACTACATACAAGGCTTACTAGGAACGGACGAGTTTGCAATACAAAACGAAGTCCTACACTATCCCAATTCCTAGGAGTAAATGTAGCAGATATATGAGATGAAGGTTGTTGTTCTTACCTGGGGAGGTCTGATAGATACATCGCTAACAAAGATGAATTTCTAAGCGGTAACCTACATAGCGATATGTAACTGAACTATCAGAAGTCAGCAGAAGTCATAGTAACTCCGCTAATCGTGATAGCGGATGAAGGACTGAACTTTAAGGAGGTTTTCAAGTTTGAAAGTTTCGCAGAATACTCAAAGATTGCAGAAAACTAAATATTTAGGCTCTAGTGCCCAAGATAGAGTGGAACTCGAAGATAAGCAAAGAGTGCATAGAGAATTCTCGGCAACTCCAAAGGAGAAAATCAGTGGATTTGAATATGGCTCACTAGAAAGGATATTATCCAAGGATAATATGAACTTGGCTCTTAAAAGAGTAATTTCTAATAAAGGTAGCCACGGCGTGGACGGAATGACAGTTTATGAACTTAAACAATTTTTGAAAACAAACTGGATATCTATTAGAGAAAGTATTCTTAATGGTGAGTATAGACCAATGCCAGTTAGAAGAGTAGAAATTCCAAAACCTAATGGTGGAACTAGGCTCTTAGGTATACCTACAGTTTTGGATAGACTTATCCAACAAGCTATTGCTCAAGAATTAAATAGTATTTATGATAGAAGATTCTCTGAAAGTAGCTTTGGCTTCCGCCCTCAAAGAGGAGCTAAAGATGCAATTAAGAAAGCAGAACAGTATATCAATGATGGCTATAGGTGGGTTGTTGATATGGACTTAGAGAAATTCTTTGATAAGGTTAACCATGATATCTTAATGCATAAATTATCAAGAAGCATTAAGGATAAGAGAGTATTATCCCTAATAAGGAAATATCTTCAGTCAGGAATAATGATAAATGGTGTAGTGGTCAGAAATGAAGAAGGAACTCCACAAGGAGGACCGTTGAGTCCACTATTATCTAACATAATGCTAGATGAACTAGATAAAGAGTTAGAAATGAGAGGTCATAAATTTTGTCGCTACGCGGACGACTGTAATATCTATGTTAAAAGTGAGAGAGCTGGGAAAAGAGTAATGGCAAATATAACAAATTTCATTGAAGGCAAACTCAAATTGAAGGTGAACAGAGATAAAAGTGCAGTAGATAGACCTTGGAAGAGAAAGTTTCTAGGATTCACGCTAAACCTAATGTTTGGTAAAGCATACTCATCTATATCAAAGCAATCGTTAAAGAGATACAAAGATAAAATCAGAGAAGTCCTATCTAGATCAAAACCGATAACTTTGGAACAAAGAATAGAAAAATTGAACCAAATTAATATTGGTTGGATTAACTATTATGGAATAGCCAAATGCAAAGGAATAGTGGAGCATTTAGATATTTGGATAAGGAAAAGATTAAGAATGTGTATATGGAAACAGTGGAAGAAAGTTAGAACTAGATATAAAAACCTTAAGAAGCTGGGACTTGAACACTACCAAGCTATAAAGTTTGCCAATACCCGCAAAGGATACTGGCGAGTAGCAAATAGTGCAATATTAAACACAACTCTTACAAATAAATTCTTCTCGGACTTAGGCTTAAAAAGCCTAACGCGTCAATATATTAAAATTCATTCAACTTAAAGAACCGCCGTGTACCAGACCGGTATGCACGGTGGTGTGAGAGGACGCTGAATAAAATAATTATTCAGCTCCTACTCGATTATTCGCATACCGAATTTTTATCATAATTAATTATTTGTGTAGGCTCATCAGAGCATTGGATCACTGAACGCTTAATTTCAACAGGGTATTTTAACAGAGTTTTTGTTAAAGTGATAGGTATTTATTTTGCCCAGTGCTTCACAAAATATACTATATTTGATAGAATATTTATGTAATAAATATGATAATTTATAAACTAGTTGGACAAAGCTCGTCTTCAATTATTATTGGAGCGAGCTTATTTTCTGATATAAAGTAGGGGGCAGTATTATATGGAACATAATGAGTTCACAAAGGGACAGTTTTTAGAAGCTAGTGCAAGAATAAAAGAAGTCTTGAAAGATACTAAACTTATTTATAGCAATATTTTTAGCAAGGAATCAGGAAATGAAATATATATAAAGCCTGAAAATTTACAGGTAACAGGAGCATTTAAGATAAGAGGAGCCTACAATAAGATAAGCAAACTAACTAAGGAAGATAAGGAAAAAGGGCTTATAACTTCTTCAGCAGGTAATCATGCTCAGGGGGTAGCTCTAGCGGCTCAAAGGCTAGGGGTTAAGGCAACTATAGTTATGCCAAAAGCAACTCCACTGATAAAGGTAGAGGCAACTAGAAGTTTTGGAGCAAATGTAGTACTTCACGGAGATTGCTATGATGAAGCTTACGAAGAAGCTAAAAGGTTAGAGCTAGAGAATGGGTATACCTTTGTGCACCCCTTTAACGATATAGATGTTATAGAGGGACAAGGCACCATAGCCATCGAGATACTTGATGAGATAAAAGGTATGGATTGTATAATAGTTCCAGTTGGTGGAGGAGGGCTAATAAGTGGAATAGCTGTAGCTGCTAAGCTTATAAATCCTAATGTTAAAATTATAGGGGTAGAACCAGAGGGAGCTAATGCAGTTAAGTTATCATTAGAGGAGAATAAGGTAGTCTCTCTTGAGAGTGTTAAGACTATAGCTGACGGAGTTGCTGTAAAGACTCCAGGAGATTTAACTTTTTCAATAATAAAGGAATATGTGGACGAGATAGTTACAGTTTCTGATTTAGAGGTGATGGAAGCATTTTTAATACTTTTGGAAAAGCACAAGCTTATAGGCGAGACCTCAGGCGTTCTTCCACTAGCAGCACTGAGAAAAATTAAAGAAAAAGATAAGAAGGTAGCTTGCGTTATAAGTGGTGGCAATATAGACGTTTTAACAATTGCAGCCATGATAGACAGAGGTCTTGTATCCCGTGGAAGAAAGTTCTGCTTTACTGTAGAGCTTCTAGATAAGCCAGGACAATTACAAAGAATATCTCAAGTTTTAGCCAGTGTCAATGCCAATATAATTAAACTAGATCATAATAAGTTTAAGACCTTTGATGCGTTTATGAAGGTGCAGTTGGAGGTAACTGTAGAGACAAATGGACATGAACATGTTCAGTTGATAACTGACGAGCTTGAGAAAAATGGATTCAAAATAATTAAAGTTTATTAATAGGTATCCTTTACGTAAACTTAATTTATACATGTTCGGTAATCCAAGCTTTTGAGGATCATTGGGCATGTATAAATTAATAGTTGGAGTTGGACACCTAAAATAACTAAAGTTTTAGCAGTATTAAGTCACAATACTTAGTTGGAGGTTATTATGAGCAAGATTGAATTAGTTATTTTTGATATGGATGGATTAATGTTTGATACTGAGATTGTATCTAAAAGAGCATGGAAGGAAGCAGGGAAATTATACGATTATGATATTTCTATGGAATTTGCTTTAGGTCTAATAGGAATGAATAGAAACTCCATAGCGAAGCATTTTAAAGAGAACTTCGGCGAGGAGTTTCCTTTCGAAGAAATATATATGCAACATGGTAAGTTTATAGATAAGATAATAGAAGAAGAGGGGCTAGGGATAAAAAAAGGATTGGTAGATATTCTTGAATTCTTAGAGAAAAATAATATTAAAAAAGCAGTAGCTACCTCAAGCAGTAGAGATAGAGCAGCAAAGCTACTTAAACTTGCTGGAATTTATGATAAGTTCGATAAAATCATTTGCGGAGACGAAGTTACTAAAGGAAAGCCAGATCCAGAAATATTCTTAACAGCATGCAATAAATTAGAGGTTGCACCTGATAAGGCAATAGTTCTTGAAGATTCCGTAAGAGGCTTAGAAGCGGCTGTAGCAGGTTGTATAAGATGTGTCTTAGTTCCTGATTTAGTTGAGCCTTCAGAAGAACACGTAAGGAAAGCTTATGCAAAGGTAGCTGACTTAATAGAGGTCATCAATTTAAAGGAATTATTTGAAGAAATATAAATTGGGGCTATCAATCAGTCTAAAGATGTACCTATTAAATCTAAAAATATAGATATACCAGTTCAAAAAATACATACATAAGCAATAGCACCATTAGCTGTTAGAATGATTGCTAGTAAGTTTAAAAATCATAGAACTGAAAGATCTGTTTTATAGGGTTTCATTAGGAAAACTTAAGTTATACATGCCCCATAGTCTTAATATGATACGATTATGAAACATGTATAATTTAAGTAGATCTTTATAAATCTTTTTTTAAGTAGATATTCATAGAAATAGTAAGTGAAAGTGACCAAATGACAAGTAGTACTAATAGAATCATCAGCTTTAATACATTCTCTGATAAAGTGCTTAGATAATTGATAATATCTACACCAATATTATTGCCTAGTAAGTTAAATATGGCAGTTGGAATAAATATGGCGCCTAGCATAAGGAACATGCTGATATATCTGGATTTTAGATAGCCTAATTTGAAGTATATAGGGAAATATATTGAACTTAAAAATATAATACTAGCAAAGCAACCTAGGACATCTTCAAAAGTCATCAATCTATTAAGTGTACTAAAGCCTGAGTATTTAACTAATGCAGTAAATATAAATGAAATAGATATACTAATCAATAGGTACACAATTATAGATAAATACTTAGCATATACTATATCTCGTCTGTTGATTGGAAGACTATTTAACATTAGGTCAGAACTGCTTTTATCATCATATGCGCAGGCATAGCTAATAAAAAGATAAGCTATAACTGATGGAACCGCAATAAAAATTCCGTTTGGAGCAGAACCTCTTGAGAATATAAAGCTGAAAATGAAACCATATAGTATAGCAATATAGATAGACTTTTTTTGTATTAATAAATCTTTAAATACTAGATTAATCATCTTTTATCACTCCTTATAGAATAAACCATTATATCTTCTAGAGAAGCTCTTTCAATAAGCACTTTATCACCAAAGACTTTTGTTATTTGAGCGGAGTTATTGGTTAAGGCTTCAAATCCAAAAGAATTTTCTCTTATATTTATAAAATAGTTACTGTTATCCTTGTGTAATAATGACTTATCGCCTTTTACAATTTTATAAGATTCCAATATTTCGTCTTTTTCTTTAGAAAATATTATTCTTCCATTGTTTATGAAGGTAATATAATCAGCTATTTTTTCTAAGTCTGTAGTTATGTGTGTGGAGAAAAATATAGCTTTATTTTCATCTTGAATTACAGAATGTAAGATGTCTAGCATTTCACTTCTGAATACGGGATCTAATCCTGAAGTAGGTTCATCCATTATTATAAGCTCAGCATTATGAGAGAGCGCTATGGCAAGGGAATATTTCATTTTCATTCCTTTAGAAAGAGCTTTTATTTTTTTATCTTTAGGTATAGAAAATTCAGCCAGATACTTATTAAAGCTATTATTATCCCAGGATTTATAGAAGCGACACAGTATATTCTTCATCTCTTCTGTAGTTAATTCTTCATAAAAGTGGTTTTCATCATAAACAAACCCTATTTTTTCTTTTACGGTTCTTTCGTGAGATATGTTATCTAAACCAAATATCTTTATAATTCCAGAATCCTTTCTTAGAAGGTTCATTATAAGTTTTATAGTTGTACTTTTCCCAGCTCCATTAGGACCGATAAAACCCATTATATATCCACGCTCAAGTGTAAGATTTAAATCAGTTAGTGAAAAGTCCTTATAGGATTTTGAAAGGTTTGATATTTCTAAAATATTATTCATATAAATCCTCCAAAGTGTTATTTATTGCTGTCATATAAAATTTGCAGCATATCTTTTAAATCATCTAAAGATAAATTTAGTAAATTAGCTTCTTCTAATACTTCAATTAGTTTATCTTCAATAAGTTTTAAATGCTTTTCTTTCATTAATTCTTTGTTTTTTCTGGATACGTATGAACCTTTGCTAGGAATGGTTTCAATAAATCCATCACCTTCAAGTTCTTCATAAGCTCTTTTTGTTGTTATTACGCTAATCTTTAATTCTTGGGCTAGACTTCTGATGGAGGGAAGAGCATCTCCTTCAGATAGCTCACCTGTGAATATAAGATTTTTTATTTGTGTAGATATCTGTTCATAAATTGGTTCTCCAGATGTGTTTGAGATAATTATCCTCATATAATAAGCTCCTTTGCAAAGAGTGAGTGTATATATACTGTATATAGACAGTATATACAGTAAGAAACAGTTAGTCAATTAGTATTTTAGAATTTATATGAAATAACTAGCATATTCTTTTATTAAAACAATTTAAAATAACTAAAATTAATGATAAAAATGTAGAATAACGTTAAAATATTTTTATTATTATTAAAAATTCCCTAGATTAATATACAATAAATGCTATAATTTATTTAAGTAAATTAACTATTACTATGAAATAATACATTTATTATATAGAGAGAATGGGAGGATTATTATGAGTTTAAACTGGAGTTTAAAAGAAATTTACAGTTCTTTTGAGGGAGAGGATTTTCTAAATGACTTGTCAACAGTTGATAAGTTTTCTAAGGCATATGAAGAAATGGCTGAGAGGATATGTGCTTCTCATTATGATGAAAAAAATAAATTAGAAGAGTTTATAAATACATCTATAGAACTTGATAACTTGATAAGAAGACTATTTTCTTTTATAAACCTTACATTAAGTGTAGACACAAAAAATAAAGAAGGCTTAAAGTATTCTGATATTTTTCAAAATAAGGTAAGTGGATTTGCAGAGCCAGAGGCTAAGATAAAGAAGTGGATAGGCGAGATTGAGGATATAGATAAATTAATAGATGCTTCAGGTCTTTTATCTGAACATAAATTTTTCCTAACAGAGATTGCTGAAGGAAGCAAGTATATTTTAAGTGATAAAGAAGAAGCCTTGATTGCTAAGCTTCGTAATACTGGTTCTAACTCATGGTCAAAGCTTAGAGATCTTTTAACTTCCACAGTTTTAGTGGATATAGATATAGATGGAGAAAAGAAGGCACTGCCTCTTACTGTTGTTAGAAACATGGCAAATGATAAAGATCCTAAGGTTAGAAAAGCTGCATATGAGGCAGAATTAGCTTCTTATAAAAAGATAGAAGATGGAGTGGCAGCAGCGCTAAATGGAATAAAAGGAGAAGTTATTACAGTAGCTAAGCTAAGGGGATATGAGTCTCCGCTTGAAGAAAATCTAATAAAATCAAGAATGGATAAAGAATCTTTGGAAGCAATGCTTACTGCTATGAAAGAAAGTTTACCTTCTTTTAGAAAGTATCTAAGAAAGAAAGCTGAGCTTTTAGGCTATAAAAATGGCTTGCCATTTTATGAACTTTTTGCACCTATGGGAGATGTAAATATGGAGTTTCCATATGAAAAAGGGCAAAAGTTTGTTGAAGATAACTTCAGAACTTTTAGCGATAAGCTTGCAGACTTTGCTAAAATGGCTTTTGATAGAAATTGGATCGATGTTATGCCAAAGGAAGGTAAGGTTGGAGGAGCGTTCTGTTCAGGACTTCATTTTATAAAAGAAAGCAGATTCTTATTAAATTATGGAGGAGCTTTTAGCGATGTAGTTACTTTAGCTCACGAGCTTGGTCACGGATACCATGATTATTGTGTAAGAGATAAAAGCCCGTTAAACTCTGACTATCCTATGCCTATAGCGGAAACAGCATCTACCTTCTGTGAAACTATAATAAAGAAGGCTGCTGTAAAAACTGCAACAAAAGAGGAAGCCTTCTCAATATTGGAAACAGAGATTGGAGACTGTACTCAAGTAATTGTTGATATATATTCAAGATTTTTATTTGAGAGTGAGTTATTTAGAAGAAGAGAAGAAAGTGCTTTAAGTGCTGAAGATCTAAAGGAAATAATGCTACAAGCTCAAAAAGACTCTTACGGCGATGGATTAGATCCAGAATATCTACATCCTTATATGTGGGCATGCAAACCACACTATTATGATGCTTCATATAATTTCTACAACTTCCCTTATGCCTTTGGACTACTATTTGCCAAAGGACTTTATGCTGAATATTTGAAGAGAGGCGAAAAGTTCGTAGAAGCCTATGACAATCTGCTTGCAGTAACAGGAGACAGGAGTATAGCTGATGTTACTAAGGTTATGGGAATAGATATACATTCAGTAGACTTCTGGAGAAGCTCACTAAAGATAGTTGAAGAGGACATAGAAAAGTTTATAGAACTTAGCGAAGAAAGATAATATAAGGAGGTATAGCAGTGTGATAATCAATGCACACTACTATACCTCTATTTTATATAGTTATTTCTATTCTATTTTCCTCTGCATCTAGTATGCAACTTTCATAATATCCATCTCCGGTGGTTCTTGGACCGCTTATAAGAGTGTAGCCATCCTTAACTAATCTGTTAGTGAGTTCATCTACTTTTTCTTTGCTGCCTACTGAGAATGCTATATGAGCATAACCGAAGCACTCATAACTTTTGGAAACATTTATTGAGAGTATGGTTGGTTTCTCCATTATTTCTAACTTAGTTCCATCATCAAAGGATAGAAAATAAGAGCTGAATCTTGTTTTCTCGTTATAATACTTCTCGTTATAGGTTGCATTAAAGTATTTTACATAAAAGTCTTTTGCCCTTTCTAAGTCTCTAGTCCATAATGCTAAGTGTGCTATTCTCATTGAATCAACCTTTCTTTTAATTTATTCAAGCTATATTTTAAATATTTTAACTCTGTGTTTTATAACACCTTTGGTATATAGTAATATGTTTCATATTGAATTCTTTAACAATATTGTATCATATACTTAGCTTACATATACCAATATAATTTTACGCTTGTTAAATTATATTATTGAAATTAAGTGCTCAGTCGTCAGATAGATTGATGTTATCTAATCTAAAAGTTATTTAAAATTGACAAGTAATGCTTTTGACTTCCATTGATAAAGTCTTTTTGGAAGTAGAAGAAGCTTTTATGTAGCAAATTGGATTTATGATTATATATATGATAAACTGTACTTGTAAAAAGCAATTATTAAATATGTAAGATGTACAAGTACATTTACTTTGAATATTAAACAAAAGTTAATTGATATAAATTGATATTAATTTATATATGGAGGTTGTTTGATGATAAAATTAATCGCAACAGATATGGATGGAACATTACTTAATAGCAAGGGGGAACTTCCAGAAGGTTTTTTTGATACTTTAGATGAGTTAGCAGATAAAGGAGTATTATTTGTAGCTGCTAGTGGAAGACAATACTATACTTTGGAAAATAATTTTAAAAAAGCTAAGGACAAGATGTTATTTGCAGCGGAGAATGGTTCCTTTGTGGTTCATAATGGCGAAGAGTTATTTTCAAAGACTTTATCTAGAGATATTGCAATGGAGATAGTGAAGGATGTAAGGGAGATAGATCACTGCCATGTTGTTGTTTGTGGAAAGAAGTGTGCTTATATAGAGTCTGAAAATACTTTATTCAATAAGGAAGTAGAAAAATATTATCATAAGATGATGAAGTTGGATGATTTAGAGTCTGTTGAAGATGATATTTTAAAAATAGCAGTATATGATTTTAAAGGCTCAGCAGAAAATTCCTATAAGATACTCAATGAAAAGTGGGGAAAAGAACTTCAACTAGCAGTTTCAGGTCAAAATTGGCTAGACTTAGGAAGAAAAGATGTTAATAAAGGAGTTGCTATCAATTTCCTTCAGGAGAAGTTTAATATAACCCATGAAGAAACAATGGTATTTGGAGATTATTTCAATGATGTTCAAATGCTTCAAAATGCTTATCATAGTTATGTTATGATTAATGCTCCAGAAGAATTAAAAAAGTATGGAAGATTCATAGCTAAAAGTAATGATGACAATGGTGTAATTGATGTGATTGAAAGAGAAGTTCTCAAAAAAGATGCTTAGATTATACTTCTATATAAGGTACAATAAAAGACTTATAATAAGTCCTTTATTGTACCTTTATTAATTCTCTGGATTATTAATATGAAAATTTAATTATAGAAAAAGTAATAGTTTATCAAATTTAGACATAGAAAAAGTGAAACTTACAATAACCTAAAATTCTAAGCAATAATAGGTAAATTGAAGTTATGTGGTAATAATTACATATTAATAAAATTTTAAAATAGTATCTATTACTTGTAAAAAATAGCAATATTATAGTAATATTATAACAACAATCTCAAATTTAGTATGATAATTATGAAAAAATTATATTTGGATCAGTAATTATTATGGGCAAGGGGTAGAAGAGAGCTATACTACCTGATGAGATTATTTAGGAAATATAACTAGAGTTAAAGGGTAAAAAAGGACTTTGAATTTATATATGCTTAGGGGAGGATTATATGATAAAGTATAGGAGTTGTTTAGAGGTAAGTATTGATGATGTATTCAAAGCATTTGAAGATGGATTTTCGGACTATATTATCAAATTTAATATAACTAAGTGTGAATTTGAGAAAAAGTTCTTCGGAGCAGAAGGAAATTCAAAGGAAGATTCTTTTGTTGTATATGATGGCACAAAACCTATTGGCCTTATGTTAGGAGGAATAAAGGATTACGAAGGGGTAAAAACCTTAAGATGTGGTGGGTTAGCTATACATCCGGAGTATAGAGGAGGCTGGATAAGTAAAAGGTTGTTCCAACTTCACCAAGAAACTGCTCAGAATAAAGGCTGCAGTCAACTGTTCTTAGAAGTGATAGTTGGAAATGAAAGAGCTATAGCTTTTTATGAAAAGATGGGTTACTGTAAAGTGTATGATATATCTTACTACTCTAATGACAATTTAGGGAACTTAAAAAGGTATCATAATAAAAAAATAGCTTTAAAGAGTATATCAGCAGAGCAGTATAAGGATGTCTGTAGTAGATATGATGGTCATATGAATTGGCAAAATAGTTTTGAATCCGTAAGTCTATCTGAAGATTACTGTTATTATGGAGCTTTTTTTGAAGGCAAACTAATAGGTGGAATGAGTATAAATCAATCAGGTAAGTTAGGTTTTATCTATGTAGATAAGGAATTCAGGTATAAAGGAGTAGGATCTTCTATGACTACTTATGCTGTAAAAGAATTGGCTTTAAATATGATTACAACTAACTTTGCCAATAATAGCAGTGCTTTCGGTTTTTTAGCTAAGAATGGTTTTAAGAAAGTTGCCTTATCACAATACGAGATGTACAAGGTTTTATAGAGTTCCTAACTCAACTATTAATTAAGTTTCGATATAGGAACTTAATTAATAGTTGAAGCTTTAAGATATTATGTATAATATATAAATTAAGGGATGAGGAGGGATATTTATGGTACCATTGATAAAAGCATTTATGAAAGCAGTAAATGACATACATGATGCTATTATACAAAGTGCTCAGCAATCAGGATACAGCTTTACAGACAAGCAACTTCACTTCATAATAATAGGTATAGCTGGAATGCTTATTTTTGCAGTGACTCAAATAGCATTTAGGAAGCTTGCCAAGTATAGTATAACAGCTATATCCTTTATATACACATTTACAGTACTTTTGGTTATAGTGTTTGGTATAGAGATAGAGCAAAAGATAACAAAACGTGGGAATATGGAGTTTGCAGATATAGTAGCAGGTGTATGGGGCTTTTTGTATATATTTATAATTTACGTAATAATAAGAATAGTATCATATCTCATAAAGCAACATTCAAAAAAAGGTAAAGCAAAACAAAAGCTAAAGTCTTGACTATGTAATAGACGAATACTATAATTTAGGTGACAATTTAATAAGTTCTTATAGGTGCTTCTATTGATATACACTAGAAGGTAAAAGGGAAAAAGGTGAAAGACCTTTGCAGCCCCCGTTACTGTGATGATGACAAAATCTGCATTAGATCCACTGAGTTTATGCTTTACTGTTTCGCTAGTTCTAGCTTTAAAAGCTTTCATAAAAAGCATTTTATAGCATAGTTTTAGGGAATGAGAGTTTTTTTGCATAACTTGGGAAGGAGCAGAAAGTAGGATGATTCAAAGCCAGAAAACCTGCCATAAGAAAAGTTAATTTTCCGGGGTGGAAAAATTACTAAGATATAAGCTATTTTACGGTGTACTCTTTAACATAATGGAGTTATCTGTTTTATGGAAATGCGTTGCTCTAAGCTAAAAGAAACCTTAGAGGAATATTTTTATATAACAATTGTTTATACATACAGTAATTATAGTGTTTATTGTAAGAGGGCCTCCTTAGGGAGGTCCTCTAATTTTTTACTGTTTAGGAGGTTATAAGACCTTTTCTTAGATGGAACTAGCATTATTAAGGCTTAGGGTTAACAGAAGAATAAATCTTATTCGCCTGCCAGATTTTCTTCATAATATATTCGGAAAGGCAGATGCGCAAGAAAGCATATAGTTAAAAGTTAATGCCTATTATTAAATATTATTGGGGGATAGAGGCAAGATGAAAGAATTATACTTTATGGAAAATATAAAACCACTATATACAGATAAAATGCTTGAAGCAAAAAGAAGAGCAGATAACTTAGTAAAGCCTGTAGGAAGTCTTGGAAAGCTTGAAGATATGGCTATAAGATTAGCTGGAATAACTGGAGCCTTGAACAATTATGTAGATAAGAAGGCTATTGTCATAATGTGTTCAGACAATGGTGTTTGCGAAGAAGGGGTAGCATCTGCTCCACAGATAGTTACTGCAACTCAAACAATTAATTTTCTAAAGGGGATAACCGGAGTTGGAGTTCTAGCAAGACACAATAGTTGCGATCTAAAGGTTGTAGACATAGGTATAAAGGAGGATATAACTCATAAATCCTTAATAAACTGTAAGATAAGGAAAGGTACCTCAAACATAGCTAAAGGCGAAGCTATGACTAGAGAAGAAGCGGTTAAAGCAATTAAGATTGGTTTTGATTTAGTTTATAAGCTTAAGAAGGAAGGCTATAAGCTTATAGGAACTGGAGAGATGGGCATCGGCAATACTACTTCTAGTTCCTCAGTACTTATGTCCTTGACTGGATGCTCTATAGATAAAGCTGTTGGTAGAGGTGCTGGGCTTACAGATGAGGGGATGAAAAAGAAGTTTTTGGTTATTAATCAGATTCTAGAGGTTAATAAACCTAAGGCTGAGGACCCTATAGAAGTACTTCATAAAGTTGGAGGCTTTGATATAGCTGGCCTTGTAGGGGTATATTTAGGAGCAGCAAGTTGCAGGCTTCCTGTGGTGATAGATGGTTTTATTTCTGCCATTGCAGCTCTTTTGGCTTATAGGATAGAGCCTTTATCCAAAGAGTTTATGTTTCCTTCTCATATATCCTTAGAAAAAGGTTATAGCTTGATTATGGAGCAGTTAGGGTTAGAACCTATTTTAGATTTAGGTATGAGACTAGGTGAAGGATCTGGATGCCCTATAGCCTTTAACATAATAGAGGCAGCTACAAGGGTAATGAATGAAATGGCTACCTTTGAGGAAGGTAATGTGGATTTAGAAAATTATAAAGGATTATGGGAGAATAAATCATGATTACATTAGTAACTGGAGGCGCAAGAAGTGGCAAGTCTTCCTTTGGGGAGTCGCTGCTAAAGGATCTTCGTAAAGTTTTGTATATAGCAACCTCAATACCCTTTGATGAAGAGATGAAGGAACGGGTAAAAAAACATAAGAATCAAAGACCTGATTATTGGGATACCTTAGAAGCTTATAAGAACTTTAAAGGTGAATTTAGTAATATAATTTATCAAGAGTATGATGGAATAATCGTAGATTGTATAACTATAATGATTTCGAATATATTACTAGAGAGTTTTAACGAAGATAAAGAAAATGACTATGGATTGCTTGAAGATAATATAATGTGCCAAGTTGATGAGCTTATAAAGGTACTTAAAAATACAGGATGCAAGGTTGTTATAGTTACTAATGAAGTAGGAAGCGGCATAGTTCCAGAAAATAAGTTGTCTAGAGAGTTCAGAGACATAGCAGGAAGAGTAAATCAAAGAATAGCAAAAGCAGCGGATGAGGTTTATTTGGTGGTTTCGGGTTTACCTGTAAGGATTAAGGGGGAATAAATTGAAAAAGCTTATTTTGATCATACAGTTTATGACTAGGATACCAATAAACTTGAGTTTAGAAGTAAAAAGAGAAGATTTTGCTGATGCAGTAAGGTATTTTCCAATTGTAGGTGTTATAGTAGGTGCTTTAGATATGCTTATATATCTTGGAACCAGCACTTTTTTTCATGGAGTACTTCCAAGTGTTTTTACTATATTATCTCATATTATAATAACTGGAGGCCTTCATCTAGATGGCGTAAGCGACACGGCAGATGGCATTTTTTCCGGAAGAAATAAGGAAAGAGTACTGGAGATAATGAAGGATAGTAGAGTAGGAACCTTCGGAGTTTTAGCATTAATAATTATCATACTCCTAAGATTTTCAGCACTACAAGATATGCCAAATATAAACATCTATACCGCCCTTCTAGTATCTCCAGTTATAAGTAGATCTCTTGCTACACTTCTTATGTACAAAAGAAGGTATGCAAGAGAAAAGGAAGGATTGGGAGACTTATTCATAGGAAAGATTTCTAAAACAACCTTATTTTTAGCTTTGTTTATAGGAATAGGTGTAACTCTTTTAGCTGCTAGGCTTAATGGCCTAATAGTTATAATTGTAGGAGTAATCTTTACACTGATTTTTAGAACCTACATTGAAAAAAGACTAGATGGAGTGACAGGAGATATTTTGGGGGCAAGTATTGAGTTAAATGAAGTTATTGCTTTAATAGTTTTCAATTTGCTTAGGTAAAGCAGAAGTTTATAAATATAAAGCTTTATAGGAGATAAAAAACTAGGCTATATTAAGCAGGGAACTTTATCAGAGCCACAAATTAAAGCCACTGATATGAGTTACTTAATAGAGAAGTATTTACTTTGATGGGAGATTTATTAATGAAGTTAATTTTTATAAGACATGGGGAAACTGAGGCAAATAATAAAGGAATATATCAAGGAACTTGTGACTATCCATTAAGTAATAACGGAATTATACAAAATATAAACTTAAAGAGTAAACTTGGACAAATGAATATTAACAAAGTTTATTATTCGTCTCTAAAAAGGGCAAAGGTTACTGCAGACATGGTTTTCGATTTTTCTAAGGAAGATATAAAATTCTTAGAGGAACCAGCCTTTAATGAGATTGATTTTGGTAAATGGGAAGGAAAAGATTACAGATATATAGATTTAAATTACCACGATGAATTTCAGAATTTTATTAAAGATTATAGAACTTTTATGTTCCCTGAAGGAGAAAGCTTCAAAGCCTTTTATTCTAGAGTGAGCTTAGGAATTGAGAAAATCATAAGTGAGTCAAAAGGAGAAGAAATTGTAGCTGTGGTTGCACATGGCGGAACTATAAGAGCTGCTATTTGCTATCTTTTATCTCTAGGACATGAAGCTTTTTATAAGTTTAATATCAATCATGGCTGTTACACACTTTTTACTATATATGATGAGAGTGCAGTTTTAGAAGTGTTGAACGGCTAGAAAAGGAATATGAGTCAAAAATTAACTGTAGAAGTTCGCTCCAGCGACTTTGTACTGTAAATGAAAGAATAAAACTTTTTGCTAGCTAAAGTTAGTGATTTAATTGGTTCATAGCAGCTATTTAGGATAAACAATAAGAATAAAGGAGGAAGAGAAGTTGAAATATATAAGAAGGATTACGATAATATTTGTTTCATTAGTGATTACTTTATCATTAGGTGCTTGTCAAAAGCAAGAACCTAAAAAGGAACAGGTTAAAGGAATAAAGATTACAGACTCCTATAATAGAGAGGTTGTATTAGATAAGCTTCCGCAAAGAGTTGTGACTTTATCACCAGGAGCTACAGAAACTATATTTGCATTAAAGAAAGAAAATGTATTAGTTGGTAGATCAGACTATGATGATTATCCAGAAGCTGTTTCTAAGGTAGAAAAGGTTGGGGGCTTGGAAAATCCTAATATAGAAAAAATAACAGAGCTTAAACCTGATTTAGTTATAGCAGGGGCTCACTTTTCAAAGGAGGTTCTTAAGAAACTTGAGGACTTAGGAATTAAGGTAGCTGTGCTTTATGGAGAAGACAGTTTTGATGGAGCTTATAAGAACATTCTAGATACTTCAGAAGTACTTGGGGTAAAAGAAGATGGTCAAAAGATAGTAGATGGAATGAAAAAGAAGGTAACTCAAGTAGAAGATAAGCTTAAGAGTGCTAAAAAAGTTAAGCTTTACTATGTTGTAGACTTTGGAAAAGAGGATTATACTGCAGGTGGAGATACCTTTGTTGGCCAGCTTATAGAAAAGGCTGGAGGAGATAATATAGCTAAGGATGTGAAGGGGTGGAATTATAGTTTCGAAAAGATAGTTGAAAATAACCCTGACATGATAATAGTATCAGATAAATATGATGCTAAAAAAAGATTTATCCAAGCAGATAGATATAAAGATCTTTCAGCAGTTAAAGCTAATAAAGTTTTTGAAATAGATGATAACATGCTGGTTAGGCAAGGGCCAAGACAGGCAGATGGATTAGAGGCACTAGCTAAGATACTTCATCCAGAAGCTTTTTAAGAGGTAATGAAATGAAGAAGAAGAGATTGTTAGTAGGTCTCATTATACTGCTTATAACATGTTCTCTAATATCTATTACAATCGGTTCAGCCTCTATCAAAGCTACTGAAGCGGCTAAACTGATATGGTTTAAGATAATAGGGACGAATATAGATTCAGTATATGTAAAGATAATATTTGATATAAGATTACCAAGAGTAATATTGGCTATAACAGTGGGTGCAGGTCTTGGAGTAAGTGGGGCTGTATTTCAAGGAATATTTAAAAACCCAATGGCTGATCCCTATATACTTGGAATATCCTCAGGAGCGGCTTTAGGTGCTACGCTAGCTATAATACTAAGACTAGAAACAAAAGGATTGTTTTTTACAACTATCTTTGCCTTTGTGGGAGCTTTTGTTTCCTTGATATTAGTATATAACATAGCTAAAGTGGGGAAAAAGCTGCCTACATCTACTCTATTACTTGCTGGGGTAGCTATAAACTTTCTTTTTTCTTCAATGATATCCCTTTCAATGATTCTACATAGAGAGGCTATGGAAAGAATAGTTTATTGGACCATGGGAAGCTTTAATGAAGCTTCATATAAACAGATAATTGTTGTATTACCTATAGTAGTTCTAATATCCTTCATATTTAACTTATCTTACAGGCAGCTTAACATAATGGCATCTGGAGATGAGGCGGCATATACCTTAGGGGTAGAGGCTGATAAGTTAAAGAAGTATATTATACTATTGAGTTCAATTATGGTTGCAGTAATTGTATCGGTTAGTGGAGTAATAGGTTTTATAGGACTTATAATTCCACATATAGCAAGGCTAATAGTAGGAGCCAATCATAGAGAGCTTATACCATTTTCATTCATACTTGGAGCCTTGTTTTTGCTTATATGTGATACCTTGGCAAGAACAATAATGGCGCCTACTGAGCTTCCTGTTGGAGCTATCACTAGTATTTTCGGAGCTCCATTTTTTATATATCTTCTTTGGAAAAGAAAGAGAGTATGAATATGCCTATAGTTGACATCATACAATTAGAGTATAAAGCTAATAAAAATTTGATCCTAAAGGGCATAGATATTAGTTTTGAAAAAGGTAAGTTCTATTCTATAGTAGGGCCTAACGGAAGTGGAAAAACAACTTTAGTGAAAAACATAATTAAATATATTTCACCAAGTAAAGGTAGTATAGTGGTTTCAGAGACTCCTATTAATAAAATAAAAGCAAGAGATTTGGCTGACATTATAAGCTATGTTCCTCAAGATACTTTACTTGAACTAGAGTTTAGCTGTTATGATGTAGTTATGATGGGAAGAAGTAGCAAGGTTAAGTTTCTAGGCAATGAGAAAACGACTGATATTGAAAAAGTCCTTGAGGCCATGAAGGTTACAGGAACTCTTAACCTAAAAGATAAGCTTATAACTGAAATTAGTGGGGGGGAAAGACAGAGGGTATTACTTGCGAGGGCTATTGCTCAAGAAAGCCAGTGCATAATATTAGATGAACCATTGTCCCACCTAGATATAAAGCATCAGCTTGATATACTTGACAACTTAATAAAAATAAAGAAATCTGGTAAAACCATAATCTCAGTACTACACGATATAAACTTGGCCCTAAAATATTCTGATAATACAGTTATAATGAAGGATGGAAAAGTATTTGCCAATGGGCCTACAGAGAAAGTAATAACTCCTAATAATATAAAAGAAGTTTATGGTGTGGACTGTAAAGTGGTATCAATTGCAGAGGAAAAACATATAATATTTACTAGAAATTAGATAAGGTTCATAACTACAATTCATGTGTGTCCTAAAATCATAGGGTTGGTGATCTTAGGACACGTATAAATTGGTTTATGATATAGAAAAGGCATCACTACTTAGCAGGAGGCTTTGCAGTGGTGCTTTTTGTAGTGTGTAAACAAGTATTTAAATCTTTTATGCACGATTGTCCGTAATCTTACCAAAGTTTTCGGATTGCAAAAATATATACTATAGTTATCAGTGGTAAAATAATAAAACTGGTTTACAACAAGATTATTATATTAGACATCAAATATGCTACTAATAACTCGTCCATCTGCACCTTCTAGTTCTTTGCCTATTATTTTTGCAATAGTAGGAGCTTCATCTATTAGATTCATTTGACCTATGTTATAGTCTTTTCTTATGCTATCTCCGCTAACCAAGAAGAAGGTTTGGTAATCTTCTTTAAAAGGAGAATATCCATGGGTGGCTTTATCATATTTTTCTCCAACTTCTTCTATAGCTTCACCAGCTAAGTCGTTTGAAAAGTAATATCCTTTCTTAGCCTCAAGCATAAGAGTGCAGTTCTTATCCACACCTAGAGGCTTTAGGTCGTCACCACTTAGTACTTCCTCTATACAGTCATCATTATTCTTTGAAAAGTCTTTTATTAGATTTATAATTTTATTTTGTAGTTCCTCTGTAGAATCCTTTATATATACGTAGGCAGAGCCATCGCAGTTATTCATATATACCCTAGGCTCTAAGAATTTCCCTTTTTCATCCTTAGTTATATATCCTTCTTTTAAAAACACACTATTTAAGTTAATAACTTTTTCAGTGTCAATAAGTGAGTGATCGCCCAACAATACTATAGTAGAATTTTTATAGCAATCATTATTATTCATTGCTTCTAGTATTTTTCCTAGTCTAGCATCGTGTCTTCTTAGCGCATGAGTTACCTCCTCGTTTTCCGTACCATGATGATGCTTCATAGTATCAACATCTGTAAGATGAAGCATGAGGAAGTCTACCTTACCTTTTTTAAGCAGATAAAGCGCACATTCAGTGGAAAAGTTATCAAGCTCAGGCTGCTTTTTGCCTTCTCTTAAGTAGCCATATTTAAAGTTCATGAGTAACTGATATATCGGACTTCCGCTATATAAGGATACCATTGCCTGATTATGCCACCAGCGATTTGCGAATATCTCTGGTATGTTATAATCTATCTTAGCCTTGCCTGTTACAGGCCATAATATAGCTCCAGTGGTATAACCCGCCTTCTTAGCTAAATCATAAATGGTTTCACCTTCAACTTGTGATCTAAACCAAAACCAATCGGAAGAAGCTCTATAGTGTTGCAACAATATATTGTTTACTACACCGTGATTAGCAGGTTTCTTACCTGTTACTATTGAAGTGTGAGCAGGATAAGTTAGAGATGGATATATACTATTAACTTTATAAGAGTATGAGCTAGATTTAAGTAGTTTTCCAAAGTTTGGTAGAGTTTTTAACAAATCAAAATCTTTTCTTCCAACACCATCTAAAGATATTATTATAATAGGATTAGCTTTCATATAATAACCCTCCTAAGTAATATTTGACATAGTAATCTTATACTTCAGATATACTTGTCCAAAAAGTTAATTTCATATAGCTTTTATTCATATGAAATATGGGATAACACAACTTATGGCCTACCTAAACTTTTTAAAAGTTAGAAAAAGGTAGCTGCATAAAAAAATCACTAATGAAACATGCATTAGCAATTTGCTTATTGTATTCCTAACACTAGTATAGGCTTCTATTTTAGAAATTAAAACCCTTATGGAGTTACATTTACTAATATTTAATATTTTTAGCTAAAGATATACCACTTCAATCCGATAATATAAGTTTTATTATGAAGTAGTACATATTAAAGTGCTATGTTGGAACTAAGTGGTTACGCATCAGATACTTTGATGAGCTTAAATTAAGGGTAATACTTTAAATGAGTATTAAATACCTGTTGACAATGTTTACAGTGATGGTATAATATTAATATAATCAAATAATAGTATTAGGATTGTTACTGGTTAGCAGGCAAAACCTAAATTAAAGTATGCTATATAAGCATGTTTTAATTTAGGTTTTTTTATTTTTTATTAAGTTTATAAATCTTGCAATTATATATACTAAAAATGTATAACTTCAATGCGAAATCTTTTTTCAAAACTACTCTGGTTTCTAGGAGGAGGAATTGAAAATATAAATTTTAGTATGAAGTGATACACCTATATAGCTAATAAATATTTCAATTACTTAATATAGAATAAAAGCTTAACATTTAGCCTGCTATGATTTTCTAATAGCCTTATCAAGGAAGCATTAGAAATATAATAGGTTAATTTTTATATAACTACCGCGGAGTTGTATAAAATGCTCCTATATATGTTAGGTCCTAGTATTAGCTTTATTAAATAAAAGACAATCTCCGGAGTGATAACATGAAAATAGAAAAGGTATTAAATAACAATGTTGTTACAATCATTGATGAAAATGGTATTGAGCAAGTGATAATGGGTAGGGGAATTGCATTTAAGAAAGTTTCAGGAGATGAAATCGAAGAAAACAAAATAGAAAAGATATTTAAACTAGACAGTAAGAATGCCTCTGAGCGATTCAAAAGTTTATTAAATGAGACGCCTATGGAATACGTTGATATATCCCGTGGTATTATAAAGTATGCTGAGAAGACTTTGGATAAGAAGTTCGAAGATGTTATATTTTTAGCACTAACAGATCATATAAATTTTGCAATTAAAAGATTCAAAAATGGACTACCTATTAAAAATGAGATGTTATGGGAGATAAAAAGAATATACAGAAAAGAATATTCAATAGGCATGTGGGCTATTAACTATATTAAATATAAGTTAGGTATAGATCTTCCAGAGGATGAAGCAGGATTTATTGCACTTCATATAATCAATGCTACTCTTGGTGAAAGCATGCCAAATACTATGAATATAACAAAGCTTATCCAAGATATTCTAAGCATAGTGAAATACCACTATAAGATGGATATTGACGAGGAGTCTCTTAGTTTTCATAGATTTACAACTCATTTAAAGTTTTTTGCTCAAAGGATGTTTAGTAATAAGCAGGAGTTGTCAGGCGATGATAGCTTATACGAAGTAGTTAAAGACAAATATGAAGCTTCCTATCTTTGCGTAAAGAAGATAAGAGACTACATAAAAGTAACCTATGATTATGAGCTTACTGATGAGGAAATGGTATACCTAATCCTGCATGTACAAAGGCTTACAAGCAAAAAGGTTTAATAATTAAATATTAGATTTTAGGATTGTTACTGAGTTCAATTTTTAAGAATAAGTATTGTTAGATATATAAATTTAAGTCTTAAAAATTCGTTAAATTGCAGGCAAAACCTAAATTGAAGGTAAGTGGATTTTTATATCTATAAACAATCCTATTTACTTCAATTTAGGTTATTTTTTTATCTTTAAAAAGTAGGCTGCAATCTAATAAGTTGCATCTTTAAAAGTGAGATGATTAAAAAGTTAACTAAATTGAAATGTTTGATGGCCTAAAAATTTAGGTTAAAAGATATTATAAATTATAAAGGTGGATGAATTATATGGATTATAAAAAATTAGCGATGGAAATTCTACCTCTAATAGGAGGAGAAAAGAACATAGAAAGTGCAACTCATTGCGCTACTAGATTAAGATTCGTATTGAAAGATGACAATCTAGCTAAGACTAAGGACTTGGAAGATTTAGATGGAGTAAAAGGAGCATTTTTAAGCTCTGGCCAATTCCAAGTAATAATAGGTCAAGGTTCAGTTAATAAAGTTTATGCAGAACTAGTTAAGGGAACTTCAATACAGCAAGCTTCGGTAAGCGATCAGAAGAAGGTTGCTATGAAGAAGATGAATCCGCTGCAGAGATTTGCAAGAATGTTATCAAATATATTTGTACCTATTATTCCTGCAATAGTTGCATCAGGACTTCTTATGGGAGTACTTGGAATGTGTACAAAGTTTGGATGGCTCGATGGAAAGAGTGGAATGTTCCAACTTCTTGATATGTTTTCAAACGCAGCCTTTGTATTTCTTCCAGTGCTTATAGCTTTTTCAGCAGCGAAGGAATTTGGCGCAAATCCATACTTAGCAGCAGCTTTAGGTGGTATATTAATACATCCAAATCTTCAAAATGCATGGAACGTAGGTACAGGTATTGAGAAGTATATAAATATATTTGGATTTAATGTAGGTATGGTTGGTTATCAAGGAACAGTATTACCGATTCTTATAGCGGTTTGGGTTATGTCTTATATAGAAAAGGGACTAAGAAAGATTGTTCCTAACGTACTTGATATTTTACTAACTCCATTCTTAACTCTTATGATAACAGGATTTTTCTCATTCCTAATAATAGGACCTTTAGGAAGATTCTTAGGTGATGGAATATCCTTTGGACTACAAAGTTTATACAACACTGCTGGACCAGTAGCAGGTTTGATTTTTGGTGGATTATATTCAACAATAGTTATTACAGGAGTTCATCATAGCTTCCATGCAGTAGAAGCTGGATTAATAGCTAATAAAGCTATAGGTGTTAACTTCCTATTACCAATATGGGCCATGGCAAACGTTGCCCAAGGTGGAGCAGCTCTTGCAGTTTACTTTAAGACAAAGAATGAAAAAATGAAAGCTATCGCTATGCCAGCATCAGTTTCCTGTCTTTTAGGTATAACAGAAGCGGCTATCTTTGGTGTTAATCTTAAGTTAGTAAGACCATTTATTGCAGCTGCTATAGGAGGAGCTTTAGGTGGTGGATATGTTACCTTAATGAAGGTTGGAATGAGTGGTATAGGGGTAACAGGAATACCAGGAATTGCGTTAGTAACAGGTTCTACAATGATTCATTATATAATAGGAATGGCTATAGCATTTGTAGGTGCATTCATAGCAACTAGTATATTAGGTTTTAAAGAAGAAGTTGAAGCTAAAGAAAAGAAAGTGGATTTAAAAGAAGGCATTGTTGAAGTCATAAAAAGCCCAATGAATGGAGATATTATCGATCTTAAGGATGTTCCAGATAGTACTTTTTCTTCAGGAGTTATAGGAAAAGGGGTAGCAGTAAATCCTAAGGATGGAAAAGTTGTATCACCAGTTAGTGGTACAGTTTCTGCAGTATTTGATACAAAGCATGCTATAGCTATAACGTCAACTAAAGGTGTTGAAATTCTTATACACATAGGAATTGATACTGTAAAGCTTAATGGAGAAGGATTTACAGTACATGTGGAGAATGGAGATATAGTAAGAGAAGGCGATTTAATTGCAGATATAGATATTGAGTTCATAAAGAAAAATAACCTATCACCAATTACACCTATTATTGTTGCTAACACTGATGATTACTCAGCTATCAATGTTATAAAAGAAGGAACTACTATTGGGCAAGAAGGAATAATAGAGGTAAGAGTTTAGCTTATTAAAGCATGCATTAATATAATGCATGCTAACCTATTTTAAACTATAAAATAAAGTGAAGTTAATTGTATTAATATCCTTAAACCCTGATTAATACTATATATTTATATGATTATATGATTATATAAATATAACAATATAAGAATTTAAGAATACAACAATTTAAGAATTTAAAAAGTTATATTTTGGGTTGTAATATTAGATAATTCAAAATTCTGAGATTTAGTTTTAATTTAGGTTATGTATAATAATATTGTTTAAATTAAGTGGTTATAAAGGAGATGCTATATGAGCATCAGATGATTAACCACTTAATTTAACTTAATTTTATGAGGAGATGTATTATGAATAGTATTTTTTGTATTGGAGAGTTATTGATAGACTTTATATGTTCCGATGTTAATAGTAGCTTAGTAGATGGGGGCAATTTTATAAAAAAGGCTGGGGGAGCTCCAGCCAATGTTACTTCGGCAATAGCAAAGTTAGGTGGTAAGGCTTATTTTGGTGGAAGTGTAGGAAGAGACGCTTTTGGTTTGTTTTTAAAGAATACCATTGAAGAGGTTGGTGTTGATACTTCATATATGAAACTTATGGAAGACAAAAGCACTACCTTAGCTTTTGTTTCCTTGAAAGATAATGGAGAAAGAGACTTTATATTTAATAGAGGAGCCGACGAAGCTTATGAGTTAAGTGAGGATGAAGTGGCTCAGATTGTAAATAATAAGATAATTCATTTCGGCTCTGCCACTGCTTTATTGAGTGGAAGTTTAAAAGCTACTTACACTGATTTGATTTATAAAGCAAAAGAAAATGGAACTTTTATTTCCTTCGATCCTAATTACAGAACTGACTTATGGAAAGGTAGAACAGAAGAGTTTGTAGATATTTCAAGATGGTGTATGAAGTATGCTGACTTTGTGAAGGTAAGTGATGAGGAAGCTCTCCTTATATCGGGCAGAACTACAGTAGAGGAAGCAGCAAAGGCTATTGCTTCAATTGGTAATAGCACAGTAGCAGTTACCTTAGGAAAAGAAGGTACGTTAATCACTAATGGAGAGGCTACTGCTGTTATAAAAAGTATAAGTATAAAATCCATAGACTCTACAGGAGCAGGTGATGCCTTTGTAGGTGCAGTTTTATATAAGCTAGCTCAAGCAAAGGAACCTAAAGCATCTGTTAGAAATATGGAAGCAATGAAGGATATTATAACTTTTGCGAATAAAGTGGGTGCTATAGTATGCACTAAGTTAGGAGCGATAGCTGCTCTTCCAACTTTATCGGAAGTTAATGATTTTAAGTAGGTGATTGCTTTGATTAATAATAAAGAGTTAATAAAAAGTGCACTAGAAGAGATTGCAAAAAAAAGTGACTTGGTGGAGAGTGATTACTATAGACCTAGGTTTCATATAGCACCGAGAGTTGGACTTATCAATGATCCTAACGGCTTTGTGTATTATAAGGGCTATTATCATTTATTTTATCAATGGCATCCTCTTGACACTAAGCATGGATTAAAGTATTGGTATCATCTAAGATCTAAAGATTTAATATGTTGGGAAGAAGTCGGTGTTGGATTGGCTCCAGAACAGTGGTATGAATCTCACGGATGCTATTCAGGTAGTGCTATAGAGCATAATGGAGAGATGGTTATCTTTTATACAGGTAATGTGAAGGATAAGGAAGGAAATAGAGAGTCTTATCAATGTATGGCTTTTTCAAAGAATGGTACTACTATAGAAAAGTATGCAGATAATCCTGTTATTGAGAAGCAGCCTGATGGCTATACAGCTCACTTTAGAGATCCTAAGGTATGGAAGCAAGGAGAGTTATGGTATATGGTGCTCGGTGCTCAAACGGAAAGCCTAGAAGGAAGAGTCTTGCTATATAACTCAGATAACCTGAAAGCCTGGAAGTTAGTAGGAGTAGTATCAGGAAGTAATATAAACAATAATGATGATATGGGATATATGTGGGAGTGTCCAGATTTGTTCTCCCTTGAAGATAAAGACGTACTTATAACTTGTCCTCAGGGTATGGAGCCTCAAGGGATTTTATACAATAATAGATATCAAGCTGGATATTTTGTTGGAAGTCTGAACTATGCAACTGGAGCTATGAACCATGGAGGTTTTACTGAGCTTGATAGGGGCTTTGAGTTTTATGCACCACAAACTTGTAAAGATAACTTAGATAGAAGAGTTATTTATGGATGGATGGGAATGCCGGAGGAAGAAGAACAGCCAACTAAAGAACATAATTGGCTTCATATGCTGACTTTGCCTAGAGTGCTTGAGTTAAAAGGTGATAAGTTATATCAAAGAGTTCCAGAAGAACTTAAAAAGTTAAGAAAAAATAGTGTTTTAGCAACTAATATTAAAATAAAAGATGATGAGAAAAGTTTAGAAGGCTTCTATGGAGATGTATATGAATTATGTGTTGACATTGAAGTAGAAGATGCAGAAGAAGTGGGGCTTAAGCTAAGATGCTCAGAAGATGGAGAAGAGTATACGATGCTGAGTTTCTTCCCTAAACAAAAACTATTCACCGTAGATAGAAATAAATCGGGCAAGGCGCTAAGTGGAGAAAGAAGCTGCAAGTTAAAAGATAATAGAAGATTAAAGCTACAAATATTTTCAGATAGATCATCTTTAGAGGTATTTATAAATGATGGTGAAGAGGTGTTTTCTCTTAGAGTTTTTCCAAGCTTAGAAAGTAAAAGTATGAAGTTCTTCTCTAATGGAGGAACTGTAAAGTTTAATAATATTAAGTTCTGGGAGTATTAGGTGTAGCTTATGAATTTATTATTTTCTTAGGATAAACTATGAGAATAACAAAGTAGAAAGATAGTCAATTTATTGGCTGTCTTTTTTTCTTATTGTCGAGAAAGCTTTATAGATACTGATTTAATTTTATAGGAAGATAGGTAAATAGGTAAAAAATAATGTAAAGCTTTAAAACGGTAAAGCGTTTCTTTAAAATAGAGAATATAGTGATATATTATTAAAAAGTTGTGTGTTTTTTTAATAAAAAAATAAATTTATTTCAGAAGTATAATAACTATTGATAATTGGTATGTTGTGGAATAAAATGTAGTAATGTACCATATGTGTAAGTTTATTTATAAAAAGGGGGTTTTATTAAGTGAAAAACAGAGTGGTTTTATCAAAAACCATAAGTGCACTTGTTGCATTAGCTTTAGTTGTGCCTAATGGATTTACTAGACAAGTTAAGGCATTAGACAAAAAGATAACTGGGGCAAATGATATTAAAGCTATAGCGACAGAAAAATATAAAAATAGTCTTGCTAAAAAAGCGGACAAGCTAAAAGGAAAACAACCAAATGATTCAGTAAGGGTGGTTGTTGAACTTGATGGAAAGCCAGCCTTAGATAAGGCTAGAGAAAAGGGATTAAAGTCTGCAGTTAAATCAGATATTCAATCTGTTAAGGACTCGCAAAAGACCGTTCAAGACAATGTTAAAGAGATAACCGGTAATAAGATAAGAAACACATTTGGTACAGTAGTAAATGGTTTTAGTATTGATGCAAAGGTTAAAGATATAGACAATATAAAGAAATTAAAGGGTGTTAAAGATGTTAAGGTAGTAAATGTTTATTATCCAGATATGAACACCGCAAAGGAATTAACAGAAGCAACTAAGGTTTGGAAGGATCTTGGTTTAAAAGGTGAGGGAATGGTAGTATCAATAATTGATACTGGTATAGATTACACCCATAAAGATATGAAGCTTACAGATACTAGTAAAGAAAAACTTACTGAGGCTAACATAAAAAAAGGCGGTCCAGGTAAGTTCTATACTGATAAGGTTCCGTATGGGTATAACTTTGCTGATAAAAATGATGAAGTTAGAGATACAACCTCTAGCATGCATGGTATGCACGTTGCAGGTATAGTTGGAGCCAATGGAAGTGATGCGGATATAGCAGCTAACAACGGTATAAAAGGTGTTGCACCTGAAGCTCAGCTTCTTGCTATGAAGGTATTCTCAAATAACCCGCAAATACAAGGAGCATATTCCGATGATATAGTTGCTGCAATAGAAGAATCAGTAAATCAAGGTGCTGATATTATAAATATGAGTTTAGGATCTACAGCAAGCTTCCAAGAAGACGATGACCCTGAACAAGTAGCTATAAAGAAGGCTGTTGATGCAGGAACAGTAGTAGTAGTATCTGCAGGTAACTCTCAGTATTCTACTGCTCCATATAAACAATCAAATATGACAGATACAGGCTTAGTTGGATCTCCTGGACTTGCTAAGGATGCACTTCAAGTAGCTAGCTATGAGAACACAAGTGTGACACTATCTGCTATCACCCTTGAAGATGGAAAAGAAACAAAAGCAGGATATACAACTTCAGATGTACTTCCTTCAAAGGTTTTGGATCCAACAAAGGATTTTGAAATAGTAGATTGCGGACTTGGACAAGCGTCCGATTTTACAGGAAAAGATGTAAAAGGCAAGGTTGCTCTTATAAAAAGAGGTAGTATTAATTTTGTTGATAAGAAGAAAAATGCTCAAGGTCAAGGAGCTGTAGCTGCTATTATTTATAACAGCGAAGCTGGTGGAGATGCTTATATAAATATGGCTACAGATCCATCAATAACCATACCAGGCGTATTTGTTACGAATACAGATGGTAAAAAGCTTGCTGATTTGGCTAAGAATGGCGGTAAAGTTAAGTTTGGAACTGAAAGAGTTATAACTCCTAATGTTAATGCTGGAGATTTTTCAGACTTTACATCTTGGGGGCCAACACCTAACTTAGACTTTAAGCCACAGATTTCTGCACCTGGTGGAAATATATTCTCTACAGTAAACAACAATCAATATGAAGTAATGAGTGGTACTTCCATGGCTTCACCTCATGTAGCAGGTAGTGAAGCTCTTATAGTAGAAGCTTTGAAGAAAGCTAATCCTAATTTAAAGGGAAGAGATCTAGTTGATCTTGCAAAGAACACAACTGTTAATACTGCTACAATAGAAATGGACAAGTATCATACAGATACACCATATTCTCCAAGAAGACAAGGTGCAGGTATGATACAAACTGAAAAAGCTATAAATAATAAGGTTACTGTAACAAATGATGGTAATTCTTACGTAGCTTTAAAGCAAATAGGTAATGAAGCTTCCTTTGACTTAACTCTTAAAAATTACGGAGATAAGGATGCCACCTATGACTTAGAAAACTATGGAGGGGTATTAACTGAACAGGATCAAGAGTTTATATCTACTATGTCTTATGATGTAAAGGTAGATGGAGCAAAGGTGACTTTTGATAAGAGTTCTGTAACTGTACCAGCTAATGGTACTGCAACAGTTAAAGCTACACTAACAGTACCTAAAACTGTATCAGAAAATAGATTTGTTGAAGGCTTTGTTAAGTTTAATGCTTCTAATGTACCAGCTTTAGTAATACCATTCATGGGGTATTATGGAGATTGGGGTAAAGAACAAATAATAGATAAGATGAATTATGATGGAGATCCAATATTTGCAGTATCATCGTCAGCTGTTACAAGTCTAGGAGATAAATATATGCCTCTTGGAGTAACTGGTAAAGATAGTAGGGGTGATGATATAGTAGATAAGGATTATATAGCTATATCGCCTAATGATGATTCATTATTTGACAACTTTGTACCTGATTTATATTTCTTAAGAAATGCAAAGAATGTAGATGTAGAACTTTCAGATGAAACTGGAAAAGTTTTAGGCCTTGTTGCTAACGATAAGGATATTCGTAGAAAAGTATATAATGATACAGATGGTTCAGGAAAAGTAGCTTCGGTTTATAACTCTTTAGCCTGGGATGGAAAGTTATACGATCCAACAGTTGGTGTGAAGAGAGCTGTAGCAGATGGTAAATACTATCTTAATATAAAAGCAACTGTAGACTTTGCAGGGGCTAAACCACAGGATTATAAGATTCCTGTAAAGGTTGATACTACTGCACCAGAGATAAAGTTAGTATCGGCAGTTCCTAATGCTGCAGCAACTAATGGAGTGGCATCATATCACATAACACTTGAAGCTAAAGACAATTTAGCTATGTCAAAAGAAGACCCAGTTGTACTTTTAAATGGACAATTAGATCAAGATATTAAGAATCTTCAAGTTAATGGTGGAACTTATAGCTTTGATGCTAATCTTAAAGCTGATAGTATAAATGATCTATCAGTTGCATTGCCAGATTCTGTTTATAACATTGGATCTAATGACTTTAAGATTAATGCTGGAAGCTCAGCTCCAGTACTGTTCTATGATGATAAGTTTACTAAGGGATTTGATAGTCCTGTGGATACTTACACCGTAGAAGGTAAGGTTAATACTCAGCTTAAGACCTTTAAGATAGCAAATCAAGATGTTAAGGTTAAGGATGATGGAACTTTTGCAGTTGAACTTAAGCTAAATCAAGGAGTTAATGTTATTCCTATATATGCAGAGGATTTAAGCGGAAATAAGCTTATAAATTACTCAACAAAGATAAATTGTGATTCAATTGCACCAGTTATTAATTTAGCTAGTCCAGCAGTTAATGGTGATGGACTAATCGTTACTAACCAAGACTCTATAACTTTAAACGGTACTGTAGAAGATAATGGTTGGGGATATAAATTTGAGATCAACGGTGAAGTTGCTCTTAATGTAAATGTTGATGGAGCAACAGGACCAGAAGCTAATAAGAAAGACTTCAGTAAAACTATAGCTGTTAAGGATGGAGATGTAATCTCACTTAAAGCTACAGACACTTTTGGCAATATTACTGAGAATAAGATAAGTGTAAGAGTTGATAAGGTTGCTCCTGCATTAACTATATCAGGAGTAACTGATGGTGGCCTATATAACAAGTCGGTAACACCAGTAGTAACTGCAGATAAGAAAGCAACTCTGACTTTAACTTTAGATGATAAAGCATATAGCGGAGCAGCAGTTGATGCTGAAGGAAAGCATGTTCTAAAAGCTAAAGCTGTTGATGAAGCTGGCAATGTAACTGAAGCTTCAGTTACTTTTGAAATTGATAAAACTGCACCAACATTAAGTTTAACTGGTGTAGAGGACGGAAAGCTATATAATGCAGATATAACTCCAGCAGTACAAACTGAAGCTGGAGCAACTGTTAAAGCTTCGTTAGATGGAAATGCTTACGATTTTAAGGCTGTTACTGCTGAAGGGAAACATGTGCTTGAGGTTACCTCTACAGATAAGGCTGGAAATCAATCAACAGTAAAAGTAAGCTTTGAAATTGATAAGACAGCACCTGTATTCAATGTAAAGAATATAGAAAATGGAGCTACTTATTTGGATAATGTTACTCCAAGCATAACAGTTGATGACAAAACTTCAGCAGTAAGCTTATTATTAGATGGAAAAGCTTATGATGGAGCAGCTGCTATAGCTTCAGAAGGAGACCATGTTATAACTGGAACTGCTACTGATAAGGCTGGTAATAAGTCAGCTATAGAAATTAAGTTTACAGTTAAGCAATCAGTTAAAACTGATAAGAACAGTGATGGATCTGTTAATGTATCAGTAAGAAAGCCTCTAGATAAAGATGGCAGCAATGTTGTAACTTCAGATGCTACAAACTCTGCAAGCTTTGCTTTTGAAAATGCTGATGCTATGAAGGGTGGCAAGGGTTCATTTACATTAAATGTAGGTGCAAACTCTATTAATCTGCCATTTGCAGCCTTCGATCCAAATCTAATTAGTAATGGTTCAAGTGTTGTTATAAATGCTAAAGTAGATGAAAACTCACCATTAACTAAGGGACTAAAAGCAGTTAATAAGGTATTTACCTTTGAAGCTCTAATAGATGGCAATGGTAAGCAAACTCCAGTTCACAGCTTTAGTAATGAAGCATTAGCTACAATAACCCTAACTTTCTCAGATGATGAGTTAAAAGGCTTAGATAGGAGCAAACTTGCTGTATTCTATTATAATGAAACTACTAAGGCTTACGAAGAAATGGCTACAAAGGTAGATGGAAACAAAGTTACCTTCAACACTCCACACTTTAGCAGCTATATAGTAGCTGAAAAGCAAGTAGCGTCAAACACTACTGGAACAAGCACAACAACAACTACTAATAGCGGAAGTGCTAGTGGAAGCTCAGCTAACACAACAGCTTCTACTGGAAGTACAGCTACAACTAGCACACCAGCAGCAATGCCTAAGACAGGTTCAGTAATAGATTCTAATATATTAGTGATATTAGGACTTATGGCTTTAGCAGGCGGTGCAGTAATAATAAGAAGAAAAAGATTTAACTAGGTTATGATAAAATGGGGCTGTCGCACTAATTAATTAGTGCACAGCTCCGTTTTTTGCATAAAAAATAAATCCAGCATTCACAAGAGTGCTGGATTTATTGTAAAATTAATATATGACCAAACATATTAATTTACATAAAGATTATACTTTAAATAAAGGAAGTTATCAATTAAAACTTCCATTTAATATTGATTATATGGTCTCAGTTAATGATTCGGTGCGTTTGCTAAGTCAATTTGTAGAGGAGATGGATTTAACAGATTTATATTCGACTTATTCCCGAATTAGGGAAAATCAAGCTACGCCACGACAGATGCTGAAGATTGTACTCTATTCTTACATGAACCATATCTATTCTTCACGGGATATGGAAAAATATTGCCGACGTGATATTAACTTCATGTATCTTCTTGAAAATTCACCAATACCTGATCATTCAACATTTGCTAGATTTAGAAGCTTACACTTTGCGCCATGTGCAGAAAGAATCTTAGCTGAAATGACAGAATGTCTTCGTGCTACAGGAGAAATATCTGGAGATGCTATATTCATTGATGGTACTAAAATTGAGGCTTGTGCTAATAAATATACTTTTGTTTGGAAAAGGCAGTTACAAAGAATTTAGAAAAGCTTCTTGTTAAATTGGCTGATTTAGTAGCTAACTGTGAGGAACTATACGGAATTAAGATAATATACAATGACAAAGTGAAGATGAAACATATAAAAAAGTTGCGAAAAAAAGCTTTACGCTCTGAAATATGAGAGAAATATTGAATTTGTGCATGGATCAGGGAAAAGAAAAATGCCATTACAGCGATCTATTGAAACTCTTGAAGAGTATCTTGACAAGTTAAAGAATACACGCAAAAGTTGCACATTTGCGGTAACCGTAATAGTTATTCAAAACAGATAATGATTCAACATTTATGAGAATGAAAGAAGACGCTATGGGAAATGGTCAGTTAAAAGCTGGATACAATGTCCAACACGGTGTTGATTCGGAATATATTGTATGGCTCACCGTATGCGATCAGCCAACGGATACCCCTACACTTATTCCATTTCTTAAGAGCATGGAAGAATCTCTAAGTTTTAAATATCTAAAAATAGTTGCTGACGCTGGCTATGAAAGCGAAGAGAACTATTTATTTATTGAAGAAAATGGACAACTCTCTTTCATTAAACCAGCAAACTATGAGATATCTAAAACAAGGAAATACCAAAGGGATATTAGTAGAATTGATAATATGGACTATGATGAAATTGGAGATTACTATATCTGCAAGAATAATAAAAAGTTAATATTTAGTAAGACTATAAAAAGAAAGAGTAAAACCGGATACATAAGCGAAAAAACAGTATATACTTGCGAAGATTGCAGTTCTTGTTCTTACAAAAGCAAATGTATAAAAGGAAATAACAGCAAGACACCTTTGGAAGAAAGAGCTAAAAATCTTGAAACCTCAAAGTTGTTTAATAAGCTTAGAAAAAAGATTTAGAAAGAGTTGTAAGTGAAGAAGGTCACAACTTAGAATGAACCGAAGTATTCAAGCTGAAGGTTCTTTTGCAGAGATAAAACAAGATATGGGCTTCCGAAGATATCTCTCGAAGGGCAAACAGAATGTTTGGGCCGAAAGTATTCTTTTAGCAATGGCACATAATGTAAACAAACTACATAATAAAATCCAATCAGAGAGAACTGGAAAACACCTATTTTCATTAAAAAACAGTGCATAAATTTAAACTTTTAAAAACTAATTGTTTAAAAATAGCCTTAATAGAAAAGGCTTATTAAAGTGCGCAATTTTTTAGAATTTCAGAAAAAACATTCTAAAATATAGTTGTAATTCTTACAAATTTTTAGAAAATTAGGGCTGAGCATCAGCGGTTTTTAACCGCTAATGCGACAGCCCCATTTTTTTTGGAAAAGGAATATATGAAAAAAACTCGCTTTAGCGGCTTTTTTATTAACATTAAAATAGTGTTATTTTTATAATAAAAAAGAAAAAAAGATTCATAAAAAAAATCATTATATTAATTTTAACGGTATAATAAAAAACTATTGATAATTTCCATATAAAGGCATAAAATGTGTAATATACCATAAAGCAGGTATTCCTTTAGTAAATTATTTAGTTGATTATTAGAGGAGTCTACAGTTGGTATGTACTGAACCCTAGCAAAAAATGTTTTGAGGGGGCATTATACTATTCAAAAAGGGGGGGATGTTTTGAACAAATCTAAAAAGAAGATACTGTCCTTATTGGTTGCATTCTTAATGTTTGCATCATTTTTTACCAATATAAGCAGTGTCACAGCGAAGGCAGAACAGCCAGATGCTAAGAAAGTTAAACAAGAAATGATTGAAAGCATGAAGCAGCAAAATGCTGAAAATGCAAGTAAGATCAAGGTTTCTAGTAAGCTTGACGGTAAATTGGCCAATACTAAAGATGATGATACTAAGAAACTTAGTGGAAATGATCCAAATGAAGTAGTAAGGGTCATAGTTCAACTTGACGGTAAGTCAGCAGTTGAAGGAGAAGCCAAAGGAATTTCTTCAGCTAATCCAATAACTAATAAAACAGTTACTGGAGCTATAGAAAAAGTTCAGAATACACAAGCGGCTATAATAAAGAAAGCTGAGAGTATAACTGGCAATAAGGTAAGAAGAACCTATGGCTATCTCGTTAATGGCTTCAGTATTGAGGCTAAGAGAAGCGAAATTTCTAAAATAGCTTCTATTTCTGGGGTAAAGAGTGCTACAGAGGCAAAAACTTATCATCCAGATATGAAGTTCGCAGATAGCTTGACTCAGGCCTATAGTACATGGCAGGAGTTAGGCTATAAAGGTGAAGGCATGGTAGTTGCTATAGTGGATACAGGTATTGATTATACTCACAAAGATTTAACAATAACTGATCCATCAAAGGCTAAGCTTACATCTACAACTCCTAAGGGCCCAGGAAAGTTTTATTCTGTAAAAGTTCCTTATGGTCACAACTTTGCAGACGGATCTGATGATGTTGTTGATAAGAATGCTAATACTGAGATGCATGGAATGCATGTAGCTGGAATTGTTGCCGCCAATGGTAAGGAATCCGGTGTTGATACCTTTAGCACAGTAAGAGGAGTTGCACCAGAAGCTCAATTATTAGCTATGAAGGTTTTTACAAACAATCCAGCAAGCAAAAGTGCATATGATGACGACATAATAGCTGCAATAGAAGATTCTGTTCTTCATGGAGCAGATGTTATAAACATGAGCTTAGGATCAGATGCAGGCTTTCAAGACGCTAACGATCCAACTCAAATAGCTATAAAAAATGCTACTGACAATGGAACTGTAGTTGTAATATCTGCAGGTAATTCAGCTATATCTACAGGTAGTTCAGCAAATAATGTACCGCCTGTAAATGCTTTAGGTACAACTGATGATGGTACTGTAGGAAGTCCAGGAGTTTCTAAAGATGCAATCACTGTAGCAGCTTATGAAAATACAAACATCACAGGACCAGCTTTCGACTATGCGTCTACAAGTGATACTGGACTTATGCTCTATTCTAAGAGTGAAGTTGATCCGTTAGTTGCACTAACTAGCAAAGCAGGGTATCAGTTAGTAGATTGTGGACAAGGTAAAAACACTATAGAGGGTACTGGGGATGATTTTTCTGGAAAAGACTTAAAAGGAAAAATTGCTTTGGTACAAAAGGTAAGTGGTAGCTTCGGAAATAAAAAGCTAGCAGCTCAATATGCAGGGGCAATAGGGGTTATCTTCTATAACGCACAAGGTGATGATTCTATACCAACAACAGCTGCTAAACCTGGTGTTACTATACCATGCATTAATGTATCTTATTCTTCTGGCGCTAAGCTAAAAGCTTTGATAGCTAGTGGGGTAACAGTTCAATTTAATGGAAAAGATACAAGTATAGCTAATCCAAATGCAGGGGATCTTTCAGCCTTTAGTTCTTGGGGACCAACTCCAGAATTAGATTTCAAACCTGAGATATCAGCACCAGGTGGTAATATATGGTCTTTGGCTAACGGAAATAAGTATCAGTCTATGAGTGGAACATCTATGGCTTCGCCTCATGTAGCTGGTTCAGAGGCTTTGATAGTACAAGCGATTAAAGCTAATAATCCAGGAATATCAGGAAGAGCTTTAGTTGAGTTAGCTAAGAAGACTACTATTAATACAGCGAAACTAGAATATGATAAATATAATACTTCAGTTCTGTATTCTCCTAGAAGACAAGGGGCTGGGTTAATACAAATAGAATCAGCAATAAAAAATAAGGTTACTGTTACAGATAATAACGGTAATGCTGCTGTAGCCTTAAAACAAATAGGACAAAGTACTTCCTTTGATTTAACCTTAACTAACTATGGAAAAGACTCTTACACTTATAATTTAAGTGATACTGGAGTGTTAACAGAGACAACTAATTCTGATACTGGAGCTGCAACAGAAGCTGTTATAGGCGGTGCAAGTATTAAGTACAGTACAAATAAAGTAACAGTTCCAGCAGGTGGTTCTACTAAAGTAAATGTTACAATTACCTTACCAAGCGGTTTTGCTAAGCAAAGCTATGTTGAGGGCTTTATAAAGCTTACTGCAGATAATGTTCCTTCTTTGGTTGTACCATACATGGGCTTCTATGGGAATTGGTCAGCTCTAAAGACCATAGATTCACCAATGTGGGATTCAAGTACTATTGTTGGAACAACAAGTTTAGGTACAGGTTCAAGTTCAGCCTTTACTCCTTACGCTGTTAGTAAGGATGGAAGTATAGATAAAGATAAAGTAGCTTTCTCTACAGGAGAGTCAGCTCTTTACAATACTGTTGTTCCTAATCTATATATGTTAAGGAGTGCTAAGAATTTACAAGTACAAGTCCTAGATAAGGATAAAAACCTGATAAGAACTTTATCTTCAGAAAACAATGTAAAGAAAAATATTTTAGAAAATGAATTATCAAAAGCTGTATATGGAACTGTAGACTCTCAAGGTACTTGGGATGGAAGCATATACAATGAGGCAACAGGTAAGTACGAAGCAGCACCGGACGGACAATATTATATAAGGATTCAGACAACTACAGATATAGATAACTCATCAACTCAGTCTTTGGAGTTACCTGTAAAGATTGATAGTAAAGCACCTTCTATTAATATAGTATCTGCAGACAAAGTAGCCAATGGAACCTATAAACTTCAATGGAAGGCATCAGATGATGCAACAGGTACAAATGGAGTGTTTGCAATATCTGTTAATGGAACAGCATTGACTAGTAAGCAGTTGAAAAATATTACTTTAACAGGAGATACCTATTCCATAGACCTTCCTCTTAAAGATAATTGTGAAAACTCTATAGAAATTTTAGGAACAGATTATGCTTCTAATATAGGAGAGAGCTCTATAAGTGTAAAGACAGGAGTACTACCTGAAGTTTATCTTTATGATCTTCATGATGGAGATAAGTTTAATAGTGATAAAATTCAGTTCTCTGGAGAGGTTCAATCAGACGTAAAGACATTACTTATAAATGGAGCAGAAACAGAAGTAGCTTCAGATGGAACCTTTAAGAGGGAGTTACAACTTACAGAAGGAAACAACACCATAAGTATAGTTGCAAAGGATAGTACTGGTAATGAAGTTTATAATAAAAATTATAGTGTATCTGTAGATACCATAAAGCCAGTTATAAGTATTTCTTCACCAGTAGTATCAAAGGATGGCTACATTTATACCAATAATCATAGTGTTACCTTTAATGGTAAGGTTACAGATGCCTCTCAATTAGCATTAAGTATAAACGGTTCCCCAGTTAAGCTGAATGCGGATGGAACCTTTGCAGCTGATGTTGCAGTTGATGGCAATACCTTGGTTCAGATTGTAGCAGCGGATGCTTATCAAAATACAACAGAACAAGATTTTACTGTTGTATCCACAGTTAATTCTGATCCTTTTGAAGTTAATTTTAACAATTTAGATGCCTTCTCAGTACTTTCTGCCAAAGATACTAATAAAGATGTTTATACAGTAACTGGTAAGGTAAACCACAAGGTACCTGTGTTTAAGATAGGCGGACAAGACGTTTCTGTAAAAGATGACTTAACCTTCAGCTCAGAAGTTAAGTTGGTTCAAGGAAATAATAATATAAATGTTTATGCTGAAGATAATACTGGTACAGTTGTATTTAATTATGCATATAAAGTTCTATATGATTCAGTTGCACCAAAACTTGTGATAAACAGTCCAGTTGCAAAAGCAGATGGTAATGTTTATACAAATCAAGACAGTATCACCTTAAACGGAGCAGTTAATGACAATACCTATGGCTATAGTTTGTTTGTAAATGGAAATGCAGTTCTATCCTATGATAGATATCCAGCTACAGGTGATGCTCCAGATAAGCCATTTAGCTACACTGTTCCATTGACAAGTGATAAGAGCATTATAAAAGTAAATCTTATTGACGAATCAAACAATGCTACAGTAGATGTTATAAATGTAATTAAAGATAAAGTTGCCCCTAAGGCTGCAACTCTTACTCCAAGTACCACAGAGCTAACCAATAAAGATGTCAGTGTTACTATTGCAGCAGATTCTTCTGATAAGGATGTTGATAAGCTAGAATATAGCTTTGACAATAACACCTACTTGCCATACTCATCACCGGTTAAGGTAGTTAGCAATGGTAAGCTATACGCTAGAGTCATAGACTATGCAGGAAATGCAACTACATCTTCTATAGATATAGCTAATATTGATAAGTCAGCTCCAATAGTTACAGTTGCAGGTGTTGAGGATGGTAAGACTTATGTTAATACATCAGTTACACCTAAGGTTACAACTGATAAAGAAGCGTCAGTTTCATTAAAGCTTGATGGAAACAGCTATGATGGAACAACTGCTATCTCAGCTTTAGGAAATCATAAGTTAACTGTTTCTGCTACTGATAAAGCTGGCAATACAACAGTAAAAGATATTAACTTTACTCTTACTGCTCAGACAACATCAGATGAAATATCATTGATAGATTATCTTAAAACCTTAATAGGTAAGTCAAAGCCAGGTGATAAGCTTAGTATTGATGCAACAAACGTAACATCAGTTTCTAGTGATGTATTTAAGGTCTTAAAAGGTTCAAATGTATTTGCAAGCTTCAACACTAATTCTCCTTTAGGCGCTATAACCTGGACATTCAATGGTAATGATTTAGGTGATTTTGATAGAAGTGTAGATTTAGGACTCAATGCTACTTCAACAAGCGCAGATGAGATCAATAAGTTAGATGGTAAAGCGCAGATAATATCCTTTAAGTTTGAAGGAAATTTACCAGGAAAAGCAGTGGTTTCATTGCCAGTTGATACTTCAAAGCTTGATGCTTCAAAACCAATATATCTATACCATTATAATTCTGATACTAAGGTTGTAGATAAGGTTGGAGATGCCTTAACAGCATATCAGAAAGGTTCATTGTATTATGTTGATATAGCAATAACACATTGCAGTGACTACTTCCTTTCACTAAATGGTCATATTGAGACTGTTGTAATAAGTCCTGCACAACCTGGTACAGGGTCAAACACAAATAATGGATCGAATACAAATAATGGTTCAAATGGAACATCAGGGTCAAGTTCAAATAATGGTTCAAATACAATAAGTTCATCAAGTACTTCAAATTCAACTTCATCAGATGCTTCAACAAGTTCCAATGCAGCATCAATGCCTAAAACTGGTTCAGTTATCGACTCTAATATATTGATAGTATTAGGAATCATAGCATTGGCAGGTGGAGCAGTTCTTGTAAGAAGAAAGAGAATTAATTAATAAAAAATAGGTGCCTCTATGTAAGAGGTACCTATTTTTTTCTCATCCTATTTAGCGCTTAAAGCAACTACATTTAATAAACTCCAAGGTTTATTAAAATGAGGTTGGAAGAAGAAGTCCACAAAAGCAAGTTCATCTATTGTCATTTTGTTTTGGATAACCACAGACATTGTATTCATCATCTGAGTTAAGTCTGTCTTGGATATAAGTTGAGCACCAAGAATAACTTCAGAATCAGCATCATATACAACTTTTATTGTAGCTGAATCAAAAGTCGGCATGAATTCTGGTCTATAGTTATCAGTAACGGATACTGACTTAACATTGAAGCCTGCAGCTTTGGCAGAGTCTTCTGTAAGACCTGTTGCAGCAATGTTATATTCATATATTTTAATTCCTGAAGTAGCTTGAGTACCCATGTATTTAGTGGTTGGCTTAACAAGATTTCTTCCTATTAGAGTACCCATTCTAACTGCATTTGTAGCAAGAGGGATATATTCTCTTTTACCTGTTGGATTGTAAATTACTGAACAGCAATCTCCAGCTGCAAATACGTCTTCTTTACTTGTTCTCATATATTCATCTACAAGTATTGCTCCGTTTGGTAGCATATCTAACTTACCTTTAAATAGGTCAGTGCTTGGTCTAAAGCCAATACATAATATTACAAGATCAGCTTCATATTCACCTTTATTGGTTACTACTTTAGTAACCTTTCCATCGTTACCTTCAAACTTATTTACAGTTTCACCTAAAGCTAGCTTAACACCTCTATTAGCAAAAGCCATTTCTGCAGTGTCTGTAAATTCTTTGTCTAGATATTTGCTTAGTATTCTATCTACGCTATCTATTAAAGTAACTTCTTTACCATTAGCTTGGAAAGCTTCTACTAATTCAACACCGATATAGCCAGCTCCTACAACAACAATTTTATTTGCTTCTTTTGCTTTTTCAATAATTGTATTTGAATGATAAAAGTTCTTTGAAAGAAGTATATTATCTAAATCTATTCCTTCTATCTTAGGCACTATAGGCCATGACCCAGAAGTTATGATTAGCTTATCAAAAGTATCTTCGAATTCTTCATTTGAATTTAAATCTTTAACTTTAAGTTTTTTTGCATCAAAATCTATATCTAATACATCGTGAGACATCTTAGTTTTTACACCTAGCTCTGCTAGTGCTTCAGGAGAGCTGTAGAACAATCCTTGAGGATCCTTAACCACTCCACCAACGTATAATGCAATACCACAGGAAAGGAATGAAATATTATTATTTCTCTCATATACTGTAATTTCTGCATCTGGATATAGTTTTGCTGTATTTACTATCGCTGCAGTACCTGCATGGGTACAACCTATTACTGCCACCTTCATAATCTTTACCTCCAAAAATATAATTAATATAAATTATTTACGAATAACAATTATCGCTTGTCTATATTTTAACAAGAGTTATAGAAAAAATCCATATATTTTTTAACGACTTTTTATTATTTTTCTTCAAAAAAGTAATTCTATACTAAAAATTATTTTATTACTTAGGAAATTATTTTATTAGATAAAGCTGTTGGCAAAAATAATTGGATGGTTTAAATGCATGTAATAGGAGAAAGAATAAAAAAGAAATTATACAGTCTGCCAGATTTTTCACATATATATTTGGAAAGTCATATGCGCAAAAAAAGTTCGCTGAAGAAGCTTCAGCGAACTTTTTATTGTTAAGACCATATTAATATAAAACTAATATATTTTTTAATTCTTATCTACACTTATATCTCCAGAGGTTGTATGAAGTGATAATTTATTATTGCCATTACCGTAGGTTCCACTTAAGCTTCTTTTGCCAGAAGAACTATTTTCAAGAGAAAACTTAGTGCTCATATCTCCTGAAGTAGATGATGCATCTAAGTTGAAAGAGCAATCCTTGGGTAGCTTTAAAATAATATCCCCAGAAGTAGAGTGGGCACTGATATCACCTATGACACTTTGATAATTGAATGATATATCTCCAGATACTGAAGAGGAACTAGATGACCCTTCAAACTTATCTAACAATACTTTTCCGGATACTGTTTCAGTTTCAGTTTTATTTGTTATAACATTTGAACCAGTTATATCTCCAGAAACTGTTTTAGCATTGAGAGAATCCACCTTAATATTTGACAGTTTTATACTCCCAGAAGTTGAGTTTAACTTTAGGTTATTAAGTTGTTTATCCGATATATTGATTTCTGAGGAAACAGTGCCAAGTGACAAGTTTTTTGAATAATCTTTTGGCATGTAGATATCTATCTTTGAGTTTAATGAGTAACTTCCTATACCGAGAAAGGACTTATTTTCAAGTGAAACATTTACCGTATCTCCATCTGTTGAACTTTCAAGTTTGGGAGCAGTTGTTGCAAAGCTAGTCTTCAAGTTACCAGTTAAGACTACTTTTATTTCATTTTTATCATAATCATGGAATGCTAAATCACTGCTTACAAAAGATAGATTTATATTATTTATCCCAGATAAAGATTTGTTAACCTCGTCATTTAAGTTGTAATCACCTTTATTATTAGAAGATGATGAACTACTATTGTTATCATTGAATTGAACTGTATTAGAGTGTCTTTCAACAACATGATTATTATTTATAAATGAATTAGTATCATTTATTACATTAAGAATATTAAAATTTGACACCTTCAATATTATGGCCGCAGCTCCATAACATATTAATACTATGGCTGCTAGAATTAAACAAAGTCTTTTCATAAAATTATTTTTCATATTATCTCACCTCTATCTAAAAACAGATATAATCCATTTAACAAATTTTATTATTAGAAGAATAAACGCTCTTATCAAATAGAAGCTTCCTATGGTACTTAGTATACCTAAGGCTAAAGTACCGATTCCTATTAATAGAGAAGCTGTTCCTGGTACTGCTGACCAACCACTAGGAATTGAAATTAATCCAAAAACAGATCCTACAGTTGTTCCTAGTGTTATAGCAAGACCAGCTACGCCTATGGCAAAAGTTCCGCCTATAAGACCAATCATTGCCCCTAGTATACCTATAACTATCCCGAATATTCCAGGACTAAATAATAGAAGTAATATAATTAGAATTATTGCGAATACTTTACTATTGCCGTTATCGCTACCATTATTTATGCTATTGTTGATTATAGGTGTATTATCATATATAAGATTATTTTCTTTTCTATATTGATTTACAATTGTATGTGGATCGCCTAGTTCTAGTATTATATCTTCTTCTGATTTTCCTTGGGCTAAACCAACATCAAAATGTTCTTCATAATCATAGATAATATCTTTTCTTTCCTTTTCAGGGAAATCAAGTAGGCCATTAGAGATTATATTTAGAAATTGATGCTTATTCATCAGGACTTTCCCCCTTAATTATTGTATTAACATTCTTTGAAAAGCTAAACCATTCATTTTCTAATTCTAGTTTTGTTTTGTATCCTAGTTCTGTTAATCTGTAGTATTTTCTAGGTGGACCTTCTTGAGACTCTTGTAGGTAGGTTGTAAAGTAGCCTTCTTCTGTAAGTCTTCTTAGTATTGGATATATAGTCCCATCTGATATTTGAATATTTTTAGAGATTTCATTTACTAGTTCATATCCATAACAATCCTTCCTAGACAATACAGAAAGTACACAAAGTTCTAAAACACCTTTCTTTAATTGAATATTCACCATATCACCTCTTTATTAATTTAAATTAAGAAAAAAATATACTTATTTTATTACACAGGTAAAATATCTTTATATTTAGGCTCTGCTAAAGTACTGTGTTGAAATTAAGTGGCCAGTCATACGATGCTTAGATGAGCTTACGCAAAGGATTGATATAGAATCTCCTTCTTAATCACTTAATTTCAACAATATCATTAAACATAGCCTATATTTAATGAAAAATTTAGAGTTATAATTACTACCTCCAATGGTTACTGATTAATGGTTAATTCATCTCATATCTATAGTATATAAATCAGTATTAAATAATGCAAGGTACTGAACAATGTTTAAGAAAATCTTAAGAATTGGATAAATTTCCTTGAAGATAATATAAACACAGCCTAGTGTATCAATATGGTGATTATCTATTAAATAACAGGAAATTAAAGAACAAGGTGATTAAATTCAAGAAATAGAGAAATATGATGTTTAGCTATATTAATACACATGATATTATAAAACTCGTCCTTACGACAGAGTTGAGAGGACAAACACAAGAATTGAATTAAGTTTTTTAAATAAATTAAACTAATTCAAAAAAATGTGTTGACAAAGAAATCTTACGGTGGTAAGATAAATGAGCTGTCAGAAATGCAGCATAACAAACTTGGTCTTTGAAAATTAAACAGAGTAAAATAAACAAAGTCTAAAACTAGACTTAAACCAGCAATTCTTTTGAAAAAAGACTTACTAAGTAAGTAAGCTATGATTAAACTTTAAATTGAGAGTTTGATCCTGGCTCAGGACGAACGCTGGCGGCGTGCCTAACACATGCAAGTCGAGCGGAGAAAGTTCTTCGGAACTTTCTTAGCGGCGGACGGGTGAGTAACACGTGGGTAACCTGCCTTATAGAGGGGGATAGCCTTCCGAAAGGAAGATTAATACCGCATAACATTTTCGTTTCGCATGAAATGAAAATCAAAGGAGCAATCCGCTATAAGATGGACCCGCGGCGCATTAGCTAGTTGGTGAGGTAATGGCTCACCAAGGCGACGATGCGTAGCCGACCTGAGAGGGTGATCGGCCACATTGGAACTGAGATACGGTCCAGACTCCTACGGGAGGCGACGGTGGGGAATATTGCACAATGGGGAAACCCTGATGCAGCAACGCCGCGTGAGTGATGAAGGCCTTCGGGTTGTAAAGCTCTGTCTTTGGGGACGATAATGACGGTACCCAAGGAGGAAGCCACGGCTAACTACGTGCCAGCAGCCGCGGTAATACGTAGGTGGCAAGCGTTGTCCGGATTTACTGGGCGTAAAGGGAGCGTAGGTGGATGTTTAAGTGGGATGTGAAATACCTGGGCTTAACTTGGGTGCTTTGCATTCCAAACTGGATATCTAGAGTGCAGGAGAGGAAAGTGGAATTCCTAGTGTAGCGGTGAAATGCGTAGAGATTAGGAAGAACACCAGTGGCGAAGGCGACTTTCTGGACTGTAACTGACACTGAGGCTCGAAAGCGTGGGGAGCAAACAGGATTAGATACCCTGGTAGTCCACGCCGTAAACGATGGATACTAGGTGTGGGGGTTTCAACACCTCCGTGCCGCCGTTAACACAATAAGTATCCCGCCTGGGGAGTACGGTCGCAAGATTAAAACTCAAAGGAATTGACGGGGGCCCGCACAAGCAGCGGAGCATGTGGTTTAATTCGAAGCAACGCGAAGAACCTTACCTAGACTTGACATCTCCTGAATTACCCTTAACCGGGGAAGTCGGTACCTTTGGTATCGACAGGAAGACAGGTGGTGCATGGTTGTCGTCAGCTCGTGTCGTGAGATGTTGGGTTAAGTCCCGCAACGAGCGCAACCCTTATTGTTAGTTGCTACCATTTAGTTGAGCACTCTAGCGAGACTGCCCGGGTTAACCGGGAGGAAGGTGGGGATGACGTCAAATCATCATGCCCCTTATGTCTAGGGCTACACACGTGCTACAATGGCAAGTACAAAGAGACGCAAGACCGTGAGGTGGAGCAAATCTCAAAAACTTGTCCCAGTTCGGATTGTAGGCTGAAACTCGCCTACATGAAGCCGGAGTTGCTAGTAATCGCGAATCAGCATGTCGCGGTGAATACGTTCCCGGGCCTTGTACACACCGCCCGTCACACCATGAGAGTTGGCAATACCCGAAGTCTGTGAGCTAACCCGTAAGGGAGGCAGCAGCCGAAGGTAGGGTCAGCGATTGGGGTGAAGTCGTAACAAGGTAGCCGTAGGAGAACCTGCGGCTGGATCACCTCCTTTCTATGGAGAAATTATTAAGTACTGATGCATTTCAGACTTAATATACACGAATTCTGGTTGTTATTTACTCTGTTTAATTTTGAGATACCAAGTATCTCAGATTGTTCTTTGAAAATTGCACATAAGTTAAAGTAAAGATATTTACTAATTCTTTGTAATATAACTACTGACTAAACAATGCACGCTAGTATTGAAGTCAGTATCCGGTTTGTTCAAATGCAAAATATGCGGTTAATCTATATAGTACAAACGCACAAGTGCGAACAGTACATATATAAGTCAGACGCAAAATTTGCGAAGCAAATTGGAGTGGCATTAGAACCAAGCAGTACGAGGAACCGACGAACGAGCCGCGGAGCTTACTTCAGGTAAGTGAGCAGCGTAGTGAGGAAGGTGACGAAATAATGCGCCGGTTATAATGACACTAAAGTAGAATTGTTTAAAAGCAATTCGACGAAATTGATAGAAACGAGCAGGACGAGGAATCGACGAACGAGGAGCGGAGTTTACTAAGCTAAATGAGCACCGCAGTGAGGAAGATGACGAAGTAATGCGAAGTTTATAGCAATTTCAAAAGATGGGTTAAGTTAGAAAGGGCGCATGGTGAATGCCTTGGCATCAAGAGCCGAAGAAGGACGTGACAAGCTGCGATAAGCTTTGGGTAGGCGCAAATAGCCTGTGATCCAAAGATTTCCGAATGAGGAAACTCACGTAGGTAACCCTACGTATCTTATAGTGAATACATAGCTATAGGAGGGTAAACCTAGGGAACTGAAACATCTAAGTACCTAGAGGAAGAGAAAGAAAAATCGATTCCGTCAGTAGCGGCGAGCGAAATCGGAAGAGCCCAAACCAAAGATTTATCTTTGGGGTTGCGGACAGAACATAAATGTGGTGGCTATTGTAATTGAAGATATCTGGAAAGATACACCGTAGAAGGTAATAGTCCTGTAAGTGAAACAAGAAGACCATAGTTCTGCTCCAGAGTACCACGAGACACGTGAAACCTTGTGGGAAGCAGGGAGGACCACCTCCCAAGGCTAAATACTACTTGATGACCGATAGTGAAGAAGTACCGTGAGGGAAAGGTGAAAAGAACCCCGGAAGGGGAGTGAAATAGAACCTGAAACCGTGTGCCTACAACCGATCAGAGCACCATATGTGTGTGATGATGTGCTTTTTGTAGAACGAGCCAACGAGTTACGGTATGTAGCGAGGTTAAGTACTTAAGGTACGGAGCCGAAGGGAAACCGAGTCTGAATAGGGCGAATAGTTGCATGCCGTAGACCCGAAACCGGGTGACCTATCCATGGCCAGGTTGAAGCGAAGGTAAAACTTCGTGGAGGACCGAACCACGTTGGTGTTGAAAAACCATGGGATGAGCTGTGGATAGCGGAGAAATTCCAATCGAACTCGGAGATAGCTGGTTCTCCCCGAAATAGCTTTAGGGCTAGCGTCGGATATGACTAATGGAGGTAGAGCACTGAATGGGCTAGGGGCATATCGCTTACTGAACCTTATCAAACTCCGAATGCCATATAGTATTAGTCCGGCAGTCAGACTGCGAATGATAAGATCCGTAGTCAAAAGGGAAACAGCCCAGATCGTCAGCTAAGGTCCCAAAGTATAAGTTAAGTGGAAAAGGATGTGGGATTTCTAAGACAACTAGGATGTTGGCTTAGAAGCAGCCACTCATTAAAAGAGTGCGTAATAGCTCACTAGTCGAGAGATCCTGCGCCGAAGATGTTCGGGGCTCAAACTTATCACCGAAGCTACGGCTAGTAGATTTAATCTACTGGGGTAGGGGAGCGTCGTAATCGGGCTGAAGTCGTACCGTAAGGAGCGGTGGACTGATTACGAGTGAGTATGTTGGCATTAGTAGCGAGAACTAGGTGAGAATCCTAGTGGCCGAAAACCTAAGGTTTCCTCAGGAAGGCTCGTCCGCTGAGGGTTAGTCGGGACCTAAGCCGAGGCCGAAAGGCGTAGGTGATGGACAATCGGTTGATATTCCGATACCACTGCAAATCGTTATTACCGATGGAGTGACGCAGGAAGATAGAGTGTGCTAGCTATTGGATGCTAGTCTAAGCACTTAGACATGCAAGTAGGCAAATCCGCTTGTTAAGTTAAGGTGTGATGGGGAAGGCCCTTGTGGCTGAAGTACTTGATTCTGACGCCAAGAAAAGCTTCTAGGGAGAAATGTAGTGCCCGTACCGCAAACCGACACAGGTAGGTGAGGAGAGAATCCCTAAGGCCGGCGGAAGAATTACAGTTAAGGAACTCGGCAAATTGACCCCGTAACTTCGGGAGAAGGGGTGCCTACGAGAGTAGGTCGCAGAGAATAGGCCCAAGCAACTGTTTAGCAAAAACACAGGTCTCTGCTAAAGCGAAAGCTGATGTATAGGGGCTGACGCCTGCCCGGTGCTGGAAGGTTAAGGGGAATCGTTAGCGGTAACGCGAAGCGGTGAACTTAAGCCCCAGTAAACGGCGGCCGTAACTATAACGGTCCTAAGGTAGCGAAATTCCTTGTCAGGTAAGTTCTGACCCGCACGAATGGCGTAATGACTTGGGCACTGTCTCAACTGTAAATCCGGCGAAGTTGTAGTGCAAGTGAAGATGCTTGCTACCCGCGATTGGACGGAAAGACCCCGTAGAGCTTTACTGTAGCTTAGCATTGAGTTTCGGTATTGTCTGTACAGGATAGGTGGGAGACTGGGAAACATCCTCGTTAGGGGATGTGGAGTCGACCTTGGGATACCACCCTGACAGTACTGGGATTCTAACCGGGCACCATGAAGCTGGTGACGGGACATTGTTAGGTGGGCAGTTTGACTGGGGCGGTCGCCTCCAAAAAAAGTAACGGAGGCGCCCAAAGGTTCCCTCAGAACGGTCGGAAATCGTTCGTAGAGTGCAAAGGCAGAAGGGAGCCTGACTGCGACACTTACAAGTGGAGCAGGGACGAAAGTCGGGCTTAGTGATCCGGTGGTACCTCGTGGGAGGCCATCGCTCAACGGATAAAAGCTACCTCGGGGATAACAGGCTGATCTCCCCCAAGAGTCCACATCGACGGGGAGGTTTGGCACCTCGATGTCGGCTCGTCGCATCCTGGGGCTGAAGTAGGTCCCAAGGGTTGGGCTGTTCGCCCATTAAAGCGGCACGCGAGCTGGGTTCAGAACGTCGTGAGACAGTTCGGTCCCTATCCGTCGCGGGCGTAGGAAATTTGAGAGGAGCTGTCCTTAGTACGAGAGGACCGGGATGGACTGACCTCTGGTGCACCAGTTGTTCCGCCAGGAGCATAGCTGGGTAGCTACGTCGGGAAGGGATAAACGCTGAAGGCATCTAAGCGTGAAGCCCACCTCAAGATTAGATTTCCCATAGCGTAAGCTAGTAAGATCCCTCGAAGAACACGAGGTTGATAGGTCGGAGGTGTAAGCATGGTAACATGTTCAGCTGACCGATACTAATAGATCGAGGGCTTAACCAAAACAATATTACAAAGTTAACTTAAGTGCAATTTTGAAAGAATAATCTTTCAATATCTAGTGATGATGCGTCTAAGGGTTACACCCGTACCCATACCGAACACGAAGGTTAAGACTTAGACGGCTGATGGTACTGCATGGGCGACTGTGTGGGAGAGTAAGTGGTCGCTAGGTTCATAAGGCTCCTTGGTCAAGCGGTCAAGACACCACCCTTTCACGGTGGTAACAGGGGTTCGATTCCCCTAGGAGTCACCATAACCTATATAACTCGATTTACTTCCGGAGTTAATCGAGTTTATATATGTGTAGAACGTAATGGAGAATTTATTCTCGTAAACTAATATATAAGGGGGCTGTCGCACTAATTAATTAGTGCACAGCTCCGTTTTTTGCATAAAAAATAAATCCAGCATTCACAAGAGTGCTGGATTTATTGTAAAATTAATATATGACCAAACATATTAATTTACATAAAGATTATACTTTAAATAAAGGAAGTTATCAATTAAAACTTCCATTTAATATTGATTATATGGTCTCAGTTAATGATTCGGTGCGTTTGCTAAGTCAATTTGTAGAGGAGATGGATTTAACAGATTTATATTCGACTTATTCCCGAATTAGGGAAAATCAAGCTACGCCACGACAGATGCTGAAGATTGTACTCTATTCTTACATGAACCATATCTATTCTTCACGGGATATGGAAAAATATTGCCGACGTGATATTAACTTCATGTATCTTCTTGAAAATTCACCAATACCTGATCATTCAACATTTGCTAGATTTAGAAGCTTACACTTTGCGCCATGTGCAGAAAGAATCTTAGCTGAAATGACAGAATGTCTTCGTGCTACAGGAGAAATATCTGGAGATGCTATATTCATTGATGGTACTAAAATTGAGGCTTGTGCTAATAAATATACTTTTGTTTGGAAAAAGGCAGTTACAAAGAATTTAGAAAAGCTTCTTGTTAAATTGGCTGATTTAGTAGCTAACTGTGAGGAACTATACGGAATTAAGATAATATACAATGACAAAGTGAAGATGAAACATATAAAAAGTTGCGAAAAAAGCTTTACGCTCTGAAATATGAGAGAAATATTGAATTTGTGCATGGATCAGGGAAAAGAAAAATGCCATTACAGCGATCTATTGAAACTCTTGAAGAGTATCTTGACAAGTTAAAAGAATACACGCAAAAGTTGCACATTTGCGGTAACCGTAATAGTTATTCAAAAACAGATAATGATTCAACATTTATGAGAATGAAAGAAGACGCTATGGGAAATGGTCAGTTAAAAGCTGGATACAATGTCCAACACGGTGTTGATTCGGAATATATTGTATGGCTCACCGTATGCGATCAGCCAACGGATACCCCTACACTTATTCCATTTCTTAAGAGCATGGAAGAATCTCTAAGTTTTAAATATCTAAAAATAGTTGCTGACGCTGGCTATGAAAGCGAAGAGAACTATTTATTTATTGAAGAAAATGGACAACTCTCTTTCATTAAACCAGCAAACTATGAGATATCTAAAACAAGGAAATACCAAAGGGATATTAGTAGAATTGATAATATGGACTATGATGAAATTGGAGATTACTATATCTGCAAGAATAATAAAAAGTTAATATTTAGTAAGACTATAAAAAGAAAGAGTAAAACCGGATACATAAGCGAAAAAACAGTATATACTTGCGAAGATTGCAGTTCTTGTTCTTACAAAAGCAAATGTATAAAAGGAAATAACAGCAAGACACCTTTGGAAGAAAGAGCTAAAAATCTTGAAACCTCAAAGTTGTTTAATAAGCTTAGAAAAAAAGATTTAGAAAGAGTTGTAAGTGAAGAAGGCTGCCAACTTAGAATGAACCGAAGTATTCAAGCTGAAGGTTCTTTTGCAGAGATAAAACAAGATATGGGCTTCCGAAGATATCTCTCGAAGGGCAAACAGAATGTTTGGGCCGAAAGTATTCTTTAGCAATGGCACATAATGTAAACAAACTACATAATAAAATCCAATCAGAGAGAACTGGAAAACACCTATTTTCATTAAAAAACAGTGCATAAATTTAAACTTTTAAAAACTAATTGTTTAAAAATAGCCTTAATAGAAAAGGCTTATTAAAGTGCGCAATTTTTTAGAATTTCAGAAAAAACATTCTAAAATATAGTTGTAATTCTTACAAATTTTTAGAAAATTAGGGCTGAGCATCAGCGGTTTTTAACCGCTAATGCGACAGCCCCCTTATTTTTGTTATTCATCAGTAGATTTTTATTCTTTGGCACTTTGTGTAGATTTATAACTTATGCACAAAATATTAAGAAAAATTAACAGTTGTCCACAGTTTTATGCACAATGCTGTGAATAAGTGTGGACAAATGTGCATAACTATCGAAGAATTAATTAGTTTTTCTATAAATTATTAGGGTGATAGATGAGTTGCATTGTAAATTAGTCTTTAGTATACTCAATAATAGCAATTAACGTATAACAAAATATTATATTTATCTACAGTAAACTACATAAAACAAATAAAAACATCAAAGAATACTTTTTTGATGTTTTGTTATTAGACTTACAAACAAACCCTGTGGACAATGTGTGTTGATAATGTGGATAACTTCTAATAAGCTTGAAAGGAGTTCATATGAAGATAATTAAACCTGTTTTAGAAGCAACTTTTATTAGGAGACCAAATAGATTCCAAGGATATATATTATTAGACAACGAGGAAATGATGGTTCATGTCCCTAATACAGGAAGATGCAAAGAGATTTTGATACCAGGAACTACTGTTATACTTAGGAAGGAAGATGCACCTGGAAGAAAAACCAAGTATGATTTGATTTCAGCATACAAAGGAGATAAGCTTATAAGTATAGATTCACATATACCTAATAAGGTGGTTGAAGAAGCTTTAATCAATAGAAAAATACCGTCACTAATAAGATATACTAAAATAATGAGAGAAAAGACCTTCGGAAACAGTCGATTTGATTTTAAGTTAAGTGACGAACAGGAAAATGAGTACTATCTTGAAGTCAAAGGGGTAACGCTAGAGAGTAATGGAATTGCTAGCTTTCCAGATGCACCTACAGAAAGAGGTAGGAAACATCTGTTGGAGCTTGTAGAGGCAAAAAAGCAAGGAAAAGGTGCGGGCGTTATTTTTCTTATTCAAATCGATGATATAAAGGCTTTTACACCTCATGATGAAACAGATCCTGAATTTGGAGCAGCGTTAAGATATGCGTCAAATAATGGAGTTGATGTTTTTGCATATTGCTCTGAGGTGACTAAGGACAGCATTACTTTAAAAAAAGAAGTTCAAGTGATATTATAAAACATATATTGTAAGTGAGTTTTAGGGGGAGTAATATTGAAATTCATATATTGTCCATTATGCGGAAGAAAACTTGAAGAAAAGTATAGTTGGGATGAAGGAGGGGTGCCGTATTGTCCAAAGGATGATATGTTATTTTTTGATGTTCCTAAACCCTGTGTGGTTGTTGCTATAATCAAGGAGAATAAGATATTATTACTTAAGCAAAGCTATATATATAAGAATTCAAAGGTTCTTGTATCAGGTTATGTTAGCCCAGATGAGAAGGCTGAGGATGCAGTTTTAAGAGAAGTAAAAGAAGAAACCGGCTTAATAGTAGATAACATAAAATATTTAGGAAGCGATTATGTTAAAGGTAAGGATTTGCTCATGCTTACATATATAGCTTACTACAAATCTGGAGAAATAGTGAAGTCTTCTGAGGTAGAGTGGCTTGATTGGAGTAATATCGGAGATGCATTAAATGAAATGAGTGAAGATGAAATAGGTAAGGCTGTTGTAAGAAAAGTACTAGAAGAGATAGGCTAATGTAAAAAGTATTATCTATGTAATATTTTGCATAATATTGTCATATAAATTAAATGAAAATTAATCTAAAAAAAATGACAAGTGAACACGGTTGTATTAAAATATAGTTAATTTTAATATAGTTGATTTTTAGATTTAATGAAAGGGAAAGGGGGAAATTAAATGACAGTAGGTAACAATAAAGAACTCAAATATGTACCTGAAATAAAAGGTTCACTTAGGAATCACCTGATAGAAATGCCAGCAGTTATAAGAGATGCTAGCGGAATAAAAATATTCGGTAAGAGGATAAAATCTTTAGTATTTACTACAGATGTAGCAATAATAAAGAATACAAATGCGGATGCAATAATTGCAGTATACCCTTTTACTCCTCAACCTATAATTACACAGGCATTGATGCTTGCAGCAGATGTTCCTGTATTTTGCGGTGTAGGAGGGGGAATAACTCAAGGAATGCGAGTTATTAATCTGGCTTTGGATGCAGAATTTAAAGGAGCAATGGGTGTTGTTGTTAATGCACCAACATCAAATGAGATTGTAAATAAGTTAAGAAATACAGTTGATATACCTATAATAGTTACAGTTGTCTCTGAAAATGATGACTTTGAAGGTAGGATAGAGGCTGGGGCCAATATTTTAAACGTTTCAGGTGGCAAGAATACTGCGGCTATTGTAAGAAATGTTAGAAAGAAATTCCCAGAGTTTCCTATAATAGCTACTGGAGGTCCTACAAATGAAAGTATAAAAGAAACTATACTTGCTGGAGCTAATGCAATAACATATACGCCGCCAAGTTCTGGAGAGATATTTAGCGAACTTATGGTGAAGTATAGAAATGATAAAGAATAAGAAGTGCAAAATATTCTTAATAAAAATAAATATACTTAAATAAGATATATAGTATAAAATGACATAAAATATTTTTAGTTTTATATTGTATATTTATTATAATGTGATATCATAATAGTTAAATTACTGAAAATTAAATATGTAATAAGACCTAGGGTAGAGGTGCTGTTTTTAAGAGTATTTATTTATAGCTGGCGAGCGATGAAGAATAAAAAAAGGAAAAACAGCCGAAGAAGAATGCTTGGCAGAGTTTTCTTCTGGTTGTATGCATAATATGTATATAACTGTCACTTTAAATTATTATGTCATACTGGCATGATAATATGAAGTGGAGAGCTACAAGGATTAATGAATTGCAATAAAATATTGTTATATTTTAAAATTATTTTTATAATAGAAATTCGTTTCTGCAATTTCACCTTAAAGCAAATTCTACCCGTCACAGATTTTTCTGTGACGTTTTTTACTATATAAAAATATTAGCTAGATATTGTGATTTATAGGCTTAAAATAGCTTCTTAGCATATATAGTAAAAAAGAAAATTTATGTGATTGCTACATTTTTTTATAAACATCAGAAAAGGCAAATACGTAAAAAATCATTGAAGAAGGTCACTTCAACTCACTTTTTATTCTTTATAGATTTATTTTTAGGATGTACATAAGCATACAAATAGGCTTAAATATGAATTCCAGTGAAAGAATAAGTAAGTATCATATCTACAGTAATAGACATATATAAATTTGGGGAGGAAATATAGATGAAATTGTTTGGAACTATGAGTGTTGAGGAAAATATATTAGAGATAGATGGAATTAGAGCTACTGACTTAGTAGAAAAATACTCTACTCCATTGTATGTTTTTGATGAGAACCTTATAAGACAAAATTGTAGGGAATATTACAATAGTTTTAATTGTGAAAGTGAAAATAATAGAGTTGCATATGCTGGTAAAGCCTTCTTAACTCTTGCTATGTGCAGACTTATCCAAGAAGAAAATTTATATTTAGATGTTGTTTCTGGGGGAGAGCTTTTTACTGCATATAAATCAGGATTTCCGTTGGAAAAGGTATATTTCCATGGAAATAACAAGACAATTGACGAAATTGAACTAGGTATTGAACTGGGAGTTGGAACTTTTGTAGCAGATAATATTATGGAAATTGAGTTTATAGATAGAATCGCTAAGAAATTTAATAAAAAGCAGCGCATATACCTAAGAATTACACCTGGTATAGAAGCTCATACCCATGAATATATAAAAACAGGTCAATTAGACTCTAAGTTTGGATTTGCATATATAGAAGATAATGTATTAGAAACTGTAAAGAAAGCATTAAGCTTTGAAAATATAGAGTTAGTTGGATTACATTGTCACATAGGGTCGCAGATTTTTGAGATTGATCCTTATGAAGATGCAACAGAAGTAATGCTAAGAATAATTAAAGATATTTATGATAATACAGGATATGCCATTAAAGAACTTGATCTTGGTGGAGGTTTTGGAGTATATTACAATAATGGCGATTCGCCAAAAACTGCATCTGTATATTGCAATGCAATATTAAATAAGGCTCGTTCGGTCTCTAGTGAATTAGGAATGGAAATGCCTATACTTACCATAGAACCAGGTAGGTCAATAGTAGGCAATTCAGGTATAACACTATATACTGTTGGCTCAATAAAAGAAGTACCTTCTATAAGAAAATATATTTCTGTAGATGGGGGAATGACTGACAATATTAGACCAGCTTTATATCAAGCTCAGTACGAATCTATAGTAGCTAATAGGGTGCATTCTGATGACGAAGAATCTATAACAATAGCAGGTAAATGCTGTGAGTCTGGAGATATACTAATAAACGATATAACTCTGCCAAAGGTTCACAGTGGAGATTTATTAGCTATAATGTCTACTGGAGCTTATGGATACTCTATGGCAAACAACTACAACAAAATTCCTAAAGCGGCTGTGGTAATGATAAGAGATGGTAAAGACAGGTTAGTATGTAAGAGAGAGACTTATGAAGATGTAATAAGTAATGAAATAATATAGTGGTGAGATATTGAGTTAAAGCAGAGTATCAATGTATGGGATACTCTGCATTTTTACTGTTAAGAAAAGTAAAATTTTTCTTTAGGAAATTATCTGTCCTGCCAGATTTTTCTCATATACATTCAGAAAGGTAGATGAACATAAAAATTCAAAAAAAAGTTCACTTCAGCAACTTTTTTATTGAATATTTCTATCAATTACATATTTACATAAATAATAAATAGGTATATCATATAATTCACACAATTAAATTTTATACAATTGCAATCAAATGTGAATGTTTTTTGCATAGCATTGTAATTTTTTATAATTATATGTTTATAATTTATAAAGAATTATGTATTATTTCCGTTGATAATTGCTTTAGCTAATTTTTATTACTATACATTAATTTTGATGTTAAGGAAAGGTTAATAAAGATATATAGTCTTATATATCTTTGGTAGGAAATCCAATAAAAATAAACATTTAAATTATGTATCTATAATACAAAAAAGTTTATATTATGATATACTTATATAAGGTATATTTTTAATTAAGGGAGACATTATGAAGCTATCTAAGGATATTATAATTGTAGATAGAATAGAATCAAATTTCGCCATTTGTGAACAAGAGGATAAAGTAATAAAAATAGATATGAAATGTATCAATGGGATGCCTAAAGATGGTGATATTTTGATTAAGAAAGATTCCTTTTATTATATAGACGAAGAGCTAACGAATAATAGGAAGGCAGTTGTAGATGATTTAATGAAAGGTATGTGGGAATAATGGAGAATAGTAATGCTAAAAGTCCAGTGATCAAGTTTTTTTTAGATTGGGTAGTTCCAATAGGTGCAGCTATAATTTTGGCAGCTCTTATCAATAAGTTTGTCTTATATAAGGTTTCAGTACCAACTGAATCCATGTATCCAACTATAAAAAAGGGAGATCAGATGTTTGTTACTAAGATATATAATTATAAAAACATAAAAAGAGGAGATATCTTAGTATTTTATTCACATGAGCTTAATGATTTATTAATAAAAAGGGTAGTTGGACTTCCAGGGGAAAGCGTAGAAATTAAGGATAATGGCGATGTATATATAAACGGTACTTATCTTGCAGAGGATTATGTAAAGAATCCGGAGAATAAGTCAGCAAGTTTCAAGATTCCAGAAGGAAAGTATCTTATGTTAGGTGATAACAGAGCAAATTCTGAAGATGCACGTTATTGGAATAATCCATATATTGATGCAAAGGATATACAAGGAAAAGCAAGAGTTATGGTATATCCATTTAACAGGATAGGCTTCTTAAAATAGTATATGTAATTTAGCATAACTTAGTAGAATATTATTAATTTATAAGACAAATGAAAAGAGGTGCAGATATGTTTAAAAATAATAAAAAATGGCAATATGCTATTATATATGGAATAATAGCGTTAGGATTGCTATTTGCTTTCAACTATACTAAGGCTGAAATGATGACAGAGGATATAACATATGATCAGTTTCAAAGTATGTTAAAGGATAAAAAAGTTGATACAGTAACGATAACTAATCAAAAGTTAACAATAATGCCTAATAAGGCAAGTAGCGATTACGGAAAGATATTGTATACAGTGAATTTAAACGATAAAGATCTTGTTAAGCAATTACAAGACTCTGGAGTAAAATACGAAGGAAAATTACCAGACAGATTTCCAGTTGCTGATTTGATATTATATTGGATAGGACCTTTAGTATTGATCTTTGTAATAGGAAGATTAATGGTTGGTAAGATGGATAAAAAGATGGGCGGAGGAGTGATGTCTTTCGGTAAGAATACCGCTAAGCTTTATGCTGAAGATGAAACAGGAAAAACCTTCGCAGATGTGGCAGGGCAGGAAGAAGCTAAAGAGTCACTTAAGGAAATAGTTGATTTCTTACACGACCCTAAGAAGTATCAGGAAATAGGAGCTAAGCTACCTAAGGGAGCACTTCTAGTTGGACCTCCAGGTACAGGTAAGACTTTACTAGCAAAGGCTGTTGCTGGTGAGGCAAAGGTTCCTTTCTTCTCTATGTCAGGTTCAGATTTTGTTGAGCTTTTTGTAGGTATGGGTGCCTCAAGAGTAAGAGATTTATTTAGACAGGCTGAGGAAAAAGCCCCATGTATAATCTTTATAGATGAAATTGATGCTATAGGTAAAAGCAGAGATGGTGCTATACAAGGTAATGACGAAAGAGAGCAAACATTAAATCAATTGCTTGCTGAGATGGATGGCTTTGATTCCTCTAAGGGTGTAGTAATACTAGGTGCAACAAATAGACCTGAAATACTTGATAAAGCTTTATTAAGACCAGGAAGATTTGATAGAAGAGTTATAGTTGATAGACCTGATTTAATAGGTAGAATATCTATATTAAAGGTTCATGCAAAAGACGTAAAGATAAGCGACAATGTAGACTTAGAAGCAATAGCTAAGAGTACTCCTGGAGCTGTAGGAGCAGATCTAGCAAACATAGTGAATGAAGCTGCACTTAATGCAGTTAAAAACAATAGAAAATTTGTACTTCAACAAGACCTTGAAGAGGCAGTAGAAGTTATAATAGCAGGTAAAGAAAAGAAGGATAGAATCCTTTCACCTAAGGAAAAGAGAATAGTTGCATTCCATGAAGTTGGGCATGCACTTGTTGCAGCTTTATTAAAGAATACTGATCCGGTACATAAGATAACAATAGTACCGAGAACTATGGGGGCACTAGGGTATACTATGCAGCTTCCTGATGAAGAAAAATATTTAGTTTCGAAAGATGAGATGTTAGATGAAATTACAGTAATGCTTGGAGGAAGAGCTGCTGAAGAGATTGAATTTAACATAATATCTACAGGAGCTTCTAACGATATAGAAAGAGCTACTCAATCAGCTAGAAGTATGGTTACTATATACGGTATGACAGAAAAGTTTGATATGATGGCACTAGAGTCAGTTAGCAATAGGTATCTTGATGGAAGACCAGTACAAAACTGTTCAGCAGATACTGCAGCTCAAATAGATGATGAAACTTTACAAATAATTAAGACTACTCACGAGAATGCAAGAGAGATATTAAGAAATAATAGAGATTTGTTAAATGATATATCAAATGAACTTCTTGAAAAAGAAACTTTATCTGGAGAAGAATTTATGGCAATAGTATATAATAAGTATCCAGAGTTAAAAGTAGAAAGAGAAAAGAAGGAAGCAGAGAAAAAAGAGCTTGAAAAGCTTGAAAAAGAGAAAAGAGATAGGAAAAAGAATGGAGAAGTTATTCAGGATTTGGTATTAGAATCAAGTTCTAAGGATAATATTCCAGAGTTAGCAAATGATAGTGTTATAGACAATGCAACTAAGCTTTAGAACTAACTATTAATTGAACAATTAGACTTTAAGTTTAAAACAAAGAGAAAGTTTCCAAAAGGAAACTTTTTCTGCATTAATTTAAGGAAGGTGATTTGAATGGAAGATATTACTTCAAGCAGGGAAAAAGAATTACAATTATTATTCGAGGAAGAAAAGCTAGATGAAACCTTAAGGATAATAAACCAAGAGATTTTAAATTACCTAGAGAAGCGTAAATACATATCAGAATATATATTAGATTACAGAAAAAATCATATTGAAGAATATAGAGATGATGAAGACAAAGTAATGGAATATTTTGATCATGAGAGATATGTTAAGGAAGAAGCTTTTAAGACGATAGATAGGAAGCTTAAGGAACTAACAATACTTAAAGAAACTCCTTACTTTGGAAAGGTATCATTTGTTGAAGAGGAAGATTTTTTAGAAACACTTTATATAGGAAGATTTGGGGTTACTCCTGAAGGAAGCTATGATCCAATAGTAGTAGATTGGAGAGCTCCTGTTGCTTCTTTATTTTATCATGGGAGTTTAGGTAAAGCTTCATACAATTCACCTGCTGGAGAGATAGAGTCTGAAATCAAAGAGAGAAGACAGTTTATTGTAAAAAAAGGAAAGCTTCAAGGCATGTTTGACTCTGCAGTAGATGTTAAGGACGATATACTACAGATGGTATTGAGTTCTAATTCTAGTGATAAGCTTAAAGATGTAATCATGACAATACAAGAAGAGCAGGATGCAATAATAAGAAGACCTAGGGAGAAGACCGTAGTAGTAAATGGAGTTGCTGGTAGTGGAAAAACAACCATAGCCCTTCATAGAGTAGCATATCTATTATATAACAATAGGAAACAACTTGGAGATAAAGTTTTAATACTAGGACCTAATGCTATATTTATGGAATATATATCAACAGTACTTCCAAGTCTCGGAGAAGTTGGTGTAAAGCAAGATACTATAAGCAATTTTATTATAAAGCAAATTAAGCTTAATGAAGAGATAATGGAATTCTCGAAATATATGGAAAAGGTTCTTTCTGGAGATAAGGAATTTATAGAAGATATAAAGCTTAAGAAATCTAGAGAATTTATTGATAAATTAGATGGCTTGGTAAAGTCTATAGAAGAAGAATATTTTAAGATAAAACCTGTAAAGTACTTTGGGGAAGAGATTGTAAGTGCAGAATACATTAAAAATATGTTCGAAAAAGATTTCTTATATATGCCTATTTTTAGAAGAAGTCAAAAAATTAAAAGAGTTTTAATATCTAAGATAAAAGAAAAAAGAGATGAAAGAGTTTGGAGACTTAATAAAGAAACGGAAGAATATAAAAAGAGTCTAAAACCAGATGATCGTCTAATAGAAGAAAATAATATAGAATTTAATAGAAAGATAAAGATAAGAGAGATAGTAAGAGAATTAATGAACTCTAGAGCTGAACTCGAAGAATGGATAGATAATGAATCTATATTTAATATATATAATAGATTTAATGGCTATAAGCAGCTTACTTCAGATGATTTAGCTCCTATACTTTATCTAATGATAAAGCTTGATGGAAAAAAATCAAAAAGTGATATTAGGCATATCGTTATAGATGAAGCTCAAGATTACAGCGAGCTACAGTTTAGAGCAATAAAAGAATTAACTGGTTGTAAGAGTATGACTATAGTTGGAGATACTAATCAAAGACTTGTAAATACAGAGCAAGAAGCAGCGATGTTGAGTATCGAAGCAATTTATCCAGAGGATGAAGTGGAGAATTACTCTTTAAACATTAGTTATAGATCAACAATGGAGATAATGAACTATGCTAATAAGTTCTTAAAAGAAGAAAAGGTAATACCTTTGGTAAGACAAGGAAAAGAAGTTAAATCATTAAATATAAGCTCAGAAGAAGATCTAGTGGATGAAATACTATTAGCTATAGAGGATTTTAAGGATGAAGGACTTGAGAGTATTGCTATTATAACAAGAAATGCTGATGATATGAACACAATATTCCCTAAGATTAGAGAGTTTGTTCCAGCGATTAAGTTTAATAGTGAAGATGTAATATACAACGGTGGAACTGTAGTTATACCATCATACTTTGCAAAAGGATTGGAGTTTGATGGGGTAGTAATTGTTGACTTGGAAAGTGATGTAGATAAAGAAGAAGATTTAATAAAATATGTTATGTGTACTAGAGCATTGCATATTCTTAAGGATATAAAAGCTAAATTATAATTCTAATAGGCTCTGTGAAAGTGCACCGTTAAAATTAAGTGGTCAGTAATCCGATGCTTTAATGAGCTTGCGCTAATAGCTCGCTCATAGAGTATCTAATTCTCCACCACTTAATTTGAAAAGTATTATTGAACGTAGATTGACAATAATATTAAATATACTTAAGATACCAATTATGTCAATCAAGTAGTATAAAACTTGAGCTTTTATGCTGTTTAGTGGATAATACACATATAAATCTAATAAATATACAGTTATTATAGAAAAATAGAAAGTTTTTTAATGCATAAAATGTGTAAGTTGGACATTTTATGCATTTTTTGTTGTATAAATAGTTATAAGCTTTTATTAAAGTAAAATATAGTGATTTCAAGTGTTTGTAATGAGTTTAATGGACAAACAGCTAAGAATAGATTACATATATCCCTAATAAATACATCAATATATTCGACGAAAATATGGGTGAAAAAATATTCCATAGCATAATATTTTAATGAATTAAGAAAAAAACTCCTAAAAGATTGCTTTTATAATATATCTAAACGATTTAATAAATATACATTTACAAATGTTTAAGAATTATTAAAAAATACTTGCATAAAAATAAATAATTAATGTATAATTATACTCAGTTAAAGGAATAATACATAATCTAATTTGGGAAACAATAAATGTTGTAATTATAGGAAGGGGTTTTAAAATGAAAAAAGGTATATTAAAAACAGTGTTAGCTACTGCCTTGGTTGGGATAATGGCATTTAGCGTGGTTGGATGTTCTAAAAAAGATAGTACTACTAGTGCGGTGGATAAAATTAAAAAAGCAGGTAAATTAGTATTAGCTACTAGTGCTGATTATCCTCCATATGAATTTCATAAATCTATAAATGGTAAGGATACAATAGTAGGTTTTGATATTGAAATAGCTAATGCTATAGCTAAGAAGCTAGGTGTAAAAGTTGAAATAAGTGATATGAAGTTTGATGGTTTAGTAGCTGCTCTAAAGACTAATAAAGCTGATTTAGTAATAGCAGGTATGAATCCAACAGCAGAAAGAAAGCAGAGCGTAGATTTCTCTAATATATACTACACAGCAACTCAATATGTAGTAGTTAGAGCTGAGGATAAAGATAAGTACAATTCATTAGATGCATTAAAAGGTCAAACTATAGGAGTTCAGAAGTCATCAGTACAAGAAGGCCTTGCAAAGGACCAAATAAAGGATTCAAAACCTAATTCTGTAGGTAGAATTCCTGATGTAATTCTTAACTTAAAGAATAAAAAGGTTGAAGCAGCAGTGGTAGAAGGACCAGTTGCAAAGCTTTATGTTCAAAAGAATAGTGATCTAGCAATAAGCGATGCAAAGTTCGATTTAAAAGCAGAAGAACAAGGATCAGCAATAGCTGTGGCAAAGGGTTCAGACGACTTACTTAAGATCATAAATGATACTATAGACGAGTTGAAGAAAGATAATAAAATAGATCAATTAGTAGTAGATGCTGCTAATGCAGTAGAACAATAATTTTACAAGCTGAAACAACTAATGATTAGCAAGTTGTAGTGTTTGATTAAGAAAAGACCAAAATGCAATAAGCATAAAATGGGGCTGTAATTAATTTGGGGATATATTAATAATGTGATTAAGATATAGTAGGTAGGGGTGCCTGCTATATCTTAGATTATTGGAGGTAATCGGGTTGGGTTTTATAGATATTTGGAGCAAGTACCATAATTTCTTTATAACAGGAGCAAAATATACAATAATAATAGCATTTTTCACTGTAATAATAGGTACGTTAATCGGACTTTGCTTAAGTTTAATGAAGCTTTCTAAGAATAAAATATTGAGATTTATTGCATCTATATATATTGAGTTTATAAGAGGAACTCCTGTATTAGTTCAGTTGTATCTTATATTCTATGGTCTGGATTATGTAGGAATACATTTTTCAGGTATAGTTTCAGGAGTAATAACTCTTTCAATTAACAGTGGTGCATATGTAGCAGAAATAATAAGAGCAGGAATAAATGCAGTAGATAAAGGACAGACAGAGGCTTCAAGAAGTCTTGGACTTAGTCATGCTGCTACGATGAGGCATATAATAATACCTCAGGCTTTAAAGAATATATTGCCAGCTTTAGGTAACGAGTTTATAACAATAATAAAGGAATCATCAATAGTATCTGTTATAGGAATAGCAGAATTGATGTATGAAGCTGATACTGTAAGAGGTAATACTTTTGAACCTTTTACTCCATTAATATTTGCAGCTATAATTTACTTTGTTATGACATTTACACTATCTAAGTTAGTTGGTGCATTCGAAAGGAGACTGAGAGTAAGTGATATACGTTAATAATCTTCACAAATATTTTGGTAAAAATGAAGTCTTAAAAGGAATCACTGACCATATCGAAAAAGGTGAAGTGGTTGTTGTAATAGGCCCAAGTGGTTCTGGTAAAAGTACCTTCTTAAGATGCTTAAACCTGCTTGAGGAGCCTACAGATGGAGAGATAATATTTGAAGGTAACAATATAACAGGAAAGAATGTAGATATAAATAAGATAAGAGAAAAGATGGGGATGGTATTTCAGCAGTTTAACTTGTTCCCACATAAAACGGTCTTAGACAACATAACCCTAGCACCTATTAAGGTTAAGGGATTAAGTAAAGCTAAAGCAGAAGAAGTAGCTTTTAAGCTACTAGACAAGGTTGGTCTTAGAGATAAAGCTACTGCTTATCCTGCGTCTTTGTCAGGGGGACAAAAGCAGAGAATTGCAATAGCTAGAGCCCTAGCAATGGAACCAGATGTGATGCTTTTTGATGAGCCTACTTCAGCTCTTGATCCGGAGATGGTAGGGGAAGTTCTTAATGTTATGAAAGGACTTGCTGCTGAAGGTATGACTATGATAGTGGTAACTCATGAAATGGGCTTTGCAAGAGAAGTTGGAGATAGAATAATATTTATGGATGGTGGAGTTATAGTAGAGCAAGGAAAACCGGAAGAAATATTTGACAATCCTCAAAACTCAAGAACTCAAGATTTCTTGTCAAAAGTTCTTTAGTAAGTGATACATCTAAAGATGTACCACTTCAATCAAAAATATATTTTCAAAATCTATCTATTTTCTTAGAGGAGGATTTGAAAATGTCAATTTTAGTGAGAAGTGGCACATCTATATTTCAAATTCTCTCTTGAACTTTAGAAGAGAGAATTTGAAAATTATAATATGTGTTTATATACGATATTGGGCAAGATCAATTTTAGTATTTAAATATTCAATTTTAGATTTCTATAAATTCTTATTGTGATAGAAGTTTAAAATTGGATAATTTAAAGCCTGTGCTTCGAGATAATATAGCTTGCATAGCAAAAGACGGGTCAGTTAGAAATAATTAATTGCCAACCCAATAACAGATTTCAAATTTAGTATTACTTTTAATAGCTCTATATTTATCTGATCAATAAATATAGAATTAAAATAAGTTATATTTTGGTTTGAACTCTGTACTGTTTTTAATATAAACCCCAGGAACGCTGTTCATGTTTAATGAGCAGCGTTTTTACTGTCTAGGAAATTATAAAGAGATTTTTTATTTTAACCTAATAATATCAAGGCTGTAGAGAAGCTATTTAGGGTAAACAAAAAAAATTATATCGGCTGCCAAAATTTTTTCACATACATTCAGAAAAGGCAGATGCGCAAAAAAAGCTAAAACTAAATAAATATTAAATAAGTTGAAACAATTATACATTTATATAGTATCTAGCATTATTATAATATATAATAATTGATGGCCATAAGAGGAGTGGTTAGTTTATTGTTAAAGAAAAGTTACAAAGTATCATCAATTGAATAGCTAAGATGTTTTTGCAATATTAATCTTAGATGGTATAATAAGTAAATATGGTGGCGAAATTAGTTTACTATTAATTTAATTTACACTTGTCCGAAGTTGTAATAAACCTGTAACAAATATACCTTTGAATAAGTATAAATTATTAATTGATGTGAAAATATATCATTTTAAGGCTATAAGTATTTGCAAAGCTTATATTCTAATGAGTACAAGCAAAAGACTAAAGGCTATCAATCAAGCTAGGTATGAATAAATATAAACAAACGAGGTGATGTGATGAATAACAAGATTTTTTCAGAAAAGATTAAAAGCTTAGTAAATGTAATTTTAATTCCATTAATTTTTGGTGTTATATATATGCTAAAATCTATGGTTTTTTTAGCTATGTTAAGAACGCCTGGTTCTTCTTCCTTGGATTTTAAGAGGATGTATTTTACACCTCCTCCAATATGGGCACACATTGCTTGTATAGTACTACTTCTTAGTATAAGCTTCTTGTTTAAACACAAGGGAAGAATTAGATATTTAATAATATTAGATGTACTTATTAGCATACTTCTATTAGCAGATATTTGGTATTATAGAGTTAACGGAACCTTTTTGTCTTTAAGACATATAATATATCCTAAATTATTTAACCCTCTGAACAAAAGTTTATTTAGGCCAGCATTTATAGATATATTATATTTTATTGATTTTATAGCCATAGCTGCAATGTGTATTAAGCTTAAGAGTAAGATAAAAACTCGTGAAAGAAATATATTTGCTTTTGCATTTACCCTTGTAGTGGCAGTTGTAACCTTAATTTCATCTTATTATTATATAGATGTTATTGACGGAACAAAGGGAGAAAAGATGCTATTTAGAATAGCCTGGGCACCTTTTCAGACTATGTCCAATATGAGTCCACTTGGGTACCATGGCTATGATATTTATAAGACTCTGCATGAAAAGAATGCAGTTAAGCTTTCAGATGACGATAAGCAAGAAATAACTCAGTGGTTTAATGATAACAAAGAAAACATACCAGACAACGAATATAAAGGTAAGTTTAATGGTAAAAACTTAATTTTTATTCAAGTGGAGTCCTTAGAAAACTTTGTTATTGGACAGAAAGCATACGGTCAAGAGATAACTCCAAACCTAAACAGGCTTATAGGAAACAGTTTATATTTTAATAATATTCACGAGCAAAACAATAACGGGACAAGTTCAGATGCTGATCTTATGGTAAATACTTCAATACTACCAATAAGACAAGGAGCAACCTTCTTTAATAATCCATATACTCCTTATACTACATTACCAGATCTAGTTAAGGCTAAAGGGTATAGTACTGTTTCTACTCATCCAGAGGTTGCAGGAAATTGGAATTGGAGTGAGGTACATAGAGGATCATTGGGCTTCAATGATATTTGGGATATAAGTAGATTTAATGTAAATGAAGTAATAGGGCTTGGAATATCTGACGGATCATATTTAAATCAAATTGCAGATAAGTTAAAGGATGTACCTAAGCCATTTTATTCTTTTATGGTTACTCTTACAAGTCATGGTCCATTTGATATACCAGACCAATACAAGCTTTTGAATCTGCCTCAAGATTTTGATAAATCAATATTAGGTGCATATTTCCAAAGTGTTAGATATACAGATGAACAAATAGGAAAGTTTGTAAATAAGCTAGATCAAGAAGGTATATTAAAGGATTCTATCGTTGTTATATATGGAGACCATACAGGAGTGCATAAGTTCTATCCTGCTCAGCTTAAACAAGTTAAGTTTGAAGGAGATTGGTGGCAAAAAGACGATAAGGGAATACCTTTCATAATATATAGTAAAGATTCAAAGGGAGAGACTATCTCAAAGGCTGGAGGTCAGATAGATTTCTTACCAACAGTATCATATCTTATAGGTATAGATAGAAATAAATTTGATAGTAGTACAATGGGAAGAGTCCTTGTTAATACAAATAGAGATGCTACTATATTGAATTACGGACAGATTGTAGGAACCCCTAAAGATGATAAAGAGAAAAAGCATCTAGAGGATGCCTTAAAGATCGGAGATCTATTTATTAGAGGTAAATACCTTAATAATAAATAACATAGCAGTAAAAAAGCTTCAGGAAAGTATTTTTCCTGAAGCTTTTTCGCTAAAAATTCTGTAATATATTCTCTCTTTTTACTCTTTATTTTAATAGCATTCTTAATATTAAGGTACATAAGATTTATAAAAAGTGAATGGTTAAATAAAGAGTAAAACTGTACTGTTCGAACGTAGTGAGTTTACAGTTTTAGCCATGTAATATGACAGAATCATATTAATTCTTTGCGTAAGCTCATTAAGGCATCGGATGATTAACTACTTAATTTCAACACAATACTTTATCAATACATTTATTTTACCTAAAATCTTTATCTACGGTTATAACGCAGTTATATTGAGGATGTGTTTGCTTTATAGCATTTGTAATCTCTGATTTTAGTTGTTCTTCGCTCATTATCTTATTAAGCTTAGCAGAATGAACCACTATATCAAAAATAAGATTCTTTTTTTCGCCCTCGCCAACAATTCTAAAATCATGCATTGATTTTATTAGTGGGTTATATGATATTATTTTATCTAATTCTTTTTTTGCTGATTTGATTTCTTCATTTTCCATACAAATTGGATCCATATGTATAACCAGATAAATTTTAAGCTTTTCTGATAGTTCTCTTTCAGCAGTGTCTATTATATCGTGAATCTTCATTATATTTATATCTGAAGGGATCTCGGCATGAATCGATGCCATACATCTTCCAGGTCCATAATTGTGTATTATTAAATCATGTACTCCTGTAACATATTCATAAGAAAGAACTCCTTCAGTTATAGAGTCTACCAGCTCATCATCGGGTGCTGAGCCAATAAGTGGATTCATGGTTTCTTTTACAAGAGAAAAACCAGAGTAAAGTATTACTAAAGCAACCACTATACCTATATATCCATCTAGAGGAAACACTGTGAATCTAGCAATAAAGAAAGATATAACTACTACGCTAGTTGTAAATACATCACCTAAAGCATCTAAAGCTGAAGCCTTTAAAGCAGAGGAATCAATTTTATCCCCTATTGATTTGTTAAACCTACTTAACCATATCTTAAACAAAATCGACACTAACAGTAGTATGAAAGGTATCCATTCAAATACCACTGATTCAGGATGGAGAATTCTTTCAAAAGAAGATTTTACAAATTGAAAGCCTACTAACATCACCATGAATGCAACTATTAGAGCAGATATATACTCAAGTCTCCCATGTCCAAAAGGATGTTCCTTATCTGGAGGCATATTAGAAAGCTTAATGCCAACTATAGTTACTATAGAAGAGGCAGCATCTGAAAGGTTGTTAAAGGCATCAGCCATTATGGAAATACTGCCAGTTAAAATCCCAACTGTTAGTTTTATAGTAAAAAGAATAAAATTGACTACAATGCCTACTACACCGGCAGCATAACCTAATTTAGTCCTTATTCGCTCATTTTTATAATTAGTACTGTCTTTCGAAACGCTTTTTATTAGGTAGTTAGTGATCATAGCTTAGCCTCCATTAAAAAATAACAATATAAATAATTTATTGTTTTAGCTTATATAGTAATATAATATATATGCTTATTATTAAAAGTTTTAATAAACATATTCTATGAATAACTTTAATTACTAAATTATTCTTTGCTATATCAATTCTATGTGGTTTATAGTTTTTTTTCAAGAAATAAATGCTAAAAAAGCAACTTATAAATTAAGGTTCCCTATAAGTACAAACTTAAGTAAATAATTGCTATTATTATATAATGTTTAAGGAATTAATTACGATAAATAATTAGGTATAATTAAGCAGAATTTGTTATAAGGTGTTATAATAATGGTATATTTAGCACATGAAAAAATATAAGTTCCAATATAAAATGTAATAAGTAAATTTGAGGAGTAAGCATATGAAGAAAAAGTTTTTAACGGCGCTTATAGTATCAACAACAATAACTTCTATGGTATTGACGGAAGAAGCTGTACAAGCATTAGGGGCAGAACAAAGTAGTAGTACTCAAAATACGAACTCACAACAAGAAAGTCTAAAAACTACTGATACTCCAGTTCTAAATGGGATAAAAGTCAATAAGCAATTAATAAATATAAACTACTCTGTAGGTATATCAATAGCACCAAAATACATAGTAATACATGATACAGACAACAGACAGTTTGGTGCTAACGCAATGGCTAACAGAAATTATTTTGCAAACCATCCAGAAGCAGAAGCCTCAGCTCATTATACTGTGGATCAAAGTAATATAATCCAAGTGCTAGAAGACAATTGGAGAGGTTGGCACTGTGGAGATAGATATAATCCTATAATAAATAATTCTAATACTATAGCTATTGAATTATGTGTAAATGTAGATAATAATTTTGATAAAACCTTGGAGAATGGAATTGCGCTTACAAAATACTTAATGCAGAAATATAATATTCCTGCAGAAAATGTGGTAAGGCATTACGATGTTTCCGGTAAGATATGCCCTAAGATGATGATTAAAGACAGACCGGAATTATGGACATACTTTAAGCAGGTAATTTCAGGACAAAACCAAGGAAATTCAAGTTCCGCAGATACCCCAGCTAAGGCAAAGGGGACTCTAACCAATGTATCTTCGTCTCTAAACATAAGAGAGAAGGCTAGTGGTACTTCAAATGTTATAGGAAGCGTTGCTAAAGGACAAAATATCAATATATATTCAGAAGATAATGGTTGGTATAAGATTGATTTCGTTAAAGATGGACAGAAACAGTATGGATATGTAAGCAAGAACTATGTTGTAATAACACAAGGATCATTAACTTCTTCAAATAACTCTTCAAGCAACCAGTCATCTAATAATAGCTCAACTGGAGGCTCAACGAGTGGACAAACACCAAGTGGAAATCAACAAAATACTCCTAAGAACGGAAAAGTTACCAATATATCTACAAGCTTAAATGTCAGGACTGCTGCTTCTTCAACAGCAACTATAATAGCTTATTTAAAAAATAATACAGCAGTAAAAGTAAACTATGAACAGAATGGCTTTTATAATGTAACTTTCGACGGCAATAAAACTGGTTTTGTTAGCAAGCAATATATTGCTATAGAGAATAATCAAACGACCCCTATTACTAATACCTCAGCCACTTCAAATACAACTACTCCAACAAATCAAAATGGAGCAAGTACTGGTAATAATAGTAGTACTCAAGTAACTGTAAGAAAAGGTAAGGTTATAAATATATCTACATCTCTTACTATGAGAACAGGGGCAGGTGCTAACTATGCTGCATTAGCTTATCTTCGCAATGGTACAGAGGTTGATATAAAAGGACAGCAAGGTGATTGGTATAAGATTGCTGCTAGTGGTAAAGAAGGATATGTTTCTAGCAAGTACATACAAATAACAAGTACACAAGTTACTACTACACCTACAGCGAGTCTTTCTTCTAATACTACTGCTCAGACTTATAAGATAGGTAAAGTTATAAATGTATCTACTAACCTTAATGTAAGGCAGAGTGCTTCTACTAGCTCCTTAATAATTGGATATTTATTAAATAATGCTACTGTAAGTGTTAAGTCTCAATCAAATGGTTGGTGTCAAATTGAATTCTCAACTAGTACTGGGACTAAACAGGGGTATGTCAAAGCAGAGTATATAAAAGTTTAGGTGTTCAAATCTAAAAATTTATATATTCTTCGCAAATAATTCTACATATAAAGTCTTGCAAGATGAACTAAATACAGAAATATTAAATGTAGGAACTTGATTGAAGTATATATATTAGGAAAATGTATTATATAATAATGTTACTATATTGAGACTTCACTGCTTAAGATATGTATATATAAAGTAGTGAGGTCTTAATTTTATAGTAAAGTAGCAGATCACTGACCACTTAATTTCAACACAATCCATTTTTTACTATCTAGGAAAATATATTGTTTTTAGCTAAACCGAGTGATATCAAGGGCTTAGAACTGGTAGTTAGAATAAATGGTAAAAAAAGAAATCTTATTAGCTTGCCAGATTTTCTTCACATGCATTCAGAAAAGGCAGATGCGCAAAAAAACTCGCTTCAGCGACTTTTTTATTGAATAATTTGATAATGTAGGAAATATTAAATATAATAAATTAAGATACTATAAAACGGAGAGGTGAAATTATGGAAAAGCAAATAGCACAAGAGCTTATAGATTTTATATATGAAAGTCCAACTGCATTTCATGCGGTATATAAGGTGAAACAAATATTGATTAATGAAGGCTTCCAGGAGCTTAAGGAAGAAGATAGATGGGGTCTAAAAAAACAAGGTAAATATTTTGTTACAAAAAATGATTCTGCGATTATAGCCTTCAAGGTTGGAAATGGAAAGATTGCAGAAAGTGGGTTTAAAATAATAGGTGCGCATACTGATTCGCCTACCTTTAGAGTTAAACCTAACCCGGAAATAGAAGCTGAAAGTAATTACGTAAAGTTAAATACAGAGGTATATGGTGGACCAATACTAAATACTTGGTTTGATAGACCGCTTTCAATAGCTGGTAGAGTAACCCTAAGAACAAATAATACTCTATTCCCTGAAACTAAACTTGTAAATATAAATAGACCAATCCTTGTTATACCTAACTTAGCTATCCATATGAATAGGGACGTAAATGATGGAGTTAAGCTAAATAGACAAAAGGATACATTGCCATTGCTTGCAATGGTCAATGATAAGCTTGAAAAAGGTAAATATTTAATCAATATAATAGCAGAGGAGTTAAAGGTTGAAAGTGAGAACATATTAGACTTTGATTTGTTCTTATATGAATTTGAAAAGGGCTGCATAATGGGCTTGAATGAAGAGTTTATATCTTCATCAAGACTAGATGATCTAGCCATGGTTCATGCAGGAATAAAGGCTCTTACAGGAACAGAAGCAGCTATGGCTACAAATGTGATGGCTTGCTTTGATAATGAGGAAGTGGGAAGCTCAACTAAGCAAGGAGCTGACTCTGAGCTTTTGGCACATATATTGGAAAGAATAGTTTTATCTTTAGGCGGAGATAGGGAGTATTACTTTAGAGCACTTGCAAAGTCCTTCTTGATATCTGCAGATTTGGCTCATGCAGTTCACCCTAACTATGGAGAAAAACATGATCCAGTACTTAAGCCAGTTGTAAACGGAGGACCAGTTATAAAGATAGCTGCATCTCAAAGCTATACTTCTGATTCCAATTCATCAGCTGTTTATGAAGAAATATGTAAGAAGGCTGGAGTGCCTGTTCAGAAGTTTGTAAATAGGTCAGACTTAAGAGGAGGTTCAACAATTGGACCAATATCATCAACTCATCTGCATATAAGATCAGTTGATATGGGAACACCAATACTTTCTATGCACTCTGTAAGAGAGTTAGGTGGAGTAAAGGATCATTATTATTGCATAAAATCCTTTGAAGAGTTTTATAAGATATAAATTAATACTACGTAAAAGCCGTAAGTTAGATTACATAACTTACGGCTTTTTGCTTTAATCAGGGTTAAAAAAATTTGTGGTAAATATAGTATCCTTCTATAATAAGTGGGCTAAAGCCTTATATACCAATGCCTTGAGGTAGTTAAAAATTTTTAAGGGACAACCACTATAATTATTCTATAATTGGAAAAAATAAAATGTACACTATAGAGAGGGAAGGATAATACTCATGAATATACTTGATTCAGTTAACTGCAGAAGGAGAATAATGTATTCTCTAAAGGAAAGTTATAATAGAATACTAGAAAATTATCAATATATCAATCAGCAAGTAAAAGAAAATAAGGATATAGTAGGAGCTGCAGAATGGCTACTAGATAATATTTATGTTATAGAAAAAGAGTATAAGACTATAAAACTAAATATGCCATGGGGTTACTTTGAAAATCTTCCTTTAGTAAATGGAGAGGAGTCTTGTCCTAAGGTTTATCTTTTAGCAAAGGAAATCTTGAAGTCAAATGATGGAAAGATTGAAGAGAATGATACCATAAACTTTTTAAAAGGCCGTGACGAGAGAGAGTACATAACCTTAGGAGAACTATGGGCATTTCCTTTGATGTTAAGAGTGGGGTTAATTGAAGGGATTGCTACGGTTACAGATAAACTTGCTTATATTCAAAAGGAAAAGCAAGCTGGTGAAGAACTAGCTTATAGAATAATAGATAGTAGCAATAAAGAAAGTTTAGAAAAAACCATTGATGACATAGGAAAAAGTGACGAGAAGTTCTCTATTGAAATGGGAGAAAAACTTTTTAGAGTTCTTAGAGACAATTCCATTGATAACGATGAGCTTTATAAAACTTTAGCTAAAAAGGTAACGAAGGAAGAAAAGTTTGAGGATGCCATAACTGGGGAGTTTATAAGAGAAAACAAGTTGCAGCTTTCTATGGGCAACTATATAACTTCACTAAGAACCATTGACGCTATAAGTTGGAAGTATGTTTTTGACAGCGTATCAAGAATAGAAAAACTTCTAAGTGAAGATCCAGAAGGTACCTATAGTTTAATGGATTTTGACTCTAAGGATTTTTATAGGCATAAGGTTGAAGAAATCAGCAGGATGACCTCTAAAGAGGAATGGAAGGTAGTAGAAGAAGCTTTAAGATTGTGTAATTCTGCAGGGCCTTTGGAGGAAGACAGGTATAAAGCGCATGTAGGTTATTACCTATTAGATGATGGGCAAAAAGATTTAGAGAAGAGTATAGGAAGATTCAGAAAGAAGAAGTTTATAACTCCAGCTAACTTTATTTTATATCAGATATTTCTAGTGATTTTATTTGAAATTATTATAGTATCCTTAGTTTACTTAGCAGCTCCTAATATGTCCAATGCTGAACTTATTACTGGAGCTTTGGTAGTACTTTTGCCATTGTCAGAAGTTGTTGTTGGTATATTAAATTGGAGTGTTACTAAGCTCTATAAACCGGATTTTCTACCTAAGTTAAATTTTGAAGAAGAGGGGATACCAGAACAGTGCAGAACCTTGGTGGTTATACCTGCTATATTTAACAGCCCTCATAAGGTAAAAGAACTTATGGATTCTTTAGAAGTGTATCATATTGCCAACAAGGATGATAACCTATACTTTGCCTTGTTAGGTGATTTAGGTGATTCTAAAGATGAGGAAGAAGAAAAGGATGAAGATATAAATTATATAGGTACAAAAACGGCGGAGATCTTAAATGATAAGTATTATAGCCATAAGGAGCAACACTTCTTTTTCTTTAACAGAAAAAGAGTTTTCAATGAAAGAGATAAAGTCTGGATGGGATGGGAAAGAAAAAGAGGGAAGCTTATGGAGTTCATGGCTTTATTAAGACATGATGCAGACACAACCTACAATGTGATCAGTGGAAATATTGATGAGCTTAGAAAAGCAAAATATCTAATAACGCTAGATGCAGATACAATACTTCCTATGTCAGCAGGTAAAAAGCTAGTAGGTGCTATGGCCCACGTTCTTAACAATGCAGTTGTTAGTGAGGATAACAAGGTTTTAAGAGGCTATGGAATAATGCAGCCTAAGGTTGACATGAAGATAGAAGCATCAGAAAAAACAATATTTACTCAAATATTTGCAGGAGATGGAGGCATAGATGTTTATTCTAGTGCAGCATCTGACTCCTATCAAGATCTGTTTAAAGAAGGTATATTCACAGGAAAAGGCATCATAAACATAGACGCCTTTTACAATATATTAAAGGATGAAATACCTGAGAATACTGTACTGAGCCATGATTTACTTGAGGGGTCTTATACTAGATGCGCTCTAGTAAGCGATATAAATGTAGTGGATGGATATCCAGCTTCTTATAAAGCTAGTAGTATGAGATCCCATAGATGGGTGAGGGGAGACTGGCAGATACTTCCTTGGTTGTTTAGTAGGAAGTTAAAGTTATTATCTAGGTGGCAGATCTTTGACAATCTAAGGAGAAGCTTAGTAGCTCCTTGGATTGTAATAAGTTTATTTATAACCATAATAACTCTTAAAAACGGAGAGATGTGGGACGTTTTTTCTTTGCTAGGAATAATATCTCTTGTAGCATTTGCTTTTACTGATATGCTGATTACTCCTAAATATAAGAAAAAGGATATTTTAAGAAGTTTAAAACAAGTGTTACTCACAATAACCTTTTTACCAAACCAATGTGTGCTTATGTTGGATGCCATAGGCAGGACATTATATAGAACAACTATATCAAAGAGGAATTTATTACAGTGGCAGACTTCTGCAGATGTTGAAGCAGCCTGCAGCAAAGATTTATATAGCTATTTTAAGTATATGTGGGCTTCATCTGTTATTGGTTTATTATACTTAATAGCCACTTTTAACAAGTCAATATCCCTAGGAAGTACGAACTTAATCATTTCTGTGCTATGGATTATAAGCCCAATAATTGCCTATTTAATAAGCAAAGAAGATAGGAATGTAAGCACCACATTTAAGGATATATCAGAGAAAGATAAGTTGCTTATTAGAACCTTGAGCAGAAGAACCTGGGCGTATTATGAGGACTTTGTAAATGAAGAAAATAACTACCTAGCCCCAGATAACTTCCAAGAGGACCCTAATAATGGGGTAGCTTTTAGAACTTCTCCTACAAATATGGCAATGGGACTGATGTCCAATGTAGTCGCAAGAGATATGGGATATTCTACTTTATTTGATTTAGTAGATAGGATAGAGAAAATCCTTAATAGTATGGATAAACTAGATAAGTTTCACGGACATTTTTTAAACTGGTATGACACGAGAACAAGAAATCCGTTATGGCCTAGATATGTTTCTACTGTAGATAGCGGAAACCTAGTTGGGTATTTGTGGGTTATTGAGGAAGCTCTAAACGAGTATCTAAAAAAGCCTTTAATTTCTGACAATCAAAGAATAGCTCTTATTGATACAATGAGTATAATCGAAGAAGAGTTAAAAGAAGAAGCTCTATTTAAGCTTGAAAAAGACACTATACTTAGCGAAGATATGAGTATAAGAAATTATGTAGGAATACTAAGGCAGATTGTAGAAAAGTGTTTAGATATTGAGTTTCAACATAAGCAAAAAGAGTTATATTGGGTTGATAAATTAAAAAGAGAAGCCATAATGAAGTTGGCAGAGATTGGGGAGGTTTCAGAATTTGATGATGAAGCTGTAGCAAATGATAGCAGTATGCTGGATGAAATAGATAAATTGTTGCTTAAGGTGCCTGTCATAAATTTAGCTACTTCATTGGGAGATATAGTTTACAATGAAGCTAAAGACGTAGGTAAAACTAGTAAGGCAGAATGCAGGATAAAAAATGAATCAATATTAAGTTTGGTTAGAAGAGTTAACACACTAATTGGAAGACTAGATACCATGGCTTCTGAAACAGACTTTAAAGTTTTGTACAATAGCCATAGGAAGATATTCTCCATAGGATATGATATGGAGAATAATACCTTAGGAGACAACTGTTATGATTTGTTAGCTTCAGAAGCAAGAGCAGCTTCTTTCATAGCTATTGCTAAAGGTGATGTAGAGTATGATCATTGGTTTAAGCTAGGAAGAGCTATAACTACTGCCTTTGGAACGAAGAGTCTTGTTTCTTGGAGTGGAACCATGTTTGAATACTTCATGCCAGCATTGATAATGAAGAATTACGAAGGTACTCTATGGGATATGACTTATAATTCAGTGATTGAAGCTCAAAAGATTTATGCTCATAAAAGGGGAATTCCATGGGGAATATCAGAATCAGCCTTCTATCATTTTGATGTTGCTATGAACTATCAATATAAAGCCTTTGGAGTTCCAGGAATAGGGCTAAAAAGAGGATTGGTAGACGAACTTGTAGTATCTCCATACTCTACAGTTATGGCGTTAAGTTTTGCTCCCTTATCTTCTATAGAAAATATGAATAATTTAATAAATAAAGGCATGGTAGGGAGATATGGATTTTATGAAGCCATAGATTTTACTGAGGAAAGGATAACTAGAGGAAAGAAAGAATCAACGGTGAAATGTTTCATGGTTCATCACCAAGGCATGAGTTTAATGTCTTTGGATAACTTTGCAAACGATAATATACTCCAAGAAAGATTCCATAAGCTACCTCAAGTTAAAGCCTTTGAATTGCTCCTTCAAGAAAAACAAGGCTATCATGAAATATTTACTAGAAAGCAAGAGTTTGATTTGCCAGAAATAAAGACAGAACAAGAAGCACTTATAGTAAGAGAATATTCTTCTATAACTGAGAATCCAGAGGTACTGCTTTTATCAAACGGGTCATATTCAACTGTTCTTACTAATAGCGGAAGTAGTCTTAGCAAGAAATGTGAAATGACTATAAATAGATGGAAGTCTGATACAACGGATGAAGGTGGCGGTATATTATTTTATATAAAGAATTTGAACAGCAATGAATACTGGAGTCCTTCCTACGAACCATGTAGAGTTATGGGCGATGACGAGGTAGTCCAATTTACTTTAGATAAGGCTTTATTTAAAAGAACTTTTGGAAATATTGAAAGTTCAATGGAAGTCTGCGTGTCTTCTCAGTATGATGCAGAGGTAAGAAAGATAACTTTAAAAAATAATTCGGAAAGCGAAAGAAGTATTGAGATAACAAGCTATATGGAAGTAACCTTAGCTCCATTTAGTGCTGATGTAGTTCATCCAACATTCTCAAATTTGTTTATTACAACTGAATATGATGAGGAAAACAGATGTATTATTGCCAAGAGAAGGCCTAGAGCTAAAGGACAAAAGCAAAATCATTTAATTCAAAAGATTGTAAGTGATGGCGATATTATCGGCTCAGTATCCTATGATACCTCTAGGGTGAACTTTATCGGAAGAAATAGAAGTCTTAGAGCTCCGAGAGCCATGGATAATGACGCTGCTTTGACAAATAGTATAGGTATAGTCTTAGATCCTATCATAGCTATGAGAGTTATGGTAAAAATACCTCCTAGAGAAAAAGTATCTTTATCTTACGTAACTATAGCAGCTGACAGCAGAGAGGAAGTTATGAAGATTGCAAACAGATACACAGACAATAGTTCTGTGGAAAGAGCATTTATAGGAGCAACTCAGCAGGTTGCATTAGAAATGAAGTATCTTGCTATAAAGTCTTTCCAAGCAAATATGTTCCAATCTTTAGCTTCTAATATGCTATTTTTGACCTCTTATAGAAGAGAAAATGAAGAATATATAAAAAATCTTAATAAGCATCAAAGAGATTTGTGGCCATACGGAATTTCAGGAGATCTTCCAATATTAATGCTTGTGATAAAAGAAGAAGCTGATATGGACCTTTTAAGACAGGTTATAAATCTGCATTATTATTGGAGAAGTAAGGGGTTAAAAACAGACTTAGTTATTTATAATGATGAGGAGACCTCTTATGATCTTCCTGTTCAAAAAAATATAATAGAACAAGTCAATACTTCTCAATCAAGAGATTATTGGAATAAGCCAGGTGGAATATATCTTCATAGTAAAAGTACCTTAGGTGAAGATATGAGAGATTTCTTAATAGGCATAGCTAAGCTTGTGATTAGTTCTGATAGAGGAACGTTGCTAAATCAGATGAAGCAATGGGAAGAAAAGGATAAGAAGGTAAGAGCAGATATATTGTTAAGACATAAAGAACTTCAAGGATATGATCTTCCAAGAAGAGAAACTATACTTAGAGAAATTAGTAAAACTGATTTATCTAATGATAAAAGTAATGTTAAGTATAGTGAATTTGTAAACTCAGAAGAGGTTACTAATTATGCTTATGATGTAGAATCACTAGATTTCTTTAATGGATATGGAGGCTTTAAAAAAGACGGAAGTGGATATGTAGTTGTACTAAATGACCACAGAGATACTCCAGCACCTTGGATAAATGTAATTTCAAATGGAAACTTTGGTTTTCATGTGTCTGAAAGTGGATCTTCATATACCTGGATAGGCAATTCAAGAGAAAATAAGATAACACCTTGGAATAACGACTGGGTAATGGATGCATCAACTGAAGGTCTTTATCTGAGAGATGATGTAAATGAAGAAATATGGAGTATAACACCTAAGCCTCTAAGAGATACAGGAGAATATGTTATAGAGCATGGATTTGGATATTCTGCTTTTAGCCATGATTACCATGGTATAAAAGGCAAAACTACTATGTTTTGCTCTATGCAAGACAACATCAAACTCTTAAAGATAGAACTTGAGAATAACGGAGAAGAAGATAGAACAATATCTCTATACTATTATGCTCAGTTGGTGTTAGGAGTTGTACCTCAACAATCTGCTCAATATATATCTACATATATTAGTGATATAGATATGGCTGGTAGTGCTACTGATGAACCTTCTGGCAGTAAGAAATCAAATGAAAGATTTATATGGGCATCAAATCCATACTCTTCAAGCTTTGGTACTTATAAGAGCTACCTTAAGTTTTATGGAGGTCAAGAAGAGAGTTTTACTGGAGACAGAAGTGAGTTCTTAGGACGAAATGAAAGCCTGGGTTATCCAAGTGCCTTAAGGCTAGAAAAACTATCTGATACTGTAGGCGGTGGCTTTGATCCATGTTTAGGCGCTCAAACTAAGGTTGTATTAAAGCCAAATAAGAGAAAGACCATAATACTAATGTTAGGAGCTGAAGAGAGCTTAGAAGCTATAGAAACTGTTATAAACAAATATAGTAGCTTCAGAGCAGTAGACGATACCTTAGAAAATGTTAAGGAATACTGGCAAAACTTCTTAGGAACTATTAAAGTAAAGACTCCTGATAAATCTATGGATTATATGGTAAATGGATGGCTTATATATCAAACTATGAGCTGTAGATACTGGGCTAGAACAGCCTTCTATCAATCTGGTGGAGCTTATGGATATAGAGATCAGCTTCAAGACTCTCTGTCTTTAGGTGTATTGAACCATGAGATTACAAGAAACCAAATACTAAGAAGTGCTTCAAGACAATATGAGGAAGGTGATGTTCAGCACTGGTGGCATCCTGTAGTAAATAGCGGTATAAGAACTAGGTTCAGTGATGACTTACTATGGCTACCATATGTTGTTTCTAAGTACATAAAATTTTCTGGAGACTATAGCATTTTAGATGAAGAAGCACCATTCCTTTATGATGAACCTCTTAAGGAAGGTGAAGATGAGAGATACTCAGATAGGTTTGAATCCAGAACCTCAGGAACTGTATATGAGCACTGTGTAAGAGCTATCAATAGATCATTAAAGTATGGTGAACATAATATACCTCTCATGGGCAGCGGTGACTGGAATGACGGAATGAGTACTGTAGGTAATGAAGGAAAGGGTGAGAGTGTATGGCTTGGTTGGTTCTTATACGAAATACTAGGTGATTTCTTAGATATAACAGGTTATAAAAAGGATAAGATAAATACAGATATCTTTGCCTATAATAGAGACTTCATATTAGAGAATTTGGAGAAGAATGCTTGGGATGGTGGTTGGTATAGAAGAGCATACTTTGATGATGGAACTCCATTAGGATCTAAGGAAAATGATGAGTGTAGGATCGACTCCTTAGCGCAAAGCTGGGCTGCTATAACCGGTGGAGGAAAACCTGAAAGAGTTAAGGAAGCTATGGAGGCCATCGACACCAACTTAGTAAAAGAAGATAAAGGTCTAATACTTCTTTTAAACCCACCATTTTATAATTCTAAGTTAGAGCCGGGATATATTAAAGGTTATGTACCTGGAGTAAGAGAAAACGGAGGACAGTACACTCATGCTGCAGTTTGGGTTATTGTAGCCTTGGCAAAGATGGGAATGGGTAATAAAGCTTGGCAATACTTTAATATGATAAATCCTATAAATCACAGTTCCTCTGAACTTTCTAGCAAAACTTATAAAGTAGAGCCATATGTTATGGCTGCAGATGTATATTTACAAGAACCGCATGGAGGAAGAGGTGGCTGGAGCTGGTATACTGGTGCATCCGGATGGATGTATAAAGCTGCAGTTGAATATATACTAGGTTTTAACTCTCATTATGGTAAAGGCTTTACTATAAATCCAGCTGTACCAACCAACTGGAAGCAATACGAGATAGAATATAACAAAGACAATATGTACTATCATATAGTAGTAAGCCAGGACCTAAAGGAGATTAATAAGGCTGGAGCTGATATTTCTAAGGTGATAATACTAGATGGTAATCCATTAGATGATGAAGTGGTTCCATTCCTAGAAGGAAACCACGAAGTTGAAGTTCATATATAAGGTTTAAATTAAAAAAAAAGAATTCGCTAAAGATCACATTCTTTAGCGAATTCTTTTACAAATGTACTTTTTATATTATATAGACATATATATTCTGAATTTACTGGTTAATATATGTAGTTGAATAGAGCATATATATACCAAATTATTTAATGAATGTGCAATATTGAGATGATTAAAAGACGCTAATGAAAATTACATTAGCGTCTTTTTCTTTATTGTTCATCGTCAGTATCATCATCTTCATATAGAGATTGATCAGTATAGTCAAACTCCATATAAGATATATTATTAACTACAATAGGATCTGTTTTTGGATTAGGTAGTTTTGTATAGGTATTTCCTGAACTAGAAAGCGATATTAAGTCATGCCCTTCAGGCGAATACCAGTCTCTTTCATCAGGTAGATAAGGTTTATTTTTATCTGACATAAGCATCACTCCTTCAATCATTAGTATGTCTGCTCAGAGTAATAGATATTCCGATTCTATAATTTCTAAACTTACTAGCAACTAGTTTAATGACTAATGGTGTATTCGTTTTATATATTTTATTTTGAACTAGTATATGTATAGCTTAAATATTTATAATCGAAATTCCATAAGTGTTTTGCATTGTAAAACTTATCCATAGAATTTATAATATATATAGATGGCTATTTATATTTTCAAGACCTTTTTAGGCTTTGAGGGAAAACTTTAAGCTAGAAGCTTTACTAAGAACTAGCATGTCTCTAGGACAAGCAATAAACATAATTTATATCCTTAGAAAATATAAATAATAAGTAGATTATAATAATTAGATTAAGTCATCAAATATCAAATAGGAGGATTTAATATGACAGAAGCAAATCAAGTATATAAGTGTGAAATATGTGGTAACATCGTAGAGGTAGTAAACAAGGCTGGTGGAACTTTAGTTTGTTGTGGTCAGCCAATGACATTAAAGAAAGAAAATACAACTGATGGAGCTAAAGAAAAGCATGTTCCAGTAGTAGAAGCTGTTGAAGGTGGAGTTTTAGTTAAGGTTGGAGAAGTAGCACATCCTATGACTGAAGAGCACTTAATTCAATGGGTAGAAGTTGTTACTGAAACTACAGTACTTAGAAAGAACTTCAAAGCTGGAGACAAGCCAGAAGCTTTCTTTAAGCTAGGAGAAGAAAAGGTAGTAGCAGTAAGAGAATACTGCAACTTACATGGACTTTGGAAGGTAGAACTATAATTCCAAATATATATATGTGTTTAAGAAAGAAGCAAGAGATTGCTTCTTTTTTATTTGAGCTCTCATCAAAACAAGCAATGTGAAGTATTAATTGCATCTTCAAAACGCATTTGCAATGCTTCAGAAGAAAGAATCTAAATCTATAGAATAATAGGAATAAAATCTCTGAAACCCTGATAGAATCAATAAATTCTTAACTTCTTATATTTATAACAATTTAAAAATATTACAATATAAAAGTTTAAGAATATAAGAAGTTATATTTTTAAAAAAACTTCATATTGAAGCCTTATAGTTTAGACGACCAATTAATTTAAATTACTTTAGAAGTTGTGATACATAGAAATTTTATTATATACATGCATGCATTAATCCATAAAGTATCGATACTGTAATCTTGACATTAATTTATTTTAACATATAAATAAACTTATGGATTTGGGTAAAGCATTGAATTATTTGTTATAATATAAATATGTAGCTTAGAAGCCGCAATTTATATTTTTAAAAATAAGAGTATCAAACATTATTATTTGATGTTTTAATTCGGATTATTTTTAATAGTATTGTTGAAATTAAGTGGTTATACAGGAGATGCTATATGAGCGAGCAGCTAGAATTAAATGATTTTTTCAGATGTAATGGCTTTAAAAATCACTAATACGTTCTTCATTAGGGATTTTTTGCGCATCTGCCTTTTCTGAACGTATGTGAAGAAATTCTGGCAGGCGACATATTCTCTCTTTTTACTCTTTATTTTAATAGCATTCTTAATATACTTATGATTAAGATACATAAGATTTATATAAAGTGAATGGTTAAATAAAGAGTAAAACTGTACTGTTCGAACGTAGTGAGTTTACAGTTTTAGCCATGGAATATGACAAAATCATATTAATTCTTTGCGTAAGCTCATTAAAGCATCGGATGATTAACCAATTAATTTCAACACAGGACTTTAAAATTGACATTACTTTTATGTCTTAAAAATACTGTAATTGCAACAGGCAGGCTTAAAATCATAGTTAAAACAGGAGAGGTGAACTACTGATGAAATATAAGTTAATATGTTTAGACATGGACGGTACGCTTTTAAGTAGTCCAAGTAGTATAAGTGAAGAAAATAGAAAAGCTGTTTTACAAGCTTATGAAAAAGGAGTAAAGGTTGCTATTGCAACAGGAAGACTTTTTACTTCAGCAAAGTTTTACGCTGATTTAATAGGTATAAAAGCTCCTATAGTAGCTTCAAATGGAGCTTATGTAAGAGAGAAAGATACTGAGGAAGTTATATATAAATCTTCTTTAAACCAAGATCAATTGGAGAGAATATATAATGTTATAAAGAAATATGATCTTTTAACATACTTCAATACTGAGGACACCCTAATATCTGAAATAGTAGTTGGAGAAAATCACGGCTATAAAGTAAATAATAAAGATTTACCAGAAGATAAGAGAATAAAGTTTGATGAAGGAATTGATTTTAAAGAAGCCTTTAAGAAGCATGAAGGATCTATACTTAAAGCTATTTGTGTGGAAATGGAAGACATAGATAAGCTTATGAAAGCTAAAGAGGAGCTTAAGCAATACTCAGATTTAGAAGTAGTAAGCTCATGGACAAATAACTTTGAGGTGATGAATGCAGGAACTTCTAAAGGAACTGCTGTAAAAAGGTTAGCTGAGATGCTTGGGATAAAACAAGAAGAAGTTATCTGTATGGGGGATAGTGAAAATGATCTTTCAATGATACAGTACGCAGGACTTGGTATAGCTATGGGCAATGCTGAAGAATTCATCAAAAAACAAGCTGATTATGTTACAGACACTAATGCCAATTCAGGAGTAGCTAAAGCAATAGAAAAGTTTGTATTGAATGAAGCTTAATTTGAAACACAATATTCGATATAAATATGTAATTTAATATAAGTAATGAAGTTAATAAATAATATTGAAAAGCTTAGTCATTAGTTTGACTAGGTTTTTTCTTTTAAATACTATAACCAACATTATTTGAATACATACATATAAGCAATAAAAATATAGAGTCAGAAGCTGTATAGGATGTATTCTAAACAGAATTATGAGTAATAAAAGCAAGTCTATCATATCTTTATCATATGTATGACTGATATTTACTTTTGTACTACATAATTAATCTTAAGGTAAAATTTATATTACTACTATTTAATAAATATTGGAGATATTATAAAATAGATATATCAATTTCAAAGCACATATAGGTATCCAACTTCAACTATTAATTTATATATGCCGATAATCCCCAGAAGCCGGTATTATCGAACATTTATAAATTAAGTTTCCGTAAAGGATACCTATAGAACACAAAAATAATATAAAGAGGTGTGAAATTAATGTATGGAATAACTCAATGCTATATATATAATACTATCGATTCTTATAATAGTGAGACTCCTGACGTCACAATAGAGATAAAGGAAATAAAGCAGAACGGAGATTATCTTACACTTAATGATACAAGTGGATATAATCACATAATAAATCTTACAAGAGTATTTGCAGTTACTTACAAGTCAACTCAAAATAGTGGGTACTAGAGAGGTAAAATAAAGGGTTATCATGAATAGAACTGAATTAGATATTTATAAGGTATATGATAGTTGGCAAAAGGATTTGGAAGGATTTCAGTGTTATCTTAAAGTGACTCCTTTTGCCACTTTAAAAAATTATAATGATTTTTCCTTAAGCGATGAAGTCAGCCCTAGTTTAGATAACATAAAAATATTCAATAGAATAAAGAAGTTTTTTAGTTCTAATGCTTTGTATATAATTGATTTTGATTCTAGTACAGCTTTAGATCTGGCATTGCTTTTGAATAACGAAGCTTTTGTAAAACCTATTTTGTCCTTCAATCATATATTTCATCCCTTTGGAATTGTAGGGGATGAAAGTATGGCTGAGAAGCTACTATTATACAGTGATAAGCTTAAGGTTATAAAACCTAAAGCTTACTGCTTTATATTGGACAAGGAACGCTATCAAGAGGATTATTTAGTTGATTATATGAAGTTTAATAACCAATATGAGATAACAGAGGAAGAGTTGCCTCCTGTAGAAGTTTTACAAGAACTAAAAGTTAGTAAAGTAGTGTATATATCTAAGGAATTTGTAAAAGAAGATGTAAAGTACTATCTTGAATATCTAAAAGCAAATAAAGTTATAGTTCAAGAGATTTTAAAGTTTTAGGAGATGTAAGAGAATGGACGAGAAGTGGAAAAAAAGAGCTTTAGCACTGTCAGTAGCCACTGCGGTAAGTTTAGCGAGTCCTTTATACAATGAAGGTAAGCTTATTGTTAAAGCAACTCCAAATAGTCTTACAGAAGATGAGGAGCAGCAGGCTGTGGATCAATTTGAAAAAGATGATGCTTATCATGGCACTGGATCTGCTGGAATAATATTTCCATCAAGTGTTCCTATAATGTTAAGAGGAAAGGCAACAAAGTTTTCTTCAGATAGCTGGAAGGCTTGGCAGGATGGAAAAGGGCTTTATGGTTATAAGCATGATAGGATGACCAGTTCCTCCAGTTAGTTGATTAGTTATAAATATGCATAAAGCCTTAAGTTATAAGGTTATTAAAGCATAGATTAACTTCAGTACGGTGCGGAGCAAAGTCTTACTTATAAATGAAAGAGTGAATTTTATGAAAATAGAGGAGTGTTATAGGTACAAAAGTTTAAGTGATATGATGCTTTTTAAGTACAATATGGTACATACCACCAGAGAGGACGATGTATTCTCCGATGAACCAATGCTGATTAGTGAAGCTGTGGCAAACAGCTTTAAGCATAGCAGTGAAGTTCTGAATGGTCTTATAGAAAGAATTATATCTAATATAAATACTGAATTTGAAGACTTAAAGCCTTTTATACCGGATTTTAAGTACAAGGATGAAATAATAGCTATAAAGAGGAGTTTGCCTGAAACTCTATGGGTTAGGTATGACGGATTTAGAAAAGAAAATGGAATCTTCTATAGTGAACTAAACTATGATAAGCCTTGTGCACAAAGAGAATGCAGTTTTAATTCCAAGGTAGAAGATGCTTTTGGAGATAATTTTGATGATGATTTATATAAAACTGTAAAAAGAATATGCTCAAAAGAGTTTCCTAACAAGGAGAAGATAAACATAGCCTTTTTAACAGCTCCTTCAAGATATGAGGAAACTCATCTTGTAATATACTTAAAAGATATATTAGAAGATAGTAAGCACTCTTTTATCCTAGCTGGTCCAGACAATTTTAATGTTTCGGATGATAAAGTATATGTTTTTGGAAAACCTATAGATGTGATAATAAGATTGTATCCTACGGAATTTTTATATGAAGTAAGGCATTTTGAGCAAATATTGAAACTTCATGACTTAGGAAAAGTTCTTATATTAAATGATCCTAGAGTGATAATAGGTCAATGCAAAAGTTTATATGCTTATCTGTGGAACCTTGTAGATAGCAAAGACTTTAGGATTAGTGAAGCAGAAGCTAAGGTGATAAAAGCGGTATTGCCAAGAACAGAAATCTTGAAAGCAGCTAATTTCTATAAGGCTGTTAATAATAAGAACAAATATGTGGTAAAACCTGTATTTGGAAGATATAGCATAGATGTATTTATAGGAAAGCTTCATAGTGAAGAGGAGTGGAAGGAAAGCCTTGATTATGTAAAGAAGGAAATGGACAATAAAACCTTTATACTCCAAGAATTCTGTGAAATAGAAGCTGAAACAGCTCCATACTATGATGGAAGGTTTAGCTATGATGTTGAAGCTTTTGGCAATTATGGAGTATTTCTAAGCGGGCATAAATTCATAGGAAGCTGCATTAGGTGGAATGATGATTATCTAACGGAAGAAGAGAGTACTTGGATAAGTTCGGTAAAAGTTAAAAAGAAAAGTTTTATGGAGGTTGCAAAGTCAAAGCTTGATTTGCATAGCCTTACTAAGAAGTTAGTGTTGGACCATGGCTTTACTGGGATATATGCAAAGAATTATAACTATATCAGTGAAGATATAATTTTAATGGACAAAAGTAAGTTTGAAGAATTGAAGCTTGCAACAGAAGAATTAGCTTATATCTTCAAAAAGACTACTAAGCTTATATATAATAACTTGGATATGTATGCTGATATTCTTGGAATAGAAGAGCTTAAAGAAACCATAAAGAGAGAGTATACTGATGAGCTTATATTCTTAGGAAGAATGGACTGGATGCTTGATAAGTACGGCAATCTGAAGGTGTTGGAGATAAATGCAGAAACCCCTGCAGGTATATTCGAAAGTACAGTGATTGACAAGTATTATTATGAAAGTGTTAAAGATAATAAAGGCTTGAAGATAACTCCGATTAATAATGAAATGCCAAAGCTTATTAAGATGCAGTTCAATAAAATATTAAAAGATCTAAAAGCTAAGAAGAACGTAAGTACAGTGGCTATAGTAGCTGCGACTTACTATGAAGATTGGTATACCATTAATAGTATTTATGAAGCTATTAAGGGAGAAGATACGGAAGAGGCTCAGGATAATGATATAGAGGTAATAACTGGAAGTATATATGACATAGAGGTGAAAGAAGATCAATGTTATTTATATGGCAAAAAAATTGATTGCTTTTATAGGTTTTATCCTTTAGATTGGTTTTTTGATCCCAAATATGAGGTGGAGGCTATAGGAGAACTTATTAATAAAAGTATATTCTCAATAAATCCAGTTTCTTCTATAATACCACAGAGTAAGGGCTTTTTTAGTGCAATTTATGAGCTTTTAAAATATGATTTTTATAGTGAAGAGGAAAAGAAGCTTATTGTAAAATATATTCCTTATACAACCTTTGATCCAACAAGCTTAAAAAATGAGAACTATATTGTGAAGCCTCTTTTAGGAAGAGAAGGCAGCGATATTAAACTATCTTATGAGTTAGATAATTTGCCAGAGTATGACTGTGTATTCCAGGAGACGGTGAAGGGAGCTACCTTGAAGTTTACAGTTAAGTGCAATACAGGTACTTGGTCAGAAAACCTCTATCCTATAATAGGAACTTATATTGTTGGAGATAACTTTGCAGGAATATATACTAGGGTAGGATCAAAAATAACTGATAGCATATGTATGTATTCACCTTTATATACAATTGAAAGAGAGGGGGATAATTAATTATGGATGATAATAAACCCGCCATAAATAAAAATATATACCAAGCTCCCAAGAATCCTTCAAAATTAAAGAATTCAAGATTCAATAACAAATCTGTATCTAAAGAGAAGGAAAAGTTCTACAATGAATCTTTGATAAAAACTAAGAATAAAGTTAAGAATCCATCTATGAATAAGAAGTTTACATCTGACTCAAAAGATGACTTGAAAGCCTTAAAGCTAGCAGGAATACTTTTAGCTATATTCGGTGGTTTAGTAATACTAGCAGTATTTATCTTTGGAATGTCTAAAAGTGATAGCGACTTTTTTAAGGGGAAAAAGTATTTTGACTATTTGGGCATAGATGCAACCAGTACCTTTAATGAAAAGCTAGATAACAAATATAATCTAGTGAAAAGTGACAACTATTATGCAGGTACCTTTACTTACGAAGATGAAAGTTACTATAGGTTTGAGGTAGATAATCAGGGAGAGAAATCCTACGATATGGAGATAAGCTCCTTGCAGTGCAATGTAAGTGAAGAGGACAATTTAAATACTGGATATGTAGAGGTATTTAAAAGAACTTATAAATCCACATCAGGAGAATACTCAGGCAAAAATGTAGATGTATTTTTCTATAAGTTGCATGTACCAAAGGGTGGAATTAAAAAGTTTGAATAGAAAAGGTAGAGGCGAAAAAAATGCTAATGAAAAACGCTTCTGCCTTTTTCATTAGCATTTATGGGATTTAATGAGCAAATCCCATTGAGTGATTTTTGGATGATGATGATGTATTAATACCCTTAAAAATGAAACCTGCCAGTTCATTCTTACTTATTAATACCCCTAAGCCTAGAGGAATTAATAGTCCTATTAGGGTGAATATTACGTAGTTATAAGTAAATAATGTTTCAAAGTAATGATTTAATGGTATATGCAAGTACATAATAATAAGTGAGTTTGAACCAACAAGCTTAAAGAAGCTTGATATCTTACTTAGCTGTTTTAGTGCACTTAGATGATAGCTCAAAGATATTATAAATACTGTAAAAGTCAATGGTACTAAAAGATCCAAAAAGTAATATCTAAACTCAGAGTACTTTATATTCATATAGTAATATACTTGAAAAACTGTATTTAATCTTAAATAGCTTATTGCAAGTAAGCCACTTATGATTAAAGTTATTTTACTACTTGCAAATCTTAATATATCTTTTGAGTAATAGCCTATAGCATAGTATGGTAAGGTAATCATTAATGCATCTAGGTTCCAAGGTATATAGTTAGCTGTAGTTATGTCAACTACATTTTCAGGAACGGTAGCTAAAACGAAAGCATGACCAGCAATATACAGTCCGCTGATTATTAATACAAGTGCTGGAGTGGATAAGAACTTCTTACCATAATGGAATAAAACCTTTGTAAGGAACAGACATGGTATAAACCAGAATACACCAGGCATCATCTTACCAGCATATATATGTTCGTAACTGTAATGAATTATGTTTGCAAGAGATAAGTCCTGTGGACTAGTCATAAAGGTTAAGATCATATCTATAATTGAAAATGCTGTATATGGTATGAAAAATTTAACCGCCTGAGATTTTAGGCTAAGTTTGTCCTTATACAACAATCCACTAATTATAAAAAATGCAGGCATATGAAACCAATACATATATTGAGCGAAAGGAAAATCGCTATGGCAAAGAATTACTGTAATGATTAAAAAGCCTTTTGCAATATCAAGGTAGTCCACTCTTTTTGAGTTCCCCATAATTAACTCCTCCTACTTTCAGAAGAACCACCTAGATTTAATTACAAAATTAAAGCAATAATAATTTTTATATAGTGGCTCTCAATCAAAATTTAATTAATATTTTCCTAAAAATTATGTAAAACCATTATATGGATATTATACCTCATCTTAAAATGAAGTGATACATCCTTAGTTATCCAATCTTAATGTTAATATTCTTTTAACAAAAACTATTTTAGCACAAAAAAATAGTATAATAGGAGTTTTCTGATATCTTTAAAAAAAAGTTTATCATTGTGTGAAACTGTGTGAAGCTTTGTGTGATGCCACATGGATTAAAGTTACTATAACACATTATTCAATAAAAAATGGAACAATATTATACTGTAATTTTCTACTATATTAATTATAAACAATACTTGAGGATGTATTAAGTAATTCGCAAATTTGGTTATAAACAGCACAATGATATAGGATTTGAAACTTTATATCTATATTTGTTGAAAAATTGTCTGTAAATTGCTATAATTAGCTTGTTTTGAGTTAAGTATATAGATATGAATAAAATTCAGTTTAAATAGAGGTCTTTGCTATTTTGGCTTGGACCTTTTTTGGAGAGTGAACCAATGTAATATTTAGTATAGTACGAGAGATAGCTACAATATTTTATAAAATTGATTTTGAAGTTCGGTAAATGCATAAAGTTTTAGAGTTTATGCATTTCATTAATAAAGGAGGATTAACAGTGGCAGAGTTTATTGAAGAGATAGAAAAAAGACGTACCTTCGCTATAATTTCTCACCCTGACGCAGGTAAAACTACACTTACAGAAAAGCTTCTATTATACGGAGGCGCTATAAGACTTGCCGGTTCTGTAAAGGCTAGAAAAGCATCTAAGCATGCTGTTTCTGACTGGATGGAAATAGAAAAACAAAGAGGTATATCAGTAACATCATCAGTTATGCAGTTTAACTATGATGGATACTGTATAAATATATTGGACACTCCAGGACACCAAGACTTCTCAGAGGATACTTATAGAACCTTGATGGCTGCAGATAGTGCTGTAATGGTAATTGATGCTGCAAAGGGTGTGGAAGATCAGACTAGGAAGCTGTTCCATGTTTGTTCCTTAAGAGGTATTCCTATATTCACATTTATAAACAAGATGGATAGAGAAGCTCAGGATCCATTTCAGCTTTTAGAGGACATAGAAAGAGAACTTGGGATAAAGTCATATCCTATGAATTGGCCTATAGGCTCAGGAAAAGACTTTAAAGGTGTATATGCAAGAAATAACAACTCTATAGAGGTATTCAATGGCGGCAATCACGGACAGACAGAAGTTAATGCGGTAGAAGGAGATGTTTCAGATCCAGTATTTAAGGACCTTTTAGGAGAAGCACTTCATTCTAAGCTTATGGAAGATATAGAGCTCTTAGATATAGCAGGTGACGATTTTGATCTTGAAAAGGTTAGAACTGGAGATCTTTCACCAGTTTTCTTCGGATCAGCACTAACTAACTTTGGTGTAGAGCCATTTCTAAAGGACTTTTTACAACTTACGTCATCACCACTTCCAAGAAAATCAAGCAAAGGAGAAATAGATCCTTTCAAGGAAGATTTCTCAGCTTTCGTATTTAAGATTCAAGCTAATATGAATAAGGCTCATAGAGATAGAATAGCCTTTATGAGAATATGCTCAGGTAAGTTTGAAAAAGGAATGGAAGTTAATCACGTACAAGGTGGAAAGAAGATAAAACTTACACAACCTCAACAATTTTTGGCTCAAGATAGAGAAATAATTGATGAAGCATATGCTGGAGACATTATCGGTGTATTTGACCCAGGTATATTCTCAATAGGGGATACCTTATGCTTTGATTCTTCAAAATTCAAATTTGAAGGAATTCCTACCTTTGCTCCTGAGCACTTTGCAAGAGTAAGGCCTGTGGATACCATGAAGAGAAAGCAATTTATAAAAGGAATAAGTCAAATAGCTCAAGAGGGTGCCATCCAAGTATTTAAAGAATTCTATGTTGGAATGGAAGAGATAATAGTTGGAGTTGTAGGTGTACTTCAATTCGAAGTTCTAGAATATAGATTGAAGAGTGAATACAATGTTGACATAAAAATGGATAGATCATCTTATAGATATGTAAGATGGATAGAAAATGATGATATAGATGTTGATAAGTTAAACCTAACTTCAGATACTAAGAAGGTTAAAGACTTTAGAGATAGAAATCTTCTTATATTCCAAAATGACTGGGGTATAAGCTGGGCTCTAGATCATAATAAAGGCTTGGTACTTTCAGATATAGGTAAGACAGAATAATCTATAGTTATTAAATATTGACTATAAGTAAAAAAGGTTTCTGACCTAGACAGTAAAAAAGCCGCTGAAGCGATCTTGCTTCAGCGACTTTTTTTGTGCATCTGCCTTTTCTGAACGTATGGGAAGAAATGATGGCAGGCGACATAATTTAATTTTTTACTGTTTACCATAAGTAGCTAATTTAAAGCCTTTATACTGGTAGGTTCAGCTAAGAAAATATGTACTTTATCAAAACCTTTTTACTGTATGTCTAAGATAGATAGTATCTTTTCGCATCTTTCCTTTGTGTTACCTTCGATAACTTGATAATTAACGTTTTCTGAGTCTAAGAATTGCTTTATGGCTAGGTCTATACCCTCAGCGGCAGTTTCATCTTGCCATCTTACACCATCTTTAGTATATCCAAACTCTCTTGGAACAAAGAAGATATGATCGTACTTGTCCAAATCTTTAAGCGCAAGTGAGTATAAATCCTTTAAAATCTCTTTATCTTTTACTGTTCTTTTTTTATCGCCAAGCATGAAACGGCCGTATATATAAGGCACAAAAGTAGCATAGTCAGTAACTGCATAGTCAAAATCATTTAGAGAATCCTCTATATTCTTTTGTCCTAAATAAATACCATACTGTTCTGCAATAGATTCAATCATTCCTTTTTCTCTAAGGTACTCAGTACTATATTCAGTTGCAGCACCTACATTTAAGCCTTTAATCTTCATATCTACATATAACTGTTGTATTAATGTGGTTTTTCCACATCTAGGACCACCTAGAATTGCAATTCTAATTGGCATTTTACAAACCCCCGCATAAATTATTCTAATAAACTTTTAGAATTCGAATTTTATGAAAACAAAGTTATTATAGCAGTTTTAGACAAGCATTTCAATGAAGGATTAGTAAAAGGAATACTTTGGTTACTATAGGGTTCCATTACGAAAACTTAATTTATACTTGTTCTAAAATCCCGGCTTCTGGGGATTTTCGGGCACGTATAAATTAATAGTTTAAGTTGGAACCCTATAATAGCTATAGATAAACTTGAAATATTCAGATAACTTAATACACTATAGAACACAATAAAACAAGTGTAATCGTTACAAAATGTACATATTTTTATCTAATACCATATTATTATTATCCAACAATAACTCAATCAATGGTATAATAAAGTCGTAAAAACATAACGGGGGATGAGTAAGCTTATGTATAAATTAATTGCTATAGATATGGATGGTACTTTATTAAAAGAAGATAAGACAATTTCAGATATGACAAAGAAGGCAATAAGAAGTGCTAAAAAGAGAGGCGTTAAAGTAGTTATTGCTTCTGGAAGACCTGTTCAAGGTTTGACTAGATACTTAGAAGAGTTAGAATTAATTGCTGAAAATGAATATGTACTAAGTTTTAATGGTGCATTGATTCAAAATACAAAAACTAAAGAAGTTATTGGTAAAACTGTATTAAAGGGAAGCGACTTAAGATATTTGTACAACCTTAGTAAGGAACTAGGACTTAATATCCATGCTTTTACTGATAATGGATGTATTACTCCGAAGATGAGCAAATATACTGAAGTTGAAGCAACAATAAATGGTATTGAGGTAGGAATAGTAGATTTTAATGAGGTTTCAGTGGATGAAGATATTGCAAAAGTAATGATGGTTGATGAGCCTGAAATACTAGAAGCTGCTATAGAAAAGTTACCTAAAGAAGTATATGAAAAATATACAGTTGTAAGAAGTGCACCATACTTCCTAGAATTCTTAAATAAGGAAAGCAATAAAGGAGAAGGTGTAAGAGCTCTTGCGGAACATTTAGGTATTAAGCAAGAAGAAGTAATCTGTGTAGGTGATGCTGGCAATGACCTTCATATGATAGAATTTGCTGGTCTTGGAGTTGCTATGGGCAATGCCTTTGACGAAGTAAAACAAGTAGCTAATTATGTAACCTCAACAAATGAAGAAGATGGTGTTGCTGAAGTAATAGAAAAGTTTATATTAGCAGGCTAATATTATTTAATATAGCCCAAAAATATTTTTAGACCATAGAAGATCCTAATCAGTTTAGTGAGGAGCTGATTAGGATTTTTTGCTGTCTAGGAAGCTGTAATGAATGCTAAAGTACACGAGACCGATAATAAAAAGCTTGTCTTTTTATTGGGAAATTCACATAAAGAAAACATAGTCTTATGCCATAATAAGGTTGGAAAGAAACTAATTATAGGTAGGAGGCATATATATGAATATTTCGTCAGTGTCGTCATCAAGTACAGCTAATACATCTTTTAGTACCACTAGCAGCAGTGATGACGTATCTCAGCTTGAGAAGCAAAAAGCAAGTTTAGAGAGTCAACTACAAAAAGTTAACTCAAGTAAGGAAGATGAAAAGACAAAACAGCAGCAAGTAAAAACTATTGAGGCACAGATTGAACAGCTTGAGGCTGAGATACAGCAAAGGCAAGCAGAAAAAACAAACGCATCTAAAAATAATGAGAGTGTTAGTACCAATAATGGCCAAGTGTCAAAAGTAATTTCAAAAGATAAGGATGATGAAAAATCCAAGTCTTCTATTCAGTATCCTACTGGAAATATTATAGATGTAATGGCTTAGTGTAAATTAAAAACGTTAAAATTTTATCAGGTTGACAAATTATTTTAGTAGTGTTATATTGAAGAAAATTAAATAAATATCTTCAGGGCAGGGTGTGAATCCCTACCGGCGGTATAGCCCGCGAGCCGTAAGGCAGATTCGGTGAGACTCCGAGGCCGACAGTAAAGTCTGGATAGAAGAAGATTAATAAAGTAATTTATTAATATGAGTAGTTATATATTTAAATGACACAGTAATTTATATTTTTATTGAGAACTATAGATTTATTTAATCTATTTTGCTTTTGAAGATGTACCACTTCAATAAGAAATATATTTTCAAAGACCCTCATGGTTATAAGAGGAGAGCTTGAAAATATAAATCTTAATATGAGGTGGTACATCTATGTTTAAGCATGAAAATATTTTGTGTTTATAAATATATTGTGAAATTATTAATAGATAAAGTGAGTATTTTACGCCCTGAGAAATTTATTTCTCAGGGCTTTAATTTTTTTCTCTTAAAAGTTTATAGAGTTCCCCTTCAATATAAAATCTTTATTAAAGGCTTGTCTGATTTCTAAAAGAAGAGCTGAAAGTAAAAATTTTATAGCCAAGGGGTACATCTATACTTGAATAAATGGAAAACTAAATAAAGCTTATAAAATATTTGTCCTAAAGAGAAGAAAATTAAAGCCCGCCAATTATAAAAAAGTGACTGGAGTGATTTTTTATGGATGTCAAGTTTATGAAGAGAGCATTGGAACTGGCAGAAAAGGGTAGCGGTCATGTTAGCCCTAATCCACTGGTGGGAGCTGTAATTGTGAAAGATGGAAAAGTTATTGGAGAAGGGTATCATATGGTTTATGGAGGCAATCATGCAGAGGTCAATGCCTTTGAAAATGCATCAGAAGATGTTAGTGGTGCAACCATGTATGTTAATCTAGAGCCTTGCTCACATTATGGAAAGACCCCTCCTTGTGCAAAGGCTATAGTAGAAAAAAACATCAAAAAAGTTGTTATAGGCATGGAAGACCCAAATCCTCTAGTGTCAGGGAAAGGCATAAAACATTTGAGAGATAATGGCGTAGAAGTAGTGTTGGGCGTAATGGAAACGGAAGCAAAAGCTCTTAATGAAGAGTTTATAAACTATATATCTAAAAATATTTAAAGTAAAAGTGAGGTGAGTGATTATTTTTACTGGGTTAATAGAGGAAATAGGCACTGTTGAAAAAATAGATAAAACAGAAAAATCAGCAGTAATAACAATAGGTGCTAAAACAGTATTAGATGAAGTGAAGCTTGGAGACAGTATCTGTACCAATGGAGTTTGCCTTACAGTAACTTCATTTTACCATGGCAAGTTTACTGTTGATGTAATGGCAGAAACTATGAGAAGAAGTAATCTTAAAGATCTTGAAAGAGGCAGTAAGGTCAACCTGGAAAGAGCTTTAAGATTAAGTGATAGATTAGGCGGACATATGGTTAGTGGACATATAGATGGAGTAGGAAAGATAGAAAAGTTTTTAGAAGAGGCTAATGCAGTTTGGATAACAATATCAGCAGATGAAACTATACTTAAGTATGTGGTGGAAAAAGGATCTATTGCTATAGATGGGGTGAGTCTTACTGTAGCTTACGTAGATGAAGCTTCTTTTAGAGTTTCTATAATACCTCATACTAAGACCATGACAACTCTTTTAAGCAAGCATCTTGGTGATGAAGTGAATTTAGAATGTGATGTTGTAGGAAAATATGTTGAGAAAATTCTTGGCATGAACAATAGAGATAGCAAAAAAGAAGATATAAGTATGGATTTTTTAAAAGATAATGGCTTTGCTTAGAGAGCTAATTACATTTATAAATTGTAAATAAAATCAATCGGTATACAAGAGTGTACACGAGATATTTAACGGAGGAATATTGAAATGAGTAAATTTAATACAGTATTAGAGGCAATTGAAGACATAAAACTTGGAAAGATGATTGTAGTTGTAGATGATGAGGATAGAGAAAATGAAGGCGATTTGTTAATGGCTGCTGAAAAAGTTACTCCTGAAGCTATTAACTTTATGACTAAGTATGCCAGAGGTCTAATCTGCATGCCAGTTAATAAAGAAAGATTGATGGAACTTGAAATAAACCAGATGGTACCACAAAATACTGAGTCTCATAAAACTGCCTTTACAGTTTCTATAGATGCAATAGAAACAACTACTGGTATATCTGCTTATGAAAGAGCAGCTACAGTTTTAAAGGTGCTAGATCCAGCTACAAAACCATCAGACTTGAGAAGACCAGGACATATATTTCCGATTGAAGCTAAGAATGGCGGTGTGTTAGAGAGAAATGGTCATACTGAATCTGCTGTTGATCTAGCTAGGCTTGCGGGTTTGTACCCTGCTGGAGTTATATGTGAGATTATGAATGAAGATGGTACCATGGCAAGAGTTCCAGACCTTATGGATTTTGTAAAAGTACATGATCTAAAAATCATAACAGTGGCTGATTTAATAAAGTATAGAGAAGCTATATAGTAATTGTTAGTTTAGTCTTATGTAATATTTGCTTTAAAGTGTTGTGTTGAAATTAAGTATGTATAGATTTGCAGTATAATCGCTTAATTTCAACAGTATTAAATATTTTTATTTATAATAAAAATCTAAAATCAATAAAGTGTTAAAAAATAGGAGGAATAAAATATGAAAATATATGAAGGAAAGCTAATTGCACAAGGTTTAAAGTTTGGAATTATTGTAGGAAGATTTAATGAGTTTATAGGCGGAAAGCTTTTGTCAGGAGCTTTAGATGGGTTAAAGAGACATGGAGCTTTAGAAAACGAAATAGAAATAGCTTGGGTGCCTGGAGCTTTTGAGATACCACTAATAGCTAAGAAGCTAGCTAAATCAAATAAATACGATGCAGTAATATGCCTTGGAGCAGTAATAAAAGGATCAACTCCACATTTTGACTATGTGTCTAGTGAGGTTTCAAAAGGTATAGCTAGTGTATCTCTAGAGACAGAGGTTCCAGTGATATTTGGTGTATTAACTACTGATACCATAGAGCAAGCCATAGAAAGAGCTGGAACAAAAGCAGGAAATAAGGGCTATGATGCTGCTATTACAGCCATAGAAATGGCAAACCTTCTTAGAGAGTTTAAGTAAAAATATATGCTCAAGTTTGAAAAAATAAAAACAATTTTCTTCGATTATGATGGAACTTTGCATAATAGCATAAAAATCTACGGTCCAGCCTTTAGAAAAGCATATGATTTTTTAATTGAAAACGGGTATGCAGAAGAAAGGCAGTGGACAGACAGAGAAATAAGCTACTGGCTTGGTTTCAATCCAAGCGATATGTGGAGAGAGTTTATGCCAAGTCTTAGTGACAACATAAGAGATAAGGCTAGTAAAATCATAGCTGGAGAAATGAAGTCCTTAATTGAGTCAGGAAAACCAGAACTATATGAAGGAGCTATAGAAACCTTAGAATATCTTAAAGATAAACATATTAAGCTTGTTTTTATTAGTAATTGTAAGATTTATTACAGAGATTGTCACGAAAAGCTTTTTAACTTAGACAACTACTTTGAAGAATTGGCATGTTCCGAGGAGTATGATTATATACCAAAGTATGAGATTTTAAATATTATAAAGAAAAGTTACCCAAAAGAGATGGTTATAGTAGGTGATAGAAAACAGGATATAGAGGCTGGAAGAAAAAACCGAATATTTACAATAGGCTGCAGCTATGGCTTTGGATTGCCTGGAGAGTTAGACGATGCTGATATAATCATAAATGATATTTCAGATTTAAGAAAATTGATATAGATGACTTAATTTATGCATGCCTGATAATTCCCAGAATTCGGTATTGTCAAACATGTATAAATTAAGTTTTCATAAAGGATACCTATACAAACTCTGATTCTAAGGATTATCTAGCGAGTATAGCTTAAAAAATAAATTAATGGTTAGTACATCTTTCTGAAAATTAAATATAATTTGAAATTCTAGATATTGACAACGATAACAAAAGGAGTTAAACTTAAATTAGTTAATCGGTTAACCGGCTAACTAATTTTCATGGTATTTGGTTAAACGCTTAACCAAAGTAAGGGGGAATTTTATGAGAAAGAGAAACTTAAAGATTCTATCAATCTTAACCTGCTTGGCTACTGCCTCCAGCATCTATTTTAATGTCGCTGTAGGTAAGGCAGAGGTTGCCAATGCTGCAACAGCTGTAGCTTCTATTAATTCTACTCCACTAGGCCCAGTAACATCAAAAGATGTTATATATCAAGTTATAACTGATAGGTTTAGCGACGGAGATACAACAAACAATATACCTTCATCAAAAGAGCTTTTTGATGATAAAAACAATGATGGTAAAGGAGACGGAGCTGATCTGAAGCTTTACCAAGGTGGAGACTTTCAAGGAATCATAAATAAAATACCATATCTAAAAGGGATGGGAGTTACAGCAGTATGGATATCTGCTCCTTATGAAAATAGAGACACACCTATATATGATAAACAGGCAGATGGTTCAACAAATACTTGGACTAGTTTTCATGGATATCATGCAAGCAACTACTTTACAACTAACAAACACTTTGGAACTATGCTAGATTTTGCGAGACTTAGAGATGAGCTTCACAAAAATAATATGAAACTTGTCATTGACTTTGTTACGAATCATAGTAGCAGACAGAAAAATCCTACTATGAATAATATCGCTGAAGATGGAAAGGTTTACGAACCAGATAAAGATGCAAATGGAAACTATGTTTTTGATGTCAACGGTGAGCCTGTTGATATAAATAAAGACGGAAAGTTAGAAAATCTATTAGCTGATCCTAATAATGATACTAAGAACTTCTTCCACAATAAAGGTGATAGAGGAACTGATTCAAGTGTTTATGGATATAGATACAAAGACTTAGGATCTCTTGCAGATTACAACCAAGAAAATCCTTTAGTAATAAATCAATTAGAAAAGGCTTCACTTTTCTGGAAACAAAAAGGTATAGATGGAATAAGACATGATGCAACCCTCCACATGAATCCAGCCTTTGTGAAAGGATTAAAGGATGCTGTGGATAGTGATAGTACAGGCCCTATAACTCAATTCGGAGAATTCTTTATAGGAAGACCATCAGATAAGTATGATGAGTTTAAGAGTTATCCAGATAGGACTGGAGTTAATAACCTAGACTTTGAATACTATAGAAGTTTAAATTCCACTTTTGGTGACTTCACAAAACCAATGAGTGACTTTGCTAGTATGCTTGGCTACACTGAATCAGGTTATTCTTATGAAAATCAAGCTGTTACATTTATGGATAACCATGATGTTAGCAGATTCGGATATCTTCAAAAAAACCAGAAGGTTTATAATGCAGCATTAGTAGCACTTTTAAGCTCAAGAGGAATTCCAAACATATATTATGGAACTGAGCAGTATATCACTCCAGCAGATGGAAGTGATGTAGCAGGAAGAGTATTTATGGAAAAGTCCAGTGCTTTCGATACAACAACTACTGCTTATAAAGCAATAAGTAAAATGTCAGCATTGAGAAAAGAAAATGATGCCTTAGCTTATGGTACTACAGAAGTGCTTTACTCAAATGATGATGTAATAGTTATGAAGAGAAAGTATTATGACAAACAGGTTATTGTAGCAATAAATAGACAACCTGATAAGAGTGTTACTGTAAGTTCAAGTGTTTTAGCTGGAATACCTAATGGCCAATATACTGATTACCTAGGTGGACTATGTGGAGGAAAGACTTTAAATGTAACTAATGGTGTACTTCAAGGTGGTGCATTTACCTTGGCTGGAGGTGAAGTATCTGTTTGGAGTTATAACCCTACATTAAGTGGTGCAAAAATAGGCGATGTAGTTTCTACTATGGGTAGAGCAGGAAATCTAGTGTATATTTATGGAGAAAATTTAGATGGAACTGTAGGCGTAAAGTTTGGAACAACTAGTGCTACAGTAGTTTCAAATAACAGTGGATTAATCACAGCAAAAGTACCTAATACTACACCAGGTCCTGTAGATATAACAGTAACTAAGAACGGAGTAACCAGCAATGCCTTCAGATATACGGTGCTTTCCGGAGATCAAAACCAAGTTATATTCCATGTAAGGGCAAATACAAACTATGGAGATAGCATACACATAGTTGGTAATATTCCTGAGCTTGGCAATTGGGATTCGAATAAGTGTACTGAAGGAATGCTAAATCCATCTTATCCAGAATGGATACTACCAGTAAGTGTTCCAGCAGGCAAGACTATAGAGTTTAAGTTTATAAAGAAGGATTCTACAGGAAAAGCTGTATGGGAATCAGGAGTTAATAGAGTAATAACATCCTCTTCAGATGCGCAAGGAGTAATAGATACACCAATCTATGACTGGAGCAACTAGTAAGAATAGAAGTATATAAAAAGAGCAATTACTCAAAGAATATATTTATAAAAATAACTAATCAACTTATCACAATATATAGACCGCTTCATTTATATAAAAGCTTTTGACAAAAGTAAAGGCTTGATAATATAAAAGCACATAAGAGGTGAAGCAGTAGTATTTAAATATAATTATAGGGGGAATTATTAATGAAAAAAAAGATATTATCATTATTTTTAGCTTTAGCTGCAATGACAACATTTACAGCATGCAGTAGTAATAGCAAAGCAACAAATGGAGGCAGTGGGGAAAAGACTATAGTGGTATGGCATCAGCTAGAAACTCCTGTTGAAGATGCATTAAAGAAGTCAGTAAGTGATTTAGAAACAAGTGAACATATAAAGGTCAAGTTCGTAAAACAAAACGAATTATCTCAAAAGCTTACAGTAGCAGGACAGAACAGTAAGGACTTGCCTGATTTAATAATAGGACCAAACGATTGGACAGGTAAATTTTCAGTAATGGGAATTATAGATCCTATATCAAAGGCTGTAGATAAGAGTATATTAAAGGATCATTTAGATAATACAGTAGAAGCGGTGACTTACAAGGGAGAGAGTTATGGAGTTCCAATGACTTTTGAATGTTTAACCTTTATGTATAACAAGAAACTTCTTACTACTCCACCTAAAACTACAGATGACTTATTAAAAATAGCTAAGGAAAATACAAAGGATGGTAATTGGGGATTTCTAACTAATACATCTGATGGATACCATATGATGCCATGGATTTATGGATTTAATGGATATGCTGTAAGCAAAGACGGAACTCCTGGTTTAAGTCAAGCTGGAACAGTAGACGCATTGAACTTTATAAAGGATTTGACTGCGTACTTACCTAAAAATGTTGATTACCAAGTTGTAGACGGACTTTTTAAAGAAGGAAAAGCAGCATCTATAGTAAATGGTTCATGGGCAATTAAGGGATATAAAGGAATAGATAAGATAGATTTAGGCATAGAGGTGTTACCTGTAGTTACTAAGAGCGGAAAAAATGCTCAACCTTTATTAGGAGTTCAGGCAGCAATGGTTATGGCAAAATCAAACAATAAAAAAGAAGCAGGAAAAGTTTTAGAAAGTTTTGCTTCAGAAAAAACTGCTAATGCACTTTTAGACTGTGGTTATTTAGTATCAAATAAAAAAGTTGATATGACTAAGGATCCTATAACAAAGAAGCTTTTAGAACAAGCAAATTTTGCGACTCCAATGCCTAACTCACCAGAGATGTCATCAGTTTGGGAACCATTAGCAAATGCTTTAAAATCAATTAGTACAGACAAGAATGCTGATGTAAAGAAATTATTGGACAAAGCACAAAAAGATGCTGAAGATAAGGTTAAGGCAGCTAAATAGAAAATATATCACAATGATACTCCCTAATTTTTAATATAAAATATTTAAAGGTGTACCTGTGATTTAGATTTAAAAAGAATTCAGGTACATCTTTAAGTAAGATAAAAGTGGATATTTACCTTAAGCGTCATCGTGGTAAGAGAATGAATATAAAGTTTTAGAAGAAGGAAAAAGTTAGAATGCTTAGGTTTTTCTATACATAAAACCGATTATAGAAAGGAGTATTAATAAATGAACGAGAAAAGAAGGAGTCTTTTGCCATACCTGTATTTAACTCCGGGAATGCTAATAATTGTTACACTGTGCATATACCCCATAATCTATACAATAGTTTTATCTTTTACTAACTTAAATATGTACCACTGGGCCAACCCATCCTTTATAGGCATAGATAATTTTATAAAGATATTTTCTTCTTTGGATGGTGGTTTTATAGAGGTTATACTTAGAACTATAGTATGGACAGCGTTGAATATGATAATACATGTTGGATTGGCACTTGTACTAGCACTTTTGCTTAATATGGAAAAATTAAAGTTTAAAGGCTTTTATAGAACAATGCTTATATTGCCTTGGGCTGTGCCAGGGTATATATCAACCTTGGTATGGAGAGGTATGTTCAACTATGACTTTGGAGCAATAAATCAAATATTAAAATCCATTGGGCTTAATTCTGTAGAGTGGTTATCAAATCCTAAAACAGCAATGATAGCTTGTATAATAGTAAATGTTTGGCTTGCTACTCCATTTATGATGATAGTATGTTTAGGAGCGCTCCAAAGTATTGATAAAAGTTATTACGAAGTGGCAGAGCTAGATGGAGCAAGCATATTCCAGAACTTTAGATATATAACCTTTCCTTTGATGAAACCGGCAGTGCTACCAGCTATAATAATAACACTTTTTGTTACCTTTAAGCAGTTTGATGTAGTATACTTACTGACAAGAGGTATGGCTGGAAAGACTGACCTAGTAATAACTTATGCGTATAACAAGGCTTTTACAGATTATAACTATGGCTATAGTGCAGCATTTTCTTTCATTATATTTGTAATTTTACTTTTAATTACATCCTTTAGAAGAAGAATGATTAATTCTGCTGAGGAGGTATATAATGGATAGAGAGGTTGGTATGATTATAAACTTATCATATAAGGGGGGAGATTTATGAGTGAAAAGATATTAACTGAACAGCAGGTATCAACGTACAGTTTTAAAAGCAAAACTATTAAAAAGAAGAACAAACAAATGCTAGAGCATGGTATTGCTCACTTTATTTTAATCATAGCTACATTGATTGCTGTGTTTCCTATTCTGTGGATATTTAGTTCATCTATAAGATCCACTGATACTATGTTTTCCTCTACCTTAAGGTTAATACCTGAAAACCCAACTCTTGCAAATTATAAAAATATAATAACTCAAGGGGATTTTCTTATATGGCTTAGAAATAGTACAATTATTGCATCCGTAACAACAGTTGCTAGTATAGCAATAGGATTATTAGGTGGATATGCTTTTTCAAGGTTTAGATTTCGTGGAAGAAAATTCGGGTTATCTTTATTCTTATTACTAAATGCATTTCCAAATATATTGGCTATGGTAGCAATATATAGACTATTCGATAAGTTGAATTTTATTAGCAGCCCAATTAAGCTAATATTGATATATACAAGTTGGCAGGTAGTATTTGCAATATGGAATATAAAAGGCTACTTTGATACTCTGCCAAGAGAGATAGAAGAGGCAGCGTTTATAGATGGTGCTTCCAGGAAAGATGTGTTCCTAAAGATATTAATACCTCTTTCAAAGCCATCTTTGGCTGTAACTGCATTATTTGCATTTTTAGGAAGTTGGAATGAGTATATTTTTGGTATTACTTTTGTAACTGATCCGAAATTTTTCACTCTGCCTATGGGATTGTACAATCTTCAATCTTCAGCAGGGGATTATGCGGTAAACTGGTCATTATTTTCCGCAGGAGCACTTCTTATAGCATTGCCAATAACAATAGTATTCTTAGTATTGCAAAGATATCTAATTTCTGGGCTTACAGTTGGAGGCGTAAAAGGATAGTTAGCTGTTTAAAGTTGGAAAACATATAAATTCAAAATGGTTTGTTCACATATATCTATATACCTAAAGATAGAACATGAAGCATAGAGAGTACAGGAGGAATAACTAGAAATGGTAGAAAAGTCAAACTTAAAGGATGAAGCAGTAAAAAAACAAAATGTGACTATAAAAGATGTAGCTAAAAAAGCAAAAGTTTCTACAGCAGCAGTATCTTATGTGCTTAATGGAGTAGAAAAGGTAAATAATGAGACAAAGCTAAGAATTCTAAATACCATTGAAGAGTTAGGCTATGTTCCCAACAATACTGCAAGAAACTTAGCTAAAAGACAAGGTAGGTTGATAGGAATACTAATACCTATAAAGGAAAACTATAAAAAAACAGTACTTACAGATAACCCTTTTTATCAAGAGTTTATAAGTGGAGTTGAATATGGCGCTAGAGAAAAAGGTTTTAGTACTCTCATTATTGGAATAGAGAATGAAGAAGATTGCTTAAATGCCTTAAGAGATAGTGAACTTATAGGAGTTATGGTTTTAGGAGCAATAAGTGGAACCTTATATAAAAAGCTTCATGATGTAAGTATACCTGTAGTTGTAATAGATCAAGAAAACACTGATGATAGGTTCTATTATATTAATACTGATGATGAACAAGGTGCATATATTGCAGTGAAATATCTTATTGAGAAAGGCCATAAAAATATAGGGTTTTTATCTGGCAACCTTAAATATAGCATAGTTCATAGAAATAGATTTGAAGGCTATAAAAGAGCTTTAAAGGAAAATAATATTGAACTTAGAGAAGATTTTATTATACAGACTGATGTTACTTATGAAGGAGGAATAAATGCTTCCAGTTATATAAAGGAAAAAAGACATGAGTTAACAGCAGTATTCTCAATAAGTGACATTATGGCCCTAGGACTTATTAAAGGGCTTCATAGACAAAGGATCAATGTTCCAAAGGATATTTCAGTAATTGGCTTTGATGATATAAAAAGTAGCAGATACTTTATTCCGGAACTTACAACTATAAGACAAGATATATTCGGTAAGGGTGAAAAAGTTGTTCAGATAGTAACTGAAGGTTCAAATGAACCAAATAAAAGAGAATTTATAATACCAGTAGAACTTGTAGAAAGGGAGTCAGTATATGAATTTAGAGAGGAAGACGATAGATGATTGGAAAGCTTCTGTCTTTTCTGATGGGAGTAAGCTGTTTGTAAGTAAAGAAGCTATAAATCTGAAGGAAAATATAGATATCAGTATAAGGTTTTCGGTAGTCAATCCCATAAAATCAGTATACCTAAGATATACAAGGAATGGAGAAGAATCCATTGTTCAAATGAATAAGGACAAAGTGGAGCATAACTTTGTTTATTATAAAGCTCAACTGTTTATTAATCAGCCCTTTATTAATTACCACTTTATATTAGCAACTGAGGATAGTTGTTATTTCTACAATCAAAAAGGGCTATATGACCATATAATTTCAGAGGAATATGATTTTAAGCTTGTAGCAGGATATAATCAGCCAAGCTGGGTGAAAAACTCTATATTCTATCAAATATTTGTGGATAGATTTTTTAATGGGGATAGCGACAACGATGTAAAGGATGATGAATATACCTTAAATAATTTTAAAACTAAAGCACTAGCTTGGGGAGAGAAGCCTTATGATTATCCTAAAGGCGGAAATGTTGATTTCTTTGGTGGGGACTTAAAAGGCATTGAGAAGAAGATAGATTATCTAAAGGAATTAGGTATAAACGCTGTATATTTAAACCCAATATTTGAGGCACCATCAAATCATAAGTATGACTGTACTGATTATTTTAATGTGGATAAGCATTTCGGTGGCAATGAGGCCCTTAAGGAACTAACGGAGGCATTGCACAAGGCAGGGATAAGAATAATATTAGATATATCCATAAATCATACAGGGATTAATCATCCATGGTTTAAGGAAAAGGAAAAGTATTATTATATCTATAACGACGGAAGCTATGAGTGCTGGTGCGGGGAGAAGTCTCTTCCAGTTTTAAATTATAACTGTGAGGAAGTAAAGGACATAATGTATAAAGGAAAGGATAGTGTTCTAAAGCTGTGGCTTGAAGAACCTTATAGTATAGATGGCTGGAGAATGGACGTAGCTCATAACGTAGGTAAGGTAAATGAGTTCCAGCAAGATGTTTCTATATGGAAAGAAGTAAGGAAGGAAATTAAAGAAACTAAGGAAGATGCTTATATAGTAAGTGAGCACTGGACAGACTGTAGCAAATATCTTCAAGGAGATATTTGGGATGGAACCATGAACTATTTTGGCTTTATGAGACCAGTGAGGAAGTACTTGGGCGAAGATGATGTATTTTTAGGCTGGAAGATAAAAGATATAAAATTTAAGAAGCAAAGCGGTACTTTATTTAAGGAAGAAGTACTGAGTCATTATGGAAAGCTACCTCATGTGATGAAGGCACTTCAGTTTAATCTTTTAGGAAGTCATGATATTCATAGAATAAACAATTCACCTTCCTTAGATAAGAAAGATGTAGCTGCTGCAATAATGATGGAGTTTTTATTTCCAGGGGTACCTTGCATTTATTATGGAGAAGAAGTTGGACTTTCTGGTGAGATAGGAACCAGTGGTGGCTGTAGATTCCCAATGGAGTGGAATGAGGACAAATGGAATAGAGAGATAAGAAGTCTTTACAAAAAGATGATTTCTTTAAGAAAAACAGAACAGATACTAGTGGAAGGCTCTTTTTCCATACTAGATGTTTCAGAAGATTACCTATCCTTTGCTAGGTTTGATGATAAAAAGGCATTTATTTTTGTTAACTCTCAAAGTGAAAGTGGATGCGATATAGAGATTCCTATGAATAGACTTGGTGAAGCAGATACTATTGAAATTATAGAAAAGACTGTCCCCAATGCTCTTATAGTAAAGGAGTTTACTGAGGATTACATCAAGGTTCATCTTTCAAAAAAAGAATCAGCATTGCTAAAAGTAGTATTTAAATAGATTAATAGGTATTTGTATGCTAAGGAAATAATTTTGGCGTAGATAAGCAAGTAAAAGTTGCTTATCTACGCCTTTTTAGGGTTCCTATATCGAAACTTAATTTATACTTGTTCGAAAATCGCGGGTTCTGGGGATTTTCGGGCACGTATAAATTAATAATTGAGTTAGGAACCCTTTATATATTTAAAAGGTAATCATTTAGCCATAGCTTGTGTAGTAGTAATATTATTGATTTTCAGGAACGTAATCATAAGGTGGCTGAGTATTTAAGAAGTATCCGCTTCTAACTTCAGCTGACCAGTTTTGGAGCATTTCCTTCCATTCTACGCTCATGAAGAAGTAATCAATTCCTTGTGAAGAGTCCCAAACCAACACACGGAAAGGAGTGATTCCTCCTGCTTCATACACATCTTGATTTGCCACTAGAGCTTCAGTTATGAAAAGCTGAGGCAAGCCGTATTGAAATGCCATTGCAGGTTCGATGAAGGAGAAGGTGGAGCCTGTCCAATATTCTGTATTAATATCGTTAGAATAAACAGTAGCACCGTTTGTTTCAATAACTCTTACTTTTTTCCTTGCTAGATTTAAAGTTACCATGCCATAGCTAGAGTAGATCATTCTTCTAATACTTATCATTGTACTTTCAGGGTATTGCTCAGTATTTGGCAGTGTTCTTGGAAATAACAGCTCTTTTTTTAACTCATCCATAAGTCTTATTAGAAAGCTTATTTGGAGATTGTTCAAAGTATTGCTAGTGGGATGACTTAAAAATACTGGTATTTTGTAAAATCTATTTGTTTTAGCAACTAAACTTGGATTTGGTACAACAGCTTCTACAGGACAATATTTTTGTCCGGGAGTAGCCAGTACATATTTTGGGTCTGCCATTTGAAATCACCTCAGTATAGTATATGCCAGATTAAATTAAAGGTGATGGACAATATTGTGTTAATCATAAAAGCATTATAAACTATATAGTAGTAATCATTATTATATACATATAACTATTGGAGATGATTAATATTAAGCCTATGTTAAAGTACTGTGTTGAAATTAAGTGGTCAGTCATCCGATGCTTAGATGAGCTTGCGCAAAGAATTAATATAATTTTGTCATATTCCATGGCTAAAACTGTAAACTCACTACGTTCGAACAGTACAGTTTCTTAACGCCATTCCATCTGAAAAAATCATTTAATTCTAATTACTCGCTCATATAGCATCTCCTTCATGACCGCTTAATTTCAACAATATTATTAAACATAGCCAATATTAAAAATAGAGCTATATATTTTCACACTTTAGTAGAAAATATATCTTGGCAACATAAATAAATTAAGTAAAGAGAAGTTGTATAACTTAATTTAGATAAATACGCTTAAACATACTACTCAATTTTTATATATAGCAGTTCATCAATATATAAGATAACAATAGGAGATATTATGACAAAAATAACTAAAGATACGATAAAAATCATAAGCATATTATGTTTTTTAATACTTGGATTCATGATTATGAATATAAATAGTCAGGAGTCAAGGCCTCCTTTGGCTGTTGATGGATATATTGACTTATCAAATTATAAGCTTAGTGAGAATGGGGTTATTAACTTAGATGGAAGGTGGCAGGTATATCCAAATAAGTTGTTAGAGCCTATAGATTTAATTAGTGACTACAGCTTAGAAAAAGAGACAATCAATGTTCCAGAACTATGGAGAGAAAACAAAAATAAGCTTAAGGGTAAGGGTGTAGCTACCTATAGGCTACTGATTAAAACAGATAAGAAGCCTCAACTATTAGGTATAAAGCTTGAGAATATAAAGATGGCAAGTAAAGTTTATATAAATGGAAGACTATTAAATCAAAGAGGTGTAATATCTTCTAAGGTTAAGCAATATAAAGCTAATAATAGCCCCTATACAATCTTTTTCTATAATGAAGGCAATAGTAGAGTAGCTACTGAATATAAAAAAATGCCTAGGGAGTATGATATAGAGCTTGTTATACAAGTTGCTAATTATGATTATATAAATGGAGGAATCTCTAATAGTATATCCTTTGGAACAGCTAATGCAATTGAGAACATGGTAGATATGCAAAATGCTTTAGATATATCTGGAGCAGTAATACTTATGCTCTTTGGTGTATACCACCTAGCGATATATGCACTGGGCAAATATTTAATTGATAAAAGCTTCTTATACAACGGACTCTTTTTTATTATGCTATCCATATGTGTTCTCGCAAATAATGAAAGAATACTATTGCAGGTTTTATACAACGATTTAGGTTATGTAGTTTATAAGCTTCAACACTTCTTTTCAATTGCGGTTATAATTCCTTTCGCACTTTTTGTTAGAAGCATGAACAGGGCTTTTTTAAGTGATAGAGTGAATAAGTTAGTTTATTTTATAACAATTCCATATTTACTTTTAGTCACTGTGACACCTTTAAGTATATACTCATCAGTTAAGCTGTTTTTTTTATCCTTTAATCAGATAATAATTTTGATAGTGTTAATAAATTCTATTAGATGTGTTTATAAGAAGGATTATGGAACTTTAGATGAAAAAAGCAGCATACTATTTTTGGCATCCATGTTATGTCTATTGGTTTTCCCAATTCTCTCAATTGTGTATAACAATAATATGCTGGGAGATAGTATATTTTTAGCATTTTCCTTCTTGGGTTTTATCATCTTTACTGCTATATTGCTTGCGTACAGATTTGCTGCCACATACAGAAATTCAGCGAAGCTTTCGGAAGACTTAATAAAATCTGAAAAGATTAGGGATGAGTTTATGGTTAAGACTTCCCATGAGCTTAAAACTCCAATATACGGAATAATAAATATATCTCATTCGCTTATGCAAAGAGAATTTCTTAACAATATGCCTGCAGAAAAAAAGGATATAATGCTTATAAATAAGGCAGCCAGCAGAATGTCAAAGTTAGTTGGAGATATATCGGACTTTATCACCTTGAAGGATGGGAAGCTTAGAGTTGAATTTAACAAGGTAGATCTTAGAATATGCATAGACATTGTTTTTGGAACTTTTAAGTACTTAATTGATAAAAAAAGAATAGACTTAATTAATGAGGTTAAGGAAAATACCTTCATCTATGCTGATGAGGACAGAATAAGACAAATATTATATAACCTTGTAGAAAGCTGTGTTAATAGCATAGAAGATGGATACATAAAGGCTACAAGTAATACCTTCAATGATAGCACATATATCAATTTAGAACATAATGGTGAGGGGTTAAGTGAAGATGAAATTGAAGATATATTTAGTGAACAGAAAAATCTAAGTAGTTTGGAGCTAGGACTTTTAATATCAAAGCAGTTGGCAGAAGTGATGAATGGAGTTTTAGAGGTTAGTAATACTAAGAAAAACTCTGGTGTACAATTTATTCTCCATATACCAACGTATAAAGAATCTGCAAAGGTTAACCAGAGACAAAAAATATTGATAAGAAAGCCTATAATAAAGGATGAAGACGAGGATATAAAAAATAATTTAGATGTGTTAGAAGGACATGATTTCACTATATTAATCGTAGATGATGAACTGTCCAACATATATGTTGCGAGAAATGCATTTATTGCTGAGGGATACAATGTATTAACTGCATTTTCAGCAGAAGAAGCGTTTAAAAAGCTTTTAGACAATTCGGCAGATGTAATGATACTTGATATAATGCTATCAGGGGTTTCAGGCATAGAGATTTGCAGAAAGGTTAGAGAAAATTACAATCTTATAGAGCTTCCAATTCTAATAACTACAGCAAGTCATAAAAGTGATGACATACTTTTAGGACTAGAGGCTGGAGCAAATGATTATTTAGAAAAGCCTTTTAACGAAAGGGAGGTAAAGGCTAGAGTAAGAACTTTAATTAATATGAAGAAGTCTGTCAGGGAGGCTTTAAGTAGTGAGATGGCCTTTTTACATGCACAGATAAAGCCACATTTTCTATTCAATGCCTTAAGTACAATAATGTCATTTTGCTACACGGATGGTGAAAAAGCAGCTAGTCTTATAGCTCAATTTAGCAAATATCTAAGGACTGTGTTTGATATTGATAAGGACTCCATATTTACAACCATATATAATGAGCTTGACCTAGTGGAAGCTTATGTAGCAATAGAGAAAGCAAGATTTGGAGAACTGGTGTCAGTTAAATATGATGTGGATGAAAAGCTTACTAATTGCATGATACCATCCCTTACTATACAGCCGCTTGTAGAAAACTCCATAAAGCACGGCATATATAATAAGGAAGATGGAGTAACTATTAATATAAAAATAAATGAGGAACAAGATAAGGTTATTATAGAAGTATTGGATACAGGTGTGGGAATTGAAAAAGAAAAGATAGAAGAGTTGCTTAAAGATGGAGGAAAAAAGGGAGTTGGCATAAGAAATGTTTATGACAGAATTAAAAGTATAAAAGGCAGTGAATTCAATATAGAAAGTGAAGAGGACCGTTATACTAAGGTGAAAATAAAATTGCCAAGGATGTAGGAGGTGCAAAGTTTTTGAGATTATCAGCTATCATTATTGATGATGAACTGCCAACACTTAATCTTATGAAATACCTAATAAGTAAGAATAAAAATATAGAAATAGTAGGAGCCTTCTCAAATCCTAGAGAGGCTCTTGAACAGATAAAATTATTGAAGCCAGATGTGGCATTTATAGATGTAGAGATGCCAGGAATTAATGGAATAGCTTTTGCTGAAGCCTTAGAAGACTTAAATTATGATATAAAGATAATTTTTGCTACTGCGTACAAAGAATATGCCTTCGATGCATTTAAGGTAGAAGCTTCGGATTATATTTTAAAGCCTGTAACAGAAGAACAGGTAAATAGGACAGTGGATAAGCTTATAAAAAGGTATCCGCTTATAATATCAAAGGGGCATGAAAGAAATGTCAAAGCAGCTAGTGAGGCTGAGGAGAATATTAATATAAGTAAAGATGCTGAAGCTTCTAGCAGTACTAGAGCTGAAGATAAAAAGGATCAAAGATGCTCAATTATATCCTTTGGACAGCTTATTGTATCTACTGAAAGCAATAATGCTTCGTCTTTGAGTCAGGTCAAGTTTGAAACCTCAAAGGTTGAGGAACTGTTTGCGTATCTTGTACTTAGTGAGGGCCGCCCAGTGGAGAAATGGAAGTTGTGTGAACTGCTTTGGGCTGACTTTCCAGAAAAAAAGGCTGAGCATAACCTACATAGCACCATATACAGACTTAAGACCTCCTTTAAAAAAGCAGGTTTTATAGAAGAATTTATAAAGTATAAAAATGGATGTTATACCTTAAATATAGATTTGTTTTATTGCGATCTTTGGGACTTTAGAAAGCTTGAAAAGTATAGGACTTTAGATGATAGCAATGCTAGTCAGATTAAGGCTATACTGGATTTATATCTAGGTGAGCTTTATGGGAATAAGGGCTATATATGGGCCATAGATGAAAGTCAAAAATTAAATGACATATATACTGAAACAACAATGAAGCTTGCACACTATTATATTGACAAAAGACAGTATGACTTAGCCATCAGATACTTGTCTAAGCTACTTCAATACAATACTTACAATGAAGAAGTATATGAGCTTATGATGAAAATCTATTTCTATAAAGGGGATAGAATAAAGCTTATGAAGTTTTATAAAGATATGCAGGAGACTTTAGAAAAAGAGCTTGATGTAAAGCCTAGAAAAACTACTATAGAGCTATATAATGCTCTAATAAATACTTTGGGAATTTAGAATATTAAAGACTGTTAATCATATAATCTAGGATTAACAGTCTTTTTTACTTTCTAGGAAAGTGTAAAATCTTTTGCTGGCTAAACCTTAGAGTATCAAGAGTTTAGATTTGCTACTTAAGGTAAACAATAAATATGAATCTATAAAAGTCTTTTTTAGTTTTACTTAGGTCATATTTAGGACACATAAGAGAGATATACTATATATGAACCATTTTAATTCGAAGTATATTTTTAAAGATATATCACTTCAATTCGAAATATATTTTCAAAGCTCCGCTGGATTTTGAATGGAGAATTTGAAATATAAATTTTATTATGAAGTGGTATATTTATATGATGCATTTATTATGCTATGTGAGGAGTAATTATGGATAATTTAAAAGCAGAAGTGAGAAAAAGTTTTCGAACAGAGATGTTTGCCTTTGGTTTGTATACGGTGCTTGGAAAGCAATACAAAAACTTTAAGCCTAATTTTGGAGAGCATTTACAAGAAGCAGGCAAGCAAGAACATATGCATGGAAGAATATTTAAACATTTTTATCAAAAACAATATAATATAGAATTGAAAGAAGAGAAGGTTTGTATTGCTGTTGGTAAGTGTGTTGGACATATGCTAAGACCAATGCCGCTAAATAAGAAGTTGAAGATGATCAGTGACAATGAAGCAAAGGTTTCGGTAGAGATTGAAAAAAAGATAGCTGAAGGTGGCAATAAGGACTATATTAAAGCCTTAAAAAGAATACTTCCAGATGAAATAGCACACTCAAAAATATATAGTGAGGCTTTTGAAGCTAAATAAATTTAGGCTCTGTTAAAGGACTGTGTTTAAAAATAGCATAAATTTAATATTACAACAATTAATAATAAGGGGAAAAGGTTTATGAATAATGATTTTAATATATCAGAGTATATGAGTGGTGGGGTAGAAAATATAGTAAATAATATAGTGAAGGCATCTTTCAAGAACCCAAGAGAGACAGCTTTTATCGTTAAATATATGCTAGCCAGCAAGGAAGCAAAAAAGAAAAGAGACGCTTTTGAAGCTAATGGACAAGACATACCTGCTTTCTTAATTTCTAGTATAGCAAGTACCTGTAATTTATTTTGTAAAGGCTGTTATGCTAGAGCAAATAAATCTTGTGGAGAAGGCTTAGATAAGAATCAAATGTCCGCAGAAAGATGGGGAGAAATCTTTAAAGAAGCAAGAGAGATAGGAATACCATTTATACTTTTAGCTGGTGGAGAGCCATTTATGAGAAGAGATGTTATAGAGAAGGCATCAGCTGTTAAAGAAATAATGTTCCCTATATTTACAAATGGCACAATGATAGATGAAGATTATTTAAAATTACTTGATAAGAACAGAAATCTTGTACCAATTTTAAGTATAGAGGGAAATAAGGAGCAAACTGATAGCAGAAGAGGAGCTGGAACCTATGACACTCTTATGAAGGTAATGGATTCTCTTAATAAAAAGGGAATATTATACGGCGCTTCCGTTACTGTTACTACAGAAAATATTTCAACAGTTACAAGTAAAGAATTTTTTGATAAGCTATATAATAAGGGCTGTAGAGCAATGGTATTTGTAGAGTACGTACCAGTAGCAGAAAGCACAAAGCATCTAGCACCTAGTGATGTAGAACGAGACATACTAGAAGTAGAACAAGGAAAATTGAGAGTAGAATATGAAGATGCAATTTTTGTATCCTTCCCTGGAGATGAAAAGTATACTGGAGGATGTCTTGCAGCAGGAAGAGGGTTTTTCCACATAAATACTAACGGCGGAGCAGAACCATGTCCATTTTCACCATACTCAGATAAAAATATAAAGGATTGTACTTTGCTTGAAGCGCTGCAATCACCTTTATTTAAAAAGCTAAAACAGTATGAGGTGCTTTCGGGAGACCATGCTGGTGGATGTGTTCTATTTGAAAAAGAAGAGGAAGTAAAGAAACTACTTGGAGAAGGAGTATTGATGTAATAATGCGTTGAAATTAAGTGCTTGCGCATCCGATGCTTTAATGAGCTTGCGCAAAGAATTAATATGATTTTGTAATATTCCACCGATGTATCACTTCATAATGATTTTATATTTTCAAAATCTCTGCTCAGAACCCAGCAGAGTCTTGAAAATAGTTTAACGATTGAAGTGATGCATCTTTGGCTAAAACTGTAAACTCACTACGTTGGAACAATACAGTTTTACTCTTTATTTAAACATTCATTTTTTATATATCTAATCTTAAGTATATTAAGAATGCTATTAAAATAAAGACTAAAATAGAGAATATGTCGCCTGCCAGAATTTCTTCACATACGTTCAGAAAAGGCAGATGCGCAAAAAAATAATTATAAGAAAGTTATCAGAATTACAGGAGGGGTATAATGTTTCGTATACTAGTGGTGGAAGACAGTAGAAATATAAGAAAGCTCATGGCTGCGAAACTAGAGCAGTCTGGTTATGAGGTTTATCAAGCTGAGAATGGGGAAAAGGCTTTAGAGCTTATGGAAGGTACTCATATAGATCTGATTATCAGTGATATAATGATGCCTAAGGTTGATGGCTATGAGCTTACAAAATCACTAAGAGAAGCAGATTACAACATACCTATACTTATGGTAACGGCAAAAGAAAGCTTTGAGGACAAGGAAAAAGGCTTCGAGCTAGGAACAGATGACTATATGGTTAAGCCAATAGATATGAATGAGATGGTTTTAAGAGTTGCCGCTCTTTTAAGAAGAGCTAAGATATCAACAGAGCGTAAGATTGTAATAGGCGATGTAGTCTTAAACTATGACCACCTTACAGTTACTACAAGAGATGAAGTTTATGAATTGCCAAAAAAAGAATTCTATCTACTGTTCAAATTATTGAGTTATCCTAATAAAATATTTACAAGACAGCAGCTTATGGATGAGATATGGGGTATGGATATAGATACAGATGAAAGAACCGTAGATAGTCATATCAAAAAACTTAGAAAAAAATTTGATAACCTAACAGAATTTAAGATAGTAACCATTCGAGGACTAGGGTATAAGGTGGAAAAATATATATGAAAAAGATAGCAAACTCTATAAGAGCAAAAGTTACACTTACCTTTATAAGTATATTATGTTTTTCTTGTGCGGTATCCTTAGGTTTTGCACTAGTATTAGATAAAATATTTAAATACTTGAATATTTACTTTTATGTTGGAGAAAAGGATATAACCCAAATAGTCCTTCTTATAATAACGTTGATTATATGTGCTTTAATAGGCTCTATTACTGTATTTTATGTGACAAAACATATAATAAAACCTATAAAACAGTTAAGTGATAGCACAAAAGAAATAGCAAAAGGGAATTTTGATATTAAGATCAAGGCTAAGTGTGAAGATGAAATAGGAGTTTTGGCAAATAATTTTAACAGTATGATAGAAGAGCTTAAAAGCATGGAATACTTGAGAAAAGATTTTATGAGTAGTGTATCTCATGAGTTTAAGACACCGATAGCATCTATTCAAGGCTTTGTAGAGATATTAAAGGATAAAAATCTTCCAAGAGAAAGATTTGAAGAATACACAGACATTATAATAGAAGAAACAAAAAGACTTAACAATTTGTGTTCAAATATACTTAGGCTTTCTAGACTTGACAATCAAGTAATTCAAAATGAAATAAAAAGATTTTCCTTGGATGAGCAGATAAGGAAGACTATATTGTTATTAGAAGATCAGTGGACCCAAAAGGATCTGGAGCTTAATATTGAACTAGAAGAACTTACATATGACGGAGATGAAGAGCTTATTCAACAAATTTGGCTTAATTTAATAAGCAATGCTATAAAGTTCTCAAACTCTAAGGGGAAGATAAATATTTCTTTAAAGACTTTTGATAAAAAGGTTATAGTAGAGATAGAGGATTATGGAATAGGTATATCAGAGGAAGGTAAAAGTAGAATTTATGAAAAGTTTTATCAGGAAGATACCTCAAGAGCTGAGGAAGGTAATGGTTTAGGTCTAGCTATCGTAAAAAGGATAGTGGAAATATGTCAAGGAACTATAACCTTTGAAAGCAACATTGGTGAAGGAACTAAGTTCATAATAACATTACCCATTATAGAAAATTGAAATTTGTGGTTTAATAGGAGTGTAGAGGATTCATAAAAAAGGGAGATGGGTATATGGTTGTTAGATTTGGGATAATAGGATTAGGAGCTATAGCTTCTAGGTTTGCAAAGGTTTTAGTTAACACTAAGGGGGTAGAACTTAACTCAGTAGCTTCTTCAAGTAGAGAAAGAGCTGAAGCTTTTAAAGAAAAGTTTGGATCAAAGAAGGCATATAATAGTTATATTGATCTAATAAAAGATGAGGAAGTTGATGTTATTTATATAGCTCTAACTCATAATTTTCACTTTGATATGGTTAAGTTATGTTTAGAGAACAATAAACCTGTAATATGTGAAAAACCAATGGTTACAAATAAGAAGGATGCAGAGGAATTATGTAAGCTTTCTAAAGAGAAAAAGGTTCTCCTAATGGAAGCTATGTGGTCAAGATGCATTCCAACAACAAGGATGGCCAAGAAGTGGGTTGATGAAGGTAAGATAGGTGAAGTAAAACTTGTTAGCGCTTCATTTGCTTTCAATTTTCCCTTTGATGCTGAAAATAGATTATACAATCCTAAACTTGCAGGAGGAAGCTTGTACGATGCTGGTGTGTACCCAATAGAATTTACCACTGGTATACTAGGTGAAAAGCCTGACACCGTAAACAGTCTAGCAACTATGAGTAAAAGTGGAGTGGATGACTTTGTGGTGATGAACATGAAGTTTAGAAGCGGAGCATTAGCTACATTAAGCTGCGGATTTACAGCTGAAACTAATAGAGATGCACATATATATGGTTCAAATGGACATATAGTAGTATATGATTTCTTAGGGCCTAAAAGATGTGAGAGATACGATAGGCAGAATAATCTAGTTGAAGTGTTTGAAGAGGAATTCCAGGATGGATTTATCTATCAGATAGAGCATTTTGTCAGTTTATATAAAGAAGATAAATTAGAGAGTGATATAGTACCATTAAAGGATACAATAGACTGTGCTGAAATATTCGATAAGGTTTTATTACAGTGCGGAGCTCAAAAGTATTAAAAATTAGTTTGTATAAGGTTAGATAGCCAGCATTATAATAATGCTGGTTTTTTTTATTCTTTAAGAATACATTACAAAATTTAAAGTCATAACAAAAGTATAATGAAAAACCTTGTGTTTTTCCTAGGAAAATATATTGTGGATAAAGCTTTGGATAAGGATGTGTACAACGCTTAGATGCAGGCATAGGAGAAAAAATAAAAAAAGAGGGATTATGAAGCCTGCCACACTTTGCCCATATGCATTTTTGTAATTTTAGCATACTCAAAGGTATACTTCTAAAGGTGTAAACAATTACTAGTAATAATTTGATCTGTGAGATATGCTCTTGTGAGAATTTTGTGAGAACTTTTTGATAAAGTTTACTTATAATAAAAAAATAAAGATTTGAAGTAAGGGGGATCTTATGAGGAGCAAAAGCGCTAAACGATTTGTGACGTTCCTTGTTGTACTTGCTATGCTTTTGGTAGATGTAGTACAACTATCTGGAATAAACAAATCACTTATTGCAAAAGCAGACACTGATGGCAGCCTTTATGGGGCGCTTTTAGTCAGTGATGTTGGAAGTAGTCCAACACTACAAAACGGAAATACTTCAAGAAAGCTTGCTGTTGGTTCTGATGGAACTATATATGCAGTTTACAGAAGTAATGAAGGTATCAGAGTAGCCAAAAGCACAGATAATGGTGCAAGCTTTATCCCAAGTGTAAGTGTTTATAACTCTAACTATGAAGCTGAAGTAGCAGTATCATCATCGGGGATAGTATATGTAACCTGGATAGAAAACAGCATGATTAAGCTTTCAAGAAGTACTGATCATGCAGCAACCTTCTCTCAACCAGTAGATGTAGGTGCATCCAATGGTATGGGAATGATGGGTATGGGATCGAGTGTACATATGACTACAGATGGTAACTATTTATATTTCATTGATAAAAATGGACAAAACTTTTATAAGAGTGAAGATGGAGGAGATACTTTCTCTCATTATGATTTTAATGAGTCATATGTATTCTCAGATGTGCATGTAGATCCATTCACTCACAATGTAATAGTTCAAAAAGATAATCCAAGCATTACTTATTATATAAGTACTGATCATGGACAGACCTTTAGTGCACCACATATGCCAGGAAATCAAGTGTTCTACTCAGTTGGAAGCATTGCTGCAACAGCCGACGCAAGCTACTTGCTTATCGCAGGTCAAAGCAGTAGTGGTGTAAAGGTTAACTTGTCAACTGGAATTTCAACAACGCCAGATATGGGTAATAACCAAGTTTCTCAAGGTAGATCCTTAAGTGATGACTGGTATGGAAACGTAGTAACTGGATTCTCAGATGGAAGCTATGTATACTATGCGGTAAGCGGTGATCTAGGAGAAACCTTTGGAGCTGCACAGCAGGTTGCTCAGACAACAGTAGCTAACGCATCAATTAACTCAACAAACGGAGATGTATTATTCTTATATGAAAGCAATGGACAAATATATCTTAAAGTCTTTGGAGGAAAGCTTCAGGGCTATGATCTTAAGGTATCAAACAGTAGCTTGTTCTTTAATGCAGCTACTAACGAACTAACTAAGAAAGTAACTATAACTAATATATCAGAGCAGTCTATAAATATTGTAGACATTAAAGCTACAGGAGACTTTACTGTAAACAGAACTGGTGTGGGGAGTACTCTTAGCCCAGGGCAGACGGGAGAGATAAGTGTAACCTATAATACCTCTGAAAATCCAACAAGTGCAGGTAAGATATCTATACTTTATGGAAGTCCAACAAAGGAAAGAATAATAAGCCTCAATGGAGCTTTAGATGGGGGAGAAGCATCAACTGGTGGTTCATCTCAGCCTACTCCAACTCAAGAACCAGCAGCAGCTTTAACTGCCACTGCAGCTAAAGGAACACAGGTAGGGGACACCAAAGTAAATGCAGCTCCAGCTGATGGCAATCACTTAGCAGTGAAATATTCAAATGCTACGATTGCTACTCCGAATAAGGGAGATGCAGCACCAACAGGTACAGCAGTTACTAATCCATATGTAGCAGGTAATGATATTAATTTAGATAATTACAACATAAATAGATATTTAGGAGTATATGAACTAGACAGCAGTGAGAAGGTTGTAGGCTTTAAGCTTATTAATCTTCAAGATAGCCAGATCTATGGTATACCAAGCTCAGTAGATGCAACAGCAGTAAAGGGAACTAATAGTCAGGAAACTAGAGTTATGGTAAATACTTCAGATGTAACTCATCACATTGCAGTTAAGGTTTCTGATAACCTTATAGAAACTCCAGTAGAAGGAGATAATGCTCCAATAGGTGGAGGAGTATACAATCCTTATAACTCAGGTTCAGATATAAATCTTGGAGACTATACCTTAAATAAGTATTTAGGAGTATACGAGCTTGATCAAAATGATAAGGTTCTAGGCTTTAAGCTAATAAAGTTATCAGCAGCAGAAGTAAATACTACTGCTAAACTAATAAATGCTAGTGCAGAAAAAGGCAGTAATACTGCAGATACTAAGATAAATGTTACTCCAGGCTTTGGCAATCATATTGCAGTAAAGGTTTCAGACTCTACTCTGAAGACACCTTATATAGGTGATCCAGCTCCAACAGGAGAAGGAGTTACTAATGCTTATGTTCCAGGTTCTGATTTATATCTTGGTAATTACACTCAAAATAAGTATGTAGGTGTATATGAATTAGACGGAGATAATATGGTTGTAGGGTTCAGATTGCTAGAACTAACAACTAATGAAATAAATATAGCAGCTCCAGCTATAACAGCAGATCCAGAAAAAGGCAGCACTACAGGACAAAGTAAGCTTATAACATCACCTCAACCTGGTAACCATACAGCAGTTAAAGTTTCTTCAACAGTTGTATCAACTGCAAACATAGGCGATGATGCTCCAACAGGAGTAGGAGTGACTAACCCATATACTTCAAACACAGATATTGATCTTGGCGATTACACTGTTAACAAATATATAGCAGTATATGAATTAGATACAAATGAAAAAGTTGTAGGCTTTAAGCTAGTAAACTTATCAAATGAAGATATAAACAGAGAAGCTAAAGCTATAGTGGCTAATGTTGGACAAGGAACTAACAATGGAAGCACAAAGGTTAACGTAGTTCCAGGAATCGGTGACCATATAGCAGTTAAGGTTTCAAACGTACCTCTAGGAACTCCAAACACAGGAGATTATATGGAAACAGGTTTAGGAATAACAAATCCATATACCTCAGGAACAGATGTAAACCTAGGGGACTATGTAAACAATAAATACTTAGGTGTTTATGAATTAGATTCAAATGAAAAAGTGGTAGGTTTCAAACTTATAACTTTAACAAATGAAGATGTAAATAGAGTTTCTCCTGAAATAGTAGCAAGTCCTGAAAAAGGAGATGTTTTAGGTAGAACTAAGATAAATGCAACAGCTGGAATAGGAAATCATCTAGCAGTTATGGTATCTGAAATAGCAGTTTCAGCACCAAATAAAGGTGATGCTATGCCGTTAGGCCTTGGAATAACTAATCCATATACTTCAGGTACAGATATTAACTTAGGTGATTATACTAAGAACAGATACGTAGCAGTTTATGAATTAGATTCAGATAATAATGTAATTGGCTTTAAGCTAATAGCTTTAAGTGATGCAGACATAAACAGAACAGCACCAGAAGTTACTGCAGATGCTGAAAAAGGAACTGGCACTGGTAAGACTCAGGTAACTGCAACAGCAGGAACAGGAAACCACTTAGCAGTTAAGATTTCAGACAAGGCATTGCCTTCAGTAAACATAGGTGATGCAGCACCAGTAGGAGAAGGAGTAACTAATCCTTATACCTCAGGTACAGATGTTAACTTAGGTGATTATACTAAGAATAGATACTTAGGCGTTTATGAATTAGATAAGAATGATAAGATTGTAGGCTTTAAGACTATAATTTTAGATGATGAGCAGATAAACAGAACAGCGCCAGAAGTTACTGTAGCTCCAGAAAAAGGAACAAACACTGGAGAAACTAAGATAACTGCAACAGCAGGAACTGGCAATCATTTAGTACTTAAGGTTTCTGATGCAGAAATACCAACAGTAAACATAGGTGATGAAGAACCAACAGGAACAGGAGTAACTAATCCATACGTTTCAGGAACTGACATAAACCTTGGAGATTACACTAAGAATAAGTATATAGCTGTTTATGAAGTTGATTCAAATGGCAAAGTTGTAGGCTTTAAGGCAGTAACTTTGACAAATGAAGATATTAACAGAACAGCACCAGAAGTTACTTTAGATCCTGAGCAAGGAACAACTTTAGGTAATACTAAGGTTACAGCAACTGCAGGAAACGGAAATCACCTTGCAGTGAAGGTTTCAGCTACAGAGATTCCAGCGGTAAATATAGGAGATTCAGCACCAGTAGGTGAAGGGGTAACTAATCCTTATACTTCAGGAGCAGACATAAACTTAGGAGATTACACTAAGAATAAGTATCTAGCTGTTTACGAACTTGACTCAAATGATAAGGTAGTAGGCTTTAAGCAAGTTACTTTAACAAATGAAGAGATCAATAGAACGGCACCAGAAGTTACTGTAGCTCCAGAGAAAGGAACAACTGGAGGTAAGACTCAAGTTACTGCAACAGTAGGAGAAGGAAACCACTTAGTAGTTAAGGTTTCAGACACTACCCTTCCAGTAGTAAATGTAGGAGATGTAGCACCAACAGGAACAGGAGTAACAAACCCATATGTTTCTGGAACTGACATAGACCTTGGAGACTACACAAAGAATAAGTATCTAGGAGTTTATGAAGTAGATAAAGATGGCAAGATAGTAGGCTTTAAAGAAGTTGTATTAACTAATGAAGATATAAATACAACTGCACCAGAAGTTACTGCAACAGTTGAAAAAGGAACTACTTTAGGTGAGACTAAGATCAATGCTACAGCAGGAAATGGTAACCACCTTTTAGTTAAGATTTCTGATACAGAACTTCCAGTTGCAAACAAGGGAGAAGCTGCACCAACAGGAACAGGAGTAACTAATCCATATGTTTCTGGAACTGACATAAACCTTGGAGATTACACTAAGAATAAATATCTAGGAGTTTATGAAGTAGACAAGGATGGAAACATAGTAAGTTACAAGACAATCACTCTTCAAAATGAAGACATAAACAGAACAGCTCCAGAAGTAACTGCAGATGCAGAGTCAGGAACAAAGGTAGGAGATACTAAGGTTACAGCAACAGCTGGCAATGGCAATCACCTAGTGGTTAAGGTTTCAGACACAGCAACTACAAATGTAAATGTAGGAGATGCAGTGCCAACAGGAACAGGAGTAACAAACCCATATGTATCAGGAACAGATATTAGCTTAGGAGATTATGCTAAGAATAAATATTTAGAAGTTTACGAAGTAGATTCAAACAATAAAGTTGTAGGTTTTAAGCTAATAACTTTAGCAAATGAAGATATAAACAGAACTTCAGCTGATATAGCTGCAGCAGCAGATAAGGGAAGTGCTTTAGGAAAGACTAAGATAATAGCACAATCAGCAATAGGTAACCACTTAGCAGTTATGGTATCAGATGCGGTAGTAGCAATACCAAACAAAGGTGATGCAATGCCGCAAGGACTTGGAATAATAAATCCATATATTTCAGGTTCAGATATAAACTTAGGAGATTACACAAAGAACAAGTACGTAGCAGTATACGAATTAGATGCTGACAACAAAGTTGTAGGCTTTAGATTAGTAGCTTTAAGCAATGAAGACATCAATAGAACAGCTCCAGAAGTGACTGTAGCACCTCAGAAGGGAACAACTTTAGGAGAAACTAAGGTTACAGCAACAGTAGGGCAAGGAAACCACTTAGTGGTTAAGGTATCAGACACTACACTTCCAACATCAAATGTAGGAGATGCAGCACCAACAGGAACAGGAGTAACAAACCCATACGTTTCTGGAACCGACATAAACCTTGGAGACTACACAAAGAACAAGTACCTAGGAGTTTATGAAGTAGATGCAAATGGTAAGGTAGTAGGCTTTAAGCAAGTTACTTTAACAAATGAAGATATCAATACAGCTTCTTATGACTTGGCAGCAGCTGCTGCAAAGGGATCTACTTTAGGAAAAACTAAGGTATTGGCAAATGCAGCTATAGGCAATCACCTAGCAGTTATAGTATCAGACACAGTAGTTAAAGTTCCTAGCAAGGGAGATGTACTTCCATCAGCTCTTGTAAAGATAAATCCATATACTTCAGGTTCAGATATTAGCTTAGGAGATTACGCTAAGAATAAATATCTAGGTGTATATGAATTAGATTCAAACAACAAGGTTGTAGGCTTCAAAGCAGTAACTTTAACAAATGAACAAATTAACAGAACAGCTCCAGAAGTTACTTTAACTTCAGCGGTAGGAACAGCTACAGGAACAACTAAGATAACTGGAACAGCAGCACAAGGAAACCACCTAGCAGTTAAAGTTTTAGACGGCACTGTAACAACACCTAATGTAGGAGATACAGCACCAACAGGAACATTTGTTACTAATCCATATACCTCAGGTAGTGATATAGCTCTTGGTGATTACACTAAGAATAAATACTTAGGAGTTTATGAGTTAGATGGAAACAATAAGGTGGTAAGCTTTAAGTTTGTAACCTTGGCTGATAATGCTATAAATAAGACTGTAGTTCTTAATGATACTCAGTCAGTAAGTTCAGATAAGGACAGCTTACAAGTGAAATATGCAGATGGTGATAGTGCAACTAGTGTTACTAAACCACTTATACTATCTGGCAATGGTTCAAATGGAACTGCTATAACTTGGGCATCTAATCCATCAGGTTTAGTTTCTAAGGACGGAACACTTGCAAGACCACTATTTGACACAGATGTTAAGTTAACTGCAACTATATCAAAAGGAAAGATAAGCGATACTAAGGACTTTAGTATTAAGTTAAAAGGAACCGTTCCAGTGCTTTATGACTTAAACAGCGGTGGAGAGCTTATTGATCCAACTGACAAAGACAAGGCAAGTATAACTAAAGCAAATGAACTTAATATTGGTGGAAACAGAGATTACCTAGTAGATCTATTCATAATGTCTATCGAAAAGAGAAACACAAATTATGAAGGAAAAACAGTAAAAGTAGGTATAGAAGAAAAACCAGTAGTTGATACTAAGTTCTTTAGTGCAATTGATGGTAAAGATATTTCCTTAAGCTTTGTTGGAAATAAGGTAGGTTGGACATTTAATGGTAAGGACATAACTGCAGATAAGTTTGCAGGAATGGACAAGATAGATTTATCCTTAAAGGAACCATCTGCTGAGCTTATAAGCACCATTGGAAATAAACTTAAATCTGATGCAGGAAAAGAAGTTGAGTATGCTACATTCTCATATACTTACGATGGTTACTTACCAGGTAAGGCTACTGCTAAGGTTTATGTAGGAAAGCAATGGGCAAATAAGACTGTTGATGTTGGTAGATTCTATACAGACAAGAACAACTATGATATAGTAGCTAAAACTGTACAAGTTGATAGCGAAGGTTATGTGTCTTACGTGACAAATCACTGTTCAGATTACTTTGTTGTAGAGTCAAATGCATTATCAAAGCCAACAACTATAACTACTACTGACAATCTTCCTAAGACTGGATCACCAATCAATACAGGTTCTGTAGCTCTAGCAGGATTCATGTTAGTTGCTCTAGGATATGTAGTTATGAGAAGAAACAAGAAGACTAATATGTAGTAGCTTAACATATTAAAAAGGTTATTCTTATAATAGGAAGTTTAAGTAAAAAGTAGTTAGAAAAATTATAGAAGGCTGCTACCAAGGCGTTAAGCTAAGGTAGCAGCTTTTCATTTTATTGAAATTAATATCTCATCTTTAATACACCAGATGAGTTTATATCAACTTTAACGCTTATATTGAAGTTAACTTTGCTATACTTACCTTCCAGCCAATCATCTGAAAGGTTGTAAGAAGAGTTTTTAGCCCAATATATCCGCTGAAGATTAAGAGTATCCAACTTATTCTCTTTGAGTTTTTCGCAAAGATGAGTTAGTTTATCCTTAATATAAAGTTCAAGCTCTTCTTCAATACGATTTGTATCTTTGTAGTCTTCGCTGACCTCTTCTAAGGCAGCATCTATTTGTGTTTTTATATCAAAGGTTAGGTTGTTATTATATGGTTTTTTAATTTTTATTTTTGTTTTAGATTTGTTTATTCCAAACCCCATGGGAACTTTGTTCCCATCATAATTGTATTCTAATGAGCTGGATCTGATAGTGTTATTTAAAATATTAAAAAACTTGGACTCATCTTTTTCCAATGGACATCAGCTAAAATCCTGTATATTTTTATATGAAACAACTTTCTATAAACGTTAATTCTATTTATTCGTTAATGCTATTGCCTATAGATCTAGGAGATATAAAATTACTAACTGCTATTACTTTCTAGATTAGTATGGCTGTTAAAATGCTAAAATAAACATAAGAAGCAGAGCATTGATAATATAAATAAAAAGTGTGTATAATGACATATATATAATTATGTGTGAAACAAAGATAGTGAATATTAAGCTGATTGCAAAGCCGATAATTGCCTAGGCAATACGTAGGCTACTAGCAAAATTTAATAAGATTGGATGGTCTTTTATGAAAAGAAGAACAAAAATAGCAGGTTCTACGATAATAATTGTATTAATTATACTTATAGGGGTAGGAATATTCTTAATAAAGCCTGAAAAAGAAGTGGATTACTTCGATAAAAGTAAGGTAAATGCCTCGGATAGCAATTTACTAGACACTAAGGCTTTAGATCTTAAAAACTTTTCCTTAAATCTTTCCATAGATGAAACTAAATTAAATACATTAATTGCTGCAAACAATAATGTCCATGATTTTAAGGCTCAAATAGAAAATAATAACATAGTTTTTTATCAAAAAGTAAACTTAATAGGTTCTTTAAACTCTCAATACAAGATGGTATTTGATGTAGGTACAGAGAATAATAACATCGTATTAGCTTTGCAAAGTGCTCAGATAGGAAAGATAAAAATATCAAACAGTACAGTGATGAAAGAGCTTAAGAACCATGAAAATGATCTTATCTATATAGATGAAGCACAGAGTAAGATAATATTAAAGCTACAGAAAATAAAGATTAATGAAGCTAAGGTAGAAGGCAGTTCTATAAAGATAAAAGTAGATTTGAGGGAATATATTAAAAATAATTTAGGTATTCTTAAGGATTTATTTAAATAACGGTAGGCGCTGTAAAATCTTTGTGTTGAAATTAAGTGGTTAGGTATCTGATGCTTTGAGGAGCTTGTACAATATAATTAAATATAGGAGTATTGTTATTAATTTAAGATATAATATTTTATATTATAGAAAGTATAATACTACTAAACTGCGAAAGAGACCACTGATGGCGTAAATGTTGCTAGTGGCTCTTTTTGATGTATAATATAAATTATTGTAGATAATTGCTGAAAATTGATAAGATGAGTTTTCTAATGTATAATCTAAATGAAAGAGAAGCTGACATATACAGGAGGGCATTATAATGGAGACTAAAAGGGTAGAATGGGTTGATGTTTGTAAAGGACTTGCAATATTAGCTATTTTTATCGGTCATATAGGACCACAAGACATAATTACAACTTTCGTATTTAGATATCATGTTCCACTATTCTTTTTTTTATCAGGTTTTTTCTTCTCTAGGAGAAAAGTATTAACAGCAAAAGATTATATTATAAAATGTATAAAAGGAACCCTAGTGCCTTATATGTTCTTTTGTGCTATTAATATAGTTGTTGAAATAGTTGTTAATAATGGAGATGTAAGTAAGATTCCTGCTTTTTTAACACAAGGTTTGTTTGGAGTTAGGGATCATATCGATTTTGCCGTTCAATTATGGTTTTTAACTTGCTTATTTTCAATACAAATAATTTATTACATATTAAATAGAATTTTGAAAAAATCTATTTTAATAGTCATAATAACATTTACTATGACTATTATGAGTGCATTTTTTCTTAAAATGCCTTTTAATACAACAATGTTTTTAAATATAGATAGCGCTATATACTATACGTTTTTTTATTGTATAGGTGATTTAATTTATCCTAAGTTAGAAAGCTTATCGATGAGTAAGACTGACGATAAAACTAAAAAAATTATTAAAATGTTTGGTATCATAACTTTGATAGTTACATTCTATATTTACTGTAAGTTCTCTGTATTAGATGAGGCTATTAGGAGACATTCTGATATATCATCAATTGCGTTTATAAATACTACAGTTGCTCAAATAATTACTTTATTCATAACATTTATTTTAATTGCTGCTAATATAATTGTAGCCTTTTCATTGAGCAAATCTACGTATTTAGCTGATATGGGTAAAAATACTATTATATTATGTGGTTTTGAAAGAGTCTCTATGATAATAGTTTTTCAAGTGCTAGGTTTTATGGGGATACAATTAAAAACAGGACAAGTAATATATAAGATACTTATAGCAGTTTTAAAGGCTGCAGTAATACAAAAGCTATTTTTCAAACTATTTAACAATAACATACCCTGGGCTACAGGAAGATCTGTGAAACAACTAAATTAGGATTTTTATTAGCTGTTGGCAATGAGCCAGCAGCTTCTTTACTGTTTAGACAGTTATAAACAATTGATAGCTAAAGCTGGTAACTTAAAGGGTTTAGAATGGATTTTACGGTAAATACTGAAGCAGTAAAAAAAACTGGAATAAGGTATATTATGGAATGAGATTTAAATAAAGTTATTGAGTACAAAAAAATGTATTAGTATAAAATGTATACGGTTAAAAAGGCGCTGGAATGCACTTCTTTCAGTATTTTTTTCTAAAAATCAATGGTTAAAAGTTTTCACTAGAAAATTTATAGTATATGAAGTGTCTTTTAATATTATATTAGGTTTTATTATAATAGCTGTACAAAAAAAAGAACTGATAAGAAATTAAATGAGAAATTGAGATAAATAATAAAAAGAACTATAAAAGAGGAGTTTTTAAATGTTATGTCAACTTTTGTAATAATATGAAATATAATATAATATTATGGTAAATTATATAATAGGGGGAAAAGAAATGAAAAATTTTAAGAAAGTGTTTAGTTTGCTTTTAGTTTACTTTTTTGTTGTAACGGTTATTCCTACAAGCCTAATTAGCAAAATAGTAAATGCAGAAGAGAGTGTTCCTAAGTTTTTAGATTATACTGAGGGATATGCAATGGATAAGCTGATTTATAAGGATAATTCTCTTGCTACGATTGATTTCAGCGATAGAGAAGTATCTTTAACTTATATTAAAGATACTAAAGCTAAAAAACTTGATGGCTATATATCTGATTATCTTGGAAGATCAAAATATGTTCTAGATAAAGAAGATGAAAAAGGAAGTCATTTATATGTTTATGATTTAGAAAAGGGAGAAACTGTAGGCGATTACAGCTTTGAAGAACAAAAAAATGCTACAAAAAATAAGTATGGTAACAATGCGAAAATAGATGTATATCATATTTATGGTGACAGATGGTATCAGTATTATGGTGACTATAAATCTGAATATGTACATGGTTTAGTTTCACCATCAAACAAGGTAATCGAGTATGGTAGTGAGTATAGTCTACAAAATAGCGCTACTGATAAATCTGGAGATAATATTTATGGGTTATTTACAAGATATGGTTCAGTTGATGAATATATAAAGATAATTAATAAGGATGGTTCTATAAAGGAATACACTATAAATGATAATCCAAGAGAAACAAACTATAACATTCTTAGATTATATGTTCAGAATAACTCATTGTGTGCCTTAGTAGAAAATTCAAAACACGAAGTTACTGCTTCAAAATTTAATTTTGAAAATAATACTGCTAAGCTAGGTGATGTTTTATTTTCAAGAACAAAGAATGATTTTGCACAAGATAGTAATGGCGACTTTTGGACTGTAGAAAATGGATTTGTTAAGAAGTTTGTAGATAGTAAATGGGTAAATAAATATGAAGTTGATAAGAATATGGATTCTATTGCAGTATACGATGATAACAATATATTCCTATCAGGTTATTTTTACAATGAAGATAAAAAGGATCATGTTGGTATATATAAAATTATAAATAATGCATCAGTACCAGAAACAAAGTCAGAAACACCAGCTTCAGGAAATGGACAAGGTGGAAGTGCTACAGGAAATAGTGGTAGCAATAATTCAACAACAGCTCCAGGAATCACAACAGGTGCATCAGGAAGTGCTGGGTCAACAGCTCCAACTGCTACAGGAACTTCAACTCCAACTGCTGCTACTTCATCAACAACACAAAATACAACCACAGCATCAACTACTAACAAAACAGTAGTAGGTACAGCAAAAAATGGAGTGCTACCAGTAGCAGTAAACAAATTAGATAAAGATGCAGCAAATGTAGTTGATGCTACAAGCGCAGCTTCTGGCAACAAGGTAGAAGTTACAATAGCAGATACAAAAGCAATAAAAGAAGGTAATGGATCTCTTCAATTAAAAGCTGGACAAAATGAGATAGTAAACTTACCATTCTCAGTGGTTGATAAGAGCTTAATAACAGACAGTTCAAAGCTTGTATTAGATACAACTGTTGCAGATAACACTGACATAGTTAAAGGGCTAAAGGCTGTAAAGAAACTTTATAGTTTTGATCTTACATTAGTAGATGGTGATAAGAGAACAGCTATACATAAGTTTGCCAATGGTTCAGCAGAAATAGCTATAAATCTGAGTGATGAAGAATTAAAAGGCTTAGATAAGAATAACTTAGCTGTATTCTATTATAATGAAGATACAAAGAAGTTTGAGTTAATGGATACAAAAGTTGATGGCAACAAAGTGACCTTCAAGACTCCACACTTTAGTAAATTCATAATAGCAGAAAAATCTTCAAATTCATCAAACTCAGCACAAGTATTACCTAAGACTGGATCAAGCTTTGGAACAATGTCTTTAGTTATATTAGGTGTAGTACTTGTATTATTTGGTTTTGCAATCACTAGATTTAAAAGAGTGGCTAAATTAAACTAGTTTTATTTAGCTGTCAATTAAATTAACATTAAAATAATGAAGGAGGTGGTAAATCCACCTCTTTTTACTATATAATTGTGTTTAAAGGGCTTTGAAATAATAATGTTAAAGTATTTTATATGATTTTGACTTTTAAAGGGGGACATGCATTGATTATAGAACTATTGATTTTTATAATGCCATTTATAATTCCGTACACCATTATAGGTTTTGATGGTGGAAACATATTGTTAACACTTGTTTCACTAATGTATATATTGCTAAGAAGAAAAAAGATTAGGCTAAATAAAGTAATAATATTTTTATTGATTTCACTGCTTTTTTTATCAGTAATTTCTGCTGTAACTAAATTTTCAATACTAGCATTAAACGGACTTAGTCTATATCTAGCACCAATATTTTATTATGTGATTTATTCATATTTAAAGGATCACAAGAGAAAAGATGACATAATGAAATATACTGTTTACATAATGGCTGTGTTATCAGTTATATTCATAGTATATGAAGGTGTATTTTTGAAGCTGAGAATCTTTGGACTTGTCGGTTACGCAAATACTTTTGCACTATCACTTTTGATCCTTATACATATAAACAATATAAGGGAATATGATGGTTACAAAGTCCCAATTGATATTATTTTTATAAGTTCAATACTTTTTACGGGTTCAAGAAATACTTTAGTTTATATGTTTGTCTACATAATTTTTGCAGCATGGAAATCTAAAAGCATAACACATATCTGCAATATATTAGTATCAACTATTTTGTACATATTAGTAGCCGAGCTATCCATTATTGGGTTTCTTCTTGCACCAATATTAATTTATCTATATATGCTTTTTGAGAAGAAAATAAGTGATAATTCTAAAAAAAGTAGAAATGTAGTTATTTTAGTAGCATCAATTATTTTAATAATTGCTATAGCTTCAATAAGTGGAAGTAACAGTATTGAAAGAGTAAGAAATATATCCATAAATAATGGCTCAATGCAAGAAAGATTCATAATCTTTGAGGACACAATGAGGGCAATTAAGTCCAAACCTTTAGGTCACGGAATTAATACCTTCAGTAAATATCAATATTACCTTCAATCCGCATACTACGATGTGAAGTATGTTCATAATTCACTGCTTCAGATAGGCTTTGATATAGGAATATTAGGCATTATACCATTTTTATTATTACTTATATATGGAGTTGTAAAAAGTTTTAAGAAGATAACAGATAGGCAGCCTCTTGAAGTGTTAAACTTAGTCATATTTGTACTGATTTTTCTCCATAGTTTTTTAGATTTCGATTTTTCTTTTGCGAGTATATTTGCCTTATGGCTACTTCCTTTATCTTTAGAGCTGAAAAACGACTTTGAATTTAATGTAAGTGATAAGGTAGCAATGGCTTCACTATGCAGCTTGAGTATATTTTTAGTATTGATACTATACAATGAAGGAATTATTAAATTAGGGAATTATTTTACTAAATATGGTAATTACTCTACAGGAAGAAACATTACAAAAACAGCATTATTTAAAGATAGTAGATATTATGAAGTGATAAGTGATAGTTACAAACAGCAATACTCATATAACCAAGACTCTAAATTGCTTAAGCAGCTTGAAATAAATCTAGAAAAAGCAATAAGCTGTGATAGAGAAAATCTTAACCTTAAGTGGGACATGGCTTATATAAAAGGGAAGCTTGGAGAGAAGGAAGATGCAATAAGTCTTTGGAATGAGGTTGTAGATGGAGAAAAGTACTACTTTGATGCTTATAAAACCTACTATGATTACTTACAAGATATTAAAGCTAAGGACGGTGCAAGTTACAAAAAGCAACTAGAAGCACTATCGGCAAGACATAGAGAAGCCTACGATTCTTTAAATACGAAAAGTAAATATCTAAAAAATCAATTAAAGGAAAGTCTTTCTGATACTATAGAGATGAAAAGATAACAATATTGACATAACAACATTCGTAGATGTGACACAACAGTTGCTATAGTTTAATATGTTGTAAGTGGTTGGAAGTTAATTGCGATAGAGAGGAAAAGTATGTGTTTTATTGTAAAATAGTAGAATGTGGAATAATAATTTGTTGTGCTTTTGTACAAAAAGATAACCTTATAATTATGAATAAACACAAAAGATTCGACATGAAATTTATGAGATTTTATTATAGAAATTTCATCAGGTACATAATTTTACTTTAAAATGTAGTATTTTCATGGTAAGATACATTAGTGAGTTTTAAATATAATTAAATTAAAAAAAATAACGTAATAAAAGAAAAAAATGACAAAAATAGAGCTTCGTTGTGGTTGGACAGCTGCAAAATATGAGCTTATAATTTAAATGAAATAAAATAATAAAAAATATGACATATAAAAATATAAATTTATAAGATAGATAAGATTTAAATAGGAAATATTTAATTTTGCAGGGGGATGATTACATGGCTTCAGGTATTGAAAATTCTTTATTAGAAGATGAAGTGGATTTTAATGAAAAGAAACATTATGATGAGATTAAAGATAATTCTGATATAGGGGTAAATGAATTCATTTATTTATATATTAAGAGATTATTTGATTTTTTTAGTGCGTTGATACTTTTAGTAACCATATCGCCAGTACTATTAATTATATGCGTAGCAATAAAACTAGATTCTAAAGGACCAATATTTTTTGAACACAGTAGATTGGGTAAGTGTGGTAAATTGTTTAAAGTATATAAGTTTAGGACAATGGTTTATAATGCTGCTGAAGTTTTTAATAATTTCACACCGGAACAAAAGGCTGAGTTTGAAAAAAATTTTAAGTTAGATAATGATCCTAGGATAACAAAGCTAGGAAAATTTCTTAGGAAGACAAGCTTAGATGAGTTACCACAACTTATTAATATAATAAAAGGTGATTTAAGCGTTGTTGGACCAAGACCTATTGTACAAAAGGAAGTGGTAAAGTATGGAGCACATGCTGAAAAACTTTTTACTGTCAAACCAGGTCTTACAGGCTACTGGCAGGCTAATGGAAGAAGTAGTACTAGTTATGAAGAAAGAGTAAAAATGGATATGTACTATATTGACAATAGAACTACTTGGCTTGATATAAAACTTATATTTAAAACTGTAATGTCAGTTATTAAGAAGGATGGAGCAATGTAGGGTAATTGATAGTAAGTTTATCTTTATGTGATAGAAAGAGGTTGTTAAATTGGATAGAAAGTTAAAGTTGTTGTATATTTCTGAAGCCACAAGTGGAGGCCTTAGAAAAAATGTTTTAGACCTAATTAATAACATAGATAAAGATAAGTTCGAAGTACATTTTATATATTCAGATATTAGGGCTGATGATATATTTATAGATAATATAAAAGTACTATCCAAAAATATAAGTACATATAATGTGAAAATGGTGAGGAATCTAAACTTTTTTGAAGATATAAAAAGTTTTTTGAAAATAAATAACATAGTTAGGAAAGTTAAGCCAGATATAGTTCATTGCCATAGTTCAAAAGCTGGTGGAATTGGAAGGTTAATTGCATATATCAATAGAGTTCCTAAGATTATATATACACCTCATGCTTATGTGATTCAAAACCCTAATATAGGTAATCTTAAAAGAAATATCTTCTATATAATAGAAAAACTTTTAGCAAGACTTACTACTACCACAATAAATGTATCAAATGGAGAAAAACAGTTTGCGGTTCAATCAAAACTTATAGAAAAACAAAAGTCTAAAGTGATATATAATGGGATAGAAAATATAATATCAGATATAGGTAATATACATAGTAAAAGAAATGAATTAGGACTTTCAAGAGAAGATTTTATAGTTGGCGTTGCTTCAAGACTAGAGGTTCAGAAGGATCCTTTTACTTTTATAAAAATTGCTATAAAAGTATGCAATCATATGCCCAATGTTAAATTTATATATGTAGGCGACGGAGAGTTATCATTGGACATTAGGAAAATATTGAAGCAGAACAATATGGAAGATAGAATAAAACTACTAGGGTTCAGAGATGATATTTCAGAAATTATTAGTGTATTTGATATATATATGATAACATCGTTATATGAAGGGTTGCCATATTCTCTTGTTGAGGCTATAGCATGTGGAAAACCAATATTAGCTACTAATGTGATAGGAAATAATGAAATAGTAATAGAAGGAGTAAATGGGGAATTGTTTGAAAAAGGAAATATAGAGCAAGGTTTTCATAAACTAGTAGGAATGATAACTGATCAAGAAAAGCTGACAAGATATTCAGAAGAAAGCTTAAAGATGTATAGCTCTAAATTTACGATTGATAATATGATTCAAAATGTTGAATTAGTGTACTATAATAAAACTTCATAAATTTAAGAAATTATATATTTAAGAAGTGTAATAGGTATTTTATGATGGTTCATTTATTATATCTATTATTAGATTTTATAGCATAAAAAATTACTGTTAATGATGAGGAAAATAATATGGAAAATTTAAATGTAATAATAATTTGTGATTTTGCATTTCCAAGCGGAGGGTCAGAAAAAGTAGCTATAGAAAGTGCTGTGGGATTGGCTGAGAGAGGTGTTAAAGTTACTTATTTTTCAGCAGTTGGTCCGGTTTGTAAGGAATTAGTTCATCCGAATATTAAAGTTGTATGTTTAAATCAGCAATCGTTGGTAAAACAAAAAAATATTGCAGCGGCTTCTATTCAAGGAATTTGGAATTTCGAAGCTAGGCGAGAATTTAAGAAACTTTTATTAGAGTTTAATCCAAAAGACACTGTAATACATCTGCATTTATGGCAGAAAGCAATATCAGCGAGTATCATTAGAGAGGCTATAAAGAATAAATTTAAGGTAGCATTTACATTTCATCATTATTTTATTGTCTGTCCTAATGGAGGGTTTTATAATTATCAAAAGCATGAGATATGCAATAATATAAAACCAATGTCTATGAAGTGTATAGTATGCCACTGTGATTCTAGAAGTTACTTTCATAAGTTTTGGAGGGTTATTAGGACATTTGTAGAAAATAAATTAGCATATAGTCCTAGTGGGATAAAGAATTATATATATATATCACAGCTTGGTAGAGATGTATTAAAACCATATTTACCCAGTGATGCCAATTACTATTCTATAGATAACCCTATAAATATCTCAAAACAAAATAGAGTTAATGCTAGTAAAAATAATTGCTTTATATTCGTGGGAAGGCTTTCAAAAGAAAAAGGTGTTATACTTTTAGCAAAAGCTGCAAAAGAGATTGGATGTAATATTATATTTGTAGGAGAAGGCGATTGCGCAGATGAGATAAAGGAAATATATCCTAATGCAGAAATAACTGGTTGGGTGGATAAGGATAAGGTTCAAGAATATCTTTCTATGGCTAGAGCGCTTGTTTTTCCTGCATTATGGTATGAGGGGATGCCGCTGACTGTCCTAGAAAGTCAGGCTAAGGGAATTCCAGTAATTTTATCAGATACTTGTACAGCTATTGAGGTAGTTAAGGATAATGAGAATGGCTTCTTGTTTGAGAGAAATAATTTAGATAGTTTAGTAGAAAAGATGAGACTATGTAATGATGACTCTTTAATTGACAGGTTAGGCAGAAATTCTTATGACCAGTTCTGGAGTAAAGATTATTCTATCAATAAACACATAGAAAAACTAGTTAATGTTTATGAGAAAATTATAAAAAGCTAAAATAATTATAGCTTTTTATATTTTTAATTATAAAAGTATTTATGGAGAGGAAAAGGTTACATGCTAAAGGATAAGACGGATAATATGATAGTCTATATTATTGGCTTTTTGATAATAATATTTAGTGGTGGAATATGGCCTTATTTTTATGGTAAGTATTTTGAAATAATATATATAGCAGTAGCGATGGTAATTTTATTGGTTTTAATTAAAGATTATTTGCTTGACACTTTTAAGTTATTAATTCCTGTAGGATTTGTTATTGCTTATTTGTCATTTGAGTTGGTATTTTATAGTGAATCTTTTGATGGGTATACTTACTTCTTGAGAAATTTAATATTATTATTTTTGGTTGCATTATTTCTTTATAAGAAAAAAGTAAGCATATTAACCTGTCTTACAAAAGTGTTATATCACTACAATTATATATGTTTCATTCTCTATATAATTATATTTATATTGAATATAAATATACCTCATAATATTGTTCAGAATAGTGGGTTTAATGTGAATACCTATACTTCATATATGAACTTATCATACTACCATCAGATTGTATATATTAGTGATAAGTTGTTTATTAGAAATAATGGTATTTTTTACGAACCATGTTATCTTGGCATGTACATATCTTTATTTTTAGTTAATGAATTATTTTATAGAGATAAAATAAGATTGATAGCAGTTATAGTGGCATGTTTTAATTTGTTTACAACAATGTCGACAACAGCTTTAATTTTTGTAGTTGCGATTTTTTTGGTGAAGTTCTATACTTTGAAATTTGATAATAGATTAATAAAATTATTAAAAAATATCTTTATTCCTATAATAACTTTTGCTTGTGGAGTTGTTGCGATATATATATATATATCGAAAGTGCAAGGCTTTGGGAAATTATCTTATGGAATAAGACAAGAAGATTTTTTGTTAGGATTAAAGTTATTTAAAGAAAGGATTATTGCAGGATGGGGGTTCGATAATCTTAATGCTATAATTTTTTTGGAATCTTCTGACCTTAGAGGAAATGGTTTAGGTTCTAACTGGGGAAGTAGTAATGGATTAACACTATTAATGTATCAAGGTGGACTTTACTTCTTGATGGTTTACGTTACAGGTATTTATTATTACTTTAAAGATTTATATTTAAAAAATAAAATTGGAAGTCTAATCTTACTTTCGTGGTTAATTTTATTTTTGATTTCAGAACCAATACAATATAACAGGTTAATAATCTTTTTTGTTGTTTATGGAATCTTAATACGGTACTATGATGTTTTTAAAAATAGAGCCGAAAAAATGTATTTTTCATAAAGTACAAAGTGTAATTCTTGCAAGTTACTTTTTTATTTATAATTTTTCGGCACTAGTAGAAGATAAAATAAGAAGCAGGAAGAGTAATATTTATTAATATCTTTTATATGTAAAAAAAGTATTGTACGTAAATAGGGTAGCATTCTATGACCTATTTTGTTATTAGATGTTGTTAATACATCATGATTTGCCTACTGCAAATAATTATAAAATTAATAATACTAGCAATAAATATACTACCACTAAGATATTATAAGTGTTAATAATACACTAATTATAAAATAACTGATTTGAAGTTATTGTTACTATTTTACCAAAGAGTATAGCATTGTTTGTTTGTCCTCTTTGGTTAGAAGTTTTAAATTTAAAACAGAAATTAAATTTTATCGAATTATATAAGTAATGCCTGATGAAGTATAGAATCTTACTTTTTCGATTGAATTAATAATATAATAGTGTTAGAGACTATATATTTGTTATACTATAAGGAGGTATATTTTTGATTAAAAAATCTACATGCGTAGTTGTCGTAACTTATAATAGAAAAGAACTACTTAAAGAAAACATTAGTGCATTGGTAAATCAAACATGCAGTATTGATAAGATACTAGTAGTGAATAATTGTAGCACTGATGGAACTGATAAATTGCTAAATGATCTTAGTAAAAAATATAATAACTTAGAAGCTTATAATATGGAAAAAAATATTGGAGGAGCAGGCGGATTTAATCAAGGATTAAAAATTGCTTATGCGTCCAATTGTGATTACATATGGATTATGGATGATGATACAATACCAGAACCTGATGCACTTGAAAACTTATTAGGTAAAGTTAGTTTGAATGAGCTAGAAAATTGGAGTTTTCTTTGTAGTAATGTAGTTTGGAAAGATAATAAGGCTTGCTTAATGAATATTCCAGAAGTTACACATGATTGGAATTATATGCTGAAATTTGGATTGACTAAGTTAAAGAGTACATCTTTTGTATCGTTGTTAATAAAGAGACAAGATATAGAGAAGGTGGGATATCCAATTAGTCAGTTTTTTATTTGGGGTGATGATGTAGAGTATACAAAGAGATTAGCGACTTTAGCACCAGGGTATTTGGTTACTGATAGTGTTGTAACGCATAAAATGAATCAAAATTGTGATGTGAATATAGTTTCAGAGGAAAAGTCTAGGGTTGACAGGTACTTTTATGAGTATAGAAATAAATCATATACATCTCGAAAAAGTGGTTTAAGTAGCTATGTGAATTACTTAAATTATGTTATTAAGAGTATAACAAAGGTCATTATAAGAAAAAATGATTCCAAAATAAAAAAAGTAAAAGTTATTTTACAAGGTTTTATAAAAGGCATCTTTTTCAACCCAAAGATTGAGTTCCCAGAAGATATTTGATAATATTTTATTTTAATAGGAGTAACAGAATGGAAATAGCAAAAAACTATATTTACAATATGTTATACCAAATAGTAACTCTAATAATTCCGCTTATAACAGTGCCATATGTATCAAGAGTACTTGGAAAAGAAGGTGTAGGAACCAATTCCTATACGTTATCTATTGTTCAATATTTTGTACTGTTTGGAATGATGGGAATCACGCTGTATGGTAATAGGGTAATTGCTACTGTTAGGGAGAATAAGAAAAAGTTAAGTGAAGATTTTTTTAGTATATATTGCTTACAGCTTTTTATGTGTACTTTAGCAAGCATAGGGTATATTGTGTTTACTATATATTTTGTAGAAGAGGATAGGTATATATACTTAATTCAATCATTATATCTAATTGCTGCAGCAGTAGATATATCGTGGCTTTTTATGGGGTTAGAGCAATTTAAAAAGACAGTGACACGAAATACTATAATAAAAATAATTGGGCTTGTTTTAGTATTTGTATTCGTTAAAAAAAGTTCGGATCTATGGATATATGTCTTAATTCTTGGTTCAACAGCTATTTTAGGACAGGCTATAATGTGGTTTTATTTAAAAAGTACTGTGAGTTTAGTGAAGATAAATATCAAAATGATAAGGTCACATTTTATTCCATGTTTATCACTATTTATCCCACAAATCGCTATTCAAATATATGTACTTCTAAATAAAACAATGATTGGATCTATTGCCACTAAGGGTGATGTGGGGATATATGAGAATTCAGACAAGATAGTTAAGATGACCTTGGCTATAGTTACATCACTTGGGACTGTTATGTTGCCAAGGATATCTAATACATTTGCAAAAGGAAACTTGAAAAAGGTAAGCTATTATATAATTCAATCACTGAATTTCGTTTCTTTATTATCAATTGCAATTATGTTTGGGTTAGCAGGAATAGCTAAAGAATTTGTTCCTTGGTTTTTTGGAAAAGAATTTTTACAATGCACTAATAATATTATTATTATAAGTCCAATAGTTTTTTTCATAGCATGGAGTAATGTGTTGGGAATACAGTATTTGGTGCCTACAGGTAAAAATAAGGCTTTTACACTATCTGTCACATTTGGTGCTATTGTGAATATAATATTAAATGTTTTTTTTATAAGACTGTATAAGTCATTTGGGGCTTCAATATCAACAGTTATTTCTGAAGCAGTTGTTACAACAGTGCAAGTTATAATAATTAGGAAAGAGGTAAACATATTTAAAACTTTAAGTGAAATAATTAAATATTTTATTAGTGGGGTTATTATGTTTGTTGCCATAAGAATTATTGGAAATAAACTTGGATCTGGTATGGTAACGACTATTGTTCAAATAATAGCTGGATCTTTTGTATATATTACATGTATAATTTCTTTAAAATCTAAACTTATTTCACGTTTATTTGTTATTATAAAGGATAAAACCGATGTTGCATAAGAATATTATTGATTAGTAATAAGTAGTAAGTTCCCTAGATAAGTTGTTATAATTTCTTAGAAAGTGATGGTGTATATAAATGGCTAAAAAATATGATTATTTAATAGTAGGAGCTGGGTTATTCGGATCAGTTTTTGCATATGAGGCTAGTAAACTCAACAAGAAGTGTTTAGTAATTGATAGAAGAGATCACATAGGTGGAAATATTTATTGCGAAAACATAGAAGGAATAAATGTACATAAATATGGAGCTCACATTTTTCATACAAGTAATAAAAAAATATGGGATTACATCAATCAGTTTGCAACGTTTAATAGATATATTAATTCGCCTATAGCTAATTATAAAGGGGAAATATATAACTTACCATTTAATATGAATACATTTAACAAGTTATGGGGAGTTATAACTCCACAGGAAGCTAAAAATAAGATAGAGGAACAGAAAAAAGAGTATTCTATAAATATACCTAAAAACTTAGAGGAGCAAGCTATCTCACTTGTTGGATTTGATATTTATGAGAAGCTAATAAAGGGATATACAGAGAAGCAATGGGGACGAAGTACAATTGATTTACCCTCTTTTATAATTAAGAGACTACCTGTTAGGTTTACATATGATAATAATTATTTTGATGATAAATATCAGGGGATTCCTGAAGGCGGATATAATATTATAATAGAAAAGATGCTTAAAGATGTAGACGTGAAACTGAGTACCGATTTCTTTAGTGATAGAGAAAAGTTTGAAATGATGGCAGATAAGATAGTTTTTACAGGTATGATTGATGAGTTCTATAATTATAAATTTGGTCTCTTGCAGTACAGAAGTCTGGAATTTAAACATGAAATATTAGAAAAAGAAAATTACCAAGGAAATGCTGTTGTTAACTATACTGATAGAGAGACTCCATATACAAGAATAATAGAACATAAACATTTCGAATTTGGAAATCAAGAGAAAACTGTAATTACAAAAGAATATCCATCAGAGTGGAAAGTTGGAGATGAACCATATTATCCTGTGAATGATGACAGGAACAGTAACATTTTTAAATTATACAAAGATCTTGCTGATAAAGAGAAGAATGTTATATTTGGCGGCAGATTAGCTGATTATAAATACTATGATATGCATCATGTTATATACCATGCTCTAGAAGCTTTAAGTAGAGAGTTTGGAAGTTTATTTTAGATTTTTTTTAGAATTGTAAGTTTAGTAGGTATGAGAGATATTCTATGATTATAATTTTGGGGAATAGTGTAATCCATCGTAGCTCTTTTAATATGCTATAAAATAAATAATGTGTTATTTTGTGTGATATTGTAATATTTTATTGCTTTTTGTATAATTAGAATTATAATTTTAATTATACAAAAAGCTATTTTATTACGGAGGCAACATTTATATGAAAATTGTAGGATTTGGTGCATGTCTAATTGAGGGGTTTCCACATGAATCTAATGTATCTTTTTTTAATCAACTACTCGATAGTCTTTCTAGTAAAAATAATATTTATGATAATGAGATTGTAAGTTTAGGGGGATTCCCTATTACTAGAGCAAAGAAGTATTTAGATAAAAAAGTAATTAAAGTGAAACCAGACATAGTAATACTGCAATTTGGAACTACTGATGTGGATATAAAAATAAAGAAAACATTAAGCAGGAGATTTAATTTAAAGTATTCAAGCTCTAACATAGATATGAAGTTAAGAAATGTAGAACGACTGAACTATAGTTATTTTAATAGATTTAAATTATTGCTTAAATCTTTTATCAAACACTTAGTTGCTAAAATATTAAGGGTTGAACCTGTTACAAATATAAAGGATTACATAGATTCTATGGAGGAAATTATAACATCTTTAAATTCTCACGGGATAAAAGTTGTGGTATTAGCGCCTTTTATTCAATTGGATTATCTTACTAATGTAAGAATTAATAGATACATAGATAAACTTAGTGACTTGTTGAAAAAAAATAATAATTTTTATTTAGTTAATTGTAACAGTGAATTATTAAAACAAGAGAAGTCGGAAATATTTATTTTTGATGGAATACATTTTACGGAAAAGGGCCATAGTATCATAGCTTCAAAGATAAGCGAAGTTTTGATAAATACTAGAATTTTATAATTATAAAATTGACAAAGTAGTATTGCTTTGTCGTAATTTTCGAGAATATTATTTTTGATGAATAAAATTTCTTTAAATATAAGTTATATATGAAAATTCAAAGAATTACAGTTATAAGTCATTTGAATTTACATATATAATCTTAATAATAATTATAATTATGCAAATCGGAATTAATTCAAAAATGTTGGTAGTTAGTTGGCTTTTGTTAAAAAACTAAGACTTTGATATTCAAAGTCTGGATAAAGGAATATTATATTTCTATCAATATTTCACTATATATATATGAAAATATAATTTCTATATGAATTTATTTAATTGTTTTAGGTAATTATTACAGACCGGTTGATTCTCCTGTTCATTAGCTGCTTCGACTAGCTTATAAAGTGGGAAGAGTCTTTCTCCTTATATCATATCTTTCTGAGGTTTGTAATAATCTTTCCATGGTTTGTTTATCGGTAAAAGCTAAATCTTTTGTGTTTAAAATTGATGTAGAATGGAATTGTTAATGATGATAATCTTTCTTTGTAAATAGTGTAAATGTTAATATGAAAGTGCATAAAAGTTCCAACATCAAAATGTAGGGATTTATGCACTTTTTATGTTGCCTTTTTTCAATATATAATTGTAAGCGTAAAAAATTAAGTACCTAGATAACATGTCCTCCTATTGATAAAATCAAGGAAAAAGATTATCAATGGGAGGATATTTATGTCTAGAAAATTAGATAATGCCGCTTAGGAGCGATATGTTAATAAGTTTGATTCATATAAAGGTACAGTAACATTGAAAGAGTTTTGTATAGAAAATGAGCTTACCAGAAGCCAATTTTATTATCATAGAAGGAGATTAGAAAAAATCAACTCTTCAACAACTATTTTTCATGAAGTTTCATTAAGCACTGATAAAGACAATATAGAGGCTTATTCGAATGAAGAAAATTACTATGATATCAGATTTAAATCAAGATCTGAAAAGCTAGCTCCAGTTCTAGACAACTTTATTGAATATGTTGAAAGAGAAATTAAAGATGCTCTTCCAAGAAGTCATTTAGGTAAGTCACTTGATTATGCTGAAAAACACTTACTAGGATTAAAAAATGTTTTATTGGATGGTTTTAGAGGTTGATAATAATGCTGCTGTAAGAGCAATTAAGCCTTTCGTTATCGGTCGTAAGAACTTTATTTTTGCCAATACTGCTAAAGGAGCAACTTATAGTGCTAATATTTATAGCATTGTTGAAACTGCCAAAGCTAATAAACTAGTTATTGAAAGGTACTTAGTTTATTTATTTGATAATCTATCAAAGATAGATGTATCCGACAGAGAAAGCTTAGAAGCTCTTATGCCTTGGTCAGAAAAGATCCCTGAAAATATGAAAATTAAAGATAGGCCATAAATTAATCCTAGTAAAGCATCTTATTGCCTTACTAGGATATTTTAATATTATTTTTGAAGTTATTAAAGATACTAAAATTTTTACGCTTACGAATTATAGTAAAATTAAACTTTTGAATACAGAAAAAAGGGGCTGTCGCACTAAGTATTTAGTGCACAGCTTCTTTTTTTGCATAAAAATAAATCCAGCATTCACAAGAGTGCTGGATTTATTGTAAAATTAATATATGACCAAACATATTAATTTACATAAAGATTATACTTTAAATAGAGGAAGTTATCAATTAAAACTTCCATTTAATATTGATTATATGGTCTCAGATAATGATTCGGTGCGTTTGCTAAGTCAATTTGTAGAGGAGATGGATTTAACAGATTTATATTCGACTTATTCCCGACTTAGGGAAAATCAAGCTACGCCACGACAGATGCTGAAGATTGTACTCTATTCTTACATGAACCATATCTATTCTTCACGAGATATGGAAAAATATTGTCGACGTGATATTAACTTCATGTATCTTCTTGAAAATTCACCAATACCTCATCATTCAACATTTGCTAGATTTAGAAGCTTGCATTTTGCACCATGTGCAGAAAGAATCTTAGCCGAAATGACAGAATGTCTTCATGCTGCAGGAGAGATATCTGGAGATGCTATATTTATTGATGGTACAAAAATTGAGGCTTGTGCTAATAAATACACTTTTGTTTGTAAAAAGGCAGTTACAAAGAATTTAGAAAAGCTTCTTGTTAAATTTGCTAATTTAGTAGCTAACTGTGAGGAACTATATGGAATTAAGCTAATATACAATGACAAAGTGAAGATGAAGCATATAAAAAAGTTGCGAAAAAAGCTTTACGCTCTGAAATATGAGAGAAATATTGAATTTGTGCACGGATCAGGGAAAAGAAAAATGCCATTACAGCGATCTATTGAAACTCTTGAAGAGTATCTTAACAAGTTAAAAGAATACACGCAAAAGTTATACATTTGCGGTAACCGTAATAGCTATTCAAAAACAGATAATGATTCAACGTTTATGAGAATGAAAGAAGACGCTATGGGAAATGGTCAGTTAAAAGCTGGATACAATGTCCAACACGGCGTTGATTCAGAATATATTGTATGGCTCACCGTATGCGATCAGCCAACGGATACCCCTACACTCATTCCATTTATTAAGAGTATGGAAGAATCTCTAAGTTTTAAATATCTAAAAATAGTTGCTGACGCTGGCTATGAAAGCGAAGAGAACTATCTATTTATTGAAAAAAACGGACAACTCTCTTTCATTAAACCATCAAACTATGAGATATCTAAAACAAGAAAATACCAAAGGGATATTAGTAGAATTGAGAATATGGACTATGATGAAATTGGAGATTACTATATCTGCAAGAATAATAAAAAGTTAATGTTTAGTAAGACTATAAAAAGAAAGAGTAAAACTGGATACATAAGCGAAAAAACAATATATACCTGCGAAGATTGCAGTTCTTGTTCTTACAAAAGCAAATGTATAAAAGGAAATAACAGCAAGACACCTTTGGAAGAAAGAACTAAAAATCTTGAAACCTCAAAGTTGTTTAATAAGCTTAGAAAGAAAGATTTAGAAAGAGTTGTAAGCGAAGAAGGCTGCCAACTTAGAATGAACCGAAGCATTCAAGCTGAAGGCTCTTTTGCAGAGATAAAACAAGATATGGGCTTCAGAAGATTCCTCTCGAAGGGCAAACAGAATGTTTGGGCCGAAAGTATTCTTTTAGCAATGGCACATAATGTAAACAAGCTACATAATAAAATACAATCAGAGAGAACTGGAAATCACCTTTTTTCACTAAAAAAAGGTGCATAAAGTTAAATTTTAAGAAACTAATTATTTTAAAATAAGCCTTAACCTTAAAGGCTTATTAAAGTACGCCATTTTTTAGATTTTCAGAAAAAATGTTTTAAAATATAGTTGTAACTCTTATAAATTCTTAGAAAATTAGGGCTGAGCATCAACGGTTTTTAACCGCTAATGCGACAGCCCCTTTAATTTTATGTTTACTATATTGGGTCTACCCAGTCAATCAGTGTGTGGAATATATGTCCACCATTGGTAGGTGTAATATTGTTGACGGGAATAGCTAAAATTCCCAGAACTAGAACACTAAGCATAATAGTTGATAATTTCTTTCTCATAACTAACATCCCTCCAAACTATTTATGTTACTATTATATTACATTTATATCAATATTTCACTATATAAGTGAAAATATAATTTCTATATAAATTCCTTTAATTGTTTTAGGTAATTATTACAGAGAGTTTGATCGCCTTTTTCATTAGCAGCTTCAACTAGCTTATAAAGTGCGAAACGTTTTCCTTCTTTTGTGTCACATGTTTCTAAGGTTTCTAACAATTTTTCCATGCTTAGTTTTAATTTATCAAATAATTTATTTTCTGATAGGACATCTGCTAATTCCTTATAGGCCTCTAATAATAGATCTAGTCTATTGTATTGCTCTGCCATTTCAGTAGCTAAATCGAATAGCATCAAGCTTTCTTCAAGCAACCCTTGAGCATATAATACCTTTGCTTTTAATGTTAATGGTATCGAAAGTTTTTCTTTATTATATTTCAGCCTTAAGCTTTGAGCTTGGCTTACGTACTGTAAGCTTTTTTCGTAATCCTTATTATGGTAATAATATTCACCTATATTAGCGTACAGTGATGAAAGCATAGAGCTGTACTTGCTTGGGGACTTATCTTTTATTAACTCAATTAATTCAAAGCATTGTTTGGCAGCTTCATCGCTTTTACCAATTAGTGATAAGACATTAGCTTTATCTGATTTTGCAGCTATTAATATGTCGTCCTCAGGAGTTATAGAACTATTTAATATTTCATTATCTATTATCGATAGACACTCATCATATTTTCCCATACGAGCATAGCATAAGGCTAGTGATCTGCTTGATCTTGAAAAAGCTCTGTAATCCTTATGCGCTAAGGCATAAGTTGTAGCATTTTTATAATAAAGACTTGCATCTTCGTAGCTACTTTTCATATACTTACAACTACCTAGTTCTAGGTAAATAGTGATTTGACTCTGTTCATCCTTTAACTCTTTATAAAGCCCTAAAGCATTATTTAGTTCTATAAAAGCATTGGTGTAATCCTTCTCCTTATTGTACATTACCCCAGCAATTTTATAACACTCAGCTAATAAATCTCTTAGATTAAACCTTTTTTCTATTTCAATAAGCTCGTACAGCTTTTTAAGAGAAAGCCCATCGTTACTTCTAAGTTCGTTCTCGCAGTAGTATCTAGCATCCTCCTCTGGAGTTCTAGAAAAATACTCTGCATCTAAGTCTAGATTGACACTTATCCTTTTAGCTATTTCGTTAAATCTTTCTGCTAAAAGCTTAGAACTGGATTTACTTACGTTTCTTTTTCCGCTTTCCATCATGCTGATGAAAGCTCTTGTCATATTTGTGTTTTCAAGCTCTGACTGGTTTACTCGAAACTTTTTCCTCATTAGTCTAATTTTCTCGTTTGGATTTAGAAATTCCAAATCAATTCCCCCCTTGTACATTAACTTATAACCAAAGCTATTAGATACATATATTAGAAATTATACATTAATATTACACCAAATGCTCGTAAAAAGAGAAAAAATGTTAAATTGCTAATTATTTGAAGAAAAATTGGTTGTTTTGTTAGTTGTGAGGGACAGGGGGACGGAGCGAAACCACTGAAAAAGTAGCATCTTTTAGACAATAAAAAATGGCTTATTCAATAAAGATAGATTAAACATCCTTTATTTGTCAAAAAATTCAGTATATCTAATAAAAAAGAGGATACCAGCTTGGCTATCCTCTTTAAATTTACCGCTAATGCCGTTAACCGGGCTTGCATGCCCATGCTTCTTAGACCATACCCTTTGGCACGGTCTAACCCATGAAATCTCTTCATCTCACCATTTTTCCACTCTTGACAGGAACGGTTTTTATATTTTTCTAAAGACTCTTGAGTCTTTGCACGTTGACTATACTCGTAGTACTCGTGTGCATTTACTCCAACTTCTAAAGTTCTTGCGGACATTTTACCATTAATACATTCAGAACGGTGTGGACAATCTTTACATATTTCTTTGTCAAAAGTATATCTAAAACTTTTTTTACCACTTTTATTGATTTTTGCTTTCTTTTTTACTGTATTGTTTCCATGTTTACAATACCATTGGTCGGAGTCTTTATTATAATTAAATTTACTCTCATCGATACGATATACAGATTCACTAACAGGTATATAAGCTTCTGCTTGATCTTCTTTAATTAAGTCTAAAATGGGTTTTCTAAAGTATGCTTTATCACCATAAACTTCTTCTGCTTCAATCCCTGCTTCTTTCGTTAGCTCGTATAATTCTTTAAAACCTGTTCCGTCAACATAAGTTCCATCATGTACTGCTACCGCAGTGATTATACGTTCTGAACCTGTAGTCATTATAAATTCTGTCTTGTATCCAAAAAAACTATCAGTTTTACTTTTGTTTCCCACTCTTGCATCTTGGTCTACTAATGAACGTACTCTTTTTTGTTGAATAAATTTCTCATCGAATATGATTTCACGAGCATTATTAATAACCGCTGCGGTAGCAGAAGTATCAGGATTTTCTATATGATTTTCTGCTTTCTCCATAAGATCTTCCAAGTATGCTTTCATTGTTTCTTTGGCTACTTTGTGATCATCGATTGCTTTATAATCAGGAATGTTTGCATCAATATCCTCAGGTATTGCCCCTTTTTCTTCTTCCAGGTTCTTTAGGATTTTTTTAGCTAAGTGCTTTAATACTCTCTCAGGAACTAACTTACCTGTATTAGCATGTGTATGAGTAGAATCAATGCTTATACTATGTCCTTTTATAATTCCTTTTTCAACGCATTGTCTTACAACTTCTTTTATGATCTCATCCATTGTAACTTCTTGTAGTCTATGGACTCTAAATTTAGCAAGAAGACTTGGATGCGGAAGTTCCTCTTCTGGGTTTAAGCCAACAAACCACATGGATGCAAGATTTAAAGAAGTTTCTTCTATTATTTTTTTATCCGATAGATTATATAAATATTGTAAAATCAACAATCTTATCATCATTTCCGGTTCCTTTGCGGGACGGCCATAATATTTGCAATAAGAACTTTCAAGAAGTTTATTAACAAAACTAAAATCCACAGCTTGATCAATTAGTTTCAATATATGATTATCAGGAATCTTGTGGTATAATATAGAATATAGACTGTATTGTTTTGATTGATTTCTTAACATATGGTTGAAACCCCCTTTTTGGTTATGGTTGTCGCAATTCCATTATACCATTTTAAGGGGGGTTTTTCTATTTTATTCTACCTTTTTCTGATTTAATTTACATATTTTCAAATATTTATAATATGTTTTTCAGTGGTTTCGGACGGAGCTTATGTCCCAAAGTAAAGAAAAGAAGGTTGCTTCAGCTACTTAGTGTAAACAGTAAAAAAAGAAACTTTAGTCGACTACCAGGATTTTTTCACATACGTTGAGAAAATCTAGATGCGAAAAAACACTAAAGAAGTCTACTTTAGTGCTTTTTACTAAAGGTTAAAATATTTTCTTAATCCAAAGTTGGAATATGCCAAGATACTCCTTTAATGCAGTTCCAACAGCATTTATACTATCATAATTAGGAACAAAAGTATTAATGCTTAAACTTAATCTAGTATTAGTAGAATAATCACAAGGGTAAGCCACAAGGTTTTTCACATGGGCGTTATCAAAATTCATCATTGACCGTTCCATATGGAAGGCTGATGTTATGAGTATTGGTCTTGATAGGTTATTTTCTTCCATTAGCTTTTTTGTATATAACGCATTTTCTGTTGTATTGAGGCTCTTATTTTCCACAATTATATCTTTTTCAGCCACTCCAAGGTCTAAAAGCTGACGTTTAGCTATCTCAGCTTCTGTTCCTGTATTTTCAAATACCTTACCACCGGACACTATTATAGGAAGTTTTGTCTTATTGTATATACGAGCAGCAGTCAGTAAGCGATTAGCTGCATGTCCAGAAAGGTTTGCTTTTCCGCTAAAGTCAGGAGTGTCAAGGGTAGCACCACCACCTAGCATAACTATCACATCTCCATCTATTTTATTAGGTAGTAAGAATTTATACTCCAGTGGATGCAGTAATAAATTTGATGTAAGCTGGATGGAACTTATATATATAAGTACTGAAACTAATATTGTAAGTTTGGATACTTTCTTTTTTCCTCTATATTGGATTATAGCGGATACTATTAAAAGAATAATGAAACAACTAGGTGGAAGTAGTAGGTTTGTAATAAATTTTATAATATATAGCATAGTTAGTCCTTTCTTTCATAGATAAGTATATAGTAAGTTTATTATAACTATGTTACTACCTATAGGTAAACAACTTCAACTATTAATTTGTACATGTCTGATAATCCACATAAGCAGATATTATCGAATGTTTATAAACTAAATTTTGATAAATGGTACCTATAAATTAAATACAACATATAATCTATAATAAGTTAACCAATGGTGATTTATGTTATGGGTAACATATAACTTCCAAAGCAATACTTAGTGATGTGGTTCAGAACCGCCCTCCCCTGTAATATGCTTATAATAGTGTCTAATAGCAGCGTCCACTAAGGTGTTCATATATACATTTATATCATCATCTAAAGCCTTTATATGGTTTAGCATTTTAATTGTAGATTTTCTTAAGGTATAAGTTCTTTTTATGGTAAAGAATTCACCATCTATGGGAGGAGTTATTCCATTAGGAGCGGACTTGGTAGTTCTATTATCCATGGTTGATATACCTTGTAGTTGTATTGAAGTAATATCATTGTTGGGTTTGTTTGTAGAAATATCTATAAGGTCATTTGAAGCAGAGTTTATAACTTGTGCTTGATCATCTTTATTAGAACAATTACTAAAATCAAAATTTGAAATCACAATTTGATTTGGATCATCAGTAGTTACCTCACACAATCCTGTTATTTCCTCATCGTCTTCATAGCCAAGATCATCTTTGGATATAAAGGTTGAAGGCAACTTGTTTTTTCTTTTCATGTCCCTACCTCCGTTAAACAAAATTAATACATAAAACCTATTCATAGAAGTTATATGTTCTTTGAACATATTTTTAGCTTTTTTAAATTGTTAAGTTTTTAAGAAGTTAAAAAGTAAAATTTTAAAGAATATTAGAATGTAAGAAGTTAACTTCTTACCTTCTAAAGAATAAAGCTTTATAAAAAGTAAAGAAGTTAAGAATTTATTGGAAACATGCGGGTTTAAGAGAAGTTTTAGATTGATAAAGCACTATTATATGTGCATTACATATAAATATAGTTTACAAAGAGGTTCTACTTCCATCACCAAATATAAGTTGTACTATGAGGTGGGACAAAAGCTCCGTCCCCATGTGCCAATGGAATATTAGAAGTAAAATAAGTCAATACTTTTTGTATGGAATTTCTGATTTAGAAAGGTGTGTCCTTAATGACAATAAATAAAAAGATAGCTTTTCTTATAAGCTTATTAGTACTTAACACTTTATGCTTATATACTTTTATAAATGTTAAAGCAAACACAGCATCAAGTGATGCTTCTGATATAGCTATTAATGGAGGCATATTAAATGAAAAGAGGGGAGAGCCATCTTATGATTATATAATTGGCAATGATTACCTTCCTCATTTTCGTGTGTTCTTTTGGGTAGATAAGTCTGCTAAGAATTATTTTCCTTATGCAGATAAAGACATAGATACAGATGTATCTAAACATGGACCTGTAGATAAATGGTTTGTAGGAGAAACAAGTGAAGTAAAAGGAAATGAAAAGTTAGTATATATATATGTACCTAAGACCTTCGTAATTCTCCAAGGCGAAGGCTTTCAGAACAAGATACATTTAGAATATAATTAGGTAGTTATAAACTTAATTGTAAATAGGGTATATGATATAATTAAATTAAAGAATTATCATAATTAAATTCTTTAATTTAATTATACCCAGGAGTAATTTTATGAATAATATACAAGTTATGCTTGATAAATTTTTAATAGAAGCAGAAAAGCTTTGCGATATAAAGTTTGCGTACCTTTTTGGTTCTTATGCAAGAAAAGAAAATAATAAAAACAGTGATATTGATATAGCAATAATGCCTAAATACAGCTTAGGCAAGCTTGAAGATACTTTATTAAGAGGAAATTTAATCGAGATAGGTAAATCAATATTCAAAAGGGAATGCGATGTAGTGTTTCTAAATATAGATGCGCCAGTATTAAAATATGAGATAATAAAAGATGGCATCGTAATAAAGGATCATGAAGAAAGAATTTCTTTTGAATCTTTATCAATAAGAGAATATTTTGATTATAAATATTTTATAAAATACTACGATGATCAATTACTTGAAGATATTAGGAATATGGAGGTATAGTTATATTGGTAAAGAGAGAAATAGTTATAACTAGATTAAATAAGCTTAAAGAGTATATAGATTTTTTAAATAATATAAAAAAACATTCTAAGGAAGAATATCTAGGAGATCCTTTTATATATGGCGCTACTGAAAGGTTTTTACACTTATCCATAGAATGTGTATTAGATATATCTAATCATGTTATAGCTGACATGAGATTTAGAAGGCCAGAAAGCAATAGAGAGATATTTCAAATACTATGCGATAATAATATTATAGATAGAACCCTAAGTAGTAATTTATCCAACATGGCTGGTTTTAGAAATATTTTAGTGCATGACTATGTAAGACTAGATAGAGAGGTGGTCTATGATATAATAATAAATCATCTAAAAGATATAGAAAGCTTTATGAAGATAATTTCGGAATATATATAAAGAACTAAAAAGATTTCATTCTATATAAATAGCATATTATAGTATAAGTGGTATTTCGTAAATATAGGCAAGTTAAAACATAATATATTTAATTATAATTTAATAAAAAATTAGTGGACAGGTGGACAAATGAAGATAAATTTTTGTGGAGGCGCCTCAGAGGTTGGTGCTAGTTGTATTTTAGTAAATATAGATAATAAAAATATACTTTTGGATTGCGGTATTAGACCTAAGGGAGGAAAAGATCAATTACCTGACTTTTCTCAAATTCAGAAGCAAGGCGGTGTAGACTGCATCATAGTGAGTCATGCACACTTAGATCATACAGGAGCTCTTCCGATAATAAGCAGAGAGTACCCAGATGCAAGGCTTTATATGACTCATATGACAAAGGATTTAATAAGGGTGCTACTTTATGATAGCTTAAAGCTTATGAACAACAATGAAGGTGAGATACCTATTTATGCAGAGAAGCATGTACTTGATATGCTAGATAGAAGTATTTGCTATTCCCCCCAGTTTACCTTTAGGCCTTTTAATGATAATGATATTGAAGTTACTTTTTATATAGCAGGTCATATTGCTGGTGCAGTTATGATCTACATTAAGGGTAAAGAAGGAACCTTGCTTTATACTGGGGATATATCAGGAACTCCTCAAAGAACTGTAGCTGGTACCATGGTGCCAAAGCTTAGACCAGATGTGGTTATAACCGAGTCAACTTATGGAGATAAACTTCATGCCAATAGACAGATAGAAGAGGATAGATTAGTTGATACTGTAAGAGAGGTTATAAGTAGAAAAGGTAAGATATTGATACCAGCCTTTGCTCTTGGAAGAGCTCAGGAGGTTATTCTTATATTGAAAAAAGCTATGAATAAGGGACAATTGCCTAAATTCAAAATATATGTTGATGGTATGGTAAAGGATGTCAATAGAGTATATAAGCAAAATCCTAATTATCTTAGAGAAGAACTTATGAAAAAGGTTTTGAAAGGTACTGATATCTTTTATGATGATAATATAGTTCCTGTAGATAACAAAGACATAAGAAAAGAAATTCTAGATACTTCGGAACCTTTGTGTGTCATATCAAGCTCAGGAATGTTGACCGGAGGGCCAAGTGCTGAGTATGCTGAAAAGTTTGCAGCTAATGAACAGAACTATATAGCTATAACAGGCTATCAAGATGAAGAGGCTCCAGGCAGAGCCATAATTGAAGTATTAGAAGATACTGAAAGAGATAGGGTTATCAGTCTCAATGGAAGATCAGTGCCATTAAAGTGTGAAGTGGGAAAATACGGTCTGTCAGCCCATTCAGATAAAGGAGAAATTTTAGGTATCATAAATAAAACTACACCTAAAAAGATATTCTTAGTACACGGAGATAAAACAATAATTGAAAGCTTAGCAAAATATATAAATGAAGAGATATGGTCACAAATATATACTCCTGTGGGAGGAGAAAGCTTTGAATTTTTTATACAAAACCCAAGGAAGCAGATAAATCTAAAAGAAGATATTCCATCATTAAATATGACAGAGAAATTATCACTAGACAATATTGAAAGACTTTACGATTACTTATATAAAAACTATGGTATAGAAAAAGGCTATTTAATAGAAGAACTATTTTACATATGGAATGGGAAAAATGAATATCCAGAGGAAGATATAAAAGCCTTCAGAGACATACTTAATGCTACACCATATTTTGAAGTGAATAGCAGAAAATTATTTTTATATCATCCTGTAGAAGAAAAGGAAATAACTGAAGCTACAGAACTTCCTTTAGAGATGAATGCTATGTTTGAATACGTAGATAAAATTTTTCCAGCATCAACAGGTTTATATAAAAGAGGAGCAAAGTATGATGAAAAAATAGTGCTTTTATACTTTAACTTTCCAGATAAAGCAAAAGAGCTTTACAAAGCAGATTTTGAGGAAGTTGAGAAAAGTACAGGTTGGAGGATAGAGCTTAATGCTAACTGCAATACCTTAGAAGCTGAAGCCGTAATATATTCCTTACTTCCAGAAAATACTTCACTAACTAAGGTATCTTATCATAAAGAACAAAAGACCTTTGTTATAGAAACAAATAAAGTTATAGAAAGTTTTAATAAAATTCAGGAGAAATTTTATGAATTAACAGGAAATAAACTTATATTAAAAGCAGACGGAGTATCGATTGGTACTGCTGAACTAGAGCTAAAAGATAGAGCTAATAAGCTTGAACAAAATAAAACTATGGCACTAATAGATGACAGTTTTCTAGAGGCTAAACACAAAATATATAGAAAAAGCTTAAAACAAGAAAATGGAGTTAAATATATAGAGCTTAGCTTTATAACCTATGAAGTAGGCATCAGATATATTGAGAAAATAAAAGAGTTAGAGCTACTGACAAACTGGGATATAGTTGTAGGAAAAAATCCTAATCAAAATGAAATTATAAGGCTTGCAAAAGAGATATGCAGGAAGTATGATATAGCTTTACTTAAGAATCCTAGCGTTTTTACAGATACGAAGTTTGTTAAGCTTGTAGCAGAAATTAATAATGAAGTAGTCACTAAAGCTTGTAAGGAAGAATTTATGGAAGAAACAGGATTCGAATTGATTATTGGTTAATATTATTTATGTATCTTAAAAAAAAATGTTATACAACAATGTTTTTTATAGATTACAATATAGTATATAAAAAATTATACTATATTGTAATAGAAGTGGGTGAAAATATGGCATTGCCTATAAATATTTAACAGTTATTTGATGGAACTACAGTTGAATGGGAGCGAATAGAGTTTAAAACTGGATGGAATCCTAATGAAGTTATGCATACAGTATAAGCATTTGCTAATGACATAAATAATTGGGGATGTGGGTATGTAATTATAGGTGTTGAAGAAAACAATGGAAAACCCATATTACCACCATGTGGAGTAAATGAAGAGTCGATAGATAGGATACAAAAAGAACTATTGAATTACTGTAATTTACTTAAGCCAACATATTTTCCTATAGTTGAACCAGTTAGATATAATGATAAATATATTATTGTTTTATGGGCACCAGGAGGACAAAATAGGCCGTATAAAGCCCCAAAGGATTTTTATTCAAAACAAAAAGAATATAAGTTTTATGTTAGAAGATACTCAAATACTGTTCAGGCTAAAGAAGATGAAGAGAAAGAATTGTATAACTTAGCTGGTAATATACCTTTTGATGATAGAATTAGTTTTAATTCTGAAGTTTCAGATTTAAGAATATCTTTAATTAAAGAATATTTACACGATGTAAAGAGTGACTTATATGATAGGGCATCAGATATTTCCATAGATTTATTAGGTAGACAAATAAATATAATTGAGGGTGGTCAAGAATTTATAAGGCCCAAGAACATAGGTATATTAATGTTCAATGATGAGCCGCAAAGGTTTATACCAATGAGTCAAATTGAATTGGTCCATTTTTTAGATAGTTCAGCTGATGATAGTTTTATAGAAAAAATATTTACAGGACCTATTCATGAGCAAATAAGAAATGTTCTCAAATATATAAAAAATTCTATAATAAAAGAGAAAGTTATAAAATTACCTGATAAGGCAGAAGCAATAAGAGTTTTTAACTACCCTTATTCTGCTATTGAAGAGTCAATTGTTAATGCTGTATACCATAGAAGCTATGAAGAACGTAATCCAATAGAATTAAGAATAGATAAAGAAAAGATAGTAATTGTAAGCTACCCAGGGCCAGATAAATCAATACGAAAATCAGATATTGATAAAGGTGAAGTTATAGCACGTAGATATAGAAATAGAAGGATTGGTGAGTTCTTAAAGGAGTTAAAGCTTACAGAAGGAAGATCAACAGGACTTCCTAAAATAATAAAATCTATGAAAATAAATAAATCAGATCGGCCAGTATTTGAAACCGATGATGAAAGGACATATTTTTTAGTTAAGCTTTATGTTAATCCATATTTTATAGCTCAAGATGAGGCCCAAGATGAGGCCCAAGATGAGGCCCAAGACTTTAAAAGACATATAAATCAAATGAAATTAATAAATTTAAATATGAATAGTACTGAGAAAAGAATACTTCAGTTATTGTATAATGATGAAATGTCAAAAAAAGAAATTGCTGCAGCTCTAGGGTATAAAACCATAAATGGAAATTTGAAAAAATCTATTGAAAGACTTTTGAATGAAGGGCTTATAGAGTATACTATTCCAGATAAGCCGAAAAGCAAAAATCAAAAATATAGATATTGTTGTAAAAATGATTCTTAAATCATACTTGACAATTAGATTTTACAAATAAAAATGGTTCAATAAATAATAAATAGAAGTGATATAAACCTAATAAGTTTTAGGATATATCACTTCTTTTTTATGTTTTTTGCAATATTATATGTAATAAAATGTTTTTATTTGTTTGAAAATATAAAAATATAAAAGAAAAAAGTATTTTACATATTATGGAAGTAGTTGTAAAATATTGTTATGCAAATTTATGTGTCTAATCTATGGAAGCGTAGAGCTATACTCTTTATTTGGTCACTTTGAGTATGGGGAGCTAGTAGTGAAACCACTCCATCGCAGCATATATGTATTTATTCAAGGGGGGACATGAGGATGAAACTGCTTCTAGTTGATAAGCAGCCTATGATTAGAAGTGGGCTAAGATCTATAATTTCAAGTTATTATCCAGATTATATTATACATGAGTCATCAAGTGTTGATGAGTCCTTAAATATAATAAAGAAGGAAAAGCCACAGGTTATTATACTTGATATAGACTTATACTATGAGAGTGGGATTGATCTTATGTTTAAAGCAAAGGATATATTAAGAGAAGCAAAGTTCCTAGTATTCACTGCTGCTATAACCAAAAATGATTTTAATAAATGTGAGGAATTGGGCGTTAGTGGATATGTTATGAAGGATGCTTTGGCTGAGGATGTAATTTTTGCTTTAAACAGTGTATTAAGAGACAGAAAATATTATGATTCTCAAGTAGTTAAGACTATAAATAATAATAAAGAGGACAAGCTTTTAGAACTTTCTGATAGGGAAAAAGAAGTTATTGATGCAGTTGGCAAGGGTTTAAGCAATGCCCAAATAGCTTCTAAGCTTTTTATTTCTGAGAGTACTGTAAAAAAATATGTTTCTAATATATTGAATAAGTTAGGGTTTCGAAATAGAGCTGAAGTAATTTGCTTTTTGTATAATGAGTATGAAAGGTAAGTTAAGCATTATTATTGCAATACATTAGGATAATAGAGGTAGAGAAATCTACCTTATTACTATGCATAGAAATATAGAAATTTTGGTTATCTAAAGCAAGTAAATCTGAGCAACTGAGATAGCTTTTTAGGCATACATAAAAAGTAAGATAAATTAGGGGTAAATACTGAGTAAATTAATGATGAGAAAAGAACTACTGGAGGGATTCACTTTGGTGGTTCTTTTTTACTGTATATATAGGCAATATAATTTTTTCTTGGCTGAATCTAACAATATCAATGCTTTGGAGTAGATGTTTAGGGTAAACAGTAAAAAATAAAATTATGCCACTTGCCAGAATTTTTTAACATGTGTTAAGAAAAGGAATATCCGAAAATAAGTTCACTTAAACGTTTTTTTAGTGAGTAGATTAAAAGTTAATAACACCTTTGTTAAGAAATGAAGCACATTTGGTTATTGGTAAGTATATCTAAAATAGTTTATTTAACAAAATATAAATATATAACGATTACTGTTAAGAAAATGCTAAATATTTTTTACTGTAGTGACATGGAAAAAATGTAATAGATTGAAATTACTAGGTTTAAGGAAGGTGTATGGTACTAAAGTACCATCCCTTTTACTACTTTAAGCTGAAATAAAGTATACTTCTTATGGAAGAAAATTTCCAAAAAGTGGAATAGAATTTTTATATGGAATTATTTGTAATAAAAAATTCATAAAGCAAAAAAAAGTATAAATGTGGCCTTTATTTAATTGCTATATTTAAAGACCATTAGGAATATTATTATTTTTTAATCTTAAAACAATGAATTTTTTTATTTAGTAACTTGCAAAGAGTCTAGTTATTAGTTGCTTTATGAATTGTTTATAAATAACTTTATAAAATTTTTGTAATTATCGAACTTTCGGGGAGTGTTTGTATGGAAGAAAAATCTCTACTTACGTCTGAAGCTTCAGAAGCAGCAAGTTATGAAGAAATTTTTACTGAAATTACAAAGGATAAACCAAAAACTCTTTATCTGATATTAAAGAGAGTTATTGATTTGTTAGGTGCTATTTTTGGTCTTATAATAACTAGCCCCATATTAATTGTTGTGTCCTTGTTCATAAAATTTGAAAGCAAAGGACCGATACTTTTTAAACAAAAGAGAGTTGGACAAGATGGTCGTGAATTTGAAATGTATAAGTTTAGATCAATGGTTACTAATGCAGAGGAACTAAAGGAAAAGTTAAAAGAGAAGAACGAGATGAGTGGTCCAATGTTTAAGATGAAAGATGATCCTAGAATAACTAGAGTTGGACGCTTTATCAGAAGAACAAGCATAGATGAACTTCCTCAACTATTAAATATATTTAAAGGAGAGATGAGTCTAGTAGGTCCAAGACCTAGTCTTCCTAAAGAAGTTAAATATTTTGAAGGCTGGATGCTTGAGAGATTAGTTGTTAAGCCAGGACTTACATGCTACTGGCAGGTATCTGGTAGAAATAATATTGATTTTAAGGACTGGATGAAACTTGATATTAAATATGTGAGAGAAAGAAATCTTTGGATTGATATAAAACTTATTTTTAAGACTATAAGAGTTTTATTTGGTGATGATAATGCAAGATGAGGGGGAATGAAGTTATGAAAATAGTAGTTGCTGGAACAGGATATGTAGGTTTAGTAACAGGAGCTTGCTTATCACATGTGGGTCACAAGGTGACCTGTGTGGACATAGATGAGAATAAGGTTGAAAAGATGAAAAAAGGCATATCACCTATATATGAGCCTGGTTTAGACCAACTTCTAAAAGAAAACTTTGAGGCAGGTAGACTAGACTTTACAACTGACTATAAGAATGCATACAAGGATGCAGACGTGATATTCATAGGGGTTGGAACTCCTGAGAGAGAGGATGGCTCGGCTAATCTACAGTATGTTTATGGTGTTGCAAAGCAGATAGCTGAAAGTCTAGAGAAAGACTGCTTAGTAGTTGTAAAATCAACAGTTCCTATAGGAACAAATGACAAGATAGAAGAATATATATTAGAAAATCTGAAGGAAAAGGTAAAGGTTGAAGTTGCCTCTAATCCAGAGTTTCTATCTCAGGGAACCGCTGTTAAAGATACCTTGAGGGCTAAGAGAATAGTTATTGGGGTAGAATCTAAGGAGGCTGAGGGTATTCTTAGAGAAGTATATGAGAGGTTCAATCAACCTCTAGTTGTAACCAATAGAAGAAGTGCAGAAATGATTAAATATGCATCTAATGATTTCTTAGCATTAAAAATATCTTTTATTAATGAGATTGCCAATCTCTGTGAGGTTGTTGGCGCAGATATTGAGGATGTTGCAACTGGCATGTCTTATGACGATAGAATAGGCAATAAGTTCTTAAAGGCTGGTATAGGCTATGGAGGTTCATGTTTTCCAAAGGATACAAAGGCCCTTCACTGGCTTGCTGCAGATCATGGCTATGAACTGAAGACTGTTAAGGCTTCAATAGAAGTAAATGAAAATCAAAAATTTAGAATGATTAGAAAAGCAATACAGAGGTTTGACTCTCTTAAAGGGCTAAAAGTGGCTGTACTTGGGCTTACCTTTAAGCCTGGTACAGATGATTTGAGAGAATCTCCTTCAATACCTAATGTAAGAAGATTAATTGAAGAAGGTGCTGAGGTTAGAGCTTATGATCCTGTGGGAGTTGACAATTTTAAAAGAATATATCCTAAGGACATAGAGTATGTATCAGCACCAGAGGATGCTATTAGGGATGCTGATGTTGCCTTTGTATTTACTGAATGGGATGAAATAAAGCAAGTTAACCTAAAAAGATATAAGGAACTTATGAATAAACCTGTTATATATGACGGAAGAAATTGCTATGACTTAGATGAAGCTGTAGATGCAGGGGTTGAATATTATTCTGTAGGAAGAAAAGATATAATAGCTTAATAATATGGAGGAAAACGCTATGCTATGTGCACTTATTATGGCTGGTGGAAAAGGAACACGCTTTTGGCCACTTTCTACCGAAGATAAGCCTAAGCAGTTTTTGAACCTGTTAGGTGATGAAACAATGATTCAGATGACTGTAAATAGGATAAAACCACTTATTCCATTAGAGCGAATTTTTATATGTACTGGAGAAAGATATGTGTCTTTGGTAAAAGAGCAGCTTCCAGAGATACTTGAAAGAAATATAATCGTAGAGCCAGAAGGAAGGAACACAGCTCCATGTATAGCTCTTTCTTCCTTTATAATAGAACGCTACTATAAGGATTCTACTATGGTAGTGCTACCATCAGATCAGCTGATAAAGGATGAGAAGAAGTTTTTAGAGGTTATCAGTGATGGTAATCTGTATCTAAATTATCACAATAATGAGATTTTAACCTTAGGTATGACTCCTGATAGGGCTGAAACAGGGTATGGATATATAAGAGTTTCAGAGGAAGTAACAAGAGTCAATGATAATGAAGTAGTAGGGGTAGATGCTTTCGTTGAAAAGCCTAACCAAGAGAAGGCGGAGCAGTATTTAAAAGCTGGTAACTACCTTTGGAATGGAGGTATGTTCCTTTGGAAAACAAAATTAATATTAGAGCTTATTAAGGAACATATGGAAGCTACTTATGAAGCACTTAGAGGTTTAAAACATATTAGTGAAGATTTAATAAGTGGATATGTTAGTGAAAACTACAGTAAAACAGAGGCAACATCCATAGACTACGGAATACTTGAAAAGTGTAATTCTATAAAGGTTATCCCATGCACCTTTGGATGGGATGATGTGGGGAGTTGGAATTCCTTAGAGAGATATAGAGAAAAAGATAAAAATCATAATATTTGTGATGAAAATATAAGAATAGTTGATTCGACTAATAACATCGGTATAGGACATAAAAAGCCAATAGTTTTTTATGGACTTGAAGATCTTTTCTACATTGAAACTGATGAATTAATAGTTGTAACTAAAAAAGAAAAAATGAATGAAATAAAAGTATTGAAAGAAAAGATAGGGTAGGGGGATTTATTGTTATGGTAAAAAGAGCATTGATTACAGGAATTACAGGACAGGATGGATCTTATTTAACAGAGTTATTACTAGAAAAGGGTTATGAGGTACATGGAATAATAAGAAGACATAGCACCATAAATACAGGAAGGATAGATCATTTATATGAAAATCCTGAGATAGGTGGAAAGAAGCTTTTTCTTCATTATGGAGATCTTACAGATTCAAGTAATTTAAATAGACTCATAGAAAAGATTAAGCCAAATGAAATTTATAACTTAGCAGCACAGTCCCACGTAGCAGTATCCTTTGAGGTTCCAGAGTACACTGCTGAAGCTACAGGAGTAGGAACTATAAGATTATTAGATGCTATTAGAGAAACAGGAATTAACTGCAGATTCTATCAAGCCTCAACTTCAGAGCTTTTCGGAGGACTTCCTCATACTGCTCCTCAAAGTGAAAAAACACCATTCTATCCTAAGAGTCCTTATGGAGTAGCTAAGCTTTATTCTTACTGGATAACTGTGAACTATAGAGAGTCCTATAATCTTTATGCTTGTAATGGAGTGCTATTTAACCATGAATCTCCAAGAAGAGGAGAGACTTTTGTAACTAGAAAGATAACAAGAGCAGTTGCATCTATAATGGCTGGAAAGCAGGAAAAATTATCTTTAGGAAATCTTGATTCTAAGAGAGACTGGGGCTTTGCTGGAGACTATGTAAGAGCTATGTGGCTTATGCTTCAACAAGAAAAACCTCAAGACTATGTTATAGCTACAAATGAAACTCATACTGTAAGAGAGTTTGTAGAGCTTTCCTTTAATGAAGTAGGTATAGATATAGAATGGACAGGTAGCGGTGTTGAGGAAAAAGGAATAGACAAGGCTACAGGTAAGGTACTAGTTGATGTTAATCCTAGATATTTTAGACCAGCAGAGGTTGAGCTTCTATGGGGAGATGCTAGAAAGGCTGAGAGTGAGCTTGGATGGAAGAGAAATGTTTCCTTTAGAGAGCTTGTAAGAATGATGGTAGATGGAGATATGAAGGAAATAGCAGGCAAGAGCATAGAGGATTATCTTGCTGAGAGAGAGGTAGCAGCAGCCAAATAAACTGGTATATATTAAGAAAGTAATTCATTAATATTAGGCTGTGAAGTCTTATAAAGACTAAAGTTAACACCTTATACTTTTTGAATCTAAAGTTAAGTCTTATGGGTCAATAAAGTATAAGGTTAGTTTGTATACTTATTATTAATTATAGGTAGGTGTTAGATTGCTTAAGCTAAAAACAAATTATTATAAGATACTTTTAAGAATGAATAAAGTTATTTACGGTAAAAACTTAAGCTTAATAGGTCTTCCTGTTATATTTAAGCAAAAAAACGCAAGGTTAAATATAGGAAGTAATTGTACTATAAAGAGTGATTTTTTATCAAACCTAGTGGGTTTATTTCAAAGAACCATAATTGTTGCAAGAGCTGAAGGAATAATTGAAATAGGAGATAATGTTGGTATTTCTGGAGCTACTATATATAGTAGAAATAGAATTGAAATAGGTAGTTATACCAATATTGGAGGCAATGTTAAAATACTAGATAACGATTTCCACCCAATTGATCCAGAAAAGAGAAGAGAGAATGATGTGGATAGTATAGACAGTAGACCAATTAAGATTGGAACTAATGTTTTCATAGGGTGTAACTCAATAATACTTAAAGGTAGTGAGATTGGTGACAATTGTGTTATTGGTGCAGGCAGTGTAGTTTCAGGAAAGTTCCCTGACAATACTGTAGTAGCAGGTAATCCAGCTAGAGTAGTTAAGACTTTAAGCTTAAAAATATAGTATCAAATCTTGTAGTGTAGGACGGAAAAAATACTTCTTCTACACTATTAATTTGCCTCAATTTAAGGAAAGTATGATTAAAATATAAAACTGACTACAAGTTATAAACTCATAGTCAGTTTTTTAATATTAGAATGCTTTAATTTTATCGTAATTTTTGTAGTAAGTAGAAGAAACTTTCTTAGGCACATCATTAATTATAGAACCTATAATCCTGCCATTAACTTTGTCCACTATTTCTTTACACTTTATTATGGACTGCTTATTTGTTTTTCCATACTTTGAAACTATTATAGTTCCGTCATTGATGGCTGAAAGAATCTGACTATCTGCAAAGCGTAGAATAGGTGGTGTATCTAAGATTATTAAGTCAAAGTTTTCCTTTAGCTCAGATATAAGGTCCAACATTATGTTGCTAGAAAGCAGTTGAGAAGGATTGTTAGGGGTATTGCCACTAGTTAGCACATATAGATGTCTTGGTTCGCATTCCTGTACACAATCCTGAAGCTTATACTTGCCTAAAAGTATATCAGATAATCCAATGGTATTGGTCAAATTGAAATGTTTATGAATACTTGGATTTCTGAAATCACAGTCTAGCAATAATACTTTTTTATTACTTTGGGAGAAGGAGGTAGCAAGGTTGCATGCTACTGTACTTTTTCCCTCTCCAGAGTTTGATGAAGTAACCACTATTGATTTTATTGAATTATTTAAATAAGAATATTGTATGTTAGCTCTAAGTGCACTGAAGGCTTCTGTATCTAGTTTAGTTAGTTTTACATGTTTATTTTTTGATTTTAATGCCATAAATAAATACCTCCTATTTAGTAGAGCTTGGAATTATACCTAACACTGGTGCACCAAGCAACTTTGACAATTCATCTTCATCTTTTACTGTACTATCAATATATTCATGTAAGAATATTATTACAATTGAAAGCATTATTCCTATGACGAATGCAACAGTTAAGTTAAGTCTTGTATTTGGAGAAAAGGCTGATGAAGGATCTTGAGCCTCGTCTATAACATGTAAGGAATCTGGCTGTACTAAATCTTTAGTGACGTTTTTCAGTGAAGTAACAACCTGATTTGCCATAGGAGCTACAAGAGTTTTATCTGAAGACATTACTGTTATTGTTAGAAACCTAGAGTCTTTAGAAGTTGTTGCTGATATCATTGACTGTACTTCACCTGCTGATATCTTTAAATTAAGAGAATTCATAACATCTGTAGCTACTTTCCTCGTAGAGGCAAACTGAGCATAGGTTTCAGCTAAGTCCTGGTATAGATTTAAGTCATTCATACTAGGCTTCTGATTTGATGAAAGATTCTCATCTCCAATTATTAGCAAGGTAGATGCCCTGTATTGTGGCTGAAGATAAAGCTTTGTTATTCCGTAGGTAACACCAGTTACCAATACTGTCACTAAGATTAAAAACCACAATCTCTTTTTGATGATAGATAGAAAATCCTTTAGTTCCATAAATAAAACACCTCTTAAACTATAAACTTTATTGTAAAAATATGTAATTTAATAATAATATATATTGGTCAAGGTGTAAACAATAAAATTACTTAATTTACATAAAATAATACTAATGTAAAATATTGACAAATAACAGAAAGTTATATAAAATTTATACAATGCATGAAAATTATTAATTATATTTACATCAAGGAATGAGGAGGGAAGTATGAAAAAGAAGCTACTTATATATGCACACTATTACTACCCAGATGTAGCTTCGACAGCACAAATACTCACTGAGCTAACGGAAGGCTTAAGTAGTGAGTTTGATATCACTGTTATATGTGTTGTGCCAAGTTATGGGGGAAAGATTGAAGATCAATACAAGAGGAAAAGATTTTTTTATGAAGATTATAAAGGGATGTCAATAATAAGGGTTAGAGTTCCTGAGTTTCATAAGGGAAATAAAATAAGCAGGATAAAAAATATAATGGCTTACTTCTTTAACTCTATCTTGGCTACTACTAAGTTAAGTAAGCAGGATTATGTATTTACTATATCTCAGCCACCTATATTAGACCAGCTAATAATAGTCAAGTAAATTTATAAAAAAATATTTTTCGAAAAAAAGGGTATAGCAAACAAACCGTTTTAAAACACGAACGGTTACAAAAATTGGAATATAGTTAAGCGACCTTGTTTAAAGAATTATTTTCTAAAAACATTTGTTTATGTATTTTAGGATCTCTTTGCTCAAACGGAGTTTGATTTCGGAGAACAGCAAAAATATAATTTATAATCTTATGCATTATAGCTATTAAGGCGATTTTAGGCTTTTTACCTTTCATATTTATTTGATAATAGTCTAATAGAACTTTGTTTATAGGAATTCCATTACGATTGTTACGAATAGATGCTAATGCAACAGCATATAATGCTCTTCGACCGAAACGAGTTCCTCTTTTTGAAATTTTTTATTATCGCCCTTAAAGTTACCTGACTCATTAACTGAACTATCAATACCAAAGAAAGCAACAAGGTGTTTTGGTTTAAGAAAGCCATCAATATCACCTATTTCAGCTATTAAGGTAATAGCTGTTAAGCGTCCTATACACCGGAATTGAATCAATTAAGTTAATATTATCTCTAATTGAATTAGGAAATGTTTCAGAATTTATAAACGTATTAATTTGCTCTAATATAGTATTTATTTCTGATTCAATAGTCTTTATTAAAGTTATAGTACTATCTATTTTGACGGCTAAACCGTCTAACGGTAAGCCAATGATTTTAGCTTCTTTAGCAGCATTAGTCAATTTAGAATATATATTTTCGGCCCATGCAATGCCTTTTTTAGAGTTGGTAAGGAAAATTGTAATTATATCTTCCTTAGGTGCATCTAAAATTGATTGTGGCGTTGGATATTGACTTAAAAGCTCAAGTGAACTTTTAGAGTTAGAATTTTGAAAATATAGTATTATATCCGGAAAAATAACTCTTAAATCAGCAGATAATTTTTTCTTAAAAGTAGAGCAAGTATCTGTAAGTTTATAATATTCTCTTACAAGATTTTTCAGAAGGAAAACATCAAGATCAAGCTTTTGAGATAGCTTAATATTTTGAAATTTTCCCTATTGTTGCAATAGATAAAGAGTCTTTTTTATCATTTTTCACTTTTCTTATGTCTCCATTTTTGTTAGACTTAGTAACGAGTGGATTGATAACAAATGTGTTATCAAAATTATTATTAAGATAGTGGAAAAGAGATAAGTGGTACACACCAGTGGACTCCATGAAAATTGCCGTTTTCATGTTAAACTCTTCTTCCACTTTTTTTATTTCATTAACTAAGTGGTCGAAACCATTGAGGTCATGTTTTATCTTAAAGGGTTTCTTATGGATATCACCATTCGGAGCGAGTATCGCAACATATGAAAAATCAGCTGAAACATCAATTCCTACTACAGGACTATAAAAAAATTTAGACATTGTATATATCTCCTTTTAATTAAATTTTAGAGATAGAATAGAACTTCCACTCTATCAGATAGCTTATAACCTTGTTTGTGACACGGGTAATTCCAGAATGGAAACCCAACCAGCTAAACATAGAATTCTACCTGATGGAACGATACGCTAATTTACGGGTATAGGTTCTAAAAGACCTCCCAGGAGGGGTACATCTATCTTCTATTCAGGAGTATTATACTAAACTATATTAAATTTGGTTAGATTCCTTTTGGAATTTAAATAAAAAACTATTTAAGATATGAAATGCATAATCCCTATCGGGGCGTAGGCAAAGTAATAAATAAGAATATTAAAAATAATAAGAAGTGTAATGTTCGTTAGAAAGATAAATAGTTTTCTATCAAATGTTACAACTAGATTATACAAGGTGGGGTGTTGGGTGTTATTGGCAGCAAACTAAAAAGAGCTAAACTTATATATAATATTCAAGACTTCAATCCTGAGCAGACTGAAGCTGTAGGGTATTCAAAAAATAAGTTCATATTAAAGCTTGCAAAAAAAGTTGATTGTATAAGTTGCAAGAGTGCCTCTCAAATCATTCTTGTTGGAAGAGACATGGAGGAAACCTTAATAAAGAGACTAAGCAAAAAAAATATAAAGGATGTAGCCATAATTAATAACTGGATAGATGAACAGGAGATTTTTCCATTAGATCAGTACAACTCTAATGTAGTAGATTTTAAGAAAAAATATAACCTTACTAATAAGCTTACAATTATGTACTCCGGTAATCTGGGACTTTACTATGATCTTGAAAACATAATTAAAATAGCAGACCGATTTAAAGAAAATAATCAGGTCATTTTTGCTTTTGTAGGTGATGGATCTGTTAAAGACAAGCTCGTGAGTTATGCTGAAGGTAATGGATTAGATAATGTTGTCTTTATACCTTATCAAGATAAGGCTGACTTAAACTATTCTCTAAATGCTGCGGATGTTCACTGGGTTATAAATGCAAAAGGAATAAAGGGAGTTTCAGTACCTAGTAAGTTGTATGGAGTAATGGCAGCAGGTAAAAGTGTATTAGGTGTACTAGAACATGGTTCTGAAGCTAGAAGAATAATCGAAGAAGCCAATTGTGGTATATGTATAGATCCTGGTGATTATGAAGGGATATATGAAGCCTTACTAGATATTATAGAAGGAAGGTTAGATATAAAAGCAACTGGGATTCTAGGAAGAAGATTCTTAGAAGCCAATCTAAAAAAAGAACAGTCAATTGAGAGATATAAAGAAAAAATTCTACAAGTGTAATATAAGCATATTTATTGATAGGAGGAGATTTGATTGAATAAAGATAGCAAGATATATGTAGCAGGACATAGAGGACTAGTAGGATCAGCCATAGTAAGAAATCTTAAGAAAAAGGGCTATAACAACCTAATATATAGAACTCATCAAGAACTTGATTTGACTAACCAAGCAGAAGTAAGAGAGTTTTTCCAGAGAGAAAAACCAGAATATGTTTTCCTAGCAGCTGCCAAGGTAGGTGGAATAAATGCTAATAACACCTATCCAGCTGACTTCATATATGAAAACCTAATGATTGAAAGCAATATCATAAAAGCTGCTCATGACTATAAGGTGAAAAAGCTTCTTTTTCTAGGGAGTACATGTATATATCCCAAGATGGCACCCCAACCAATAAAAGAAGAATACCTACTAACAGACTCTCTTGAAGAAACTAATGAGGCTTATGCCATTGCTAAGATAGCAGGACTTGAAATGTGTAAGTTTTATAAAAAGCAATATGGAGATAACTTCATAAGCTGTATGCCTACAAATCTTTATGGACCTAATGATAACTTTGATTTAAACAATTCTCATGTGTTACCTGCACTCATAAGAAAATTCCACGAAGCTAAAGTAAATAATGCTCCTAATGTAGAAGTTTGGGGAACAGGAAAGCCACTAAGAGAGTTTTTATATGTAGATGATATGGCAGATGGATGCGTATTCCTAATGGAAAACTATGATGGACTACAGCATGTAAATATTGGTACAGGTGAAGAGTTAAGTATTGGTGAGCTTGCTCAAATAGTTAAAGAAGTTGTTGGGTATGAAGGAAATGTTGTGTTTAATAGTTCAATGCCAGATGGGACACCTAGAAAGCTTTGTGATGTAAGTAAACTGCGTGAGCTTGGCTGGAGACATAGTGTCAATTTAAGAGATGGTCTGAAAGTCGCTTATGATTGGTTTAATGAAAATTACAATTAATATTTAGATATAATTTAGATCGGAAAATATAAATAAATGAGGTTGTATAAGTATGTTAGATCTAACAGTAGTAATACTAACTAAAAATGAAGAAGAAAACTTATGTAAATGCATTGAATCCTTTAGAGGTATTGCCAAGAGATTTGTTATTGTAGATAGCTATAGTACTGATGGGACAAAGCTATTATGTGAAAAGTTAGGTAAAACTAATGAGATAGGTTTCTATGAAAATAAATTTATTGATCATGCGACTCAACTAAATTGGGCATTCAATAATACTGAGATTACTACAAGTTGGACAATGCGTATGGATGCTGATGAGGAGGTAACACCCGAATTAGTAGAGGAAATGGTAAGCAAGCTACCATTAGTTGAAGATACTATAAAGGGAATCGTATTGAAAAGAAGAGTTTATTTTATGGGAAGATGGATTAAACATGGAGGTAAGTATCCAGAACTACTTTTAAGAATCTTTAGAACTGGATTCGGAAAGTGTGAGCAAAAGCTTATGGATGAGCACATTGTAATATTAGAGGGAGAACTTACCACATTCGATAATGATATTATTGATAACAATAATAAAAGTTTGGAATGGTGGACACATAAACATAATTGGTACTCTAATAGAGAAGTCTTAGATTATCAATTAAAAGTATCAAATAAAGATGATAAGGAAGAGCTATCTAACAATGGGTTAAATAGTGCTCAAGCCTTTAGAAAAAGGGTTATTAAAAATAGAGGATATTATAAATTACCGCTTTTTTTTAGAGCTCATATTTATTTCATATATAGATATTATTTAAGATTAGGTTTCTTAGATGGAAAAGAGGGCAAGATATATCATTTTCTTCAGGCCTATTGGTATAGATTTTTAGTAGACTCTAAACTCTTTGAGTGTAGTAAGTTTAATATAACATTAAATGAACCAGGAGATTTAAAATAGTTGATTAAGGAGATAAGATGAAGAAAAAAGTATTGATATTAAATGGACAATATATTCCGGGCTATAAAGGCGGTGGCCCAATACAGTCATGTTTGAATATGGTTGAAAATCTTGCGGAAAAGTTTGAGTTTTTAGTACTAACAGCTGATAGGGATTATAAATCAGATAAACCATATGAGAATATTAAAATTAATCAATGGAACTGCGTTGGACAAGCGAAAGTTTTTTATATGAGTCCTGAAATGCAGACATTAGGTGGATTTAGAAAACTTCTAAATGAGACTGAGTTTGATAGTATTTACCTTAATGGTTTCTTTTCTCCAATATTTACAATAAAGCCTCTTATATTAAGAAGATTAGGTAGATTAAGAAAAGTCAATATAATTCTTACGCCAAGAGGTGATTTTACTGGAGGTTGTGAAAATAAGAAAATAAAGAAGTACACCTATATATTACTTTGTAGGCTTATTGGTTTGTACAGAAACGTAAGATGGCATGCTACTAGTAAGCTAGAAGAAAAAGATATAAAAAAGAGGTTTCCAAAGGCAGATGTTTTTGTTGTACCAAACCTACCAGCTAAGTTTGAAGTTAGGGAGCCAGCAATACATAAAAGAACTGGTGAATTGAGGCTAGTGTTTGTTTCACGAATATTTCCTAAGAAAAATATTAAATTTGCACTAGAGGTTCTTAAGAAAGTAAAGATAGGGAATGTTATTTTTGATATATACGGTCCTATGGAGGACAAAGCTTATTGGCAGGAATGTGAAAATATTATAAAAGAACTACCTGAAAATGTTAAAGTATCCTATAAAGGAGAAGTTTCACATAGTGAGGTTCCACATATATTTGAGAAGTATCATGCATTTTTTTTCCCAACCTTAGGAGAAAACTATGGACATGTTATAGTTGAGGCAATGATGAATAACTGTTTGATGATACTTAGTAAGGGGGTAACTCCTTGGGATGATTGTGATGGAAATGGAGGATTTATTGAAAGCCTTTCTAATAAAGATGGGTTTAGAGATATTATAGGTAGATTAGTAGATATTGATGATAAAGAGTTTAGAGAATTAACTTGTAAAAATAGAGAGTATGTGTTGAGAAAAATTAATTGTCAAGAAGATATAAAAAATTACTATATACATTTGCAATCTAAATAAGGGTGATAGTATGAAAGTTTTATATGTAACAACTGTACCTGCACCATATAAAGTTCAATTTTTTAATGAACTTGGAAAACTATGTGACTTAACAGTTATATTTGAGTTAGACAATGTAAGCTATAGAGAAAAGAGTTGGATGGAAACAAATTTTGAGCATTTTACCCCTATCTTTTTAAAGGGCTTTAAGATAAGGGATAAACGTATTTCATTTGGAGTAATAAGCAGTATTAAGAAAAATAACTATGATTTTATCATAATAGGAGTATATTCAACCGTTTCTCAGATGATAGCACAATTATATATGAAGCATAAGAGAATACCGTACATCATTAGTTCTGATGGTGGATTGATAAAACAGGAGAGAAGAGTTATCTACAATATTAAAAAGTATTTTATTGGCTCTGCTCAAGCATGGCTTAGTACAGGAAAAACCACTAATGATTATCTAGTTCATTATGGTGCTGATATTAATAGGGTGTATACATATCCATTTACATCCATTAGTGAAAAAGATGTTTTAAATGAGCCTGTAACAAATTATGAAAAAGGTTCATTAAGAAAAAAATTAAATATTGCAGAAAATAAGGTTATCATTTCTGTTGGTCAGTTTATTTACCGTAAAGGGTATGATATCTTACTAAAAGCCTGTATGAATTTGGATAAATCCATAGGTGTATATATTGTTGGAGGTAAGCCTACAGAAGAGTATATCAATATGCAAAAAGAAATGAAGCTTACTAATGTTCATTTTGTAGATTTCATGGAAAAAACACAGTTAGCGGAATACTACAAGTCTGCCGATCTTTTTGTACTGCCAACTAGGGAAGATATTTGGGGGCTAGTTGTAAACGAGGCTATGGCTTATGGATTACCTGTTATTACAACGGATAAGTGTGTAGCAGGAATAGAAATGGTTCATGAACAAGAAAACGGAGCATTAGTTAATAGCGATGATGAAAAACAGCTTTTTGCAGCTATAAGAGAATTCATGGTAGGAATGAATGAAAAGGTAAGTTTTGCAAGTTTAAATGTGGCACAAAAATATACCATCGAGTCTATGGCTGAAAGACATAATGAAATTTTTGAAAGTATATTAGGAGAAGAGCAAATGAGTGGTATTAATGAGAAGCCCAGAAGAGTGTTACACGTTATTCCTGGGTTTGGGGGAGGCATATCCTCAACAGTTAGAAATCTAGTAAACTCAATAGACACTAATAAAGTTATAATTGATGTTGTAAGCTTTTCTCATTATAGTGAGGATTTTGCTGAAGAAATCGTAAAGAAAAGCGGAAGGTTATTTACTTTAAGAAAGATAAGGATTAGAACATTATTTAGGAGTATTAAAGAATATTGCTCAATTCTAAATAGCAACGAACCGTATTATGCTGTCCATATCCATATAATTGGATTTAAAGGAATGTACTTTTCTATATTAGCAAGAATATGTGGAATTAAAAATATTATTATACATGGACATGCTACAGCAGATAAAGGAAGTGAATTTTGGTATAACAAATTAAAGATGGTGGTATCTAGGCTAATAACAAGAGTATCTGCAAATAGGCTGGCATCTTGTAGTAAGTTAGCGTCTCAATACATCTTTGGAAATTCTGTTGTAAGTAAGGGAAAGGTAATGCATATACCAAATAGCATAAATGTTGATAAATTTATAAGCGATATAGGGGAAGAAGAAAAAGTAGAAATTAAAAGTTCTCTCAATATTGGGGAAAATTCTTTAGTTATTGCTCACATAGGACAGTTTGGGTATCAAAAGAATCATGATTTTATGGTGAATATTATTAAGAGAATGAAAGAACTAAATATTAAATTTGTATGGTTATTTATAGGAGTTGGGAAAGAGAAGGAACGTATAGAGGCAGAAATAAGTAAGAATAAATGTGAAGATGTAACCAGATTTTTAGGTAGACGTGAGGATGTTAATAGGCTATTGAATATTATAGACATAACAGTATTGCCATCGCACTTTGAGGGATTACCTACAGTTACTATAGAGAGCCAAGCAGCTGGAGTGCCAACTGTAATATCATCATCAATAACAGATGAAGTAGATATGCACTTAGGCTTGGTCAAGTACTTGTCGTTAGAGGAGGAAATAGATGTATGGATTAAAGCGATAATTGAAATGTCAAAGGTAAATATACCAGATAAAGAAACTAGGATAATTTCTCTACAGAGAAGAGGATTTACAACAGAAGCAGCAGCCAAATTATATGAAGCATATATATGGGATAAGGTATATTTCTATAACTTAGGAGATGAGATCATAAGTGGGGTGTTGTGATTTTATCAAGGCAGATTTGTATAGGTATTGTGGAAATACAAGAATAAAGGATTTTATAAAACAATATTTAACTGCTGAAGGCTTCAGATTCTCTGTTTGGTTAAGAATATGCTGTTTCGCTAAGAAAAAAATCTATACGAAGTACACTATATTCCCAGTAGCGTTAGTGTTTTTTAAACATTATAAGTATAAATACGGATATGACATTTCATATAATGCTGACATAGGACCAGGCTTACTAATTTTTCATATATCTAATATTGTTTTAGCGCCTAAAAAAGTTGGTAAAAATATGACTATCTCACAAGGGTGTACAGTAGGTATGGTTATTAAAGATGGTATTAAGGAGTTTCCTATTATTGGTGACAATGTTTATATGGCTCCAGGATCGAAGATTATTGGAGGAATTACTGTAGGTAATAACGTGGCTGTAGGCACAAATTGTGTTCTGAATAAATCAGTTGCTGATGATGCCGTTGTGGTAGGGATACCAGGGAGAGTTATATCTTATAAGGGTGCAAAAGAATATGTTAATAATTCAATATAAATGGAGAAATATTTGATTATGAAGATTATGATTGGTAAATTTAATTTAATATTAATAGGTTTAAGTGCACTAATCTTTGGATGGGCATATATATTTACAGATTTGAATAAGGTAAGTAACGGATGGGAATACAGGATGGCTATTTTTTCTACAATTCTAGTTGTTTATTATATCGTTGTTTGGAAGTGTATGAGGTTTGCAGTTGTTTCTCCTAAGTTCTTTGTTTTATTAAGTCTTTGGCTATTTCATATTTCTCTTGTTATCGTCATGGGATTTAATCTACATGAATACAATAAATATATTATGCTTTATAGATATGGAGAGCAGAATTCCTGTAATGCCTTATTTTTTTCTAATATGGTAATAATCTTTTATGTTTTTGGTCTGATAGTATCTTCTAAGAAAAATAGAAAGTTAAGGTTAGATAAAGATATTGATAGTGCTTTTGAAGCTGAGATTTGTAGAAAGGTAGGTATAACCCTTTTTTTGCTTTCCTTACTACCAACTTTGTATAGTAATTATGTCCAGATATCAGCAAAGATAGCTGATGGATATACTGGAACTATGTCTGCGGATACTTCATTTCATGGTATTCCTTTAGGTTGGTTTACAAAGATGTTTTTACCAAGTATTTTACTTTTAATGGCTAGTTACAAAAATGATAAGAAGAAATGCTTAAGGGTTATGATACCAACATTAATATATTATATAGCGTTTATGTTTTTTACAGGTAGAAAGGGTAATACAATACAGACTATAGTTCCAATACTGATTATATATTTCTATTATTTTAAACCTAAAATAAGGATCTTTAATATAGTAATAGTTTATTTAGGAATATATATAGTTACTATAGTAACAAAAACTAGAAGCATGAGTGTTGATGCGAATTTTTGGATTCAACTAAAAGCTGTTATTAAAGAAACTAGCCCTATTAGTGACTTGATGCTGGAGATGGGGGGAACTATTAAGTCTGTTATTCAGATGCAGCTTGCAGTACCCAAAACAGGTACTTACTTGTTTGGTATTACTTATATATTCGGGGTTATTTTTTCAATCTTAAATACTGGGTTAAAATTAAATGTTGTTATGCCGCTTGCTAAATACTCGGTATTTGCAGAATATCTAGCTCAGCCACAGAGAGGAAAATATATAAATGATACTGTAGTTAGTATGGGAGGATCCTGTATAGCTGAGTGGTGGTGGAACTTTGGGTGGTTTACATTAATTTTTGTATTAGTATTTGCCAAACTAGTTTTGCTTTATGAAGAGAGAATAGAAAATGTGTTATATAATCCTACTAAGTTTGCTATGTGGTGTTCATTCTTATATTATCTTATGAGATATACTAGGGGATATGTTACAGACATGGTTTGGGATCCTATATTTATATTCTTGTGTATATCATTTATGTATAAGTATTTTAAGAGTAGAGTGAGAAGTGGAGAATGTAATTATGAAGGAAATAGTATCAGTAATTGTACCGGTATATAACGCTGAAAAATCAATAGAGAGATGTATAGCAAGTGTGATAAGTCAAACCTATAAATATATAGAAATAATCGTAATTGATGATGGAAGTAATGATAAAAGTGGATCAATAATAAATAATTTATGGCAAGACAATAAGCAAATTATATATATAAGGCAAGAAAACAAAGGCGTAAGTGCTGCTAGAAATAAAGGAATTGATAGTTCATCTGGGAAGTTTGTTTTTTTTCTTGATGCTGATGATTGGATTGAAGAAGATTGTATTGAAAATATGATATCAATGATGATAAAAACAAATTCAGATTATTGTTTTTCGGATTGGTATGTTGAGGGTAATTTTGGAACTAGGATAGATAGCTTAAATAGAGATTGGAATGTTTATTTTGATGCAGATGAGCTATATAGGTTTTATATTTTGAATAGATATGGGTGTGCTCCTTGGGGAAAGCTATATCGACTGGATATAATAGTTGAAAATAAAATAAGTTTCATAGAAGGGCTTCCATACGCAGAAGATTATTTATTTATTTTGAGATATTTATCTTTTGCTAGCATATGTTCATATATTAATAGACCTCTTTTACATTACGATTGTTATGAAGCTGGTGCAGGTGCAAAAGTTCGTAAAAATTATTTTGATTTACAGGTTAGAGTTGAGCGGTACAAGCATGAAATAGTACGTTCTTCTAATAAATATAAAGAATATGATGACGAGCTGTTAAAAATATCAAAGTTAAAATCATATGTAGTTTCTCTGGCTTACCTGCAACTATTATATGAAGGTTTTGATCTTTGCCGTAGTCAGGCTAAAGAAATTATAAATCTAATAAATTCTGAATGTTCTCGTTCGCTAATTAAGAAAGCTAATTTTAGTAAAATTAATAAAATATATGCATATCTTTCTTTTTATAAAAGTGATATGGCAATTACATTACTAACAATATTTTCAGTAAAAATAAAAAGATTAGTGAGGTCTTAAATATGCAAGAAGATAATAAGTATAAAGTAATTGTTGCTCATCCTGGTAAGCAGCATTCTTTCAAAACTGCAACTGCATTATATGAAAAAGGAATGCTATTTAATTATATAACTACTGTATATGACAAACCTGGAAGTATAACGCACTTTGCTAACAAACTTTTAACTGGGAGTGATAAAAAGAAGGCTAAATCTAGAAGGTCTGATACACTACCTGATTCAAAGGTATATCAGTTTTTTGAACTTTATGGACTTATTAATATATTTCTACCTAGGCTCAAGTTTTTATCAAAGTATAAATATTGGTGGAATAATTGGTTAAATGACAGATTTGGAAAAAAGGTTGCAAAGTATGCTATAAAGAATAATGTTGATGCTGTTATCTCTTATGATTATAATTCACTAGCCCTTTTTGAATATCTAAAAGCAAAAGCTCCACATATAAAAAGAATTTTAGATGTGTCAATAGCAAATAGAATTTATGCAAAAGATGTTTTTCAAAGAGATGTAAATAAAACAGGAGAGACTGGGGTTTATAGTGAAAACCTCGACGTATGGGAAGAAAGTAGTCTCAATAGAGTAAAGAATGAAATTGATTTGGCATCTCATTTTCTTGTCCCTTCTCAAATTGTAAAAGAAAGTTTGATATTTAGTGGTGTAGAAGACAATAGAATTTCGGTTGTTCCTTATGGTGTAAATACTGATCAGTTTTCATATGTAAAGAAGCAAACAATTCATAAACCTCTAAAACTATTATATGTAGGTGGAATTATATATAGAAAAGGAATTCATCATTTGTTAAACATTGCTGAAATACTAGGACCAGATGTTGTTGACATTAACTTAGTGGGTAAATATGATACTAATTCATGCTTGTACAAGCGAGGAAGTAAATTAGATAACGTTAGATTCCTTGGATTTTTAACCCATGATGTTTTATTTGAGCAGTATAGAGAGTCTGATTTTTTTATATTTCCTAGCTTATGTGAGGGGTATGCTTTGGTTATGTTAGAAGCTCAAAGTTGTGGAATGCCAATTATATGTTCAGACCATTCAGGTGGAAATGATGATATAATTAACGGATTCAATGGATATGTATTTCCTGCAACAGATGATGAGGCTTTAATTAAATGTATTAAGAAAATTATAAGCAACCCTGACTGTATTTCTTATATGAGTGAAAATGCAAGAGAAACTGCAAGTAAAATGACCTGGGAAGCATATAATAGTTTGTTAATTGATACTGTTATAAAAATTTTGAATAAAGCTTCATATGAAATTACTATGAGTGAGGTGAGTCAAAATTGAATAAAGTTATTAGAGAGTTTTTAGATTCTCATCCAAAACTAGATTATATACAAAGAGTAATTCGGTATTATAGAAACTCTGAATTTAGGGAAGATGTACTAGCATGGCATGATAATCCAGGAATTATTAAAATAGATTCATATGGAAACAAAAATTCAGATATTATTATCTATTATATAGAAATTGATAACCCTAAGTCTGGTTTCTTTGCAGTATACAAAAACCTGCTTGAACACTTAGTTTTTGCAGATAGATATAACATGATACCCCTGGTTAAGTTCCCATCAGGATGGCTTTATTCCGATGATATAAGGGAGGATAGTAATCCCTTCGAGGAATATTTTATTCAATATTCCAATCTATCAATTGATGATGTATTTGTATCGCAAAATGTTGTTAAAGCTTGTTATTATCATAAAAATTTAGTAAATGATGGTGAAAATAATGGAACATATTATGTGGATACAGATGAAAAGTTAAAGATTCTTGGCAATATTAATAGTAAGTATATAAAACTTATACCAAGAATTGAAGAGGAAATTAATGAACAAGTTAAAAGCATTATTAATGAAAAAAAGGTATTAGGCGTACATATTAGAGGGACAGACTATAAAAAAATGTTTAATGGTCATCCAACATATATTACGCCGGATGAATATGCTTTGGAAGTTAATAAAGCATTTGATAGTGGATTATATGAAGCTATATTTTTAGCTACAGATGATTCCAGTGTTATAGAAAAATTTTCTGAGTTATATGGTGAGAAGTTGTTATTTTATAAAGATGTTAGTAGATCTGATGGGGAAGTATCAGTATCAATGATAAACCAAAATTCTAAAAATAGTAAACATATGCTTGGTGTTGAAGTAATTAGAGATATGGTTACTTTATCTCACTGTAATGGGATTATTGGTAATCTTTCTATGGTTTGCACCTGTGCTCAGATTGCTAAATATGGACGTAATGAAGTTTATGATACCAAGGTAATCCTTTCTAAAGGACTTAATCAGAATAATAATCAACTAACAAGTTTTGAAAAATCATTAAGCTGATTTCTAATAAAATAAGTGTATATTACGTGCCAAATTAAATGTACGTGATTAATCTAATAAAATTATGTTAGGAGATAAAATGAGTAATAAAAGAGTAATATTTCTAAATAGTGGAGTAGGAATAGTAAGTCAGATTGTTTCTATGATATTTCAGTTTGTTGCAAGAATGGTGTTTATTAAGAGCATTGGTATCGGTTTATTAGGTATAAATAGCACCTTTTCTTCTGTGCTTGCAGCTTTCTCCTTAGCTGAACTTGGATTTCAGACAGCTATAGTTTATAGCTTATATTCTCCACTTAATAGCAATGATAAATCTGAGATTAATAAAATAGTAAATGTTTTTAAATTTGTATATAGAGCTATAGGAATTTTTTTTATTGTGGCTTCAATTGCATTTCTTCCATTTATACCTAAGATTCTTACTAATGTTGATATAAATAAATATATATATATATTCTTTCTTTTGCAGTCATCTGCATCAGTTTGTTCTTATTTTTTAGCATACAAAAGAACTTTATTATATGCAGATCAAAAAAATTATATTTCACAAATAATTGACCTAATAGCAAATGTTGTATTTAACATATTACAAATAATATCATTAGCTGTATTTAAAAATTATTTGATCTATCTCGTACTTAAATTATTGCAAGTTTTTATATCAAATATGATAGTCAATATTGCATGTATTAGGATATATCCTTATTTACATAGCGAAAAGATAGATAAGAGTATTTTGCAAGGGATATGGTCAAATGTAAAAAATGTATTTGTAGGCAAAGTAGCAGGATATATTTATACTTCTACAGATAACCTTGTAATTTCCACTGTAGTGAGTACTGTATCAGTAGGATATCTTGTGAATTATACTACAATAACATACAATCTTAAAGCAATAACAAATAGCATACTTAATCCTATTGCTCCAATCATAGGTAATCACCTGACCAGTGAGAATTCTAAGAATGATAAAGAGCATATATTTTCGGTATATACCCATGTAAGATTTATTATAGCAATAATGCTTATCGTTCCAACTACTGTATTGATAGATGATTTTGTTTCAATGTGGGTTGGAAGGATATATATTATGCCTAAAATAATTGTGATACTTTTAGTGGCTGATTTATTCATTCACCTTGTTCATAGTGCTTGTTGTGATTATATAAATGGAATGGGCTTATTTAAACATGATAGAAATATTGCGATTGTTGGAGCTGCAGTTAATATAATAGTTTCCATTATACTGGCAAAGTTAATAGGAATAGAAGGAGTTTTAATCGGAACTGTAGTTAGTCAAATAATCTTTTGGATAGGCCGTAGCATTATAGTCTATAAAGCTTGCTTTAACTTAGAACTAAAGAGATTTAATCGGTATTGGATTAAAAATATAGTTTATATTGTAGCAACAGCTTTTATGATCCTAGCCTCTAAGTTTATTTATAGTTTAATAAACATTAAACAACCAGTTTTTAAGTTTATATTAGGGGGCATAATTACAGAATGTATTGTTGGGGTAGTTTATGTTTGTATATTTAGAAGCTTTAATGAAAGTCGTGAAGTAATAGCAATTATAAAAAAGAATATAATTAGGAAAAAGTTGAAGGTGGCAGCTTAATAAATGTTTTAGATAAGGGGGAGAAATGAAATTTATTAAAGGTCGTATAATAGTTTTCATGGCTATTGTATTCTTTATAATTATAGCATTTTGCTCAGAAGGTAATATACTAATAAATGAAGTTGGCAATGAAAGTATATTTAACAATTCTAGAGAATCTTCTGAACTTAGTGAGCTTAAGAATCTAGAAGATCCAAGTGTTGGGCTTAAATTGAGTGGACTTAAGATGAAAGATAAAGCAACTGATAAAAGCAATATTATTGATGTAACTGACTTTGGTGTGGTAGGAGATGGTGTTGCTAATGATACACCACATATACAAGCTGCTTTAGATTACTGTGAAAGCTTAGGTGGAGGTAAGGTGATATTTCCAGCTAATAAAGTTTTAAGAATTAGCAAAGCTGGCTACAGATCTATATGGACATGGAATACTAAAATAAAATATAAAAGGGCCTATGCATTACTAATACCAAGTAATACAGTGATAGATTTTAACGGATGTACATTACTTGCTGATAAATCAAATAATGACACAATAAATATTATAGAAAATAAAAATGCTAGTATTGATTTGCAGAAAGATAATAATATAGAAATAAGAAATGTTATTTTAAACCAGAATGTTAATATTGATAAGTTCAATGGAAATGATTTAGATTCCTGTGCAGCTTGTTTACAAAATGTTGATGGATTAGTATTAGATAATGTTGAAATACTTAATTCTTATAGTTATGGTCTTAGAATAATTAAAGCGATCAACGTAGAGTTGAAAAATAAGGTTCATATAAAAAACTGTATAGGTTGTAACATGAGAATAGGATGGGATATCTTTACTGTAGAACATGTTTTTATTAATCAGCTAATATGTGAGAACTCTTCAAACAGGTTATATAATAAAGAACATAGATATACTCCTGGCAATACCTTGTATATTAATTCAGGAATTAATATCTATTTTGGTGAATATAAACAATTAACTAACGATCCAAAAGCATATGTTGGCAGTGTTAATATAAGCAATAATGCAGAAAATATTTATTTTAATAATATATTAAGTTATGATACTGGTTTCAAGATACAAGATTATACAACTGATGGAAAAGGTCAACCAACTAATATTAATATTAATAATCTGATTACCGAAGGTATAAAAAGTACTCCAATATTTTACTTAATGGGGGATAAGGTTAAGATTAGAAAAATGTCGTGTAAAAACTTGGGGGCATTTTGGGTTAATAATGGTAAGTATACGGAGTTAGGTTATGTATATTTAGATAATTGTTTCTTTGTGGTAAAAGGGGCGCTTCCTAAAAAGCTTCTAGTTTACAATTTAAATATGTTAAATAGTCATGCTGCATTTCAAGCGAATGGCGGTTCTGATACTGTATTTATCAATCAGGCAAATGTGAAATGGGATACGGGCGTTTATAAAGATTCTTATCTAAAATTGTTAGATATTCAATGTGAGTTTATGAAAATAAATACTATTACGTATAAATTAGATGGTAGTTTTGCTAATGGAAGTCAAAAGGGAGATGTTTTATCACGTTCAAGTTCAAATAAGGTATTAAGTGTAGGACATGTTATAAATCTAAATATTTCTAATAAGTAAAATAATAGTAGGAGAAAGATAGATGTATCAAACTATTAATAAAAAATATAACGATAAAAAAATATATACTAGTTCATACTCAAGAGTAACATGGATAGATATTGCTAAAGGTTATGGAATTTTATTTGTTATACTTGGGCATATAGGGGCATCATTCTTGAAGTCAGAGATATATACTTTTCATATTCCTTTATTTTTTTTCCTATCCGGATGTGTTTTTTCAGCTAATAAATATAATTTAAAAAATTTTATTAAAAGAAAAATAAAAACTATAATAATTCCTTATATAATGTTAGGAATTCCTATGATAATTTTTACGTTTTTTAAAATGTATAATGAGAATAATAGAAATATCAATGACTATGGTTTACTTGTAGTAAAGTTCTTAATGCAGGAACGTCTTTGGACTTTGTGGTTTATGGCATGTCTTTTTTGGTTAAATATCTTATTCTATTTATTGGTTAAGAGACTTAACAATAATTATAAAAAGGTTGGTGCAGCTACTATTACTTTAATGATCTTAGGGGTACTATACTATAAATTTATCGGAGTTCCGTTGATATGGAATATAGATGTTTGTTTAACTGCAATACCATTCTTTTATGCTGGCTACTTATTTAAAAATGAACATTATATTCAAAATATTGTATTAAAGAAGGAACGAAAACTTATTTGTTTCATTATATTTTTATTTATTAATTTATTTTGTGGAATGTTGGCACATAAAATAGATGGTGGTGGACTTGAAATGTTTAGAAGTAGTTATGGCTTTGCACCACTCACATATCTTTCTGCCTTTGGAGGAATAGTTTGTATAGTTATCATATCATCTTCGTTTGATATTAAATTTATAAAATATATAGGGGCAAATTCATTAGTGTATTTTGCTTGGCATCAAACTATAATAATGCCAATTGTAAATGAGGTATATAAGACCCTTAATGTTTTTCAATCAGAGAATCTTTCGTTCTCTTTAAAAATATTAAAGACAAGCTTATCTTTATTTATCATTCTTATAGTACTTACATTAGCTGATTATATTATTAGAAATACAAAGTTAAAGTTCATGCTTGGGATGAAATAATCCTAATGAAATTTACTAAAGATTATATCAAGTAATTTTAAGATTAATTATATTGGCACATACCAATAATATTAATCATATATATATATTATAGTATTGGCTTTATTAGTTAGAATACTTCTTAAAAGAACATATATAGAATTTATAGGTAAAATTGAGTATGGAATGGCAATAAGTAAAATATTATAAGTTTGCTTCTCATATTCTAATGTGGCTTTAATTAATTTTAAGAGGTGATAAAAATTTTAAAATCTATTATAAATAGGATTTCTTCCAGACCGCAAAAATATAATTTAAATTCAGCAAATAATACTATTCAAACTAATACTATGATTTTTGATATAAGAGACTTTGGTGCTAAATGTGATGGGGTTACGGATGACACAATTGCGATTCAGAATACAATCAATTATGTTGAGTCGATTGGTGGCGGATTTATTAAGTTTCCATATGGTAAAACTATTAAAGTAAGCATGGCTGGTTCTAGGGCAATTCAAACGTGGCATAGTGGTCCTTATAATAGAAGATATTCTATTTTAGTTGGAAGTAATATAGAGATAGATTTCAATTATTGTATCATATCTTGTCAATTAGACATGTCTACTGGTTATGCTATTCCAGTGAATATAATTGGAAATAAGTTAGCTAGCAATACAGACATAGGAAATAAGAATATAATATTAAGAAATGGAGTTTTTGATCAAAATGTTACCTATTTAAATTTTGACCCCAGTCATGTAGGAAATTATGATGTTATAGCAATGGAATTTAATAACACTGAGAACTTAGTGTTAGATAATATAACTGTGCAAAATGTGTTTGGCTATGGAGTATATATATGTAATAGTAGAAACTTTAAACTTAATGGAAAGACTAAAATAAATAATGTCATTGGTAATTCTCTTAGGATTGGTTGGGGAGACAATACTAGATATGGATATGTAGAAGATGTAGAAATTCATAATAATAGTAATATATATCAATCTTATGTTCCTGGTAATACCATATATGTTATTGCTGAGAATATAAGGTTTCATAGAATATATCAAACTCTAGATCCTAAATATATCCCATCTAACTTTGATATAAATAGTATAAATAATTATAATATAGGAAGCGTAACCTTAGCTAATGGATGCAATAATATTACTATAGATGAATGTTATTCATACTACTTAGCTTTTAAGATTCAAGACTATTCAGGCACAGCTAAGGGAAGTCCTGATAATATAAATATAGGGAAAATGTACTTCAGTCACACTTTTTTTTACCAACAAGCTAAGAAATGCTATATAAATCAATTGATATTAGACAATGGAAGTTACGCTGATAGTAATAATGGTGAATGTTGTTATATAAATCAATTGATTATTAACAAGTCAGGAAATTATTACATTAAGGGTAACTACTCAAAAGAGCTATATATTAATGAAATTATATCTAATGATTCGCCAAGTGTATTATCTACTGCGCCTAATGTTAATATCTACATTCAGATGCTTTATACTACCAGGAATGACTCTAGCCTAATAGCCAATACTGTTAACAATTATCTTATAGATTTAGGAAGTGGTTATAAGGCAAGAATTGAGAGAGTTGTATACTTTATAGGAAGTAATGATAGTATAAGAAAGAATTATATAAAACTTCCCGTTGGTGGTTCTATTGGTTCAGTAACTGGCATAATGGTAAGTTCAGATGGTGCAACAACAAGTAAAGTTGTAGATAATTTTAGTATTACTCTTACTGCTGGGGTTCAAAGCATTATTAATTTGTCTAATAACAGCTTAGGAAATAATGATAGCTCTGTTTATAAAAATGGTAACAATATGCACAGGGTGTTTGATTTAGTTCCTATGAACTCACTTGCAAGATCAGTAACTATAAGTAAGGTTACTGAAGTACAATATGGAGAAAAGATTATGATTAGTCATTCCGCTGCTAGTGGTGGAGAAGTTTTCTTTATTAAAGTACTTTCTTATGAACAGTTGCCAAGTGTAGGGTGGTAATTATCAGTTTTATAAGTAGATGATTTTCGTATAACCTGAATTAGTATATGTACTTTTATTTAAAAAGGTGAAGCTTCTTAAATTTAGGAAACTTCACCTTTTTGTTATTTAGATATTATAGACTCCTAAATAAACAGTTGTCATTATCATAATTGCAGCCATTTAATTAAGTCATATCTACTTTCAACTAAAGAGGATATTGATCCAATTTTAAATAGCTCTTCTAATTTAAATATATTAAAAATCAGCTCGTAGAATAATCTATGAATCCAAGCAAAAATTAATAAGAAGGGATACTTTGAGGCATATGAGTATCTTTTGTCTAACAAACGTACACTAGGAAATAAATATCTTAATATGACCTTGAATTTATTTGTATTCTTTTCTACTTTCAATGTATTAGAAAGTAATCTAGAACTTGATATTCTAACTTCATCCCGTTTTCCATAAACCCCACTCTGAAAAACCTCATTAATCAAGATTCCCATATACTTGTCTGTTTGGTGATAAGTTTTACTATAAGCACTTGGTAGATCTAAATCAAATAAACTATGGCATAAACATAGAATAATATTGATGAGTTTATTTAGTTTACATATATCCGCTAAGCTATAAATTAAGTTCCAATCTATTTGGTTCCTATTTTTATCTATAAACACAAATATGTCACATAGTTGTCTTAATCCAAAGCCAGATTTTATCATATGAGAAGCTATATGGACAAAGAGGTGAATAAGTTCATATTCCAGTGAAAGAGCTTGGACTTCTATACCGTTGAAATTGTATTTTCTAAGGTTTTGCCAAATTGTATTCTCAAAAGGATATACGTTTTTTAATTGAGATTCGTCGCTAAGTGACCAGTGCAAATCTATTGATAAAGCATTAGGGTGAGTAAAACAACTTTCATTACCTATAGATCCATACTTTGAGTACCCTAAGTTGTTAAGAAGCTTTTCAGCCTGATCTGAATATTCTTTTTTTATTAGTATATCAGAATCAGACATGGTTCTGAATTCAGGGTTAGGGTAAAGGTCTCTAAGAATTAACCCCTTTAGAGCAACAACCTGTATTCCGGCCTCATTAAAAGCAGTAAAGACAGTTTTCATATGATTTATATGCTGAGTTTGACATACTGCGTTCATAATAGTATTATTAGTCCATTTATTAATAATTTCACCATTGATGTTACAGCTGGAACTTATTTTTTTTACAGTTGGAAATATCAGTGGAAGTACGGCATGTGCATCTGCCTCCTCATAAACTTCATTCCAGTCTATTTCATCTATATAAGATAAATCAACTTCATTCTTACGAATTGATGCTGATAACAAATCTATTAAAGCTTTTTGAGCTGTATTCATTGTAAATCCTCCTATTTATAAATTATTTCAAAGTACTTAAGGCAGATTCTTCGATAGAATTAATATCTATCTCATGTACATTACCATCCTCTAATTTTAATACTCTATTGCATATAGCTAAGGCTGATGGTCTGTGTGTAATTATTATGCAAGTAGGATGATAGTCTAAGGTTTTTATTGATTTGAGAACATTTATCTCTGTATCCATATCAAGTGCAGAGGTTGCTTCATCTAGAAGCAATATAGGTTTTCTTCTTATTAATGCTCTTGCTATAACCAATCGCTGAGCTTGCCCCTCAGAAACTCCACTACCATGCTCTCCAATAATTGTGTCTGTTTTTTGTGGTAGTTTATCTACAAAGTCCCAAGCGCAAGCTGCTTTTAAAGCCCTTTCTATATCTTCATTTGTAGCTTCTGGAAAGCCGTATCTAAGATTATCTGCTATGGTTCCAGAAAATAAAGTGTTTCCCTGAGGAACATAAGAAATATTGTTACGGGTATGTGGAGAAATATCTATGGCTTCATTATTGCAGATTATTTTAGCAGAACCTTCTTTTGGGCTAATAAGAGAAAGTAATAGTCTTATTAAGGTTGTTTTTCCTTCACCGGATGGTCCTACTAGTGCAACAATTTCACCTGGGAACAATGTGAAGGAGACATTTTCCAATATAGGTAAAGCTTCTTTATATCCAAAACAAACATTATCGTATTGGATAATAGGAAGCAAAAATGTATCGAATTTATCATGTTTTTTAGATATAGACTCTAGATCTAGGTCTTCTATAGCCATAAGTCTTTCTGTAGATGCATAGGCTGTAATAAACTGTGAAAGTGAACTGGCAAGTCCTGAAAGTGGAATCTGAACATTACCTGTAAGCTGAAGCAGTGCAGTAAGAGTACCAAAGGTTAACGAGCCTAAGGAAAGTCTATAAGCACCAAGAGCAAAGACTATGAAGTAAGTAAACCAATATCCTAAGTTTATAGAAGCGCTGTAAAAGGCGCTAATTCCACTTTTTGATACTGAAAGTTTTAGTTTATTATGTTGAAGTTTACTAAACTTATCTAAGGTGTCATCTTCTACGCAGAAGGACTTGGTGATTAATATTTTCTGTACTGATTCTTGCATATAGCTTATATACCTAGATTCATTTTCCTGTGTTCTTAGATGTATGTTTTTTAACTTCTTCGCATATATTCGACTAAAAAGTAATGATATTGGAGCTAGAACTATTGTTATTATTGCTACTGTTGGTTCGTAAGATAGAAGTATGAAAAAGGATGAAAGTAATAACGTCATTAGAGAAACCACATTTGGAAGTGTAGTTACTAATAGACTAACTAAGGTTGATACATCGTTTGTAAGTCTTGAAAGCAAGTCTCCGCTATGATACTTAGTGGTATCAAGCCACTTACTAAAGGTAATATGTGAATAAAGCTTCTTCTGAAGATTGTTTGACAATTTAGTCGAGGAATATGTTGATAGTATGGATATAGCCGAGCTTAGAACTATATCGCCTATAATTAAAGCTCCTAAGATTATAAGATACTTATAAATAGCTGAAAAGGATCCTTTTACAGCAGTATCTATTAAGTTCTTAGTGATTAAGGCCCTATAAACATTGGCAAAGGAACTTATGATTCCAAGGGCGATAATTATAATCAAATATAACATTACTGATTTGCTTTGTTTAAATATCCATATAGTTTTTGTGAATAAATTTTTCAATATTTATCCTCCTTCATTGAAAAGTTGTAAGTCTATAAATAATTATAGGCAAATAGGTAAAAAATGTAAATAAAAAGAAAAATATATTTACAAATAATGGCAAACTGTATATAATTTGCTTATGGAAAAAAATGTAATGAAGCTTACAGGTGGAGGATAAAGTAATGAGTGCTATTTGGGGATTTGTAAATACAGATTACCGTAAGTCAGATGAAAAACTTGGAAAAAGTATGAGTAAGTGCTATGAAAAATACAAAGTTGATTGTATAGATTATATATCATCTAATAATGTTTTTATGGGATGTGGGTTACAAAGGGTAACTGAAGAGTCTAAGGATGAGGTGCTTCCTAATAAATATAAAGATGGAGATTTAATAATTACAGCTGATGCCATTATAGATAATAGAGAAGAACTTTTTGAACTACTTAATTTAGATAAAGGTAAATTTAAAATAATCAGCGACAGTGAGCTAATTATTAAGGCTTACTCAAAGTGGGGGAAAGACTGCCCTAAATATCTTATTGGGGATTTTTCCTTTGCTATATGGAATGAAGTCACCAAGGAGTTATTTTGTGCACGGGATCATGTAGGTAAAAGGACTTTTTATTATAGTTATATAAAGAAGAGATTTTCTTTTTCAACTATTATAAAGCCTTTATTGAAGTTAATAGATACTAAGGTAGAGTTTAATGAAAGATGGATTACAGACTACCTTGCATTGGATGGGTTGCTTCATGAGTTTGAGCCTACTGATACCATATATAAGGATGTATATCAGCTGCTTCCAGGCCATAGCATTACTGTGAACCATGAGAAGGCAGAAATAGAACAGTATTGGAATCCTCTTAGAGATGTTAAACCAGCGAACTTTAAATCTGATGAAGAGTGTATAGAACAGTTTAAAAAGATATTTTTTGAAGCTGTACGTTGTAGGCTTAGAACCTCAGGTGAAATAGCTATGATGCTAAGTGGCGGTTTAGATTCTGGTTCTGTTGCTTGCGTTGCAGCAAGAGAACTTGAAAAGAATGAAAAAGTTATACATGCCTTTAGCTCAATACCTATGGTTGGCTTTGATAAGGAAAATACAAAGCGATTGACTGTAAATGAGAGTGAATATATTGAGTCAGAGGCAAATAAATATAGAAATATAGAAGTTAACTACTGTAGAAGTGAGGGAAAAGACTCCATTACAGATATGGATGAAATAATAGATATATTAGAGCAACCTTATAAAATTGTCCAAAACATATTCTGGTACAAAGAAATATTAAAAAAAGCAGCTGAAAGTGGTTGCAGCGTAATATTAAATGGTCAGTTTGGTAATAGTACCATATCTAATGGGGAGTTTATGACCCATTTTAAAACTTTGATTGAACAGGGAAAGCTATTGACTTTAGCAAAAGAAATTAAACTTTTAAGTAGAGACATAAATGTACCTAGAAAAAATATAATTAAGGTAGTAGCAAAAGCAGCTGTTCCCTTTTCAATAAGAAACTTCATAGCTAATAAGTCAAAGGATAGCGATAGATTTAGTTCTGTTTCAGTTAATCCATCATTGATAAAGAAATGGGATGTAGAGAGTAGATTTGATGAAAGGGGATTTAATCTTTTGACAGATAAATTTCTTGATATAGATGCTTATCGAAAAAGTTTAGTTGATCCTCTTCCTATGAATCACATAGCTACAATTGAAACAAAACTTACACTATATTATGGTCTTGTATTAAGAGATCCAACAAGAGATAAGAGGCTTATAGAATTTTGTTTAAGTTTACCAAGTGATCAGTTTGTTAGAAATGGAGAAAACAGAATTTTAATAAGACGAGCCATGGAAGGTATATTACCAGACAAAGTTAGATTGAATAAAACTGCCTATGGGCTTCAAAGTGCTGACTGGCTAAACAGACTTCAACCTAAATGGAATGAGGTATTGAAGGAATTTAAAAAAGTAGCTGAAGATGAAAGCCTAAAGCCATACTTAAACATTACTAAGATAAATAAAGAAGTTTCTAAACTTGAGAATTCCTTGGATGAAGAAAAGTCAGATACAGTATTAATGCTTTTCATATCTTTGGCATTTTCTAAATTTATAAAAAGTAATAATTATGTACATGTTAACTAAATTTGGTATTTACTAATAGATTTAATAATTCAATTAAGTCTACATAGTTAATATATATAAATTCTTTCAGGAGGGATATAAATGGTGAAAAAGTCATGGAAGGCACCTAAGGTTTCAAATCTAGGTGTGGATAAAACAATGCATGGAACAACAATAACAAACAAGCCAGATGGAACTATAACTGTTGGACAATTTACATTCTTCTCATTCTCTTAGTAATTAATAGCAGGACTTTTATCTGTGGGTAAAAGTCTTGCTGTTAAAATAAATATATTCTTTTGAAGGGAGTGGAGACTTATGAAAAAGACATGGAAAAGCCCTAAGCTAGTAAACCTTGGTGTAGAAAATACAAACCATGGAACAACAATAACAAAGAAACCAGATGCAACAATAACTGTTGGACAATTTACATTCTATTCCTTCTCTTAAAACATACTAATATATTTTTTATTAACATAGTAATGATTTTGAGAATTAGATTTACGTTAAAGGAGGTGATTTTTAATGAAAAAAGCATGGAAAAGCCCTAAGCTAGTAAACCTTGGTGTAGAAAATACAAACCATGGAACAACAATAACAAAGAAACCAGATGCAACTATAACTGTTGGACAGTTTACATTCTACTCTTTCTCCTAATAAATAAGGAGACAAGCATTACATATGTCCTAAAAGATTTACTTTTAGGGCATATATTTATACTTTTTATTAGCTTAGGTTGGGCGATTAAGTTATATATTTAGTAAGTGGATTGATGATAATATAAAATATTCTAAAATATGAGAGGATATACATGCTATTAAGAGATAATTATAAAAAAAATTATTATAGGGTATATGGGTTAAATGTTAAATCAGAAGTAGTGCTACCTGAATTAATAAATATCAGTGAAACTGAAGACTTAGAGGTTGATATAGAAGTAACTTATGGAAGCATGAATGAAGAAATATTAGAAAGCTTGGAAAAAGGAATAACTCATGGTTTTATTGCAAATGAAATGTGGTTTTCAATAGATAATATTGCAACCTATTACATATATGATGGAAAAAATATTGTTGTAGAGCCCTTTGAAGCTGCAGAGAGTGAGCATGTAAAGGCATTTTTACTTGGAAGTGCCTTTGGAATGTTACTTTATCAAAGAGACTTGATTGCAATTCATGGTGGAACCATAGTTATTGATGGTAAGGCTGTTATTTTTACCGGAGATACTGGGGCTGGCAAATCAACTCTTACAGCTGCTTTAAGGCAGAGGGGATATAGGTTTATGGCCGATGATGTTTCTGTTCTTAGAGACATTAGTAAGGATGGCATAGTGATTCATCCAGCATATCCTCAGCAAAAGCTATGTAGAGATACAATAAATAAACTAGGTGGTAGCCATACTGATTTTAGAAAGCTCAATGATGATCGTGATAAATATATAATACCGGTTCAAGATAGTTTCTATAAAGAACCTCTTAAGCTAGGTGCTTTAGTTGAGCTGTCAGTAGGAGACAATGCATCTCTAGAGATTTCCGAGGTGCTTGGAAGTGAAAAGTTAATAACATTAATGAAGAATATATATAGGATAGAAATCTCACAGTTTACAGGTATAAGTAGAAAATATTTCAGGGATTGTGTACAAGTTGCTAAGGAGATTCCTATATACAAGGTAGTTAGACCTAAAGGAGAAAATACTATAGATGAAATCATATCTATATTAGAAAATAAATTAATCAAAGATGAAAAAGTCATATAAAGGGAGGCAATTATATGGATTTGCAGACTAAAGTAGCACAGCTTGAAGGTATTGATGCTACTGAGCTTAACGGTGAAAAGGTAATGATGAACTTAGACAAGGGACAGTATTTCGTACTTAATGAAGTGGGAAGCAGAATATGGGACTTGATAGAAGCGCCAAAGTCAATTGGTGAAGTAGTTTCCGAATTGCTACAGGAATATGAAATAGATGAAGAAAGCTGCAAAGAAGCTGTCTATGAATTCTTAGGAAGTATGAAAGATGCAGAGATTATACAAGTTCTTTAAAAAGTTAAAAGCTTTTTTAAAAATTGGCTTTAAGGAGAAGTTTTTATTTTTTGAAGCATTCGTACTTAGCGGTATAGCGAGGCTGGCTATACTTCACTTACCGTTTAAAAAACTAAAAAGCTATATGGGGGAGTATAAAAAAGATTCACCTATGGATATAGATATAGATGAGGAACAGTATGCAGTAATAAGGAGGGTCATAACTGCTCTAAATAAAGCAGTACGATACACTCCTTGGGAAAGCATGTGTCTTGTCCAAGCACTTGTAGCTCAAAGGATGTTAAAGAGACGAAAAATATATACTACTTTATATTTAGGGGTAGGAAAGGCTAACGAAGATAATCTTTTAGCCCATGCTTGGCTTAGATGTGGTAAATATATAGTTACTGGAGCAGCAGAAGCGGCAAACTTTAAAGAAGTAGCAAGGTTTTCAAATTATGAATTTAATAATTAATATACTTAAGTTTATTAGATAAATGCCCTATTAATTGATTAATAGGGCATTACTTATAAAGAATATAAAATTAAAAAAGAAGGGAATTCTAAAGATGTACCACTTCAATCCAAGAACTATTTTTAAAGCTCCTGTGGCTTATGAGAAGAAAATTTGAAAATATAAGCTTTAGTATGAATTGGTACATCTTTATAGGGAACCAACTTCAACTATTAATTTATACATGCCCGATAATCCCCAGAAGCCGGGGTTATCAAACATGTATAAATTAAGTTTTCATAAAGGTTCCCTATATATAATAAATATGATGATTAGGAAAGTGAATAAAAAATATATGTATTCAATTATTATTGCAATAGTTTTGTTTTCAATTATTTACAATATATATGATAATAATAGGTTTAAAGTTGTAGAACAGACAGTGAAGATAGACAGCTTACCTCAAAGCTTTAACAATTTCAAAATCCTTCAGATAACTGATCTTCACGAAAAAAGTTTTGGAGAAAATCAAAAGGACCTTATAGATGCTATAAACAAACTTGACTATGACATCATAGTGATTACAGGAGATATAGTGAATAAGGAAACAGTAGATATGAAGCCTTTTGAACAGTTGATTAAAGGTATAAAGAAAAAGGATTTGGTGTTTTTTGTAGGAGGTAATAATGACCCAAAGGTATTTGACACAAATGGAGTGACGTCTTTTGGAAAGAGAGTAAGAGAAGATGGTTGCATATTGCTTGATAAACCTTATGCTATAAAGAGAGATAAGGATGCACTTTGGATGCTTCAATATATGCTTGTTAGCGAGGAATGTAACAAGGAGTATCAAGAAATAAAAAAAGAAGATATAAGGATTGGACTAAACCACTATCCCCTCACTGAAGAAAAGTATAAATTACATAATGCGCTTAAAGGTCTAAGATATGATTTGTTGCTTGCAGGACACTATCACGGTGGACAGATTAGGATTCCATTGATTGGGGCATTATATGTTCCTAAAGGTGGAGTTAGGGTTTTTTTGCCAAGTGAGAAAGAAGTTTCGGGTCTTCAAGAGAAGAGCAATTTTAGGCAGTATGTAAGCCGAGGCTTAGGGTCAAGTGGACCAAAACTTCTAGCTTTTAGAGTATTTGATACTCCTGAGATTAATATAATAACCTTAAAAAAATAACACAATCCATAGTTAATATACCTTTAATTCCCGCTAGAACAAATATGTTAGTATATATTATAATTTAGTTAAAGAAGTAGAAAAAATAAAGTTAATATATGTTAGTGAAATTATTGTGATGGGGATTATGTAGAAGGGGGGATTAGTTTGGATATTACAGAAAAAAAGGTTATTGGGGCAAAGCTTGATAAAGGAACAGACTTGAATAAGGGTGATTTTATTAATATTAGGGCACTTACTGAAGGCAGGATAATGTATAATGCTATAAAGAGATTTGTAGATATACTAGGAGCCTCAGTAGGCCTTCTTATAACAGCACCTATATTTGTAATTATTACATTTTTAATAAAAATTGATTCAAAGGGAAGTTGTATATTTACCCAAGAGAGAGTTGGGCAAGATGGTAAAAGATTTAAAATGTACAAGTTTAGATCCATGATTGTAAATGCTGAAGAACTTAAGGAAAGGCTTGAAAAGCATAATGAGATGAGCGGGCCTATGTTTAAGATTAAAGAAGACCCAAGAGTGACAAAAATAGGTAGATTTATAAGAAGAACTAGCATAGACGAGCTTCCTCAGCTTATCAATATATTAAAAGGTGATATGAGTTTAGTTGGACCTAGACCAAGTCTACCAAAGGAAGTAGAAAAGTTTGAGCCTTGGATGTTAGAAAGACTTAAGGTAAAGCCTGGACTAACTTGTTACTGGCAAGTATCAGGACGTAATAATATAGATTTTATAGATTGGATGAATCTTGATATCAAGTATGTATCGGAAAGAAGCCTTTTAGTAGATATTAAGCTTATACTTAAGACTATAAAAGTTCTTTTTGGGGACAAGCATGCAAGCTAGTTGTAATCGCAAACAGTAGTGCTATTATAAGCTATCTTGATTAAATTCATATGTTATTAATCATTTCTATTATATAAATAGATTTAATATCTGATATATATTTAGAGCTCATAATTAAACAACTTTCATAAAATCTTCAACATTTTAAGTCATGCAATGCATGGCTTTTATTTTTTTGCAAATAATTAAATTATAGTTTAATCTAAAAAGTTCATGAAACTATGATATAACTTTACAAAATCCTCATTTCTTTGAGGTCGGTGGGGCTTATTGTGATTCCCATACATTGCGAAAGTGATGTAATCATAGGGTAGAACCTTGAGGGTGTTTAGCACCGTAGAGAGAGAAAAAAAACTGATTTGATAATATTAAGAAAGGAGAAAGTTGACACTTCGTAAATTAGGCACTATCAACCATTTACGAGTATGTACCGTGCGTTGTACGGGAATTTAAGCCTTTGGAGAACTACATCAAACGTAAGTAGCTTTTAGCAAACCCGGGTTCAATGAAAAAGGAATGAACTTTATAAAGTTTTATAATGTTTTGTCAACGGACTAATATGAAGATAGTTGTTGCAGGTACAGGATATGTGGGTTTAGTTACAGGAGTTTGTCTTGCCGAGATAGGCCATAAGGTAGTTTGTGTTGATATAGATGAGAAGAAAGTAGAGTTGCTTAAAAAAGGAGTATCCCCTATATATGAACAGAACTTGGAGAAGCTTATAAAGAGTAATTATGAAAAGGGAAGAATTGATTTTACTTTAGATTACATAAATGCCTATAGAGATGCAGATATTATCTTTATAGGAGTTGGTACTCCTGAAAGAGAAGACGGATCAGCAAACTTAAGCTATATATATGATGTAGCCAAAGAAATAGCAGAAAGCGTAGAGAAGGATTGCTTGATTGTTATAAAATCCACTGTTCCAATAGGAACCAATGATAAGCTTGAGGCCTTTATAAAAAACAATTTAAAAAACAAAGTAAATATAGAAGTAGCTTCAAATCCAGAGTTTTTATCCCAGGGCACAGCGGTAAGTGACACTTTAAATGCTAGCAGAATAGTAATAGGAACTGAATCAGAAAAAGCAGAGCAGCTACTTAGAGAACTGTATAAAAATTTTAATCAGCCAATAGTTTCAACAAACAGAAGAAGTGCTGAGATGATAAAGTATGCTTCCAATGACTTTTTAGCTTTAAAGATATCCTTCATTAACGAAATAGCCAATCTTTGTGAGATCGTTGGAGCAAATATCGAAGATGTTACAACAGGTATGGCTTATGATGAGAGGATTGGGGGAAAGTTCCTAAAGGCTGGTATAGGGTATGGAGGTTCTTGTTTTCCTAAGGATACCAAAGCTCTTCACTGGCTTGCTTCGGATTTTGGATATGAGCTTAAAACTGTAAAAGCTACTGTGGAAGTCAATGAGAACCAAAAGTTTAAACTAATAAGAAAAGCTATTAGTATGTTTGGTTCCCTTATGGATATGAAGGTAGCAGTGCTTGGTCTTACCTTCAAACCTGGTACTGATGATCTGAGGGAGGCTCCATCAATACCTAATGTGAGAAGGTTGCTGGAGGAAGGAGCCAAAGTTACAGCCTATGATCCAGCGGGAGTGGAGAACTTCAAAAAGCTTTATCCTAGTGAAATAGAATATGCCTTAACTCCAGAAGAGGCATTAGAAGATGCTGATTTAGCTTTTATATTCACAGAGTGGGAGGAAATAAAAGCTATAGAACTTTCAAAGTTTACACAGTTAATGAAGAAGCCTATAGTGTTTGATGGCAGAAATTGTTACAACATGAAGGAAGCTTTAGAGGCAGGTTTACAATACTACTCTATAGGAAGAAAGTAAAGTATAGGAGGAAGTTATTATGTTGTGTGCTTTAATAATGGCGGGAGGGAAGGGAACAAGATTTTGGCCCTTTTCAACGGAAGAAAAGCCAAAACAATTTTTGAAGCTGTTAGGTGAAGAGACCATGCTTCAGATGACTGTCAATAGAATAAAACCTCTTATACCTTTAGAGAGAATATTTATCTGTACTGGGGAGAAGTATATATCTTTGGTTAAAGAACAGTTACCAGAAATAGATGATAGAAATATTATACTAGAGCCTGAAGCTAGAAATACCGCTCCTTGTGTAGCTCTCTCTGCTTTCATAATAAACCGGTATTATGAAGCTTCTACAATGGTGGTACTTCCAGCAGATCATTTGATAAATAATGAGGAAAGGTTTTTAAGCATAATAAATTCCGGGGAAATATTCTTAAAAGATTATCCTGAGGCTATTGTAACCCTAGGGATAACTCCGGATAGACCAGAAACAGGCTATGGATATATAAAACTTTCGAAGAATACAGTTTATGTGGATGAGTATAACGCCATAGAAGTAGAAAGATTTGTAGAAAAACCTGATAGAGAAAAAGCAGAACAATATATAAGGGAAGGAAATTACCTTTGGAACGGTGGAATGTTTATTTGGAAGACAGATTACATACTAACTCTTATAGAAAGATTGCTTCCAGAGACTTATAAAGCTTTGGTACCTATAAAAACTTCAAGAGAAGAAGAAATTAACGAGATAGTGCTTAGAAACTATGGCAATACTGAAAGCATTTCAATAGACTTTGGTATTATGGAGCATTGTGACAATATATATGTAATTCCAAGTAACATAGGTTGGGATGACGTTGGTAGCTGGGAGTCTGTAGATAGGTATAGAGAAAAGGATAGTGAAGGTAACATATATATTGGAAGTGTTAACTCTATATCAGGTTACAATAATTTAGTTATTACCAATGATCATAATGTGATAATAGATGGACTAAGTGATATCTATGTCATAGAAAATCAAGGACAAATAGTTATAGGCCCCAGACACAGTATAGATAAGATAAAGCAGCTAAGAAACTTATAGATGTGAGGTAAGGCAATGAAAAGAAGCTTATTGGTATATGCTCACTACTTTTATCCTGATGTGGCATCAACGGCGCAGATTCTAACAGAGCTAACGGAAGGACTTGAAGAATATTTTGATCTGACTGTAATTTGTGCAGTACCAAGCTATGGCGGAACTGTAAATCCAGAGTACAAAAGCAAGAGATTTTATTTTGAGAAACTTGAAGAGTTAAAGGTTATAAGGGTAAGAGTACCTGAGTTTTCTAAAGTTAATAAAATTAGCAGGGTGAAAAACATAATAGTATACTTTTTAAACTCAGTACTAGCAACATTAAAACTGGATAAGCAAGATTATGTATTTACCATATCACAGCCTCCTATATTAGGAGGACTCCTTGGAGTTATTGGAAGCAAGTTAAAAAAAGCGAAGCTTATATACAATATACAGGACTTTAACCCAGAACAGGTGGAAGCAGTGGGATATTCTAAAAGCCAGGTTCTACTGGGGATAGCTAGGGATATTGATAAATATAGTTGCAAAAAGTCAAGTAAGATAATTTTAGTAGGACGAGATATGAAGGACACCTTAAGTAAACGGTTTGAGAAAGGAATACCTACAAAGGTTTCAATAATAAATAATTGGATTAATGAAAAAGAGATATTTCCCATATCTGAAGATACTCCAGAGGTGAAAGCCTTTAAGGAGAGATATAAGCTTCTTAATAAACTAGTGATAATGTACTCTGGCAATATAGGTTTATATTATGATCTGGAAAATATAATAAAGGTTATTGGAAGGTTTAAAGATGAAAGAGATGTGGTTTTTGCCTTTGTAGGAGAAGGAGCAGTGAAGAAAAAACTTGTTGAATATGTTAGTAGTAACAACATAAATAACGTAACCTTCATACCTTACCAGGATAAAGATAAATTAAATTTTTCTTTAAATGCTGGAGATATACATTGGGTTGTAAATGCAAAAGGTATAAAAGGGGTCTCAGTGCCTAGTAAGTTATATGGGGTCATGGCTGCAGGAAAAGCAGTGATAGGAGTTTTAGAAAAAGGTTCAGAAGCAAGGCTTATAATCGAAGAATCTCAATGTGGTATCTGTGTTGAGCCTGGTGACTATGAAGAATTGTATAAAGTAGTAAAAGACATAATTACTAATAGTGACGTTATAAAAAAGCGAGGAATTAATGGAAGAGAGTATCTAGAAAAGAATCTTACAAAAGAGAAATCAATAGTTAAGTATAAAAAGGCTATTTTAGAAACTTAGGAGGTCATGATTGATATGAAGAAGGCTTTGATAACAGGCATAACAGGGCAGGATGGATCTTATTTAACTGAACTTTTATTAAGTAAGGATTACGAGGTACATGGGATAGTAAGAAGACATAGCACAATAAATACTAGCAGGATAGATCATTTATTTGAAAATGAGGCTATAGGTAACAAAAGATTGTTTCTCCATCATGGGGATTTGACTGATTCGAGCAACTTAAATCGACTTATTGAGAAAATAAGGCCTGTAGAAATATATAACCTAGCGGCCCAATCTCACGTTGCAGTATCTTTTGAAGTACCTGAATATACTGCAGAAGCAACTGGTATAGGAACTATAAGATTGCTTGATGCCATAAGGGAAACAGGAGTTGATTGCAGATTTTATCAAGCTTCTACCTCGGAGCTTTTTGGAGGAATTCCAGAAACTGCGCCTCAAAGTGAAAATACTCCATTTTACCCTAAAAGCCCTTACGGAGTAGCTAAGCTTTACTCTTACTGGATAACAGTTAATTACAGAGAGTCTTATGGACTATATGCTTGTAATGGAATTTTGTTTAATCACGAATCTCCAAGAAGAGGAGAAACCTTTGTAACTAGGAAGATCACAAGAGCAGTAGCAAGTATAATGGCTGGTAAGCAGGAGAAGCTGTCTTTGGGCAACCTGGATGCAAAAAGAGATTGGGGCTTTGCTGGAGATTATGTTGAGGCTATGTGGCTTATGCTGCAGCAGGAAAAACCAAAAGACTATGTTATAGCAACTAATGAAACTCATACTGTAAGGGAGTTTGCTGAGCTAGCTTTCAGAGAAGTTGGTGTAGAGCTTGAATGGAGAGATAGCGGAGTAGATGAAAAAGGCTATGATAAAAATACTGGAAAGCTCTTAGTAGATGTGAATCCAAGATACTTCAGGCCAGCGGAGGTAGAGCTTCTGTGGGGTGATGCAACAAAAGCACAAGTAGAGCTAGGTTGGAATAGAAGGGTTAGCTTTTTAGACTTAGTTAAGATGATGGTAAACGTAGATATGAAGGAAATAGCTGATATGTCTACAGAGGAGTTTAGGGCTAAGAAGTCATTGTATGTGCAGGTATAGTTTAAAGACTGAAACTTGTTGAATTTAATAATTATACATTTTTTAACAATAGAAACCATGCTTAGATATAAACTAATTGATGGTAAGCTATAAAGAATATTTATCATAAGATAGAGGTTTTAAGAGGTGATACTTATGGATAAAGAAGGCAGGATATACGTTGCTGGTCATAGAGGTTTGGTAGGTTCAGCTATAGTAAGGAATTTGAGAAGCAAAGGTTATAACAATATAGTTGGTAAAACCAGACAAGAATTAGATCTGACCAATCAGGAAGCTGTTAGGAAGTTCTTTCAAGAGGAAAAGATTGATTATGTATTTTTTGCTGCTGCAAGGGTAGGTGGAATCAATGCTAACAATATATATCCAGCGGAGTTCATCTATGACAACTTAATCATGGAGTGCAATGTAATAAAGGCAGCTCATGACTTTAAGGTAAAGAAACTACTGTTTTTAGGCAGTACTTGTATATATCCTAAAATGGCACCTCAGCCCATAAAAGAAGAATACCTTCTTACAGGACTGCTTGAACCTACCAACGAAGCCTATGCAGTGGCTAAGATTGCTGGTTTAGAGATGTGTAAGTTTTTTAAAAGGCAGTATAAGGATAATTTTATAAGCTGTATGCCTACAAATCTTTATGGACCTAATGATAATTTTGATTTAAATAATTCTCATGTAATGCCTGCGCTTATAAGAAAGTTTCATGAGGCAAAGCAGAGCCTAGCTGATAAGGTAGAAATATGGGGTGATGGAACTCCTTTAAGAGAATTCTTATACGTAGACGATATGGCAGATGCTTGTGTATATCTTATGGAAAACTATGAGGGCGAAGAGCATGTAAATATAGGAACTGGTGAAGAGGTATCTATAGGTGACCTTGCAAAGCTTATTAAGAAAATAGTAGGTTTTGAAGGTGACATATTTTTTAACACCAATATGCCCAATGGTACTCCAAGAAAACTTACAGATGTGACAAAGCTTCACGAATTAGGCTGGCAGCATTCTGTTGGTTTAGAAGAAGGTATAAATCTAGCTTATGATTGGTTTAAAGATGAGGAGCTACAAGCCTTAAAATTAAAATAAAACACCTATTGTTATAATTGATGCTCACCGGAGGATAAAGCGTTGTTAAAGATAAAAACAAATTTTTATAAGCTTATTTTGAAGGCCAACAGAGTTAGATACGGAAAAAATCTAAGTATAATAGGGCTACCTGTTATATTTAAGCAAGAAAAAGCTCAGCTTCAAATAGGAGATAACTGCACCATAAAAAGCGGCTTTTTATCTAATCTAGTGGGCTTATATCAGAGAACCATAATAGTGGCTAGAGAAACTGGCAAGATAACAATAGGAAACAACGTTGGTATGTCAGGAGCAACAATATATGCTAGAGATAAAATAACCATTGGAGATTATACAAACATTGGTGGAAATGTGAAGATACTTGACAACGACTTTCATCCTTTAGATCCTGAGGCAAGAAAAATAGATGATAAAGCACTTATAAAAAAGAAGGAAATAGTTATAGGAAGTAATGTATTTATTGGGGTGAACTCAATAATACTTAAGGGAACAAAACTTGGTGACAACTGTGTAGTTGGCGCAGGAAGCGTTGTGTCAGGTGTTTTTCCAGCTAATGTTATAGTGGCAGGAAACCCTGCAAAAGTAATAAGAAACTTATGAAGTTAAAGATGAAGGGGAAAGAAAATGAAAGAAAATAATGACCCTTTTTTTTCAATTGTAACTGTATCTTATAATAGTGAAAAGACCATTAAAGATACTATTGAATCTGTACTTAATCAATCCTATAAAAGTTATGAATACATAATTGTTGATGGAAGCTCTACAGATAAAACCTTGGATATAGTAAAAAGTTATGAGAGAAAGTTTCAAGGAAAGCTAGTATACATAAGTGAAAAGGATAAAGGTATATATGATGCAATGAATAAAGGCATAAATATGTCAAAAGGGAGCTTTGTAGGAATAATAAATAGTGATGACTGGTATGAGAGTGATGCTTTAGAAAAAATATATAACCAGCATATTAAAGATAATGCTGCGGATATAATTTATGGAACCTTAAGAGTAATAAGAAATGAAAAAGAATATGGAATTGAGCGAACCAACTATGACTTTCTTAATGAAAAGATGATCCCCCATCCTACTACTTTTATAAGAAAAGCTGTTTACAGTAAAGAAGGCGGCTATAACACTGAATATAGATATGCGGCTGATTATGATTATATGCTAAGCCTAAAGGAGAAAGGCTATAGGTTTACTTTTACTAATGACATAATAGCAAACTATAGAGAAGGGGGAGCTACTCATACCAATATAGAAGCTGCAATCGAGTCTATTAATGTTAGATATAATCATAAAAAAATTGATAAGAAGAGAAGAAACCTACAGATAATGAAAATTAAGTTTAAGAGTTTTTTGAGTCTATAAGTAATAAGTAGATTAATAAAAATGTGAAGCCGAATACCTATAGGAAATCTATATTAAGAAAATTAAGATGTACAAAAATCACTGAAGAAGTTCGCTTAAGTGAATTTCTAGGAGAGAGTGTGTATGAAAGTTCTTTTTATTTCAGGAATTTATAATTGTAAGATTGGGGGGCTGTACAATTCAATAATAAACAGACTAATAAGATTAAAATCTATAGATTCAAATATAGAATTAGAGGGCTGTAATATAGTAGAGATTGATAGTTATGCTGTTAGAGCTATAAAGAGATTAACGAAGACGGATATAAATATAAAAGTGAATAGTAGCAATGATAAGCTTTTTAAGCAAATAGTATATATAAAAAATAACGTGTTCAATTTGATACTAAAGGGATTATTTCCTACTTTATATATAAACAACATAATACAAAAGGTAGAGGGAAAACTTAATATAAAAGAATATGATATCATTCATTGCCATTGGCTGTATCCCCATGGCTTTGCTGCTTATAAGCTTGCTTTAAAGTATGATAAAAAGCTAATTGTTACAGGACATGGTTCAGATGTACATAGCATATATAGGAAGTCTTCTTTTATAAGGAATTCCATAAAAGATGAGTTAGAATATGCGGACTATATAACCTTAGTCAGTGAAGGGCTTAAAGAAAAACTAATGGATATATATAATATCAATTCTAGTAAGATACAAGTTATAGGCAATGGTGTAGATATAAATCTGTTTAAACTAAAAACAAAAGAAGAGAATAATCTAAAGACATATAAAACAGTAGGTTATGTAGGTAACCTTAACCATACAAAAGGCAGTGACAGACTTCCAAGAATATTTGATTTAATAAGCAAGGAATTAAAAAGTACTCGATTTGTTATTGTTGGAGATGGAGAGTTAAAACATGATATATCTAGTGAGTTCGATAACTTAGGGTTAGAGGTTGATTTTGTTGGTAGAGTTGCGCCAGAGCTTGTACCTGACTATATAAATGAAATGGATGTTATGATACTGCCTAGTAGAAATGAAGGCTTTGGCATGGTCATAATAGAAGCCAATAGTTGTGGGGTGCCTTGCGTGGCAGCTGAAGTTGGTGGAATACCTGAAGTAATATCAGATAAAAGGCTATTAGTTCCAATTAATAATAATTTAGAAGAAAAGTTTGCTGAGAAGGTAATAGACGTACTAAAGTCACCGATAAAGGTTGAGAAACTTTTGGATAATGCTAAAAGATATGATTGGAAGGAAATCATAAAAAAAGAGGTTCAAATATATAAAAAAGTCAGCGATAAGAGGTAAACTATGATTTTATTAAATGTGATATTTATAAGCATATTTGTTAGTTATGGCTTTGGAAATCTAGATGAAAAGCTGCCTTTTTATCCGTCACAGCTTTTAATATATTTATTATTTTTCTTTAGCGTCATATATGCACTTTCAAGTAAGAAAAAGGTAAGGTTACCAGTATGGTACATAGTTTTTATCATATTCATAATACTTTCTATACTTTTTTCCTACTCTAGCTTTGATAACTTTGCCAAAAAGCAATTAATAAATATGATAGTTTATCCTCTTGCCTTCTACTTTTACTTCTATGTAAATGATGTAGAAACTATTGTAAAAAAGTATTTGAACTTTTCTTTTGTAATATGTGTAATAGGCATAATACAAGAATTGGGATACATAATTAAGTTTAAATACTTGTATGACTTTCAGATATACGGCATAAATATGCTTTTTAATGTAACAGGGCCTTTTATGAGAGTAACCTCTATAGCTACGGAACCATCATGGTTTATTTATTATATATTGCCTGCTATATATTTTTCTATAGGCTTTCTTTTTGATAAAACTAAATATAAAAACTTTATAACAAGAAAAAAGGTTGTAGTAATATTGGTGGCTTCCATGCTGAGCTTCTCGTTGAATGGATACCTTGCGATTTTAATATTAATAATTAGTTTTTTGTTTAGGAAATCAAGAGTTAAAAAGGTTAGATCAAATAAACTAAAGGTAATAATCTTAGGGATTATCTTCTTATTTATAATGCTCAATGTGCCTAGCATAAGAGAGAGACTTTCAGCTATAAATGCCTTAAAGCTCTCTTTCCAAACTCAGAATTTATCTGTGTTTGCAATTATATCTAACTATCTCATAGTTAAAAAGTCTTTTTTTGAACACCCTATATTTGGAGTAGGCTTTTTTGCTCATAGATTTAATTATTGGAGCAACATATATAACTTTTATAGTCCTAACCAAATATATATGTATTTAAACTATGTAGATGCTTCAAATATGTTCTTTAGAATAATATCAGAATTTGGAGCTTTAGGAATGGCATTATTTATTATGTATTTTGTCACATATAGAGTTAGAGATAAAGAAGATATATCTTCTTTAAGAATAATAAGTAATATGGCTTTTTTGTCTGTATTGATTTTTTCTTTAAGAAATGGGCAATATAACACTCCAACCTTTTGGTTTTTTATGGTCTTATACCAGAGTGCCTTTTATAGTTCCAAATTAAAGACGCAATAAAGTGAAAATATAACAAAAGATAATCTAGAGAGGTATAGATATGGCTAATAATATATTGATATTAAATTCCTATTTTTTACCTGGTTTTAAAGGTGGTGGACCGGTGAAATCTATAAACAATATAGTTAAGAATCTATATAAGGAATTTAATTTCTATATACTGACCAGTGACAGGGATCTTAATGATGAACAAAGGTATGCAGGTATAGAGATAAATAAGTGGATTGATAAAGACGTATATAAGATATGTTATATAGATGTAAAACATATAAGTTTTAGTGAATATAAAAATATAATGAACTCAGTAGATTTTTCCTATATATATATGAATGGTTTTTTTTCACCTACGTTCACCATTAAGCCTATGATACTTAGAAAACTTGGATTTACAAAGTGTAAGAATGTAATAGTATGTCCAAGAGGAGACTTTTCGCCTGGACATTTAAAAATAAAGGCTCTAAAGAAGTATGGATATATCCTTTTTGCTAAGCTTACTAGCTTATATAACGGAGTAATATGGCATTCTACTAGCGAATTAGAAACAAAGCACATATTGAACCTTTATAAGAATGCTAAGATAAGAGTAGCTTCTAATCTGCCACATGAAAAGCCTTTATCCGATAAATTAATAGAAAAAGAGAAGAAAAAGGATGAATTGAAATTAGTGTTTATTTCAAGACTAGTACCGAAAAAGAATTTGGCCTTTGCCTTGCAGTGCTTACAGTATATTAATACAGGTAAGATAGACTTTCATATATACGGGCCAAAAGAAAGTTTAGAATACTGGAAGCAATGTGAAGAGCTTATAAAATCTATTAAAGGTAATATAAAGGTTAGTTATAAAGGTGAATTGAACCAATCTGAGGTTGTAGATACTTTAGCTTTATATCATGGTTTTCTTTTTCCAACCTTAGGAGAAAACTATGGGCATGTGATTGTTGAAGCTATGCTGGCTGGTTGTGTTCCAATAATAAGTGACGAAACCCCTTGGAGAGAACTTAGGGATAAGGAAGTTGGATGGGATATCAGCTTAAGCCATAGAGAAGAGTTTATTGAAGCTATAGTTACTTTGCTAAGCATGGATAAAAAGGAGTTTAATAAATATAGCAATAATGCCTATAGATATATATTGAGCAAGAGCAACTACAAGGAAATATTAGAGCAAACTAAAAATCTATTCAAATAAGAGGCTTAACTTATGTTTAATCTTTGGATGAAGGTTTTGAGAAAAACTATAAATATAAAGGATAGCGTATTAAATAAATTAACAATAAAGCAGCATGGAATATTATTGGGAAGAAATGTTAAGATACATGGTAAGTTGTTTGTACAGGGCTTAGGAACCATAGTAATAAAGGATAATGTTACTATAAGAAGTAAATACTCAGCTAATCCTATAGGAGGTCAGACCTTTACATCTCTTTTTGTAAAAGATAAGGCAAAATTGATCATCGAAAAGGGTGTGGGTATCTCCAATACCGCAATATGCGCATTTAACTATGTACATATAGGTGAGAACTGTTTTATAGGTGGAGATTGTAGGATTTTTGATACGGATTTCCACTCTATTGACTACGAAAAAAGGATAAGCGGCTTTGAAGATATAAAAACAGCACCTGTGATTATTGGGAAGGGATGTTTTATAGGAGCTGGGACTATTATATTAAAAGGTGTTAGCATAGGAGATTATAGTGTTATAGGCGCAGGCTCAGTGGTGACAAAAAATGTTCCTTGCAAGGAAGTCTGGGCAGGTAATCCAGCAAGATTTCTGAAAAGAATCATGTGATTTTAATTGCGGGCTCATATAGCATCTCCTGTGTAATCACTTAGATTTAACATTGTTGTTAATCCCTAAAACTAAAAACTAACTTGGAGTTGCTAATTGATATGAAGAGAATGATTAGAATGTTGATTAATAGTATCTATACCATTTACTTTAAACTCAGTATAAAAAAAATTCATTGCACCATTGGTGCTAGAGTGAAAATAGATAGAAGAACTAGGTTTGAAGGACGGTCCATAGTATATAAGAATTCTAATATAACCAATTCTGTTATTGGGCTAGGAAGTTATGTAGGGTGGAATTGCAATTTGGCTAACTGTAATATAGGAAGGTTTTCCTCAATAGCTCCTTTTGTTGAGGTCATTTATGGAACTCATCCAACAAATGAATTTGTATCTACTCATCCTGCTTTTTTCTCTACACAAAAGCAAGCGGGTTTTACTTTTACAGCTGCTGATATATATATAGAACATAAATTTGTTGATATTGATAATAAAGTAAGTGTTGTAATAGGCAGTGATGTATGGGTAGGTTATGGTGCAAGGTTACTTGAAGGAGTAACAATTGGTGATGGTGCAGTAGTAGCAGCTGGAGCTGTTGTAACAAAGGATGTAGAACCTTACTCGGTGTGTGGAGGTGTTCCTGCAAAGCACTTAAAGTACAGGTATAACATGGATCAAGTGGAATTCTTAAAATCCTTCAGGTGGTGGGATAAAGATTTTCAGTGGATAAAAGCTAACTCAGATTACTTCAAGAATATAGAACGCTTTTATAAAAAATTTAGAGATGATAGAGGTTTTTCATGAGTAAAAGTTTAGTAAAAAACTTTATGTACAACTTAGTCTTTCAGATGGTAACACTATTTATACCATTAATAACCGTACCTTATACCTCAAGAATATTAGGAAAACAAGGAATAGGTATATATAGCTATACTCTTTCTATAGTCCAGTACTTTATAATTATAGGAACTGTAGGAATTTCTTTGTATGGGAACAGAAGCATTGCATATGTGAGAGATGATAAAGAAAAGATGTCTAGAGTATTTTGGTCCATAACTTTATTCAAATTTATTACTACGGCTATTGCTTTGATAGTATACATAATTATGTTTTGTATAAAAACTGAAAATAGTTTAATATATCTTATTCAGTCAACAAACATAGTTGCTGCTGCGCTAGATATATCATGGCTTTATATGGGGCTAGAAGATTTTAAAAAGACTGTGACAAGAAACTTATTAATAAAATTAATTGGAGTAGTCTGCATATTTTTGTTTATAAAAAGCTATGATGACTTATATGAATATATAGCTATAAATGGGCTTATGCTTGTTTTCGGCAATTTGATTATGTGGGCGTATGTACCTAATACTGTAAGTTTTATTGCGGTAACTTATACAGATATGAAACAGCATTTTATACCTGCAATGAAGCTTTTTATACCACAAATATCTGTACAAATATACGCAGTACTTGACAGAACCATGCTTGGGATACTATCAAATACTGGAGAGGTTGGTTTGTATGAGCAGTCTCAAAAGATAATCCGCTTAGTGCTTGGTATAGTGACTTCGCTAGGAGTTGTTATGCTTCCTAGAATGAGTAACACTTTCTCGAAAGGGGACAATAACAAATTGAAGGAATACCTAAATAAAAGTCTAAAGGCCATTGCTTATATTTCAATTCCTATGGCTACTGGCTTAGCAGCTATTTCTAAAGAACTTGTACCATGGTTTTTTGGAAAGGATTTTTATGAAGTGTCCTATTTGCTTATACTTTCTTCTGCTAGCTTAGTATTTATAGCTATAGGAAACGTGCTCGGAATGCATTATCTTTTGCCGTCTAACAGAACAAGAGAATTTACTATAGCTGTAACCGTTGGAGCTATATCAAATGTAATTATCAATCTACTATTAATAGGAAAGTATAAGGCTCAAGGAGCATGCATAGCAACTTTAATATCTGAATTTTTAGTGGCCTACATACAATATCTTTTTATAAAGCAAAGCATAGACGGTTCTATGATTATTAATATTGTTAAGTATATTGTAGCAGCATTTCTTATGTTTGTTACCGTAAGATTGATAGGCTATTCTCTTGGAGCAGCAGTCTTTACAACCTTTATACAAAGCATAATAGGTGCGGCTGTATATGTTCTAATTCTAGTTTTATTGAAGGAAGAAATCAATCATTTATTAACTAGTATAATAGGAAGCTATAGATATAAACTTAAAAGATTGCTTAGGAAATAAATCAGTAATATAAAGCCATATAATAAAGTATATTGTAATAAAGTTTTACTAAATCATATAATACTACAATTTACAAATCTATAAGGCTGTTGCTTTAATGAATTCTAAAATATACTATGCACAGGCTATTTAATGAAACAGCCTAGAAATTTTATCTTGTCCAGTAAACATCAGTTTTTACAACCTTACAAGGATTTCCACTGAGTATTGAGTTATTTTCTATATACTTACTTCTTGTGACGCTGTTAGCTGAAACTATGCATCCATCTCCAATTACAGTACCTTTCAAGATGGTACATCTGCAGCCTATCCAAACCTTATTACCAATATATATTTCTTTATCTTCATTTATTATGCTGTTGTCTTCTAGCTGTTTAATATAATGAAAGTCAGTGTCCATGATTAAGTTATCCCAAGAAAATAAACAATCATCTCCGATGGTTATTTTTTTTGCACATATTATAGAAGTTTCTGCATTGATATTAAAGTTTTTTCCTATGGTTAATTCACCTAAGACGAAAATTTTTGATCCATGGCCTAAGGTACACTTTCCGTTAAATATTACTTTCCCTTCTATATCGATTATAGTTCTTCGTCGTTTAAAATCGAAGATACCTACTTCCCCAAAGCCTATTTGTATCATCTTACTACGTATATTGCTGGTTATAGCAATAGAACCTTTAAGACTTTTCAGATATACTCTATGAGAGATTAAAACTGGAAGTTTAACTGCGTCTTTAAAATTGAAATACTTAAAATTGAAGTATAAGGTTTTTGGAAATCCTAAAATGATGGACATGTATCTATCTAATCTCATATAAAATAATCATCTCCTCAGAAAATAGTACGTAATATTTTTCTCCTAAGAAGGATTATTTATTCTGTATTCTAAATGGAAGTGTTGAAATATTAAGTTTACACAAAAATATTAGAAGAGTTATATCGCCATAGAAAATAGGTCAATTATTAAGAATGTATTTACATATTCTTACAAACTTATTAAGAAAGCAATTAGCTTATTGACTATAGAAGGTGTATAAAATACTATATTAATATACAAAATATTCCAAGTAGGTAAAGTTGTTAACACAAATGGCTAATAGCATTGTAAACTCAGCATTATAAAACTTAACTTGTACATCTATGTATTATCAATTGGTTATAAATAACTAAGTAACTAGATAAATAAAGGGGGATGAGCATGAATAAGTATGAATACTTTCAAATACTTTTATATGAAAGAGAGCTTTTAGACAGTGAAAGAGCAATAAAGAAACTTTTGAAGAATAACATAATGCTCAGTATAGATAACCATAGGCTTAGCTCTGAAAATCAAAGGATAAAAGAAAAGTTAGAGCTTATGGAGTTAAAAGAGAAAGGTTTTATTACCATGAGGAGCAGTGTTACTAAGCTAGAAGTGGCGTATAAAGATACCTGGTATAGGAATGGTGGATATAGGAATTGATTGAAGGTTAGCTTTGTTATAAATTATCTGTAGTTTACGAAACTACAGATAATTTATTTTGATACAAGTTAAATAATCGTGAACTTATTAAAAAAAATGTATATAATTCTCAAACCAGGTGAATTTGTGGATGATTTGGTTTATAATTAAATAATATAAAAAGATATGGTTGTAAACTGGGTAAAACCAACTTATAGACTATAATACAAATTTTAGAAAATATAAAAAATGTTTTGATGAGTTGTTTAATTTGATTAAAAAAATAATATATCGTTATGTATAAAAATGTGAAAAACCGTGATAATTGTTGATGGAATGTTTGGTTTTTATGTTAATTACAATTTATTATTGTTATTAAATAGTGTAAAATATTATCTGGGTTTATTAAACGACGGCGTTTTATTATTATGGACATAAATTCTCATTGCATATATAATGTTTATGTGTAAAAAAGTAACCAAGATGGGGGATCAATATGCAGATGATAGATAATACAAAAGTAGTATCTGATGAAGAGATTAGTTTGAAAAAGGAAAATTTAATGTATATATGTATAAAAAGACTCTTTGATTTTTTAAGTGCTTTCATTGGACTTATATTGCTTTCACCTGTTTTTGTCATTCTTATTCTCTTAGTAAAATTAGATTCTAAGGGGCCTGCAATGTTTGGTCATAAGAGACTTGGCAAAAATGGTAAGACTATAAAGGTTTACAAGTTTAGGACTATGGTTGCAAACGCTGATGAAGTTTTTGCTAATTTTACAGAAGAGCAGAAGAAAGAGTTTGCTATAAACTTTAAGCTTGATAATGATCCTAGAATAACTAGGATAGGTAATTTTTTAAGAAAGACAAGCCTGGATGAGTTGCCTCAACTTTTAAATATATTACTAGGAGATATGAGTGTTGTGGGACCTAGACCTATAGTTGAGAAGGAAGTAGAAAAGTACGGCAAGTTTGCTCCAAAGTTTTTCTCTGTTACACCTGGACTTACTGGGTACTGGCAGGCTCATGGTAGAAGTGATACTACTTATGAGGAAAGAATAGCTATGGACATGTATTATATAGATAACAGGTCTTTAATCTTAGATATGAAGATAATCGCTAAAACCTTTGTATCGGTTATAAAAAAAGAGGGCGCAATATAGATAAAGCAACTTACTATAAAATAAGGGGTAATGAAAATGAAAGTAGACATAATATGTCCTTTATATAATGCTAGTAATTATATAAATTCATTACATAGCAGTTTAATGTCTCAGACAGTGGATTTTGATGTAAGTATTAGATATGTACTTACAGAATCAACTGATAATACGTTGGAGATTTTAAAAGGACTTAATTTAGAATATGTACTTATAAAAAAAGAAGAATTTTCACACAGTAGAACAAGAGAAATTATGGCTATGGATTCCGAAAGTGATATCATAGTATTTATATCTCAAGATGTTATGATGAAAAATGATAAGTGGTTAAGTAATTTAGTAAATCCTATAATCAATGGAGTTTGTGAGGCTGCTTTTAGTAGACAGATATGTGAAAATAACTCTATAGAGAAATACATAAGAGAGAAAAATTACCCTGAACAATCAAGGATTGTATCAAAAGAAGATATCGATAAGTTAGGTCTTATGACCTTTTTTTATTCAGATGCTTCTTCAGCTGTAAAAACCTCAGTATACAAAGAATTAAATGGATACGACGGAAAGCATCTAATAATAAATGAAGATATGTATTTTGCTCATAAAATAATAGAAAATGGATTTAGGATAAAGTATTGTGCAGATTCAGAGGTCTATCACTCACATACATTTACATTAAGAGAATTGTTTAACAGGTATTTTGATACTGGAGTGTTTTTTAAGATAAACTCTATATTCCTAACCTACAAGGGTAATCAAAGTGGAATGGCTTTGTTTAAACATGTGTTATTAAGAGCTGTAAGAGAAATGAATTTTAAAGTTTTATTAATTTTAATACCTAATTTTGCTACTAGATATATAGGAAATATTTTAGGTCAGAAATATGAAAAGTTATCGTCGAAAAAAAGAATTAAATATTCTTTAGATAAAAAATATTGGACAAAGTTTGAGGAGGATATATAAGATGAAGGGAATAATACTAGCTGGTGGGTCAGGTACTAGACTTTATCCAGTAACAAAGGCAATGTCAAAGCAGATGGTTCCTATATATGATAAGCCTATGATATACTATCCAATGTCTGTGTTAATGCTTGCTGGAATAAGAGAGATATTAATAATATCAACACCAAGAGACATAGTTAACTTTAAGGAGTTATTCAGAGATGGCTCAGAATTAGGTCTTAAGATTGAATATGCTGTTCAGGAAGCTCCAAATGGACTTGCTGAAGCCTTTATAATAGGAGAAGAGTTTATTGGAGATGATAATGTTGCTATGATATTAGGCGATAACATCTTCTATGGACAAAGATTTAGTGATAATTTAAAGAGAGCAGCAGCTTTAGAAAAGGGTGCTATGGTATTTGGATACTATGTTCAAAACCCTAAGGCTTTTGGCGTTGTTGAGTTCGATAGTGAAGATAGGGTTATATCTTTAGAAGAAAAGCCAGAAAAACCAAAGTCAAAGTATGCGGTTCCAGGACTTTATTTTTATGATAACTCAGTAGTGGAAAAAGCTAAAAATCTAAAGCCTTCTGATAGAGGAGAGCTAGAGATAACTGACTTAAATAAAGTATATATGCAGGAAGGTACTCTAAAGGTAGAACTTTTAGGAAGAGGCCTTGCATGGCTAGATACAGGAACACATGGCTCTATGCTACAAGCATCTAATTTTGTAGAAGCGGTACAAAATACACAAGGTACTTACATTGCATGTCTAGAAGAAATAGCTTTTAGAAAAGGTTGGATTAGTGCTGACCAGGTTAGAGAGCTTGCAAAACCTCTTATGAAGACTGGATACGGTCAATATCTTGTTGATGTTGTTGAAGAAATTGAGAAGAAAAACAGATAAAATAATATTTATTAAGAAGGTGAGTTTGTATGGGACAGTTTAAGTTTATAGAAACTAAGATTAAGGACTTATACATAATACAACCTAATGTTGTTGGAGATAACAGGGGTTATTTTATGGAAAGTTATAATAAGAAGGATTTTTTTGAAGCAGGTCTAAAGATGGACTTTGTTCAAGACAATGAATCTAAATCAAAAAAAGGTGTTTTAAGAGGTCTTCACTTCCAAACAAAGCATACTCAAGGAAAGCTTGTTAGAGTTACTAAAGGACAGGTTTATGATGTAGCTGTAGATCTTAGAAAAGGATCACCAACCTTTGGAATGTGGGAGGGTGTACTTCTTACTGAAGAAAATAAAAGACAATTTTATGTGCCAGAAGGTTTTGCTCATGGTTTCTTAGTAGTATCAGATGAAGCTGTATTTAATTACAAGTGTACTGATTACTATGCACCTGAATATGATAGTGGACTTTTATGGAACGACCCTGATGTAGCAGTTCAGTGGCCTCTAGAAGGAATAGAAGAGTTGCTTTTATCAGAAAAGGATAAAAAGCAAAAGACATTGAAGGAATTAGATGTACCATTTGAATATAAAGGAGAGTAATTATATGAAAACTTATTTAGTAACTGGTGGAGCAGGATTTATAGGCTCAAATTTTGTACTTTACATGTTGAAAAAATACAATGATGTTAAGATTATAAACTTAGATAAGCTTACTTATGCAGGAAATCTTGAGAATTTAAAAGATGTACAGGAAAATCCTAACCATATATTTGTTCAAGGAGATATATGTGATAAAGAGCTTGTAACAGGACTTTTTGAAAAGTATGATATAGACTATGTTGTTAACTTTGCAGCAGAGTCACATGTAGATAGAAGTATAAAAGAACCTGAGATATTTGCAAATACAAATGTTTTAGGAACAGTAAACTTACTAAATTGTGCTAAGAATGCATGGGAAAGAGAAAATGGATGGAAAGAAGGAGTAAGATATCATCAAGTTTCAACAGATGAAGTTTACGGTTCTCTTGGAGAAACAGGTTACTTCATGGAAACAACTCCACTTGATCCTCACAGTCCATATTCATCAAGTAAAGCTGGAGCTGATTTCATGGTTAAGGCTTACTTTGATACTTATAACATGCCAGTGACTATAACTAGATGTTCTAATAACTATGGACCATATCATTTCCCAGAAAAGCTAATACCATTACTTATAAATAACTGCTTAAATCATAAAGATCTTCCTGTTTATGGTGATGGCCTTAATATAAGAGATTGGCTTTATGTAGAAGATCATTGTAAGGCTATCGACATGGTTGTAAGAGACGGCAGAGTTGGAGAAGTTTACAATGTTGGTGGTCATAATGAAAGAACTAATATTCAAATAGTAAAGACTGTAGTTGCATATGTTCATGACAATGTAGATGCATCAGTAACAGAAGAGTTAATTAAGTATGTTGAAGACAGAAAAGGTCATGACAGAAGATACGGTATAGCTCCTGACAAGATAAAAGAAGAATTAGGTTGGTACCCAGAAACTACTTTTGAAGTAGGTATAGTTAAGACTATTCAATGGTATTTAGATAATAGACAATGGATGGAACACGTTACTTCTGGAGAATATCAAAATTACTATGATAAGATGTACAATTAAATTATTAGAGGGGTTAATTAGTTATTATCATCTAAAATCCACCAGCGATTTATAGGATAGTAGAAATTAGCACCAAAATAAACCTCTTTGTATTTTTAAGGCTTTAAAAAGCTTAATACAAAGAGGTTAGTTTATTATAATAAAGGATGAAGCTTATGGATAAATTGGTTAGCTTGGTAATAATAAATTTTAATAATAAAGATTATATTGAAAGATGTATGAATTCTATACTTAATCAAACCTATAAAAATCTAGAAATTATTTTTATAGATAATAACTCTAAAGATGGATCTTTTGAACTGTTTAATCAATTGTATGATGCGGAAAACATAGTGAAAATACACAATAGTGATAATAAAGGTTATTCAGGGGGAGCAAATCAAGGAATAGAAGTTTCAAAAGGTGAATATATAATGCTTTTAAATCCAGATATAATTTTAGAAGAAGATTTCATCTACAAATTATATTGCTATGCTGAAAAAGATGTTAAGATCGGGGCTCTATCTGGAAAGTTGTTGAAATATGATTTTAAAAACGATAAGAAATTAAATTATATTGATAGTGCTGGTATTGAGTTCTACAGTAATAGAAAGTTTAAGGATAGAGGTCAAAATGAAGAGGATAGAGGGCAGTATGACTCTATAGAAAGAATCTTCGGCGTATGTGGTGCAGCACCTTTCTATAGAAGAAGTTCTCTAGAAGATATAAAGGTGAAAAACGAGTATTTCGATGAAGACTTTTTTGCATATAAAGAAGATATAGATGTTTCTTGGAGATTGAACTTAGCAGGATTTAAGTGCATGTATTATCCAGAAGCTGTAGCCTTTCATGGAAGAGGTCTTGGAGGATCTAAAGGTGGAGTTTTGAACTTTATTAAACATAGAAAGAGCCAATCAGAGTTTCTAAGGGGGATTTCTCATAGAAACCATATACTTCTTTTAGAAAAGAATGAATTTGAAAAGATGCCTCCAATGGAGGTTTTAAAAAAGACATGTAGAAGCTTTGCTCTGATAATATATTCGTTGATGTATGAGAGATTCGTATTTAAATACACCATGGAAGCTAAAAGACTAATTCCTAAGATCAGAGAAAAGAGAAAGATATTTATGGACAATCATCCAAGTATTGAGGATATTAATCATCTAATAAAAAAATAGTTATTAAAGTAAATATGTTTATTGTGAGAATAGATTGGAGAGTATTATGATAAATATCGATTCAATATGCGCAGTTGTAGTTTCATATAATGCAGGACAAGGTATAATTGATGGCATAGCGGCAATAAGAAATCAAGTGAAGAAAACTTTAATTGTAGATAATGGATCTAATCCGGAAAATTTAAAAATATTAGAAAGTTTTAAAGCTGAGGAAGATATTGAGATTATCTATAATAATGAAAATGTTGGGATTGCTAAGGCATTTAATATAGGAATTGAGTATGCACGAAAAAATGACTTTAAGTTTATAATTACACTGGATCAAGATAGTATTTGTACAAAAGATTTAGTTTTTAATATGATTGCAACCTATGAAGGACTAAATGATAAGGATAAAGAGAAAATTAAAGTTTTAGTTCCTAATCATATAGAAAAGGAAGCTTATTATGCTAACCAAGTTTCTGTAAATGCAGAATATGAATATGTGCTAACTGAAATTAGTTCAGGAAGTCTTATTGATATGAGTGTGTTTGATAAGATAGGGGATTTCGATGAAAGATTATTTATAGATCTAGTAGATCATGATTTTTGCTTAAGGGTAAAGCTTAATGATTATGCCATATTGAAAGTCAATAATGCTATATTACTTCATAGTCTTGGGGATACCAAAGTTTATAAGCTTTTTGGTAAGAATATAACGTCTAGTAATCACTCAGCCTTAAGAAGATATTATATGACTAGAAATAGGTTTTATATATGGAAAAAATATAAGCAAAGCTTCCCAGAATGGGTTAAACATGATAAAAATTTGTTTTTTCAAGAGATTGCCAGGCTTACACTATTTGAGAAAAATAAGTTGAAAAAGTTATGCATGATTGTAGAAGGCTTTAGTGATTATAAAAAAGGAAGATTTTATAAAAAAGATTAGGGGGTAAATATATGACGAATCCTTTCTTAGTATATGTTATAAGCTTTTTGTCTGTTTTACTTGTTTATTTGCTTGGATGGTCCAACCTTTATCCTAGTTTAACAATATGGACAGTTTTGTTTTTTGTTCTATCTTTTGCTATTTCAGCATTTTTGGGTATAAGAAGCCATAAAAAAGGTGAGCTAAGGTATGAATCTATAGAATATAACAAAAAGATTAAATATATATCTGTGCTTGTTTTCTTAGGTTATATTGCAGAATTTATATATGCGGGAGGGGCGCCGCTATTAAACTCAAAAATAAATTATTTGGAGTTTTCGGGTATACCTACTTTTCACATATTTCTATTTAGCTTCACAATTTTCTATGGAGTATATTTATTTCATTTATTCCTATCTACTAAAAACAAAATTGTATTAGTTTTCTATTTATTAAATTATGTTCCTGCATTACTAATTGTATCTAGGGGATTGATAATAAATATATTTTTGGGAAGCTTATTTGTATTTTTAAGTATGATAGGTATGAGGCGATTACTAAATAAAAAGATAATAATTTCATTGGCAGTTATAGGTATTGCCTTTCTATATCTATTTGGGCTTTTTGGAAACTATAGAGTAAGTCTATCAGATCATACTTACGATAAATTTAGCAGCAAATATATACTGGACATAGGAGAGGCATCTGAAAGCTTTAGAAATAATAAGATTATTCCTAAGCCGTTTTTTTGGTCATATATATATATTTCTTCGCCTTTAGCTAATTTGCAACTAAATATCGATGATAATAACACTGAAATTAATTCAACTAATATTAAAAACTTTGTAACTAGAGAAGTTTTACCTGATATAGTAGCGAGAAGATTGGTAAAAGAAGAACCTTTTCAGATAAGTGATCATGTAAAGTTAATAAAGAAAGAATTGATTGTTGGAACTCTATACATGGGTGGTTTTTATTATCTAGGTTGGATTGGTGTAATACTTCAATTTATATATCTTATGGCAGTAATATTTATCTATATGAAGTTAGTTGGAAAAAACAATAAACTAAGAATAGTAGCGATAAGTATGATGTGCAATATGGTTGTTCTAAGTACTTTTTCAAATATGATTGTATTTGCAGGAATGAGTATGCAGCTTGTATTCCCAATTCTTTATAGAATAATACTATATATATATAATAAGAGGATTGGTTATGAAAAATAAAAATATCAAAGATTTTGCATATACTTTAGGTGCAAATTCTATCAATGTTTTAGGTGGAGTAATAACTGCATTGGTTATTCCAAAAATACTGAACATAAATGAATATGCATATTTTAGAATTTTTACACTCTACGTTACCTATGTAGGTATATTCCAATTTGGATTTAATGATGGAGTTCTTGTAAACTATGGTAGTTATGAATATGATGACATTCCGAAAAGGAAATTTAAAACATATTTTAACTTTCTTTTATTATTTCAACTTATAACAGCAGTAATTATTTTTGTTGCTTCGTTTATAATGATAAAAGAGCCGATAAAGAGAGATTTATTCTACTTGTTAGCCTTTAATGGATTGATATTGAATCTATCAACCTTCTTCTCATTTATAAGTCAATTTACTAGGAAGTTTAAGTTGTATTCATATAGTATGATAGCATCAAAGCTACTGTATATTGTAGGGTGTATTGTATTATTTATACTAAAAATAGATATACATATGGCATTTGTAATGCTTACTACTGGTGCAAATCTATTTACATTGATCATATTCTTATACTATAACAAAGATATTTTGCAAGCTAAGAGCCAAAGGATTATGGATTTGAAGGATGATATAAAGGAAAACTTTTCTTCAGGATTCTTAATGATGATCGGTAATCTTATTACCTTGATTATACTTGGGTTAGACAGAATATTTATAGAAAAGTATTTCACTTTAAGAGATTTTGCGATGTATTCATTTGCATATTCCATAATAACATTATTTTATTTATTAATTAATTCATTTTCTACAGTGGTATTTCCTTATATAGCAAGACTTGAGGGGGATAAATTAGGAAAAGCATACTCAACAATTAAGAAGGGCTTAAATATAGTTTTATCCTTATCTTTTTTAGCTTTTTTCTTTATAAAATTTATAATACAGGTTTACTTGCCTAAATATATGGATTCACTACCCCTAGTCCTAGTGCTAACCCCTACGGTTTTATTTAGTGGGCAAATAACTATATTAGCTCTAAACTATTATAAAGCTTTGAAGTTAAATAAAGAATATACCAAGAACAATATCTTTGCATTTGTATTGGCAATAATCTGTAACTTTTTAGCTTGTGTAATTATAAAAACACCAGTGGGAATAGCTTGGGCCACTTTATTAGCTTTTTTAATTTGGAATATATATTCTGATGTTTTTTTTGTTAAAAGGATGCATATAAGTTTGTTTAAGGAAACTATAACTGGTATAATTTTAAGTGTAGGATTTGTACTTTGTGCTTATATAGATAAGTGGTATCTTGGATTCTTATCTTACCTAATCATATATTCTGTAATAGTTGTGTTGTTTTTCTTTAATGATCTTAAGAATATAGGTAGAATTAAAGAAGTTTTAAAAAAAGGGGGAGATAATTAATGAATTTTTTTAAGAATAGGATGATTAGAAAAGTACTGTCCTTTACTGTATGTATTTATGTTTTTTTCATGTATTCTACGCCAGCGTACGCATTGAATTCTACTCAATCTGGTCAAAAACAAGCTACCTCAAGTACTAAGCCGATGCTGATGTGCATAGATTCGCCTACAAGTAATAGCCAGCTTTCACCTTATACTTTAGTAACTGGATGGGCTTTAAATCCGGCTGCTTTGAGAGAGGTAAGAGTATATGTAGATGGCAACTTTAATGGCAATGCATATATTGGCAACTATAGACCTGATGTAAATAGTGCTTATCCAGGATATCCATCTGGAGATAGAAGTGGATACAGTCTAACTCTAGATACAGCAAAGTTATCTAATGGCAATCATACGATAACAGTTGAACAGATAGGATTGGATAACTCTCAAAAATCTACTAGTGTAACTGTTCAAAAAACTCAAAAGGATCCTATTACCTACATAGACTATCCTACACAGAACATAAATCTATCAAAAAACATATTAGTTACAGGATGGGCATTAAATGGCTCAGGAATGAGGTCTGTAGGAGTTTATTTAGATGATATATTTAAAGGATATGCAACTCTAGGAGATATGAGGCCTGATGTAGCGGCTGCTTATCCAGGGTATCCTAATGGAGATAGAAGTGGATATAAGTATACTGTGGATACTTCAAATCTTTCACCTGGAAGTCATACAATAAAGGTTGTAGGTAACGGAGCTGACGGAACTTCTAAAGCAACTACTGTTGGTTTTAACTATTACATTAGAAGTGCTATGTATCAGATAGACGAGCCAAGTAACGGAAGCAATATAACAAGGGATTTTGCTATAAGAGGCTGGGCTTTAAGTCCGTCAGGCGTTAAGTCAGTGGAGCTTAGTATTGATGGTAATTATGTTGGACAAGGAACCATAGGTCTAATGAGACCAGATGTTAATAAAGTTTACCCTGATTATGATAATTCAATGAGAAGTGGATATCAGTGCTCGGTGGGATTTGATACCATTAAACCAGGAAATCATTTAATACAAATTAGATTTAACAATAATGATCAAAGTAGTGAAACTAGACAATTCAATATAAATATAGTTAAACCAGAGCCTAAAGCCAATATTGATTCTCCAGCTCCTAATAGTACCATATTATCTGATCAAGTTCTGATAGGTGGATGGGGAGTAAATGCTGCTGGTGTAGCTCAAGTTAAAGTATATATTGATGGAGTCTACGTTGGAGATGCAGCAATAGGATATAGAAGAGACGATGTTGGTAGTGCTTATAGTAACTACAAAGAAAGTTCAAATAGTGGATTTAATTATGTTTTGTCTACAAATGGAATGTCTGTTGGCAAGCATGATATAAAGATCTCTATATGTGGTAAGGATGGTTCTGTTTTAGATAAGTTTACTTCATTCTACCTAAAAGGAATAGTTACTTATAAGCAATACGATAATACATTTGATTATTATGTAAATCAACAAATTCAGAAAGGTGGCAATACTTATTGGGATAATACTCCTGCTACCAATGAAGATGTTAGATACTATATGGATGTAAATAATTTCTTAAATAATGATACCTATAGATATATGTTCCTGAAGTTAAATTATGCTGAAGGAATATCAGTAGATAATTTAAACAATGCAGTAAAAGGACAAGGAATTTTGGATGGAAAAGGTCAAGCTTTTCTTGATGGAGGTAAGAGATACAATATAAATCCAATATACTTAGTATCACATTCATTACATGAAACTAATAATGGATTATCTAGGTTAGCAAATGGTATTTTAGTTACTTCAGTTGATGGACAAACTGTTGAACCAAGGATTGTATATAATATGTACGGAATTGGTGCTAAAAACAGTGATCCTGAAAGATTAGGATCAGAATATGCATATAAGCAAGGGTGGTTCACAGTTGATAGTGCAATAATTGGTGGAGCTAGCTTTATATCAACTGATTATATAACAAGTCTAAGATATCAGCAAAATACATTATATAAAATGAAGTGGAACTATCAGGATGTATATCACGAATACGCAACTGATGTTAACTGGGCTAGGGCACAAACTACAAACATAAAGAAGCTTATTGATAAGATGTCTAATCCGACATTGTATTTTGAGGTACCAGTATATAAATAGGAGAATTCTAATGAGAAGATTAAATAAAGTACTTTCTATAATTTGTGTTTTTTTGTTTATATCTAATCTATTTTCAGCTACAAAGGTATATGCAGAAACAGCACAGGAAGCGATGACTGTAATTGATGATCCGGTTGAAAATTTCTCTACATTTGATGGCTCTATGCTAGTTAGAGGTTGGGCAATTAGTAAGTCAGGATTGAAGGAAGCTAAAGTATACATTGATGATAATTTAGCAGGCTATGCAAGCTTGGGACTGGCTAGACCTGATGTTGGAAAAGCCTACCCTAATTATGTAAATTCGAATATATCTGGTTATGCATATACTGTAGATCTATCCAAATATCAAGAAGGAAAACATAAAGTTTCTGTACAAGCTGTTTCCGCTGATGGTTCTATAAAGATAGCGTCTAAGAACATTGAAAAAAAGGTTAGGAAGCCTCTTGCTAATCTAGATAGTCCTGTAGGTAATTCACATATATCAAAGCAATCCCTACTGGTTAGAGGTTGGGCGCTTAATCCTTCAGGACTTAGGTATGTAGGTGTATACTTAAATAATGCATTTAAGGGATATGCTACTATAGGAGAGAGCAGAACTGATATTGACGCAGCATACCCAGGATATCCAGCTGGTAAAAATAGTGGAATTAATTATATAATTGAAAATAAATATTTAAATGAAGGACAAAATGTTGTTAGAATTGAAGCTGTTGGAACAGATGGTAGCAAAGTTAGCGATGAGAGAGTCTTCTATGTGTATAGAGGAGAGGCTAGAATAGCTATAGACGAGCCTTCGGATAATTCTACTATCAGCGACGACTTTTTAGTTAGAGGATGGGCTTTAAATGCCTCAGGAATAACAAAAGTAAATGTGTATGTTGATAATGCAAATGTAGGCACAGCAACGCTAGGACAATCTAGAGATGACGTAAAGAGAGCTTATCCTAACTACCCTGATGCAGACAAGAGTGGATATATTCTTACTTTAAGACAGAGTGGGATAAGTCCTGGAGTAAGGGAAGTAAAGGTAGAAGCAATTGGAAGCGATGGTACTAGCTCTACTGCAATTAGAAAAGTAAATATAATTAAACCTCAACCAGAAATAAATATAGACACAGTAAGAGATGGTCAGGACTTGAATAGAGGTCAAGTTAATTTAGGTGGTTGGGCTGTTAACTACTCAGGTGTAAAATCTGCAAAAATTTATTTGGATAACAACTACTTAGGTGATGCTAACATAGGGTTCTCTAGACCAGATGTAAAAGCTGCCTACCCTAAATATTATCAAGCAGAGAGTAGTGGCTTTAACTACACTCTAAATATGCAGGATAAATCAAGTGGAATCCATAATCTGAAGGTAGTTGCTATAGGAAACGATGGAACAGTAAAGGAAAAGAGTTTAAATGTATATAATGGTAAAAGATTAATAGTTGTAGACCCAGGTCATAACTATGGTGGAGATAATGGTGCAGAGCGTACTATAGATGGAGTTAAATACTCGGAGACAGAACTAAATATGCAGGTTGCAGTAAAGCTTCAAGCAACGCTTACATCCATGGGTTATACAGTGGTTATGACTAGACAGCCTTGGCAAAGACCTACTGATACACTTAGCTCAAGTTTACAAGCTAGAACTAAGCTGGCAAATGATCTAAAAGCTGATCTTTTTGTAAGCATACATCATGATGTTAGTGATAATAACACAACAACTAATGGAGTGAGTACCCATTATAGCAGTTATAGACCTAGTCTTGACAATGACGGTATTGTTTCGGGGAATGATCCAGGTGGATGGAGCTATGATGATTTGAAAATTGATACAACTCCAACGGTTCAGGCTCAGTTAAGCAGACAGTTAGCAAGTAATGTTGTCAATGCACTTGGAAACAGTTTAGGTTATAACAATTTAAGGGCACATGATCATGGATTATATGTAACTAGAAATATAAATACCCCATCTATATTGATAGAATGTGGATTTATAAGTAATCCAAATGAAGCAAAAAGATGTGCAAACCAAGATGAGCAGCAAAAGAAGGCTGATGTTATAGCTGGTGAGATAAGAAAGCTGTTTTAATAATTAAAGCTCTATGGAAAGAATATTCCATAGAGTCTTTTAATTATTTAGGAAATTATATATATGTTAGGAATAACTAATATTTTTTGATATAATTAAAAATGAGATTTATTTTGGAGGTATAATTATGAAAATTTTAATAACAGGAGCAAAAGGCCAATTAGGAACTCAAATAATTAACATAATAAAGAGTGGGAAATCAGAACTAGGTAATGTACCAGCTGAAATTGTTGCATCAGAAATAATAGGTATAGATGTTCAGGAGCTTGATATAACAAACCTTGAGGCTACAAGAGATTATATCGGAGCGGTTAAACCTGATGTAGTTGTTAATTGCGCTGCTTATACTAATGTAGATGCTTGTGAAACCAATGAAGATATAGCGTTTAAAGTTAATGCTATAGGACCAAGAAATCTTGCTATTGTTTGCGAAGAGTTAGGTGCTAAACTTATACATATTTCTACTGATTACGTATTTAGTGGAGTTGGAAGTAAAGCATTAAAAGAATATGATCTAACTGGACCTGTAAGTGTTTATGGTAAAACAAAGCTTGCAGGAGAAGAATTTGTAAAGCAGTTTTCAAGTAAATACTTTATAGTAAGAACTGCATGGCTTTATGGTTATAATGGCAATAATTTTGTGTATACAATGATGAAGTTAGGAAAAGAAAAGGAATTTATAGATGTGGTGAATGACCAAAGAGGAAATCCTACAAATGCAGAGGATTTGGCGCATCATATCTTAAAGCTTGTTGGAACAGAAGAATATGGAACTTATCATTGTACTGGAAGTGGCGAATGCACTTGGTATGATTTTGCTAAGAAAATAATTGAGTTATCAGGTATAGATTGTGAGATTAGACCATGTACATCTGAACAATTCGTAAGACCGGCTAAAAGACCAGAATTTTCTTCTTTAGATAACATGATGCTAAGATGTACTGTTGGTGATGAAATGAGAGATTGGGAAGTTGCTATTAAAGAGTTTATTGATAATATACAAAAGAAATAAGTAATGGATTATTCTGTATTAGGATTCAATGAAAGTTTTTATTTACTTTCAAATTAACTACAATTATAATTTTCATGTATTGTTAAATTTAATAAAGATAAAGAAACTACGCTAAGTCGTAGTTTTTTCTTTTAAATAGATTGGCAAAATTTAATTTAACTTTTTTGTAAAGACAAACATTCTTAAAAGATATATGATTACTGATGTATTACCTTAATTATGTTATATTTTTTAATTGCTACAGATGAATAAAAGTTATATTATATAAGAGTTGCTAGATATAACAATTTGGAGGAAATTTAAATGAGTGTAATAAAAAATTATTTTTATAATACGGTATATCAAGTTTTAATTTTAATAATTCCATTACTTACTATGCCGTATCTTACAAGAATATTTACGCCAGGTCAATTAGGATTAAACTCATATACATTATCAATTGTTAATTATTTTATGCTAATTGGTACCTTGGGAATGCAGATTTATGGTAATAGACAGATTGCTTTTGTTAGAGATGATAAGGAAAAGCTTAGAAGATATTTTTGGAGCTTATATGTTACTCAGGGCATAACTAGCTTACTTGCTTTAATAGCCTATTATGTATTTGTAGGAACATTTGTTAATCAAGACAAGTTTGTATATATTATCCAAGGTCTTAATATGGTAACGGTGTTTTTTGATATATCTTGGTTATTCATGGGGCTAGAAGATTTTAAGAAAGTTGTAATAAGAAATTCTATTGCTAAGTTATTGGGCTTAGTAAGTATATTTGTTTTTGTAAGAAGCTCAGATGATTTAGTATTGTACATACTATTGACTATAATAATAAATGGAATAAGCTTTTTGACTATGTGGATATATGTACCTAAAAATATTGGTAAGATTGTGGTTGATATAGATATAATAAAAAAGACAATTAAGCCTTTAATAAGTTTATTTTTGCCTCAAATTGCATCACAAGTTTATATGTTGCTATCAAGAACTTTAGTTGGAGTTCTATCAACTAATGAACAGGTAGCTTTTTATGATTACTCCCAGAAGATTGTAAGAGTTATTCTTTCTTTGATATCTTCTATAGGTATAGTTATGCTTCCTATGATATCCAATATAATAAGTAAAGGAAGAAGAGAAGAAGTAAATAAGATTGTAGAGCAAGCTTTTAAGATTGTTTCGTATGTAGCTTTTCCAATGGCTTTTGGAGTGATGGCTATATCTAAAATATTAGTATCCTGGTTTTTAGGAAAGGACTATAGTTCTGTTGGAGGATTAATTGCTATTAGTTCAATTATAATAATCGCAGTTAGCTGGGCCAATATTATTGGTGTTCAGTATCTAATTGGTACTAAACAGGAGAATAAGTATACTCAATCTGTGGTTATTGCAGCGATTATCAATTTTATTATGAATCTAATAGTAATACCTAGGTTTGGAGCTCTAGGAGCTGTTGTAGCTATTATTGTAGCAGAATTTGTAGGATCAATTGTTCAATTAATATTGACAAGAAAGCAATTGCCAGTACTAAAAATGGTACTTGCTACATGGAAGTTTCTCGTTGGATCAATAGTGATGTGCATAGTAGTTATGAAGGTGGGGGATTTTATTAATAAGGCAATTTTGGCCAATATAATTCAAGTTATAGTTGGTGGTGTAATATATATTGCTATGATGTTTATACTTAAGGATGATACCCAAATTATAATAATTGAAAAGGTAAAAACTATTTTGTTTAAAAAGAGAGTTAGCGATGTTCCTAATATATAACTTATAAATATTAAAAGAGGATATTGTTATAAGATTTGATTAAATTAGATCTTTTTTTATAAACTTATAATTTTATTTGAATTTACAATAAATAGTTGGCTAAATTGTATAAACAAACTATAGCTTGGATTATTTTTATGGACAATTAATATATATGTATATATAATAATATAAAAGTAATCCATGTAATGACTTATAATTTTATGTTAATTTTTAGTCATATCTTATTTAACTAAGTACTTATTACGTTTAAAATTAATAATAGTTATTTTCCATAGGAAGATTTAATGATATAATCATATTTGAGTCGTTCTTAAGATGATATCTTGTCTTTTTGCTAATATATCACAAGAGAATGACATATTTGTTTTTTAAAAATTTTATTATTGAACAAATTATACTAATTATTTTGCTATTTACAAGTTATTAGCAAATTAGGAGGATTTATATGCAAATGTCAGACAACCTAGATATACCAAAGAATACTGATAGTGAAGAAATAAACTCTAAGCTATATTATATAGTATTAAAAAGAACATTTGACATTTTGTTATCTTTAATTGGGTTGTTAATTTTGTCGCCTATATTTATTTTGTTATTCATAATAATAAAGATAGACTCAAAAGGACCGGTATTTTTCTCTCACACTAGATTAGGGAAAAATGGAAACAACATTAAAGTTTATAAATTTAGGACTATGGTTAGTAATGCGGAAGAGGTCTTTAATAACTTTACAGAAGAGCAAAAGAGAGAGTTTGAAATCAATTTTAAGCTTGACAATGATCCTAGGATAACAAAAGTAGGTAACTTTCTAAGAAAAACAAGTTTAGATGAATTGCCACAGCTACTAAATATACTTTTAGGTGATATGAGTATTGTTGGACCAAGACCTATAGTTAAGAAAGAAATTGAAAAGTATGGTGAATATGCTGGGAAGTTATTTTCTGTGACTCCTGGACTTACTGGGTATTGGCAGGCTAATGGTAGAAGTGATACTACCTATGAAGAAAGAGTTAAAATGGATATGTATTATATTGATAATAGATCATTATTTTTAGATTTTAAAATAATTATAAAAACCTTTGTTTCTGTTTTAAGAAAAGAAGGGGCTATATAAATTAAACTTGGAAGGTTTTATTATGAAAGAAAAAATTAACGTAATAATTGATGCCAGGATGGTAGATGAGAAACTTCATGGGATAGCTAGGTATACGTATGAATTAATTGTTAATTCTATGAAGCTTGACAAGCTACACTACACTCTTCTAGTTAATGATATGGAGATTGCTAAGAAGCTTTTTGGGAGTTTTAATGATATAGATTTTATTTTAATGAAGAATAAATTTCTTTCTATTGGGGAGCAGATTGAGCTTCCTAAAATTTTGAATAGATATAGGGGGAAGGCTATATTTCATTCGCCATCCTTTGTGGCGAGCCCTTTTATAAAAACCGATATGGTAATGACTATACATGATCTTAATCATGTAAGATTGCCACAGTTTTATTCGCCTTTTCATAAATATTACTATAAATATATAGTTAGAACTTCAGCCAAGAAAAGTAAATGCATTTTAACTGTATCAGAGTTCTCTAAGAAAGAAATTTTGTCCTGGGTAGACTATGAGCCTAGTGATGTGGTAGTTACCTATAATGGAATTGGTGATAAGTTTAGAATTATAGAAGAAGAGGATGTTTTAAGTAGTGTCAGACTTAAATATAAACTTCCTGAGAAGTTCGTGCTTTATGTTGGCAATTTAAAACCTCACAAAAATGTAGAAACATTAGTAAAGGCTGTTAAATATATAAAGAGTGATGAAACTTTAAAATTAATTATAGGTGGTAACCCTAATGAAGGACTAACAAAGTTAATAAAAGACAATAATTTATTTGATAGAGTGCAATTTATAGGCTTTATAGATGAGAAGGACTTATCTGGGATATATAATCTTGCATTGATGTTTGTGTTTCCTTCATTGTATGAAGGATTTGGACTGCCGCCGCTTGAAGCGATGGCTTGTGGATGTCCAGCAATAGTGGCTAATACATCTTCTTTACCAGAAGTATTAGGAGAAGAAGGCTTAACCTTTAAATCTGAGGATGAACAGGATCTAGCAAATAAGATCGATTATCTATTGGGTGATGAGGATAGGTATAATAAATATGTTAGCTATGGAATAGAAAGAGCAAAATATTTTAATTGGGATAAACTTGTTAATGAAACCCTATTTGAATATGAGAAGATATGGATGGATATTAAGAGTTGAAGCTAGTTTATAATATTATTGTAATTAATCATTTCTATGCGGAACTATTATTCTTAGACAATACTTTAAGAGGGAGAAGATGGGTATGATTTGTGCTTTAATAATGGCCGGGGGAAAAGGAACTAGATTTTGGCCTCTTTCAACAGAAGATAGGCCCAAACAGTTCTTAGAGTTATTAGGAAATGAAACCATGATTCAAATGACTGTAAACAGGATTAAAAAATTGATTCCTATGGAAAGAATTTTTATTTCTACCGGTGAAAAATATATAGATTTAGTTAAGGAACAGTTGCCAGAAATATGTGAGAAAAATATTATAGTTGAGCCAGAAGGAAGAAATACGGCGCCTTGTATAGCTCTTTCATCTCTTGTAATAAGTAGGTATTATGAGGATGCAAATATAGTAGTTTTACCATCAGATCATTTAATAGAAGAAGAAGCTAACTTTATCGATACTATAAACATAGCCTCTAACTTTTTAGATGAGAGAGAAGATGCAATTGTTACTTTGGGTATGGAGCCTAGTAGAGCTGAAACTGGTTATGGATACATAAAGGTAGGTAATGAATTTTTTAATTGTGATTATAGAAGAATATTTAAAGTTGAGTCTTTTGTAGAGAAACCAAACTATGAAAAGGCTGAAAGATATCTCCAAGAAGGTAATTACTTGTGGAATGGTGGAATGTTTTTGTGGAAAGCTAAGAATATAATTAGTCTGGTACAAAAATACCTTCCATTTACATATGATGCCTTAAAAGAAGTACCAATACTTGAGGAAGAAAAACTTCAGAAATATATAGACAATAACTATCATAAGACTGATAATATATCTGTAGATTATGCTATAATGGAGAGATATGACAGGATATATGTTATACCATGTAATTTCGGATGGGATGATGTTGGAAACTGGACTAGTATAGACAGATACTCAGACAAAGATATGAATGGTAATGTATTTAATGCCAGTGGATATCCATTTAAGTCAAACAATAATATAGTACTGACAAAGAAAAAGATATTATTGAATGGAATAAATGATTTAATAATTGTAGAAACAGATGAACATATAATGATTTCATCAAAGAAAAATGAGCAAGAAATTAAGATTGCTAAAGAGCATTTAGAATAATGAGGTGTAGTTTATGAACGTAGCATTGGTGCACGAGTGGCTTACGAATATGGCAGGTTCAGAAAGAGTTGTTGTTAACTTCAAAGAATTGTATAAAGAAGCTCCTATATACACCACCATGTACAATCCAGAAAACTTAGATGAAGAATTAAAAAAAATAGATGTAAGAACTTCTTTTCTTCAAAAGAAGGTGAAAAACGGTCATCAAAGATATCTTCCATTCATGCCAATGGCCTTTGAAAGCTTTGATTTGAATGAATATGATATAGTTTTGAGCAGCAGTTCATCATGCGCAAAAGGAGTTATTACTAATCCTAATACGATGCATGTGTGTTATTGTCATACGCCTATGAGGTATGCTTGGGAATTCTATTATGAATATGCAGATAAAACTAACATGAAAAAAATTAAAAAAGTATTTTTGAAATATTTTATGAATTATATGAGAATGTGGGATAAACTTGCATCTGATAGAGTAGATTATTTTATTGCCAATTCAGAAAATGTTGCAAAGCGTATTTGGAAACATTATAGAAGAGAGTCTGTAGTTATACATCCGCCTGTAAGATGTAAGCTTTTCAATATCGTAGATGAAGATGAAGATTATTTCTTAATTCTATCTAGACTTGTTCCATATAAGAGAATAGATTTGGCAGTAAAGGCTTTCAATGAGTTGGGGCTACCATTAGTTATAATTGGAGATGGCGAGGAAAGAGAAAAGCTAGAGGCTATTGCTAAAGATAATATTAAGTTTTTAGGAAGGCAGTCTGATGAGGTTATTAAGGATTATTATGCAAAGTGCAGGGCCTTTGTTTTCCCTGGAGAAGAAGACTTTGGAATAACACCATTAGAGGCTCAGGCTTGTGGAAGACCAGTTATAGCATATGGCAGAGGGGGAGCGCTAGAAACTGTTGTAGATGGAAAGACTGGATTATTCTTTGAGGAGCAAAGTACTGAATCCTTGGTTGAAGCGGTTAAGAGGTTCGAGAAACTAAGCTTTGATAAGCAGGAAATAAGAAAGCATGCAGAAACCTTTGATGAAGAGATTTTTAAGAAAAAGATAGAAGAATTCATAAATACTAAGTATAAGGAATTCAAGGACGCTTCCCACTGGAAAGTTATAAGATAAAACCTAAAGGAGTTGGTGATTGAATTGGAATACTTCGTTAATTTTATGAATTATTCAACTATAGCTGTAAAATCCTTGATGATAGCTGATATATTAATTTTTTTAACATATTTAGTTTATAAGTATATAAAGAATAAATATATATTTTCACCTTTTAATATATTCATTTTTATATCATCAGTGGCGTTACTTTTTATCTCTATGCTTCAATACAATAATAAAGCATGGGAGGCTCTTGGAAGCTTCAATTCAACTTACTATATAGATTATTTAAATCAATGTATGGTAATTAATAGTATTGGTTTTGCTATATTTATATTGACTATGGCGTTGTTTGAGTTGTTCTACAAAAAGGAAATTTCCTTAAAAGCAATTGAAAAAGATAATACTATTAAACACAGGATTGTAGTTAAGTTTTATATACTTTGCTTGATATTATGGGTGGCTCTTATAGTGAAAGTTTGGGCTATACCGTTGTTTGGAAACAGAATGATCTTTGATTCATCTGATAATAACAAGATTAGGCCAATTTACTTGGCTTTGAATATAATTATTTTTACTCTAGCACAGTATATGTTTATTAGATATTTAAAGTCTAAGGAGAAATATTTAATTGGTCTATCGATTCTTGGTGTAATTGTAGTTCTACTTGTAGGAAGTAGAGGACCTTTTGTAGATATAATAGTTAACCTTACACTATTCTATATATATTCTAATAAAGAAAGATTTAGAAAGCCAAACCTAATGATAATTTCTGCCTTGGCGCTTACATTGGTGCTTGGAATAGGTATGCTTTTTGTAAGACATGGCAATAAAATCGATAGAAACTTTGAAGAAAAAATGCAGCAGGAAATAATGTATGGAAATACCTTCTCTGATATAAGAGATGGAGCATTTATACTATACAATTATGATCAGAAACACTTTGAAGGCTTTTTAAATGGTAAGAACTATCTAGCTGATACAATGTCTTTTGTTCCATCTGCCTTATCTGAGTATAGACAAAAGTGGTCTTGGGGAAACTTTACAGCAAAGACTCTTGCAGGATATGAGGATCATTATGGATTAAGAGGAGGACTATTTCTTCAACCATATCTAAACTTTGGCTGGTTTGGTGTAGTTCTTATAGCTATAGTAGCTGGAATTATATATGGTCTAAGTGAAAGATCTTTTTATAGGAATATATTTGAAAATAAGGGTAGTTTCGAGTTTAAGTTCATTTTAGTAACCTGTGGGATAACATTTGCTAAGGCTATATTTATTTCTTCTGGTTTCCATGATGTATATCCACTTTTGGTACTTTCTTTTATAGTTTTACTTCCTAAGAGGGTTGTAGGTATAGCTGAGAGATATAAGCTATAATATAGGAGGATTATATGGAAGAAGCATTAATATATATAGTGTTATTGAACTACAATGGAGCTAGAGATACTCTGGACTGTATAGAAAGTCTTAAAAAGATTAAATATAAAAATTATAAGATAGTAGTTGTTGATAATAAATCTACTGATGACTCTGAGAAAGTAATTAGGAGAGCAGTTGGAGAACAATATGTTGTTCTCCAATCTGGTAAAAATGGTGGATTTGCAGAAGGCAACAACTTGGGAATAGAGCATGGGTTAAAGGCTGGAGCTGAGTATATACTTCTTATAAATACCGATACCTTGGTTGAACCAGATTTCCTAACTGAGATGGTTAATACTTTTAATACAGATTCAAGTATAGGTATTGTTGGAAGTCAAATAAATTACTACCCGGAAACAGATAAAATTTGGTTTGGCGGCGGTAAAATAAAATGGGACAGATTTTCTGGTGCTCATGAGCAACAAGGGGAAGTTGATTGTGGTAGCAAGGAAATAAGGCAAATTGACTTTATGACTGGATGTTGCATGCTTATAAAGAGAGAAATATTTGAGAAAGTTGGACTTTTACCAAAGGAATACTTCATGTATTTAGAAGACTTGGATTTTTGTATTGCCTTGGCTGAAAAGAAATACAAGATTATGTATAATCCTAACGCTAAGATATACCACAAGGTTAGTGCTTCTACTGGTGGGGAAGAATCTGCATTTTCTGTTAAGTATGGAAATAGAAATAGGGTTATATTGATGAATAAATATTCTTATAAGCTTGGAAGAATAGAATTTCTAAAAGCTAGAAGCTTTTTTTATTTATCTAGGGTAATAAAATATTTCAAGTATATTATGAGCGGTGATAAGGAAAGAGCAACAGCAATGGTAGAAGGTCTTAAACAAGGAAGAGATTATGTTAAGTTTAACTAAATCTCTTCTAATTTTATTGAATGGGTGATTATTTTGGATAAAGTATGTACTATTATAGTAACTTATAATATAGCTGAAGATATCTTTAAATGTTTAGATGCTATAAAAACACAGGTTGATGAGGTTGTTATCGTAGATAATGGATCAAATAGTAAAACTTTAGAGGTTCTTGACTCGATAAAAGATTCTAATGTTAAAGTTATTAAGAATAAGGTTAACTTAGGTATAGCAGCAGCATTAAACATAGGTGTTGAGTATGCCATTGAAAAGGGCTACCCTTGGGTAATAACTTTAGACCATGACAGTGAAGCAGAAAAAAATATGGTTGCAAGCATGTTTGAAATATATAATTCTATTCCAGAAAGTGAAAGAGAAAATGTGGTATCTATTTTTCCGACATATGTAGAGAAGGGTTATATAAATGGCAATGATATAAGTAAAGCGAACTACACTCAGAGTAAAGAATTCGTATACGTAAATGAGGAAATAACCTCTGGAAATTTAGTAAAGACCAGTGTATTTACCAAAGTAGGAAAGTTTGAGGAAAAATTATTTATAGATTATGTTGATCATGATTTCTGTTTAAGATTAATTGAGCATGGATATAAGCTTATACAATGTAAGAATGCAATTCTATTTCATTCATTAGGAGTATCTAAAGAAAGATATATATTAGGTAAAAGAATAGAATATACCAATCATTCACCTTTAAGAAGATATTATATAACAAGAAATAGATTTTATGTATGGAACAAGTATAATAATGTTGATAAAGAGTATATTGACACTGATAAAGCTTGTTTTAGAAATGAGACAATTAAAATTATACTTTTTGAAGCTAATAAAATACAAAAGATTAGGATGATTATCAAAGGCGCCAGAGATTTTAGAAGAAATACTTTTGGAAGCTTTAAGTCATAAGAGTTTTGGTATTAAACCAGATATTTTAGTAGGTAGTATCTAAAAATAACCACTTTCACTTGAAAAGATTATTGGATGTAAAAAAGCTGCTGTAACGATTTGTTAGTAGCTTTTTTATTTTATTTTATATGAAAATAATATAAAAATCTTGGCTTCTTTCATAGCTTCCTCAGGTACATTGGGAAAGGCTGATGGGCAAAAGCTCTGAGATATAAATTTATTGTCGTGTAGCAATGTGGATATTAGCATTAATATGCATATAAATGGAATTAATATGTAGAAATATATATTTAAGTTGCAATATATAAGAAAAATGTGTAAAATATAATTGTTAATATTGTGTTAAATATTTAATAATATTAAATATTTAACACAATATATGACGATAATATAATAGACGCTGGTTTATGGAGGTGTAAAATATTAATGGATGAACTTAAGTTATATAGGTGCACAATAGTTGGAGAAACTGATAAGTATTTCATTGGAAAAGATGTATTGGATAACAAGTTATTAATAGCTAAGAATAAAAATACAAAAAGGTTCAAGATAGGAACTAATGATACTTTCTATGCCTCCATAAAAAAAGAAGGACTAGTGGTAAAGAAGGAAATATTATACCCTATAAGTTCAGCTGAGTATGAAGATATAGTAGCTAAAAAGCATGTGAATTTTATAGATGAAGATATATTAGAAAGATTAAAAAACATATAGTATTGCGAAATTTGTCACATACCATAGTGTATTTAGACAATATCTACTACATAGAAAACAGCTTCCAAAAATTAATTTGGAAGCTGTTTTAAATTTATTTTAAAAGCCTATATTTTGATGAGTTTTGAATAATTTATATATAATCTTTTTTCTAGAATGTGATTTATTCGAATGCTATTTCTAGTATTTTATATACATCATCTCTATCTAAGCTTTTTAGAGAACCTAGAGGGCCTTGTTTAGCTACAGTGTCAGCTATAAAGTCTAAATCCTTTTTAGCGACTCCAACCTCTTTAAGTGTTATAGGAGCGCCTATCTCGTTATAGAAGGCTCTTAAGGCTTCTATAGCTTTTAATCCCTTTTCTTCGATAGAACCTTCAGTGATTCCAAATATATTTTCTCCAAATCTTGCAAACTTTTCTGGCCAACAGCTATGAACATATTTCATCCAAGCAGGCATAACTATCGCAAGTCCGGAACCATGAGCTATATCATTAAATACACTTACACCATGCTCTATTCCATGGGATGACCAATCTCCTCTTCTACCTACTCCGTTGATTCCATTAAGAGCTAAAGTTGCAGACCAAGCTAGCTCGCTTCTTGAATCATAGTTTGATGGATCGTTTATAAGAACTCTTGTATGCTTCATTATTGTTCTTATTATACCTTCAGAAAGCTCATCTTCCATATCTGTATTAGAAGTTCCGCCAAAATAAGCTTCAAATACGTGGCTTAGTCCATCTACAGCTCCATTGACGGTTTGTATTGTAGGAAGTGTTGCTTGAACAGTAGGATCTAGTATAGATACCTTAGGGAATAGTAATGGAGAGCCAAAGCCCCATTTCTTACCTTCAGCTTCGTTTGTTATTACTCCACCATTGTTCATTTCGGAACCAGTGGCTGATATAGTAAGTACAGGGAATATAGGTAAGGCTTTAGTTACTTGTGCTTTACCTTCAAATATATCCCATACATCTCCATCGTAGAAAGTACCAGCAGCTATTGCTTTTGCTGAGTCAACTACGCTTCCGCCTCCTACAGCAACTATACCATCGAGATTGTTTTCTCTAACCACTTGGATTGCTTCATGCACCTTTGAAAGTACAGGATTAGGTTTAACACCGGATACTTCTATAAATTCAATGTTGTTTTCTTTAAGAGATGCAACTACTGTATCATATACCCCGTTCTTAAATATGGAGTTCTTGCCGTATAAAAATAAAACTTTCTTAACACCAAAGCTTTTAACATGGCCTCCAATAGTCTTTATAGTATCTTTACCAAAAACTAATTTTGTAGGATTATAGTAATTAAAGTTTAACATCTTATGCCTCCTCTTGAGTTATAATAAAATATAGATTAATATCTATATTTTAGAACATTAAGGTTAACATATACAATAGGGATATGAAAAAAAATATATTTTTTATAGCTTGTATAGTTTTTTTAGTAACTATTAATATAATAGAACTAGTTTACAAAAAATTACAAAGATATAACCTAAATTGAACAAAACGAATTGTTATATTTTTGCCATTGTGTTAAAATGTTATGGTAAATCTATTAATTGGAGGAGTTAAAGATGAAAGTTAGAAAAGCTATTATTCCGGCTGCTGGACTTGGAACTAGATTTTTGCCAGCTACAAAGGCACAACCTAAAGAAATGCTTCCTATAGTTGATAAGCCAACAATTCAATATATAATAGAAGAAGCAGTTGCTTCTGGAATAGAAGAGATATTAATAATAACTGGAAGAAATAAGAAGTGTATAGAAGATCATTTTGATAAATCTGTTGAACTTGAAGTTGAACTAGAGAAGTCTGGTAAGAGCGAACTTCTTGAATTAGTAAGAGACATAACTGATTTAGTAGATATTCACTATATAAGACAAAAAGAGCCTAAGGGATTAGGGCATGCCATTCACTGTGCAAAAGCCTTTGTTGGTAATGAACCTTTTGCGGTTCTTCTTGGGGATGATGTGGTTTACAATGATGAAAAACCTTGTCTAAAGCAACTTATGGATTGTTATAGTGAGTACAACACTACGATTCTAGGAGTACAAGAGGTTGCTCATGAGAATGTTAATAAGTATGGTATAGTAAATGGAATTCATATAGAAGATAGAGTATATAAAGTAAAGGATTTAGTGGAGAAACCTTCAGTAGAGGAGGCTCCAAGTAATGTTGCTATACTTGGTAGATATATAATAACTCCTGCTATATTTGATATACTTGAGAATACTAACCCAGGAAAAGGTGGAGAGATTCAGCTAACAGATGCTCTTAAGACATTAATAAAGCAAGAAGCTATGTATGCATATAACTTTGAAGGAAACAGATATGATGTGGGAGACAAATTAGGATTCCTACAAGCTACTGTTGAGTATGCACTTAGAAGAGATGATTTAAGAGAAACTTTCACAGAATACCTTAACAGCAGACCTTGGGAAAACTCTTAAAATTTAACATAGGTATATAGAAATAGGGGTTATTAGTATGTACCACTTTAATTGAGAACATATTTTAAAGGCTCTCATAGGTTTAATGGGAGCTCCATGAAATATAAGTTTTTATTAGGTGATATATAAATATACTCCTATTTTTTACTGCTAAACAGTTTAAAGAAATTTTTTTGATTTATAATTCATACATATATAAACTTAAATCACAAAAAGTTCACATAATAATCTCATAGTTTTTAACAATTATATATATATAATTAACTTAGAATTTAAATTTAATTTATGGCAATAATCAAAGAGGAAAATAATTAAATATAATACAGAATTATTTGAAATTCTGATTAATTTGAATGGTGATGATGATGAAGGAATTATTTAGATTTATAAGATTTGGTATAGTTGGAGGAATGAACACCTTACTTACTTTTGTTTGTTTTTGGATCTTTAGTAAATTAGGCATTGGATACACTACGGCCTATGTAACAAGTTATCTAATTGGAGTAGTAAATAGCTATTTTTTTAATAGTAGATGGGTATTTAAGGTAGATTCTAAAAAAGGTTCAAGAGGTGTAAAGTTCTTAGTAATAAACCTTGTAATACTTGCTATAAATACTTGTCTAATGATGATTTTTGTAGATAAAGTAGGCTTAAACAAGTATATAGCGTTGATTATTGTTACGGGTGTATGTATGGTGCTTAACTACTTCTTAAATAGAATGTGGACTTTTTCTGAGGAGGTAAAGAATGGTTAATAAAAAGATTTCTATTGTTGTGCCAATGTATTTTGAAGAGTTGGTTGCTGAAGAATGTTATAGAAGAATATCTGAAGTTATGAGAAATAATGAGTATAATTACGAAATTATATTTATAAATGATGGCTCTACGGATAAAACCTTGCCTATACTTAAGGATATAGCAGCAGCGGATGCTAATGTAAAGATAATAGGCTTTTCTAGGAACTTTGGACATCAAACGGCAGTAACGGCAGGTATATTTAATGCTACAGGAGATGCAGTGGTAATAATAGATGCTGACTTACAAGATCCACCTGAGCTTATAGTTGATATGGTCAATAAGTGGCAGGAAGGCTATGAGGTTGTTTATGCCAAGAGGAAAAAAAGAGACGGAGAGACGTGGTTTAAGCTAATAACAGCAAAGTATTTCTACAAGTTCTTGGCCAGTATGTCTGATATTGAAATACCAAAAGATACTGGAGACTTTAGATTAATCGATAGAACAGTTGTAGAGGCTCTTAAAAACATGCCTGAGAGAAATAGATTTGTTAGAGGAATGGTTAGTTGGGTAGGCTTTAATCAAACATATATAGAATATGATAGAAATGAAAGATTTGCAGGTACAACTAAGTATCCTTTGAAAAAGATGCTTAAGTTTGCATCAGATGGAATTGTGGCGTTTTCATCAAGACCTTTAAAGGTGGTATCCTTGATAGGAACTATAACTATAATGATATCATTTATAATGCTTGTATACTCTATCTTAGTTAAGCTTTTTGGTGGTAGAACTGAGCCAGGTTGGACTTCTCTTATGGTGGTAATAACTCTTTTCAGTGGAGTGCAGCTATTATCGCTTGGAATTATTGGTGAGTATATAGCTAGAATATATGATGAAAGTAAGAATAGGCCTTTATATATAGTAAAAGAAAAGATAAACTTTGAAGAAGATAAATAAATAAATAAATAAGACTTATTTGTCGGTCATATCTTCCTCACATGAATTCGTAGAGGTAGATACACAAAAAGTTTACTATATGAAAAAAGTCGCTCTAGCGACTTTTTTATCTTGGAATAAATCCAATCTTCTTTTGCATCTTTCTTAAGGTTTTATTTGCTATATAGTTTGCTTTATCAGCGCCTTTTCTATATATGTCCTCTAGGTAAGTTTTATCACTTAAAATTGATTTAACCTTTTCTTGAAGCGGAGCAAGTTCACTTATTAAAGTTTCAGCTACATCACTTTTTAACTCAGCATAGCCTTTTCCTTTGTAATTTTCAAGCACTTCTTCAGGCTTAAGTCCTTTTATAGCACAGATAATATTTATTAAGTTCTTAACACCTGGCTGTTCATCTGTGTAGTTTACAACTCCAATTCCATCAGTAACGGCTCTACTTACCTTTTTTCTTATAACCTCTGGAGGGTCTAATAGAAGTATGAAGCTGTTTTGATTGTCATCAGATTTAGACATCTTCTTTGTTGGTTCTTGTAAGCTCATTATTTTCGCACCTTCCTCAGGAATGTATCCTTCAGGAATCACAAAGGTTGGGCTGTAGGTATTGTTAAATCTTTGAGCAATATCTCTAGCTAGTTCTAGATGTTGAGTTTGATCCTTACCAACTGGTACTAGGTCTGTATTATATAAAAGTATATCTGCAGCCATAAGTACTGGATAGTTGAAAAGACCGGCTATTATTGAGTCACCCATCTTTTGAGATTTATCTTTGTATTGAGTCATTCTGCCAAGCTCACCCATATAAGAATTACAGTTTAGAAGCCATGCAGCTTCACTGTGTGCAGGTACATGAGATTGTATAAAAAGAGTGTTCTTATCAGGATCTATACCAGCAGCTATATAAATAGCTAGTAATTCTAGAGTTCTTCTTCTAAGGTCTGCGGGTACTTGTCTTACAGTTATTGCATGCAAATCAACTACGCAGAAGAAACAGTCATATTGGTCTTGGAGCTTAACCCAATTTTTTATTGCTCCAAGGTAGTTACCTATAGTAAGCTCACCTGAAGGCTGAATACCACTAAATATTACTTTTTTCTTGTCATCCATTTTTTTATCCTCCTACATTGGTATAATATAAAAAATTCGCTGAAGCTATGTTTATTAGCAAATTCTTTGTATTTATCCATAGCTTTATTTGAAATATAATTACCAGAAAAATAAAAACACCCTATGGATAAAAATCCATAGGGCGTATAATCACGCGGTGCCACCTATATTTGAGAAAAATATTTTCTCATCTCTAAATAAGATACAATAATATCCTATCTCTATAACGTGAGAACACGACTAAGAATACTTGATTAGTATATTAATAATCTTTCATCATAGTATCTCAGAGAACCATTCAGCTTAATCATCATTACTGTAATCTCACCATCTACAGCTCTCTATACAATGTGGATTTAAGCATACTATCTCTCTTCTTTGATTGTTGATATCAATTGTTTTTATTAATTCTATAATATGACAAATATAATAAAGTGTCAACTCAGACTTTGTTTTTTCTTCCAAAAATTAAATCGACGATAAATATAATTGCAGCTACTACAAGAAGCGCATTAATAAAGTAGCCGCCAACTCTAAAGATTATTCCAAGTAGCCAGAAGAATATAACTATGCCACCTATCCATCTTAAGAAAGCCATAAAGATCACCTCCTTTTAAGTTGTGAAAAGATTATTAATCATAATTTATTATAGATTCTTGCATTCTTATTTTTACGCATGTATAAATTCTTATCTGAATTATCATGTTTTTTAAAAAATATAAACTAAACTAAGAATGTTATATAACATAGTATTAGTAAAAAATTCAATAATAATTCATTAATATTGTATCGATACATTTGCATGTGGAAATTTTGTATTATATTATCATTTATGTAGTTATTTTTATTTTGATTGGGGGCAATATTTTGGAAAGTTCAAGTAATATTAAAAGCACAGATTTGGTTCTTACAGGGCTTATGATAGCATTGGTGTTTATAGCAGGAAATATAATTAAAATACCAACTGTAGGAGGTGGCTATCTTCACATGGGAGATAGTATGGTCTTTCTTTCAGCTGTTGTACTAGGAAAGAGAAGAGGGGCTTTTGCAGCTGCAGTAGGAATGGCATTAGTAGATATGTTTGGAGGATTCTATATTTGGGCTCCATTTACTTTGGTAATTAAGTATGTTATGGCTTATATAGCTGCTGTTGTAATAAGAAATGGAAGTGGTAAGAGAATAGTATATGTTATAGGTTTTGTATTAGGTGGGGCTTTTATGGTAATAGGGTATTTTATAGCTGGAGGAATAATAACTGCTATTACTACAAATGGAGCGTTAAAAACCGTTATAGTAGGGGCCTTTATAACTTCTGCTAAGGATATAGTAGGAAATATACTTCAAGCCACTTTTGGTATTGTTGTTGCATTGCCACTATCAGCTGTAGCGGTAAAATTGAAAAAACATAGTGTTGCATAACTTCCTACGCAAAACAAGCTTTTTCATTACACATTCGTGAGGAATTTAGATTTCATGGATATTCCTAAGGTATAAAAAAACCTCTAACCCATAGGGTTAGAGGTTACACTCAAAATATTAAAAGCTTAGAATCTGTCTCTTTGTTTTTGAGCTTTTCTTGCTTTTCTGCATTCTGGGCATCTTACAGGATCATTTTCAAATCCTTTTTCTTTGTAGAATTCTTGTTCTCCAACAGTGAAAACAAATTCCTTTCCACAGTCTTTACATGTTATCTTCTTATCTTCCATTAAAAAAACCTCCTTTAAAACTCATAGGCCATTTTGGTGATTTACTGCCTTACCAGTGTTTAAAGGGTAGGTTAGTAAACAGAAAATTTCCTATAAAATTTTAATAATATTCACAGGTATATTATAGCATATTTTAGTAAATTTTCAACTGGTTTTTTTATATGAAAAATGGTTCTTAGCCGTTAGTTTTACTTAACTTTATTAGAATGTGTTGCTCTATAAATTGTGAAAAATATAAGTGGCATTATTAAGAATAAAACTATGTATATGTATTGGTTTATATTTAAAACTTTCATGAAGTCAAAAGCGTTATTTGCTATTAATAAACTATATATATAAGATGCTGCTGAAAGTATTGCTACAACAGCTAGCTTGTTTTTTATCTTATCTCTGAATAGAAATATTATTCCGTTCATAGCTAATATATACTTTACCATAAAACCAAGGACACAAACTAATAGTACTAACACCTCGCCATTCTCTATAAAGTTGACATAGGATATTCTTTGTACCTGACGGAATACTGGAAACAATATATTCTTAGCTCTCATGGCCCCTAAGCTTGTTATATGACCGGTTATTGAAAAACAAATAATATCTAGGGACAACAGAATACCTATAAAAAAATGAAAAGTAAGTTTCTTACTTCTTTCTAAGTTTTTTAATAAAGGAAATATAATAGCTATACAGCTAAAGCCACCTAAAAACTCGATAAAACAGTTTATAAAATCCTTTAGAGAGCGATTCTTTAAAAAAGGAAATAAAAAATCGAAGCTCTTATACCTATGAACTAAAATTTCTATTATGATGATAGCTATAAGCATTATGGAAATTGATATTAATACTATATTAAGTATACTATTGAAGTTTCTTGAAGCTATATAGATAGCCGGTACTATAAAGAATAACATTATGTACCAAACTGGAGTTTCTATAAATAGATTTACATGTATGGAGCTTGCTTCTACAGCAGCACTTTCTGATGCAACTATAAACAATCCTATTGCAAAAAGCCATAAATAAACCTCTCCAAATCTTTTACCTATTGAGCCATGTATAATTTGTCTAAAATCAAAGCTATCAGCTTTGATAAAAGTTTTTATTATGTATAAGATAAGAAAAATAAAAATAGCTGCTGACAGTATTGCAATAAACCAAGTATCCCTTCCTCCTAATTCTATAAAAATTGAAGAATAGGTGGTCATAGATATTATCATAGACCCTGCGATAAAAAGTATTAAATGCTTTGATGATAATCCTTCCAAAAAAATTCACCTCTTTTAAATCCTATAATTTCCTTAATTTATTATTCTCTAAAAAGTGAATATTAAACATTTTTAGTGAAGATAATATTTTTAGGTGATGCTTATGAAAAATACAAAAGAATATATTAATGAGAAACTAAAGGATAGCTTTGATGTAAAAGTAAGGGAGGTAGATACTGCATTAGGTAGAGCTACAGCAATATTTGTTGACGATCTTTGTGGAACAGTATTTATAAGCGAATATATAGTAGCGCCGCTTAAAAATATTAAGTCCAACGTAAATTCGATTGATGATATAGCAAGCAAGGTTCTTGATATTAATCTTGTAGGCTATGCTAAGGACAATGATGATGCAGTGCTTCATGTGTTATCCGGAGATGTGGTTATAGTTTTTGATAACTACACTGACAAGATCTTATTTTGCGAAGCTAAAGGATATGTAAGGAGAGGTGTAGGAATCCCTGTTGCAGAGGCAGTGCTAAAGGGGCCTCGAGAAGGATTTACAGAAGCCTTTGTAGACAATGTAGCACTGATAAGAAGAAGAGTGAAGGACCCCAATCTTAAGTTTGAACCAATATATGTAGGGAAAAAATCTAATACTGTAGTTTGTCTTACATATATAAAGGATACCGCACCAAAAAAATTAGTTGATAACATTAGAAGGCAAATAAAGGAATTAGATTATGAATTTATATTGGATACAAACTATATAGAGAATAAGCTAAGAGATGAAAATACTATATTTGATACTGTGGGATATACAGAAAAACCAGATACTGTGGTTGCAAAGTTGATGGAAGGAAGAATTGCAGTAATAGTGGATGGAACTCCCTTTGTTCTCACTGCACCATATTTTTTTATAGAGAGTTTTCAAGCTCAAGATGATTATTATCTAAACAGATATTATGCTAATTTTACAAGAATTATTAGATGGTTGGCCTTCTTTTTTGCAGCCTTCTTGCCAGGACTATATCTGGCTATAGTAACTTATCACTTTGGAGTAATTCCATCGTTGTTTGTTTTTAGACTAGCAGTATCAAGAGCTGGGGTACCCTTCCCAACTGTAGTAGAAGTTATAGTCATGATGATATTCTTCCAACTAATAAAAGAAGCGGGATTAAGACTGCCGCAGCCAATAGGTGCAGCTATGAGTATAGTTGCCGGTCTTATTCTAGGAGATGCTGCTGTTGGTGCTGGTATAGCATCAAGAATAACCATATTAGTGGTTGCTATAAGTTCCTTATCTTATTTTTTGATTCCTAGGATATACGGTGCAATGTCTGCTTGGTCTTTAATTATAGTTATTATGTCCGGTTTTTTGGGGCTTCCAGGCTTTTTTGTTGCAGTAATGGTACTGTTCGCTCATATATGTAATCTAAAGTCTTGCGGTTACTATTATATGTTTCCCGTTGGAACTCTTAAAAAGCTTAATCTGAAGGATATAATTTTGAGAGGACCGCTAGAAGAGATATCAAATGATTTTTTAAGTGGGGATGATACTAATGAAAAGAGCAAGTAGAATAATTTCATTTATAATGATTATATGTTTTTCCTCGAGTCTTACAAGTTGTTTTAATTACAGAGATATAAATAGAGCTACTTTTGTTACAAGCATAATCTATGATATTGACGAAAATAAAAATACTATACTTTATTTAGATTGTGTAATGCCATATAGAAGCACAAATGAAAGCTCAGAAAAAGGAAGAAGGGTTATATATAAGGGGCGAGGAAAGACTGTACTTGAAGCCATAAGAAATGCTAGCAACTTTTCAAGTTTTAAAATAAATATGACTCAGTGTAGAGCGTATATTTTTTCAGAAAGAGCAGCAAAAGAAGGTGTAGGGCAGTTTGTAGATATAATGGCAAGAGATCAAGAGTTTTTAATAAGGCCATATGTATTCGTATTATTTGGGGAAGTAGAAGAGTTGTTTAAAACAGTTAAATCAGATGAAGAATATCTTGGAATTTATTTAGATCAACTTGTGTATAAGATGAAGTCTAGTCCTAGAACTATAGCTGCTAATTTGAATGATTATCTAACTAATAGGATAAACGGTGGGAATATAGCGGTACTTGGAGGTCTTGAAGTAGTTAAAGATATAATGGAAGATAGAGTTCAGATAAAAGGTGCTGCAGTGCTAAAAGATGATAAACTAGCTACAAAATTAAGTATAGATGAGGCACTTAGCTATAGTTTCTTAAGTAATAATGTTAAGAGTGGTACTTTAGAGATAAATAATCCTCAAAACCCGGATAAATACATCACTTTAGAAATACTTAATTCTAAAACAAATACGGACGTAAAATACGATGGAGAAAGAATAAAACTTTATAAGACTATTGATATAAGATGTGACTTGGCAGAATCTCAAGCTCGTCTTATAATAGATGATAATGTAAGAGGATATATAAAAAAGTCTGAAGAAGAAAATGTCAAAAAGTATCTTACCATGATATTTGATAGATATAAGCTTCAAGATTTGGATTTATTTAAGGTTGGTAGGCTTCTAGAAGAGAAATATCCCGATGCTAAGATTCAGGGAGAAATTATGGAGAGAACTGACTTAATTCTTAATGTTAATGTTAATTTAGAGGGACCTAGTGTTAGAAAACATACATTCTAATGCGCATGTATCCAATAGAATTATTACTTAATATTAACAATAATTAAAAAAAATATTTAAGATGTAAAAAAAAGGGGCGGAGATGTATAAAAGAGCCCCCTAAATTCTTGAATTAATTTATTATGTAATGTAAAATAACAATAGCATAAGTTTATAGCAAAAGTCGACATATAGTATGTATTCAATAAGAAGCAATGAATAGTAGAACTTAAATGAAAATGTAAAAAAATTACTATTTTTTTGATTTACAAATTAAAATTTATAAGATAAAATAATATTGTATGCCATAAGTTATTGTAATGCTTTTTATGACTCTAATAATTACATATTAGGGCTTGTTTTTTATTATTTAGGAATTTATATGGCAGAAAGATAAAAGATTCACTAAAGGAAATTACTTTAGAGAATTTTTGTTATGTAGGAAATTGAATATACTGGGAGAGTTGCTTATGGACGATTACAGATTGATGTATGAACGTATACGTGAAGAGTTTGAGACTTATCAAAATTTTGCTGAAAAGCAGTTGCAAGTGCTTAATGAAAAGAATATAAGATTAGAACGAGACTTAGATGCACTTGCCAATATTGTTGAGGTAAGCAAGTACATCAACTCCTATATTTCTGATGAAAACCTCATACCTATGATCAACGACATGATAGTGGGTATACTTGGAGGTACCTACTCTACTATATATTTTATAGAAAATGGTAAATTAGAAGTTAAGGTAACTATTCAGCTATTCAAATAATTTAGTATAGGCTATAAAATTAATTTTCATAAACCCCTTTCTATTATTGTTAGTTTTTGATATTATATAGCCTGTCTTAAAAAACTAATGATAAGGTGGTGACTTCCGTGAGTGAAGGCAAAATAATTGAAATCTATAATCAAGGATTAACACAAGTCATGAGTGTTATTAGAGAACTTACTAATGAAATCAAGAGTTTAAATTCTCAAGTAGAAACACTATCGAAGGATAATAAAGCCCTTTCAAATCGTGTTAAATCACTAGAAAGCCAAGTTAATAAAAATAGTAATAACAGTAGTAAACCACCATCATCAGACGGTTTTAAAAAGAAAACTAAAAGTTTAAGAGTGAAGACAGATAAAAATCCTGGTGGTCAAGAAGGTCATGAGGGAAAGACTCTTGAACTCAATGATAATCCTGACGAAATAATCATACACACAGTAGATAAGTGTGATATCTGCGGAACATCTTTACAGGATGTAAAATCGGAGAGAAATATTATCCGCCAAGTAGTTGATATACCAGAGATAGAAGTTAAAGTTGTTGAACATAGAGCAGAAATTAAAAAGTGTCCAAAATGTAGAAGAAAAAATACCGGTAAATTCCCAGAGGGAATAACCAATACAGTACAATATGGAGAAAAGATAAAGGCTGTATCTGTTTATTTAACTCAGTATCAATTGATTCCGTATAAACGTGGTGCAGAGTTAATTTCAGATTTATTTGATATAAATTTAAGTCAAGGATCAATGGTTAATTTTAATGAATCTTGTCATGAAAACTTGAAACCTATTGAGAAAAATATAAAAGCATCATTAATTAATTCTCAAGGTGCTGTACATTTTGATGAAACAGGTTTGGCTATAGATAAAAAGCGTCAATGGTTACATGTTGCTTCAAACGAGAGATATACATATTATGAAGCACATGAAAAGCGTGGAAAAGAAGCTGTTGACTCTATAGGTATTTTACCTAATTTCATCGGAACAGCAGTCCATGACTGCTGGAAAACATATCTTCAATACACAGATTGTGATCACTCTCTGTGTAACGCCCATATTCTCAGAGAACTAAATGGTATCTCTGATCTAGAAAAACAATCATGGGCTGAACCAATGAAAAATCTACTAATTGAGATAAAGAAAGAAGTAGATTTAAATTGGAATATTGCTAATGCTTTAACCTTAGATAAAATAGAAGCTTTCGAAAAAAGATATACTCAAATCTTAGAAGATGGTTTCAAAGAAGATTATATTGCCAATAGTGAGTCTTATGCTAAAAAGAAAGCAAAGAAAAGTGCTAGCCTTAATTTATTAAATAGATTAAGTACTTATAGAGAACAGATACTTGCTTTCATGCATGACTTTGATATACCTTTTGATAATAATCTAGCAGAACGAGATCTGCGAATGGCTAAGGTTAAACAAAAAATCTCTGGAACCTTTAGAAGTGTTAGTGGCGCTAAAGCATTTACTCGTATTCGTGGATATGTATCCACGGTGCGAAAGCAAGGCATGAATGCACTTAAGTGTATAAACTCTACATTTACAGAAAATCCAGTTGATCCGACCTTGGCTTAGATAAGATTATTTAAGGGGTATTAAGGACTTTGATACCCCTATTTGTCATATCTAAAATTTTATCAAAAATAAAATTATATGCTATAGCTGAATAGTTACAAGTTAAGGCAACCAACTCAAACTCCCAAGAAGTTATATTTCCCGATAGTATAAATAAATATATTAAAAATATAGAAGAATTTGTAGTAAATTCAAAGGAAGTTATATTTACTGATCAAAAAATCAGAAAGGACATACATTCTATAATAGGCTTTCCAATAAAAATAAGAGAGAAGTACATTGGCTATATAATGGTTGAACATACCTTATATAGATTTTTTACGAGAGCACATATAAAATTCGTAGCGTCAATAGCAAATCAGATAGCGATAGCTATTGAAAACAGTATTCTATATACTAAGATACAAGAAGCATCAAAAAGAGATCCTTTACTTGGAATATATAATAGAAAATACTTTTTTGAGATATTAGATAAGAGGATAAAAGAAAATCCATATAATTGTCTTGGTATTGTTATGATAGATATAGATAATTTTAAAAAGGTTAATGATAGTTTTGGACATCAGTTCGGTGATGAGACTCTACAGCATGTAGTAACAGTGATACAAAGCTGTTTAAAGAGTGAAGATATAATAGCCAGATATGGTGGAGAAGAAATAATAATTTGTCTTAGAAGCAATGAAACTGAAGAGGAGATGGAAGTTAGGGTAGAAGAGATTAGGAGAATGCTGGAGGAAAGTCCTGTAATAAGAGAAAATGTAATAAAGACTGTAACAGCCAGTATAGGATTAAGCTTTTATCCTACGGATGGCCAAACTGTTGACGCAGTGGTGGAGGTTGCTGATGCCCTTTTGTATAAGGCAAAGGGATCTGGTAAAAATAGAGTTATAAGTTCATTAATATTTAGATAGAACAGCTTGGTGCTCCAGGCTGTTTTTTTACTATCTAGAAAAGTAAAAAAGTTTTGCTAGCTAAACCTAGTGACGACAAGGGTCTATAACTGCTAGTTAGGGTAAACAGTAAAAAAATAAAAAAACATGGTATAGAGAGATTTCTTGGTATCTTATATGTAGACTTTGGAATATAATATATTAAAGCTTAAATATTTTCAGTTACATAAGTGTAAAATTTTATTTAACCTTTGAGAGGTATTTATCCATGGATAAGAAAAAGCTTTTAAACCTGCTTCACAGAGAAGAAGGAAGAAAATTAGACTTCAAACTACGAATAGAGCTAAGTGGCGAGACAGGTAAGAAGGAATTAACTAAAGATATTTGCGCTATTGCCAATTCTAATGGAGGAAGAGGCTATATAATAGTAGGTATAGAAGACAAGACTAAGAAGATTGTAGGGTTAAAGAAGGAAGATATGTTTAGTGAAGAGCAGATTCAGCAAATAATAGCTTCTAGATGTGATCCTCCTATACCTGTTTCCGTAGAGTATTTAACTTTAGAAGATAAGAATATAGGTGTAATAACAATATATAATTGGGATCAAAAACCCTATCAGGTAAGAGAAAGTGGAGCGTTTTATATAAGAAGGGGTTCTACTACAGATATTATGAGAAAGCAAGAACTTGTAGCTGCATTTGAAGAGAGTTTAAACCTTAATATTGAAGGGTGCGGGATTTTGAAAAGTGATATAAGTGCCTTAAATATGGAAATAATAAATCAGTATTTTAGGTCTAAATCTATAGATATAAATAATGAAAATATTGAATTTTTACTTCGTAGAAGTTCAATTACTTCTAGAGATAGGGAAACAGGAGAAACTATATGTACTCTAGGTGGACTATTAGTGTTCTCTGATTCTAACAGCATATATATACCACATAATATGATAAAGATAATAAATAAGATAAATAAGAATAAACCTGAAGTTATTGTGGTACAGGGCAATATAATAAAAATGATTGAGCTATGTGAAGTTCATCTAAAAGAGATACTTCCGGAAAAATATCCTTACACTGCAGTATGGGAAGCAATAAAGAATGCTGTTTTATATAGGGAGTATTCAGAGTTTTCCAGGATAATAGAGGTTCATATAGGTTTTAATTCAATAGTAGTTACTAGCCCAGGGGAGCTTATGAAGACAAATAAAAGAAATGGCGACACTAGAGAGTATAATAGAAGGAATATGTGGCTATATGAGAAGGTTATAACTTTAGATACAAAGGGATTGTTTTTGAAAAGTAATAACGGCTTTTCAAATATGAAAAAAGCTTTTAAAGGAAAGGGAAAGATAATGTTTATCAACTCTAAGCAAGAGAATGTGTTTAAGGTTATTTTTCCAGGGATTAATGAACATATCTAAGTTTTATTACTTAGTTTGAAATAATTAAAATTATATTACTATTGTTAAAAAAGTCTGAATATTATATTAATTTTTAGGGATTATATAAAATAATGATTTCCTTGGATAATTGTGGTTAATAATCTATATAAGCTTAAATAGTAGTTGAAGATTTTTCGTAAAATCTTACTAGTTTTTAGTTAGCTAAGCAATAGATTATGAAAAATCTTGAGCCAAATTATAATAAAATTTAAGGAGTGATTCTAATGATTCAGGTATTCTGCAATAAGAGAGGTTCTGGAAAAACCAAGGAACTAATAAGTCTTGCAAATAGAAACGTATTGACCGAAAAGGGTAATTCTGTTTTTATCGATGATGATAGCAGATGCATGCTACAACTAGACAAAAAAATAAGGTTTATATCTACTAGCGAATTGGAACTGATGAGCTATGATAGTATGTATGGATTTTTGTGCGGCATAATTTCAGAAGATTACGATATTGAGAACATCTATATAGATGGACTATGTAATATTGTTAATTGTGAGATAGAAGATGCGGCACATTTGCTTTATAGGTTAGAAGAGCTTGCTGATAGGCTTGGCATAAACGTATACATTAGTATTAATCATGAAAATGAAACTCCTGATTTTATTAAAAAGTACAATAAATATGAATTGGTGGCCAATTAAGGTTTTATATATGGGTAGCCATTATGTAGAAGTAGCAATAGTTCTACATAATGGCTACATTTGTTTTGTCAAATTTTTTATATCCATTATTAGAGGCGGCTATGCAAAAAATTCACTTTAAATAATTTTTTAATTGATAAATAATTGGAATATTTATATACTATAGTTATTGGTTTTCATATGGACATATAATTAAACAATTTTATGTCTCAAGATTTGGAGGGATTTTAATGGCACAAGTGCTTGATGAGTTAATGGAGCGTGGGTATATAAAACAGTTTACTCATGAAAATGAAACTAGGGAATTATTAGAGAAAGAGAAAATAACTTTTTATATAGGTTTTGATCCAACAGCTGATAGTCTTCATGTAGGACATTTTATTGCTATGATGTTTATGGCTCATATGCAAAAAGCTGGTCACAGACCAATAGCACTTATTGGTGGCGGAACTGCTATGGTTGGGGACCCAAGTGGTAAGACTGACATGAGAAAAATGCTTACAAAGGAACAGATAGAACATAACGTAAGCTGCATAAAGAAGCAAATGGAGAAATTTATTGACTTTTCAGAGGGAAAGGCTATTCTAGCTAACAATGCTGATTGGCTTCTTAACTTAAATTATGTAGATTTCCTTAGAGAAGTTGGTACACACTTTTCAGTAAATAGAATGCTTACTGCAGAATGCTTTAAACAGAGATTAGAAAAAGGGCTTTCATTCTTAGAATTTAACTACATGCTAATGCAAGGCTATGACTTCTATGAGCTGAATACAAAGTATGACTGTAAGATGCAGCTTGGTGGAGATGACCAGTGGTCAAATATGATTGCAGGTGTCGATCTAATAAGAAGAAAGTCGCAAAAAGAAGCTTTTGCAATGACTTGTACTTTACTTACTAATAGTGAAGGAAAGAAAATGGGTAAAACTGAAAATGGAGCATTGTGGCTAGATCCTGAAAAAACTTCTCCTTATGATTTTTATCAGTACTGGAGAAATGTAGGGGATGCAGATGTTGAAAAATGCTTAGCTTTACTAACTTTCTTACCTATGGAAGAAGTAAGGAGACTAGGAGCTTTAAAGGATGCTGCTATAAATGACGCTAAAAAAGTTCTTGCTTTTGAGGTTACAAAGTTAATTCATGGAGAAGAAGAAGCTTTAAAAGCTCAAAGTGCTGCAGAAGCTTTATTCGGAGCTGGAAGTGATATGACTAATGTGCCAACAGTAGCTATATCTAAAGAAAAGCTTGGTACATCACTTTTAGAGGTTTTGGCTGAGACTGCAATAATACCTTCAAAAGCTGAAGGAAAAAGATTAGTTCAACAAGGTGGTCTATCAATAAATGGTGAGAAGGTTACAGACTTTAAGAGAGAATTAATTGCTGAAGACTTTAAGGACGGAGCAGTTCTTATAAAAAGAGGTAAGAAAAACTACAATAAAATTGAATTAGAATAAATTAAGTTCCGATAAAGGGGCTCTATAAGGATATACCACTTCATATCTAGATTTGTGTTTTTAAACTTCTAGCAGTAATAGTTAGAGTTAAAAATAATCTAGTATTGAGGTGGTTATTTTTAATATCAAGAACTCAGAGTAGTAGTCTAGGATGTACAGTAAAAGTAGAAAATTTATTAGTAGTATTATGGATATAGGACATTATTTACTATTAAAGGAAGCTCCGCTTATACTCGATAATAAAACTATGAATAGAGCTGTACTAATATAAAGAACTAATACTGTAATGGGGCTATTTATAGGTATCCTTTACGAAAACTTAATTTATACATTTTTGATAATCTCGGTTTCTGGGTATCATCGGGCATGTATAAATTAATAGTTGAATTTGGATGCCTATAGAAGGTATAGGCTATGTTTAATAATATTGTTGAAATTCAGTGGTCATGAAGGAGATGCTATATGAGCGAGCAATTAGAATTAAATGATTTTTTCAGATGGAATGGCGTTAAGAAACTGTACTGTTCGAACGTAGTGAGTTTACAGTTTTAGCCATGGAATATGACAAAATCATATTAATTCTTTGCGCAAGCTCATCTAAGCATCGGATGACTGACCACTGAATTTCAGCACAGTACTTTAACATAGCCAGAGTATAAAGTATAAATTGCAATTTATTAGTTCGTAGAATGAAATAGTTAAAAGTTATAATTTATTGTGGGGGAGATTAGCTTATGCCAGCGATTTGGAATGTAAATAATGTATACAGCACTGGAAATAAGAAGCTATCTTCAAAACTTACATTTGAAGTAGGAGAAAAGTTTTCTGGAAGAGTGGTAAAGGCTTTAGATGACAAAAAAGAAGTTATGGTCAAACTAGTAGATGGTTGGCAGTTTGCCGCTGAAGTTGATACGCCCATAGAGGAAATGAAAGATGGTTTAGTTAGATTTCAAGTTGAGGGTTTTGTAGATGGTAAGTTAAAACTTAAGCTTATAAGTGGGGATGATAAAGGTGGAAGCACTGCAGCTGATCCAATAGATGATTTTATTAAATCAGAGGGTTTGTCTCCAGAAGATAAGGATGTAGTAAAGCTTATGATAAAGTTTGATATGCATATTACTAGAGAGAACATAGTAAGACTTAAAAGCATTATGAATTTTAAAGATAAGCTTCAGGGCAATCCAAAAGAAGCAGATATTTTTATAGAAAGATATCTTTCTATAAAGGGAATGGATAAAAACAGTGAAGAGGGTAAAAAGGCACAAAAGCTTCTTAGAGACTTTTTCGTTAGTTTTAATTCTTTGAATAAAGATGAATTGATGATGATGATGGAAAGTGGTATAGATTTGACTTCAGATAATATAGAAAGTTTTAAAAAGCTATCACAAAACTTTTCTAAAGTTTTTGAAGACATAAGTAGTATAACTACTGAACTTAAAAGCTTAAATCTACAATCACCTGATAATGGAGTTTCTAAGGAACAAATCACACCTAAAGCAATAATGCAGGATAAAATCATCTCGGCTGATAATTTTAGCACTGAGGCAACGCCAAGCGAATTAGCTTCTAGTAATGTAAAAGCAAAGATGCTTAATACCCTGTATTCCTCTGGAAATAATAAAATAAATATACTTCAGCTTCTTAAATCCATGACTGCAAACGACAACGATATATTGAGATATACATTGAGAGATGTACTGTCTAACAATAAGAGTAGCTTTGTATTGAATGGTGAATATGAAACACTAGATAACAAGGTAGCAGCTCTTTCTGATAAAGATATAATGAAAATAATTAAGGAAGCTATGGTTTCAGCTGATAATGAATATGGACAAGTTACTAAAGCAAATGTTGAGGATGCTATATACAAAATTTTAGATAGAAGAATTAACATATCTAATAAGGATTTTAATAAGCTGCAAGATGTAGTAAGACTTATTAATGAATCTAAGGTAGAAAACAATAAATTTAGTGACTCTACTAATAAAATAAATAATAACGATAGTTCTAAGGTTTTATCTAATTCTCAAACCAATAATTCTGCAATTGCAGTTTTAGAGAAAGATATTGTTACTAACAATAATTTTGTTACAGAAACTAATTCTGAACAGGGTGAAAAAATAGAAGTTGGAGCTAAGCTTTCAAGTAATGAAGTTATAAAAAATCAGATATCTGGAAGAAATGTAGAAATAAAAGATATGCTTAAAAATATATTATCTAATTTAGAAGATGCTACAAGTGGTTCTAAGGGGAGTCTGAGTAAATCTCTAGATGATATAGTTGATAGTGTTCTAAAAGAGCAATATAAAGAAGTAGATACTGGAGCTAGTGCTGTTAAAACAGTTATAGATACAGATAAAAGTAATCTATTTGAAATTGATTCCAATACTGATACACTTAAAAACCTGCTAAATAAGGATGGTTTGGATAAGCTTTTAGGAGATAAGATAAAAAACTTAGATGAGAATATAAAAGCTAAGGTTCTGGAAAAAATTAATAATAATATAAAGAGCCAGCTTGAAGGAGTATTTTCTGAAAAACTTGGAGAAAAAGTCATGGAACTACTAAAGAATAATATAAATGATTTTAAGGTGTTTAATAGTTTAAATAATCAATACTATTGCTTAGATCTTCCTTTGCAGCTTAGAGAGAAGGACTATCCATGCAAGCTTATAATAAAGGATAATAGAAAAGACGGTAAAAAGGTTGATTCTACCAATGTTAAGCTTGTAGTAACTGTAAAGACCTTTAATTTAGGTAATATAGATGGATACTTAAATCTTAAAAATAAAATACTTAATGTAGATCTTAAGTGTGAAGAAAGATTTGTTAAGCCTCTAGAGTTAGGAAAAGCTAAATTGAATAATGCACTGAAAGATATGGGTTTTGTTTCTAATATAGTAGTATCTAAGAAACTTGAAGAAGTAACACTGGTAAATTGCAGAAACTTTTTCGATGATAAGAATATATCTGCCATAAATGTCACTGTTTAATATATATAATTTATATGGTTATCTGTTATAATTATATATGAGATAAATAATTCTATAACTATAAATATTAATCAGGCTGTAAGGTTACATGTCGATAGATGCAATAGGCAAAGGGTGTGATGATATGAACCAAAGGAAAAAAGCTGCTGCACTTAAGTATGAAAGTAATATGGAAGCTCCTATAGTAACTGCGGCAGGTATTGGTGTAATTGCTGATAAGATAATAGAGAAGGCAGAAGAAAGTAAAATACCTATCGTTTATAATAAAGAGTTAGCAGATATGTTATCAAATGTAGATGTAGGAGATAGTATACCCTATGAACTTTATGAAGCTGTAGCCCATGTAATAGCCTATGTAACTGATATAGATAAACTAATTGACGAAAGGTGAATTTAATATGGCGCTATATGCTATTTCGGATCTTCATCTTGCATTAAATGTTGATAAACCTATGGATATTTTTGGCCAAAATTGGTATAAACATGATGAAAAGATAAAAGAAAACTGGATAAGTAAAATAGGTAAAGAAGACACAGTTTTAATAGGTGGAGATATTTCATGGTCTATGACTGCAGATGAAAGTAAGGATGATCTTGATTGGATTAATAATCTTCCAGGGAGAAAAATAATCATAAAGGGAAATCATGACTACTGGTGGAGCAGTATATCCAAACTTAATTCAATGTATGAAGGCATGAATTTTATCCAGAATAACTTCTTCACTTATGAAGACTTTGCAATCTGTGGAACTAGAGGATGGATATGCCCAGGAAGTGATAAGTTTTCTGCTCGTGACGAAAAGATTTATTCCAGGGAACAAATAAGATTAAGATTATCACTAGATGCTGCAAGGAAGGCTGGATACGAAAAATTTATATGTATGATACACTATCCTCCTACCAATGAAAAATTTGAAAAGTCTGCTTTTACAGAGATATTTAAAGAATACAAAGTGGAGAAAGTTATATATGGTCATCTACATGGTCCGGCACTTTCTAGAGTTATCAATGGTATGCATGACGGTGTTGAATATGTGATGACTTCTTGTGATTTTATAAACTTTGATCCTGTAAAGATATTATAAAATTAATATATTTATTATGGATGCTCTGAAAGATATAGGTTATGCAAAGAATAAAAAATTCGCTGAAAGAAATTGTTTCAGCGAATTTTTTCTGTATATGAAAGTATAAAGTCATAATATGTGGTTGATTTTAATGTTTGAGGGTGAAAGAATCAATGGGATACTGGTAGTAATAAATATATAGAAGAAAAACTGTTGACAAGTATATTAGAATATTCTAATATATAAATATATTAATATACAAATGGTAAATGGAGTGAAGAATATTTATGGACATGAATTATAAAGAACTAGAAGATATATCGGAATTGCTTAAAGTCATTGCTCATCCTGTTAGACTTTGCATAATAAAAGGATTAGTAGAGAATGAGGGGTGTAATGTAAGTCATATGCAAGAATGTTTAGGTTTGCCGCAATCTACAGTTTCACAGCATCTTCAGAAACTCAGAGCTTATGGAATTATTGAAGGGCAGAGAAGTGGAAGCGAGGTGTTTTATAAGGTATGTGATAAAAAGATAGCTAGTATAGTTAAGGCGATAATGCAAATTGATAAGTTAGCTTTATAGTAAAGCAGTATATTTAACAAAAGTCTTTAAATACTAAAGCCAGTTATCATCAAGTTGATTTGGTATTAACTGTTTACATCTATAAATAATAAAATTAGTGAGGTGGAAAATGAATAAGAAAGTGTTAATAGTTGGAGGAGTTGCTGGTGGTGCTTCCGCCGCAGCGAGAATTAGAAGATTAGATGAAAATGCTAATATTATAATGTTCGAAAAAGGGGAGCATATATCATTTGCTAACTGTGGATTGCCATATTATATAGGAGAAACTATAAAAGAGAGAGAGAAATTATTAGTTCAGACTCCTGAAGCGATGAAGAGAAGATTTAATATAGATGTTAGAGTTAATAGTGAAGTTATTGAGCTTGATACCACCAATAAAAAGGTCAAAGTGAGGTGCAATGACAATAGTGAATATGTAGAAACATATGATTACCTTATTCTTTCACCTGGTGCAAAGCCTATAAGACCCAATATACAAGGAATTGGCAGTGATAAGATATATACGTTAAGAAATGTGGCAGATACTGATAAGATAAAAGCTATTATTGATAAAAAGAGTGCTGAAAAGGTAGCTGTTATCGGTGGTGGTTTTATAGGTATAGAGATGGCTGAAAGTCTTACTGAAAGAGGGGTTCAGGTTACATTAGTAGAGGCAGCGCCTCATATACTCGCACCTTTTGATTCAGAAATGGCAGCTATAGCACAGAAGGAGCTTATCTATAGCGGTGTATCTCTGATATTGAATAATGGAGTTAAGTGCTTCAGAGATATTGAAAGAGGAGTAGAAATCTCGTTAAATGACGGTAAAAGAGTTGAGGCAGACTTGGTTATTTTGGCTATAGGAGTTTCTCCAGACACTGAATTTATAAAAAAATCGGCAATTAAATTAGGAGAAAGAGGTCATATATTAGTAGATTCTCATATGAAGACCTCTGCAGAAGGAGTTTTCGCTGTAGGAGATGCAATTGCTGTTAGGGACTATATTAATGGAGGAGAAACTTTTATACCGTTAGCAGGACCTGCCAATAGGCAAGGAAGAATAGCTGCTGACAATATATGCGGAGTAAGTTCAGAATACAATGGAACTATAGGTACATCTATTTTAAAGATATTTTCTTTAACAGCAGCATCCACTGGAAATAATGAAAGGACTCTAAAGAGAATAGGGGTAAACTATAGTAAAGCATATGCGCATCCTATGTCTCATGCAAGTTACTATCCTGGAGCAACTCAGCTTTCAATTAAGCTTTTATATGATTTGGATGGTAAGGTACTAGGGGCACAAGCTTTAGGATATGAAGGTGTCGATAAGTTTATTGATGTTATAGCAACTGCTATAAAGTTTAGTGCAAAAGTTAGTGATCTTGCAGAACTTGAACTTGCCTATGCGCCTCCTTATCTTTCAGCAAAATCACCTGCAAATATGATTGGGTTTATAGCTCAAAATAATCTCAGAGGCTTATCTAATGTAGTTTCATCCGAGGAACTTGATAAAATAGATATGAAAAATCAAATCTTACTAGATGTTAGAGAAGAGCTTGAGGTAGAGAATGGAGCAATAGAAGGAGCAAGAAATATTCCTCTTGATACTTTAAGAGAGAGACTGGATGAACTTGATAAGAATAAAGAAATTCTAGTATATTGTGCTGTTGGCATAAGAGGTTACGTAGCATCTAGGATATTAAGCCAAAATGGGTTTAAAGTAAAAAATTTATCTGGAGGCTATAAGAGTTATATACAATCGAAATATGAAGCTGATGAAGAATTGTTAGAAACTAAAAGTTTTAATAATGAAGATGGATTGCAACAAATCTATAATTTAGAGATATCTGATGAAGCTGAAGATATTGTTGGTAAAGGTAAAACTGTAGAGTTAGATGCCTGTGGACTTAGCTGCCCAGGACCATTGATGAAGGTTAAGGCTTCTATTGATATGTTAGATAAAGGAGATGTTCTTAAGATTAGAGCTTCAGACCCTGGATTTTATGAGGATATTAAGGCATGGAGCAAAAGAACAAATAATGAAGTTATAGATATAAGAAAATCTAAAGGCATAATTGAAGCTTCTATCAGAAAGGGTATCTTCGAAAGCAATGAAACAGCAATAACAAGTAATAAGGTTGTAAATGATGGAAAGACAATAGTGGTTTTTTCAGGTGATTTAGATAAGGCCATAGCTTCATTTATTATTGCAAATGGTGCTGCATCAATGGGGAGAAAGGTAACTATGTTCTTTACTTTTTGGGGATTAAACATACTCAGAAAGACAGAAAAGGTTAAAGCTAAGAAGAATATTATAGAAAGAGCCTTTGGCATTATGATGCCAAGGGGAAGTAAAAAACTTACACTTTCTAAGATGAATATGGCTGGTTTAGGTGCTAAAATGATTAGAAAAGTGATGAAGGACAAAAATATACAATCTTTAGAAGAGCTGATACAAGCTGCCATTGATAATGGAATTAATATAGTTGCTTGCACAATGTCGATGGATGTTATGGGAATAAAAAAAGAAGAACTATTAGATGGAATAAACTATGGCGGGGTTGGATACTATTTAGGAGAAGCTGAGGATTCCAATGTAAATTTATTCGTATAACTTAAAACTCATTTGGAATAAAAAACTTCAGCTATTAAGCTGAAGTTTTTTATTCTTTAGGAAATTATATTTATTTCTTTATATCTCTTTCGATTTCCTTAACATTATTAGAGAAATCTGATAATGAATGTACTTGATTATTTAAAGTTTCAGCTATCTCCTCAGCTAAAGCTGCATTTTCTTTAGATAGAGTAGAGATATTTCCTACAAAGTTTATTAGGTTGTCCTTTTGTTCCGCTGTAGAAACAAGGTTAACCAAGCAATCACTGATTTCTGTAGTAGCCCCATCTATAGAGTTCTTTATATTTGTAAATGTTTCCTTTGTTTCAGCGATTGTGTCATGTTGTGCCACTATTGCTGTATTTCCTCCTGTCATTGCAGAGGAAGCGTTAAGGATATCTACTTTTATTTCATCCAAAATTTTAGTTATGCTTTGTACAGCTTGCTTTGAGTTCTCAGCAAGTTTTTTTACTTCACCAGCTACTACTGAGAAGCCTTTACCAGCTTCCCCAGCTCTTGCAGCTTCTATTGCAGCATTTAGAGCAAGTAAGTTAGTCTGGCTAGCTATTTGGCTGATTGAGTCAGTTATCATATTAACAGATTCAAGCTTTGATACAAGTTCATTTACTGTAGAATATGATACTTGGAAAGATTGTTGAAGCTCTTTAAGAGATGAATCTAAGGAATTTATAGTCACAATCCCTTTGTCAGCCAATTCATCAGTATCAAGAACAGAAATATGTACGTTGTTAATATTCATTGCTAAAGCTTCCATGGAGTCATTAAAGCCTCTTAGCATTCCATCAGCAGTATGTAATTCTTCGTTTACTGATTCTGTAGATGCAGTTAAGTTTGATATAGAATCTGTTATTTCCTCAATATTATGAGAAACGTTAGAAGCATTATCAGAAAGCTTAATTAGTTTATCCATTACAACTGAGTCAATACTATTGATTGGTGCACTTGTAACTTCAGCTTCTGTATGGGTAACTGCGATTTCATTTTGAATTTCTTTCTTTTTTGAAAATAATCCCATTGCAAACCCCCCTGATCTAATAGTTAATGTTAATCTTGTTATTTTATTAAATAAAGTCCATAGATAATTGCAACATTAAATAATTGCAATTATACTGAAATTATTTTGTTAAAATATACTTTGTCTTAGGTTTAAAATAGATTTTATATAAAGGTTCCTAAAGCAACATTTTATTTATATTTGCCCTATGTTTACAAGTTTAGAGCATATAAAAAATAGTTGAGTTAGAAACTTAATTTATATTTCCTAGCTAAAGTATTTTTTAAGTATGCTTTTATAATATGAAAAAATTAATTATATTAAATATATTTAATATAATTATAGCATAAATATAAAAAAATAACCTATGATTTTATATTATTTAACAAAAGAACCACTAAAATTACAAATTTTCGGCCTTGATTAGATCTTTCATATCTCTAGCCATATCCTTAACTTTTTGAGGACATTGTATACTGGTTATAACCTTGCTGAACCACTGCAGTGCAAGGTCGTTTTGATCAATTCTTCTATAAAGCTCTCCGATTAGATACATAAGACTAAATCTATTCATGCCGTATATAGGAAAATCTTCAGAAATGTATGCTTTGTCAAAACCCTCAACTGCTTTAGCTAAAAATGCCTTTTCGTTTGAAGTATCTTCTAAAAGTCTATACATCCAGCCTATTTTTAGGCATATCATTGCTTTAGTACTAATTTTTCCATCCATAACCACACTATTTATCAGTGCTAGCTTATATCTTTCAATAGCTATTTTTTCATCGTAGATAGGAGGATAATTCTTTCTGTTCCACTTTGTAGAAACTCCTTTTACAATTGATTCAATCTGATAGGATTTTAGTTTATCAAAATCAGCCTTCATAGCACTGTATCCACATGTTGGGCAAACAACAACATCATAAAAATATGGGTTAACCACAGAATACCTTATAAATAAGTCAGAATCCTTACTTTGAACTCTGGGACCATTAGTTTTTGTGGAACGAGCCTTGAACTTTGTTTCGCATACTGGGCAAAAGCACTCTCTATCATATAAAAAAGAAGCTGGATCAATCTCTTTGCTTTTTAAAACTGAACCAGTTGACTTGTCCTCTTTTTTATATAAATCTATATTATTCAAGTTATCAAATCCCAAGTTCTCTAATCCTGAAAAAATCTTATCCATAATACACCTCTTAATATAAGTGAATTTAAAAAAACAGTTGACATATTTTGTAAAGTGATTTAAAATCAGCATTTGTGGGCTGAAAATTTGCTAACTATTTTTTATTCACCAAATACAAATTTTAATCGTAAGTTTAATATAATTTTACTCTAAATTTATATACTTTTCCACTTGGAGTATAATTAATTATCGTAATATTTATAAAAATTTTTACACATAAATTATATTTTGATATAATTATATAAGTTGATTTCATTTGTAATTATGTAAATATTACAATTTGTTAGTAAGTATTAGTTTGCTATGAAATGTATGGATTAAATAAAATCTCTATTTGAAACTGTTTTTTATAAAGAGTTCCTCTATCGAAACTTAATTTATGCTTGTTCGAAAATTCTGGGTTCTGAGAATTTTCGGGCATGTATAAATTATTAGTTGAGTTAGGAAGTCTATAAAAGTGATTATGAAAAGGTGATATTATGGCGATAAAAAACTGGAAGGAATTTCTCACACCCTATGAACAGGCTGTTGAGGAATTAAAAGTTAAGCTAAAGAGTATAAGAAAAGAATATAGACGAAAAAATGAATATTCACCTATTGAGTTTATTACAGGAAGAGTAAAAGAGGTTTCCAGTATATTAGAGAAGGCAAATAAATTTAATATTCCTTTGAATAGACTCCAATATGAGATGGAGGATATAGCTGGCGTTCGTATAATGTGCCAGTTTGTTGATGATATACAAAGGGTTGTGGAAATCATAAGAGAAAGAAAAGATATGCAAATATTATACGAGAAGGACTATGTCGCAAATGTTAAAAACAGTGGATATAGAAGCTATCATATGATAATAAAGTATCCTGTAAATATGGCTGAAGGACAAAAGGTCATATTAGCAGAATTTCAGATAAGAACATTGGCTATGAATTTCTGGGCTACTATAGAGCACTCTTTAAATTATAAATATAAGCAGGAGATTCCTGCTGAGATAAAGCAAAAACTTAAAAGTGCAGCAGATGCGGCCTTTAGATTAGATGAAGAAATGCTTGAAATAAAGGATGAAATAAAGGATGCGCAAAAACTCTTTGAAGTTAAATCGGATCTTATATCAACTATAATGAATAATATTCTAAGTCTTATGTCTATTGGAAAACTTGCTGAGGCAGCTAGGTATCAAGTTTCGCTAAATAAGCTTATAGAAGAAGGAGAAGTTTGGGAGTTAAATAGTCTTCTTCATCAGGTTCAAAGAGATATAGAAAAGTATAGAAGTACAGATTAGTACTTCTATTTTTCATTATTTATTAAATTTAGGCGATGTTATAGGATTTAATTTTGTTTTTCACCTAATGCTTTAATGAGCTTACTTTAAAATTATCTTAAGTTTTGCATTGTTATTCTTCTTACATCTGCTAGATAATCCTTACGAATTTCATCTGTAACATAAGGAACTGCTCCAAAGAATGTATGATCAACCTCTTTTATACCACTGAAGTTGAAGATACCTTGACCTATAGTTTGTTCCATGGATTTATGCATTCCGCTGGCAGCATACATTTCATTTGAAGTGCCAGTGGTTGAGTATATAACTACTTTTTTACCTTTTAAAAGCCCATTTGGAGCTCCATCTACATATTCATATGCAAAGCCATAGGAAAAAACTTTGTCTATGTAGCCTTTTAATATAGCAGGAACCGATGCCCACCAAACAGGAAATACAAAGGTTATTACATCTGCCCAGGTTATCTGTTCTTGTTCTTCTCTAATATCAACTGGAGTATTTCCACTTTGAAAAGCTACGAAATCTTCTGGCTTTAGAACTGGGTTAAAGTTTATTTGATATAAGTCCCTAACTCTTACAGCGGCTCCTGCATCTTCAGAAGTCTGTACTACAGTATCTAGTATTCCTTTGCAGAAGCTTTTTTGATTTGGATGTGCGAAAATTATTAAATGATTCATAAAAATCCTCCTATTGTTATATTATTGATGAATCACAAAGCTTCAGCTAAGAATCCATCTGTTGTATTTTTTCAATGTAAAACCATGTTTATACTAGAAACAGTAAAAAAGTATATGGATATACTTCGTTCAAAATTAAAAAGTTACTGTAAGTTTATTACAAATAATTGATAATTACTATTAAGTAATATATAGTTATATTATAAGGTAAAGTTTGCATATAAATAAATTTTTCTGTTTTATATTAATCTTAGGCTCTGTTAAAGCACCCTATTGAAATTAAGTGTTTAGTCATCCGATGCTTAGATGAGCTTGCGCTAATTGCTCCCTCATATAGCATCTTCTTATTAACCACTTAATTTCAACAATATTCTTAAACATAGCCTAATGTTATATTTTACAGTTTATTGTGTTAGATTTTTAAGAAGTTAAGAAGTTAAGAATTTATTGGAAAAATGCCGCTTTGTATGAAAAAATGAATTTAATATATGTACTTTAGAGAGTGAGGAATTAAGTTATGGCTGATAATGAATTAAGAAATGTATTAGATAACCCTATCTATATAAGGAACTTAGAGAATCCAAGCTTAGAGTTAAAGCTAGCTGCTGTAAAGAAGAATGGGTTCGCTATACAATATATAAAAAATCCAGAATATGAAGTACAGTACGAGGCTGTCAAAAATAATCCTCTTTCAATAGAATATATTGAAGATGTGCAGGAAGATGTAGCTATAATGGCTGTAAAGAGCCTTTGGAATTCTCTTAAGGTTATAAGAAAGAAAACTGATAAGATAGTAAGGGAAGCTGTTAAAGCTAAAGGATGGGCTATACAGTTTGTAGAAAACCCAAATGTGGAATTGCAACTCTCAGCTGTGTCAAAGGATTATGATGCTATTAAGTATATAAAGAATCCTTCTGAAGAAGTTCAGCTTAAAGCTATAGAAAGTTACTGGGGAGCTATAAGGTTTATAGATAATCCAACCATTAATGCAAAGAGGGCAGCTGTTAAGTCCAGTGAAGAGGCTATAAACTATATTTCCAACTTCGATTACGAAGATATAAAGCTCTTTATAAGAGACAATATAAAGGTAATCAAGTATATTCATGATAGTATAGATGTTGAAATGGTAGTTGAAGTGCTAATGGAGGAATTTGAAAAAGAGGATATAAGTCCAGTTTATGTAAGAGATTATCTGGAACTTGAGATTTTAGATATGAATAAAGTTAAATTTATTTGTGAATATGGAAGTAAAACTGCAAAAAAAATATTAGTTGATTATAAGCTATCGATGTAGAGAAGGTGACTGAAATGAATTTTAGAGAAGCATTAAAAACAGTAGAGTTAGTTCTAGAGGCAGGAGATGTACCTCTTATTATAGGAGAGAGTGGAATAGGGAAGACTTCACTTATTAAAGAACTCTGTGAAGAAAATCAATACTATTTGGTCAATATTGATGCAAATCTTCTTAAAGAAGGTGAAATTGGTGGGCTGCCTACTGTTGAAGACAGAGAGTATATTATAAGTGGCAAGAAGGTTAAGAGGAAGACTACTATATATGCAACTCACTCAAAACTAGTTGAGGTTGATGATGCATTAGAGGATGGAACTACTGAATCTGTCTTATTATTTATAGATGAACTTAATAGATGTGAACATGCGGTTCAGCAAGAGCTTATGAATTTAATACTAAATAGAGAAATAAATGGCTACAAGCTTTCTGATAGAGTTAATGTTGTAGCTGCAATGAATCCTTCCAATAAATATGATGGATTTGAAGAAAGTGATTATCAAGTTGTAGATATGGATCCTGCCCAAGAAGATAGGTTTGTTTGGATTAACATGGAATCAGATGTGAAGTCTTGGATAAAATGGGCTATGAGAAAGGGACAGGTTCATGGGGATATAATTCAATTTATATCTACTTTTCCAGAATATCTTCACACACCAGACTCTAAAGATAGCATAAAGGCTACGCCTAGAAGCTGGGAGAGAATATCTAAGGCATATAAAGTTTTTCTAAATAATAAAGATAGTATAGCTTTTGATATTTTTTATAATGTAGTAAAGGGTAATGTAGGAATTAACATAGCAGGTGATTTTATTAATTTTATAAACAGTTTAAAAACTCCTCTCATTACTGCAAAGGACATATTTGAGGATGATGTATTGTCTTTTGAAATTAAAGAGAGAGTAAAAAATGAAAGTCATTCTAGGCTATATATAATAGCTAAAAATTGCTTGGAGTTTTTACAAGGAATAAATGGCTCTAGAAAGAATAAACTGTCTGTCTTTTCAGAACTTTTAAAGGTATATCCTAAAGATCTAAGACTTGGAATAATGAAAGAAATAAAAAGCGATTACTATTCTGATGGTCTTTATGAGGAAGTTTTAGATAATGATGATTTCTTAGAGGCTTTCTTTGATATATACGAATAAGTTTTCTATACAGACATACTACTTCATAATGAAATTTATTAAAATAAAGCTTCGGAGATTCATCGAAAGCTTTATTTTGAGTCTAAGGATTGAAGTAGTATGTCTTTTGAGAGGAATAAGGATGTGATAATCAATGAACTTCGATATAAGGAGAAGAGAACTACTTAGAGTAGCCACTCAGTGGGAAAGTGAAAAAGATGTAACTGAAAGCTTTATAAGGAACTTCAATGAGCTTTTGGAGCAAGTAATACTAAGTATGTTGGAAAAAGAAGATAACTTTTTTGGTCAGTTTCTAATTCAGGTTAAAAGAGGAATAAGACTGGATATATCTTGGCCTATAGCTACTGAACCCACACTTTCTGGATTCAACATGTACTTTAATCCAGTTCTATTACTTCAGTGTGAGCTAAAAGAGATACAGGCTCTATTAAAACATGAGATATATCATATAATGCTTGGCCATTATGAAAGGCAAAAAGGTTTAAGAGATAAGTACTCTAGGATTGCTTTAAGTAAGGCAATGGACATTGCGGTTAACCAGTATATAGAGCATTTGCCATCTTGGTGTGATAGATTGTATACAGTAAATTTGGAGTATGATCTTGAGCTTAAAGAGGATATGACTATGGAGCAATATACAGAGGAACTGCAAAAAGCCATAGTAAAGAAAGGTAAGAAAGCTATAGTAAAGACTAAAGATAATATCGTTACAAGTATTGATGTAGAAAGCGCTCATGATACTTGGGAAAGCGTTAATATCTCTCAGGATCTTCTAAAAGAGATAAAGAAAAGGACTGCCTTAAATGCTTACAAAGGAAAAGCTCCTAAGAATATAGAAAAGTATATATTATCTCTTGATGCAAAACCTGAGATACAGTGGACCGATTATCTAAAGAAACTCATACCATCTGTGAGATGTGGCTATAAGAAAACCATAACAAGAAAAGATAGAAGACAGCCAGAAAGGCTAGATTTAAGAGGTAAGCTTCCAAGTATAATGCCAAAGATTTTAGTTGCTATAGACATCAGTGCTTCTATGTCTGATGAAGAGGTAAATAGTATAATGACTGAAATCCTGGCAATATCAAAGAGTAGAAGTGCTGATATAACTGTAATTGAGTGTGACAGTGATATAAGGAAAATATATGAGCTGTCATCACCAAAGGATATAAAAAAGCGTTCCAATAAAAGTGGCGCTACTAGATTTTCACCGGTATTTGAATATATGAAGAGAGAGAATATGAGAAATCATATTTTAATATATTTTACTGATGGAGTAGGGGAGGCGGAGCTTTCAGTCAAACCTATAAACAAAGATTTACTTTGGGTACTTACAGGAAAAGAAGATCTTAGTCTAAAGAAGTCTTACGGGGTAATTAAGCGACTTTCAAGGAGAGAAGCGGAGAAGTATGGATATGATTACGGTCTTCAAGCGATGAGAGAAGTTATACATGACTGGGCAAGGTGATTTTGTATACATTAATGGGGCTTTTCTGGTCTTATAAGTTTTAATATGAAGTGATACATCTATATAATTAAGCATATAGCTATATAAAGTTACATTATGTAACCTTATATAGCTAAATTAATAAAAAATTCATAATCTTCTTATTACATGGTATGGCTGAAGGCTATACGATGTGATAAAATGTAGTTTATAAGGTTGATGTTGATATGTATGTTAATAATAGACTTTATAATATGGATTGGTTTATCTTAAACCTTGTAAACTCGGGGGGAGATTTATATGGGCAAGATTAAAAATTCACAATACATTAGTTTTATTGTGATGATTTTACTAATAAGTTTCATTGTAAATGTTTTCTTAAGCTTTAATAATGGGGACTATAAAGAAAGAATAGGAAAAAAATCTTCTGACGAGCTTGAAGACATAATTCATCGAAATGAAACTATAAAGGATATATTAACGAATTCTATTCAGAGTAAATGTATACTGAAAACAGATCTTGTAAAAATATCTTCTCAATATGATCAACTATATCTTTCCGTTTGGGGACTAATGGATGATTATTCTTATTATAAAACTTCAAAAAAGCTTTTGCTTAAAGATGATGGAAATATAAATTATGATGTGACCAATGATACTGTTAGTAAGATTAAATTATATATGAATAAATTTGTTGAAAGTAATATTAGCCTAACTGGGGATAAGATCGAACTTAAAACCAATGATTTGTTAAATTTTCAAAAGATGAATGATTTTTCAAAAGAGCTAGATAGTTATTTCAAGGATACTATAAAGAAAAATTCTAGTGATGGAACTTATGATGGTATGAAAGATAAATTAGAAGGTAAAAACTACTGGATAGATATGTTGAATAATGTCTTTAATATAAGTAATAAGTATTCCAATTTTGAATTCAAAGCCTAATGTTATAATTTGTACGAGCGTGAATGTATTTAGTAAGATTAAAATTTATTAAATAGTTAAAAATAAAAGGGGCTGTCGCATTAGCGGTTAAAAACCGCTGATGCTCAGCCCTAATTTTCTAAAAATTTGTAAGAATTACAACTATATTTTAGAATGTTTTTTCTGAAATTCTAAAAAATTGCGCACTTTAATAAGCCTTTTCTATTAAGGCTATTTTTAAACAATTAGTTTTTAAAAGTTTAAATTTATGCACTGTTTTTTAATGAAAATAGGTGTTTTCCAGTTCTCTCTGATTGGATTTTATTATGTAGTTTGTTTACATTATGTGCCATTGCTAAAAGAATACTTTCGGCCCAAACATTCTGTTTGCCCTTCGAGAGATATCTTCGGAAGCCCATATCTTGTTTTATCTCTGCAAAAGAACCTTCAGCTTGAATACTTCGGTTCATTCTAAGTTGGCAGCCTTCTTCACTTACAACTCTTTCTAAATCTTTTTTTCTAAGCTTATTAAACAACTTTGAGGTTTCAAGATTTTTAGCTCTTTCTTCCAAAGGTGTCTTGCTGTTATTTCCTTTTATACATTTGCTTTTGTAAGAACAAGAACTGCAATCTTCGCAAGTATATACTGTTTTTTCGCTTATGTATCCGGTTTTACTCTTTCTTTTTATAGTCTTACTAAATATTAACTTTTTATTATTCTTGCAGATATAGTAATCTCCAATTTCATCATAGTCCATATTATCAATTCTACTAATATCCCTTTGGTATTTCCTTGTTTTAGATATCTCATAGTTTGCTGGTTTAATGAAAGAGAGTTGTCCATTTTCTTCAATAAATAAATAGTTCTCTTCGCTTTCATAGCCAGCGTCAGCAACTATTTTTTAGATATTTAAAACTTAGAGATTCTTCCATGCTCTTAAGAAATGGAATAAGTGTAGGGGTATCCGTTGGCTGATCGCATACGGTGAGCCATACAATATATTCCGAATCAACACCGTGTTGGACATTGTATCCAGCTTTTAACTGACCATTTCCCATAGCGTCTTCTTTCATTCTCATAAATGTTGAATCATTATCTGTTTTTGAATAACTATTACGGTTACCGCAAATGTGCAACTTTTGCGTGTATTCTTTTAACTTGTCAAGATACTCTTCAAGAGTTTCAATAGATCGCTGTAATGGCATTTTTCTTTTCCCTGATCCATGCACAAATTCAATATTTCTCTCATATTTCAGAGCGTAAAGCTTTTTTCGCAACTTTTTATATGTTTCATCTTCACTTTGTCATTGTATATTATCTTAATTCCGTATAGTTCCTCACAGTTAGCTACTAAATCAGCCAATTTAACAAGAAGCTTTTCTAAATTCTTTGTAACTGCCTTTTTCCAAACAAAAGTATATTTATTAGCACAAGCCTCAATTTTAGTACCATCAATGAATATAGCATCTCCAGATATTTCTCCTGTAGCACGAAGACATTCTGTCATTTCAGCTAAGATTCTTTCTGCACATGGCGCAAAGTGTAAGCTTCTAAATCTAGCAAATGTTGAATGATCAGGTATTGGTGAATTTTCAAGAAGATACATGAAGTTAATATCACGTCGGCAATATTTTTCCATATCCCGTGAAGAATAGATATGGTTCATGTAAGAATAGAGTACAATCTTCAGCATCTGTCGTGGCGTAGCTTGATTTTCCCTAATTCGGGGAATAAGTCGAATATAAATCTGTTAAATCCATCTCCTCTACAAATTGACTTAGCAAACGCACCGAATCATTAACTGAGACCATATAATCAATATTAAATGGAAGTTTTAATTGATAACTTCCTTTATTTAAAGTATAATCTTTATGTAAATTAATATGTTTGGTCATATATTAATTTTACAATAAATCCAGCACTCTTGTGAATGCTGGATTTATTTTTTATGCAAAAAACGGAGCTGTGCACTAATTAATTAGTGCGACAGCCCCTTTTACGAGGAAAATTATTTGGTAAGTAGTTATGGATTAGTGACAACCGCCACAAGTTCCACAACCGCCTTCAGATTCGATTACAGGTTTTAAAGATAAACCTCTACCATCATTTTCTTCTGTTGATAATATTATGAAGCCGCCGAATTCGTCAACTAAATTAGGTTCAACTAGGAAAGTAATATCATTAACTTTTTCTACAATATCATTTTCATGTGATTCATCAACAGAAATATTAAACACAGGGCCACTGCATCCGAAGCCTGCAAGATTTATTCTAATACTGTAATTGTCGATTTCATTTTCATCTAGAAATCCTTTGAATTCCTCGTAAGCTGGAGTGCTTATTGTTATTTTTTCCATAAATATCACCTACTTGATAATAAATAGTATTTAAAACTTGTTTTCAGTATATACCTAATAGACTTTAATTGCAATAGGTTTACTTTATTATATTTATTGAATATGCTGGAAAAAATGATACAATATAAATATAATTATAGAATTGAGGGGACAAAATGATTCCATTTGAAGAGGGATTTTATATTGATAAACTAAAGAAATACTATGATAGATTAAATGGTTCAGGCATTAATGGAAAGATAATAAAAGAAAAATTTCTAAGCAAACTTGAAGGTTATCTCTTCTCAGAGGATGACCTTTCTTATAGTGATGAGAATCTGAATATATTAGAACTAGGTTGTAATGGAAAAGCTTACATGGAGCTTTCGCCCAAAGAAGTTCAGGGATCTTTCGAAGCAATAAGAAAAGTGAAAGGAAAAGTCGGTATTGTAGGTTTGGGTATGGGATATTTCCTTCAAGAGGTATTGAATAAGGAAGATGTAGAAGAGATAATCGTTTATGAAATAGACGAAGATATAATAAATTTATATGAGGCTAACTTTGGCAAAAATGAAAAGGTCACAATCATAAATGTAGATGCCTTTGAAGCTGAAAAGGAATCTTTTGATTATTTTTTTGTAGATATTTATGGATATGAGTTATCAAAGGATGTTGTAGAACACTATATTAAATTTAATGAGCTACATAGTATAGAAAATTATTTGTTCTGGGGAATGGAGCATTTTTTATTGAGCTGCAGAATAGAGCAAATAGCTTGGATATATATACCGGAAATTTGGATGGAGATGGCTAAAGATTTATTTGAACGGTTTAATGATTCTAAATATATAGGTTATTTTAGAACTTTAGATGAAAAACTTGTCGAGAATATATTAGATAAGTTTTCAAAAGTACTTTAAAAATCTATAAAAAGGGTAAATAATCAAAAAATCACTAATGAAAACAACATTGGTGATTTTTTACTGCGTAACAAGTATAAAATTTAGATTTTGATAAAGTACTGTTTTGAAATTAGCTAAAATAGATGGTCAAAAAATGAAATATTATATTTTATACACAATTATGTAATTTTTTTAAGTATTATGTTATAATTTGAAAGTATTAAAATTTTATTGTTTTATCATAGTAAAGGATGAAGTATGGGAAGTTTGAATTATTTTATTATAATTATTGTATTATATGCTATTTTTGCCATGATATTCATGGTTTATAACATCATAGAGCCTAAAAAATATTTGGGGTATATATCTCTAAGTCATATTATAGGGATTTTAACTACGGTGTCTACTTTATTTAGTGAAGTTTATGGAAATAGTTTGGCTAAAGGATTAGCTGTTTTTTTCTTTTTTTCCTGCCATTTTGTTATTTATGTAGGAATACTTGAGTTTTCAAAGAAAGCTATAAAGAAAAAATATATAACCATTATGACGATAGTTATGCTTATGGATGTGTTTTTTACATATAATTGCAGTTCATTAAGTAGCTTTATACATAAGGTATTTTTGATGTCAATATACATATACATAGGTACAAAATTCATGAAGTATAAGAACATAGTAAGTAGAAGAGCTTTTGGACTAGTTGCTATAAGTCTTTCAAGCTTGCAAATTATTTATTATATAATAAATATATTCGTCGATATAAGTAGGTTTAAAATAGATTTGGTAGCCTACGTGGTGCAAAGCTTTATATTATCCTTGCTTCTTATAGCTATTTCTATAGAGGAATCTAAAAAGCACATGAATACAGAGCTTATGGAATTAAGAAGTCAGGTTGAGCATAAGGATATTATGTTAGAAGAAGCTTATGAGGTAGATAAGATAAAAAATGAATTTATAGTTAATATATCACATGAGCTTAGAACTCCTATAAATGTCCTATATAGCAGTTTGCAGTTAATTGAATACACTGACCTTAATGAGAATGAAGAGACTGTTAGAAGCTATCTGTCTAGCATGAAGGTAAACATTAGAAGGCTTATAAAGCTTGTAAATAACTTCATATATATAAGTGCAATAGATACAGGTTATATGAAGTTGAATATAAGAAGTTATGACATTGTTGAATTTATTGAGTCACTAACATTATCTACTCTGGATACAGCTCATGAAAAGGAAATACAATTAATATTTGATACGGATTTTGAAGAAAAAATGGTAGCTTTTGATAGTGAAAAAATAGAAAGAATAATGCTTAATTTATTATCTAATGCATTTAAGTATACAAAAGCTGGTGGTAATATTGAAGTAGCTTTATCCCAGGAAGAAAAGTATATTGTTATAAGTGTAAAGGACGATGGAGAAGGCATTCCAGAGGATATGCAAGATAAAGTCTTTGATAGGTTTACAAGAGTTTCTAGCACCCTTGTAAGAGAAAACGAAGGTAGTGGAATAGGGCTATCTTTAGTAAAAGAGCTTGTAGAAATGCACAATGGAAAAATTGTATTGGAAAGTAAAGTTAATGAAGGAAGTACTTTTAAGGTATATTTACCAGATAATAAAGAGATGGATTTAGGTATTGACTCCATGAAGAATCTTATAGATAGTGAAAGTAAAGAGATAGAGTTCTCAGATTTATTTTAGCAGTAAAAAACACACTGAATTGATTTAGTCAGTGTGTTTTTTTACTGTGTAATAAATTATAAAACTTTTTGATCTAAACCTAGTAACTTCAATGATCTAGATCAGCTATTTACTTTACTACTATATTAACTAAACGTCCCTTTATTACTATAACCTTAACCACAGTCTTTCCTTCAGTAGCATTTTTTATTGCTTCATCTTCTAAGGAAGCTGCTTTTATTTGCTCATCATTGTAGTCGCTTGGAATAACTATTTTAGATTTTATCTTACCATTAATCTGAATAGCTATTTCAACTTCATCTTTTATAAGGGCCTTTGGATCAAATACTGGCCATGCTTCATTAAATACTGAGAAGTTGTTGCCAAGTAGTGCCCAATTTTCTTCTACAAAGTGAGGTGCAAATGGAGCAAGTAATTTCAAATAGTCATCTAATACAGACTTAAGGAAAGTAGGGTTTATCTCACTTTCTTGAGTATATTTAGATAAAGCATTTATAAACTCCATCATTCTAGCTATAGCTGTATTGAATTGCATTTTTTCAGTGTCATCTGATACGGCTTTTATTGAGTTGTGTCTCCAATAGTTAAGCTCTTTTTCTGCCTTATCTATAGAAGCTTTTTTGTTGCTTTCGGAGTCTATCAATTCTCTAGAGGTTTCTATGATTCTTTCTATTCTTTCAACAAATCTATGAACTGACTTTATTCCATCATCACTCCAAGCTCCACCCTCTGTATATGCAAAGCCAAACATTAGGTACATTCTAAATACATCTGCACCATATTTGGATATATAATCATCTGGAGAGATCGTATTTCCTTTTGATTTACTCATTTTAAGTCCGTCTGTTCCAAGTATTAGACCTTGGTGAGTTAAAGATTTAAATGGTTCATCAAAGTTTACATACCCCATATCTCTAAGAGCTTTTGTGATAAATCTTGCATATAGTAGATGCATACAAGCATGCTCTGGACCACCTACATATTTATCTACTGGAAGAATCTTATTGATTGTGTCTGTATCAAAAGGTTTTTCACTATTTTTGTTATCTGGGTATCTCAAGTAATACCAAGAAGAGCATATAAAGGTATCAAGAGTATCTGCTTCTCTTTTTGCTGGGCCTCCACAACAAGGGCAAGTAGTGTTTATAAATTCGTCGCTTTTTGCCAGTGGTGATTTTCCGTCAGGAGTAAACTCAACATTATAAGGAAGTTCTACTGGTAGATCCTTTTCTGGAACTGGCACAGTTCCACATTTTTCACAATATACTATTGGAATAGGAGTTCCCCAGTATCTTTGTCTTGATACTAGCCAGTCTCTAAGTCTGAAGTTTACTTTTTGTTCTCCAACTCCATCCTTTGCTAGTTTTTCAACTATCTTAATTTTAGCTTCTTCAGTTGTTAGACCATCAAACTCTCCACTATTTACTAGAACACCGTATTCTGTATATGGAAGCTCAGAGCCTTCACCATTTTTTGAATTTATTACTCTTTCAATAGGAAGGTTGTATTTAGTTGCAAAAGTATAATCTCTATCATCATGAGCAGGAACCGCCATTACTGCACCTGTACCATAAGTTGCAAGTACATAGTCTCCAACCCAGATTGGAACTTCTCTGTTGTTTATAGGATTTATAGCGTAAGAGCCAGTAAATACACCGGTTTTTTCTCTTGTTATTGATTGTCTTTCTATATCAGACTGCTTTTTAGCTTCTTCTTTGTAGCTTTCAACAGCGGATTTAGATTCTTCTTTAGTTAGCTCATCAACTAGTGGGTTTTCAGGAGCCAAGACAACATAAGTTACTCCATTAAGAGTATCTACTCTTGTTGTGAAAACATCAAACTTAATATCTGAATCTTTAACTTTGAAAGTAACCTCTGCTCCAGTTGATTTTCCTATCCAATGCTTTTGCATAGACACTGTCTTTTCAGGCCAGTCAAGAGTATCAAGTTTTTCTAATAACTCATCAGCATAATCTGTTATCTTTAAGAACCATTGAGTTAGATCTTTTTTTGTAACTTCAGTTCCACATCTTTCACAGGAACCATCAACTACCTGCTCATTTGCAAGAACTGTGTTACAAGAAGGACACCAGTTTACAGGAGCTTTTTTTCTGTAGGCCAAGCCTTTTTCATATAGTTTTAAGAATAACCATTGAGACCATTTGTAGTAATCAGGAGAACAGGTTACCACTTCGTTATCCCAGTTGAACATAGCCCCCATAGCTTTTAACTGCTCTTCCATAGTTTCTATATTTTTATAGGTAGAATCCTTAGGATGGATTCCAGTTTTTATAGCGTAATTTTCAGCAGGAAGACCGAAGGCATCAAATCCCATTGGCTGAAATACATTGAAGCCTTGCATTTTCTTAAATCTAGCCCATGAGTCTACTGGAGCATAGTTAAACCAGTGTCCTGCATGAAGCTGGCTTCCTGATGGATATGAAAACATTTCAAGCACATAAAGCTTTTTATCTAAATTATCCTTGTCAAATTTGTATAGTTTTGTTTCTTCCCATTTCTTTTGCCACTTTTTATCTATGGCTGTACTGTACTTTCCCATTACTTTTCCTCCCTTAAAGCACTAAGATTTTAAATAATTCTTAGTGAAATATTATATAAGTTACTAAAGAATAAAAAATTGCTGAGGCCATCTTCTTTAGTGAATTTTTTTGTGCAGCTGCCTTTTCAAAAGAATAAAAAAACCCTTCGTCTATGAAAAGAGACGAAGGGTATAGTTCGCGGTACCACTCTTATTAGAGCAATATATATCTAAATATTTACTGCTCTCACTTAATATTATAACGGAAAAACCGTACCTGATTTTCTTCAGGTATGCTCCATGTCGAGTTCATATCACTACATCGCTGCGTTTCACCAACCCGCAGCTCTCTGAAGATGCATTTAATACTACTACTACATTTCACAGCTTTAATATATTTATTTATACGATATTATACAGTTTTGCAGCTATTAAGTCAACAATCATAATTTATTGTATTCATATATATCTAATAATAGCCTATTATTTACGGTTGTATACAAATCACATATATTTCACACAATTGTTCGATATTAATCTGAAAATTTATATATATAATAAATTCAAGCAGGAAACAAAAAGCAATATTAAATTATATATGCTGATATATCTTCCCCCTTTTGATTTTATCAGCATATATAATGAAATAGCTGATTACATTGAATTAAATTGCTTAAGTTAAGAAATTGTTTTATTTTACGATATATAAAGATGTATCACTTTAATACGAAAATATAAATTTTAGCATGAAGTGTTACATAATGTGAAATTAATTAAAAAAGTCATCAAGGAGTGTGGGCAGGTTGAAAATTTTAAACAGACTGAAATTAGGTCAAAAAATGATGGTACTTACTATTAGCTTTTTATTCTTTATTGCAGTAATAGGTGGAGCTTCTATAATGAAGTTGTCAGATTTAAACTCGAAGATAATTGAGCTTAACGATGAAAGACTTACTCCTATAATAGAATTAGAGAATTTAAAGACAGATGTGGATGCAATAAGATATGATGCTAATTCTCTTAGAGATGAAACTGATGGAAGTGCAATTACTACAACAAAAGCAAATATAGAAAAGCTTCAGACTTCTGTTAGTAAAGCTTTAGAGAAATATAGTTCAGATGCTGATTTTAAAACATTGATAGCAGATTACAAAACCTTTATTGAGGACAAGGATGCCTTTATAACTGAGAATGAAACACAAGCAAGTGCTAGGGCTTTAGGAGAGCAAGGAAATAAGATGACAGGGCCTCCAGCAGCTATGACAAACTTTGAATCAATAAGAGAAATCTTAGTTAAAGATTTTGATAAAATAATAGATAAGCATGCAACAGAGGCAAAAACTACATATGAAAGCAGTAAGGTAGTTTATCAAAATACAAGGACAATACTAATTGTAATAATAGGGGCTTCTGCTTTAATAAGTATTATCTTATCTATAGTTATAATAAGAGCAGTAACGGTTCCTGTAAGAAGGGTTACTTCAAAGCTTAAGGATATAAATGAAAGTAATGGTGATTTAACTCAAAGAATCAACTATGCTAGTAAAGATGAGATTGGGGACTTGAGTAAGAACTTCGATTTATTCATGGACAAGCTTCAAGGAATAATAAAAGATGTTGCTGTATCAGCAGATACTATTTCAACCTCTAGTGATCAGTTAAATGTAGCTACAACTACCTCAACTGAAAGTCTTGAGGAGATATCAAGGACAGTTATGGAAATATCGTCTTCAACTGCAGATGGTGCGGCTGCAGCAGAAGAAACAACAGCTAGTCTAATAGAAGCTGCAAGTTTCTCAGAGGCTACATCTACTGCAAGTAAAAATACTACTAATAACAGTAGAAAAGCAAAGGAAGCAGCTGAAGATGGAGAGAATAAGGTAAACGAGATAGTGTCTTCTATAACAGAAATTGCTAAGTCTTCTAAGGAAGTTTCATCTATAATAAATGATTTAGATAACTCATCAAAGAAGATAGGAGACATAATAAAGATAATAACTTCTATATCAGAGCAGACAAATCTTCTTGCATTGAATGCAGCAATCGAAGCAGCAAGAGCTGGAGAAGCAGGAAAAGGCTTTAATGTTGTTTCTGATGAAATAAGAAAGCTAGCAGATGAAAGTAACAATGCAGCTAGAGAGATAGCAGAGCTAGTAAAGGATAACCAAGTGAAATCCGCATCCGCGGTAGAATCAGTAAGCCAAGTTGAAAGCAAGGTTGCTCTTGGAGTAGCTAAGGCTACGGAAGTTAGCGAAACAATACAAAACATAATAGATAATATACAAAGTATTGCAACTGAAATAGAGCAGATAGACAACGCTAATGAACAACAGGCGAGAAGTACTAAAGAAATAGAAAAAGCAATAGGAAATTTAGCTGCTACTTCAAACGATATAGCTGGCAGAACAGAAAACATGAGTGCAAGTATAGAAGAGCAGCTAAGTGCTATGTCTGAAATAGAAAGAACTACAGATGAATTGTTTGAGATGTCTAAAAAGCTAAAAGAAATAACTTCAGGCTTTAGAGTATAGAAATTACATAGTGTACATATAAAAATAATGTGGCCTGCCGAATTTTCGTAATATAAATTCGAAAAGGTAGATAGATAAAAAAATCTCACTGAAATAGGTAGCTTCAGTGAGATTTTTTTGCAGTTTTTTCTTAAGCACTTAACTTCAATAATATTATTAAGTCTATTTAAAATAAAAGTTTATAAAGTGTCATAATTTTATAGATTTTCGCACAATGTAATAAATATGATACATAAATGTAATTATTGTAGAGTGTATTCATTATTTACTTGTGATATAATTAATTGACATTTTAATACAAGAGGAGAAAAGTATTATGGGGAAGCATGATAAGAAAAATGTGAAGAGTGAGAAAAAGGGTGGTAGTAAGAAAAAGCGTATATTAATAGTTTTAACAATAATTATTGTTGTACTTGGTCTTATTGTAGGGGTTCCATATTATATGTTTAGTAGTCAGTTTTCTAAAGTTAAAGTGAGTACTTTGCCAAAAGATATAGGGATAGATGAAAATATATATAATGAAAAAAATAAAAAGATCCAAGAAGACTATGTTAATATTCTACTTTTAGGAGTAGACGCAAGAGATCCTAATGAAAGTTCTCGTTCTGATTCTATGATGATTGCCACAATAGATAAAAAGCATAATAAAATAAAATTAGCATCACTAATGAGAGACATGATTGTAAATACAACTGGTCATGGACCTATGGAAGGTTTAAATCAAGATAGATTGAATCATACCTATCAATATGGCGGTGCAGCTCTTACCTTAAAGACTATAAATGAGAACTTCAAAATGAATATCAAGGACTTTGTGGAAGTAGACTTCTTTGGACTTGAGAAGATTATAGATAAAATAGGCGGTGTGGAGATTAATGTATCTGCAGCAGAGTTGCCTTATGTAAACTCATACCAAAATGAGGTTGCAAAGATAGAGAAGGTGAAGCCTGTACTACTTACAAAACCAGGTGTGCAAGTATTAAGTGGTAAACAAGCAGTAGGTTATGCCAGAATAAGATATGTAGGAGATATGGATTTCCAAAGAACAGAGAGACAAAGGACTGTTTTAACAAAGGTTTTTGAAAAAATGTCTAAGATGAATATATTAGAATTAAATAATGCCATAGGAGAAATGTTGCCAGATGTCAATACGAGTTTAGATAAAGGTGATATATTAGGTTTAGCTAAAGATATATTAATGAATAAAATGAGTAAGATTGACCAATTAAGACTTCCTATAGATGGCCATAATGGCACAATATATGTAAGAAATACATATTTCTTAGGGTGGGATAAAGAACCTAACTTAGAAGCACTACATAAATTTATATATGAAGAGGATTATGATCCTAATTCTATAAAGTAAAAAATAAAGAGTATATATAGAAAAATCACTAATTAATCTGTAATTAGTGATTTTCTTGCGTTCTAGAGTATTGTATTGAAATTAAGTGGCTAATCATCCAATGATTGCGCTAGTAGCTAGCGCATATAGTTTCTGCTGTATAACCACTTAATTTCAATAATAATATCTAAATATATCACTCTTAGTAAATATAGGTTTAGAGGTAATTATATTATAATGGTGAAAATTAAACTTTTTGTGTAGCAAAGCATCAATCTATGGTAATAATCTATATATAGTAATAACTATAATTATAGTAATGAAATCAGCTAAAGCTAGGTGATGGCATATATACTGTGGAGAGTGATAGCATGAGCATCAAACAGGGTAGTAATTTCTATGAAAACAGGCTCAAGAGGTTTTTATATAAATATTATTATATACTTATAATGATGGTATTTGCAGTTATCCTTATTAATCTATTTTATAAAATAGGTAGTGAACCTATAAATGATTGGGATGAGGCTAGGCATGGCATAAATGCCTATGAGATGATAAAAAATAGTAATTATATCGTTAATACCTATAATTATCAAAATGATTATTATAATTTAAAGCCACCTCTAAGCTACTGGGCCATTATTATTGGGTTTAAAATACTTGGTTACAATCTAGTAGGACTTAGATTTATGTCAGTGTTAAGTGCGCTAAGCACCATATTTTTGGTAACAATATTTACTTATAAAAGATTTGGCAGAATAGCATCCTTAATATCATCAGGGGTTATGGCTACATCTGTACAGTTTTTCAGATCCCATTGTGCTAGGTCAGCTGATGCTGATTCCTTATATGTTCTGCTTTTTACCATAGCAGTAATTGGCTGCATATATGCCTACTATAGGCTTGAGTTTATTTATATATCAGGCTTATCCTTTTCTTTTGCATTTTTAGATAAAAGCTGGCATTCAATTGCTATAGTAGGCGTAGTGGGTTGTTATTTACTTGTAACAAAGCTAATAACAAAGATTAACTTAAAACAATGGCTCATATTCTTTTTATGCAGTTTTGCGCCTATATTTTTATGGATATTTTTTAGAGTACGGTATGATGGATATAGGTTCATTAAAGAAATGATAAATTATGATTTGCTCTCCAGAACTAGTACCGCCTTAGAAGGGCATATAGGGCCATGGAATTATTATTTAGAGCTGCTATGCAATAACTATATACTGTATATTGCGGTTATTTTCATTCTTATATTTATTTTGATAGCTTCAAGAGGAATGCTTTCCAGCTTAAGGTCCAACTTTGCTGAGTATATTGGAGTTATTCTTTGGGGGCTTGTGCCGTTAATAATGTTTTCTATAGCTAAGACAAAACTAAGTTGGTATATAGTAAGTATCTATCCTCCTTTAGCTATATTGTTAGGTGCTCTTGCCGAAGAAAGTATTAGTGCTTTTAAAAAAAGTATTATACCTATAATATTGACAGTTGCTATCATATGTACTGGTGGAATTTATGAGTATAAGCTTTTAAGCATCCTGAAGAATTCTCCTAGAGATATATTAGAGGAATATATTAAAGATTCTAAAATATCTATAAAAGATTATGATGTATATATATATACGCCTCTCCAATACGGTGGAGCGGATTGGAATCAAAGAAATATTTTAGCTTTAGAAATGTATAAGGATGGAAGAGCTGAAAATGGTGGAGTGAAAGCATTCTTAAAATCAAAAAAATCCAGCGTTATACTACTGAATAATAATGATGAGGCTAGGAAGATAATTAAAGAAAATAAGCTTAAGATTTTGGATTCAGATGAAAATATTATTACTGCATATAGATAGGGAAATCTAGATGTTCTACAGGTAAGATATTTTGCATGACCACTTGATTTTAATGATATTAATAAATATATGCTAGATTTAATAAATTGCAAATAAAAATGGAGCTGTTTTGACAGCTCCATTTTGAGCTATTATATGTAAAATTTCCTGTTAATAAAGACCTTTAGAACCTTATAAGGCTTTTAAAATAGATTTCAGATTGAAGTTATATCTTTAAATAAGAAAAAAGATACCAAAAAAATGACACCAAAAACAAAAAACAATCACTTATGTAAACGTTAAAATAAATGTAGAATAATACTTGTAAACGGTGCAGTAAGGGGGAGAAACAATGCAAGAACCAGGAGTAGCAGTAGCAATAAATAAATCCAAAAATAACACACCATTTAGAAAAAAAACTGATAGGTTAAAACTAAAGTTTAAGAACCAAAAGCAGCTTCAAGTTATGGCATGGCTTGGAGTTATATGGATGATTATATTTTCTTACATACCTATGTATGGGTTAGTAATTGCCTTCAAAAAATACAGTATAATAAAACCTATTTCAGAGGCTCCATGGGTAGGACTTCAGTATTTCAAAGAATTTTTAGCAGATGATAACTTTATGAATGTAATGAAAAATACAGTGGGGATAAGTTTATTTAAGCTGTTAGTATGCTTCCCGCTTCCAATAATCTTTGCATTACTACTTAATGAGCTTACCTCAGTAAAGTTTAAAAAATTTGTACAAACTATATCTTATCTGCCACATTTCCTGTCATGGGTAATTCTTGGTGGTATAATGATGAATTGGCTTTCAGATGTTGGAGTAATAAATACTATATTAAAGGATTTACACATAATAAAAGAACCTATAAGCTATCTAGCTGAGCCAAAGTATTTTTGGCAGATATCAGTAGTATCAGAGTTGTGGAAAGAAATAGGCTGGTCGGCCATAATATATCTTGCAGCTATAGCAGGAGTAGATCCAGAACTATACGAAGCCGCTACCACCGATGGGGCTGGAAGACTTAGAAAGATGTTTAGTATAACTTTGCCTTGCATAAAACCAACAATCGCACTTCTCTTTATACTTGCAGTTAGTGGACTTCTAAATGCAAACTTTGACCAAATAATGGTATTAAAGAACCAATTAAATGCTAGTGCTAGTGATGTTTTAGATGTATATGTATATAGAATGGGTCTGCAACAGGCTAGATTCTCTTATGCAACAGCAGTTGGATTATTTAAATCTGTAATAGCATTTATATTGCTTTGGAGTGCTAATTTTGCAAGTAAAAAGTTAAATGATACATCATTATTCTAGGAGGTGTAGATATGAAGATAAATTTTTTAAAACGTAGAACTAAAAGTGAAGCTATATTTGATACTGTAAATATAATAATTATGCTTGTAATATGCTTTATAACTATATATCCGATTTGGTATACCATAGTTAATTCATTTAATGAGGGACAAGATGCTATGCGAGGTGGAATCTATTGGTGGCCAAGAAAGTTTACCTTGCAGAACTATGTAGCTGTTTTTAGCAACTCGGGAATAGTAAAAGCCTTAGGTGTTACAGTAGCTAAAACCGTCATTGGAACAGTAGTCCATGTGTTCTTTACTGCTATGGTTGCTTATGCTTTATCAAAGAAGGATTTGATAGGAAGAAATATATATACTACATTAGGTCTTATAACCTTATTCTTTAGCGGTGGATTGATACCACTATATTTACTTATAAAAAGCTTAGGTCTATTAGATAACTTTTTAGTATATATAATACCTGCAGCTTTTAGCTTTTACGACTTACTTATATTTAAATCGTTCTTCAGTCAGATTCCTGCTTCTTTAGAGGAAGCGGCAAGAATAGATGGTGCCAGTGATTTTAAGATATTTGTAAGAGTAGTAATACCTCTATCACTGCCTGTAATTGCAACAATAGCTCTATTTCATGGGGTTTATCAATGGAATGACTACTTCACAGGTATGATATATATAAACAAAAATGACTTACAGCCAATACAGACATATCTATATAAGGTGGTAGCTCAGGCCGGTGCTAATTCTGTAAGTGCAAATATGCCTGGTGCAGTAGGTGCAACAACGGTAACTCAACAAACTATAAAACTAGCAACTATGGTAGTGACTACCTTCCCAATAGTTTGTGTTTATCCATTTCTTCAAAAATATTTTGTAAAAGGAATGCTTTTAGGCTCAGTAAAGGGTTAGCAATTTCTGATTAAATACAACTAAAATTATTTGTAAGCTCTAAATCCTATAATCAGAAATTTATATAAATTTTATAAATATATGGGGGGAATATGTATGGTCAAGAAGAAAATTTGTAAAGCTTTAGCCATTGGGTTAACCGCAGTAATGAGCATAGCTCTATTTACTGGTTGTGGTGACAAAAAGACAGATAAGGCTGATGATGCTAATAAGTTAACAGCAGATCAGCCAGGTTGGAAAGAAGATACATCGCCTGTAACTCTAGATTGGTATATGAACTTTTCTTGGTTTGCAAAAAAATGGCAGGATGATGCTGTATCAAAGTATGTTACTAAGAAAACAGGTGTTAGCATAAACTTTATAACACCAGCTGGAAATGAAACTGAAAAGGTTAATACTATGATAGCATCAGGTAAACTTCCAGATATGTTGACTTTAGACTGTAATGACTCAGCGGCTGCAATAAAAACTATGATTGAAGGCGGTCTAGTATCACCTTTAGATGAGTTAGCTAAAAAATATGATTTATATTTTACCAAAGTTGCAAATCCACAGAAGCTAGCTTGGTATAAGCAAGATGACGGACATGTATATGAGTATCCAAATGCATCCTCATCTTTAGATGACTTCGATAAATACAAAGAAAAGAAACCATCTAACCAGACTTTCTTAGTAAGGAAAGATATGTATGAAGCACTGGGAAAACCAGATATGACAACTCCAGAGGGCTTCCTTAATGCATTAAAAGCTGCTAAAGAGAAATTTGGAACTGTTAATGGACAGCCTCTAATCCCAATAGGCTTACATGAATTTAATGATACAGGAAATTATTCTTTAGATGCATATATTCAAAACTTCTTAGCTATACCTATGGAGAAGGATGGAAAATTATATGACAGACAAACCGATCCAGAGTATGTGACTTGGCTTAAGACTTTCAGAAAAGCTAATGAAATGGGACTTTTGTCAAAGGATATATTTGTAGATAAAAGAGCTCAAATGGAAGAAAAGATCAATCAAGGTAGATATTTTGCTATGTTATATCAGAGATCAGATATGGCTACACAGCAGTTAAACTTATATAAGAAGGACCCTAACTCAATATATATAGCTGTAGATGGTCCAGAAAATTCAAAGAAAGAAGCTCCTAAACTTGCAGGAGACAGCTTGGCAGGATGGACAGTAACTCTTATTTCAAAGGATTGTAAAGATCCTAAGAGAGCTATAAGATTCTTAAGTTATTTAATAAGTGAAGAAGGAAATAAAGATTTATTCCTAGGTGAAAAAGGTGTTACTTATGACACTATAGATGGTAAAGATCAATTTAAACCAGAGGTTCTTGACCTATTGAACACTGATAGAACTGCCTTTGATAAGAAATATGGTGCATCTTATACTTATTGGATGCTTATGGATACAAACTTACAACTTCAATGGACACCACCATCAACAGCACCAATTAAGGCGATGGAAGACTGGACAAAAGGTAAAACTGTAAGTTATGCGGTGTATGACAATACCAAGCCAACAGGAGATAATGCTGAAGGAATAGCTAACACAAAGATAGAACAGCTCTTCGGTGCTACACTTCCTAAGTTACTAATGGCTAAATCAGATTCTGAGTTTGACAGTATGTTCGCTGATTTTAAGAAGAAGAGAGACGAAGCTGGTTTTGACAAGGTAATGACTTACAAGCAAAAACAATATGAAAACAACAAGAAAAAGTTAGGCATTAAATAATTATAATAAGGTGTTGGTTCAAATTTAGGTTTGGACCGACACCTTACAGACCTTTTTATGGAAATATTGTGGTATAATTAAGATGAAAACCTTTAAATGGGGGTGCCAGATGATAAAAAGACTTTTAGTTAAATTTAACGATATGACCCTAGTGAGGAAGTTTCTCATCTCATATGTCACAATAATTGCCATACCTATAGTAGTTTTTGCTACGGTTTCTTTTCGAACCATTCAAGATAGAAATCTTCAAGATATAGTAAGACAAAACCAGTATAGGCTAGAGGCAGAATACGAAAACATGGCTAGAAACATGGATATAATGGGTAACATTGCTCAAATAGTGATAAGTAATAAAGAAATGCTTGGGTTTATAGCCAGTGACCGTGAATACACTACTGAGGAGCTTGTAAAATTTAATAGTACAACCTATAAAGAGATTTTAAATCTGCAAAATAATAATGCAACAGTTAAAGGTATAAATATATTTACTGACAATGACAATGTAAATGAGATATGGCCTTTGATTTATAGAGAAAATAGAATAAAGGATGATCCATGGTATGAAAAAACTCTAGAAAACAAAAATAGGGTTTACTGGGATATAAATCACTATGATAACGATATTAATAAGGCGGTGACTAGTACCGATGGAAATCCAGACCTGGTGGTCTCCTTAAACAGAGAGTTAAAGTACCCAGAAAATAATCATATAGGCATTATTAGAGTAAATATGCTTTCAAAGAGTTTTTTTCCAAAGATGTTTGAAAATCCAAAGGATGATAGCAATGAGATTTTATTAGTAAATAAAAGTGGAAAGATTTACGGTAATAACGATAATGCTTTTGAGCAGAATACTAACTTCAATAAAAACAAGTTTTTTAAGATTTTTCAAGATAAGATTGAAGGAACAAGTGGCATAATATCCTTTAATGAGGGGTTTAGTACTTACAAAGCAGTATATAAAGAGGCTCCTTTAGACGGTAGCTATATTGTAAGCATAATAGCTCTAGATAAGGTAAATGGTAGTATAAAATATACTAGGAATCTAGTAGTATTTGGAGTCATATTATTAATAGGTATACTTTCTTTAATAATATACTATATAACCAATATAATACTAAGAAGACTTTATATAATAATTAAGTCCTTAAAGAGGGTACGTGGTGGAGATTTAAATGTGGATATACCTGTGTATAGCAATGATGAGATAGGACTTTTAGCTCATCATTTTAGGCAGTTAGTAAATAAGATAAATGTTTTGATACAAGATAGTATAAATAAAAAGACAATAACAAAAGAGGCAGAGTTAAAGGCTTTAAAAAATCAGCTAGATGCACACTTTTTATACAATACTTTAGAGAATATAAGGATGATGGCTGAGATTGAAGAGAATTATACTGTATCTGATTCCTTGGCTAGTCTTGGAGAAATGATGAGATACAATATGAAGTGGGAACGTGATTATGTTCCTTTGTTTGAAGAGATAAACCATATTAAAAATTACATTGCTCTCATGGCAATAAGGTTTGATCATAATATAAATCTAAAAATTAATATAGATGAGAAGCTAATGGACAAGGAGGTTTTAAAGTTATCCCTGCAGCCATTAGTTGAAAATTCAGTGAAGCACGGACTTATTAACAAGCTTAGAAAAGAAGATGGCAGTATAGTTATTGAAGGCAAAGAAGATGAGGAGTTTACTTATATAACTATTGTTGATAATGGTTGTGGCATAGATGAAAAATCACTTGAAGAACTAAAAAGTTTCTTAGATAGCAGCGAAGAAAATAAGAAACATGGACTAGGTATGAAGAACGTTTATGAAAGAATTAAGATATATTATGGGCCATGTTATGGAATAGATATTGAAAGTAGAAAGAACTGTTTTACTAAGATAATACTAAAATTACCAAGATAAGGTGGCGAGGTATTTGAAAAAGGTTTTGATAGTTGATGATGAAAAGCTTATAAGGACTGGATTACAATCGATAATTAACAGAAAATATGGTAAGGAGTATGAGACCATTTTATGCTCTAATGGTTTTGAAGCTTATGAAAATATTAAGAAGGAAGATATATTTTTTGTAATTACTGATATAAGGATGCCTGAATATGATGGAATTGAGCTTCTTAAGACTCTAAGTAGAGAAGAAAGAAAAGTTCCGGTGTTGATGCTTAGTGGTTATGATGATTTTAATTATGCTGTGGAGGCTTTGAGATATGGTGCAAGAGATTATTTACTAAAGCCTATTAAGAAGGATGAGCTGTATGAATGCATAGAAAAAATTGAAAAAGAGTATTCTGAGTCTATTGAAAAGTACAACAGCAAGAATATTACTCTTATAAACGATGTGAGTAATAGGTTTAATATATTGCTTCTAAATAAAAGGATTAACGATGAAGAAGTTAGAACTGAGATGACTAGCTTATGTGAAGGAATTAATGAAGAATCCTATTATTTAGCTATATTATTTAATAAAGATCTAATGAAGATTCCTGAAGTTGAGAGAAATGAAAAGTATGATGAATTCATTAAAACTATAATTGTAGATGAAAGAGGGACACGTGCATTTGTAGACAATCAAGGCAGTTTAAATATTATATTAAATGACCTAAGCACAATTAATGATATAAAGGGTTGGGTTAACAATAATAGAAAGTACAGCTTTTATTGTGGTGTAAGTAATGAACTTAATAGTTTTAGTAAGTTTAGGTTAGGTCATAGAAATGCTACTATTGCACTAAAGAGCAACATATTATATAAGGAAAATAAAAAAGTTATATTATATGACGCCAGCTTAGAAAAAGAGAAGTCAATGTTACCCAATGATAAAATAGAAAAGCTATTTAATTTAATAGGAACTAAAAAAACAGATAAGATATTGGAGCTGTTTCACACTATATTTGGAGAAGAAGTGGTCAGGCATCATGGCGTAGTTTACTTAGAAAAATCCTGTGAGAGTTTATTAAAACATATAAATATATATTTAGAGCAGCAGTTACACCATAATATAGAGCTTAAGAATAAGCTTGAAGGTATAAATAATGTACTGGCTTTTGACAGCTATAGAGACTTTTATTATGAATTTAAGGATATAGTTATTTATCTAGATGAGTTACTTTTCGAGATGAGAAGAGCATTATGTGATAAAAGTTTTATAGGAAAAGCAATAGAATATATAAACAGTAACTATGATAAGGATTTGTCACTAACTATAGTATCAAATGTAGTCTCTGTTAATTACAGCTATTTCTCACAAGTGTTTAAAGAACATACAGGAGAAAACTTTATAACCTACTTAAGAAATATAAGGGTTAATAAAGCAAAGCAATTACTGAAGCACCATGAGCTTAAGGTTTATGAGGTTGCAGAGGCTGTTGGATACTCTGACTCTAAGCAGTTCACCAAGGCCTTTAAAAGCGTAACTGGAATAACACCGCAGGAATTCAAAGAAAAGAATTTTGTGCACTAAGGTTAGATATATATATATAACTTTATTGTAAACTCGATATTTTCAAAAGCTTCCTTCAGACCATAGAGGAGCTTATGAAAATAGCTTTCGGATTTAAGTTACACATTTTTAGCTATCTTATATATATTATGAATAACAATTTGCTTCAATAATTTATAATTGTAGATCATCATATAAAGACATGGTATAAGAAATAGTAATTATTAAAATGGTAATACTGATTATCGGTTGAGAATAATTATCTACGATTGAACTGAAAATAATTAATAGATAAATATGATAAAAGTGTTGAAAATACTAGAGTTTATATAAGTAGCTCTAGTGTTTTTATTTCATATATTGGGTATGTTTATTATTTAATGAAAAAATTTCTGGAAAAAGTCTTTACAACAAATAATAATTATTATATAATATGGACTGTAAGGAAGTTATCAAATAATATTTCAAATATATATATTAAGAGGAGGATTTTACAATGAAGAAGTTTATATGTACAATATGTGGATATGTTTATGAAGGAGAAGCTGCTCCAGAGAAATGCCCAGTATGTGGAGCACCAGCTGCAAAATTCAATGAACAAAGCGGAGAATTAGTATGGGCTGATGAGCACAGAATAGGTGTTGCTCAAGGCGTTGACGAAAGAATACTAGAAGGCTTAAGAGCTAACTTTACTGGAGAATGTACAGAAGTTGGTATGTACTTAGCAATGAGCAGACAAGCTGATAGAGAAGGCTTCCCAGAAGTTGCTGAAGCTTATAAGAGAATAGCTTTCGAAGAAGCTGAACATGCTGCAAAGTTTGCTGAATTATTAGGAGAAGTAGTAGTTGCTGATACTAAGAAGAATCTTGAAGCAAGAGTTGAAGCTGAATACGGTGCAACTGCTGGTAAGAAAGAATTAGCTACATTAGCTAAGCAATTAAACCTAGATGCAATCCATGACACAGTTCATGAAATGTGCAAAGACGAAGCAAGACACGGAAAGGCTTTCCAAGGTCTTTTAAATAGATATTTCCAATAAGCCGACCACATATACTTTAGTGGCTCACAAAGCTTCTATAATCCTTTATTTATAAAGGGTTGTAGGAGCTTTTTTTATGTACTAACTCTATAGTCCTTTCTGAAATGTATTATTTATCTCTCAAAAGTATACAGAAAATTATTTTTGAAATGAAAAAAGGCAACGAATAACAAAATGCTTCATAAAGCATAAGCTTAAGAGGAGCATTTTTCATTCTGAAAAATGTTTTAGGTTGAACCATCGAGATGCCTGGTTATATCATATAGATGAAAGTTTAAGAAAGTGGTGAAGCTGATGATAAAATAGCTAAATGATTCTCTAAATACTCTAAGCATATTATATGACAAAATTATATATTAAAAGGAGGTTCAAAAATGTGTACAAGTTTTGCAGTATACAGTGAAGAAAAAGCTATTTATGGTATGAATTTCGATACTGATGATATTGATTTAAAACTGAAAATTAATAGTTATAATGATAAAAATATTTTTAATATTTCAGGTTTAATGGGAAATAAATACGTTGATATCGCCGGTGTTAATAGTGACGGTCTTTTTATCTGTACTCAAGCAGTACAATATAGTCCAGGTTTTAAATCAAGTTGTGACGAAAATGATTGGTTTGCTTTTGATATTTTTGATGAGGTGCTAAAGAAAACAAGAAAAACATCTGAATTTTTTGAAATTCTTAATGAAAGAATAATCTCGTATCCTAGAAATCCATTATTCCCAGATTTAGGGCTACATACTATTATCGCTGATAAAAGTGGTGATGCATTTATTCTGGAAGAAGGAAATGATACAAATATAGTAAGTCCTATTCAGAATGATTTTATTATTATGACCAATTTTCCAAATGGGGATTTTAAGGAAACAAATTATAATAATGTATATGGTATAGGTGCTGATAGATATATTTGTGCTCATGAATATATTAATAATAATATTCATAGCTTTGGAATAAATGAAGCCTTTGAAGTTTTAAGTAAAACTTATCAGCAGGATACTCTGTGTTCAATAGTATATGAACCATTAAAAAATGAAGTTTATATTAGTTTTAAAAAAGAATTAAGCAAAAGGTGGAAAATTTCTATTATGGAAAAAACAATCCAATCATTGGATGGATTTTTAAGCAATAATAAAATTCAATTTACAAATGGAGAAATACTAGTGAATGATCTTATTAGCTTGTATAAGTGAAAAGCATTTAAATAAATTGAAAAACTCCATTGAAATATTCTAAATAAATTTAATATTTCAATGGAGTTTTATATTAAGATATTCTATAATCCTTTTTGAGTTCCTTTAGAAAGTCCTCTTTCCTCTAAAATCTCATAAATTGTCTTAGAAGTAGTATCTCCCATACTATAACCTAAGGCTTCAACCACCTCTTTAAGCTCATCTTCATAAGCTGTTTCAATTTCTATGTATGGAAAAGGACAATAGCTTTTATCATTTATATCTATTTCAACTAAAGTGTTTTTGTATTTATAGCTTTCTCTAGACTTTTTTATAGTTTCCACTAGGGTTAAGCCTAAAGAGGAAAATAGCTTTTCAGCGGTATCACCATCATCAACGATTATTTCATTTTCATCCATTATCTTATATTTTTCCTGAGACAGCATCTTTTTAGTAGTCATGAAATAAACTATCTTGTTACTAAGTTTGTCGCTAACAGTTCTAACTCTAGCATATCCCTTTTCAGAAAGTAACCTTCTATCAGGAAAGTCAAAGATCTTGTTTATCTGATCTTCATCTTTAACCTTGTAACCTCCTAAGTCAATCATTTTTCTCTTTATGTCTTCAACGTCAATATCTAAAATTCTAGTTTCTAATTCTTGCATAAGTGCCTCCTAAGTTTATATTTAATTTAACTTAATTTTTAAAATTAAAACAATACATATATAGTTTATCAAAGTACGTATAAAGTTCAATGTTGATAAGAGATAATTATAAAAAATTATGCTATTACAAAGTACTCTACTGAAATTAAGCAGTTAGTCAGTTGATTTTAGTTATATCCCATTTTTATGTTTTGGATATTATATTAAAGAAATATAGTTTTTTAGTTTGGCTATGTTTAATAATATTGCTAAAATTAAGTGGTTAAGAAGGAGATACTATATTAATTCTTTGCGCAAGCTCATCTAAGAACCGGATGGCTAAGCACTTAATTTCTACAGGGTACTTTAACAGAGCCTTTATTTTTTTATATGAAAGTTAAAAGTACTATTGTATGAAATATATAAGAAACAAATTAGATTTTAGTTAATTTGCCCAAAATAAAAATCCTTACGGAAAGGATTACATTTTGTGTTATAATGAGATAAGGAAAAATAACGGTTTAGGGGGAAGTTATATGGATCAATTTAAAGAACAACTAGTCAAAGCAGAAAATGTAGGAAAATACAAAATAGTAAGGGTACTTATGTTCATAACTGGTGCTATGACATTATTATATTTGATGCTTGGAAACATTATAGTAGGGTTGCTACTTGCATTAATTACAGGTATACTTTTCTATGTGAAAAGATTCTTCTATACTGAATTTGAGTACGTTATAACTAACGGTGATGTAGATATTGATGTTATATACGAAACTAAGACAAGAAAAAGAAAATTGTCTTTTAGTATGAAGGAAGTTTCACTTTTAGCTCCATATGACGGTAATGAATATAAGGAGCTAAATAATAAGCCTTCGAAGATAATAGATGCAATACCTGATGGAAACAAAGATAAGGTTTATGTGGCTGTAATAACAGAAGGAAGCCAGAAATCACAGCTTGTTTTTGTACCTAATCAAGATTTCGTAAATGTTTGTTATTTATTCAATCCGAAGGTGGTAAAGAAAAACTAGTACCAGAGGTGAATAGATGGAATACGTTAATGACATAAATATAGTGGAAGCAGTAATTCATATATTAGATACAAATGGAGACGAACCTATATTAAATGAATATAGGCTGGAACTAAATGAGGACACATATAAATTTTTATATAGGCATATAGAAAGAGCTTTTAAAGATGAAGAGCTTAAATATGCTGTATTTAACGCAGAAAGAAATATAGTAAAGGAAGTTTCTCAAGATTATCTAAGCGGAATTAATTCTGACATTGTTTCTGTGTCAAAGGAACTAGCAAGACAAATGTTTGCGGTTATGAAGGGCAATGGCAATATACCATCCTGTGATCTTATAGTTGTAGCTATAAGCACAGATCAGGGACCAATGCTTGCCATAATGAAGATGGATTATGTAAGAAATTTTACTCACAAGATAGATTTTATAGAGGAAAAGATAGGAATTGATATAATAGAACAGGCTTCAGGACTTCCTGCAAGCAGCCAAAGACTTCAAAAATGTGCTTTTATAAAACCTATTATAGATGAAAATGCTGTTAATCTTATGGTCATAGATAAGCAAAAGAAGTCTAAGGAAGAAGAAGAGTATGGATCCAACTACTTCATAAATAATTATCTTGGATGTTCTATAGTTACCAACGAAAGAGATATGACAAAAACCTTTGTAAAAGCTGCAGAAGCGTGGACTAGAAACAATATAACTGAAGATGCAGATAAGGCTGAAAAGATAAGAACCACCATAAAGGCAAAACTGAGAGAAGAAGATACTATAAATGTTCAAGAGCTATCTCACGAACTTTTTAAGGAAGAACCTCAGACTAAAGAAAGCTTTAATCAATTTGTATCTGCACAAGGTCTCGATGAAGAAATACCTGTAGATAAACAATGGGTTGAGAAAAAGCTTAAAAGGGTAAGACTTAAGATTGACAAGGATATTGATTTATACATAACAGAAGATGCTTATCACGATCCAGAAAGATTTGAGATACAAAGAAACGGTGACGGAAGTATCAATCTTGTGGTTAAGCATGTTATGAATTATATAGAAAAGTAATCTATGGTACATGATATTAACATAAATATAGTAAAAGATAAGATTCTAATATAGAGTCTTATTTTTTGCTGTTAAGAAAAGTATAAAATCATGGATATGAACATGCAATTAATTTGACTTTATAATGTGTAGGAGTGTAAAATTAATTAGAAAAAGTTATAACAAATGTGGAGGATAATATGAAGAGAAATGACTTTTTAATTCTTGTTCTTGTTTTAATATATATAATATTTCTTCCTCTTGCACCTAACTCAAAGATAGAGTGGATGCTTATTTTATTAATATTATTAGCAGGACTAATTTATTTAATTGAACTTTTATTCTTGAAAGCTGAAAGAAAGAAATTTAAAGAAAAATTTAAGAGCGTACTTTTGGATAGATTTACGTTACTTTTTCTAGCTCTTATTTTACTTATGACTTTGTCATCCTTGTATGCAAAAAGTAGTGTAAGTGCATTAAAAGAGGCTGTAAGATTTGTATACTACTTCGGAGTTTATTTGTTGATAAGATTTAGAATAGATAAAAAGAAGTTATTCGAAGGTGTAATAAATGGTTATATGATAAGTGCTTTTGTAGTTTCGTTAATGGGAATAGCTGACTTTATAAAGCATTATAAACCTAATGAAAGTATTCAGTACATACTTACTACTGCAAGAGTTAAGGCAACTCTTGGACATCCAAATACACTTGGAGCATATTTAGTACTTGCAGTCTTCCCAGCAATAATGATAGCTATGAGATCAAAGGGTATAACAAGGATAATATATTCAGGTTTATCTATTCTTATAGTTCTTAATATAGGTATGACTTTTTCAAGAGGTGCCTGGATTGCATTAGCTTTAGGTGCTTTACTTATTGCTATACTATATAATTGGAAGTTTATTTTTGTTTACATAATACCAATAGCATACTTGCCTTTTAATCCTAATATAATGGCTCGTATAAATCAGTTTGGCAATGCAGAAATGAATTTAGGTAGACAAAGACTATGGATGGCTGCAGGAAAAATGTTAAAGGAACATCCGATTTTTGGTGTGGGAAGTGGTAACTTTATAGTTAACTTTGAAGACTATGTTAAAAGATTTCCTGAGCTTCAAATAGTTGAGCCAGAACCTATACCTCCTCATAACAGCTATATAAAAATGTTTGCTGAGTTAGGTGTTGTAGGCGGAGTTTTATTTATCCTATTATGCTTAGAAATACTTAGAAAATTATACTCTGTAAGAAATAAGTGTACAGGGCTAGTAAATAAATTTTATGCGGGATTTTTTGTTTCTGTAGTAAGCTTCTTTGTTATGAATTTTGTTGATGATTTATTCTTTTCACCTAAAGTAGTGTTCAACTTCATATTATTTGTAAGCTTAGCTTATAATATTGATTCTATAGAAGCTTAATTGAAAATATTATCTTTAATAAGGAGCAGCACATTAAAAGTAGTAGAAGACTTTTAATGTGCTGTTTTTACTATTCAGGAATCCCCAATAAGGGTAAAAGCCTCGCAAAGTAGAATGAAAAAGTTTTTTGTAAGGAAGTATAAAAAAGTCTCCAACTAAACCTAGTAATTTCATGGGATTAGAGTAGCTAGCTATGGTAAACAGTAAAAAATAAATCATATTTCTCTGCCAAGTTTTCCTCATATTAATACGGAAAGGCTAATGCGTAAAAAGATTTCGCTGAAGAAGGATTCAGTGAACTTTTTTTGAATTAAAAATAACTTGTAAACGGGAAGTGTTTTTGATACAATAAGTCTGCAATTTTTGGATAAAGAAGGATATGATGTTAAATAATTTAATTTTTATTAAGGAGATTTTATGAAAAGCTTTAAGGGTTTTTTAAAAAATTGTGTAATTATGTTTTTAGTCGCAGTTTTAACTACTGTAACTGTGTCTGAACTAGTTTTGGCAGCTTTAGCGGTTGAAGATAGTGATTTAGTTGGATTGAAAATAGAACTTTCTTCAAAGAATATCTATGTAGGCGATAAGGTGGATTTAAAGACGTATGGTGTTTACAAAAAAGGCACTATAGAGCTAAAAGATGGTGTTAGATATGAGTTTGGTAATAAAAAGGTTTTTACTATAGATGATAAAAAGTTAGTAGCTGTGAGAACTGGTGGGGCTTACTTGACAGCTTCTTATAAGGATAAGACTGTAACTAAGCTTTTAGTAGCACAAGATCTAAAAGCTTTAGAAAATAAGCAAGATAAGATTGGCATTCAGGTTAAGTTGATATGGAGAAGAGAGGCTAAAGGTATAGAATTACAGTGGGACAAGGTAGGCTTCTTAAAGTTTTATACAATTTCAAGAAGAGTTGTTGGTGAGGGAAATTATAAGACTATAGTAGAAAAGGCAGAAGGAAATCTGTTTTTAGATAAAGATATAGCCTCAGATAAGGAATATGAGTATCACGTAGTTCTTATAGATGATAATGGTACTAAATATCCTTTAAATGACTTTAAGGTTCCTTTAGATCATTAAGGTAAATAAAGAACAAAAGGTTGAAGTTTCAAAGGAGCAGAATAAAATAAAAACTTTGATAAAATACAAGAGTATATTTAATTGGCTAAAAATAAATACGATATAGAAATATGTTTTAGAGGAAAATAGATTATGTTATTTAAACCAGAAGTTAGAGAAGCTTTATTTAAAATAGATTTCGTCAAAAGAGCTAAGGAACTTACGCAAAATTATTCTTTTGATAGAGAAAATTCATTTGAATGTTATGATAATGACAATGTTAAAAGTATATTTGATGAACTCGACTATAAAGTGAAATATTATAAAAAAGAAAAATTTTTTAAAGTTGCTGAAAAAATAAAAGATAAAAAGATTCAATTTAATATATGCTTAAAATATGGTTATGTAGAAATGGGATGGTATTTATTTAGAGATAATAAGTATTACAATGGTAGCGTATGGTCTATGATGAAGGAATCATTGGAGGATGATGGTGAAAATTTAAAAGACCCTTGCTTTCATAATTATGAAGAACTTAAAGAAATATTAAAAGAAGCATTTTTAATGTATGAAGATTTTAAAAAAGAATTATGTAGTATAAGTTAAATTAAACACTAACTACAAAACTTAATATTTTCATGATACAAAAAAATAAGGTATCTCAGGGTAGAAGAAAATCTGCTTTAAATGAAGGTATTAGTGTAATAGAAAAAGTAAAATATAACTGCATAATATTAATAATGTAGCTAATCAAGTAAAAAAACATAAAGCCCTCGAAATAAAAGTATAAAATAGATTAAGTTTTTAATAATTGAATAAATAATCTAGTACATTAAAAAAATACGGGATTCAAGGTCAATAAAAAAATTTAAAAAGGTTGATGTTTCAGTAATTGAAGCATTAATCTTTTTTTATGTAGTGAAATAGATTTAGAAGTAAAGATAACAAGGCAAGCTACCCTATACAATATCAGTAGATATTCAGGATAAGGGATGGGTATAGCCTGTAAACGATGGACAGTTAGCAGGAATCACTGGTGAAAGAAGGAAAATAGAAGCTTTTAAAATCAATACAGTGAAAGACTTACCTCCAAAAATGAACATTGATGCACTAACTGAAGGGCAAAACATAAAAAGTAGTTTTAAATTATATGGATGGTCTTAACACAAAGGTGGAGTGAAACAGGTAAAGGTATATATAGAAAGTACAAGTGTAAGTGTAATATTTTCAGATAATAAAATTAGTGATTGATTATAAAATGGCGACATTGATTTTTATTTGAATAATAGACTAGACACATAATAATAAACTAAGTGTTGTTGGAAACTTTAATCGGTAAGGTAATTTAGCTAACTTAAATCTTGCATACCGTATATTGCCAATAATGATACTTTTTGATAATATAGAAATGTTGCTTTTAACATAAAGCTATTTAAAGAAGTTTGTTTTACTTAATCTGTACATAATAGGGGGGATAAAAATGATTATATGGAAGGGATATGGGATATTAACCTTTGTATTTTTAATTCTAAGTTTTACTGTGGTTGAATTAGTTGCAGGAAAAGAGTTTTATGGAGCTCATAGTTGGGTAAGTCTTTTTGCTTATCTACTTGCTGGTTTGTTATGTTTCTTTGTTGGAAGAGCCTTAAATAGAGGAAATGGTAAAGTATACATAGACAAGGAAACTGGTCAAGAAATTATAGCTAGAAGGACACATTCATTTTTCTTTATTAAGATGGAGTATTGGGGATTTATATTGCCTATATTAGGTATTGTTATACAGTTCACAAACAAATAAGGGATTAAAAACTATATTGCTTAGGCTAATGCTTCTACATAATAGCATTAGTTTTTTTTATTCTTTGGGAAGTCCAATGAAATTAAAAGCTCTCAAAAAAGTATTATGAAAAAGCTTGCCTTTTTATTAGAAAATTATATTTCAGATAAAGCTTAGAATAAATATGACTGGATGATTCAAAGACATATATAGGATTAAGAATAAGAATAAAAAAATATATCTTCTGCTAGATTTTAAGGTAATCTTAAGATTGAATTAATAGGTACTTAAGTAAAAGTGGTTAGAATTATAAATAGACTAAACGTCATTCATAAAAAAGCAATAGTGCAAAACTACAAAGCATAAGCTTTTTAGAAAGCTATTGTTTCATTAATAATGAATGAAGATACAATAATCATTGAAAGGTTTGGGAGGATTAAAATGATTGAAATAAAAGAATTGTCAAAGGTCTATAGGATGGGAAAAGAAAAGGTTGTGGCTTTAAATAAGGTTTCTTTTAATATTGAGGATGGCGAGTTTGTTGCTATAGTAGGGCCTTCTGGTTCTGGTAAATCCACACTGATGCATCTTGTTGGTGGGCTGGACAGCCCTACTAAGGGAAGCATAACTGTTGATGGAAAAGATATTTCAAAGCTTAAAGACAAGGATATGGCTAAGTACAGAAATGAAAAAATAGGCTTTGTGTTCCAAGCTTTTAATCTTGAGAATACACAAACTGCTTTAGAGAATGTTATGATGCCTTTAATATTTTCAGGTGTCAGCAAGAAGGAAAGAAAGGAAAGGGCTCTTAAAGCTCTAGAACTTGTAGGGTTAAAGGATAAGGTAAAGCATAAACCTACTGAAATGTCTGGTGGACAAAGACAAAGGGTTTCTATCGCTAGAGCTATCGTAAATAATCCGCAGATAGTGTTTGCAGATGAGCCTACTGGTAATCTGGATTCTAAGACTGGTGAAAATATAATGAATTTGTTTCAGGAGCTTAATGGTAAGGGATATACAATAATAATGGTTACCCACAATCCTGTTGAGGCTCAAAAAGCGAAGAGAATGGTTAAAATAATGGATGGAGTTATAATCGATGATGTGGTCAATGAAAGGGGCGTAGAAAATGCGATTTAGGGACAATGTCGGCATGGCCCTTCATGATCTTAAAAGGAGAAAAGGAAGAACCTTTCTTACTTCTTTAGGGATAGCAATAGGTACTATGCTGGTTTTGATAATGGCAGGACTTGGATTTACTTTGAAAAACTTTATAGTGGATTCAATGAATGGAGAGCTCAGTTCAAAGGTTGTTACAGTGAGTCCTATCAAGAAAGATGCACCGGAATTAGATGATATGTCAGATTATGAAGATTGGAATGAAAAAAACTTCAAAAAGATAGATAGTAATATGATAAGTAAACTTGCATCTATGGATGGAGTAAAGGAATTAAAGGCTTCTATTACTGCTAGTGCAGAAAAGATTAAAGTAAATGATAGCGTTAAAGAAGGATTTTTTAGCATACAAGGCTATGATTTAAAACATTCCATATTCTTTGAGGATGAACTTAGCAGTAAGAAGAAAGCTTTAAAAAATGACAATCTTAAGATTATGCTCAGTGGCAAAATATTAAGTGAAGATTCAAAGGGTGAAGCTATTATAAGTGAGAATGTGGTTTCAGCATTGGGCTTTAGCAAAGCAGAAGATGCTGTTGGTAAGGAAATATCTATAGTACTGGATAAGGCAAATAATATAAATATTAAACCAGTTGAAAAAAAGCTTAAGATAGTTGGAGTAGTTGATAAAAACCTACTATCTGGAGACAGCATAATAACTTCATCAAAAGATGCAGCTGAAATCCTTGGAGTTACACAGTTTGTAAATGACTATGAGAGCGAAAAAGGTTTTAATTCCTTAGTGCTTTCTGCAGATAAGATGGATAATGTTGAAAAGGTGAAAAATGCAGTATTAGCTGAAGGCTATCAAGCTGTATCTAATCAAGATATGATTAAGGATATAACAAAAGCCTTCAACAATATAAGTTTAGTACTATCTATATTAGGTATAATTGTTTTATTTGTTGCTGGTTTAGGAATAGTAAATACCATGGTTATGTCTATTTATGAGAGAACTAGAAGTATTGGAGTAATGAAGTCAGTAGGGGCAAATAACTCAAGTATAAGAAGTATATTCTTAGTTCAATCAGGAACAATTGGTTTCATAGGTGGTATAACTGGAATAATCATTAGTGTAGGTATATTTAAGATAATACAACTTGGATTGATAGCTTATTTGAAGGCTTCAAAAATAGATATTACCTTTAATTTTAGTATACCACTATGGCTTATAGGTTCTACTTTAGCATTTTCTATTGCTATAGCAGTGTTAGCAGGCTTATATCCAGCTATGAGAGCTTCAAAGATGGACCCTATAGAAGCACTAAATGGTTAGGAGGAGAAAAGATGAAAATATCTGATGGATTATCAATGGCAGTTAGTGATATAAGAAAACGAAAAGTAAGAACCGTTCTAACCGTAGTGGCCCTGTCAGTTGGAAGCTTTTTGATGGTATCTATGATGGGAGTAGGAGACTCTATATCTAAAGGTGCCAATAAATTATTCTCAAGCTTTGGAGATACAAAACAAATAAGTGTTATGCCGCTAAAGTATGATAAGAGTTCATCTCCAGTAGCAGTATCAGTGAATACAGGAAGCAGTAGTACAAGTACCGCTACTTCTGATAAAAAGGAAGATAAGACTAAAAAAATAGATAAAGATGCCTTAACTAAGATGTCTAAAATAGATGGAGTAAATGAAGTTTATGCAGTTGTGAATTCTAAGTTAACTAGTGTTGAGGTAGAAGGTAATAGTGACGCTAAGAAGAAGAGCGTAAATATAATTGGTTTTTCTTTTGATTTTAATTATAAGACTGATAATAATATAACTTATGGAAATGAACTTTCAGGCAAAAACGATGAAGTCTTAGTAGGAGAAAAGTATCTAGATAGACTGGGTATAAAGGATTATAAATCAGTTATAGGAAAAAAGATAACTATGAAGGTAGAGTTTCCAAAGGTAAATGGAGCTGAGGTTAAGAAGCCTTTCTCTATTGATGGGAAAATAGTTGGTGTAGTTAAAGGAAAGAGTGATTTTGGAACCAATATATTAACTTCTGAGGATATAGTAAGTAAGGTACAGGGTTACTATGAAGAAAAGGATAATTACCTTGCAGATAAAGGCTATTCTCAGGTAGGAATAGTTGCTAAAAGTGATGATAAAGTAAAGGCAATTACAGATAAAATAAGAAAAGATCTAGGATATAGCGCATCTAATATGGTAGAAATGCTAGATATTATAGGCTCTTTTACTAAAGGAATAAAAAGTATTCTAACCGTTGCGGGAATAATTGTTCTTCTAGTTGCAAGCTTAGGTCTTATAAATACCATGACTATGACCATCCAAGAAAAGAAAAAGTCCATAGGAGTTATGAAGGCTGTAGGAGCATCAAAGAAACAGATTAGCTTCGTGTTTATGTTTCAATCCTTGGTGCTTGGAGTTCTTGGAGGACTGTTAGGATGCTTAACTTCTTCCCTAGCTATTTATGGAATAAATTTATATATGAAATCAACCTCAAGTACCTTGAGCTTAGCACTAAACTTAAATAACTTATTAGTGGCGTTAGGAATATCTGCACTAGTAGCATTTTTTGCAGGCATAATACCAGCTATTAGAGCATCAAAACTCAATGTGGTAGAAATATTAAGTTATGAGTAAGTCATATTAAGCAAATTTTTAAATTTTGCTTGTACCTCGAACAACATTAAATTATAATATTTCTTATAACTAGAAAATAATGTATAGTAATAAGTTTATATTATACCTAATTTAAAATCGCTATTTTTATGGCGATTTTAAGTTATGTGAAAAATAAGGTTATTTCAATTATAGTTGTTAAAGTTATTAAAACTTCAATTAGTAAGTTTATATAGGGAACCTTTATGAAAAATTAATTTATACTTGTTATAAAATCCCGGCTTCTGGGGATAGGATGATCCCGGGGGCTGGGGATCATCAGGCATGTATAAATTAATAGTTGAAGTTGGTTCCATATATATTGATAACAACTTTAGTATTAGTGTATAACCTGCGCAAATTTATGGTTGGAGGTAATTATGGCAAAAAACATATTAATTGCTGATGACGAAATTGAAATAGTTGAATTAGTTGAACTTTATCTTGAAAAAGAAGGTTACAACATAATAAAGTGTTTCAATGGAATAGATGCATGGAATATTTTATGTGAAAAGAGTATAGATTTGGCTATATTTGATATAATGATGCCCGGCATTGACGGCTATCAGCTTATAAAAAAGGCTAGAGAAAAGCTCAATGTCCCAATAATATTAATATCTGCCAAAAATGATTTTAGCGATAAGATACTTGGATTGGGTCTTGGAGCAGATGATTATGTAACTAAGCCCTTCAATCCATTAGAGCTTATAGCTAGAGTACAGGCTCAATTGAGACGATATTATCTTTTAATGGGTGGAGCAAATAATAAGAGTAAGGAAGCCCAAAATATAGTGTATGGTGATATAGAACTAGATGAAGAAAGCTGTGAAGCTTTTAAGGCTGGAAGACTTCTTGATCTTACATCAACAGAATACAAGATATTAAGTCTTTTTATGAAAAATGTAGATAAGGTATTTACTAAAAAACAAATCTTTGAAACAGTTTGGGAAGAGGTATATTATGGTGATGATAACACCATAATGGTTCACATAAGCAATCTTAGAGACAAGATTGAAGATAATCCTAAAAAACCAGAATATTTAAGGACGGTGAGGGGCTTAGGATATAAGTTTACTGGAAAGTCAAAGGTGGACTAGATGAAAGTATTAAAGAAAAGAAGAAAACCTAAAAGTATATATATTAAGATAATGTTAGGCTATTTTATATTTGGGGTGGTAACTATAGTGTTACTATTTCTTATGATAATAGCTCTAGCATTTTTTACTTTATTTTCGGCTAAAAGACATAACGATAACGATTTTCCTAAGTCTACAGCAAAGGCTATTGTGTGTAGTGACTATAAGAATATAGATTCTACTTATATAGAGAAGTTTGGTGGATGGGTTGAAATACTTAAAGACAATAAGGTTATATACGTAAAAGGTCAGAAAAAGGATGATATAAAAGAGTATACTGAAGAACAACTTGTAAATGATTTGTCTACAGATTTGAAAGCAAGCTTTGACTTTAATAGAACTTCTTACTCAGCAGCTACTTTTAAAGGTAATGATGGTCTTAGTTATATATGTCTTGTAAAGTTTCCACCTAAAAATATGGGGTTATCTCTAGGTGGGCAGATGACTGGTTCACCTCTTGAAAGGGATATACAGCTATTTATGCTTTCCATATTTAGTGGGGCAGGATTGGTACTATTACTTATAATGTTTGTACTTAGTAAGATAATAGCTAAGCAGATAAGTAATCCTATAAAGCATATAATAAAGGGAATACAGACCATAAGTACTGGAGATTATAATTATAAGATTAGATGTAAAGCAGACAGTGAACTTGCTATGATTAGAGATGCACTAAATGATATGTCACAGAGGATACAGGAAGCAGAAGAACAAAAAAGATGGGCAGAAGAAAGCAAAAGGATGATTATTGCAGATATTTCCCATGATCTTAAGACACCAATAACTTCAATTCAAGGCTATGCAAGAGCTTTAAATGATGGGCTAGTTGTAGAGGAAGAAAAGAAGAAGAAATACTTAAATTATATATACGAAAAGTCCAATAGAATGAATTATCTAATTGATGAATTATTTACATTTTCCAAGATGGATACTCCGTCATATAAGTTAAATATAGTAGAAGGTGATTTGGCTAACTTCTTTAGAGAAACAATAATAGGCTTTATACCGGATATAGAGAAGTGCAACTTCCAATATGAAGTAGATATAAGAGAGGAATATATAAGGTTTAGCTTTGACAGAGATGAATTATATAGAGCAATTTCTAATATAATAATAAATGCTCTAAAGTATAATCCTCCAGGAACTACGTTGACCTTTTTTCTAGACAAAAATGATGAAGGAATATTAATGTCAATTAAAGATAATGGAATTGGAATATCTGAAAAGGTTAGAAATACTATCTTTAATGAGTTTACAAGAGGAGATAGTGCTAGAAAGTCTGATGGTGGAAGTGGACTTGGTATGGCTATAACAAAGAAGGTAATAGAGCTTCATGAAGGAATTATAGATATTGAAAGTGAATTAGGGAAAGGGACAAAGTTTATTATCAGGTTTCCTAAAAAGTGATTATTTTATACGCACAAAAAACGCTAAAGCAAATTTGCTTTAGCGTTTTTATATAAATATTAAGCTTGGTTAACTGATCCGAAAAGTACCATCTTTTCTTTAACTGTAGCTTTTATAGCTTCAAATCCTGGTCCTAAAAGTTTACGTGGATCAAATCCCTTTCCTTCTAGGTCTTTACCAGCTTCTATATACTTACGAGTAGCTTCAGCAAATGATAATTGACATTCAGTATTAACATTTATTTTAGCAACTCCTAGAGATATAGCTTTTTTAATCATTTCTTCAGGAATACCTGTACCACCGTGTAGAACTAGTGGAACATCACCTGTTATATCATTGATTTGGCTCAATGCATCGAAAGCTAAGCCCTTCCAGTTAGCTGGGTATTTTCCGTGGATATTACCGATACCAGCAGCAAGCATTGTTACTCCTAGATCAGCTATTTGCTTACATTCGTTAGGATCAGCGATTTCTCCTGCTCCAACAACTCCGTCTTCTTCTCCACCGATTGAACCAACTTCAGCTTCTAATGAAAGTCCTCTTTCACCAGTAACTTTTACTAATTCAGTTGTCTTTGCTATATTTTCATCTATTGGATAGTGAGAACCATCAAACATTATTGATGAGAATCCAGCTTCCATAGCTTTGTAAGATCCTTCGTAGCTACCGTGGTCTAAGTGTAATGCTACTGGAACAGTTATCTTTAAATCTTCTAATAATCCATTAACCATTCCTACAACAGTCTTATATCCGCCCATGTACTTTCCAGCACCTTCAGATACACCAAGGATTACTGGTGAATTATTTTCTTGAGCAGTTAATAGTATAGCCTTAGTCCATTCTAAGTTGTTGATGTTGAATTGACCAACAGCATATTTCCCATCTCTAGCTTTATTTAACATTTCTTTAGCACTTACTAATGACATGTTCATACCACCTTTCGTTTAATAAAAATCATATGGTAAGGGACTTTTATAGTCCCAGTGGGACTTATCCCTTATGTACATTATATACTATTATTATTATATTTTCTACCAGTATTATTATATTTTCTCACAAAAAATAATAAAATAATTCTAGAATATGTTTTCTAGCTTTGGAGTTTGAAGAGCCTTTATGGCTTTAGTGGAATATTTTATTAGATGTATGCTTGAAAGTGCTTCTGATTTATTCTCATATTTAGTGTATTGAGAGAGCTTTAAAGATTCATTTACAAGTATATCTGCATCTTGATGGTTTATATAAACTGAGAGCGGTTCAAAACTTTTTTCTATATACTCCTTAAGATCTACTGACAGCTTATAGGATTCATCCCATTTGTCGTTCTTTATTGAATCTTCTATCTTAACACACTTTGTACTTACATCATCGCAAATTTTTATTAAATCACTATGAGAATAAATTATGAAACCTAGTAGGCATAGAAAAATTAATATGGATGTAATAGTATTTTTCATAAGTCATCATCTCCAAAATCAATTGAATCATCTCTCTTTTGGAGAAAGAACTCTCCATTTGAATCCACCATGGCTATATATACATCTTTCATATTGGTTACATCATTATTGTCTAGCATGTTTTTTAACCAGGTATCATCTTTTTTCAATTTAAGCAGAGCCTTTTGATTTATCTTGCCGTTTACAATGATAACTACTGGAAGTTTATCCTCATCTTCTTTTATCTTTAAATCACCTTTGGTTGATGGAGAAAAAACTTTTTTAGGAATTACAGAAACTTGCCCGTTATTTTCTAGAATAGCATATTGGATATCTGCTATGTTGAAATATCCGCTTAGTCTCAGTTCTTCCATAAGATCATCTATGTTTATTCGTTGACTTATAAGTGACTGGAAGTTTACTTTGCCTTCCTTAATTAGTACACAAGGAGTTCCATCTATAACTCTTCTGGCAATCTTACTCTTTAGCTGTATTTCTGATAAAACAGTTTTTAACATTAGCAATGTTATTATTGGAATGACACCCAAAAGTAATGGAAGTCTAGTGTCTTGCATTGGAAGTGCAGCTAAATCTGATATCATCATAGTTATAACAAATTCGTAAGGCTGAAGCTCACCTATTTGCCTTTTTCCCATAAGCCTCATAACAAGAACAACTACAGAGTAAAGTATTACCGTCCTTATAAGTACAATTAACAACTCGATCACCTCTCCAATGTTATAATTTCTTATAGCAATTTAAATTATTCAAATATTAGGATTTTTTTAAAATCAAAGATGTATAATAATCTTAAGAGAGATAGAATAACTTTTAGATAAGTTATATTAAAGTAGTGTTTTGAAATTAAGTGGTTAGCGATCCTATGTTCTAATGAGATTGAGCTAGTTGCTCGCTAATATAGCATCTCCTGCATAACCACTTAATTTAAACAGTATTCTTAAAGCTAAAATGTACGTATCAACAGTAGTTTTGAGTATTTATAAAAGGTTGGTATGAAAATAAAATAATACTAGGAGTGAATACAAGATGGTATTGAGACTTGAGATGGATGAAAAGATTATAGAAGTGGAAAAAGGAACAAAATTTTATGATTTAGTTAAGCTATATCGTCCTAATAATATAGTACCTATTACTTTAGGAAAGCTTAACAATAAATATTATGAATTGAGATGTCCTATAGAAGATAGTGGAAAACTGGAGTTTGTAGAAGCTGATGATCGTATAGGTAATAGGGCATATGTTAGGACTCTTCAATTCGTATTTATAAAGGCTAGCCTAGATTTGTTTCCAGAAGCCAAAATAACAATTGAACATTCCTTAAGCAAGGGTATTTATGGAGAAGTTCATATGGAGAAGGCTTTAGATGCTGAAGATATAATCTTAATAAAAAAGAAGATGAAAGAGCTTATTGAGAGGGATATTCTTATAAATACTATTAAGATGCCAAAGGATGAAGCTATAAGAATATTCTCTTCTTATGGAATGACGGATAAAGTAAAGCTACTTAAAAATATATGTAATAGCGAAGTAAGGCTGTACGAGTTAGATGGAAGATATGATTATTTTTATGGAAAGTTAGGCTACTCTACTGGTATATTAAAATATTTTGATGTTTTATATCATGAACCTGGTTTTTTACTTAGATTTCCTGAGGAAGGAAAGAAAATAGAAATCCCTGTCTTTGAACCGCAAGAGAAGCTGGAAAAAATCTTTCAAGAGACTGAACAGTGGCTAAATATATTAGATATTGCAGATGTAGGATCATTAAATAACAAGGTTATAAAAAGGGAATTTGATGAAATCATAAGGGTTTCAGAGGCGTTACATGAGAAGAAGATTGCATATATTGCAGATATGATCAGAGATAGGAATGAAGTAAAGATAGTACTTATAGCTGGACCATCTTCTTCAGGAAAGACAACGTTTGCTAAAAGATTAGGAATACAGCTTAGAGTAAATGGTCTGATTCCTATTCCTATTTCTCTTGATGATTATTTTATAGATAGAGATAAAACTCCTTTAGACGAAGAGGGAAAACCTGATTTTGAATCTATTTATGCTTTAGATTTAGAGCTTTTCAACAAACAGCTAAATCTTCTTTTAGAAGGAGAGACAGTTAATGTACCTACCTATAATTTTAAAACTGGCAAGAGAGAGCATGAAGGCGGAGCTATGCAGCTTCCTCAGAACGGTGTATTGATAGTAGAGGGGATACATGGACTTAATGACATACTAACTTCAACCATACCAGATCATAACAAGTTTAGAATTTATATAAGTGCCTTGACACAACTCAATGTCGACAATCATAATAGAATTGCAACCTCTGACGTAAGAAAGATAAGAAGGATTGTAAGGGATTATTTATCTAGAGGTTATGGCGGAGAAGAAACTCTAAAGATGTGGCCTTCTATAAAGCGAGGGGAAGAAAAAAATATATTTGTCTATCAAGAGCAGGCTGATGTAATGTTTAACTCAACATTGGTATACGAACTTTCAGTGCTGAAAAAGTGTGCTATAGAAGAGCTTTCAAAGATACATCAAGACAGTGAAGTATATAATGAAGCGGAAAGACTAATAGACTTTCTAAAGTTATTTCAAGGTATAGACAATGATATGGTTCCTGAAAACTCAATTCTTAGAGAGTTTATAGGAGGTAGCTGTTTTTATAAGTATTAAGATGGTAAGAATGGGCTAAACCCGCATTATTACTATAAATTCTTAAGAATTTAACAACTTAACAATTTAAGAAGTTAAGAATTTTTAAATTTAAAAATATAAAAATTTATAAATATAAAAATTTAACTTTATAAAAATTTAAATTTATATATTTATAATAGTCCTATCACCGAGCATCTCCGTTATAACCACTTAATTTTATAAAATAGAACTGGTTCATATGCAAATGAATAGATTAATAATATGATAACTTTAAGATGGAGCGTGGCAAATGAAAAAATATGGAGCTTTTGATATAATTGGACCGATTATGATTGGTCCATCTAGTTCTCATACTGCTGGAGCAGCAAGACTAGGAAAGGTGGCTGCAGCCATTGCTGGAGACAGTATTAAGGAAGTTACTTTTTTGCTTCATGGGTCTTTTAGCAAAACCTACAAAGGTCATGGTACTGATAGAGCTTTAGTTGCAGGTATACTAGGGATGGAACCAAGTGATGTAAGACTTAGGGAATCCATAGAGATAGCAAAGGAAAAGGGAATAAAGATAGAGTTCAAGGAAAAGTATCTAGGAGATGTTCATCCCAATACAGTTAAGTTTGTAATAAAAGACAATCAGGATAATATCTCCGAAATAACTGGCTCCTCTATAGGTGGAGGAAGTATCGTTATAACAGAGGTAAACGGGCAAGAAGTTAACTTTACAGGTGAATATCCCACTGTAATAATATCTCACAGAGATGTACCAGGAGCAGTGTCAAAGGTTTCAGCAATACTTTATAACAATAATGTTAATATAGCTTTTATGAGTGTATTTAGAACTAAAAAAGGAAAAACTGCCACTATGATTTTTGAAGTAGACAGCCTTTTAAATGAAGTTGTTATTAATGAGATTAAAAAAGTAGAAGCTGTAGATAGAGTTATAAAGATAAACCCAGTCAGAGCTTAAAGTTAAGTCTTTGTTAAAGTACCGTGTTGAAATTAACTGGTCAGTCATCCGATGCTTAGATGAGCTTGCGCTAATTGCTCGCTCATATAGCATCTCCTTTATGACCACTTAATTTCAACAATATTATTAAACATAGCCAAAATTAAACATATCCAAAATTAAAGATAAGATTAATTAAAATATCTATAGATATTGAAAAGGAGAATAACTTAAGATGGTTAGGAATGGAGAAGAGCTTCTCAGCATATGTAAGGAAAACAACTGGACTCTTAGTGAATTTGCAATTCAGGCTGAAATGGAGCAAAGTGAAGCATCTAGAGATGTTGTAATGAATGAAATGAGAAAAGCTCTAAAGGTTATGATAGAAGCAACTACTGAAGGCCGTGAAAAAGAGGTTTACTCTGTTAGTGGTCTTATCGGTGGAGATGGATATAAGCTTCAGAAATATTTGATGCAAGGTAAGAGCCTAACTGGAGATGTAATGGTATCTGCTATGGCAAAAGCAATATCCTGTGCTGAAGTCAATGCATCAATGGGAAGGATTGTGGCTTGTCCTACTGCAGGTTCTTGCGGTATACTTCCTGCAGTTTTACTCACGGCTGGGGAAAAACTAAATTTGAGTGAAGATAAATTAATAGAAGGCTTGTTTGCAGCTTCAGCGGTTGGTAGTATAATAGCTCAGAATGCAACGGTTGCAGGAGCTGAGGGTGGTTGTCAGGCAGAATGTGGCTCTGCAGCTGCAATGAGTGCAGCTGCCATAGTAGAACTTATGGGTGGAACACCTGAAATGAGCTTAAATGCTGCCGCAATAGTTATAAAAAATATACTAGGGTTAGTATGTGATCCTATAGCTGGGCTAGTAGAAGTTCCTTGTGCAAAGAGAAACTTTGCTGGTGCTGTAAGTGCTTTGACCACTGCGGATCTAGTTATGGCTGGTGTAAGCTCAAAGATTCCTTTCGATGATACCGTTGATGCTATGTATAGAGTGGGGAAGAGCCTACCTAGTGAATTGAGAGAAACAGCTCAAGGTGGCCTTGCTATTACAAAAACAGGGCTAAAACTTAAAAAGCAAATTTTTGGAGATCAATAAGCATTAGGCTCAGGTATATGAATATAGTGACAGAAGAAGAATTATATGATATAATAATATATATTAAGTAAAAGTAAATAGTAATCTGTGCTAGGGGGGCTGGTTATGCCAGCTGAGATAGAGAACGTTATTCTCTGACTCTTAACACCTGAACTGGTTAGAACCAGCGTAGGGAAGCAACAATAATTTTGTTAATTAGTGCAGCTTCTATGCTGCACTTTTTTGTGCGGCTAGATAAACTTTTGATTTATATTTCGGCAGTTTAAAGTAAAGCAGCCTATAAATTTAAAGAGTTTAGTATAGAAGCTAATTAGTAGGTTATAAGCCCCCTTCACAGATAAAAGAAAGAAGGAGGGCTTTTTCATATGAAACAAAATAATACAGCAATACAAGGTAGTAGTAATATGGTTTATAAGTTGACCTTAAGTGGGTTGTTTATAGCTTTTGGTACTGTAACAGGATCAGTATTCTATATACCGTTTTTAGGTGGAAAGATGTTCCCTGTTCAACATTTCTTAAATGTAGTTGCAGCAATAGTTTTAGGGCCATTTTATGGTGTTGCTAATGCCTTCTGTATATCGCTTCTTAGAAATATATTGGGAACTGGGTCAATACTTGCATTTCCAGGAAGTATGGTAGGCGCATTTTTAGCAGGAATTGTGTATAAGAAGTTTAAAAATATTTATTTCACTGCAGTTGGAGAGTTTATAGGTACAGGCATATTAGGTGCTTTAATAGCTTATCCAATGGCTACTCTTATATTAGGTAAAAAGGTAGCGGCTTTTGCATATGTATTTCCCTTTTCCTTAAGCTGTGCAGGGGGATCAATACTTGCGGTGGTGTTACTATCAGTACCTATTATAAGAAAAACTTTAAAGAGGGAGGCGCAATAAATGATTAAAAAAGCACTTACAATAGCTGGCTCAGATACCTGTGGAGGAGCTGGAATTCAAGCTGATCTAAAATCCTTTTCTGCCAATGGTGTATATGGCATGAGTGTCATAACTGCAATAACGGTTCAAAATACTCAAGGTGTTTTTGGAATACAGGATGTTAATCCAGAAATTATCTCAAAGCAGATCGAAGCTATATTTGATGATATTGAAGTTGACGCAGTGAAGATAGGAATGGTATCTAAGATAGAGTCAATTAAAGCAATAGCTGATACTTTAAAGAAGATAGACAAACTTCCTCCAGTAGTATTAGATCCAGTAATGGTTTCAAAGAGTGGTTTTAAGCTACTTTCAGAAGATGCAAAGGAAACTCTTATAAAGGAACTATTTCCTTTGGCAACTATCATAACTCCTAATATTCCAGAAGCAGAAGAAATATTAGGTTATAAGATAAATGATTTTGAAGATATGTATAAAGCTGCAAAAGACCTAAAAGAGTTGGGACCGAAGTATGTTTTAGTAAAAGGTGGACACCTAAAGGGTGATGCAATAGATTCACTATTTGACGGAGAAAGACTTATAAGCTTTAAAGAAGAGCGAATAAATACTAAAAACACCCATGGAACTGGATGTACTTTATCATCAGCAATAGCAGCTAATATTGCCAAGGAAATGAGTATAATTGATGCGGTGGATGAAGCTAAAAAGTATATAACCATAGCTATAGAACACAGTATAGAGTTAGGAAAAGGTGTAGGACCAACTAATCATTTTTATGAGTTATATAGAAAGGCAGGTTTGAATAATGAGTAAGAAAATAGGCTTTTTTAATATGACTGCATTATGGTTTGGTGCGGCAGTATCTTTGTCAGAAATGATGACTGGTGGACTTTTAAGTTCAGCTGGGTTAAAAAAGGGTATAGCAGGAATATTAATAGGACATTTGATAGGGGCAGCAATTCTTGCTATAGGAGCTTATATAGGAGCAAAATCTAAACTAGCGGCAATGGAATCTACCACTAATTCTTTTGGAGTTTACGGTACTAAGCTTTTATCATTATTAAACGTTGTTCAACTTATAGGTTGGACTACTGTTATGATAATAATGGGGGCAAGAGCTTTTGAAGAGGCCAGTAAAGGACTTATATCTATAAGTAGTGGTACAGTTTGGATACTGTTAATAGGGTTATTTGTATTTATATGGATTGCTTTAGGAATGGATGGTCTAAACTATGTAAATACTGTTGCAGTTTTATTACTTTTTGTAATGACTATAATCATGACGATTAATATATTTACATCAAATACTGCTTTAGCAGCTAGTCAAGATCCAATAAGTATGGGTTCCATAATAGAGCTTAATGTAGTTATGCCGCTTTCTTGGCTTCCGTTAGTAGGTGACTACACTAGATTTGGAAAGAGTATTAAAGGATCAACCTTAGGTACCTTCTTAGGATATTTTGTAGGAAGCTCCTGGATGTTTATTGCTGGGCTAGCAGCCAGTTTAGTAACTGGGGATAGTGATCCAACTAAGTTATTCACAGTTATGAATTTAGGAATTGTTGCTCTAGGAATAATATTATTATCCACAGTTACAACAACCTTTATGGATGCTTATTCAGCTGGGGTTTCCTTTATTAATATAACCGGCAAAGTCAAGGAAAAACACGCTGCTCTTATAATTACAGTTCTAGCTACAGTATTGGCTTTTGTTTTCCCTATGGAACAGTATGAGGACTTTTTATATTTTATAGGGTCTGTATTTGCTCCACTGTTTGCTATAATTTTTGTTGATTATTTTGTATTTAAAAAAAGTTTTGTGGATAAAAATAAAAAATTTAAAGTTGATATATTAGCACTAATAGTTTGGGCATTAGGAGTAGCTTTATATTATGGTATAAAGAATATGGATATCATCATTGGAGTTACTACACCTGTTATGATAGTAACGTCGCTTATATATGGTATTGCTAGAAAAGTCCTTAGTGAAACAAAGACAAACTATGGACAGTATGAAACAGAAAGTATTTAATCCAAATATGAATTAGAGGTGAGATTTATATGGATGGATATTCTAAGAAGTTATATCTAATAACTGATTATTTAATGCCCTTTGATGCTATGCTGATAAAAACCGAACAGGCTTTAAAAGCAGGTGTTGATATTGTGCAATATAGAGCTAAGGATAAATCTACTAGGCAACTTGTAGAAGAGGCAAAAGTTCTTAAGGCTTTATGTGAAGTATATGCTTGCACCTTCATAGTAAATGACAGAATAGATGTTGCACTGGCAGTAGAAGCTCATGGAGTTCATTTAGGTCAAGAAGATATGATGGTAAAGACAGCAAGAAGTATATGTGGGAATAACTTTATAATAGGTGCTACAACTAAGAACAAAGAGCAAGCTATAGTAGCTCAAAGAGAAGGAGCTAACTATTTGGGAGTAGGGGCCTTGTTTCCTTCAAAGACTAAGAAGAATGCTGTTGGAATAAGCTTAAAGCAGCTTGAAGAAATAAGGGACATTGTGGATATACCTATATATGGAATTGGAGGTATAACTCTAGACAATCTTAGTAGGGAGATTATTGAAGTGGTAGACGGCATATGTACTGTATCTACCATATTGGATGCAGAAGATGTAGAAGCTACAGTTAAGAGCTTCAAAGCTAGTATAGGATAAATGCTTTCCGTCAATAATTTTTAATAATGGTAATTTTATTATATAGTATTGAAATGAATCAGTTTACCATAAGTAAGCTGGTTCATTTTTTATTATTTAGGGTGAAATTTTTCAATATATAATCCTAGCAAAATTATGGGTTTAGAATAGCTATAGAAATAACCATGATTAAAAGCTATAATTAAGATATAGTTTACTGATTAATACTAGTTTAATCAGATGAGTATCTTATGCTAGAATAAGATTATTTATAAAGATATACTGATTCAATCCGAAATTATAAGTTTTATTATGAAGTGATATATATGCAAGTATAGCTTCAATATATAATTTAGAAGTCTTTGCTTGAAAGGGTATGTATTAAAAAGTCAGATTAGTGGGAGTCAAAGATGGATAATACATTGAGGGTATTAAAAAAAGTATTTGGCTTTTCTAGCTTTAGAAAAGGCCAAAGAGAAATAATTGAAACTATATTAAGTGGAAAAGATGTATTTGCGGTTATGCCTACTGGAGGTGGGAAGTCTATCTGCTATCAAATACCAGCCATTCTTATGGGGGGCGTGACTTTGGTAATTTCTCCACTAATTTCTCTTATGAAGGATCAAGTTGATAGTATAAAAGATGTGGGAATAAATGCTGCTTTCATTAATAGCACTATAGATAAGAATAAAATAATAGAAATTATAGAAGATTCGCTTATAGGAAAATATAAGCTAATATATATATCGCCAGAGAGATTAGAAATGGAGTACTTTGTTAAGCTAATTAGGAGTTTAAATATATCACAGATAGCTGTAGATGAAGCTCATTGTGTATCTCAATGGGGACATGATTTTAGGAAAAGCTATAGATTCATACTTCCCTTCGTAAATTCATTAGCAAAGAGACCGGTAATAACAGCCTTTACAGCTACTGCCACCGAAGAGGTAAGAAATGATAGTGTTAAGTTATTGGGCCTAATAAACCCATATCTACATATAAGTAGTTTTAATAGAGATAATTTATCTATAAATATTCATAAAGAAGTAGATAAGCTTGAATTCGTTAAAGATGTAATAAGAGATCGGGAAGAAGAGTCTGGAATAATATATTGTTCTAGAAGAAAAGACGTAGATGGATTGTATAGTTACCTTAAGGAAAGAGGATACAATGTAGCTAAGTATCACAGTGGACTTAAAGATGAAGAAAAGGAAGCTTTTCAAGATGATTTTCTTTTTGATAGAAAGGAAATAATGATAGCCACCAATGCTTTTGGTATGGGAATTGATAAGTCAAATGTAAGGTATGTAATTCATTTCTCATTGCCTAAGAATATAGAAAACTACTATCAAGAAATTGGTAGAGGTGGCAGAGACGGTGAAAAATGCGATTGTCATCTATTATATTCTAGAGAGGATATCCCCTCTATGGAGTATATGATCAATACGTCAACCTTACTTAATAGAAGAGAGATAGAGCTAAGAAAGCTGCAGGCAATGGTAGATTTCTGCGAGACTCAGAACTGTTATAGACAGTTTATACTAAATTACTTTGGAGAAGGAACAGTAAAACAATATTGTAACAACTGTTCAAACTGCTTAAACAGTGATGAGTTAAGAGATATAACTGTTGAGGCTCAGAAGATACTATCCTGTTTGTATAGAACTAAGGAAAGGTATGGAATTTCAGTAATAGTAGATATATTAAGAGGGTTTTCTGGACCTAAGATAATAGATAATAAATTGAATGAGCTTTCAACTTATGGAATTATGCAAGAGTATAGTAGTAAATTCATAAAGGATGTAATTCAGACTCTTATAGAAGAAGGTTATGTAGACAGAAAAGAAGGAACTTATTCCATGATAAGGCTTAATAGTAAGTCTATCAATATACTTAAAGGAAAAGAGAAGGTTATGGCTAGGCTTAAAGATTCTGTGGACGATACGGTGTTAGATCAAGAATTGTTTAAGAAGCTAAGAATACTTAGAAGAGACCTGTCTCAAAGTGAAAAGGTGAAACCTTACATAATATTTTCTGATTCAACTCTTATACAGATTGCAAATCTGAGACCTAAGAGCAGGGAAGAATTAATGAACATACGAGGTGTTGGAGAGAAGAAGATTGAGAAGTATGGAGATAGGGTGCTTAGAGTAGTACATAACCACACTTTAATAAAAAGCAAAGTAAATTGAGAAAAAGAATATATTGAAATTAAGTAGTTAGTCATCCGATGCTTGGATGAGCTTGCGCAAAGAATTAATATAATTTGCTCGCTCATAGAGCATCTCCTTCATAACCACTTAATTTCAATAATATTTCAAGTATAAGAAGAGAGATAAGTCAGAGAAAAAAGTTCTTTGATTTTTTTTGTTTTTGTATCATAATATAATTATGACAATGTTTACAAAAGGGGAGTTATTATGGGAAAATATGTAGTTATTGATGTAGGAGGATCTTCAATTAAGTATGCTCTAATGGATGGTGAAGGGAAGTTTTATGAAAAAGGAAGTGTAAAAACTCCTGATACTGGAATAGAAGAGTTTATCGATACTGTTGGGAATATAGTTGATAATTTTAAAGAAAACCATGAAATTGTTGGACTAGCATGTAGTCTGCCAGGAGCAGCTGAACCTAAAAGTGGAATTATATATGGTGCAAGCGCAATCCAATACATACATGGACCTAATATAAAAGATTTACTTTCTAATAGAACTCAGGTAAGAGTTTCAATAGAAAATGATGCAAACTGTGCTGGTCTTGCTGAGGGATGGCTTGGTGCTGCAAAGGATTGTGAGAACTTCATATGTGTAGTTATAGGGACTGGCATAGGAGGATGTGTTGTTGTTAATAAAAAAATCCTTAGAGGCAAGAATCTCCATGGTGGAGAGTTTGGATATATGCTAATGGATGATAGTGATGGCATAGATGAACATACTTGGAGTAATACTGGATCTACTTTTTCGTTAGTAAAGAGAGTTGCTAAGGTTAAAGGTATTGAAGTTGAAGAGCTTAATGGGAAAAAGGTCTTTGAAATGGCCGAACAAGGAGATGAAGAGGTAAAGCAAGCTATTGATAAATGGTATAACTATTTGGTTAGAGGTATATTCAATCTACAGTATATAATAGACCCGGAAAAAATATTAATAGGAGGGGCTATAAGTAGTAGACAAGACTTCTATGATATAGTAAACGGAAGACTAAGTAAGATGAAGAGTGAGTATGCTAAACTAGATATCATTGTTGAAAAATGTGCTTTTGAAAACGATGCAAATTTAATTGGAGCATTATACAACTTTTTATATTGCTAAGCGATGCGCAAAAAAATAGCTAAAGAAGTTCGCTTTAGCTATTTTTTATTCTTTAGAAATTAAAACTTATATAAAGCTGTATATAAATATGTATAGATGGCTTAAATGCAAAGATAGAAGAAAGAATAAAAAAATAAAATATGTCGCCTGCCAGAATTTCTTCACATACGTTCAGAAAAGGCAGATGCGCAAAAAAAATAGCTAAAGAAGTTCGCTTTAGCTATTTTTTTTCCATAATTAAATCCATATTAGGCATAGATAGTTTGTCCCTTTGAATATATTTTTATAAAAGGAGGGAGATGTATATGGATTTTAAGCATTTTATTGAAAGTGATAGAGAAAAACATAATAAGCAGAAGTTTAAGGGTACATTCCTAGATTATTTGGAGATAGTTAAGCAGAACCCAGATGTAGCAAAGTTGGCGCATAAGAGAATCTACGACATCATAGTTAATAAAGGTGTAAAAATATTAAAACCGGAAGAAAACCCAAGGGTTAGAAAGATATATGGTAACGAGATAATAAAAAAATACAACTTTTTTGAAAGTGACTTCTTTGGAATAGACAAAATCTTAATGAAGCTTGTAAATTATTTCTATTCAGCTTCTATGAAGGGTGAAGAGGCAAGACAAGTTCTTTATTTAGTTGGACCTGTTGGAGCAGGAAAATCTTCATTAGTAGAAGCTCTAAAAAAAGCTTTAGAAATTGCAGAGCCAATTTATGCTATCGAAGGGTGCCCAATGCATGAAGAGCCACTTCATCTAATACCTAAGCACCTTAGACCTAAATTTGAAGAAATGTTGGGAGTTCAGATAGAAGGTGATCTATGTCCTGTCTGCAGATATAGACTAATGAATGATTTTAATGGAAGATATGAAGATTTTCCAGTAGAAACAAAGGGCTTTTCTATAAGATCAAGAAAGGGAATTGGAGTTGTACCTCCAGTAGATCCTAACAATCAAGATACATCTATATTAACTGGTGCTGTAGACATATCTAAAATGGATATGTATCCTGAGGATGATCCAAGGATATTCTCACTTAATGGTGCCTTTAACGTAGGTAATAGAGGTTTGGTTGAGTTTATAGAAGTATTTAAAAATGATGTTGAATATCTTCATACTATAATAACAGCAACCCAAGAAAAGTCCATTCCATCACCTGGTAAGGGTTCTATGATTTATTTCGATGGTTTGATAATAGCTCATTCAAATGAGGCTGAGTGGAACAAATTTAAGTCTGATCATACAAATGAAGCAATTTTAGATAGAATAGTTAAGATAGAAGTTCCATATTGTATGGAATTAAATGAAGAAAAGAAGATATATGAGAAGATATTAAAGAAGAGTAATTTCAATGCTCATATATCACCTCATACCATAGAAGTTGCTGCAATGTTTGCAATACTTTCTAGGTTATCTCCATCAGCAAAGGTAGACCCTATAACAAAGCTTAAGATTTACAATGGAGAAGATATAGTTGAAAAAGGTTCTACAAAGCGAATAGACCTTTTAGAGCTTAAAGAAGAAGCAGGTCCAAATGAAGGTATGAAGGGAATCTCAACAAGATTTATCATAAAGGCTATTGATAATGCGCTTTCAAGCTCAGAGTATCCTTGTATAAATCCTTTAAGTATAATGGAAAGCATAATAAAGTCAGTTAAGGACTTAGATATTTCTCAAGAAGAGAAGAAGAAATACCTTGGATTCATACAGGATACCCTAAGAAAAGAATATAATAAGATTCTTGAAAAAGAGATTACTAAAGCCTTTATCCATTCCTTTAGAGAACAAGCCGAAAGCCTATTTAATAACTATATAGATAATGCAGAAGCTTATGTGAACAAAACTAAGCTTAAGGATAATTCTACTGGCGAGGAATTGAATCCAGACGAAAGTTTTATGAGAAGCATAGAAGAGCAGATTGGTATATCAGAAAGTTCAGCTAAAGGCTTTAGATCTGATGTAACTTCTTATATGTTCTACGTTGTAAGAAATGGCGGACATATTGATTACACTGCTTATGAACCTCTAAAAGAAGCTATTGAGAAAAAACTCACAGCTTCAGTTAAGGATCTTTCTAGAATAATAACTAAGTCTAGAGTTAGAGATAAAGAACAAGATGAAAAGTATAATGCTATGGTTGAAGAAATGAAGGCAAATGGATACTGTGATCATTGCTGCGATGTCATATTGAAGTATGCTGCAAACAACTTGTGGAAGGATTGATACTATGGCTATATTCAGAGATCATGCAGAAAATCCAGTAGAACATGACAGAGCTATAGAGGATAGAAGAAGGCATAGGCAGTTAGTTGAAAAGTCTATAAAAGAAAATCTAGGAGATATACTTTCAGAAGAAAGTATAATTGGTGAATCTAAGAATAAAAAGTTCAAAATTCCTATAAGAGGGATAAAGGAATATCAGTTTGTTTACGGCAACAATAACGGCGGTGTAGCTAGTGGAACAGGAGAAGAAAAAAGAGGGGATAAGGTAGGAAAGGCTTCAGAGCAAGGGGGTAACGGCCCCGGCTCTGCTGGCAATCAAGAGGGTGAGGACATATATGAAACCGAAATAACTCTTGAGGAACTATTAGACTATATTGTTGAAGACCTTGATCTACCTAACCTGGACAGGAAAAAGTATTCCGAGATAATTGTAGAAAGTGCTGGAAGAAAAAGAGGATATCAAAAGTATGGTATTAATCCAAGACTTGCTAAGAAGAAAACAGTAATGGCTAAGATTGCAAGAAAGCAGGGGAAGAAGAGAGCTTTAATGGAAATCGGTGAAAACGGAAAGGTTGATAGATTTCCTTTTAGAGAAGAGGATCTAAGATACTATAAGGTTAAGAAAAAACCTAAAAAAGAAAGTAATGCAGTAATGCTGTTTATAATGGATGTATCTGGATCTATGGATAACTCTAAGAAATTCTTGGCTCGTTCATTTTTCTTTGTATTATCAAGGTTTATAAGAAGAAAGTATAACAATATAGCTTTTGAGTTTATATCTCACACAACCTTAGCTAAAGTTGTCAATGAGTATGAATTTTTTCATAAGGCTGAATCCGGTGGTACGTATATATCCTCAGGGCTAAATAAAGCATTAGAAGTTATAAGAGAGAAATATCCTCCAGATATGTGGAATATATACCCTTTTTATGCATCTGATGGTGATAACTGGAGTGAAGACAATGAAAGAGCAATAAAAGCGGTAAATGACTTATGCGAAATAAGTAATTTATTTGGTTATGCTGAATTACTACCTTCTACTTATTCTACAACCATGTATTATAGATTTTTAAAGGAAATAAAGAAGAAAAATTTTGCAATGGTTGTAGTAAAAGAAAAGAAAGACCTATGGAATGCATTGAAGTTTATGCTATCTAAGGAGCTTAAGGAGGAAGGGTGATGGATTATACAGTTAGAGATTTAGAGAAATGGAACATTTTAATAGAACAGACTGCAAAGGAAGTAGGTCTTGATTTCTATCCTCAAGAATTCGAGATAATAGGATATAATGAAATGCTAAGCTATGAAGCTTATGTGGGAATGCCATCAAGATATCCTCATTGGAGTTATGGAAAAGCCTATGAAAAGAATAAGACTTTGTATTCATTAAATTTAACTGGACTACCATATGAGATGGTAATTAATTCGAATCCTAGTTTAGCATATCTAATGAAGGATAACACATTACTCCTTCAGATATTAACTATGGCTCATGTATATGGACATAATGATTTCTTTAAAAACAATAGATTGTTTAAAGAGGGGACTGATGCTAATAATACCTTAGAGATGTTTAAGTTGGATGCTGAAACTGTAAGAAGGTATATAAATAACCCTAGCATCGGCTACCAAAGAGTTGAAAGAGTTTTAGATGCTGCTCATGCAGTAAGATATCAGATTAGTAGAGTTATTGGAGAAAAGAAAATATCTCAGAGTGAGCAGCGTAGGAGGCTTATCGATGATTTCTCTAGAAAGATTGAGAGTAGGGGAATATTGGATAGCAATGATCCAATTGAAGAACCTAATTTGTCAAAAATTCCACTTAGTCCAGAAGATGATTTGATTCAATTTATAATAGATTATGGTAGTTTGGAAGATTGGGAGAAAAGTCTTTTAAGTATAGTTAGAAGAGAGACACTGTATTTTTTACCACAGATCGAGACAAAAACTATGAATGAGGGATGGGCTAGTTTTTGGCATTATAATATACTTAAAAAGTTAGAACTTCCTCAAGAGTTACATTTTGAGTTTTTGAAGAGACACAACGATGTAGTTGCTCCAATGTTAGGTGGCTTAAATCCATATTATGTAGGATTTAGAGTTCTTGAGGATATTGAAAGAAGATATGGCAGAGATAAGATTTTTGAAGTTAGAGCTATTGAGAGAGATAATTCGTTTTTAAGAAAGTATCTTACAGAGGAATTATGCGTTGAACTTAATTTGTTTCAGTATGCAAAGAAAGGTTTTGATTTTGTCGTAGATGAGGTTTCAGACGAAAATGGTTGGAAAAAGATAAGAGATACTATAGCATCTAACTGCGGAGTCGGAAGTATACCATATATAAGGGTTATAGATTTAAATAGAAGAGATAATACCCTTACTCTAGAGCATGTTTTTGATGGTAGGGAGCTAGATATTGTTTATGCTAAAGAAACCTTGAAGTATGTTCAGGAGCTATGGGGGTATAAGGTAGTTTTGGTTACAAAGAATAAAGACTTACAGGAAGTTTCCTTAATATGTGATGAAGGTAAGAAAATAACTACAAAATGAAAAATCGCGGAATAAACCGCGATTTTTTGCTTTCTAGAGGAATATAAGTTTTTTATAACCTAAACCTAGTAATATTTAGGTGAGGATAACATCTTATTAGGACATACAGCGAAAAAGAAGAACAATAAGCAAGTTGGTGAATATACTAATGTGTGAAGTATTTTTGGGAGAATTTTTATGAAGTTAAAGGATAGTGAAACCTTAAAAAATCTGCTTAAAACTTTTGCTGGAGAGTCTAGAGCTAGAAACAAATATAATTTATATGCAGAGAAAGCTAGGCAAGAGGGTTTTGTTTGGATAGGACAAATTTTTGATATGACTGCATCCAATGAATATGCTCATGCTAGAGAAGCATGGGGAAGATATTTGGGGATGATAAAGTCTACTGAAGATAACCTCCTAGATGCTGTTATGGGAGAGGGAGAAGAGACAGACAAGATCTATAAGGAGTTTGAAGAGGTTGCTAGAAAAGAAGGTTTTGAATCCATTGCTAATTTTTACAAAGAACTTAGAGAAGTGGAAGAAAGCCATAAGGAACGATTTAAAGAACTATATGAAAAAGTTAAAAGTGGAACAGTATTTAAGTCTAACTGTGAAACTTTTTGGAGATGTTTAAATTGTGGATATATCTATGAAGGCAAGGAAGCTCCAGAAGTATGTCCTTTGTGTAAGTTCCCAAGAGCGTATTTTGAACCATATGGAGAAGGTAAGAAAGAGTAGGAGGAAGAGTTTATGAAGTTCTCATATGCAGAAGAATATTTCTTTCCAGTTGTGATGAAAGATATAAAGGTATTTGACTTTTCAGAGGATGCAGTTAAAGATGAAGCTTTAAGGAAAAGTAAGGATGAGGATTTGTATAAGGAACTGTTTAAAGAAGTTGACGATGAGTTTATAAATGAAATACTTTGTAATAACATATAAGAATATAGCTAAGGTTAAAAGCCTTAGCTATATTTTTACTTCTTAGGAGGATATATGCTGATATTAGGGAAATTAGCGTTTTTTAGAAGGAATTAAATACAATGTATTTTAATATATTGTTATGATAGCAATATTAAGGTGATTTAATGGAAAGCTTCAAGGAACTTTTTGACTCGTATTTTTTAGAAGTTAATAACTTGACTGACCTTTTAACAAAGTATGTTAATTCATATAGATTGCTTATAGGTGGTGCAGGGGAACTTAACGGGATTGCACTAGCTAGAAAGAAAGAAGTAAGAGATGCTATAAAAAGAGCAAACCAGCTAGGGGATATTATAGATGTATTACTTAACGTTATTCAGAGTGTGGAGTGTTGTTATCTTGACTATATAAGGATGAAGGCAGATGTAATAGCCTTAAAGACAGCACAGAAATCTATAATATTAACGGAAATAGATAATGAATTACTATTTCAAAATTCCAGTGGAGGGCCAGCGCAGCAGCAGGCCAATAACCAAGGAAGGCCTCCTATTAAGCCACCTCCAACAAGAAAAAGGAGAAAGATTAATAAAGGCAATGATGATGATAGTCATGAGGAAGATAAGGATTGTGATGATGATCATGATAGTTGTGAAGATAAAGATGAAAATCCTTATGATAAGAAATGTGATGATGATAAAAAGAATCCAGAAGATTAAGATGACTATGATGAGTGGTAGAGCTTCTTCATATGAATTAGGGCAGGAAGAGATGCAAAAAAGCTCGCTGAAAAGACTTTCTTCAGCGAGCTTTTTGTTTTTTTACTATCTTAAAGTTTTTTTAACTTTAAATTTGATATCATCAAGTAAGAAAAGATTAGCATCAATATTACAGGTAATGCTGTTGGTACAAAGTATCTTGTTGTAATTAAAGAAAAGATTGCCATAATGCTTCCAGCTATAGTTATTGGAATTCCTGTAAAAACTCCATCAAATTCTGATAAGTTATATCTTGCTAGTCTGAATGCTCCGCATATAGGGAAAATTATTAGTGCGCAATAGCCAAATAACCCTTTAGGTCCAAGTATATTTAAACTATGCTGTGTATATATTAGTATAGCAGGTGCAACTCCGAAAGATACCAAGTCAGCTAAGGAATCTAGTTCTTTTCCTAGTTCACTAGATACGTTAAGAAAGCGAGCAACTCTTCCATCATATCTATCAATTAGCGCAGCTATAATTACAAATATTGCTGCTAAGAAATAATCTTCATTTAATGTGGCAAGTATTGAAAAAATTCCGAAAGATAGATTGGCAAAGGTGAAATAATTAGGGATACTACTTTTTCTCATATAATCACTCCTAGTAAAATAAATATAATTCCATCATCAATAAATAATTATAACGCATTTTAAATAAAAGTATAAGAGGTAAAATCTTATATATTCCAGCTAAAATACAGATATTCCGTTATTTTTAGTTATTTTATTAACAAAATGACAGTTGTACACTATGAAAATCTATAATAATCTTAAAATTGGCTATAATATATATAATTCTTTGCAATATTATTATTTTTACTACATAAATAAGTTATAAAGTTTTTTAATGTAGAGTTTCTAGTTAAATTAATATATAAGGTAGTACATATCTACAAAAGAGTATATAATGTAAGTGGTTACCATTTGTTGATGTATTTATGTTATGGAAATTATTTATTTTTTTATAAACAGCAGCATTAGACCAAAACTGGAGTTTATTGGCTAAATGGTATAATTATAAGTGTTTAGGACAACCTCGACATAAGATTATAATTCTGCTATAATGTTTAATGATTGAATTTACAAGAATATGATGTAAGAAATGAGAAAAGTTTACATACGTTGTTATGGAGGTATTCATGAAAAAGGTAAAGTTTATATATAATCCATTTTCAGGGGAGAATGTCATTTTAGACGAATTAGATAAAGTTATAAGAATCCACCAAAAATATGGTTATATAATTGTTCCTTATAGAATAAATAAAGAGTCTGATATATCGGAAGCTTTGCACGATATTGATGAAGATTATTATTATATTTTAGTAGCTGGTGGAGATGGTACTGTAGATTCTCTAGTTAATGCCATGAAAGCAAAAAATATAGATTTACCAATTGGAATATTGCCAGTAGGAACAGCAAATGATTTTGCAAAATTTTTAGATATACCATCAGCGGTAGGGGAAGCCTGTAAGAGGATATTAGAAAGTGAACCTACTCCTGTAGATATAGGTAAAATTAACGATAAATACTTTATAAATGTAGCAAGTACTGGTTTGTTTACCGATGTTTCGCAAAAGACAGATGAAAATCTAAAAAATATGATAGGAAAATTAGCATATTATTTAAAGGGACTTGAACAGTTACCTAACTTTAGAAAGCTAAAGGTGAAGATTTCATCAAAAGAGCTTGAATACGATGGATATATGTATCTAATGTTAGTCTTTAATGGTCAGACTGCAGGTAACTTTAATTTAGCTACTCGTGCAGATGTTATGGATGGATATTTAGATGTAATAATATTTAAGGCTGTATCAATAAAAGATCTAATACCTTTGTTTATAAGAGTTATAAGAGGTGAACATCTAGATGATCCTAAGGTTATATACTATAAAACGAAGGAATTGACTATAGAAACTGATGAAGATATAGTTACTGATATAGATGGTGAAAAAGGACCAGGATTTCCGCTGCATTTACAGTGTATAGAAGGTGGAATAAAGGTTTTAGGCATAAAATAGATTATAACATAATAAATTATAAGTAAGAGTTTCTAAAGACTTTATAGCATGAATAGTTATTATAACTTATTTATTCAGATTAAAGAGAGGAACCAAGATATTAAGAGGTGTGATATGGTGGGTGTGTATCTATACTTTGTAATATTATTACTTATAATTTTTTTATGTGTTTTTATGTTAGACAAGCTATTAAAGGTTGCACCTATTAAGATTAAACTTATATCATTATTGGTGCTTAGTTTAATGATTGTAAGATATGTAGCATTGATTTTATTCTCCATTATTCAGGATCAAAAGTATATATACTATATAAAATACGTAGCTTTTCTTCAATATATCTATATACCAGCAATTTTATTTACAGCATATTATATATTTAGAAGAAGCGAGAAATTAAAGTTTTCTATTAGTTACGCAATTCTATTAATATACGCAATAATATATTTTTTGATAATTATAATATATGAACCTACTTTAAGTATATCTTTAAGTTTTGGTTATGTAATCAGCTTTAGCCAGGAGTTGATCCCTGCCTTAATATTTATTTTAAGCCCTATGATAATATTGGTTCTTTCAATAGTTTATATGGACAGGAGATTTGTTAATAAACAGGGCCTTAGACTGCTTATAATTACTTCAATAATTATAATATTAGAAAGTATGTTAAAGCTTTCTGGAGTGTATATATATCCCTATTCAATTATAAGTGAGCTACTAACAGTATTAGTATTTAACTATTCATTGGGATTATTTAAAAGGCAATAATGTGAGGTCTTATAATAGCTTGTTAGGGGAGTATACAGTAAGAAATTTATCTGCCTGCCAGGCTTTCTTATATGAATGTAGAAAGGCAGACAAGGAAAAAACATCACTGAAGAAGGTCACTTCAGTGATGTTTTTTGTTCTTTAGAAAATTATAAAATTTTAGTGTACTCTTTTATTCCTTGGTGAATTATTCTTACTATTATTTAGCTTTTTGTTTGAATTTGAAGTAGTAGACTTTCTTTGAGTTTTATCACCATTACCTAAGTTTCTTTCTGATTCATGAGTGTTTTTTAACTTGGAACCATTATTATGATTCTTACTACTATTAGACTTATGATTTCTTTCTTTAGCAGGAGTCCAATCTATAAGGCAGTTTTTATCTTTTCCTATAAGGTCTTCACGTCCAGCCTTTAGCAACGCTTTCTTTACTAAACTATGATTTTTTGGAACAGCGAATTGAAGTAGTGCTCTTTGCATGTTCTTTTCTTCTTGAGTTTTTGGTGTATAAACTTTTTCACCTGTGAAAGGGTTAACGCCAGTGTAGTATATAGTAGTAGATATACTTCCTGGAGTTGGGTAAAAATCTTGTACTTGTTCAGGTGTATATCCCATGTCTTTTATGTAAAGTGCAAGCTCAATTGCAGCCTTTAGATCACTTCCAGGATGAGAACTCATAAGGTAAGGAACTAAAAATTGTTTCTTGCCGATTTTTTCATTTACTTGGAAGTATTTCTTTACAAATTTATCATATACTTCTCTTGTTGGTTTACCCATTTGGGCTAAAACTTTATCGCTTACATGCTCAGGAGCAACCTTTAATTGACCACTTATATGATGCTTGCAAAGTTCTGAGAAAAATTCGTTATTTTTATCTTCAATTAAATAATCATATCTTATTCCTGAACGGATAAACACTTTTTTTATTCCAGGAAGAGTTCTAACTCTTTTTAGTACGCTTAAGTATTCGCTATGATCAACTATAAGATTCTTACAAGGCTTTGGAAACATACACTGTTTGTCTTTACAAGTTCCAAGCTTTTCTTGCTTTTTACAAGACTTATGTCTAAAGTTAGCGGTAGGCCCACCAATATCATGTATATAGCCTTTAAAATCATCTAATGTGGTTAAAAGCTTAGCTTCGTCAACTATTGATTCACCACTTCTGTTTTGTATTATTCTTCCTTGGTGAAAGGTTAATGCACAAAAGGAGCAAGAACCATAACAACCTCTATGGCTGGTAATAGAAAACTTGACTTCGTTTATTGCAGGAATACCACCTTTAGCTTCATATATAGGATGATAAGTTCTTGTATAAGGTAGATTATATGTTATATCCATCTCTTCTTCTGTCAATGGAAGTTGAGGAGGATTCTGAACAAGGTATCTATCACCATGTGGCTGGATTACAGTCCTTCCTATTATTGGATCCTGTTCGTAGGATTCTAGTTTATAGCTCTCTCCATAAGCCTCTTTACTTGAAAGAGTTTCTTCAAAGGAAGGAACTAAAACATAGTCTTTAAGGTTAGTTATATCCTTAGTTAAATAACAAGTTCCTCTTACATCAGCAATCTTTTTTACTTCCATTCCATAGGATAAGAGATTAGCTATTTGAACGATGGTTTTCTCGCCCATACCATAACTCAAAAGATCTGCCTTAGAATCCACTAGTATGCTTCTTCTTACTTTATCATCCCAATAATCGTAATGAGCAAATCTTCTCAATGAGGCTTCTATACCACCAATTATAATGGGAATGTCCTTGAAGGCTTCTCTTATTCTATTGCAATATACGATGACTGCTCTGTCAGGTCTATGATCTGCTTCACCACCTGGAGAGTAAAAATCATCTCTTCTTTTCTTTTTAGCTGCAGTGTAGTGATTTACCATGGAGTCGATATTTCCTGAGTTTACAAGGAATCCATATTTAGGTCTTCCTAAAGCTTTGAAATCTTCAGAATCATGCCAGTTTGGCTGAGGAATAACCCCTACAGTAAATCCGTTTGCCTCTAAGGTTCTTCCAATTATGGCTGTACCAAAGGAAGGATGATCGACATAGGCATCACCTGTAACTATTATAAAATCTAATTGCTCTATATTACGTCGTTTTAAATCTTCTTTATTAATAGGTAAAAATTCTTTTGATAGATTCATTACAAAACTCCTTAATAGATATTTTGCTGGTAAGCAAACAATCATTTGATGAACTAAAATATCCTAAATAAGTATGGATTTTAGATTCATGATTTTGCTTGATATAAGATTTATAAACACACATAGAATATCATATCTTTATATCACTAAGTTATATTATCATAATGGTGGTAAAAATAAAAGTGTCAAAAGTCAAATGGAAGAATATGAAGCAAATTGAAGATTTCTTGCGATATTTTGCAAAAAGTAATGATATATAAAATAATTTTGGAAATTTAGACATTATAGGTTGCAAAATGGGCTTAAAGTAATATAATATTAATGTATAAAGTACTATTAATAGTATTTTATAAAAAAAATTAATTGTTAGGTGAGGCTCCTACAAGAATGCACGCTACTGCCCGGAAACATCGAGAGATGCCAATGGGTCAACAGGTTTTATCGAATCAAGGTATAACTTAATGTAGCTAGACGATTTTGTCTTAAGTCTTGTAGTGCTAAAACTCAACGTTTCTAGCTGTATTTAGTTGAATTTTAGAGCCTTAAAGGCTCTTTTTTTCTGTCTAGGAAAGTTAAAAGACGGTATATTATTAATAATATTGTAAATTTAGTGAAATCATAACAATAAATAATTGGTTATCAGGTGGTGAAATTAGATGGAGAGTGGCCCTCATAGTAGGTCGCAAGAACAATTGAATAAAATAATAAACAATGAGTGGCTTCAGCGAAATTTTAACATATTCTAAAGTATAGCTCTAGCTATGCCCTCATTGATTTCTGAGGGAGGTAGAAGAATGAAAAGATTAGCTGTAATTCTTTATAGTTCTTATTAAATAAAAAGGTATACGATGAGTTTGACGATATACTTGGAATCCTAAAGGACGTATATGTTACAACAGAAGATGGCTATCCAAGAATTATTGGATACAAGATAAAGAGAGATGGCTCAGTGTTTGATTATGAGTTTAGAAATATAGATTTTTATTTGAAAGATAGTGGAAAACTAAGAATAGAGACCAGAGGAAGTAAAGAGATATTGCCAAGAAAATATACCTATTTACTAACTCAAAATCTTTTAGATAAAAAAATAGTTGATATAAACGGAAAAAAAGTAGTAAGAGTAAATGATTTAAGAATTGCGGAAATTGCAGGAGAGTACAGAGTTGTTGCTGTGGAAGCAGGTCAAATTGCTAGATATAGAAGAATGGGAATTGAAGGTTTTGCTAAAACCTTACTTAAATTAATGAATAAAGAAGCCACTGATCAATCTTTGATGTGGGATGATGTTGAAACCTTAGAAATAATAAAGGATAGTTTACAGCTTTCAGTACCTTATAAAAAGCTATCTACTTTGCACCCTGCTGACCTAGCAGATATATTAGAAGATCTTGATGAGAAGCAAAGAAAACAAGTATTTGAAAATTTAGATGATGACTTGGTAGCAGATGCACTAGAAGAGATAGAACCAGAATTTAAGGGATCTATAATAAGAGATTTAAGTGTATCAAAGACAGCAGAGATACTTGAAAATATGCCTAACGATGAAATAGCAGATCTTTTAGAGGGGCTCAATGAGGAAGAAAGAGAAAAGGTGCTAGTATCATTGGAATCAGAAGATGCGGCTGAAGTAAAAGAGCTTTTAGCTTATGAAGATGAGACTGTTGGTAGTATTATGAATAAAGATTTTATATCTGTAAATATAGATATAACAATAAAGGAAACAATAGAGCTATTAAGAGAAATGAAACCAGATGATGAAGTTATGCATTATATTTATATTACAGATGAATTCGAAAAGCTTTTAGGTGCTGTACCTATAAGGGACTTACTTATTAGTAGTAGTGAAACAAAGCTTAAAGATATAATGGATAGAAGTGCTATTAGCATTAAGTATAATCTGCATATTGACGAAGCTATAGAGTTAATAACTAAATATGATCTGTTATCTGTACCAGTTACAGATGAGGAGGATAAACTTGTAGGCATAGTTTTAATTCATGATATTGTGGATGAATTCTTACTCCCAACCTGGAGAAAGAAAGCCAAAAAAGCTGTTTAATATTATTTAAAATTTAGTTGACATTTAATGCAAATGGCATATAATAAAATTAAGATTAATCTTATCAAAATACTCAACTTTAAATGCAAGGAAAAAGTAAAGTATCATAAATGAAGGTTTCAGAGAGGAAGAGATGGTGTGAATCTTCTACTTGGATTTTATGAGAAGTGCGCTTTGGAGCTGGTAGCCGAAATTTTTAGTAGGTGTCCTCGGGAATGCCCGTTATAGCAGGAAAGCATGATAGTGCTTTTTATGAGTGAGATTTTTATCTAAGTAGAGTGGGATCGCGGAGTTTACTTCGTCTCTAATAAGGAGATGAGGTTTTTTTTTATTCTTTATGAATGTTTTCTTAGATAAAGTTGTAGGTAAGTATGCTTGTAAGGCTTAGTAGCAATTATAAGTGGAAGGATAAAAAATCAAGACTTTTCAATAACTATAAAAAGTCAAAGGTATAAAAAGATAACTTATACTATTTATAGCAGTTATCTTTGATATAAATATATAAATTATTAGGGGTATCTAAAAAGAATAAATTATAATTTTGGAGGTAGAGAGATATGATATTCAATAATGCATTAGAGTTACTTGGAAACACACCAGTATTGAAGGTAAACACTTTAACAGGAGAGAATTCCGCAGAAGTATATGTAAAGTTAGAGAAATTTAATCCAGGTGGAAGTGTAAAAGATAGAGCAGCTTATGGAATGATAGAAAAAGCTGAAAGCTTAGGATTATTAAAGGTTGGAGATACTATAGTAGAGCCTACAAGTGGTAATACTGGAATAGCTTTAGCTATGATTGGCAAGCTAAAAGGATATAAAGTTGTAATAGTAATGCCTGAGACAATGAGTAAAGAAAGAAGAGACCTAATTAAAGCTTATGGCGCTGAACTCGTATTAACAGAAGGTGCTAAGGGAATGAAGGGAGCTATTGCTAAAGCAGAAGAATTAGTTAAAGAAAACGGCTATTTCATGCCTCAACAATTCTTAAATGTAGCTAACCCAGAAAAACACTATGCAACTACAGCAGAGGAAATAGTTAAAGATCTACCAGATATAGATGTATTTGTAGCTGGAGTTGGAACTGGTGGAACAATATCTGGAGTTGGTAAGAAGTTAAAAGAGTTAAAGAGTGATGTTACAGTGGTAGCAGTTGAACCTGAAAAATCACCTGTAATCTCTGGAGGTGCTCCAGGACCACATAAGATTCAAGGTATAGGAGCTGGATTTGTTCCTGAAATCTATAACAGTGATGTTGTAGACAAGGTAATTCAAGTTAAGGAAGAAGATTCATTTGCAGCAGCAAGAAACTTTGGAGCTAACGAAGGAGTACTTATAGGCATATCTTCAGGTGGTGCACTTCATGTTGCTTTAGAATTAGCAAAAGAGTATGGACCAGGTAAAAAGATTTTAGTTGTAGCACCAGATGGAGGAGAAAAATATCTTTCAATGGGCCTATATGAATAATATAAAGGTGTGATAACAATTGTTTAAGAACCTTAGGTACGATATAAAAAAGATACTTGAAAATGATCCAGCAGCTAGAAGCTGGCTTGAAGTTTTACTACTTTATCCAAGTGTTCATGCAGTTAATGGACACAGAGTATCTAGTTGGTTTTACAAAAGAAAAATGTTCTTTATAGCAAGACTAATATCCCAAGTAGTAAGATTTTTTACAGGTATAGAAATACACCCAGGAGCTAAGATAGGCAAAGGCTTATTTATAGATCATGGCATGGGAGTAGTTATAGGAGAAACTAGTGTTATAGGCAATGATGTTGTTATATATCATGGAGTTACTCTTGGAGGTACTGGAAAAGATAAAGGTAAAAGACATCCTACCGTTGGAGATAATGTAGTTATAGGAACAGGTGCTAAGGTTCTTGGACCTATAACTGTAGGAAATGGTGCAAAGATTGGTGCAAACTCAGTAGTACTTGAAGATGTACCAGCGGGAGCTACAGCAGTTGGAATACCAGCCAGATTTATAGTGAAAAATACTCCCATAATCGAGATTGAAGATTATAGGGGAAGAAGAAAGAAAATATATAATAATATGGTGATTTAATATTATGGATTTATCAAATGAAATAATAAAGTACTGTGCTTCTCTTGGACTTGATTCAATTGGCTTTGCAGAGTGTAGAGTTTATGAAGAGTTAAGAAGCTTTTATAGCGAAAGAAAAGCTAAGAGTTTAGAAAATGAATTCGAAGAAAAAGATATAGAAAAGAGAATAAATCCAAATAATTATATGAGTGAGGGAAAGACTATAGTATCTATAGCTTTCCCTTATCTGCATGATACGGATTATATAGAAAATGGATTTTCTTTGTATACTAGAGGCAAGGACTATCATAATGTAGTACATAGTTACTTAGAAAAGGTAGTTGGATTTATAAATAGCTTAGGAGGAAATGCTATTGCTTTTACTGATAGCAATACTTTGCCAGAAAGATATATAGCTTATCTTGCAGGTATAGGTTTTGTAGGTAAAAACAATATGATAATTACTAAGAAATATGGTTCTTATGTATTTTTAGGAGAAATAATAACTGATTTGGTTATACCACAATCCACAAGCAGAACCTTTGAAGATATAAAGAATTTTAAAGAATGTGGTATTTGTGAAAAGTGTTATGCAAGCTGTCCTACAAAATCTATAAATTCATATAGTAAGAATCCTAATATCTGTATGTCTTACATAACACAAAAGAAAGAAATTGATGATAGCTTTTTTCCTTTAATGGATGGTCGTATGTTTGGATGTGATAGCTGCCAAAAGGGATGTCCTTTTAATGAACATATAGATTTAACAACTATTGAAGAGTTTTACCCTCTGAACTTTATGCAAGATAATAGTGAGGATAGTATAATAAATATTAATAACTCAGAGTTTAAAGCTACTTTCAAGAATGCCTCTTGTGGATGGAGAGGAAAAAATATTTTAATAAGAAATGCACTTATTAGAAAAGCTTTATATAAACACATGGATATTTCAAAGTATAAACTTAATTCACCGTATTTAGAAGAATATAAAGAACGAATTGTACGCTTTAAAAAGGGGAGATGAAAAAATGAAAAAAAGTACTAAAAATATATTAGACCTATTAAAAGAAGAATATCCAGATGCACAGTGTGAACTGAATTATGGTACTCCTTTTCAACTTCTTGTAGCTACAATACTTTCCGCTCAAACTACAGATAAAAAGGTTAATGAAGTCACTAAAGATCTATTTGAAAAATATCCAACAGTAGATGATTTTTTAAAGATATCTCAAGAGGAATTAGAGGAAAGAATAAAGCAAATAGGACTTTATAGAAATAAGGCTAAGAATATAATGATGATGTGCAGGCAGCTTAAGGAGAATTACAATGGGGAAGTGCCTAAAACTATGGAAGGCATAACTTCATTGGCTGGGGCTGGAAGGAAAACTGCTAATGTGGTGCTTTCAAATGCATTTGGAGTGCCATCTATAGCAGTTGATACTCATGTTTTTAGAGTATCTAATAGGATTGGTCTTGCGAAATCTGAAGATGTATACGAAGTTGAAATGCAGCTTCAAAAGGAGCTGCCTAAAAAAGAGTGGTCTCTTGCTCATCATCTTCTTATATTTCACGGGAGAAGATGTTGCACAGCTAGAAATCCTAAGTGTGAGATATGTCCTATTAAGGAAATGTGTAAATATTATAAGAGTGCAACTAAAAAATAATATAAGTATGATAAGGTTAGCATGTATAGATGGAGGTAGAAGTCCTGATATACATGCTTTTTTTCTGTGTTGATGTTCCTCATATTCGTTAAGAGAGGCAGATGCACAAAAAACTTACTGAAGAAGGTCGGCTATGAGGTCTTTTTACAACTAAACATATGAATATTAAGATAGTTACAAGAACATACAATAATAATAAAAATATGATATTTTTTGAGGTATTAAGAGTAAATAATCAGAATGAGAAGCTGAATTATATCTTTTACTATTATTAAATTAAAATACTAAGCACACTTCAATAAAAACAAACAATTAAATAGCGATAATTGCGATATTTAAATTTTTCAAAATATTATATAAAATAGTATAATTAATAAGTAAATTACATTTTATGTATTAGGTGGTATAATAATATGGATTCACTTATAGATAAATATAGAAAAATATCAAAATATGTAGGATTACAAGATATGCTGATGATTTTATTAACCATAGCGTTTGTAATATCAATAAGTATATTTAATAAGTATAAGGATTATAACTTTAGTGAGGTTTTTATTTCTATAAGATTATTAATAATTTTTGCTGCTTTAATATGTATATACTTATGTTTTTTATACATTTCTCAAGAAGATAATATTATGTTTTTGACAGTTTGTTTTTCCATAGTATATTTTTGTTTTGAGTTTATGTTTAGAGCAGTTCTATTAAGGTTAAATATAAATAATGTAAATAATATATTGGAGATGAGTAATATCAAATATCCATTTGTTTTTGGACCTATATTAAGACCATTAATGATATTACTTTCAATTAAGTTTAGTAAATATAAATTTACGCCTACAATGAAGAAAAGTATATTAATACTTGTAGTAGCCTTTTTTTTAGGAGGGGGGACAGTTTTAGTTGATATATATGTGTTGTTGCCAAACTTCGTATATTTATCAGAACAGAGAATTATTGTGACCATAATAGATACAGTTTTAGTAAATGTGATCGCCTTAATTGTTTGTATGGCATGTAATAAAGATAAGTATTCACATAAGGTAGTATATTACTTAATATTACCGGTTTTTGCTAAGAGTTATAGTTTTTTTTCCAGTGGGAATAAGTCAATATATATGATTGGTTCAGAGGTAATAATACTATTTATTTTAGTAATGCATATAGCAAACATAGGTCTCTTATGGAGCAAAAGAGTTAGAGAAGCATATTCAGGTATTACACAACAGGATATTGAAGTAGTAGCCAGGAATGAATTTGCTAATAGAGAAGTAGAAGAACAGGAAAATGAATGCATTAAGGAAAATGATTTAAGAAATATGAGCGACTTTATACAGTCCTATTTTTTAATTGAAGAAAATATAAAAGATATGCTATTTATAGTTGATATAGAGGGGAAAATTAGCTATGCTTCAAAGTCATTTTTTTCTTTAACTGGTTTTAATGAAGATGAGATAATTGGAACAAGCTTTTTTACAATTACACATCCAGAAGATATTATAAAGGCAAAGCTTCTAATTAGTTTGAAAAAGAATGATATAGTTCCTATAGTTCATAGGATTAAGCAAAATAACGGAAAATACATTTGGACTGAATCGATAGCAGACTTAATTTTTGAAAATGATAATATAACAGGTAAAATTATTGTAGCAAGAGATATAAGTTATAAAAATTTATAAGTTTAGGGGAAGGATAATAAAAATGAATCATAAAAGCCAAGAAAGGCACATTTCATATTTTAGTATTTATATGACATTCATTTTTCTGATTCTTTTACAATATGGTTCTAGTGTAGAAACAAAAATATCAAAATCATATAGTGATGGAATAATACTTGCTGAAGCAATATTGACCCTTACTGCAGCTTTGGCAATCTTGATATATTTAGATACTGTTAAACAAAGTTATATTTTATTCTGTGGCTTATTCTTAATGGTGTTTTTTGGGGTAAAGCTTATGGAAGCTATAGATGTTCTGAGAAGTGGAAATAGCATCTTCAATATGTATAACCAAGATTTTATTTGTACAAAATATACAATTACTAACCTAATAGGGGCCTCTGGCATAATCTTTTGTATTTTTAATGATGACATAACTACAAATATGAATGGGAAGAAACTAAAACTATATTCTGGAATAAGTTTAATAATAGGTGCTATTTTGTATTGTTTAGATGTTAAAGTTGTATATCCATACATATGTAATCTAACTTCCTATGGGAAAAGTGCTATAAGCTTATTAAACTTATTGACTATATTAGTTTTGATTATAGTACTGGTTAGGAAAGAACAAGAGTATAAAGAGCCTATGGTAGGGTTTCTTATAGTAGCTACGCTTTTAGAACTGTTCTACCATATTTATACATATTGTGATTTGGGAAGAAAAACTGTTCTTTTCTATTTTGCGGATATCTATTTTTTTCTTTCGGTTTCTGTAGTTATAATAGGTGTATGCATATGTCTTAAGGAAAGATATAAAGAAGTTGCAGATTCAGCGAAAGAATCAAATGAGGTTAAAAAGGATATTCTTAAGTATTATAAAATTCTTGAGGAGACACCTAATTACGTTTTTATACTGGATAGAGATTCAACTATTCATTATGCTAATACTGCAGTTGAAAATTTCGTTAAATCAAACTATGGCTCTGAAAATATAATAGGTAAAAACGTTGATGAAGTAATTACAGTGAAGAATAAAAAATATTCAATGGATAAGATTAGTAAGGTTGTAGATGTAAAAAAGAAATGGTCTGGTGAAAGTAAGCTTAGAGGGCCAAATAAAATTTTTTATTTTAATACATATGTTAGTGAATTAATAGTAGATGGCAAAACTTTATATTTAGGCATTATGAATGATAATACTGATTTTATAGATATGTCTTTGCAGCTTCAGAAAAGTGAGAAGAAGTTTAGACAGATTACTGATAGCGTACATGACTTAATATGTAAGATTGATGTTGAAGGAAGAATAGATTATTGTTCACCATCATATACGAATCTTTTTGGAGGCAATTATGAAGAGTATAAGAGGGTGCCTTGGGTTCATAATGTTGTTGAAGCTGATATAGATAAGGTACTAGGTGACATAAAGCTTTGCTTTGAGCAAAATAAAACAGTTACAAATGAGTGTAAGATGGAGTCAGGACAAAATACATATATTTATGTTAATTATGTTATCAATCCAGTTGAGGAGAATGGGGATATTGATGGAGCTATTATAAGTGCTAGAAATATAACATATAAGAAGTTAGCTGAAAAGGAACTTAAGGAAAGCGAACGAAAGTATACAGAGATATTTAATATGTGTCCGGATATGATATATGTTCTTGACTCTAAGACTCTAAGAATAACTGATGTTAATCCAGCAATGTGTGAACTTTTAGGAAAGACTAGAGATAGTATACTAAATAGGTATTTAAAACAAGTATTTGATGATATAGACTATGAAAGTGAAATTAATATAATTAAATACTTGAATGAGGGGCTTATAGTTAGAGGGCATGAAGTTTCTTTTTCCTTCTACGGAGAAGCTAGGTACTTGGAAGTAAATTATTCTCCATTAATTGAAGATGGGGAGCTTACAAAGATAATCTGTTTGGCTAGAGACATAACTGAGAAGAAAAAGATTATTGAACTTAAGGAAGAGCATGAAAAGGATAGAAAAAAGTTAGATGAAACACTTCAATATGATCAATTGAAAACAGAGTTTTTTGCTAATATATCTCACGAGCTAAGGACTCCTATAAATGTTATATTCTCTGTTATACAAGTATTGGATTTGTATAGGAATGATCAAAATGAAATAAGATTACCTTATGATAAATATAGTAATGTTCTAAGACAAAATTGCTATAGGCTTTTAAGGCTTATAAATAATTTGATAGATATTACAAAAATAGATGCTGGATATTTAAAGCTAAATTGCGGCATGTACGATGTGGTTAAGATTATAGAAGACATAACTATGTCTGTAGTAACTTATGCAGAAAACAAAGGTATAGATGTAATTTTTGATACCTACATTGAGGAGTTATATATATATTGTGATCCAGATAAAATAGAAAGAATAATATTAAATCTTCTATCTAATGCCATAAAGTTTACAGATAACAACGGTAAGATTTTCGTGCTAATGGAATTATGGGGAGATAGTGTTAGGATATCTGTAAGAGATAGTGGAAAAGGTATCCCTGAGGATCAGTTAGATATTATATTTGAGAGGTTTAGACAAGTAGACAAGTCTTTGGCAAGAGAGCATGAAGGTAGTGGCATAGGACTTTCCTTAGTAAAGTCTTTGGTTGAGCTTCATGGAGGTACTGTAACTGCTAAAAGTATTTTAAATGATGGAAGTGAATTTATAGTAGATATACCAATAGTAAAAATTAAAGAGATACAACAGTCGCCAACAATTATAACAAATGAGGATAATAGGATTGAGAGAATTAATATTGAATTCTCAGACATATATGAGATAAGCTAGATTTTCTATATGCAAAGTTAATTTATACTTGTTCGACAATAGTTGTTTTTGGGGTTTCCTGGCATTAATGAATTAAATAGTTGAGTTATGAATTACATAACACCTTTAACCAATTTAATTAAAGTGATATAATTAACAAGGTTTGATTATATTTATAGATATATATTTTTTATATTCTAAGAAGCTTAAATTAGTATTAATTTGTTTTATTCTTTAGGAGACTATAGTGCATGCCAGATTTTTCTCATAAATTGAGAAAGGAAGCTGCAAAAAAAAATTCACTTAAGCGAATTTTTTATAACTTGAATTTCTATGAGATGTGGCATATGTAGAATATAAAAAATACTAATGTCTTTGGAGGGATTATAATGAGAGTCGGAGTTATAATGGGGGGCATATCCTCAGAAAGAGAAGTTTCTTTAAATAGCGGACAATCTATATTGGCAAATTTGGACAAAAATAAGTATGAGATTATACCAGTTGTCATTGACAGTAAGGAAGACTTATTCACTAAAGTTAAAGATATAGATTTTGCTTTACTTGCTTTACATGGGAAATTTGGAGAAGATGGAACAGTTCAGGCGGTCCTTCAAACTATGGGAATACCTTACTCAGGGTGTGACACTTTAAGCAGTGCTGTTTGCATGGATAAAGATATGACCAAGAAGGTATTAAAGTCAAGAGATATTAGAACTGCACCTTGGTTTAATGTATCTTCTGTAGAAGAGATTGATTATAATAGGATAGAACAACTTGGATATCCAGTAGTGGTAAAGCCCAATAATGGTGGGTCATCAGTTGCTACCTTTGTAGTTAAAGAAAAATCAGAAATAGAAGCTGCAGTTATTGAAGCTTTAAAATGGGACAAAGAAGTTATGATTGAAAAGTATATAAAAGGTGATGAAATAACTTGCCCTATATTAGATGACGAGATGTTTCCTATTTTAGCTATTAAGCCAAAATCATCATTCTTTGACTATACTTCAAAGTACTCTGATGGAGGGGCAGATGAGTTTGTAGTTGAGTTAGAACCATCGTTGCATAAACAAGTTGAAGAAATGGCAATAGCTACTTACAAGGCACTAAAATGCAGTGTATATGCTAGAGTTGATATGATAGTTAAAGATGGTATTCCATATATATTAGAAGTTAACACACTACCAGGAATGACTAAAAATAGTCTTTTTCCAAAGAGTGCGGCTGGTAAGAATATAAGCTTTAGCGGCTTGTTAGATAGAATAATAGAAATATCCTTAAGAGAGCGTGCTTAAGCTTAGAACATCTAAGATGATTGAATAAATTTTGTAATATCGGTACTTTTAATATATCGTGTTGAAATTAAGTGGTTAGTCATCCGATGCTTAGATGATAGATGTATCACTTCGTAATAAAATTTATATTTTTAAATTCCTTCGCCAAAACCCGTGAGAGATTTAAAAATAGCCTAAATAAAAAGTCATGACAGTATGTAATAAGCTGTTATGACTTTTTATTTAGGTCTACGATATGATGTATCTATAGGGAACCTTTATGAAAAACTTAATTTATACTTGTTATAAAATCCCGGCTTCTGGGGATTTTGTGGCATTTATAAATTAATAGGTGAAGTTGGTTCCCTATAAGCATTCTTCCAGTAGTAGATTTAAGATAATATTAAGAATTTAAATAGATAATTATTAAGATATGTTATTTATAATAAAAAATAGATTTCATAAGGTATTGGGTTGAAATTAAGTGGTTAATCATCTGATGTTTTAAGTAGCTTGATAATATAGCATCTCCTATATAATTACTTTATTTTAACGATATTACTAAACATAGCCTAAAAAGTAGGCTAAAATTAAAAATAGGAGTATATAGAGTCAAATTATATGAACTCGATATTAATATTATTCGTGGTAAAATAGTGATAATTAATATTACAGATATATGGTATGCTTATGGTTAGGAGTTATATAACAGAAACTTTGATTTGAAAAGTCAGACGTTGAAAAAGTACTTTAGGAAATAGCGTCTTAGATAGTGCTTTATAAATTATATACAAGAGGTGAGTAATAGATTATGGAGAAAGAAACTATACTTATTGTTGATGATGAAAAGGAAATACGAGATTTAGTAGAAATATACCTTAAAAATGATGGGTTTAAAACTATAAAAGCATCTGATGGGTATGAGGCGCTTAAGGTGCTTGAAGAAAATCATGTGGACTTAATTGTATTAGATGTAATGATGCCAAACCTTGATGGTATAGGTGCTTGTATGAAGATAAGAGAAGAACGCAATACACCAATAATAATGCTATCTGCCAAAAGTGAGGATATGGATAAAATATTTGGTCTTACTACTGGAGCAGATGATTATTTAACTAAGCCATTTAATCCTTTGGAATTGCTTGCGAGAGTAAAATCTCAACTTAGAAGATATATAAAGTTAAATAACAACTCAGTTCCTAAAGCTAAAGATAATATAATTGAGATAGAAGATTTGACAATAAACATAGATACTCATGAAATTGATATTAGTGGAAAGGAAGTGAAGCTTACTCCTATTGAATTTGATATATTTGCTCTTTTAGCAAAGAACAGGGGAAAGGTCTTTTCTATAGAAAATATATATGAGAGTGTTTGGAATGAGAGCTTTATACAATCCGATAATACTGTAATGGTGCATATTAGAAAAATAAGAGAAAAACTTGAGGAAAATCCAAGGAAACCTAAATATATAAAAACCGTTTGGGGAGTAGGATATAAAATTGAAAAATAGAAGATTCTTTAAATTTAGATTGCTTAGATGGATATGGCATTGGAAAATAATGAAGCCTGCTAGAATAATATTCAATATGTTCAGGGCAAGGATGGAAAAGAGTATAAGATTTGAGCTAGTAGTTACTTTTGGGATATGCTTTGTTATAGCATTGATTGCTTATGGGATATCAAATGATATGTTAAGAGATAGCTATAAAACCGCAACACTTGTCTATGATGATAGTGAAATACAGGATAGAGCTCAAAGGTTCTCAAATTATCTTATAAATGTTAAGGATTTATCCCCAGCTGACTCCAATGCAATGAAGAAAAGTGTTGATAGATTTTACGGTTCAGATTCTAATGAAAAGGTGATATTGACAGATTTAGATGGAAAAATAATATACAAGACATCAAATGTTACGCAAACCTCAGTGGATGTCTATGCTACTATAAAGTATGCTATGGAAACTTACTCGAAAAAATCTAGTAGTTATAGTAAATCGGAAGGAAAGGAATTTGTAATATTTTATCCTTTATATATACAGAATGAAAAGATGTATTTATTCATTTTCGCAACTCCACAAGCAAGAATGGAATATAACGAAACCTATTCTTCAGGATCCATAATGGCTATTATTATAGCTGTGATTGTATTTGTTACTAGTTTTATATATATAACAAACAAAAAAATGAAGTATATAGAAGAGATATCTGAAGGGTTAAGAAAAATTGCAGCTGGAGATTTAAAGTTTAGAATAGAGGGAAGAGGAAAAGATGAACTTAATAATCTTGCGGAAAATATTAATTACATGGCTTCTGAAATACTGCATAGGATGGAAGCTGAAAGGAAGGCAGAAAAGACAAAAAATGAGCTTATAACTAATGTATCTCACGATCTTAGAACTCCGCTTACCTCAGTTATGGGGTACATAGGCCTTATTAAAGATGGAAAATATGAAGATGAAGTTCAAATGAGAGAGTATTTAAATATAGCTTTTAATAAGTCAGAGAAGATAAAGATTTTAATAGAAGATCTTTTTGAATATACTAAGTTAAATAATAAAGGCGTAACTCTCTATAAGGAAAGAGTGAATTTGAATGAATTCTTATCACAACTGATAGAGGAACTTATGCCATTATTTGATAAAAGAGAGCTTATGGTTCATAAAAGATTTACTGAAGAAAAGCTAGAAGTTGATTTGGATGTAAATAAAATACTTAGGGCTTTTGAAAATTTACTGGGAAATGCTATAAAGTATTCTTATTATAATACTAATATAGCAGTTAGTTTAAAAAAGGAAGAGGAATATGCACTTATATCCATAAAAAACAAAGGTGATAATATACCTAGAGAAAAACTGGATAAACTTTTCGAGAGATTTTATAGAGCAGATGAGTCTAGAACCTCTGAAAATGTAAGTGGAAGTGGACTAGGGCTTGCTATATGTAAAAATATCATTGAACTCCATGGAGGAAGGATATGGGCTGAGTGTCAGGGAAATGATATAACTTTCTCAGTAATGCTACGATTATAGTTAAATACAATAAATAATTTTAGTTTTTGTAACCTTGCTTGTACAATAATAATACTCTAATACTATGATTATTATTATAGTTGGAGGAACTATGCAAAATAAGACAATGTTTAGTACCTTCGGGGCTGACATAAATGAGTACAAAGAAGGGGTTAACTTCACAGTATTAGCTAAAACCGTAGATTTTTTGTATTTAAGAGCCTCTGGTTCTGGATCAGGAAGGTTTAGGGTAGATAGAAGATTTATTGAGTTTGCTAGAGGATCTAGATCTGTAGGTATACCAGTTGGAGCGTATCACTATGCACTTCCATCAGCAGATTATGCTACTGCGGATAGTCAATGTGATGCTTTTATAGGGGTACTACAAGATGGGTTTGGCCAAGGTGATTATGGAGATTTATTTCCAGTACTTGATGTAGAGGCACCTACTGATAAGTCTATAACAACTACACAGCTAGTAAATTGGGTAGACCGTTTTAGAAAGCGCTTTGAAAGTAAGACAAGAAGAAGACTTATGCTGTATACAGGAGTATTTTTCGTTAATCTATATGATGATCTTAAGGTTCCAGGAAAAGGTTATCCACTAAGTAATATGCCACTTTGGATAGCTATGTATAAAGAAATAGCTGGAAATCCACCTGTTCCACCAGATATTGGAGGATGGAAGAGATGGAGAATATGGCAGTATACAGAAAAGGGAGATATTCCAGGCGTAACTCCACCTGTAGACTTAAATTATGGACCAGATAGTATTGATATGCTGATGCCGCCAACTGATGTGAAAGGACTTTATGCAAGAACGGACAATAAGAATATATATGTTTCTTGGACAAAGAATAGAGATAAGGATCTTTTGGGATATAATTTATTTGTAAACAGCAATTACGCAGGAACTGTAGGGGTAAATGATACTTATTACGTTATACCAAGATCTAAGTTTAATCTACCAGCTGGAAGACCTATAGAAATAGGTATAGAGGCTTTTGATTTTGATGGAGACTTTTCTAAGAAGAGGACTAAGTTTTTAATTCAACCAACTAGAAGTGATGATCCATTGGAATATGGAACCTATTTTGATGATGAATATTTTATGTTTGGTCAAAATGAGGAGTAGTTATATCATGGTAATAAAAATGCCCTTTTTTAAGGGCATTTTTATTATATTTTCTTTTCTAATAAGGCTTGGAATATTATATAGGGACCCTTTATGAAAACTTAATAGTTGAAGTTGGTTCCCTATAGAGTTTGTGAGTAAGCTACTACTAGCTTTAAGGTTTCAACAATTGAATCCATATGAGTTCTTTCATAGGCATGGGAGGCAAAAACACCAGGGCCTATAAGAGCAGCACTTATATCCCATCCAGCACCTAAAGCAGCTGAAGCATCTGATCCATAATAAGGATAAATATCAATCTTGTAATCTATAGATTTATCTTTGCAAACGTCTATGAGCTTCTTTCTTAAATTATAGTCATAAGGACCAGAAGAATCTTTTGCACATATACATACAGCATACTCCGAGGAATTCTGTCCAGGACCAGGAGCTCCCATATCTACTGCTATAAACTCTTTTACATGTTCAGGTAAACCTGCTTTAGCGCCATGGCCCACTTCTTCATAAGTAGAGATGAAGAAATGAGTATTGTATGGTAGCTTTAAGTTATTTTCAGAAATATACTTTATTGCAGTGAGAAGGATTGCTACACTTGCTTTATCATCTAAATGTCTACTTTTTATAAAGCCCTTTTCTGTTACAGTTGCTCTAGAGTCAAAGCATATAAAATCACCAACATTTATTCCTAAAGCTTCTGTATCTTCTTTGCTAAATACTTTTTCATCTATTATAACTTCCATATTTTGAGCTGTTCTTTTTAGTTCTCTAGCTTCATCACCACTTATGTGAACAGAAGGTTTTATAGTTTGAATAGTCCCAGTATATGTTTTGTTATCCAAGGTTTCTATGGTACAGTTTTCTCCATCTATGGAGGTCATCATGAATCCTCCAACTGGTGTGAGTTCTAAGGCTCCGTTGCTTTTTATTTCCTTTACCATTGCTCCTAAGGTATCTATGTGGCCAGAAAAAACTCTTTCGTAGTTCTTGTTTTCTCCCTCGAAACTTACTAAAATTGCACCTTTGTTTGTTAAGCTATATTTAACGTTTAGCTTGTCTAACTCCGAAACTACATATTTCCTAATATTATCAGTATAACCAGTAGGACTAGGTGTAGATAATAAATTAATTAAATAATCTTGTATAACATTTCTATCAAAATTCATTTTATACCCCCAAAAATATTAATATAGTATAAATTATACAACTAAAGATGAGAAAATAGAAATATACAAAATTAATTAAAAAATAAAGTGAAATTATATGATAAATTTTGAAAAATGTCGCACTATAGATAATAGGATATTTTTTTGTAAGTTACTACTAAAAATACGGTTTACAATAAAAGTATATTTATTAATATTTTCTTTTATAGTATAATTAAGAGTACAAAAAAAGTATACCAATCTAATTGTTAAATACTTTAGAAATAATGACTTCTTAGATTTATGAAGAGTAAACAACTTTAGATGGTTCATCTAGAGATGTACTTATTTTATATCCAATATATTTATATTAACTATGATTCATCAGGTCAAGTTGAAGGTAGTAAAGTGTACATCTACATCAAGGAGGAGAAGATATATGAGCAGCAAAGTAAGAAAAACTAAGGCACTTAAATGGGTCGTAGCTGGAACAGTAGCTGTAGTTGTAATTGGATTGTCTGGATTTGGTGGATATGCCATGACGGTAAAGAACCAAGTATCAAAATGGGACAATAAAATATACCAAGGCGTTAAGGTTAATGGTGTAGATCTTTCAGGTAAGACCAAAGAAGAAGCAATTAAGCTATTGGAAGATAGTTTTTCAGGAACTATAAAGCAAAAGAAGCTTGTTGTTAAAGCGTTAGACCAAAGTTTTGAACTTGACTATTCAAGTCTTAGTCCTCAATTTAATGTTCAAGAAGTTGCAGAAAAGGCTATAAAGGAAGGAAAAGACTTATCATTATTTAAAAAGAATGATGTTATAAAAAATGGTCTAGGTAAAGATATTCCTTTAGAGTTTACTTATGACGAAAGCAAGTTAAAGGCTTTTGAACAACAGATTGAGAGTAAGATAAATAAGGATCCTGTAGATGCTAAGCTTACAATAAGTAATGGAAGTATTAGTGTTACAGACGATCAAATAGGGCATAAAATTAAAACCGAAGAACTGGACAAGTTGATTAAAAATAGCATAAATGGAAAATTAGAGGTGAGTTCTGTGGTTAATGCACCTATAGAAGAGACTAAGCCTAAGTATCCTAAGGCTGAATTAGCTAAAATTGATAGCAAGATCTCTACTTTTTCAACTAGTTTTGCTACTTCAAATCCAGGAAGATCAGCAAACGTAACTTTAGCTAGTAGTTTTATAAATGGTAAGCTTTTAATGCCAGGAGACACCTTTAGTTATAATCAGTCTGTCGGAGAAAGAACCACTGAGAGAGGCTTTAAAGATGCTGCTATATTTGTAGGCGACAAGGTTGAACAGGGTGTTGGTGGCGGAATATGCCAAGTTTCTACCACATTATATAGAGCAGCAATGAGAGCTGGTGTAAGATCAACAGAAAGATACAATCATTCTATGCCCACAAGCTACTCGCCAGTTGGACTAGATGCTACAGTTTACTGGGGCTCCTTAGATTATAAGTTTAAGAATACTTATAATTTTCCTATATACATAGAATCCTACACAAGTAATAAAAATGTATATGTTAATTTTTATGGAAATGCAGCAGGTATGGGCGGAAAGACTTATGAACTATTTGCTGAAACTTTAGAAAAATATGATCCTACTATAACCAATGTAAATGATGCTAGCCTTCCAGAAGGGCAAAAACAATGGGATAAGAATCCGGTTACTGGATATAAAGTGAAGAGTTATCTTGTAACATATCAAGATGGAAAAGAGATAGCTAGAGACAACATAGCTACTGATATATATCAAAAAGTTAATGGTGTGTTAAGAGTTGGAACAAAGAAGGCGGCTCCAGTTCAGGCTCAGCCAGTGGAACAGCCTCAGCAAGCACAGCAAGCACAGCAAGCACAGCAAGCTCAACAAGCTCAACAAGCACAACCAACTCAAGCTACTCCCGCTGCTCCGGTTGCGCCAACTCAAGCAGCTCCAAACACTCCAACCACAGCAGGTACTAATCAATAAAATATCTATACTTAAAAAGTCATCCTAATATAGGATGGCTTTTTTTACTGTTATGGAAACTATAAAATTTCTTGTTGTCTAAACCGAGTAGTATGAAGGCTTTAGAGCAGATATTTAGGGTGAACAGTAAAAAAATAAATAATCTAAAAAGGTATTGACATAAATTTAACTATTGCATATAATTTGATTATGTTAAATTAAATTGTATAAAATTAATATTAAGAGGAGAATGAGAATATGATAAAAGAAGTTGTTAACAATAAACTGGAAGAGGTTATGAAAGATTCAAAGAATGTAGTACTAGTAGATTTTTGGGCTACTTGGTGTGAACCTTGTAAGATGATATCACCTATTTTGGATGAACTTTCAGAAGAGTTAGAAGGTAAAGTTGAATTTGTAAAAGTTAATGCAGATCAAAACAAAGAATTAGTAAGTAAATATCAAATATCAGGAATACCTACAATGTTAATATTTAAGCGAGGAGAATTAGTTGACACATTGAATGGATTTAACCCTAAGGTTAAGCTATTGCAAGTTTTAAATAAGTACATATAAGGAAGGTGATTCATATGGAAAGATACGATATAGCTATAATTGGAAGCGGCCCAGCTGGGTTATCAAGTGCTATAAATGCTAAAATAAGAAATAAAAATATTATAGTATTTGGAAACAGTAATTTTAGTAATAAATTAATAAAAGCACCTAAAATCAATAACTATTTAGGTATACCTAATGTTTCTGGCAGTGAGCTTAAAGAACAATTTCAAAAACATCTAGAGCATATGGACATTGAAATTGTAAATGAAAAGATTAACTCAGTTTATGCAATGGGGGATTATTTCACTTTATCAGCTAATGAAAAAATGTATGAAGCAGCTTCGGTTATAATTACTTCCGGTGTAGAGTTTAGTAAACCTATAAAAGGTGAAGAAGAATTACTTGGTAAGGGAGTAGGTTATTGTGCTACTTGTGATGCTCCTCTGTATAAAGGTAAAGTAGTTAGTATAATTGGATATAATAAGGAAGCTGAAGAAGAGGCTGTTTATGTAAGCGAATTGGCAGCAAAGGTCTACTATATACCAATGTATAAGGATGAAGTAGAGTTTAACAGTAGTATAGAAGTAATAAGAAACAGACCTACTGAAATAGTAGGAGAAAAAAAGGTGGAAAAATTGATACTGTCAGAATGTGAAGTTATTACTGATGCAGTATTTATAATAAAGGATAGTGTATCCCCAAGTCAATTAGTACCAGGATTAGAGATGGTTGGGGAGCATATAAAAGTGGATATTAATATGAATACTAACATAGAAGGCTGCTTTGCTGCTGGGGATTGTGCTGGTAAGCCATATCAATATATGAAGGCAGCAGGACAAGGACAGATAGCTGCATTAAATGCAGTTTCATATTTAGATCAAAATAAATAATATATATGTTAAATATTTATTAATTAATATAAATTATTAAATAAACATCTATAAAGGTATTGACATGGAATAAAATACTATATATAATCAAATTATACTAAATTAAATTGCACTCAATTAAACTATATTTAGAAAATATATAAAATAATGATGAAATGAAAAGGAGGAAGCTGGTTAATCTTTAGAAAGCTAAAATGATGCCAGCGACAAAATTATGTCAGTTTATGATTTTAAAGCAAAGACTATCGATGGACAAGAAATATCTTTAGACAAATATGCAGGTAAGGTTTTACTAATAGTTAATACTGCTAGTAAGTGTGGATTTACACCTCAATATGAAGGACTAGAAGCACTTTATAAAAAATATAAGGATCAAGGACTTGAAATACTAGGTTTCCCAAGTAACCAATTCGCAGGACAAGAACCTGGTGATAATGGTGAAGTTAAGAACTTCTGTCAAATAAATTATGGAGTTTCATTCCAATTATTTGAGAAAACAGATGTAAGAGACGAAAACGCTCATCCACTATTTAACTATTTAACTGAGAAAGCTCCTTTCCAAGGATTCAATATGAACCATCCAGTAGGAAAGCCATTATTAGAAGCTTTAGAAAATAACTTCCCTCAATTCTTAGAAGGAAATTCAGTAAAGTGGAACTTTACAAAGTTCTTAGTAGATAAAGAAGGAAATGTGGTTTCAAGATTTGAGCCAACTTCTGAGCCAGTAGAAATGGCTGAAGCTATCGAAAAATTACTATAATAAAAAGTTTTATCATATAAACATATAAATTAAGTTCCGATACAGGAACTACTAAAAAGCACACTTGATAAAGGTGTGCTTTTTTATTGTCTGGGAATCCGCCATGAAAGCTAAGGTCTCACAGACCATAATGAAAAAGCTTTTCTTCTCATAGAAAATTAATAATGTGATAATAAATTAATTTTCATAGCAATTAAAGTATTAATAAATATTAAGAATATGTAATATTTTTATTATGTGAAGGAATTGTAATAAATAGATAGAATTAGGAGAAGTATGAAAAATGTAGTAGGTATAATATACATGTATTAATTTGAATATTATTATCCTATAATGTTTAATGCAAATATATTATTAAATAGGTATTGTTAAGGTATGGTGCTGAAATTACGAAGTTAGTTAATTAATTTCTATAGCTAACTCACATATGATCTACTGTATAACCACTTAATTTCAACTATATTATTAAACATGGCCTAGAATAAATATTTGCTAAGTACAAAAATATATAGAGAGAATATAAAAGGGAGTTTAAGGCATGAGAGAAAGAGAAATTATTAGTAAAGTACTGGATAATCTTAATAAGGTTATAATAGGAAAACAATCTGAGATTAATAATATATTAAAGGGAGTAATTGCAAATGGGCATATCCTAATAGAGGATGTCCCTGGTGTAGGGAAAACTACCTTGGTTAAGGCACTAGCAAAGACAATTGACTTAACTTATAGTAGAATTCAATTTACTCCAGATCTTCTTCCTTCTGATATAACAGGTATTTCCATATATAATCAAAAGAATATGGAGTTTGAGTTTAAGGAAGGTCCTATATTTTCTAATATAGTATTAGCAGATGAAATTAATAGAACATCTCCAAAAACTCAATCGGCACTTCTTGAAGTAATGGAGGAAAATCAGGTTTCAGAGGGAGGACAAACTCATAGGCTAAAAAGTCCATTTATAGTAATGGCAACACAAAATCCCATAGATTACGATGGAACTTTTAGATTGCCAGAGGCTCAGCTTGATAGATTTATAATAAAGGTTTCTTTAGGATATCCATCTTCTGAGGCTGAGGTGGACATACTAGAAAAATACAGAGAGAAAAGTCCGCTAGAAGATTTAAGTAATGTGGTGACAGCTGAGGATATATTATATCTTCAGGATGCAGTAAAAAAAGTGAAAGTGGCAACGGCTGTAAATGAGTATATAGTCAGAATTGCAAATAAAACAAGAGAAAGTAACTATATATCTTTAGGGGTAAGTACAAGAGCCATATTGTCACTTCAGAAGGTTGCTCAGGCAAGTGCGTTACTAAATGGAAGAAACTACGTTATTCCAGAGGATGTAAAAGAAAATGCTGCGTTAGTGCTGAGTCACAGAATAATAATGTCTTCAACTGGAAAAGCAAACGGCTATGGAGAGAGGGAGACCATAGAAGATATATTAAGAATGGTAGAAGCGCCAAGGGTAACTTTCAATGGCTAAAATAAGAATAAGTATAAAATACCTAGTACTCTTGATACTTTCTGCTATATTTTTATATGTTCAGGGAGGTAGCTTAACACATGTTATATTCTATATGTTGTTTATAACCTTTTTGATAAGTTTTATTTCGATAATTATAGCAAGATTTGGCTTAAACATCAGCAATGTTACAACTGCAAGATTTTATACTTGTGGAGAGAAAGAGTATATTGATACTATGGTTAAAAACAATACAATTTTTATTCTCCCTTATTGTAATATAACCAATGAAGGCATAGCAAAAATTAAGAAAAACTATTCAGGTGATGCTGTAACCTTATCTGTTAATGAGCATCGAATAATATCTGAAGAGCTTATCTACATATGTAGAGGAAAGTTTGATTTAGGAACTTATGAAGTTGAACTTAAAGACTTATTTGGAATCTTTAGTTTAACATATAAGATAGAGGGGAAGAAGCAGATTAAGATATTTCCGAGGGTATATGATGTAAGTGGAATGAGCATAAGAGGTTCAGACATTATTGAGAATACACTTTCAGTGGTAACAAGCAAAGAAGATCCACACTCCACAAAGGATATGAGAAAATATAGAGAAGGAGACAGTCTAAAAAGGATAAACTGGAAGGTAAGTGCAAAGCTAAATGATTTATATGTTCGAAACTTTGATACTGTCTCTGGTGAAGAGTTTAATATATTCATTGATATGAATCAAAGCAATTACTTACTTGATCCTTATGGTAAAAATGAAGAGATGCTAATGGACTTTTCAGCCTCCTTGATATATTCTTTCTTAAAGAGGAGTATATCTACTAGATTATTTGTAAATAACCTAAAGGAAGAGACTTTAGAAATAGAGAATAAGATAGACTTTGAAAAGTTCTTAAACTATTTGATCGAGCATAAAAGTGAAGGAACAACACCTATAACTAGCTTTATACAAATGCAAAAGCTAAGGCTTTCTTCTGTAGCTGGAATGGCTATAATAACTCATACCTTATCAGAAAAGCTTCTTACCTTCATGATGGAAAATAAAGAAAGGGGAAATTCCTTTGTTTTATTCTATCTTAAGAGCGAAATAAATGAGGATTCTGTACTTGCTATGAGTAATATTGGGATTGTATGTCATAAGATTGACGAAGAAATCCTTGATGAAGAAGTTGCTGTAAGCATAGAAGAGCTTATAAAAGGGCAGGTGAGCTAGTATGGAGTGGATTAAGGAAAAAAGTTTAAACATTATAGTAAGTTTTTTAAATATATTACTTGTTATCTTGACATTAAGAGCTTGCTTAGATATAGATGGAACTAATTATTTCTTTATAATTATCTTATTCCTTATAGGTTTGTCAATATACTGGGTTTATGACGAGAAGGTCAAGTCATTGGAGAAAAAACTTATATTAACTATGGGCTTGCTTTGCTTTATACTACTTTTAACAATAGTTTTTAAGCTGTTTATCACTTCTTTTGTAGTAAATGGTATAACAAGAAATATGAATTTAATCAATGCTAATATGAGAGCAGGAAGATCCAGTGATTTTTCTCTTATAGAGAATTTGCTGACTATAATTATACCAACTGCAACTCCGATTATCATGTGGATGTTAAAAAGAGGTCTTGCAGACATACTGGTTTTAGTAAATATAATTATAATGACTCTCTATTGGTATTTAGGATACTATGAAGAAATCAATAAGGTAATGTATTTATTTGTTTTTGTAAGCATGGTAACCTATGGGATTAATCATTTTGGAGTCTATATAAAGAAGCTTAAAAGAAAAGAAATTAAAAATAATATAATAAGTTCGAGAGTACTGGCTTCTGTTATAACTTTAGCAGTTGTAACATCAATAGTTATATCAGTAATACCTAAGTCTGCCAGTGGTAGGTTTTCAAAAATTATTACTGACAAGGTTGTTGAAAATATAGCTGACAATGGTGGCAATCTAGGAAATCCAGATAAGTATGGGTATTCCCTAGCTAAGTCAGGTTATGCTGATACCTCTAAAATTTTAGGAGGCCCAATAAGCATAGATGATAGAGAGGCGCTTAAGCTAGAGTATAAAGGAAGTAATAAATCTCCTATATATCTTAAAGGTTCGGTAAAAGATAAATATACAGGATCAGCATGGGTACCTGATTATAAGCAGATAGAAAAGGCTGATAGTATGGATCAATCATATAATAATAGTTTTGTAGGAACAAATGTTGAAACTATGACTATACATCCAGATTACGTAACTACTACTACGCTTTTTGCTCCGTATTATCCATTCTTTGTTAAGTTGAAATATAATAGTGACAATGCTACTTACGTTGATAAGGCCAATGAAGCCTTTTACGCTCAAAGGCCAATCAAGACAGAATATACCATAAATTTTTATTCAAGAAGTGATTATGATACTTTTCTTGATCAAGCTCCAACTAAACCTGAAGCTATCCAAACTGTTGCGTTGTTTAATAATGGTGATTTGTCTAATTACTTGCAGCTACCAGATACTATTACCCAAAGGACTGTTGATCTTGTTAGTCAGATAGTGAAGGGAGCATCTTCAAACGCTGAAAAGACTTATAAAATAAAAGAATATTTAACTAATAATTATCAGTATAGTTTAGATGTATCTAGTGTACCTGACGGCAGAGATTTCGTTGATTATTTTTTATTTGAAGAGAAGAAAGGTTATTGTGTATATTTTGCTACAGCTATGACTGTCATGTGTAGAATTGCAGGAATTCCAGCAAGATATGTGGAGGGATTTAAGGCAACCACTGATAAGCCATATAATAACATGTACAAGGTTACCAATGAAGATGCACATGCATGGTCAGAAGTCTATTTGGGTGGACAACAAATTCAAGGAGATCATGTAGCTAGAACAGTAGTGTTTACTAAAGTGGATACAGCACCTAGTGCATATCAGTATAGACATAAGAAAACAGTTGACAATGACAGTGTAGCTAGTGCTGTTAGCGGAGGCGATATAAAGAGTTCTTCAAGCAATTCTTCAAAGACAAGTATTAAGGATAAGGAACAAGATAATAAATTAGCTTCTGAGGATAAAGCTTATTACTATAAATATATAAAGATTATATTACCTATAGCTATTGTATTAATTTATTTTCTTGTAAGAATAGTTGCTTTCAATTTAAGAAAACAAAAGGTTTATAAATATAGCAGTCTCATACCTTTATATGAATATTCTTTATCCAGATTAAGAAAGATAAAAATAACCAAGGACTTAAGTGAAACTGATTTAGAATTTGCTGAAAATATTAGTGATGAGAAGTTATCGGTTATGCTGAAAGAATTAATCGATAATATCTATAGAGAATTCTATGGAGAAGAAAAGAATCTAAATTATAACAGAAGTGACTTAGTAAATTATATTGAAAGTATACTTAAAGATAATCAAGGAAATATTAAATATGTAATAAGAAAATACGTATTATTTTAGTTAATAGTAGATATACATGTTAGCCAGTCCATAAAGCTAGTATGTATATCTATTGTTTTACTGTCTAGGAAAGTATAAATCAAATCCTTATGTTTTTTGTGAAGGATTACTGGTATAATATTCAAGGATATGAAAATGATAATTTAGTAAGATAAACATAAAAAATATACATAAATAGGAGTATTATATGAGTTACAAATTAGTATGTATAGATATGGATGGAACTTTATTAAATAATAAAAAGAAGATATCAAGTTATAATAAGGAAATGTTGCAGAAAGCCCATGATAAGGGAGTACATATTGTAATAACTACAGGAAGAATCTTCAATAATGCTCTGCATTATTCTAACTTATTGGGTGTTAAGTCTCCTGTTATAGCCACAAATGGAGCTATAATACGAGAAAAGGACAAAGGCGTAGTAATATATAAAAATGCACTTAGTACAGAAACTTGCTTAAGATTGTTAGAGCTATCACAAAAAAGCGGTGTAAAAATGCATTTCTATACCACCGATAGAATTTTTGCCAGCAGTAGATTACATGGTGTAGCACTTAAGTTATTCATGTCTTTACCGTTACCTAAAGATTTAAGACTTAAGATTAGATATGTAGGAAAAAAGGAAGAATGGGAGGAAGTATTCAATCATCATAAGGATGAGTTTGTAAAATGTATTGTTTTTAGTCCTAGCAGAAGCACATTAAAGAATTTTAGAAAAGAGCTTGCAGCCTTTGACGATATAAGTATAACAAGCTCAGGGTCTAACAATGTAGAAATCCTTAATAAGGATGTTTCAAAAGGAAAAGCCGTGGAAGTTCTTGCGAATTACTATGGTATAAGTAGAGATGAAATAATGTGTATAGGTGACAACGAGAATGATATACCTATGATAAAATATGCAGGGCTTGGAGTAGCGGTATCTAATGGCATAAAGGAACTAAAAGATGTTGCTGATTATATAACGGATACAAATGACAGGGATGGAGTAGGTAAGGCTATAGAAAAGTTTATTATTTCAAAATAGATACTAAAGTTTAGGGCTCATTATTTAGTTATATTTGATTAAGATAATAAAATATTGTAATATAATAAGATGAAGCAAAATCTTATAATTTAATGTAACATTTCGGAGGAAATAAAGTGAATCTTAATATAGTTCTATATCAACCAGAGATACCTCAAAATACAGGTAATATAGCTAGAACCTGTGTATTGACTAATTCTAAACTTCATTTAATAAAGCCCTTAGGTTTTAGCTTGGATGAAAAGCATGTAAGAAGAGCTGGACTTGACTATTGGCAATATCTAGACATGGAAATTTATGAAAGTTATGAAGAGTTCATGGAAAAAAATAAAGGCGCTAGAATATTCTTGTCCACAACTCATGCTACAAAGTATTATGACGAAGTTGAATACAAAGAAGGAGACTTCATAATGTTCGGTAGAGAATCATCTGGAGTTCCTGAGAATGTTCATAATGACGTAGATGGAATAAGAGTTCCGATGATAAATACATCAACTAGATCTCTAAACTTATCAAATACGGTTTCAATCATCGCATATGAGGCATTGAGACAAATTGGATTTCCTAGTATGAAATAAATAGGGGGAGTTTATATGGAAAAGATTAAAATAATTACTGATAGTACTGCTGATATCCCCATGGAGTTATTAAAAAAGCATGATGTGGATGTATTGCCACTTCTTATAAACTTTGGAGAGGAAAGTTATCTAGATGGTGTAGAAATAGAACTTAAGACTATGTTAAGGCGTATAGAAGAAGATAACGCCCTACCAACTACAGCTCAAGTTACTCCAAATAGATTTTATGAATGCTATAAGAAGTATTTAGAAGAAGGATATAAGATTATATCCATACATTTATCCTCGGATATGAGTGGAACCTATAATTCTGCATGTATTGCAAGAGATATGTTCGAAACAGAGGATATAGTGGTTATTGATTCTAAGAATGTAACCTCTGGTCTTGGAATAGTTGTATTAAAGGCAATCAATCTGAGAGATAAGGGTGTCAGTTTAAAGGAAATAGAAGAGAAATTAAAATTGACTATTCCTCATATCAAAAGTGCTCTTGGTTTTGAGAGCTTGGATAACTTGGTTAGAGGAGGAAGACTATCTAAAACTGCAGGGGTTATTGGAAGTGTTCTTGGAATAAAGCTCATATTAGAGGTTAAAGAAGGAAAAATGTCAGTTATGGACAAGGTTAGAGGTAGCAAAAAAGCTGCTAAAGAGATAGTAAATACCTTTGAAACCTTGAAGCATAAGAAAGATGAGCCTGTAATTTTATTGCATATTGAGAATCAAGATATTTATGAACCATTAAAAGATTATTTGAATGAAAATAATATTGATTATATTGATGCTGAGGTTGGCTGTACAGTAGGTATACATTCAGGCCCTAAAGCATGTGGATTATTTTTTATTGAGGAATTTTAATTTAGTTATTGATTATTATGGAATAATATATTATGCTAAAAAAAGACAATGTGGTCATTTAGGCCTCATTGTCTTTTTTTTCTACTTAACCTGCCAAATTTTCCTCACCTATGTTCGGAAAGGCAGATGCGCAAAAAAATTTACTGAAGAAAATCACTTCAGCAAATTTTTATTCTTTAGAAAATTATAATTCAGATAAGGTTGTACATAAGTATTTGTATACAGTTTAAATGTAGATATCGGAAAAGAATAAAAAAAGAAATTATGTCGCCTGCCAAATTTTCCTCACCTATATTCGGAAAGGCAGATGCGCAAAAAAAATTTACTGAAGAAAATCACTTCAGCAAATTTTTTGTAGAACCCTGTAACTAGTAGAAATATGCTGGCATTATTTACCGTCAGGTATTGAGAATAAAGATTGCTAAAATATTATATACTTATTAATAGAAGGGAAATCAATAAGTAATAAATAATATTATAATTTACGAATACTCCATGGAGATTAAAGTAGAAATTATCGTGAATAACTATTTTTATTGAGTAAAATTTTAATATTATTAAAATTTTACTAGAAAAATATGATGCCTTTAGATAAATTTAGTAATATAAACGAAAAAAGTGTTTCATTTATGTTTAACGTATGCTATAATGACAACGGGAAAATGTTTACCAAAATATACTTGTGTTACTACAGTTTACAACAGTACTCCAGTTAATGGTTTTAGGTAGCATTTAAGGGTGTTTGTTATATACAATTATTTACTAGGTTTTAAAATATCACTTTTAGGACATGTATATATTAATTATTTGTATTTATAACAGACCTTTTTTTATACTTAAATAAATGCATATCTGTTGTCTGATAGGAAAGTGGTTACATATTTTATTTTCGGTTTCATAATTCTAATTTTAATAAGCAAATGGTTGGTTATATGTTTGTAACCAAACAATATATAAATATTAGGAGGGATCTGTAATGAACAAGAAAAAATTAATTGCTGCTATGGCATCTGTAGCTGTTGTAGCAACCCTATTCGCTGGTTGTGCTAGCAAGTCAAATGACAATAAGTCAACTACTGACAATTCATCTTCTACTAAGAAGGTAATGGTTGGTCTTTCAACTGATGAAGGTGGTTTAAATGATAAGTCCTTTAACCAAGCAGCTGATACTGGATTAAAGAAAGCTGCATCAGAACTTAATTTTACTTATAAAGCTGTTGAATCAAAGTCTAAGGATGATTATGAATCAAACTTAGATGCATTGGTATCAGAAGGTTCTAACCTAGTTGTTGGAGTTGGATTCCAAATGTCGGATGCTGTTACAAATGCTGCTAAAAAGCATAAAGATACAAACTTTGCTATAGTAGATTCTGCTGTTGATGCTTCAAACGTAAGATCAATACTATTTAAAGAACAAGACGGTTCATTCCTAATGGGAATAATAGCTGGTAAGATGGCTGGAACTGGTAAAGTAGGTTTCGTTGGTGGAAAAGACCAAGAACTTATTCAAAAATTCGAAGCAGGTTTTGCAGCTGGAGTTAAAGCTGTTAACCCAACTGCTGCTGAAGATTTAATCGGAAGAAAGACAGTTCAATATGTAGATAGCTTTACTGATGCTGCAAAAGGAAAAGAAGCAGCTAAGAACTTAATAAATGCTGGTTGTACAGTAATATACCATGCAGCAGGTGGTGCTGGAGAAGGTATGTTCCAAGCAGTTCAAGAAGCAAATAAGAATGGTAAAAAGGTTTGGGCTATCGGAGTTGATATGGACCAAGCGGTTACACTTCCTCAATATGCTGATATAATACTTTCTTCTATGATAAAGAAGGTTGACTTTGCAACATACCAAGCAGGTAAAGATATAGTAAATAACTCATTTAAGGGTGGTACTGTAGAACTTGGATTAAAAGAAGGCGGAATTGATATAGCTGGTACTTCAAGCAAGAATACTCCTAAAGATGTTCTTGATTTAGTAGCTAAATATCAAGCAGCTGTAAAAGATGGTAAGATAGTAGTTCCAACAAAGCCAGCTGATGTTAAGAGCTTCTCACCAGCTGCTGTACAATAATTAAATATTTTCTAGATATTAATAAGAGCTAGATGTTGCTACATCTAGCTTTTTTAAAGATTTAAAGACTATTTCCAAGTTTAATTTAGGAGGTATTAACAGTGACAAAAGTGGTAGAAATGAAGGGCATAACCAAAATATTCCCAGGGACTGTAGCCAACGATAATGTTAATTTTGATCTTAATAAAAGTGAAACTCATGTTTTGCTTGGAGAAAATGGCGCTGGAAAGACCACTTTAATGAACATACTATATGGTTTGTACCAACAAGAAAAGGGTGAAATATACGTAAATGGACAGCTTGCTAAGATAACTAACCCTAATGATGCTATAAAGCTAGGAATTGGTATGGTACATCAACATTTTATGCTTGTTCACAATTTTACAGTTGCAGAAAACATAGTTTTAGGTATAGAGCCTAAAAAAGGCTTAAAGGTAGATATGAAGAAGGCAATAGAAGATGTTAAAGCTATTGCAAGTAAGTATGGTTTCAATATAGATCCTAATGAAGTGATAGAAGATATAACCGTTGGTAAGCAGCAAAAGGTAGAGATACTAAAAGCTCTATACAGAGGAGCAGACATATTAATACTTGATGAACCAACAGCAGTTTTAACACCTCAAGAAATTGATGAACTTGGAGTTATTATAGACAATCTAAAGGCACAAGGTAAGTCAGTAATTCTTATCACTCATAAGCTTAAAGAAGTTATGAAGATGAGTGACAGAGTAACTATAATAAGAAGAGGTAAAGTAACAGGTACTGTTAATACAAAGGACACTAATATCGACCAATTAGCGGAGCTAATGGTAGGAAGAAAAGTAAATCTTGTAGTAGACAAGGATGAAGCGAAGGTTGGTCGTGAAATCCTTAAGATAGAAAACTTAAATGCCAATGACAATAGAAAAATTGCTGTAGTTAAGAACCTTAACCTTACAGTGCATGCTGGTGAAGTAGTTGGTATAGCAGGGGTAGATGGTAATGGTCAGTCAGAGTTTATAGAAGCTTTAACTGGTCTTAGAAAAGCGACTAGTGGAAAAATAACTATAAATGGTAAGGATATATTTAATAAGTCACCAAGAATGGTTATGGAATCTGGAGTAGGACATGTTCCAGAAGATAGACATAAAAGAGGACTAATACTTAAATATTCATTATTTGAAAATTCCATTTTAGGAATTCATAGAACTAAACCTTTTAGCAAAGGGGTAGTATTAAACTACAATGAAGTTAGAAAACATTGCAACAAGCTTATAGAAGAGTTTGACGTAAGAACACCAAATGATGAGGTTATGGCTTCTGCCCTATCAGGAGGAAATCAACAAAAGCTTATAGTAGCTAGAGAGATCTCAAAAGATCCAGAACTTCTAATAGTATGTCAGCCAACAAGAGGTCTTGACGTTGGAGCTATAGAGTATATTCATAAGAGAATAATAAAGGAAAGAGATAATGGAAAAGCAGTGCTTCTAGTTTCCTTAGAGCTTGATGAAGTTATGTCTTTATCTGATAGAATAGCAGTAATGTATGATGGACAAATATTAGATATAGTAGATAGAAAAGATGCTACAGAGCTAAAGCTTGGAATACTTATGGCTGGTGGTAGTCTTAAGGATGATAAGAAAGAGGTGAAGGGTCTTGAGTAAAACGGCATCAACGAATAAAGAAAATAAATTATTTGCAATAGTAAAACCTATTTTATTCCCACTAGCAGCTATAGTTTTTTCTATATTCATTTCAGGATTTTTCGTAATATGGGCAAAGGGATACTCAATATTAGATTACTTTACGGCGTTAGGCGACCTTTTTAGAACCATATGGAAGGGATCCTTCGGTAGTGAGATGAATGTATTCAATACTATCTTCTACTTAACACCACTTTTATTTACCGGTGTGGCTAACGCAGTAGCTTTCAAAACAGGTTTGTTTAACATAGGAGGAGAAGGTCAATTCGTAATTGGTACACTTGCAGCAGCTCTAGTAGGTGTTATACCAGGACTACCAGCCTTTATCCATATTCCTCTAATCTTGATATCTGGTATATTGGCAGGAGGCCTTTGGGCGGCAGTACCAGGATATCTTAAGGCAAAGATGGGAACCAATGAAGTTATTAACTCGATCATGATGAACTATATATCAATGTATGTTGCAAACTTTATAATCCTTAGAACTTCCTTTGGCGTTAAAGGAAAGTCTGCATCTCCATTAATAAAAGAAAGTGCAAGGCTTGCTAGATTCATACCAGACTATCAAGCAAATATCGGTGTATTTATCGGAATAGCAGTGGCAATACTTATAACTTGGCTTTTATGGAAGACTACTATAGGTTATGAGCTTAGAGCAGTAGGCTTGAATCCACAGGGAGCTGAATATGGCGGAATAAACATCTCAAAGAACATAGTTCTTGCAATGGTTATATCAGGAGCTATAGCAGGGCTTGGTGGAGCAGTTCACTTAGCTGGTGGTAAGTACTACACAGATGATTTTAGTACTCTTCCTGGTTATGGATTTACAGGTATGGCAGTAGCTCTTCTTGCGAAAAGCCATCCGATAGGATGTATCTTTGCAGCAGTACTTTTCGGAGCTTTAAACAGCAGTTCAAAGGTGCTACAGCTAAATGGTATACCAAAGGAAATAGTTTACCTTATACAATCAATAATAATAATCTTTGTAGCAACAGACTATATTGTTAAGTACTTTGCAGAAAAGAAGAAGAAGGGGGCGATGATCAATGGCTAGTATAAATATAATAATGGAACTGTTATCCTCAACTCTAGCTCTTGCTACTCCTTTAATATTTGCAGGTCTTGGTGGAGTTTTTCAGAAAGATCAGGAGTTGTAAATATAGGACTTGAAGGTATGATGATCATGGGAGCCTTCTTTGGAGTATACGGGTCCTTCCTTACAGGAAGCGCTCTAGTAGGGGTGCTATTTGCCCTGATTGCAGGAGGAGCTATAGCTCTAATCCATGCTTTCTTAAGTATAAATCTAAAAGCAGACCAAGTAATATCAGGTACAGCTATAAATCTTTTCGCTCAAGCCTTAGCGGCTTTCCTTATCTTTAAGCTTTTTGGAAAGGGCGGACAAACAGATGGAGTTACTGGTTTAGCTTATAATATACCAAAAGCATTAAGAAATATGCCTGTATTAGGTAAGTTTGTAGGAGATTTAAACTGGTTTGTTTACGCAGCGGTCATAGCTGTATTTATTGCTCACTTTGTACTTTATAAGACTCCATGGGGCTTAAGAATAAGAGCTGTTGGAGAGCATCCAAAGGCAGCAGATACTCTAGGAATAAACGTATATAAGGTAAGATATATATGTGTTGTGCTATCAGGAATGCTTGCAGGTCTTGGTGGAGCAGCTTTATCCCTTGGAACTACACCACTATACAGAGATGGTATGGTGTCTGGTAAAGGATTTATAGCATTAGCAGCAGTAATATTCGGTAACTGGAAGCCAAAGGGAACTTTACTTGCTTGTTTGTTATTCAGCTTTGCAGATGCGTTCCAGTTAAAGTCACAGCTTCTAGGACTAAACCTGCCAACAGAAATATACTCAGTATTCCCATATATAATAACAATGATAGCGCTAGCAGGATTTGTTGGTAAGACTCAAGCACCAGCAGCAGATGGTGTTCCTTACCAAAAAGGTCAAAGATAGGTTAGGCAGATGCGCAAAAAAAAATCTCTAAAGAAAATCGCTTTAGAGATTTTTTTATTTCATCCATCCATTTATTTAGAAGCTATAGAGTAGCTTAGGATGTTTTTTACTTTTGGTACTAGATACTTTGTGCCACCTATGGATTTTGCATCTTCCATTATCATAGAAACTACTATTTTTGGATTATCCATATTCATTCCTACGAACCAAGAGTTTTCTTTAGCGTTAGGGTCATCTTGGGTGGTTTTAAGCTCAGCAGTACCAGTTTTTCCTCCTATATTTGCTCCGTCTATCTTAGCAAGACTAGCTGTAGCTGAAGGACTGTTTACAACAGCAACAAGATCATCCTTTAAAATAGAGATATTCTCCTTTTTAATAGCTCCTTCCTTCCATACTTTTGGTTTATCCTTGTCGTTTAATTCTAAGATAGGAGTCATAATGTTACCATCATTCACTACGGGACTGTATAAAAATGCGGCTTGTAATGGAGTTATAAGTAGCTCACCTTGACCATAACCTGTATCAGCTAAAAGTTCTTCATTTTTAATAGTATTATTATTAGCTATTTGATTTTTAGCCATAGGGTATGAAAAAGGAAAGTCTTCTCCAATACCGAAGGCTTTAGCGCCTTCAACAAATTTATCAGTGCCTATCTTTAAGGCTTGCTGTGCAAAGTAAATATTGTGGGAGTATATTAAAGCATCTCTTAAGTTTATAGGCTTACCTGGGTCAACCATAGTTGTTATCTTCTTACCTCCCCAGGAGCTATCTTTTTGCCAGCTTGTACCTTTTATGTCTAAGGTTTCATTTGGGTCAATTATTTTGTTATTAAGTCCTATGGATGCAGTAACAAGCTTAAATATTGATCCTGGTGCATAGGAGTTGTTAAATCTACTATCGGACATATCTTTCCATGAAGCATCAAATTTAGTCTTAATGGTATTTGTTTTATATGTGACAAATACATTAGGATCATAAGATGGTGAGCTTACAAGGGAAAGAACTTCTCCAGTTTTTGGATCTATTGCTGAAGAGGCACCTTTTTGGCCGCTCATTTCAGTATAAACTTTTTGTTGAAGTGGTAGATCTATAGAGAGTTTTATGTTTTCTCCAGGTACAGGATCTTTCTTTGTGATTACAACTTCTGTGTCTTTATTTTCTACTTTTCTACTAATATAAAGCTTTAGTCCATCCTGTCCTTTTAACCTTTTTTCGAAAATTTGTTCTAATCCTGCTTTTCCGATAGAACTAGAAATACCATAACCATCCTTTTTGTTTTTTTCTAACTCTTCTGAAGTAATAGATCCAACATAACCAATTAGAGAGCCAATTGCTTCGCCACCATTATAAACCCTTGAAGCCTTTTCAATATACTTTACTCCAGCTATATCCGTAGCTTTTGAAAGCTTATCTTTTTCGTCAAGGGATACATCAACAATTGGAACAAATTCATCTAACTTTTTATCAGCATCCTTAATTTTACTATTTATAAAATCTGGACTTAAGTCGAGAATAGAAGCAAGAGCTTGAACACTGGCATCTTTAGTTGGAAGAAACTTCTTAGGGTGAATACCAAGTGAGGCTACCTTGTCGTTATAAGCTAATTTTATTTGTGATCTGTCTGCTATTTCACCTCTTTGAGCAGTTAGCCTTTGAATTTTTACTTTTTCACCTTTCTCCATCTGAGGAAATATGAGTTTTTCACTCCACTGTATTTTCCATAAGTTATCTTTATCCTTTTTATCAGAGGATTTCACTAATGGAAGGTTGTAACTATCGATGACTAACTTTCCAAAACTGCTATCCATGGATAGATTAAATGGAATGTTAAGTGAGTCCTTTTTTTCCTTGTCAGCAGTGGACAAATCTTTTGCGGTGGCAGTTATATTATTACTTTCCAGGCTACTGTATATATTATTGTATTTATCAGTGAAGTCTTTTTCTGTTATGTAGGATTTGGATTTATCATCCAACATTGCGTACATACCTTTATAGTCTTTTTTACTTAGAGCGGTCTTGAATTTATTAAAGGCATCAGAAGGTTTTTCTTCCTTTGAGCAACCTATAATAAACATAGGAATTAGTAATACTAGAATTGGAATAAAATATTTAAATTTTTTGTTCAATATTAATACCTCCTTTGAAATTTATTTTATGTAATTGTACTGATTTTAATGGCTAATAATATAGCATTTCCTGCATAACCAAGTATTTTAAACGAAAATTTTAAACATAGATAACAATCAAAGTTATTTGATATGTATTATATATGATTTGAAATTTTCCTTCATAATATTATACCATAAAATGGGTATAGGTTAATTAAATTACATAATAATTCAACTAATTTACTAGAATAATAAATTGATATTGTTATAAATTATATGTATATAGATAAAGCACTTCAATATAAAATTGGACATAATAATACTAGGTTTTGATATGTGACTTATTTGTAGTTCAAGGGCGAAGTTATTTATCTTAAGGTTAAATAAAGCATCTAGTTTGGAGGGGGAAATATGAAAAATAAGATATTTAATTCTATTATAGTTATGATTGTAATATCTAGTATGCTAGCTGGCTGTAGTAGCAAGAAAGAAGCCTCATCCAAAGAAGGAAGTAGTAAGTCAAAAACAAAAATATCCTTAATAACTGATGAGGCAGGTACAAAGGATAGATCATTCAATCAAGCTGTATGTGAAGGTGTTGAAAAGGCTTCGAAGCAATTTGGTGTTTCTACAAATATAGTAGAATCCAAAAGTAAGGATGATTTTCAAAAAAGTATAGATACTGCCGCTAAGGAAAGTGATTTAACTTTTGGTGTAGGATATTTGATGGTAGATGCTATTACTAGGGCTGCAAAAAATAAAAGTGATAAGAACTTTGTTATAATTGACGCTCTTGTTGATGTACCCAATGTGAAGTCCGTAACCTTTAATAATGAGGAAGGCGCGTTTTTAATGGGTATAATTGCAGGGAAGATGACTAAGACAAATAAAGTCGGTTTTATAGGAGGAGCTGAAACACCTATATCCGAAAGTTTTGAAGTTGGGTTTGCTTGCGGAGTTAAAGCTGTCAATCCGTCAGCTTTTGAAGCTATCATTAGTAAAAAGAATGTAAGATATGTAGGAACTTTTACCGATAAAGATAAAGCATATTCTTTAGCAAAAGAACTTTATGATAGAGATTGTGATATTATATTCCATGCAGCAGGAACTGCAGGAGAAGGTGTTTTTAAGGCTGCAAAAGAAAGTAAAAAATGGGCTATAGGAAATGATGTGGATCAAGGAGAGCTTTATGAAAAATATACAGATGTTATTTTATCCTCAATGGTTAAGAATTTAGATAAGGTCTCCTACCAGGCTTGCAAAGAAAGCATAGAAGGAAAGTTTAGAGGCGGAGAAAACAACGTGGTTAAGCTTGGGCTTTCTGGAGAAGGTATAGAGATAGCAAAGTCAACCGCCAATAATACGCCTAAGGATATAATAAGTCTTGCAGAAAAATATAAGAGTGAGATAGTTAGTGGTAAGTTTAAGGTTCCAACAAGAATGGAAGAAGCAAGAGAATTTGCTCCACCCAATATAGAGTAGAAGGTAAAATACCCTATTTAGATTAAGTGGTTTGGTAATATGATGTTTTAATGAGCTCACTCATATAGCATCTTCTTCATAACCACTTAATTTCAATAATAATATTAAATATAGACAAAAAATAAGTATTATATAAATTTATCTTGGTTCACCTTTTGTTCATACTTGTTATTTTTGTGATTTTAAAATAAAATTAAATAATAAAGTTGTACATTTATATAATATAGTGAAGAGGTATTTATATGGGGATGGAGTTATCGTTTAAATTAACCCAAGAACAAAGGCTGATTTTAACTCAAAAAATGCAGCTTTCAATAAAAATACTTCAAATGTCTAACGTAGATTTAGTTCAGTACATTGAAAAGGAGTATTCAGAAAATCCTGTTCTAGAAGCAGAGTATAATAATAATTACCAAGAAAAGACTGAGGTAAATGATAGAATAGATTACAAAGAAATAATAAAATACTTGGAGTTTGATAACTATGGTTCTCAAACTTCTTCCAGCTATGACGAAGAAGTATCGCCGTTTATGTTTATTTCATCAAAGAAATCTCTAAAGGATTATCTTCATGAACAAATACTAATCTTAAATATAGACGAATACTTGAAGAATATATGTGATTATATAGTAGAAAGTATAGATGGAAGAGGGTATCTTGATATTAGTTTAGAATCCCTAAGTAAAGAGATAAATATATCTTTGGATTTGGCAGAGGATGCTTTAGCTGTGGTACAAAATCTTGAACCTGTTGGTATAGGAGCAAGGGACTTAAAAGAATGTCTTAAGTTGCAACTCATGAAAAAGGGTATGTTAGATGATATTTTGGATAGTATTGTAAACGAACACTTAGAGGATATAGCTGAAAATAAATACAATATTATTGCTAAGAAGTTTTCTATAAGTGTACAAGATGCTCAAAGATATGGAGATTTAATTAAAACTTTGGAGCCAAAGCCGTCAAGAGGTTTTTATACTGGAGATGAGGAAAGGTTTATAATACCAGATGCTGAGATAAGAAAGCTAAATGATGAATTTATCATAATAATGAATGAGAAGGTTTTACCTAGCCTTACTATAAATCCTTTATATAAGGAAATTATATATCAAAGCAAGGACAAGGATGCGGAGAGCTACGTAAAAGAGAAAATAGATAGTGCTATGTTCTTGATTAAAAGCATTGAGCAAAGAAAAAGTACATTACATAAGGTTTTAGAAAAGATAGTTGAAAAGCAAAAAGGTTATTTTGAAAAAGGTGAACAATATCTAAAACCTATGACCTTGAAGGAAATTGCAGAAGAGCTTGATATGCATGAATCAACTATTAGTAGAGCTGTTAAAGAAAAATATATTTTGATAGCTAGAGGTACTGTGAAAATTAAGGATTTATTTACCACTGGTATACAAACAGAAGGAAATAATGAAGATTTAGCTGTTATTAACATTAAAAAAGCTATTAAAGAACTTGTTGATGGTGAGGATAAAAAGAAACCATTTTCTGATCAAGTTATATGCGATGAATTAAATAATAGAGGAATGAATATTTCTAGAAGAACTGTAGCAAAATATAGAGAAGAAATAGGAATTAAATCCTCTAGCAAAAGAAAAAGATTTTAAATTAAAAATGAATATCTTTATATTCAATAATATTAGTATAATTAAGGCATCACTAATGTATTAAGCAATTAATCTTTAATATTTATAGTGATGTTTTTGCTTTTTATATATGCATTATTGTCTAATGTTTGAATTTTACCAAATTTAATGCATATAACTATTTGAAAAAAATTAAGAGGATTTGTAGTAATATTTTTGGTAAATATTTTCTGAATCAACTTTAAAATCATAATACCTTGGTTTATAATATTATTTGTGGGACATTAAAGTATTTAGTGGGACGTTAGGTGACCGAAGGAGTGTTTATCTTGCAAGAAATATTAAAACTACAAAAAATGATAGTGCCTGAACTAGTGGATTTACTAGAGAAAAGATATAGCATATTAAGGGCAATATACTATAACCAACCAATAGGAAGAAGAATATTAGCAAATATGTTAAGCTTAGGGGAAAGAGTAGTGAGAACAGAGATAAATTTTTTAAAGTCTCAAGGGCTCATAGAAATAAATACTCCAGGTATGACCGTAACGAAAGATGGAGAAGAGATATTAGAGAATTTAAAAGACTTTATCCATGAAATAAAAGGGCTGTCAGATGTAGAGGAATTTATAAGAAAATCCTTAGGTACTAAGAAGGTTATAGTTGTTCCAGGAGATATGGACACTGATCATACCATAATAAAAGAATTAGGGAAAGCAGCAGCTAACTATGCAAAATCCATAATAAAAAGTGATAATATAATTGCCATAACAGGAGGCAGTACAGTAAAAGAAGTAATAGACAACTTTCCTAAGATAAACAACACACATAATATAATGGTTGTTCCAGCTAGGGGAGGAATGGGTAAAAAAGTTGAAACTCAGGCTAATACTCTTGCTGCAAGACTAGCTGAAAGACTAAATGGAAGCTATAAGATGCTTCATGTTCCAGAAAACTTGAGTGAAGAGATTTTAGAAACTCTTATTCAAGAAAGGGAAATTAAAGATGTTATAGATACTATACATAGGGCGGATATACTTATATATGGTATAGGTAGAGCTGACAAAATGGCTCTTAAAAGAGGATTATCACAAGAACAGTTTGATAGACTTAAAAGCTTAGGTGCTGTTGGAGAGGCTTTTGGATTTTATTTTAATAAGGAAGCTAAGATTGTAAGTGTAAATCAAACCCTTGGAATAAATATAAATGATGTAAATAAGATTTCCACTCATATTGCAGTAGCTGGGGGGAAAGATAAAGTAGAAGCTATACTTGCTACAGAGTTAAACAAAGAAAATGGTGTGCTCATAACTGATGAAGGTGCAGCAGAAAAAATAGTTGAAATAATAAAGAAAAGCGTATAATTTTTTTGCTAAAGAAGAAATATAACTATAGGTTTTTGCATTAGACTTAATTTATTTTTCACTAATTTGGCATTAAGTTTTATTACTTAATATTCCAAGTGAGGCGACTTTAATAATTTTTTTACATTTTTTTTTAATTTACTATTTAAAAATTCTATTAAGTATCTTATAATATGAATGTGGGACGTAAAAAACATAACTGGGACGTAAAGTGACCATTAACTTTAGTTCTGTAGTTTATTTATTGTTCTATGCTAATATGGATTACAAATTTAAAATGTTTTAAACTTTAATTACATAATAACTTTAATAAGTTGAAACATTATTAATTTGTAAATAAATTTGTTATAAATATTTTAAATAATATTTTATATAAAAAGTTTTTAGGAGGTAGTTCAAATGGTAAAAATAGGTATCAATGGTTTTGGAAGAATAGGACGTCTTGCTTTTAGAGCAGCTCTTGACAACAAGAATGTAGAAGTTAAGGCAATAAACGATCCATTCATCGACTTAGATTACATGGTATACATGTTAACTTACGATTCAGTTCATGGAAAATTCGAAGGTGAAGTTTCAGTAGACAAGGCAAACAATGCCCTAGTAGTTAATGGACAAACTATAAAAGTATTTGCTGAAAAAGATCCTGCAAACATAGCTTGGGCTTCAGCTGGTGCTGAATACGTTGCTGAATGTACAGGTGTTTTCACAACTGTAGAAAAGGCTTCAGCTCACTTCAAAGGCGGCGCTAAGAAGGTTGCTATATCAGCTCCATCAGCAGACGCTCCAATGTTCGTTATGGGAGTTAACAATGACAAGTACACTAAGGATATGACTGTTGTATCAAATGCATCATGTACTACAAACTGTCTTGCTCCTTTAGCAAAGGTTATAAACGACAACTTTGGTTTAGTTGAAGGTTTAATGACTACAGTTCATTCAACTACAGCTACTCAAAAGACTGTTGATGGTCCTTCAAACAAGGATTGGAGAGGTGGAAGAGCTGCAGCTGCTAACATCATCCCTTCATCAACTGGTGCTGCTAAAGCAGTAGGTAAAGTTATACCTGAATTAAACGGAAAATTAACTGGTATGTCATTCAGAGTACCAACAATCGACGTTTCAGTTGTTGACTTAACTTGTAGATTAGAAAAAGCAGCTACTTATGAAGAAATAAAGGCAGCTGTTAAGAAGGCTTCAGAAAATGAATTAAAGGGTATTCTTGGATACACTGAAGATGCAGTTGTTTCAACTGACTTCATCCATGACAAGAGAACTTCTATATTCGATGCAGAAGCTGGTATATCATTAAACGGAAACTTCGTTAAGTTAGTTTCTTGGTATGACAACGAATGGGGTTATTCAAACAAGTTAATCGACTTAATGATCCACATGTCAGAAGTTGACGCTAAATAGTTTAAACTATTTAAACTGATATAACTCTGTTAGATAACAGAATTTAAGTAATATTATATAGGTCTGGTTTTGTAGTTATGGCTATAAGGCCAGACCTTTTAAAATTTTAAATTATGAGGTGAAAATCCATGAGTTTCAATAAGAAGACAATTGAAGATGTTGAAGTAAAAGGTAAAAGAGTATTAGTAAGATGTGATTTTAACGTTCCTCTAAAAGATGGCGTTATAACAGATGAAAATAGATTAGTTGGAGCACTTCCAACAATAAAATACCTAATAGCTAATAATGCAAAGGTTATACTTTGCTCACATTTAGGAAAAGATGCTTCTAAGTCTTTAGCACCAGTTGCTAAGAGATTAAGCGAAATGCTAGACAAAGAAGTTGTTTTCGCTGCGGATCAAGAAGTAGTTGGAGAAAATGCTAGAAAAGCTGTAGCAGAAATGAAAGAAGGAGACGTTGTTCTTCTTGAAAACACAAGATGCAGAAAAGAAGAAAGCAAAAACGGAGAAGAATTATCAAAAGAATTAGCTAGTCTTTGTGATATATACGTAAATGATGCTTTCGGAACTGCTCACAGAGCTCACTCATCAACAGAAGGAGTTACTAAGTTTGTTGATACAGCTGTATGTGGATACTTAATTCAAAAAGAATTAAAGTTCTTAGGAGAAGCTGTAAACAACCCAGTTAGACCTTTCGTTGCTATATTAGGTGGAGCTAAGGTTTCAGATAAGATAGCTGTTATAAACAACCTATTAGATAAGGTTGATACTATAATCATAGGTGGAGGAATGGCTTATACATTCTTAAAGGCTCAAGGATATGAAATCGGAAGCTCATTAGTAGAAGCTGATAGATTAGACTATGCTTTAGAAATGGTTGAAAAAGCTAAGGCTAAGAATGTTAAGTTCTTATTACCTGTAGACCACAGAGTAGCTGCTGAGTTCAAAGATGTTGAACCTAAGGTTACTGAAGACCAAAACATAGAAGCCGGATTTATGGGACTAGATATAGGACCAAAGACAGAAGCTTTATATGCTGAAGCTATAAAAGATGCTAAGACTGTAATCTGGAACGGACCAATGGGAGTATTCGAATTCGAAAACTTCAATAAGGGAACAGTTGCAGTTGCTAAGGCTATGGCTGATGCAGATGCTACAACAGTAATAGGTGGAGGAGACTCAGCTGCTGCTGTTAATATACTAGGCTTTGGTGACAAGATGACTCACATCTCAACTGGTGGTGGAGCATCTCTTGAATTCTTAGAAGGAAAAGACCTTCCAGGAATAACAGCTTTAAACGATAAATAATAGACTTTATTAGTGTGGGGGGCGGCTTAGGTCGCTCCTTATAAACTAATAAATCTATAATGTTAAAAATAAAAGAATTTAACAATATAACTTTTTATGTTTTTTAAAAGTTAAAAAGATAAGAAGTTAAGAATTTATAGATTCTATGCGGCTTGAGCTTAAACTTGTTAAGTTAAGATCAATGGATGTTATAGAAATTAAAAAATTATGAGGTGAAAGATATGAGAAAGCCAATAATCGCAGGAAACTGGAAGATGCATTACACTGTTGATGAAGCAGTTAAGTTTATAGAAGAATTAAAGACATTAGTAAAGGATGCTAGCAGTGAAGTTGTAGTTTGTCCAACATTCGTAGCTTTAGATGCTGTTAAAAAAGCAGTAGCTGGAACTAACATAAAGGTTGGAGCTCAAAACATGCACTGGGAAGAGAAAGGTGCTTTCACTGGAGAAATAGCTCCAGGAATGTTAGAAGCTTTAGCTATAGATTATGTTGTTATAGGACACAGCGAAAGAAGACAATACTTTGCTGAAACTGATGAAACAGTAAACAAGAAGTTAAAGGCTGCTTTTGCTCATAAGATAGTTCCAATACTATGTGTTGGTGAAAGCTTAGAAGAAAGAGAATCAGGAAAGACAGATGCAGTTATAGAAGCTCAAATAAAGGCTGACTTAGCTGGATTAACTAAAGAACAAGTAGAAGAATTAGTTATAGCTTACGAACCAATCTGGGCTATAGGAACTGGTAAAACAGCTACTAAAGAACAAGCTAATGAAACAATAGCTGCTATAAGAAAGATGGTTGCTGCTTTATTTGGAGCAGAAGTTGCTGACAAGACAAGAATCCAATACGGTGGAAGCGTTAAGCCTTCAACAATAAAGGAACAAATGGAGCAATCAGATATTGATGGTGCTTTAGTTGGTGGAGCAAGTTTAATAGCAACTGACTTCGCAGCAATAGTTAACTATTAAGATCTACCATGTTTAATTAGTACTTTGCAATTAAGATGTGTAGCAGCTTTGCAATAGCATCTTAATTTAATGCTATTATTAAACTTTTAAGATATAAACAATAGTGACAGGCAACTAATACCAATTGTTTGTTGCTATTGTTTTTTATTTTCTAGCATATTATAATTGAGTGTGTAAATCTTATATATTTTATCGTACATAAGATTAAATTAAGGCTATGTTAAAGTATTGAAAGCTTAAATATTTGAATTTAATGCAAGCTTATAACAATGCCTAAGTTAACTATTTATAGTATTTGATTAAGAGAGTTCTCTTAAAATGTATTAATGAATAATGGAGGGTAATATGACTAAAAAACCAGTAATGTTAATGATATTAGACGGATTTGGAATAGCTCCTAAGTCAGAAGGAAATGCTGTAGAAGCAGCTAACAAGCCGAACTTAGATAGATACTTTAATGAATATCCACATACAACTATTCAAGCAAGCGGAATGGATGTAGGGTTACCTACAGGACAAATGGGTAACTCAGAAGTAGGACACTTAAATATAGGTGCAGGAAGAATAATATATCAAGAGCTTACAAGAATAACTAAAGCTATAGAAGATGGAGATTTCTTCGATAATGCTGAGTTAAACCTAGCTGTTGATAATGCATTAAAGAATGATAGTGCATTACATTTATTAGGTCTACTTTCAGATGGTGGAGTTCACTCACATATAGAACACTTAAAGGGATTATTAGCTTTAGCTAAGAAAAAAGGTTTAACTAAAGTTTATGTACACCCATTTATGGATGGAAGAGACGTTGCTCCTTCATCAGGTAAAGGCTTTATAGAAGCTCTAGAAAGCTATATGAAAGAAATTGGCGTAGGTAAGATAGCTACAGTAAGTGGTAGATACTATGCGATGGATAGAGATAACAGATGGGAAAGAGTTCAATTAGCTTATGATGCAATAGTTAACGCTAAGGGTGAAACAGCTAACAGTGCAGTTGAATGTATGGAAAAATCATATAGTGATAACAAAACTGATGAGTTCGTTTTACCTTGCGTTATCTTAGAAGATGGACAGCCTACTGGAAATATCAAAAACGGAGATTCAGTAATATTCTTCAACTTCAGACCTGATAGAGCTAGAGAAATAACTAGAGCTATAAATGATAAGGAATTTGCTGGATTTGAAAGAGAGACTTTAGATCTTACTTATGTTACTATGACTCAATATGATAAGACAATTGAAGGTGTTCATGTAGCGTACAAGCCACAAACTATAACTAATACTTTAGGTCAATATGTTTCAGATAAAGGCTTAAACCAATTAAGAATAGCTGAAACTGAGAAGTACGCTCACGTAACTTTCTTCTTCAACGGTGGAGTTGAAGCTCCAAACAATGGCGAAGATAGAGCTCTTATACCTTCACCAAAGGTTGCTACTTATGACTTAAAGCCAGAAATGAGTGCTTATGAATTAACAGAAGAACTTTTGACAAGACTAGATTCTGATACTTATGATATGATAATACTTAACTTTGCTAACCCAGATATGGTTGGACATACTGGAATTCTTGAAGCAGCTAAGAAGGCTATAGAAGCTGTAGATGAATGTGCAGGTAAGGTAATAGAAAAAGTTCTTGAAAAAGATGGTACTGTATTTGTAACTGCTGACCATGGTAATGCAGAAATAATGATAGACCAAACAACTGGTGGACCAATGACTTCTCACACAACTGAACCAGTTCCATACCTTTGGGTATCAAAGACTGCTAAGGGTAAAGACCTTAGAGAAGGTGGAAGACTTTCTGACATAGCTCCAACAATGCTTGAAGTTATGGGCTTAGAAGTTCCAGCTGAAATGACAGGAAAATCACTTATAAAGTAATCTACGGTTAAAATTAAGGCTATGTTAAAGTACCGTGCTGAAATTGAGTGGTCAATCATCGGATGCTTAGATGAGCTTATTATAATAGCTCGCTCATTTAGTATCTCCTTCATAGCTGCTTAATTTCAATAATGTTATTAAACGTAGCAAAATTGAAAGCTAAAAGCTTCTCCATATATGGAGGAGCTTTTTCATTTTTAAGAAATGTGCAAGTTTAACAACATATAAAATTAGTCCTTTAAAGTAGTTATGCTATGCCGTTTAGATTGTATGTAAAAACAAAATAAAGTACTTTATTCAAATCCTAAATAAATCAACTCTTAAATCCTAAGGATATTCTTTAAATTCTGAATTTTAATTACTATGTTTTGATAAAGAATTAAAATAAGAGGCTTTTTATTGATATATAGCTTTAATAATGGAGGATATATTTATAAAATAATAAAATTATAAAAATATAAAAATATAATATTGATTTAGCAATGTAAAGGTTTTTTTATTTAAAAAATATATAATAATTTTAAAAATATGCAGGAAACATTATATAATTATGCAAAGTTTTGAATATTTATTGACTACATCTTCATAAGTTGTTAATATATAAATAAGTAAAAAACTAACGTTTGATGTAATGTTTTATTAAAAAAACATCGCATTTTTTGATATAACGATAAAATATTTTGAATTTATTAGCTTGTTTGTTTTTGGGGGATTGTCGTTTAAAGGGGGGCTATTATGATTGAATTAGAAGGTTTGAATAAGCATTTTGGAAAACTTCACGTATTGAAAAATATAAATTTATCAGTTAAAGAAGGAGAAAAGTTAGTTGTTATAGGGCCAAGTGGATCTGGAAAGAGTACATTGATTAGATGTATGAACTTTCTAGAAGAGCCTACTTCAGGTAAGGTTATTGTTGATGGGGTTGACCTTACTGCACCTAAGGCACCAGTTACTAAAGTAAGGCAATCAGCTGCTATGGTGTTCCAAGGCTTTAACTTATATCCACATAAAACTGTACTTGAAAACTTGACTTTAGCTCCAATAAAGATACAAAAGGTGTCTAAAGAGGAAGCAGAAAAAACAGGACTTGAATATTTAGAGAGAGTTGGATTAAAACATAAAGCAAATGCTTATCCATCACAACTATCTGGAGGGCAGCAACAAAGAGTGGCAATAGCAAGAGCTCTTAATATGCATCCGAAAATAATACTTTTTGATGAACCTACATCTGCTCTCGATCCAGAGATGATACAGGAAGTCTTAGATGTTATGGTTAGCTTATCACATGAAAAGATAACAATGGTAGTTGTTACTCATGAAATGGGGTTTGCTAGACAAGTTGCAGATAGAGTTATATTTATGGATGGTGGAGAAATAATCGAGCAAGGGACTCCAGAGCATTTCTTTAAAAATCCTACACACGAGAGGACAAAGATATTTTTAAGCAAGATATTAAGATAATTAGGGGGTAAAGCAATGAAAAAGATAACTTCGATTTTAGTCCTTGCATTAACGTTAACATTAGCAGGCTGTTCTTCTGGGCCAAGCAAGACTGCTAGTTCTAGTGGTGGTAAAGATAGTAAGCCGGCAGAAATACAAAAAATAATAGATAGAGGAACTCTAAAGGTTGGTGTAAAAGTAGATGTTCCTAAGTATGGTTATAAGGATCCAAGTACAGGTAAAATTGATGGTTTTGAAATTGATATAGCAAGAGCTGTAGCTAAGAAAATATTAGGTGATGAAAATAAGCTTGATCTTCAAGCGGTAACAGCTAAGACTAGAGGGCCACTTTTAGATAGTGGAGAAGTTGATATGGTAGCTGCTACCTTTACCATAACCGATGAAAGAAAGAAAAGCTATAACTTTTCTGATCCATATTTTACAGATGGAGTAGGTTTGTTAGTAAAGAAAGATTCTGGAATAAGCAGCTTTAAAGATTTGAATGGAAAAAAAGTAGGAGTAGCACAAAGCTCAACTACAAAAAAGGCTTTACAAGCTGAAGCTGATAAACAAGGCATTAAGCTAACTTTCTCAGAATTTGCTAGTTATCCCGAGATAAAAACAGCTTTATCTTCAGGAAGAGTTGATTGTTTCTCAGTAGATGGAGCTATACTTCTTGGATATTTAGATGACAACACTAAAATATTATCTGACAAGTTTAGTCCTCAAGATTATGGTATTGCATCAAAGAAAACTAATACTGAATTGGCAAAAGTCATAAATGAAACCATTTCTGAAATGAAAAAATCAGGTGAACTTGATAAGTTAATTAGTAAGTGGGGGCTTAAGTAATGAACGGACCTTTTGCCTGGTTCAAATGGCAGGCTCTGTTTACTGATTGGAGAGTATTTTTTGATGGTTTCACGATGACACTTAAAGTATCTATATTGGCACTTATTTTATCTTTAGTAATTGGAGTATTATTTGGTATGTTTTCTACTTCTAAGATAAGAGTCTTAGAAGTAATAAGTCGTATTTATGTAGAGTTTATACAAAATACACCATTATTAATTCAAGTATTCTTCTTGTACAATGGACTTCCTCATCTTGGAATAGTACTACCTGTATTTGCTATAGGTGTATTAGGAATTGGGGTATACCATGGAGCTTATATCGCTGAGGTAGTAAGAGCGGGGATAAATTCTATAAATAAAGGTCAATTAGAGGCAGCGTACTCTCAAGGGTTTTCCTATTGGGAAGCTATGAGATATATAATATTGCCACAAGCAAAAAGTATAATGCTTCCTCCATTAACAAATCAGGCTGTTAATCTTATTAAAAATACATCAATACTTTCAATAATTGCAGGTGGAGATTTAATGTATCAAACGGATTCTTGGTCAAGTGGCAACTTATACTATGGACCAGCTTATGTTGTTACAGGGATACTTTATTTAATTATATGCTTCCCATTAACAAGCCTTGCAAGAGCTTTAGAAAAGAATGAAAGTAAGATGTTTAACAGAAATCAATCAGAAGAAGACAAACTTGACTACAAAGAGGAGGCCACAGCGTGATGGGTGAGTTATTTTCTTTTACTAATTTAAAATTCATACTTCAAGGTTTTGGCCTTACGCTTTATATAGCTTTAGTAACCATAATATTAAGTATGATATTTGGAACCATACTTGGTATATTAAGAAGCACCTCTAAGGGGGTTGCAGGTAAATTGTCAGCTCTATATATAGAAATAGTTAGAAACACACCTGCACTCTTATGGATTCTGGTAACGAGGTTTATAGTAAATATGAAACCTGTAAACGCAGGTATATTGGCACTAACTTTATTTACTTCTGCTATAATTGGTGAGATAGTAAGGGGTGGGCTTAACTCTATAAAAAAAGGACAATGGGAGGCGGCTCACTCTCAAGGTTTTACTAATATTCAAACCTTAAGATACATCATAATACCGCAGGCTTTCAAAAATATGATTCCTGCTCTAGTATCTCAATATATTACTGTAATAAAGGACACATCTTTCCTATGGGGTGTAGGAATAGAAGAGGTTACGGGAAAAGGAATGATTTTAATGGGAATGTACGCAAGTACAACTCAAGTATTCCTTATATTTGGAACTATTGCATTATTATATTTTGTGGTAAATTATATCCTGTCATTAACCTTTAGAGCACAGCAACAAAGATTAATATTACAGGTATAAAATTAATTTTGCGGGTAATAATAAAAAAGAGTTGTGGTTGTAAAACTAAAACAATATAGCTGTTAAGACTACAGTTATACTTTCAACTATAGTTAAGGGATTTTTATGAGAAGGATGTTGTATAGTTGATAAATCACTTTATATCACAGTTTAATTGAATAACACAGTAGGGTGCTGATAAAGTTATATATTAAATTTCATAAAGTGATTTATCCGGACTTACAATATCGTATATTATTAACAATTTAATATTTGAATGTTTGTTTGAAAATGTCAGGGGATTATATTTTCAAGCATACATTTAATAGTGATGCTAAATCTCTATGTCCCCCATAGAGTTGCCTCCTAGGTTTATACCTAGGAGGCTATTAACAATTAAAGAAAACTTATAAAAAATTATTAAACTATGATAATCTTTTATAAAGCCCTCATTTCGTTGAAAAAGTAGTTTGCTCTTTTGAGTCTACAAAATTGGGTTCAACGAAAAAGGAATGAACTTTATAGAGTTTTATAAAGTTTTGTCAATGGCTTTTATAATGTTAAATATGAATATGAAAATTTATTCTTTATATTTTTTTATGTAAGAATAGTTTCAATATCGTTATTCCTTTGAGTAAGCACACAATAAAGCATCAGATCACTGGCTGCTTAATTTCAGCAGGTTCTAATAGTTGAAAATGATAAGCTTATTATTAGAAAAACTAAAATTACAAAATTGTAATTTTAGTTTTTATTTTTTTGTAATCTTACTATATTATTATTTTACAATAGAGAAGTTAATGATATAGAACCTTTAAAGGTTTATAAAATGCTATATTATTACAGCATGAGGCTCATTAGTAATTAGCCGATAGAAGTTCTATTATAAATTAGCTCTGTGTACCTAATATGGAACAACCATATGAATTAGGTTTTCAAAATATAAATTTAAAATTGAAAATAAGCTATGGGAGGCCGTTATGGAAATATTAAGAGTTGAGGGACTAACAAAGAAATATGGTAAGGGAAACAATGAAGTTAAGGCATTAAGTGAAGTGAGTTTTTCTGTTGATAAAGGAGAATTTTTAGCAATAGTTGGACCTAGTGGATCTGGAAAAAGCACTTTATTACATCTGCTTGGAGGTGTGGACAATCCTACCTCAGGAAAGGTTTATATAGATGGAGTGGATATGTATGGCTTGAAAGAAGAGGATTTGTCTATACTTAGAAGAAGGAAGGTTGGCTTTGTATTTCAATTCTACAACCTTATACCAGTATTAACTGCGGAAGAAAATATAACCATGCCTGTATTGTTAGATAATAGAAAGCCAGATAAGAAGTATATAGAAGAGATAATGGAGGTCTTGGGAATAAGCGATAGAAAAAATCACCTTCCTACAGAGCTTTCAGGTGGTCAGCAACAGAGAGTTTCCATTGGAAGAGCACTTTCAAATAAGCCTTCAATAATTCTCGCTGATGAGCCTACAGGAAATCTTGACACCAAGAACTCAAAGGAAATAATGGAGCTCTTAAGATATTCAGTTAAGAAATATAATCAAACCTTAATACTTATTACTCATGATCTAAATATAGCAAAAATGGCAGATAGAGTTCTTACTATAGTAGATGGTGAGGTTGCTAGTAACGAGGTGATGGATATATGAGGAAGTACTCGGACATAACAGCAAGATATTTGAAGGAGCATAAGAAAAGAAGTGTTTTGACTGTAATAGGTATAATAGTGTCCATAGCAATGTTCACAGCAATAGGAACTATGTACTATAGTGCTATTAACGGAAGAATGGATCAAATAAAAGCGGAAGGGGGAGACTATGAGGTCAAGTTTATAGAGCTTACAAAAGAAAAGGTTCAGAGCTTAAAAAGTAATGTAGAGATTAAAGGTGGAGGCGTTACTACAAGTTTAGCTAGTATAGAATTTGATACAGACAATAATTCAGTCAATAAAAAGCTTCTTGAAATAAGTGGCTATGATAAGGAGGCTATTAATAATACCTTTAAAGTAAAACTTGTGGAAGGTAGAATGCCTAAAAATGAAAATGAGATAATTGTAGAGAATAGACTTTATAAATTACTAAAGGATAAGAAAAGTAATTTATCTATAACAGGCAAGTTACTTAAAGATGGAAAAGCAACTGATGATAGCAAAACTTATTCTATTGTGGGAAGTTATGAAAACACAAAATCAATGAAAAATAATCAATATTATTCTATAACTTATTTAGAAGGCTTAGACAACCAAGGGAATTACGAGTATTATGCTAATCTGAAAGAAAAGAAAGATAAAATTGCAATAGGCAAAAAGGTCGCAAAGGATACTAATTCTAAGGTTGAGTTTAACAATGATTTATTGTACTTATATGGTCAGGGAGAATTATCCGAAAGAAATGATGCTTTGATAGGGATGTTCGCTATAATTGTGATTTTTATTATAGTATGTACAACTGTAGTTATATACAATTCCTTTAATATTTCTGTTGCGGAAAGAATAAAGCATTTTGGCATACTTAGATCCACAGGTGCCACAAAGAAGCAGATAAGAAGGCTTGTATTTAAAGAGGCTGCGGTTATGAGTATAATATCTATACCAATTGGTATAATTACTGGGTTTATAGGTATATATATAACCTTTTCTCTTATAGGAGCTGTAGATGGAATTCTGGGAAGTAAGCCAAGACTAAATCTTCAAATTATAGGTTTAGCTACAGCTCTAGGGTTAGTGACTATATTTATATCAGTTTTTATACCTGCAATTAGAGCTTCAAGAGTTTCACCGATAGAGGCGGTAAGAGGAGCTGGAGTAGTAAAAAGAGAAAAGTTTAAAAGAAGGAAGGCTTATCTTACAAAGCTTATATTTAAGTTCGAAGGGCAGGTGGCCTATAAGAATATAAGAAGAAGTCCTAAAAAGTTTTGGATTACGATCCTGTCTCTGATGGTATCTGTGGTAATGTTTATTTTCTTTGCAAATTTCTTGGATTATACTAAGAGCATGATTAGTGAAATATACACATCAGCAGCCTTTGACTCAATGTTCTCTAAGGAAGGAGCAGAAGGCTACAATGATAAATTTGTAGAGGATATTAAGGGGTATGAAGGAGTGGGAGAAGTCTATAAGATGAACTCAGCTTCAGTTACTCTACCAGTGGATAACAATAAAGTAAATAAAGATTATTTTACTAATTTAGGTGTAAAGGATAAATTCAATTACTATAAAGATAAAGCATTAGTTACATCCTTTATAATGGGCTATGATGAAAAAGCTTTTAACTATGCTAAGGATAAGCTGAAGAAAGGAAAACCTAGTTATGAGGACTTTGTCAATGACGGCATTATAGTTTTAAATAGAAGTAAGGGGATTGGAAAGAAAAAAAGAATTGATTACAATGAATTAACCAATTATAAATTAGGTGACAAGGTAAAGTTGCCTAGGATAAACTCTCAATATATAAAAGAAAATAAGGTGGATAATGCCAAAAGAATTGTTGATAATGACCAATATATTACATTTACAGTAGTAGGAGTAGTAGATGATGAACCAATGCTACATGAAGTGATGCTTAATGGTGTAGGGTTTATGGTAGCTAATGACAATTATTCTAAGCTCACAGGAGTCAAGGATTATAATACACTTGCAATAAAGTTTGTAAACAAAAGTTCCAGTGAGGAGCTATTTGATAAGTTTACCATAAAGGCAGAGGGAGCTAATGGTAGCTATATTGATAATTATAAAGAAATGGAAAGTACAAGGAAGCTTATGTTTCAAATTTCGGTGCTTATATATGGATTTATAACCTTGATAAGCATTATTGGTATAGTAAACATAGTTAATATAATTACTATAAATCTTCTTGTAAGAAAAAGAGAATTTGCTATATTTAAAGCCATAGGTATGACTAAAAAACAGTTTAAGAAATTAGTATTGTTAGAAGGCATGTTGCATGGTATTTTGGCATCTGTATTTGGAACGGTAGTAGCTTTTCTATTGGTTAGATCGTCTCAACAACCTATGAATAAAGTTATCAATATTGCTTATAACCAAGCCGTTTGGCCTTATATTGTAGGAGTTTTAGGTGTTATAGGTATTACTTTCTTAGCAGCACTTATACCTCTTAGAAGATTAAATGATATGAATATAATGGAGAGTTTACGATTGGAAGAATAGCTAGGATATTTAACATGAAGAATCATTTGATTCCATTAAAGACTTACCTGTGAAACAGTTTAATTGTAACGATATTGTTAGAGCTAATTATGATATTAAGATAGAAACACTAATTACTTTTAATTAGTGTTTTTGTGTATATTTGGTATAATGTTTGTGAGTGTCTTTAAGTTTACATTGAAATATAGAAAGGGAAGTATATGAGAGTTTTACTGGTAGAAGATGATATAGCTTTGTCAATGGGAATGGAATATGCCTTGAAAAAAGAAGGCTTTGAGGTTAAGGTTTGTAAAAATCTTAAAGAGTCAAGAGCGGAGTTTAATAACGAAATAGCGTTGATTTTATTGGATATAATGCTTCCTGACGGTACTGGATATGATTTCTGTCAGGAGGTAAGAAAAGGCAGTGATGTACCTATTATATTCATGACTGCATTAGAAGAAGAGGGAAATATAGTAATGGGATTAGATATGGGAGGAGACGACTATATAACTAAGCCTGTAAGGATCCGGGAACTAGTATCAAGGATAAATGCAGTGGTGAGAAGGAAAGGTGCTGTGAAAGAAGAAACTACTAGCACAATAGTTTCGGGAGATATAATTATAGAACCTTTAAAGTGTAAGGTGTATGTAAATAAAGTAGAAGTTCCGTTTACAGCAGGTGAGTATAGATTATTGCTTCTTTTAATAGAAAACAAGGGAAACGTAATACCTAGAAATACAATATTGGAGAAGCTATGGGACTGTGATGGCAATTTTGTAGATGGTAATACTCTAAATGTCTATATAAAGAGGCTTAGAGAAAAATTAGAGGATGATACTAAAACTAGTAGATATATTGAGACCATAAGAGGCTTTGGGTATAGGTGGAAGGAAGAGGTAAATAGTAATGGAACTTTTCAATAATAGAGAGATTAAAAAATTTACCTTTAAGTTTCTTACACTATTTATATTATTCATAATAGCTATTCAGCTGCTCAATCTATACAATATTAGAAGACTAAATCAAGTTATAATAAAGCAAAATATAGGCGTTATTGGAGCTTTAGTAAAAGAAAACCCGGCCAGTGAAAAGGCTATAGTAGATAATTACACTAAGGGCTATGATAGCAACTACAACTATGGTTTGAGTGTTATGCAAAAGTATTCCTATGACGAAGGCTTAGAAGCTTATAAGAATCCTACTATGAATAGCTTTTACACCTATGGAAGGTATAGTTTGATGTTTTGTACTTTGGCCTTTGGTGTTGTATTCTATTTTTTACTTTTGATTGATATAAAACAAACTTTTAAAAAGATTAAAAGCTTTGCTTTAGCTGCGGAAAGAATAGTTGAAGGTGACTTCACAAATTACTTTGAAGATGGGCGTGAAGGAGATATCTATGTTCTAGGACATCAGTTCAATCAGATGACTAAGAGGCTTAAGGAAAGCATTGAAAAGCTTAATAAGGAGAAGCTAAACCTTAAAGATATAATAGCTGATATTACACATCAACTAAAAACGCCTTTAGCTTCACTTATAACCTTCAATGAGATAATAAGAAACGAGCCTTACATGGAGTGTGAGGAGAGAAATAGATTCTTAGATATGAGTAAAGGCCAGCTTGATAGAATGGAATGGCTAATAAAGAGTTTATTAAAGATGGCAAGGCTGGAAGCAGGAGTAATAAACTTTAATATTAAGGAAAATATAGTGAAGAATACTGTTTTAAAAGCAATAGAAGGAATAGAACTTAAGGCAAAAGAGAAAAATATAACTATTAGCATTAAAGGTGATGAATATGTGACTTTTAACCATGATTCTGAGTGGACTGGTGAAGCATTATCAAACATAGTTAAGAATGCTGTAGAGCATGGGAGAAAATATGGTAAGGTAGAGCTCTCTTGGGACGAAACTCCATTATTTATAGAACTTAAAATAGAGGATGATGGTGCTGGCATTGCTAAAGAGGAAATTCCAAAGATTTTTAAGAGGTTTTATAAAGGGCAATCTTCAGCTAATCCTACAAGTATAGGTATAGGACTGTATATATCTAAAAATATAATCGAAGCTCAAAGTGGTAGCATTAAGGTTGAAAGTAAACAAGGCATAGGTACCAAGTTTATCATAACTTTTTTAAAGCATATAATATAAAAATTCATGCTTTATATACAGTGTAAGGTATGGCTTTTAAAGTACTATTTTTGAAGCTATAGGGTTCCATTACGAAAACTTAAGTTATGCATGTTCGAAAATCGTGGCTTCTGAGGATTTTTGCGGCATGCATAACTTAATAGTTGAAGTTGTAAACATATATAGGGTTCACAGCTGAAAACTTAAGTTATACAAGGTAGTTTCTAGCATATGCTAGCGAATAAATTTCATCTTTCTTAACATTAAGTTCGGTAAAGATATTTTTAATATCTGAAATAAGTTCATAAATAGAAGATCTTACAGATGGTCTAAACAGTTTCGCCTTCAAGTTACGCCATATATGCTCCTGTGGATTCATCATTGGAGAATATTTGGGGAAATTTATTATCTTTAATCGATCTCTATTTTCAAAGTAAAATTTTTTCATAGAGTTGCTTGTATGGTTTTTAGCATTATCCATAAATACAACTACTTTTTTGCCTTCATTTAAGTCAAGCAAATGGCTAATGTGAGATTTTACTTCTTCCGATGTTATTGATTTATTAGATTGGTAGATATCATTAACAGTATGGAAATCATTTAAAATTGAAGTTGAGCCAATAATATTAACACCGTCGTGAGAACCGTTTTTTTCAAGAACAGGGGGATGGCCAATAGGGCTCCAAAATTGACGATTATCTGACTCTACGCTGACGCCAGTCTCGTCTAGTGCATAAACCACTATATCAGATGAAGACTCTAAAGTACTCAGTAGATTTGGCATTTTTTTTAAACTCCTCTTGTTCCTTAATATCTGCTTTTGTTGGCTTAGGTTGAGCACGTTTATAGGATATACCTTGGCAAAGTAAAACCTGCCTTATGGTTTCTTGACACACTCTTATTCCATATGTTTGCTCAACATAATATGATAAAAGGGCACATGTCCATGTATGCGCGGTAAATGCAAAATCTATAGGAGTTTTATTATTCACAACGTATACTATGTCATCGACTATACTAGGTTCTAATTTACTAACAGATCCGCCACGATGATCTACTATGGCTTTGAGCCCAGAACTATTCCAATCAACAATATATTTTACGATTGTAGGGTTGCTCAAGCCAGTGAAAGCCATGATCTCTGGAGTGCTTTTATTAAAATATCTCATTATTATTACAGTTAAAAACGTTCTACTATATTTAGATTCTATGGTGTTTTTTAGCTCAATCAAATTTTCAATTGTTTCTCCGTGTAAGGACTCTATTTTAAAATGTTTTCTACCCATGATATAACCACCTTTCTCCGTACATTTAGTATTTGATAAAGAAATGTGGTTATTCAGAATAACTTAAACTTAGGGCTGGGAACCCTATAAGTGTTCACCAATCTTAAGCTTTAATGAATCTACACAAAGCATTAACCTGATTTTTTATATTATGTGGCTGTACTTTTTGAAATTATTAAGCTTAAGCATTAAAAATTCTTAGCTATAAATAAAAATGATAAATGAATAATAATTATTAGATAGAAGTAATAAACAAGCTAAAAATATGAGAAAAGTTTCACAAAGAATCACTAAATTTATCTGAAAATTACGATTTAAATGTGAATTGTAATGAAAGTTGTTATCAAATGATTGAAAAAGTCTTTTACATGATTTATAATAAAGTTAACCAAATGAGGAAATGCAATAATAATTTACTATAATATAGAATAAAAATATTATTAATGCACAAACTTGTAATAGTTAAATACATTTTAAGAGATAATACTATAGGTATTTATTTACCTATATTAATAAGGAGGAATTTAGAATGAAACAATATGTTGAAATTGTAGATGTTCTTGCAAGACAAATTTTAGACTCAAGATGCTTCCCAACTGTAGAGGTAGAAGTAGTACTTGAAGATGGTACAATAGGAAGAGCTGCTGTTCCATCAGGTGCTTCAACTGGTATCTATGAAGCTGTTGAATTAAGAGATGATGACAAAACTCAATATAATGGAAAAGGTGTTTTAAAAGCTGTTCAAAACGTTAATGAAACAATAGCTACAGAACTAATAGGAATGAATGTTTTCGATCAACCTTTAATAGACAAAACATTAATAGAGTTAGATGGTACTGATAACAAAGGTAAGCTAGGAGCTAATGCTATACTAGGTGTTTCACTAGCAGTTGCAGAAGCAGCAGCTAAGTATCTAGGACTTCCTCTATATCAATATATAGGCGGAGCTAACGCTAAGGTTTTACCAGTGCCTATGATGAACATAATCAACGGTGGAAAGCATGCTGACAACTCAGTAGACTTACAAGAATTCATGATTATGCCAGCAGGAGCTAAGAGTTTTAGCGAAGCATTAAGAATGAGTGCTGAAGTTTATCATTCATTAAAGAAGATATTAAATGATAAGGGTTATGCTACTGGTGTAGGCGATGAAGGTGGATTTGCTCCAAACCTAAAGTCAAACGAAGAAGCTCTACAAGTAATAATAGAAGCTATAAATAAAGCTGGTTACAAGCCAGGTGAAGATATCTTCATAGCTATAGACTGTGCTTCATCAGAATACTACAAAGATGGTAAGTATGTATTAGAACATGAAGGAAAGACTTTAGACGCAAATGAAATGGCTGATTTCTTAGCTGCTTGGGTTGAAAAGTATCCAATAATATCAATCGAAGATGGTATGGCAGAAGAAGATTGGGAAGGTTGGAAGATTCTAACTGATAAACTAGGTGGAAAGATACAATTGGTTGGTGATGACCTATTTGTTACTAACACTGAAAGATTATCAAGAGGAATTCAAAGCAAGACAGCAAACTCAATACTTATAAAGCTTAACCAAATAGGTACTTTAACAGAAACTTTAAATGCTATTGAAATGGCAAACAGAGCTGGATACACAGCTGTAATTTCACATAGATCAGGTGAAACTGAAGATACTACAATAGCAGACCTTGTTGTAGCTGTAAATGCTGGTCAAATTAAGACTGGTGCACCAGCTAGATCAGAAAGAGTTGCTAAGTACAATCAATTACTTAGAATTGAAGAAGAATTAGATGAAATCGGTGAATTCAGAGGCCTAGGTGCATTCTTCAACATTAAGAAGTAATATAAACTAATTGTGAAAAACAGTTACCTTGAGGTAGCTGTTTTTTTACTTTTTGCTTACAACTAATTATTGTAAATAATATCATGGTGTGTTATGATTTATTTATATGCATAGTTTTAGAAGTAAAGCTTAATTTATATTATTATACAGTATATGAACTTTGACTATTATATTCTACTAAGGTATTATTATAGTTAATTATTTTAAGATTGATAGTTGAGTTTATAAGTGTTTATGTGAAGAAGTTCCTACTATTAAAAATTGATTTAGGAGTTCACAATATAAATTAATCTAAAGTTTAGAACATAATAAAATTATTTAAGAAGATGAAAAGCCAATGAATTCAGGAGGTGACCACAATGTATTATAATGTTTTAGTAGCATTAGAAATTATTGTCGGAATAATCATCATAGTATCAGTATTGCTACAACCAAGTAAAGCTGACGCTCTAAGTGGATTAATCCAAGGTAAAAGCGAAACCTTTTTCTCAAAGAACAAGGGTAGAACAAAAGAAGCTGCAATTAGAAATGTAACTATAGTTGCATCAATAGCATTTGCAGTAATCACTTTAGCTCTTAACTTAATATAATAAGTTAAATATAAAGGCTGGTCTTTTTTGACCAGCCTTTATATATTATTATGAGTTTTAGTATTTAAGAAGACTATTTGTAAAAAGCTAGGCAGGGCTTAGAGATGAATTATTAGAAAATAAAAAAACACTAAGGCAAAAGCCTTAATGTTTTCTTATTGTTGTGAATAGCATTAAAAAGAGTGAGGTCGGTTTTGAATAGGAAGTAAGTATCATTAATCTAGTTCTTCAAACATATCTACTGGTTCACCACATATTGGGCAGAGCCAGTAATCAGGTAAATCTTCGAAAGCTGTACCTGCTGGGATATCTTGAGAACTATCGCCAATAGCTGGGTCATAAATATAACCGCATTCTACACAAACGTATTTTTTCATGACTTCCTCCTATGTAGCTTGTAAGATTATTATAATGCATACAAAAATAAATATCAATAGAAAATTATTATTAATTAATAAAATATTCTTTTGTCTTAACTAAGAAGACTTTCTGTTAATTTATCTTTATTTGCTTTAATTAGTTTATCCAATTATAATAAAGATAAATACAAGTTTTTCATAAAATATGCTAATTTTTTATCTCATATATTCTGTATAGGTAGACAATTCAATTACTTTCCTCAAGTAGATGAAAACTTCCTGCATTAAAATAATAAGTTTATTCTAATATGGTGTGTTATTAGATTATGTAATTTTATATATTAATCTATTATTTAGAAATTTAAGGTCTCTCTAGGAAACTTTTTATATTTTTATAGATTAAGAAAAGGTATTGCTATAAAGAGATAATTGAATGGCTAGTAAGTAGTTTAACTATAAAGTATTAAAGATATTATATGGGGAAAAATAAATAATAAAAAATTAAATAGATAATAAAAGGTTCTATTATTAAATACAGCCTAACAAAAAAATAAATAATATGGAGGAATGATGCTATGGGAATAAAGCAAACGCTACTTAGTTTCATGCGAGAACCAGCTTATAGACCAATGGATATTCAAGATTTGGCAACAATTTTTGATATAAATAGAGATGAATATAAGGCTTTTAAAAGAGCTATAAAGACTATGGAAAGAGAAGGTCTTATTGTAAGAACTACTCATGATAGATTCGGACTACCTGAGAGAATGGGGCTTGTAGCTGGTAAGATACAAGTGCATCAAAGAGGTTTTGGATTCGTCATACCTGATGAGGAAGGCTTAAAAGATGTATTTATACCAAGTTCATCAATGAACGGAGCTATGAATGGAGATAAGGTAGTAGCGAAGATACTAAAAGAAGATGATAAAGGCAAGAAGTGTGAAGGCGAAATAGCTCAAATAACTGAAAGAGCCAATAAGAAGATAATAGGGGTATATGAAGATTCAAAAAACTTTGGATTTGTTATTCCTGAAGATAAGAGAGTACAATTTGATATATTTATACCTAGAAATGATAGAAACAACGCCCAAACTGGTGATTTGGTAGAGGTTGAAATAGTAAAATGGCCAGATCAAAGAAGAAACCCTGAAGGAATAGTTAAAGATGTTTTAGGCAAAAAGGGAGAAAAAGGCCTAGATATCCTGACTATAATCAAGAAGTTTGGGCTTCCAGAGGAGTTTCCAGATAAGGTATTAGAATATGCTGAAAATATAGAAGAAGAGATATCACAAGAGGAATACAAGAGAAGAAGAGATCTTCGTAATGTAAGAATGGTTACTATAGATGGCGAAGATGCTAAGGATTTAGATGACGCAGTAAATATAGAAAGACTTCCAGGAGGAAACTATAGATTAGGTGTTCACATCGCAGACGTAACTCACTATGTTAGAGAAAAGAACCCTCTTGATAAAGAAGCTCTTAAGAGAGCAACCTCTGTTTATCTAATAGATAGAGTTATACCAATGCTGCCTAAGAAATTATCTAATGGCATATGTTCACTTAATCCTAGAGTAGACAGACTTGCTTTGAGCTGTATCATGACCATAGATAGAAACGGAACTGTGGTAGATCACGAGATAGTTGAAAGTGTTATAAGGACCTCTGAAAGAATGACTTATAAAGATGTTTCGGCTATATTAAAGGACGATAATGAAGATCTTATAAAGAGATATGATTATCTTTATGATGATTTTAAGGCAATGGAAGAATTGTGCTTAATACTTAATAAGAGAAGAACAAAAAGAGGTGCTATAGACTTTGACTTCACAGAATCTAAGATAATATTAGATGAGCTTGGTAAGCCAATAGAGATCAGACCATATGAAAGAGAAATAGCTAATAGAATAATTGAAGAGTTCATGCTTGTATGCAATGAAACTGTGGCTGAATACATGTACTGGACTAAAACTCCATTTGTGTACAGAATACATGAGGAACCAGACCAAGAGAAGTTAGAAAGATTTAAAAACTTTATATACAACTTAGGATATACAGTAAGATGGGCACAAGACATCCATCCATCAATGCTTCAAGACGTGCTTGAGATGATAAAAGGAAAGAATGAGGAAACTGTTGTAAGTACTCTTCTTCTTAGAAGCATGATGCAAGCTAGATATGCACCAGAATGTGTAGGACACTTTGGTCTTGCTGCAAAGTACTATTGCCACTTTACATCTCCAATAAGAAGATATCCTGATTTACAAATTCACAGAATAATAAAGGAACATCTTCATGGCAGAATAGATGAAAAGAGAGTTGAAAGACTAACTAAGATCGTTGATGTAGCATCTAAACAGTCTTCTGATATGGAAAGAGTAGCACAAGAGGCAGAAAGAGAAGTAGATGATTTAAAGAAAGCTGAATATATGTCTTACAGAATAGGTCAAGAATTTGTAGGTGTGATTTCTTCTGTTACAAACTTTGGTATGTTTGTAGAGCTGCCAAACACCATAGAAGGTTTAGTTCGTATAGCTGATTTAGACGATGATTATTACGTATACGATGAAGATCACTTGATGCTTATAGGAGAAAGAACAAAGAAGATTTATAGATTAGGTGATAGCGTTACTGTAAGATGTTCAAGGGTAGATATAGACAATAGAGAGGTTTACTTTGATATTATACCAACAGAAGAGGAACTTGAAATAGATCTTCCTGTACCAGATGTAAAAGGAATGTTAAATGATATAGATGACGAAGAGGAAGACGAATTTGATGAGTTTGAAGAAGGATATTGGGAAGACAGTGAAGAAAAACACGAAAACCAAAATCTAATTAAAATATAAGTAATTACTTGTATTAACCTCTTAACAATAGATAATACTAAACTTATAAACAGCCACCTTATAAAAATATAATTTATAGGTGGTAAAGTTAAAAATGTATCAATTCAACCTGAAAAGTATTTTAAACTTCTTCAAGTTTCTAATGGGAGAACTTAAAATATAAAATTTAAGTGGATTGATACATTTATTTTAAGTATGTCTACAAAAGATTAGGAGGTAGTACAATGGGATTCTATGAAGTTATTGAAGAAAGACAAAGTATAAAGAGCTTTAATACACAAGGACCTATAGAAAAAGATAAGCTTAACAGAATGATTAACGCAGCAATGATGGCTCCATCATGGAAGAATAATACTAGTTATAAGATTATATTAGTGGATGATAAGAAGGTAAAGGATACAATAGCTGATACAGTTCTAAATGATGACGGACAGGTGTCTAGAGGAATAAAAGATGCACCATTACTTGCAGTGTTTGTAGCAGCACCAGATAAATCAGGTGAGTTAGACGGCAAGGAATATTATCTAGTTGATGGAGCTATAGCAATGGAGCATTTCATTTTAGCTGCTACAGCTGAAGGATACTCAACTTGTTGGGTAGGCGCAGCCAATGAAGCTGATGTTATAAATATCATCGGTGGTCCTAATAATTATAAGCTAGTTGGTATGACTCCAGTAGGAAATAGTGATGAACAAAAAGATCATAATCCTAAAAAGGACTATAATGACTATGTATTCCTAAATAGATGGGATAATTCTTTTGTAAAAAACTTTTAGAATATAAGTAAGATAGTGTAAGTGAAAAATACTACCGCTAGTTTTTGCGGTAGTATTTTTTATTATGTGTTTTAGAGTTAAAAAAACTACTGGCTAAGAGGATGGACCTGACTTTAATTATGTTAAATTACATTGTTGAAATACAGCTTTCATTTTATATTGTATACAGATCAACGATGATATCTAAAGTGCTATGAAAAGTATAATGAAAAAGGTGGTCTTGCTCTTAGAAAATTATATTAGCAAGTCTTAGATTACAATAAATTTGCTATAGGATGATAATTATATTGACAAAAATTGTAACACAACTATAATGTAGTTATGTTACAAGTATAATTACGGAATAGAAAGTGAATAACTTTGAATAATGGGAGTGGTATAGTTGATGTGGCCTTTGAAAAAAACATATTATAGAACTGTTCAAGCCTTTGTAAGAGCAGGAACCAATATAATTAAATTTAAAGAACCTGAATTGTTAGTTGGAGAAGGAGCTATAAATAAATTACCTAAGGTTCTTAAGGATAAGGATATAAATGGGGTTTTAGTTATAGTGAGTAAAACTATATTAAAATCAGGAGCACTAGAGGAATTTTTTAAGGAAATGAAAAGCAAAAATATTGCTTATGAAACTTATGATAGTGTAAAGCCTAATCCTACCATAGAAAACATAGAAGAATGCTTAAAGGTATATAAAGATAATGGTTGCAATGCTATAGTTGCTATAGGTGGAGGCTCTCCTATTGATTGTGCTAAGGTAGTGGCAGCTAGAGCTTCTAATATGAATATGCGAATTAAGGATTTAAGAGGCTTTATGAAAGTGAAAAAGCCTATTCCTCCATTATTTGCAGCACCTACTACAGCAGGAAGTGGATCGGAAGTTACAGTTGCCGCGGTAGTAACTGATTCACAAACTCATGAAAAATATGCTATAGCAGATTTTAAGCTTATACCTGACTATGCTATATTAGACCCTGCTTTAACAGTTGGGGTACCTCCTCACTTAACAGCTGCCACTGGTATGGATGCGTTAACTCATGCTGTTGAGGCTTTTGTAGGAAAGAACGGAAATGATTTTACCGATAGTAAAGCAAAAGAGGCAACTAAGATGATCGTTGAGAGCTTAGAAGCTGTATACAAAGATGGAAGAAATATTGAAGGACGTAATAAGATGCTATTAGCCTCTAATTATGCAGGGCAAGCCTTTACTAGAGCCAATGTGGGATATGTCCATGCAATAGCTCACAGTATAGGAGGCTTATACGGGGTAGCACATGGACTAGCAAATGCTATAATTCTACCAAAGGTATTAGAGTATTACGGGGAAGCTTCTCATAGTAAGCTAGCAGAACTTGCTTTATCTTCAAATATAGGAAATAAAAATGAATCACAAAAAGTCTTAGCAGAGAAGTTTATTAATAAAATTAAAGATATGAACAAGAATATGGGTATTCCAGAAGGAATAAAAGAACTGAAGAGTGAAGATATACCTCTAATTGCTAGAAGAGCGATTAAAGAGGGAAATCCAAGCTATCCAGTTCCTAAGATAATGAGCATTGATGAATGTGAAGAACTTTTAAAGAAGTTAAAATTATAGCATCTAGATTTTATAAATATAAGGATCTGTTAAAGTGCTGTATTGAAATTAAGTGGTCAGTCATCCGATGCTTAGATGAGCTTGCGCAAAGAATTAATATGATTTTGTCATATTCCATGGCTAAAACTGTAAACTCACTACGTTCGAACAGTACAGTTTTACTCTTTATTTAACCATTCACTATTTATAAATCTTATGTATATTAATAATGCCATTAAGATAAAGAGTAAAAAGAGAGAATATGTCGCCTGCCAGAATTTCTTCACATACGTTCAGAAAAGGCAGATGCGCAAAAAATCACTAATGAAGAACGTATTAGTGATTTTTAAAGCCATTCCATCTGAAAAAATCATTTAATTCTAATTGCTCGCTCATATAGCATCTCCTTCATGACCACTTAATTTAAATAGTATTTGTAAAGATAGTTCCAATTAAGCTATGCATAATAAGGTTAATAAGTCTTCTTATATGCATGGCTTTTTTTGTGTGTACATAAGATTATAAAATATTTAGTATTTAAACCTATTAACATTAAGTTGGTAGAACAACTTGTTAGGATACAGTAACAAATAAAACGTATCCTTATGCCAAATTTTCATCATATAGCCTTGAGGAGGTAGATGTTCATAAAAGCTCACTGAAGAAGGAAATTTAAGTTGGAACTACTATACTAAGTTGTTAATATGTTTCCTTAAAAGGATTATTTTGGATTATTTCTTGATTTGTAAACAAATATATACTCCAATATCTCATTTAGAAGCCATTAATATAGTTGAATTAACTACATTTGCTAAGATATGGCTAGCTAATAAATATCACAAAAATATTGAAAATGAGAATAATTATCAGTATAATGAGAGTGAATGTATAGCTGATAATTAATAGTAATTAGGAAAGATTTTTATCTAGAATAAATTATTATGGTTAGAGATTAATTTAAGCTATATATTCTGCAATCATAATACTAATAGATGAGGTGTAAGATGTACAAAGAAGAAATAAAGAAGGTTGCTCACTCTGCAGAGATTAAGAGCGAATATATTAATGATAGTATTTTTAAGTATTTCCTGTTAGCATTTATGGCTGGCTTTTTTGTAATAGTAGGAATAGCACTTTCTTACTCAACAGCAGGCATAATAAATGTAGATGGAAAGCTCTATGGAAAGTTAGCAGTAGGACTTACCTTCTCCATAGCTTTAGGATTAATTTACTTTGCAGGAGGAGAGCTTTTTACAGGCAATTGCTTTGTATTGACAGTGGGGCTTTTAGAAAAGACTATTAGTATAAAGAATACTCTAAAGCTACTTATAGTATGCTACTTAGGTAATCTAGCAGGTTCTATAGTATCTGCATACATATATGTAAAAAGTGGAGCTCCAATTGGGGTTGCTGATAAGTACCTTTTAAAGGTAGCAGAAAGCAAGACCCATTATCCAGCTGATGAACTGTTTTTAAAAGCTATACTATGTAATTTTATAGTTTGTCTAGCAGTTTGGTTATGCTACAGATTAAAGGAAGAAACAGCTAAGCTTATGATGCTTTTCTGGTGTATATTTGCTTTCGCAACAGCAGGTTTTGAGCATTCTATTGCAAACATGGCTGTATTCTCTGCAGCTTTAATACTCCCACATCCAGATACCTTTACCATGGCAGGTGTACTACATAATCTTGGATGGGTTACGCTAGGTAATATCTTAGGCGGATCACTATTCCTAGGCTTACCTTACTGGTATGTTAGCCAAGGGAAAAAGGGCAAGAAATAGATTTAAAAATTATTTAATTAAAGATAGAACGATGTAAATGTTTGAACTTGTTATTAAATGGCTAATATATTATAATATAGGCAATATAATATCATTAGGATGTGATAATTTGGCTAGAAAGAGTGATAATAAGACTTTAGCTGAAAATAGAAAGGCTAGACATGACTATTTTGTGGAAGAAGCCATGGAAGCTGGAATAGAGCTAGTTGGAACAGAAGTTAAATCAATAAGAGCTGGAAAAGCAAATCTTAAGGATTGCTATGCAGACATATATAATGGAGAAATTTATATAAAGAATATGCACGTTAGTCCTTATGAACAAGGAAATATTTTTAATGTAGATCCTCTTAGAGAGAGAAGATTACTTTTGCATAAAGAAGAAATAAGAAGACTTACAGGGCTTATTCAACAAGAAGGCTTAACCTTGATACCTTTAGCACTTTATCTAAAAGGTAGTAAGGTTAAGGTAAATCTAGCTGTTTGTAAGGGTAAGAAGAATTATGACAAGAGAGATACTATGCTTGAAAAAGCTCATAAGAGAGATATCGAAAGACAAATGAAGGAAAAATCAAGATACTAAAAAGTCATGCTCATGAAGAGCGTGACTTTTTTTGCTTTTAAAACTAGTGTAAAAATTTTTTTGGCTAAATCTAGTAATTTCAATGACTTAGATCTGATGTTTAGAAAGTTTTTATCATATAGTTTACGAATTTTTGTATCTATCAATACAAATAAAAATAAGTAGCAGGCCAGTGAGAAATATAGAAAAGATTTTTTTGTGAAAAAAATGTATTTATTAGAGAAAAAATTTACTTTAAATGATAGAAAAGTTCGTAAAAATGGATATTAGAAGGATATTTGTATTTATATGACATAAGAGTTATAATAACCTAGGGTGGTTAACCATAGACAATTTAATAGTCTCTCGGAATTATGAGTGATTATTATAGTCCTATCGGGGTAGCGTACATTAAAAAGTGAATATTATCCAAAGATTTACAGAGAATGTGGAATATTAATAAAAATGAGCATAACTAATAGACATAGCTGCCGCTATGTTTTAAAATAATTATGTATTGATTAAGCGGCTTGCAAAATCAATTTTTTGAGATCTGACTCAAAAGGCAGATCCCAGGCATCGAGATGTTGTAGCATCAAGATGTTATAGAGGCGGCAGTACCACATCTTAGTAGAGCGGTGTCTGCCGCTTTCTAATAGAAAGTCTATTTTTTGTCGTTTATTAGAACGTTCTACGGAAGTTCTTGAATTATATTCTACTTTCCATTCTTTACTATCCCTTGGTGGGATGTTTATCAATCTTGGATTATCTTTCATTGCCAGATGCACCGTTCTCCCGTATTTGGAATCAGAACAAGGGTGTTCGCAGGAACATCCATACTTTCTACTTGTTAGAGGACAATGGAATTTGATACGGTGTTTCTTTTTTCAACACCATCACGATTCATCTTACGGCCTGCTTTGCAGACGGGAATACCATCTTTACCAATGATAAAATCATCTTTATATTTAACTTTGATGCCACGTTTCTCATTCAAGTCAATAAACGGAGTTATTCCTTCTTGCTTGAAGTATTCATAAAATGGCATGGCATCATGAGCAGAGTCGAGAATAATTTTGTCTATTTTAAAGTCATGAAGTAAACTTTTCATGCGAAAAAACGCATGGAGAAATCCATGGGAGTCATGCCTTGAGGCTGGCCCAAACAAAGGGAATACTGGAAGATCACTATCAGAATCAGATGCAACAAACATGTAGAGATCATATCCATGATAAAAACAGTCTCTTGATGAATCCCAGCCGATGTCACAGTCAGGCTGAGAAAAGAATCTATCGCAAGTACAGTCAGTAATACCTTTGGAAATACAATCACATACACGGTGTTTTCGTTCTCTTGCAGAGGTAGCGACTGGTGTGCCATCACCTGCAAGAGCTAAGTTCTCTGTATTGATCAGTCCCTTTTGTATAGAAAGATTAAGAAACTCATTTTTATATAAATTAAAAAGGGAACTATAAGGTTGTTCATCACTTAAAAAGATACTCCTTGTAATTCTTTTAATAGTTGTTCTACTGTTGTCTTTCAACTGGATCAGCTTTTAAACCTTTCTTTTAGGTTTTTTTACAGAAGTTTTTAAAGGTTGTAACTGAGATGAAAGATTGTTATTATCAGAATCCCATAAGCGGCTAAAGAAGTCATAAAAAGTACCAACACCAGGAGTGTCGCCTACTTCAAATCCGCTCAATATAGCATAAAGAGGGTTGATCTTAAGTTGTGCAACCCAATCAGTTACTGAAGTAACTTTAAAATCAATAGATAAAAGATATGATCTATGCATACAAGAAGGATTTCTCGGCTTCGGACCGAAAATGGAATATTTATTTTTCAGATGTATTTCAGTATATGAGAGGTCTAGGTTCCAGAAACGATCAATGATATCCCAGGTAGAACGCGCGATAGCATCCGGATTAGGATAATATTTACGAAGCATTTCAACAACAAATTTTTGATAGGCGGAATGGCCGCCAGAGTAAACAGGTAACATTAAAAATCTCCTCCAATCGAAAAATATACCTTATATTTAAGGGGCGCGTAGCGCCGCATTTTTCGATATTTTTGTCAAGTGCTTTTAACAAAAAAGTGGGGGATTTCAATAAAAAAGGAATCTTTAAGCCAGATAAATCAAGGCTTAAAGATTCCGAGAGATTATTTTATTATAAAGGAGGTGAAAGTTTTGAAATCTAATATAGTAAATAAACTAACGATCCAGCTTAATCAACAATTTTATGATGAAGGTGATATATATATAACTATAGGAATTAAGTTTGGGTTTTCTATAAGGCAAGTATTTATATTACCAAGGGAAGAAATTAAGGAACTTAATCAAGCAAGTGGAGAAGTTTTTGTTAACTACATAGCTTTAATTATGAAAGAAAAGCATAAGATTAATATTAAAGGAAATGTGAAGACCGGCATTACTTATATTTCTATGAAAACTAATAAAGATAGTTTTGATGAACAATTGACATTGCTTTTAAAAGTTTTGTATGAGGATGAAATTGATGAAGAAATATTTAATAAAGCTAAAGAATTAGCAAAGGATAAGTTTTCTTATAACTATAAAAATGTTAATTTCAGAGCCTACTATCATATGATGGAGTTTTCTAATATAAATAAGAGATTTAACTTAAGGAACCTTACAAAGGACTTTTTGGATATAGATGTTCAAAGTTTTAAAGAGTTTTATGAAAATATAGTTATTTTACAAAACAGTATTCTCTTCATAAATGGAGACTTAAGAAATCTAAATGAAAGCAACGCATTTAATTTTATAGAAGGTATTAAGACCCAGGAGCTTTATGTTGCCCCTATAACAGAAGTTATAAATGATTATTTGCAAAGTGATGTACACTTAGTTGATATTGCTAGAGAAAATGTGTCTTTGGGTGGAATAAATTTCAGCTTCTTTAATGAAGAAGTATCAATAACAGAAAAGCAGCTTTTAATATCAATAATAAATCAAGTTATATTTAAAGAAAAAGGACAAGTACTAATCGATGAATTTGATAATAGCTTAGTTTATTTTAATTCAAAGCTAGATATATATAGTACAAAGATAATTGATTATTTAAATGAAGAAAGTATATCAAATGCTAAGGACAGAATGTTTTATCAATTAGCATTCATATTAGAAAAAAGGCCTTATTTATTCAATAAGTACTGTATTGATCTATATTCAAAAGGAATAGACATAGATGAATACTTTGGTCTTTTGAACAAATGTGACTTTGAAATGATAAAAGATATTTATGCAAATGGCAACTTGAAGATAACAGATGCCCATCTGCTATATGTAAAGGAGGTGTAGAATAATGGCTCAGATAATTATTAAGCCTGAAGAATTACAAACTGAGATAACTACTGCTAGAGGCTCAAATGATAAGGTTAAAGCTTTAAAGTATAAGGCTGATAAAAAGTCTATACAGCTTACAAGCATGGATAAGTTTCTAGAATGTTTAGAAGCTCTAAACTCAGCTATAACAAGTTTTGGCAATCTCACAGAAATGGATTTACATACCTTAGAAATAGTTAGAGGTAATTGGATGAAGCTAGATGAAGATTTAGCCACAAAGACTTTTGGTGAGAGGGTAATGGATTCATTGAAAAAATAAAATTTTATAGTATTTTAAAGGTGGAATTAAAGTGACTAGATTAGTAAATAGCAATGTTGCTGAAATTTTAAGTCAAATTAATCAATATAAAAAGACAGTACAAGATGCCTTTTATGAACAGTATAAAAATATATTTATACTTACACAAACCAATAACTTTAGAGGTGAAGGTGCTGATGCATATAAAGAGTATTTATTAAGCGTTACTATAAACTATATTAATACCTTTATCAATATTTCAGAACAGGTTTCAGCTACCATTGAAAAAATGCATAGCAGCTACATTGCTTTAGAAAATTCAGAGCAGGGAAGTATAGATACTTCTACTGTTGAAGAGGTTAGAAGAAATTTAAATAGTAAAAATGAAAAATTTCAATATTTAGTAGAAGAAATTGATGAGTTAAATAGAGAAGCTGCTCAGTATATCTCTGTTAGAGGCTTAAACAGCTCCGATATATCAGCAACTTATAGTAATATAGATACTGAGTTATATAACATTTGTGATGACTTAACAAAGGCCGATGAGGCTGCATTAAAAGAAGCTAATAATCTATTTGAAGAAATAAACGAATTAGCTAATCAACTAAAAACTATAGCCAATGATTATCATAAGGATAAAAAAATATCAGCAGATATGGTAAAGGATATACCGTCTCAGCAATGGTACAAAACAGAAAGTAATAAGAATTTAAGTTTGCTTATGAAGGAAGATCCGTTTTTTTATAGTGCAAATGCAAAATATCGTTCTGAAGGACAGTGGGCTAAAGGAGCAACAAGTGATGTTTATATATATGGGGGATATTCGGCTTACGGAGGAGCATACACTGCGAATACAAATGATGGAGTTTCATCGTTAGATGCAAATGGGTCATTGTTTAATGCATATGAAGCGGCACAAGCTACAAAATACTTCAGGCAAAATGCTAATTTATCCTTAGGAGCTGCAGCAGTTTCTGGAAAGATGGGATTTTCAAAGAACTATATTGGTTTTCAAGGTAAAGGATCAGTGGCTGCAGTAGATGCAAATGCATCAGTTGTATTAGGAACAGATAAGTTCAATGGATATGCTAAAGGTAATGCTACATTTCTTTCTGCTAGTGGTTATACTAACTGCTATGTTAACCCAAGTAATGGGGATTTTGATATAGGAATTGGAGGGAAAGCTACTGCTGCAGAAGCATCATTTAGTCTAGGAACATCTATTTTAACAGTTCCAGCACAAAATAGTTCTTCGCAAGAATATATAGGGGGACTTGTTAAGGTTTCAAAATCTACATCCTTGTTGGCAGGTAGTATAAAAGCTAAGGTTGGGGCTGGTGGGTCTGCAGACTTTGATTTATCAAGCACTAAGGTATTAGATTTTGGAGAAATAAATGTAAATGCGCTTCATGTAAAATTAGGAGGAGCTCTAGGTATTGGATTAGATGTTGATGTTACAATACCAGTACCAACAATTGATTTACCTTGGGAAAGCTAAAATAATGGAGAGTGATTTGAATGAAAAGTATAGGAAAACTATGGTGGCTATTTTCAATAGTAGAGGTTGTATCAACATTTCTTAATCCTTATATAGGGTTTTGGGGATTTATTAATGGAACAGAGTTATTTTTTCTAAGTATTATATTTTTGATTGTATTCACTAATGAAAGAGTTATTGAAAAGCATGGAATGAATAATGTTTTAAAAACATCTATTAAATCATATGGAAATATAATATATATATTATCAGTTATATTTTTCTTAATAAAAACGCTAATAAGTCTAGGTATTTTTATTATAGGATATGCTAATAACGATATAATGGCACCTTATGAGATTTGGAGCAATCCAAAACAAATGAGTTTAATATTTTTAGTACTTGAAATGATTTTTAACGTATTGCTATTGATATCGCTTATATCTAAAGGCAGAAGTATAAAAAGAATAGTTAAAGAATATGAGTAAAGCATATGTTGAGAATAACTAAATTTTGTTTAATATCTAAAGTAATTTGAAATTTAATTGTGCTTTATGGACAGGCAAGCTTAGATAATTAGCCTAAAAGTTTATTGCTAGTGTTGGATGTATATTAATTAAGGTGACATATTAGGAAGTGAATAAAATAGATAAGTTAGGAAAGTTATGGTGGTTATTTGCAATAGTAGGGGTTGCATCAACCTTCCTTAATCCTTATGTAGGGTTTTGGGGATTTATTAATGCAATAGAGTTATTTTTTCTAAGTATTATATCTCTGGTTCTATTTACTAATGAAAAAGTTGTTGAAAAACATGGAATGAATAATGTGCTAAGAGTATCTATTAAATCATGCGTAAATAATATATACGGTTTATCAGTTATATTTTTCTTAATAAAATTATTTATAGGTGCAAGTATTTTTATTGTAGGATATAAAAATAACATTATAGCTGCACCTTATGAGATTTGGAGTAATCCAAAACAAATGAGTTTAATATTTTTAGTACTTGAAATGATTTTTAACGTATTATTGGTAATATCGCTTATTTCTAAAGGTAATACTATAAAAAGGATGGTTAATGAATATGAATAAAGAAAACTTTAAGACTTTAAATAGACTATGTGTTATTAGTGTAATAATTTCCATGGTAATAGGATTCTTCAATCCTTATGAACATTATTTGGCTTTAGCTTTTAATCTTTGGTATCCTTTTGCTATGTTTATTTATTTCATAAATGTAAAGGTTGCAAGAAAAGCTGCAAAAAGTAGTGTTTTTAGAGGAGGCATGAAAACTTATGTCAATGATTATAATCAAGTTATGGGGGGAAAGATCTTAAAAATATTTATGGTAGGAGGACTGTGCTTCTTAAAAATAATGTTTCTAGTTACTGAATTTGTATTTTATTCAGGACAAACTAATATGGTTGTGAACTATTGGGATAATAAGTTTTTGTTGGACAACGCATTGTTAATGTTTATATTATCAACAATAGCTGAAACAGTAGTGGTGGTTATATACTGCATAAGAATCTGGAAAGAAAGAGATCAGGGAGATGAAGCTACTTTATGTCGTTAGAAAGTTTAAAGAGAAGAAGAAGCGAATATAGAAAGAAACTTGCTGAAGAAAAGGCTAAATTAGATGAGTATAGAAAAAAAGCAGAGGCACTAGATGATTTATATAAGAAGATGAAAGAAAAGAAGTCTGACATGAAGGGTTTAGATAAAGATTTAAAAAGTTTTTCTGATGAGTCATATCCATATTGGCAAGGCAATGTATTTAGAAATAGATATGAAGTCAAGGTGAAAACGGATTTAATTGATGATGGCTATGATAAGATGATAGATATAATAGATGCTAATTTAGATGAAATAAATAATGAAAGAACTCGTTATGAAAACTTAGTTTATGAATCTAATGGAATAATAGGACGGATAGAGGAAGCCATAAATTCTATTATTACGCGTATTGAAAATTGGGTTAATTAGGAAGTGATTAAAGTGGCAATAAAAATAAAGGTAGCAAAAGTGCATGAAAGCCAGCTAGGTGATGAGGAAATAAAAAGAGAAGTTTCAGAAGTTCAAGAATTCTTTAATACTACTGATTTTCAATACTCTGAAGGCACTATCAATTTTGTTATGTTAAGAGGTATATATACTCATGTAAAAAGGTCCATGCTTATAGTGGGGGTATATGTTAATAAAACAGATAAGTGTATTCATGGAATAAGCAGTGAATTAAACTTGAAATTCAAAAACCTTAATGCACAGATTTTAACTATTGAGACTATGTTTCCAGAAGAATTTATAGGAAAGCTTGATGTAGATGAAGGTTTACTTATTCATATAGATGTACCGGTCATAGGGTTAGATAAAGATGCTATATTTAATATTAACGACATAAGCGGTGGATTAAGTAATGTTAAGCTTATTATTTAGAGGATTGGACTTAATAAATTTTATAGATAGCTTACGAATAAGGAAAATACAGAGCTACTTCTTTGAGTGGCTCTGTATTTATTTCAAAGGCTAAGAAAAGTTAGCATCAAGATACTTTTTAGGCCTTATGGGTAAATGTTTCTAATGAGATATTTTTTAGGATTTTAGTCATCCTTAGTTACCTGAAGTTCAGCAACTATATCATTTTTTCTATATCCAACGAGATCTTTAAATCTGGAATAAATTTTTAGATTATTCAGAAAATTATCTTCGAAAGCAATTAGCTTTAGATACTTTTCTCCTTCAATAGCTTTTTCTAAGCAGTCAAAAGCTAGGTCTATGCGCCTAAAGATAGAAAAAATCCTACACTTATAATAGTAAGCAATGTAGCAGTTATTATCTAGTTCAATAGCTTTATCTAAGGAAGTTAAGGCTCTAAATAAATCACCTTCAAAGAAGAGTATATTACCAAGTTCGTAGTAGGCCCAGGGGAGAGTGGAGTCTACAGATATTATGGATTCGTACATTCTAGCAGCTGAGCTAAAGTCTTTATTCTCAAAATATAAATCACCAAGTAGCTTAAAAGTATTTACACTTTTTCTATTTATTTTACTATATCGTAAGAGATATTCTTCACACTCATCATATTTTTTCTGAATATATAAACATATACCTTTACCGTAAAGAGCAGCAGGTAAATCTTCATTTATACTAAGGGCCTTATCAAAACTTTCTAAGGCTTTACTCACATTACCAAGAATATAATAACAGTTACCTTTATTAGCGTAAGGTGCTGCAAACTTATCATTTAGTTCTATGCACTTATCAGCATATTCTAAGGCTTTATCCATAAGCTCAGCTTCAAAGTAAGCATAACTTATGTTGTTGTATAGCATACTGCTTTCAATTTTGGCGTCTATTGCTTCATTGCAAACCCTAAGTAAATTTTTTATATCCTTAGTTTCTGTTAATATCTCTATCAAGAGGGAATAGTAAAAATCTTCGTCTAAAATCTTTCGCTTAGCTTCAAGCAAAGAAATGGTTCTATCATAACGTTTCCTTCTATATAGTCTTAAAGCTTTTTTCTTCGTCCTTGTTTTTTCATTGTTTACAGAGTAGTAGAATATAAGCGCGAACATAATCACAGCTACTATTACAAATACCCACTTCATATCGATACCTCCGTTGTTAGTTCATACTCTATTATATGAAGGAAGGTTACAAATTGGGGACAATTAAAATATGATAAAAACTGCTGAAAGGCGCATTATTACTATAAATTCTTATAAATTTAAGAATTTATAAATATATGAAGATAAAAATATATAAATAAGAAAAAATTTATTGGGTTATGCATTGTAGGGGATACCGAATACTGTATTATTAGCTTTTTAATTAATATAAAAATGAGATTTATATACTTAAGCTATTATTAATTCCACATACATCAATTATAAGCAACATTGGTATCAATAACTGTGTTGAAATAAATTGATTAATGCTGTAATATAATATTTGTGATGAGGAGTTAATAACTAAAAAACATCACAGTGAACTTGACATAACAGTCAATAAGGTTTATAATTAAGATTCAGAAAATTAAATATAATAAATTATAGCGTTTGCAAATTCATTACCTATAATATGGGGATGCCTTGGCTTCGACGGGGGTAAGATGGGTTTGATAAGCGAGCCGGGGGAAGCATGGTCCCACGTGATCAACTATGCACTAAATGTAAACGCAGAAGATAATTTTGCATTAGCTGCCTAGTAGCAGCTCGTCAGCCTAAGAGTCCCGCGACTTAGGATCTGGCGCCGACAGCGGGGACCCGAGCCCAGGAAAGCTTTGACCTAGGAACGGAATTTATGAAGCTACTAAAGCAAGAAGCCTGTCTATAGGCGTCTTGTGGAGGGAATGTTAAATTATAGACTACGCTCGTAGAAAGTCAAGCTGGTCTGCTTTCGGACACGGGTTCGACACCCGTCATCTCCACCATTAAAATCCACGACATATTTGTCGTGGATTTTTTATTGGAAAAACAAAATTAAATGTATAAATATGGTATAATTACCGTGTTGAGTTATAGTGCATTTTTGTTTTGGAGGCATATAATGGTGAAAAGTAAAAAAAGAAGAAAAATGAAAGAAAAGATAAAGAGAATGGAGAAGATTAAAAGTGGAAAATTAGTAAGGTTTAATTTATCCAATTCTCCAGTGAAGTATAGGGGATTTAAAGATAAATATAATTATCAAACTAATATACATAATTTGATTTACAAAGATGCTAGTTTTGAAAATGTTAAATACCATGCATCAAATATAACTAAATGTAATTTTAAAAATACAAAGTTACTTGGAGTAGAGTTTACAAGTTGCAATTTAAAAAGTACATCCTTCAAGAATGCTATATTAAGAGATGTTATCTTCTTTAATTGTAATTTGAAAAATACTGACTTTGAAGATGTAAAATATGATAATGTAATTTTTATTTCAACTAATTTAGAAAATGCTAAGAACCTTAATTTGAATAATAAATCTTATGTTTTAAGAACTTATCCTAAAGTCATATTAAATAAAGAATTATGTGAAACTGTTTCAAAGTTATCAGAATGTGAAAAAATATATAAATATCATGTATTACATGTTAAGAAGAATAAAATTAATAGATGGAATTTGAGTATACTTCAAAATTACTATGACAATAGATTACAAAGGGCTCTTGAGGCATTATATAGAAGAAAAAGTAAGTATGCATTTTATACGGTGTATGCATATAGGAGAATGATTGACTCATATTTACATATATGATATATTATAGTTGTCCTGCTCCGGAACAGGGAAACTTGTGAAAACCATATAGACAATTGGGGACACGTTATGTTGGTTAGTATTCGAGGAGGGATGCCTATGGTAAATAAAATTTTAACAGTAATTGCTTTTTTAGGTTTTACGTTAGAACAAGTTTTAAATAGTTCAATCCCATTCCGATTACTCGGGGTTAAATGTAAGCATAATATTTTTAATATACAAATTCAAGGGGAGATTTTAAGGGAGATGTATCGCCTCCAGCATATAAAACCCTAGACAGAAATGTCTAGGATTTTTACCTATTTAATTGAAATAAATCTATCATAAAATTCTTGTTTCTTTTCTAGAAGTTCCTCAGAATACCTGCCATTTCTAGGTGTTAAGCTTTTGTATTCATTTATAATCATTGAAGCTCGGCGCTTTTTACTTTCAATGACAAGATAGGGTTCTATCATTTCTAGAAAGCTTATAGCGTCATTATACTTCAATATATATGAAAAACAATCTCTATGTTTTTCAGTATCATAATTTTTCTTTCTTTTAATTACTCCGGTATTTATTTTGTTTTTAATCCATTGCAGAAGTTCTAAGGTTGTAGAAGCTATGGAAACACATGGAGCATGAAATTCATTGCTATGAAACTTGGTTAGCATAATGCTACCTTCGCCATCAATTATTCCAGCAATATAAGCTTTTTCCTCATTTGTCAGCATAAGTACCTCCGAAAGTGGTATGTATTGGAGTTAGTATAATAATAGTATTATTTACATTTGCTTAAAATTTAATAGTATTTTGATTTTAGTACGTGATAGACATAAATGTTTATGCTAATCTAAAATTAGGTCAAGTGCTCATTGAAAACTAGGTCATTTCTTTAATAAAATATGCTATCTTATTAGCATCATGCTAATAGGAGGGCAAGGGGGAATGATCTGATTGCTACAGAAACAAAAAATTATCTTAAAGCACATTGACGGAATGACAAAACAAGCTATTGAAAAAGAACTACAATGAGTAAAGACGCTGTCAACAAGTATATCAAGGAGTATTAACTTCAAAAATCGGAACTACTACAAACTAATCAAAAACTGGACACATCAGAGTTTATTCAAGCAGTTGTAGAAAAGCCATCTAAAGATCCATCAGAAAGTTTTCTAGTATACTTTGAAGTTTGTTCTTTGATATTTTTCAGCAACGTGGATAGTAGCTTCCTTCGGAAGTACTTGCTGCTATAATATGAATAGTATTATTCTCATCAAATTAATGCAGTATCTTAATATTCTTCAAATTCACATCTCCAAACATAGTTTTTATTTATTATAAGTATAATGGTCTAAGAAAACTCAACAAAAATATGAGTTAAATATAATGAACCTGATATAATAAAAGTATCAAAAGAAAGCAGGTTTTCATTATGAGAAAAAGAACATTCACACCAGAATTCAAAGCTAAAGTAATAATAGAGCTACTAAAAGGCGAAAAGGAGTTGAGCCAGCTGGCAAGTGAACACGAGATTGCTCCAAACCAGTTGCGTAACTGGAAGAGCGAATTCCTCGAAAACGCCGCCAATGCCTTTGATAATAAAAAGGATGAAAAGCTTAAAGAAAGCCTTAAATCAAGCGAAGCGGAGAAGGATGATCTATATAAGAAAGTTGGTCAGTTAACTACGCAGGTTGATTGGCTCAAAAAAAAATCTGAAGAACTCTTTGGACCTGATTGGGAGAGTAAATTTACTCCGCGCCCAAAAAGATAGCAAGGAACTCCCTTTATCCACAGTAGCTGAATTACTGGACGTAAACCGTACCAGTGCATACTACAAGAGTAAAAGTCCGTCTGAAACAGAATTAGCTATAAAAGACTCCATAGATAGAATGCACACTGACAACCCATCCTGGGGCTCCAGGCAGATTTCAAAGCATTGCAACAAGGATTCGATATAGGTAGATTGAAGACTCGCAGGTACATGCAGGATATGGACATACATGCGATCTACCCTAAACCCAACCTGTCCAAGCCTGCTAAAGGACACAAGATATACCCTTATCTTCTTAGGAATGTGGATATTGTAAGGCCGAATCAAGCATGGTCTATCGATATAACCTACATCCGCCTCAAACATGGTTTTGTCTATCTGACAGCCATTATCGACTGGCACAGTCGTCTCATCGTAGGCTGGGAGCTGGACGATACGTTATCCACAAATATGGTTAAAAGCGCTCTTGAAAAAGCCTTTTCTGTTGCTAAACCTGAAACATTGAACTCTGATCAAGGCGACCAATTCACAGGTCATGAGTATATTAGCTTTGTGGAAAACCATAGAGTCAAAATTAGCATGGATGGTAAGAGCAGATGGGCAGACAATATCATGATTGAACGCTGGTTCCGCACGCTCAAATATGACGAAGTCTACCTGAAGGACTATGTTAACATAAGAGATGCCCGTAAGCAGATTGGTGATTTTATCCACAGCTACAATTTTGAAAAGCTCCACTCTGCACTTGGCTATCAAACTCCGGCAGAAAACTACTATCCTGTGCTACTTGGTATTACTGCATAGTGCAACTACATAATGGTAAAATATGGTTCATTGTAAACTTAAATATTTTTGTCTTGACAATCGAGCCACTATAATAATTAATATATCTGTTAATGTAAGCTCATTAGCAGCGGAAAGAATTATAAGAAATAGGATTGCAAATATAGGTAAAAGTACCATTTGCAATCTCTTAAAAAAAAGAAACTCATATAATAGATAAGAGCTCTGTAACTAAAGTTTGTATAGATGATTTTGCAATGAAAAAACGTAGCACTTATGGAACAGTTATGATTGATATTGAAACAAAACATATTGTAGACATATTAGATTCTAGAGAATTAGATAATGTTGTTGAATGGTTAAAAACATATCCTAATTTGGAGGTGATTTCACGAGATGGGGCCCAGACATATGCAACTGCTATAAAGAAAGCTCATCCAAAATCAATTCAAATCAGTGATAGATTTCATATATTGAAGAATTTAACAGACTACTGCAAAAACTATCTAACTAAGATACTGAGTTTTAATGTAAAGTTGCAAAAACAAACAAGCAGAAATCTTAAGCAGGAAACAGCTTACGGTAATACGAGAAAGCTTAATAGAATAAATCAAGCAAATATTCTATATGATAAGGGTAAATCTCCTAAAGAAATAGGATTAGAATTAAAGATGGACATACGTACTGTTAATAAATATCTTTCTCTGGACAAGTCTGAGTTAATTCTTAAGGAAAATGATTCTCCAAATTTAAATCATAAAGAAAATGTTACTAAGAAAGAGAAAAACTTAAATCAAGTTCGTAACTTGCATAAGCAAGGTTACGGAATAAGAGAAATTTCAAGAGAAACAGGAATATCAAGACAAACCGTTAGAAGATACCTTGATAGTAATGCTTGCGCAGTTCACGGCACATTTGGAATTTCTAAAAAATCTCCTTTGTCACCATTTCATAGCATAATTGATGATTTACTTACAAAAGGATATACATTTAGAATAATTGAAGAACATTTACGTTTAAACGGTTATACAGGCTCCGCTTCAGCAATAAGAATGTATTCTACAAGAAAAAGAAGACTAATAAAGCAAGTTATAGATTCTAATTATCTGAAGTATGAATTGATTGATCGTAAATATCTTATAAAATTACTATATAAGCCACTAGATAAAGTCAAGGCTATTTCAATTGAACAATTAGAAGTAATAGGTAAAGAATATCCTATCTTGTCTAAAATATATTTATTGGTAGATTCATTCAAGAAGATTTTATTTAGCAAGAAACCAAACGCTTTAGACACTTGGCTTGAAGATGCTAAGAAGTTAAATATATCTGAAATCAACAGTTTTATTAAAGGATTAACTAAAGATATAGCTGCAGTCAAAAATGCTATCATGTATAAATATAGTAATGGATTAGCAGAAGGCAGTGTAAATAAGATAAAGGTAATAAAGAGAATAATGTATGGAAGGTGTACTTTTGAGACCATACGTAAAAAGGTTCTTTCCTACGAAAGACTTCGTACTTTCAACTAACTTTGGAAAGAACCCAAAAGTACTTGACAATCTACACCGATAATTGAGCTTTCTAAGTAAGATACATCTGTTTGATGCTTCTTTACGATTTCCGGCTCAAATGAGCCGTCACGGTCTCTAGGAACATCAAGGTCAAATAATCCTAAGTCGGACTTCATTGTTTTAAGACTCTTGCCATTTCTACTGTTAGTTGTATTCTTATTTTTATAGTCGTGATTAGCATAACCTAGATGTTCATTAATTTCTCCTTCAAGCATTTGCTGAAGTAATCCTCCAAGCAAATCTTTCAATACATTTTGAATATCCTCAGCTGTTTTTATATTTGGATCCTTAGCAAGCATTTTTATTAATTCATCTTTAGAAAAAGACATAGTCTGTGCTACCTTCATACTGATAATTTATTATATCATCTTCTGAAGTTTACACAGACTATTTTACACTCTCAATAATATCGAGGATACTAATATTTACCCATCTCCCCAGCCATATACCCTCCTAAACATTTTTGTCTAGGGGGTAAACTATTTGATTTTTGCTTTAAACTGTTACTGGATATATTCTTCCCATAAGATTATTTGTATAGGCTAGTTTTCCATCCACAGTTATTACAACAGCACCCATACCATTAATGCTATTGACTCTACGAATAATTGAAGCTGCATCTAATCCAAACAATTTTGTAGTATATATATCACAGTCTAGGGACTTGTCAGCAATAATAGTTAAGGAAGCTATATTGCTTTCTATTGGGTAGCCTGTTTTGCTGTCAAATATATGATGGTATCTACTACCATCCTTTTCAAGCACTCTCTCATATATTCCGGAGGTTACAACGGATTGATCTTTTATTTTTACAAGTGCCACCGCATTGCCTCTTGGTAGAAATGGATTTTGTATTCCTACCTTCCAGTCACCACCTTCAGATGGTGAGTCTCCAAAGACTAGGACGTTACCTCCCATATCTACCATAGCTGAAACAGCACCGTTTTTCTTAAATAGTTCCATAACTTTATCAGCAAAATATCCTTTGGCTATGGCTCCAAGGTCTATTTCAATGCCTTTTTTCAAGAAATACACAGTCTTTTTTTCATCATCTAGTTGTATATTCCCAGGCTTTAAAAGCTCTAGTACCTTTACTATAGCTTCTTTTTCAGGTACATGTGCTTCCTTAAAACCTATTCTCCATAATTTTATTAATGGACCTATTGCAATATTTAAATATGAATTCTCACATAGACTATGATCTTTTCCTATTTTTATCAGATCATACAGTTCCTCATCTACTTCTTGTGGAGCCAAATAAGCTTCTTTTTTTAGCATGGCAAGCTGTGAGTTATCACTGTTGGCACTAAAGACTTCTTCATAGTGAATCAGCAGGTTCTCAGCCTTTTCAGCAAGCTTTTCAGCTGACTCTCCCTTTATATATAGAGAGATTTTTGTTCCCATAAGATATATTATCTTAGTATACTCATTCATCTTGATCTCCTATATTGAAATTATTTTGCCCATGAGCTAGAAATGCATCTATAAGGTCTTTATCAACGGCATTTAGTTTTTTTTCACTGTGATATGCAATAAAATAATCTAAACTAAGCTCATCCATTGGAACTTCATATATATTGTATTCAGATGGACACTCCTTTACATAGATGCTTTCTGGTATAAAGGTCAGGCCTAAATTACTGGTTGCAAGTTCACGAACCGTATTGATTTCAGTGCTTTCCATTATGATTTTGGGTTGCACCTTATAAAGGCTGAATAACTGATCTATCTGCTTTCTTATAGCAGAACCTTTGGAAGTTAGTATGAGCTTTTGACACAGTAGCTTGTTTATATCAATATTTCCTTCTGGAATAATGGCCACGTCTTTCTGATATAGATCACAGCAGCGAGGAATAATAGCACGGTATCTGTGTCTGCCCCAAGTAATGGAGTTTAAGTTAGGAGAAATATTTGTTGAATTTTGTCCAAGCCAAAAATCCAATTCACCATTCTGAGTTAGTTTTTCATTTTTTTCTGGCAAAGCCTCTGAAAGCTCTATTCTACAGTTTGGATGCATATCTAAAAACTTTGGTAAAAAAAGAGGTAAAAGGTAGGTTCCAAGGCTAGGAAGTACTCCTATCTTGATAACCTTGCTATCTATATCTGACACAGCTGATATTTCCCTAAGCAGCTTAGCATAATTATTTTCTATTGAAGTTAAATACTGATAATATATCTTTCCCTGCTCCGTTAATCGATATGGCAGATTGCTACGATTGATAAGCTCACAGTCTAACTGACTTTCTACCCTTTTAATAACCTGTGTCAAATAAGGTTGAGAAATATAAAGTGATTTGGCAGCCTTGCCATAATTACTGTATTTTAAAATGGCATCAATATAATACAAAATATCTTGAGAATAGTATTTTGACATTTAAATCATCCTTTTGTGAAACAATAACGTATTTTTTAATGTGTTTGATTATAACAAATATGTTATCAAACTTCAATAAATAACTATTAGATATAATATACTCAACATGTTAAAATTATATCAAGGAATTATTGAATTATGAAATCATGAAATTTTGAAATAGAGAAAGGGGATTACTATGAAGTATTTAGCAATTGTAGGTACTAACTCAGACGTGTCAACTAATCGTATGCTGCTTCAATTTATGCAAAAGCATTTTTCTAATGAGGCAGAGATCGAACTATATGAAATTAAGGCTTTACCTGCCTTTAATGAGCCAGAGGATACTGATATTCCTGAAAAGGTAGCAGAATTATCTGATAAAATTCTTAAAGCAGATGGAGTAATAATAGCAACTCCAGAGTATGACCATGCCATACCTGCGGTTTTAAAGAGTGCTCTTGAATGGATTAGTTACACTAGTCAAGCACTTACTGACAAGCCTGTTTTAATTGTGGGAGCTTCTCTTGGTACACTTGGTTCTTCTCGTGCACAGGCACATCTTAGACAAATACTTGATTCACCTGAGCTTGCGGCTAGAATAATGCCAAGCAGTGAATTCCTTTTAGGAAGATCACAAGGTGCATTTGATAGCGAAGGAAATCTTATTTATTTAGACAAGCTATCAGAGCTAGATGAAATTTTTAGAGAGTTTCTTCTATTTACAGATATTACATCAAAACTTTTAGCAGAAAAAGCTTTAAATAAAAAAGTAAAAAAATTCACTTGGCAAGAGTAGGAGGATTAATATAAATGAAATTTATAGCAATTGTTGGAACTAGTGCAAAAAGATCATATAATCGTAAACTCCTTCAGTTTATGAAAAAGTACTTTGAGTCAAAGGCAGAAATAGAGATACTTGAGATTAAAGATGTTCCTATGTTTAATCAATCTGATAATCAGTCCTCAAGTGAAGTGATACAGATGTTCAATAATAAGATTACAGAAAGTGATGGTGTTATTATAGCTACTCCTGAGTATAATCACTCAATACCATCTAGTCTTAAGAGTTTAATTGAATGGCTAAGCTTTGATCTTCATCCACTTGCTGGCAAACCAGTAATGATCCTTGGTGCTTCTCTTGATACTCAAGGTTCTTCTCGTGCACAGCTACATCTTCGTCAAATCCTAGATGCACCAGGTGTTGATGCAAATGTAATGCCAGGATATGAATTTTTACTTGGAAGTGCAAATAAAGCATTTGATGAACAAGGTAATCTAAACAATGAAAGAACCATAGATTTCCTAGAAATATGCTTCTTACGTTTTATGCGTTTTGCAAAGATTTCAAATCAGCTAAACGAAGAAGAAGAGTTTACCTTCAAACCAGGAGTATATGAGGTAAGTGCAATAGGGCACAGCGGAAGTCTTCCAATGAAGGTATCCTTTAGTGAGAACAGAATAGAAAGTATAGCTATAAATACAGAGGGCGAGACAGAAGGTCTTGCAGATGTAGTTTTTGTAAGAATTCCAGATAAAATAATCGAAGGACAGACATTGAATGTTGATGCTCTTTCAGGTGCTTCAGAAACTAGCAATGCTGTAATAGACGGTGTAGCAAAAGCAGTTAAACTTGCAGGAGTTAATCCTGACATACTTAAGAGACGTCCAAAGCCTGCTAGCAGCTTAATTAAAGAAGACGAAGAATATACTTGTGATGTAGTAGTTGTAGGTGGAGGCGGCGCTGGACTAAGTGCGGCTGCAACAGCGCTGCAAAATGGTTCAAGTGCTATTGTTCTTGAGAAATATCCAGCAGTAGGTGGAAATACAATACGTTCAGGTGGTCCTATCAATGCTGCAGATCCAGAGTGGCAGATGCAGTTTGAAGAAAATCTAGGAGAAAGACATACCATCGAAGCACTACTAGATACAGATGAGAGCTTGATTCATCCAGAATACATAGATGATTTCCGTGCACTTAGAAAAGAGTTTTCAGCTTACCAGGAGAAATTCGGTACACAAAAGGGACATCTATTTGACTCTCCACTACTTCATAGAATGCAAACATATTTTGGTGGTAAAAGAACTGACCTTAATGGCAACACCATATACGGACAATATGATCTAGTAAAGATACTTACAGACAGAGCTTTAGAAAGTGTTAAATGGTTAGAGGAAATAGGGGTTGAGTACGATAAGAGCATAGTATTTGCTCCTGTTGGTGCACTTTGGCGTCGTGGTCATAAGCCTACCAAAAGCCATGGTTCATCCTTTATACTTGCACTAACAAAATATGTACAAGATAACTCAGGAAAAATCATTACTGATAGCCCTGTAAAAGAATTTATCATAGAAGATGGCGAAATAAAAGGAGTTATAGCAACTGGTGTTAATGGCCAAAAGATAACTGTTCATGCAAAAGCAGTAGTGCTAGCAAGTGGTGGTTTTGGTGCAAACACAAAGATGCTAAAAGAATACAACACTTACTGGAATGAAATTGCTGATGATGTAAAGACTACTAATTCCTACGCTATGACTGGTGATGGAATATTACTTGGTAAATCTGTAGGAGCAGCACTTGTAGGAATGGGCTTTACTCAAATGATGCCTGTAGCCGATCCTGAAACTGGTGAATTATTCAGTGGAGTTCAAGTACCTCCTGAAAACTTTGTAATGGTTAATAAAGAAGGAAAAAGATTTATTAATGAATTCTCTGGAAGAGATGTTTTAACAAAGGCTGCTATTGAACAGGGTGGTTTATTCTACCTTATAGCTGATGATGAAATAAAGAAAACTGCAGCTAATACAAGTCAAGAAAGGTTAGACCGTCAGGTAGAAGCTGGTACTTTATTTAGAGCAGATACCCTAGAAGAGTTGGCAGTAAAAGTTGGAATGGACCCTGCAGTTCTTGTAGACACTATTAATAAATATAATTCATATGTTGATGCAGGCTTTGATCCAGAATTCCATAAGGATACCTTTAGCTTAAAGGTTGAAAAAGCACCGTTTTATGCTACTCCTAGAAAGCCAGCAGTTCATCATACAATGGGTGGACTTAAGATAGACACTAAAGCTCACGTATTAGACGAAAATGATAAACCAATAAAAAATCTTTATGCTGCTGGAGAAGTTGCTGGAGGTATCCATGCAGGTAACCGTCTTGGCGGTAATGCATTAACTGATATATTTACCTTCGGAAGAATTGCTGGTAAAACTGCAGTTGATGAAATGAAATAAAAATAAGAAAAACTTGTTTTAAGCAATCAGATAAATTAAGTAATAGGTATATATATGAGTGTAAAAGCTTAACACAAAATTTTGTTGATAAAGTAATAATAAAGACCACATTGAGGTAATATTCAATGTGGTCTCTAATATTTGAAGATATTTTGTAGGAACTGTTCTTGTAAACTTAATAAAGAAGGGGAAGCCACTTTGTCCCATTCATCAATTTAATTATCCCCTCTAACTCTTCACATAAAGTTTTTGCAAGAGTATAATCATTAGCTTTTAAAGCCAACTCTATTTTGGTTTCAAGAGCTTTTTTGTTTTGTTCAACTTCTAGATAGTCTTTGTCAAAATAATTAGAATAGATCATTTTCCTAAATTTACGTATGCTCATTTTTCTAATTGACTTATCTTCAATGATTAAAACGGAATCCATACAATTTACTATTGAATAGAAATCATGAGAAATCATTAGGATTGAACCTTTATAGTTTTTTAGGGCTTTTTCTAGAGCCACTTGTGAATAGGTGTCTAAATGACTTGTTGGTTCATCAAGAAGCAACATATTTGCTTTACTAGAAGAAAGTTTAGCCAATTGAAGCATATTTTTTTCGCCGCCGGATAAAGTTCCTATCTTTCGATTCATTTGTTCTTCTCCAAAACCATAGGTTGAAATATATTCTTTAATCTGGTCATAAGTCTTAAAACCAGCATCGAAGAATTCTTCATGTATGGTATTAGAATCAGTTATTGTTTTGTCTTGGATTTGAGATAAATAAGCCACTTTAATGTGTTCACTTAACTCAATAGAAATATGATTATTTTCAAATATATCTTGAATAAGAGTAGTTTTTCCAGTACCATTTAAACCTATAATGGCTACTTTATCAGTTGAATTAAGTTCAAAGCTAACATTTTCTAGAAGTACCTCGTCAAAGGCAACACTGTAATTATTAACTTTTAGAGCAATGTCTTCTTCTATAATATTATCTGGAACTAAATCTATATTCACTTCTTTAATATCCACAAAAGGTGCTTTAATTCTACGTTTTTCTAATCTTTCTTGAATTTTAACTCTGGCATTTAGAGTTTTTCCTCTAAAAGATTCAGCATTCTCAGTAGCAATAATTCTTAGTTTATTAATTAAGATTTCGTTTCTTTCAATTTCTGCAGTATCAGCAGCAGCTAGTTCTTGCAATTCAATTTTAGTTTGAAGCAGTGAAAAGTTATAATCAATATAGTTGCCATCGAATTCTTGTAGTTCTAGGTTTTCAAGATGAATAATTTTGTTAAAGCAGTGATTCAATAGATATCTATTATGTGTAATAATTAACATTGTTCCCTTATGTGAATTAATAAGATTTTTAAGGGAATTAAGGTTTTTGAAATCTAAAAATACATCCGGTTCATCCATAATAATTAAGTCTGGATTGGTTAGCATTGCTTTTATCACTTGGATAAGCTTGAATTCACCGCCACTTAGATCAGATATCATTGAATCTTTATGATTCATTAAATTTGCAAGGTTTAAATTTTTATTAATAGTATCTTCAAAAAAGTCCCCATCAATTGCATTGAATGCATCTAGAGCTTGTTGATATTTTTCTAGTAGAGTATCAATATCCGAAGAGGTTTCCATTTCGGTACAGATAGAGGTTATTTCATTTTGTAGTTTAATAAAATATTCTCCTATATATTCGAAAACTGTAATTTCTTTTGTTTTTTCTAGCTGAGAGAATTGACTTACATATCCGATTTTACAGTTTGGGTCCATCTCTAAGGTACCATCGAACATATATTTTTCAGGATCCATAATTATATCTATGAGAGTACTTTTGCCAGTACCATTTGTTCCTATAAAAGCACAATGTTGACCATATTCTAAGGTAAATGAGATTTTGTCATATAGGTCCTTTTGGGGAAATGAGTAGGATAAGTTATCGATTTTTAACATATTAGACCTCGCTTTATAATTAAAAAAGAGCCTATAAGATAAGCACTTTAATATAGTCTTTAGTATTTTAAATGTTACATTATATATTTATGTAATACTTTTTACTAAGGTTAACATTGAAAGCATAACACCTTTTTCGATTAAGTTCAAATCTTTATATAAGCAGATTAGCAAATATCTAGGATATTCTAATATATAATTCATTAAAGAATCTACATGTCATGATGTTGTATGATTTTTTCATTATATATAAATGAAGTATTTCAGATATTTTTTGTAAAGAGAGGAATACTGATAAAGAATTTCTAATAAGAAAGTTTACATATATGAACCTATCTTAGTATATGATACAATGTATTGATTGGTATTTATAAAAAGGAGGATTCAAATGCAAAATTATAAGATGATGATAGCCTATGATGGTAGAAAATATATAGGGTATAATAAATCCAAGGATAATGCGGAAAAGAGTATTGAAGGTAAGTTGGAAGCGATATTATCAAAGCTTTATGAAAAAGATATAGAGGTTATTGGTGCAATTAATACTGATGCTGGAGTACATGCTAAAGGGCAGATTGTGAACTTTATAGCACCAGATAACAAATTAAGTGAAAAAGAAATCTTTGATTATTTTGAAAAATACTTAACAGATGATATTATCATATTATCAGTAGAGGCTGTGGATGAAAGATTCCATAGCAGATATTTAATGAAAAGTGCAACTTATGAATATAGATTATGGAAGAAAGATGCACCTAATCGTCCTTTGTTTGAAAGACATTATGTTCACTTAATGAACCAAACAATAAATGTAGCTAAAAGTAAAGAAGCTGCAAAGTACCTTGTAGGTGAACATGATTTCTTAGCTTTTACTACTAATAAGAAAACAAAGAAATCGGTTAAAAAAATACTTTCTCTTGATATAAGTGAAACCAAAAATGAAATTATTATCATAATTACAGCAAATGGATTTTTACTAAATATGGAAAGAATAATAGTTGGTACATTAATTCAAGTGGGGATTGGTCAATTGCCTGTAAATACAATTGAGAAGGCTTTTAAGTCTAGAGACATGAATGATGTAGGTCATAAAGCTAGTGCAGATGCACTTTGTTTATTAAGCATTCAATACTAATACATATATCTTTTTTAAAATCTATATTATATCTTTACAGTTAGGTATATCACAAATGACATAGATTTTTTTATGATAGTTACCAGCGTTAAGATGGATAAAGGTTACATAGCATAGATGAATTATAGTTAGTGGATTTCAAAGTTAATGCTTTGATTCTACAAGAAACCCTAGACAGCAATGTCCGGGGTTTTTGTCTATTTGAGTAAAATAAAGCTTTCATAAAATTGATGTTTAATTTCAATAATTTCTAAGGCTATAGAAGTAATTGCAACCAATTAAGCGGAGCTTTAGAAGCGATGAACAAGATGGCTTCATTGGTCAAATAACTTTAATAGCTCAACTGTCTTTGCTGACTTATGTGAATTTTTCACTGGAATCTTCTAAGCTCAAGGAGCTGGCGTGCAATCAAACTTTATGACTGCTGTTAGAGGTGTCTTATTTGTGCCTATTTTGATTATAGGAAACATGCTATTTGCTGTTAATGGTGTTATTTGGACTATGACAGCTACAGAAGGTATTTCATGTGTGATAGGAATTATTCTATGGTTAGGGGTTAGACAGAAGGGTATAATAGAAATGTCTGTGAATGAATAAAGAAGATCTAAATAAGTGTAAGCCCAATTAAGGAATAATATTCCCTGTTATGTCTTAATTGGGCTTATGCAATACCAAGTTATTTTTGTATTTGTTCTATCCAATTAAAAAGCCTATGCGTATCTATATGAGCAAAGAAAGACAGTACTTGCTTTGTGGAAAATTAGGACAAAGGATATCAACTTATATGAGGATATTGAAAATTTATTAAAGAAGAATTTCACGCAATACTTAATACTTCATAACAGCTGTAAAGACAGCTCCTTATTAGACTATTATTCAACCAGGTACTCCTCTTAAGTACTAACCACAATAAAGTGGCTTCTAACATCTGGAAAGGAATCAGACATTAAAAAAATTCTTGAACAAATTCAAAGTAGCTTTGATATCAATGTGTTATAATTTAAGAAGCATTAGTTAAGAATTAAAAGGTAATCTATATAAGAAAGTGAGGCTTAGAAGAGAAAGTAATGAGAGATTATTTAAAGTTTTTTGAAGAAGATGAGCATGAAGGTAAAACTTTTAATACAACAGGCTTGTGCATATCTGATAAGCATTATATGGTGAATATAGATTATAAACTAAAGAGCATAATTAAGTTAATTCAAAAAGAACATTATTTTATAATAAACAGACCTAGACAGTATGGGAAGACAACAACACTTCATACTCTTGAAGAAATACTAAAGACTAGATACAAGGTTATAAGTTTAGATTTTGAAGGGTTAGGTTCTGTATTTGATTCAGAAGAAAGTTTTTGTAATTACTTTATGAATGCTATTAATGAGTCTATTGGAGTAGAATTAGATACAGTTTATACATTCGTAGATTTAATTAATAATATAAAGAAAATAACTAGCAACATGGAAGTTATATTGATTATTGATGAAGTGGATAAAGCTTCAAATAATAAGTTGTTTTTAGATTTTTTAGGGATGCTTAGATCATTATATTTAAGTAGAGCAAAAGTAAATGGAACTACATTTAAATCAGTAATTTTAGCAGGAGTACATGATATTAAAAACTTGAAGATAAAATTTAGAGATGATTCAGATATAAGATATAATTCTCCTTGGAATATAGCAGTAAAGTTTGATATAGATATGAGTTTTAATGAATTTGAAATAGGAACTATGCTAGAGGAGTATTCAAAAGAAAATAATTTAGAATTAGATATAGAAAAATTGAGTAAGGAAATATCTAAGTTTACCAATGGATATCCTTTTTTGGTATCTAGGGTATGTCAAGTTATAGATGAAGATATATTAAGAGACAATAAAAGGCCTTGGCTATTAGAGGAAATTCAAAAAGCAGTAAAAATAATAGTTAATGAAAAAAATATGCTTTTTGATGATTTGATAAAGAATATAGAAAATAATAAGGAACTATATGAATGTATATATAATGTACTCATATTAAATATTAATCAAGTATTCAATATAAACAATCCAGTAATAGAACTCGGACACATGCTTGGATACTTAATAGCAGATAAAAATAATAATGTAGCAGTGTCTAATAAAATTCTCAGGGAAGTAATTTATAATTACATGATATCAAAAATGAATGTGACTAATATGAGTTCTTATAATTTTAAGGATAACTTTATAACAACTAATAACGGCTTGAATATGGAACAGATACTTTTAAAATTTCAGCAATTTATGAAAGAAAATTATAGTTCAAAAGATGTTGAATTTTTAGAAAGGCATGGAGTTTTGCTATTTTTGTCATTTTTAAAACCAATAATAAATGGTGTTGGGTTTGATTATAAGGAAGTACAAATATCAGAAGAGAGAAGAATTGATGTAGTGATTCAATATAATCAAAATAAGTATGTTATTGAAACAAAAATATGGCATGGTGACATAGCGCATCAAAAAGGATTAAAACAGCTAAAAAACTATTTAAGCATAGAAGGATTAGGTAAAGGATATCTTTTAATATTTAGTTTTAATAAAAACAAAGAATATAGTAGCAGAAAATATAGCATAGAAGAAAAGGAAATATTTGAAGTTGTTGTGTAGTAATTTATCATTAATAAATATATTGTCTTAACAATTAGAACCATCAAAATGTAAAAATCGTATTTTGGTGGTTTTTTAATATGAAGAATTGAGCCTATAATATTATCTCAGTATCCGACAACATTATAACTATTTATTAAATTTGAAAAGAGGTATGAATATGAACACATTAGGATGGATTGGATTGGGTCATATGGGAACACCAATGGCAACGAATCTTTTAAAAGAAGGAAATAAAGTTAATGTATATAATCGTTCTGTAGAAAAGGCAGTAGCTTTGGTTGAGCTAGGTGCAAATACGATGAGTTCGCCAAAGGAGACAGTGGAGCAATCGAATATTATTTTTATTATGTTATCAGATGCAAATGCTGTAAGGGAAGTATTAATTCAGGACAATGGAGTTTTACAGGCTATTAAGCCAGGAAAAATAGTAGTAGATATGAGTACAATTTCACCACAGGATTCAATATCATTTGCAAAAATGGTATCAGAAAAAGGAGGCGCTTACTTAGATGCTCCAGTATCTGGTTCGGTTGGAGCAGCTCAATCTAGACAGTTAGTCATACTTGTAGGAGGAGATGAGGATGCTATAAAAACATGTACACCTTATCTTAACATTTTAGGCAAGGACATTATATACTTTGGAGATAATGGAAGAGGTACTTCAGCAAAGTTATCAATAAATCTTCTACTCGGGATTATGGGGCAAGGATTTGCTGAAACTTTAGTATTTGCAGAAAAATTGGGTGTGGATAAAGAAAAAATGATAGAGCTGATTTCAAAGTCTTCCATGAATAATGGGCTATTCCAACTTAAGAAAGATATGTATATTAAGGAAGAATTCTTAGCTCAATTTATGTTAGAATTAATGTCAAAAGACTTAGGTCTTGTTAAGGCTGAAGCCGATAGAATGAAAACAATATTACCACTAGGTGAAGAAGTAAATAAAGTTTATATTTCTGCAAAAGAAAGTGGAAAAGGGAAGCTAGACATGGCAGCAGTTTATATGGAGTTAAAAAATATCTGGTAAGAAAAAGTTTATAATGAATTTATGTTGATATATAATAGATATAAAAGATTTTATAGAATTGAGGTGAAAGGTATGGCATTAGCAAAGAATATATCTATTTCATTAGATGAGTTTTTGAAGATGAGAGAAGAAAGTGATAGTATCTTAGAATATATAGATGGAGTAGTATATATGTCACCGTCACCATCTACAAAACATCAAAGGATTTCCAGTAGACTACAAATAAAGATGGGCATTTACTTGGAAGGTAAGACCTGCGAAGTTTTTTCAGCACCTTATGATATTGAATTGAAAAAAGATAAACTTGATGGAACAAAAATAGTTGTACCTGATTTGAGTATAATTTGTGATAAAAGTGGGTTTACGGAAACAAAGTATATAGGAGTTCCATCTTTGATAGTCGAGATACTTAGTCAATCTAATCAATCGCATGACTTAATAACTAAATTGAACCTATATATGAAATATGGAGTACAGGAATACTGGATAATTAATCCTATGTTAGAGTCTGTCACTATATACACATTAAATGATGATGCTATGTATGAACAATTAGATATGAAGACTTCAATAGGAGTAGTAAAATCTAAGGTTTTAGAAGGATTTACTTTGGATTTGAAAGAGATATTTTAGTTAGAGAATTTATTATGAGAATATGAATTAATAAAATTTATTAGTTTGATAGATATAAAAGGTAATAATTTACCATTAGAATAATCACCCCTAGACAGTGATGACTAGGGATGCATAATTTTAAAGGATAAGATATAGTGTAATATTTATAGTCAATAATTTTAAGATTAAAATAGATAAGGAACTAAAGCTATGACAATGGAACTTGAAAAATACTATAATAAGTTTTGTGAAGATAAAAGATTAACCAGAAGGCATGGACAAGTTGAATATATTACTTCTATGAAATATATTCATGATTATTTAGATAATAATAAAGCTGCAAAAATCTTAGATGTTGGTGCAGGAACTGGTAGATACTCTGTACAGCTAGCAGAGGAAGGCTATGATGTTACTGCTATAGAGCTTGTGAAGCACAATCTAGGAGTTTTAAAATCAAAAGGAAGTACAGTAAAAGCAATGCAAGGGACAGCTCTAGATTTATCTAGATTTGATGAAAATACTTTTGATGTTACCTTGGTGTTTGGCCCAATGTATCACTTATATAAGTTTGAAGATAAGGTAAAGGCGCTGGAAGAGGCTAAGAGAGTAACCAAGGTTGGCGGAATTATCTTAGTGGCGTACTGCATGAATGAATATAGCATAATAACCTATGGTTTTAAAGAAAATAATATACTTAAATCTATTGAGAATGGTAAGGTAAACGAGAACTTTCATATTATAGCTGAACCAGAGGATTTATATGATTATGTAAGAATTGAAGATATTGACAAGATAAATGAGGCTGCAGCAATAGAGAGAGTAAAGTTAGTTGCAGCGGATGGTCCTACTAATTATATGAGACCTATATTAAATGCTATGGATGAAGATACCTTCAAGGTTTTCATTGAGTATCATCTTTCTACCTGTGAAAGACCTGATCTTTTGGGGGCAAGTGCGCATACTTTAGACATTTTGAGAAAGAACATATCTTAGTATAATATAACCCACAAGGAAATCTATAATTAACAATTTCCTTGTGGGTTTAATTTATAGCCACATAACCACGAAGCTAAAGCTTTATGAAATATAATAGTGATAGCTTGTCTCTTTATGAAGCTATAAAATAAGATGGTAGCTAAGCTGGATGCTTGCAGATTAATTAATAATATATAAATTTCTATATTATTAATTAAAGTATATCTGTAACACCATTTACATTAGCTTGCTCATTTTCATCTAGTGGAATAACTAAGCACTTCTTACCGTCTATGATTTGTGATTTTATTTGAGATATCTTTTGAGGTTTTACTTTAACTACAATATCATATTCTGAATCAGTAGTATTATCTATACCAGTATCTGTGTCTACCTCAGAAGCAAAGTTAGCATCTAAACTGATATCCAAAGCTGTTTCTGAATTAGCCTCAGAAGCGCTATCTAAATTTGAAGTAGTTTCTTCCAAAGTTCTATTATTATCTGTTTCTACAACTGCCTCTTTTTCTAAGGTCAAAGCCGCTTCCTGTTTTGTTTGTTCCAGTCTTTCTTCTAATATACGAACTTTCTTTTCAAGCTTTTCTTCTTTTTTTCTCTGCTCATTTACTGCAAGAGCTTTCTTATCTATTAGGTTGTCTATTACAGGAGGAGTATCACTAAATTTTTCTGTATAAGTTCTTTCTATTTTTTCAGTGATTTCTTCTGGAATACCACTTTCAATAAGAATTTCTTGAATATTATCATTGGTAAGAACTATAGGTTCAGCATCTTTACCGTTTATTGCTACGTTTTCTTCTACCATGTTATTGAGGGTTTCTTGAATTTCCAACAATATGTGCTCGGATTTTTTGTCATCATAACCAACAGCTTTGCTAATTATAGTTTGGAAAACTTCCTTTTGTTCTGTAGCAGTTTGCTTTGAACTGCAGCCTAGAGCTTCTTCCATTAATTCTGGATGAGTGTCCTTAGCATTCTTAGCATAATACATAATTGAGTGAATATCAGAGCTACGGTCAATAAACGCTGGATAAACAAAGCCAAGATCAGGGGCACCAACTACCCAATCTCTGATACGGGCACCAATTCTATTCTCGTCCTCAAAGTATCCAAGAGCTGGTTTTGAAAGTGTTACTGGGCATATTGCACATAAAATATATTCATATACTTCTTCAGATTCATCTAACTTAGCATTATCTGTAGTTCTTGTAAGCACATCGTAAGCATCGTGAAAAACAAGTATTAAATAGTTACCTGCATAGTCGTAGCTATCTATGATTAATCTATAAAAGTCATCTAGTAGTGCATCATTCTTTAATCCGCTTTTCTTTAATTCCAATAAAGAAAGCTGTTTACTTCCGATACCTCCTTCTTCAAGAGGAAAGTTAAGCTCTAGAAGGTTGTTTCCTACTGTTCCAGATAACACCTTTTTTGCAACTTCTAAATACTTAAAGAATTCTTCTTCTCTTAGGGTTAAAAAGGTTTCTTTAATCTTTAATACTGTATTTTTTTCAGCATCTACATAGCAGCCACACATTTTTGTAAAGGTACAGTCGTCCTTTTTTAAACGTCTTTTCAATTCTAATACATCTTTTTTTCTCATATATATTCCTCTCGTTTCATGAGTTTTACATGGATGTCCACTTTACAATAAAATAGCTTATCCATAGTACAGCTTTAGCAAAAAAATATGCTACTAAATATAGTATAGGGTTCAATGGACAGGTCTGCAAGTGATTAAATAAGTTAACCCATGATAAAAATGTCATGGGTTAGGTAGATTTAGCGAATTTTTATAAATGATTAATTTGTTAAATAATTATATTCCTTGGGCATACATAGCTTCAGCGACTTTAATAAATCCAGCAATATTAGCCCCTATCACTAAGTTATCTTCGTACCCGTATTCAGTTGCAGCTGTACTGCATTTTTCATATATTCCTTTCATTATGGTTTGCAGCTTATCATCAACTTCTTCAAAGGTCCAGGAATACCTCATGCTATTTTGAGACATCTCTAGAGCAGATGTAGCAACACCTCCTGCGTTAGCAGCTTTGGCAGGACCAAAAATGATTTTATTCTCAATAAAAAGGTCAACGGCTTCTATTGTGGAAGGCATATTTGCACCTTCACCAACGGCGTAACAGCCGTTATCAATTAAGATTTTAGCAGAGTTTTGATCTATTTCATTTTGAGTAGCGCAAGGAAGGGCTATATCACACTTTACTGTCCATATTCCAATGCACCCTTCAGTATATGTGGCAGTAGGATGATATTTTATATATTCACTTATTCTTTTTCTTTCTACTTCTTTAATCTTTTTTATTGTATCTAAATTTATCCCGTTGTCATCATAAATATAGCCACTAGAGTCGCTCATAGCTATAACCTTAGCGCCTAATTGAGTTGCTTTTTGATGTGCATAAATAGCTACGTTGCCTGATCCTGAGATAACAACATTAGCACCATAAAAAGATTTACTCTTTGCTTTTAAGGCTTCATTCATAAAGTAACATAGGCCATAACCTGTTGCTTCAGTTCTTCCTAAGCTTCCTCCATAGTTCAAGCCTTTGCCAGTTAGAACTCCAGTAAATTCATTATTTATTTTTTTATACATACCATACATATATCCTATTTCACGTCCGCCAACCCCTATATCTCCGGCTGGTATATCTGTATTTTCACCAATGTGCCTATTAAGCTCTAACATAAAGCTTTGACAAAATCTTTTTATCTCTGAATTTGACTTACCCTTTGGATCAAAATCACTACCACCTTTACCGCCTCCAATGGGAAGACCAGTTAATGAGTTTTTGAATATTTGCTCAAAACCTAGGAATTTTACTATTCCAATATTAACTGATGGATGAAATCTTAATCCACCTTTGTAGGGCCCTATAGCACTATTAAATTGAACTCTAAAGCCACGGTTAATATGCTCTACGCCTTTATCATCAATCCATGGAACTCTAAAGATTATTTGTCTTTCAGGTTCAACGATCTTATCAAAGATTTTATCTGTAACCCATTCAGGATGTTTTTCTGCAACTGGCTCTAGTGATAATAGTACTTCCTTTACTGCCTGATGAAACTCAGGTTCATTTGGATTTCTTCTCAACACATCATCCATTACATTTTTTAATATATTCATTTTTATTTCCTCCGCTAACTATGCTCTATATATTTATATACCTTATAAGGGGAATATATTTTTACAGCTATTAATTAATAGTAACCACTTAATTTCAAAAATATTATTAAATATAGCCTATTTTTAAAATAACATATGTGTAAGTACTTAAGATTTCATTTTAATTTATGCTATTTTTTTAGATATATACTGTTGTAGCTTTGTTAGTCATTAAGAGTGGAGAAAATAAATATAATTTGAAGAAGAGAATAAGCATAAAGAAGGATACTAATTGGCTAGTTTTAGCATGCCAGGAGAAAAAGATCTAGAAAAATGTATAATGAGTAGTTATGGAGTTTTATTTATATGGTTTAACATACTTAAATTTACATATGTAAAGGATTAACATATAATTATGTAAAGGGTATATATATAGGTATCCTTTACGAAAACTTAATTTATGTATGTTCGATAATACCGGCTTCTGGGGATTATCGGGCATATATAAATTAATAGTTGAAGTTGGATACCTATAGGGAACCTTTATGAAAACTTATAATTGGGTTAACTTAATATATGAGAGGTGAATATAATGTACACAAAAATTGATTTGAGTGGTACTTGGGATTTTGAACTAGACGAGAAGAAGAAAGGCATAAAGTATCCTTTTAATGATAAAATCCTACTTCCTGGAACAACATCTAATTCTCAAAAAGGTAAGAAAAATAAAAGTATAGAGGTTGGGTGTTTAACTGATGAATATAAATTTGAAGGATATGCTTGGTTTTCCAAAGAAATTGAGGTTCCTGATGATATTTATGATAAGACAAGCTTTTTGTATCTAGAGCGTACCCGTATTACTACTGTCTGGATAAATAATGTGAAGGTTGGAACCAAAAACAGTCTTTGTACTCCTCATATTTATGAAGTAACAGGGTATTTAAAAAAGGGAAAGAATTTAATTACTATACTTGTGGATAATACAGCTTATCCTACAAAAGGAGGGCATCTAACCTCTCAAGATACTCAAACTAATTGGAATGGGATTACTGGAATAATTGAATTGCAGGTATTTAATAAAGCATATATAGAAGATGTTCAGGTTTATCCGGATATAAGAGAAAAATCAGTTAATATAAAAGTAAAAAGTGTTGGTACAAGCAGTGGGAGTATATCAGTATCAGCAGTTAGTTTTAACAGTAAAATTGGACATGTAGTAGAAGAAAGAAGCTTCAATTTTGATTCAAATGAAATATCTATAGAGTATCCATTAGGTGAAGAGGCTCTACTTTGGAGCGAGTATGAACCTAATTTGTATAAACTTTACCTTAAAATGATTATTGGTGGAATAACAATTGATACAAAAGAAATCACATTTGGTATACGTGAATTTAAGGCCAGCAAAGACAAGTTCGAAATAAATGGGACAAAGACTTTTCTTCGTGGTAAGCACGATGGCATGATTTTCCCACTTACAGGCTTTGCTCCAACAACCATAGATGAATGGCTAAAGGTGTTGCAAATATCAAAAAATTATGGAATAAATCATTATCGTTTCCATACCTGTTGTCCACCAGAGGCTGCCTTTACAGCAGCAGATATGCTAGGCATGTATATGGAGCCAGAACTACCATTTTGGGGAACCGTAACTGATGAAAAGGATGAAAATCATAATCAAGCTGAACAAGATTTTTTGATTAGTGAAGGCTTTTCCATTCTTAAAAGCTTTGGCAATCATCCATCTTTTGTGATGATGTCTTTAGGAAATGAGCTTTGGGGAAGTAAAGAAAGATTAGATATTATACTTAAGAATTATAAAAGTTTTGATAATCGACATCTTTACACACAGGGCTCAAATAACTTTCAGTTTACTCCAGTTATTTTAGAAAATGATGATTTCTTTTGTGGGGTAAGATTTTCAAGGGATAGACTGATAAGGGGATCTTATGCTATGTGTGATGCTCCACTGGGACACGTTCAAAGAGATATGCCTAATACAATGAAGGATTACGACGAAAATATAGCACCATGTTATACTAATTCTGGTGATAATGCTGAAGAAGGTACTGGAGATACTGTAGAGATTCAGTTTGGAACTGGAGTAAAGAAGGTTAGAACTACTAGTTCTAATGATAATCTTATCCCACAGCTTCCTGTAGTGTCCCATGAGATTGGTCAGTATGCAACTTTTCCTAATTTTCATGAAATAGAAAAATATAAAGGGTCATTAAAAGCAAAAAACTTTGAGGTATTCAAAAAACGTTTGGAAGAAAAAAACTTGGCACACCTAGCAGATAAATATTTTAAATGTTCAGGAAAGCTTTCAGTAGCTTGCTATAAGGAAGAGTTAGAAGCAGCCTTTCGCTCAAGGAAGTTAGCAGGATTTCAAGTTTTAGATATTCAAGACTTCTCTGGGCAAGGAACAGCTTTAGTTGGAATATTAGATGCATTTATGGAGTCAAAAGGCCTAGTTTCTCCAGAGGAGTGGAAAAGCTTTTGTTCCGATATGGTGCTTTTAGCCAGATTTGAAAAGTATAATTATGTAGAAAAAGAAAATTTCAACGCTCATATTGAGCTTTGCTGTTACAGAAATCTTAAATTGGAAAGTTTAAGATTATCATGGCGTCTTAAGGATAGCACAACAATATACGAAAATGGTGAGGCTTATATTTCAGGTACTCAAGATAATAATTACATTGATATCTGTGATATTAGCTTTAAGATGCCACAGGTAGAAGGTATGAAAAAAGTTACTTTAGAACTTGAAATAGAGAAACTTAATATTCATAACAGTTATGATTTGTGGATTTATCCAGAGGAAGTTTCTATTGATTATTCAGCTTTAAACATATTTAATGAATTATCTTCAGAAGCAGAAACTTTACTTGAAGATGGACAAAATGTAATTCTTTTGCCAAAGCTTAATGTATTAAAAAACTCTATCCAAGGTTTCTACGCTTCAGACTTTTGGTGCTATCCAATGTTTCGCTCCATTTCTGAAAGCATGAAAAGGGAAGTGCCAGTAGGGACCATGGGCTTACTTATAAAAAATAATCATCCTGTTTTTAAGGATTTTACTTGTGAGGAGTACTCTACTTATCAGTGGTGGAGTATAGTTTCTAATTCACGTTCTATTATAATGGATAGTACTCCAAAGGAATTAAGTCCTATAGTTCAGACCATTGACAATTTTGAAAGAAATCATAAGCTAGGTATGTTGTTTGAATGCAATGTGTCGAAGGGGAAACTCTTAGTTTGTACTTGTGATTTTGATAAAATAATGGATAAACCAGAAGGAAGACAATTCCTGTTCAGTATTCTGAATTATGTACGTTCCAAGGAGTTTAAACCAGATACGGACATGACTATCTCTGAAATAAGAAATATTATTTAGTATAAGAAAAAGTTTTACTAAGGAAATTTTCTATAAAAACGTAAATCACCGTTATGAGCATATAAGTAGGATTTATAAAATTCACCATAGAAATGTGGTGAATTTTTATTTATAATGAAAAAGGTTATAAATTTAATATATACAAATAAAATAAAGATACATTTATACAAGGAGTCATTAGATGAAATATTACTTAGCACCTATGGAAGGAATTACTGGATATATATATAGAAATACCTATGAAAAGTTTTTTCATAATATTGATAAGTACTTTACTCCTTTTATTGTTACCAATAAGGGATCAAGTCTTAAAAGTAAAGAGCTAAGAGATGCTCTACCTGAAAATAATAAGGGAATGAATATAGTCCCTCAAATGCTTAGCAACGATGCAGAGGATTTTATTAATACTTCTAGAAAGCTACAGCAATTAGGATACAATGAAGTTAATTTGAATTTAGGATGTCCTGCAGGAACAGTTGTGTCAAAAAACAGGGGATCAGGATTTTTAGCATTAAGGGAAGAGTTGGACAGATTTCTAGAAGAAATATTTAAAATGGATGATATTAAGATTTCAGTAAAAACTAGAATAGGAAAAACTAGCCCAGAAGAATTCTATGAACTTATAAAAATTTATAATAAATATCCTATGGAAGAATTGATTATTCACCCAAGAACTCAAAAGGATTTCTATGGAAACAAGCCTAATCTACAAGTATTTAAAGACGCAATGTCCTTAAGCACTAATCCTATATGCTATAATGGTGACATTTTCACCTTACAGGATCATAATGAATTAATAAAGGCTTTTCCAGAGTTAAATACTATGATGTTAGGAAGAGGTATATTAGCTAACCCGGGCTTGATGGATGAGATAAGAAGTAATGATAATATAGATAAGAAAGTATTAAAAGAGTTTCATGATGAAATTTTAAGTACTTATATAGAAGTATATAATGATGAAAAAAATGCTATGTTTAGAATGAAAGAACTATGGGGATATATGATTTACATATTTTCTGATAATAAGAAATATGGTAAAAAGATAAGAAAATCACAAAATTTAAGCGAGTATAAGGATGCTGTTTCAAATTTGTTTGAAGAGCAAGAAATAATAAAAGGCGCGGGATTATTTTACTCTTTATAGGCTAATAACATCTAGATATATTGAGCGTTTATCTATTAATTAATAGATTTAAAGTTAAATGGAGCTATGTGCCTATTTATTAGCATGTAGCTTCATTATTTTATGTGTTTTTATTTAGCTGTAGAGGAATATTTTAGTATAATAGTTAGAAGAGGTGATTTTTTTGAATGTTAATTACTTTTTGAGTATAATCTTGTTGGCATCAGCTTTGATCTCACTGCTGTTAGGCTATTTTTCATGGCAGAGAGATAAGAAGTATGCTGCTATAGCTTTAATACCTGTAGCTATTTACTCTTTTGGATATGCCTTTGAAATATTATGTACAAGCATTGAAGCAGTAAAGTTTTGGATTAAAGTAGAATATCTAGGGGTATCTTTTTTACCTGTAGCTTGGTTGCTATTTGCCATTAATTTTAATGGGTATAGAGGGAGGTTTAAAGATAGGAGATTATTTTTACTGTATGTTATTCCTATTATTATATTGGTACTAAACTATACCAATGATTTTCATCATCTCTTTTATAAAAGTCTATCTATGAATACTAGTGGTATTTTTCCTATGGTAGAGATAGTACAGGGGCCTTGGTATTGGGTGAATATTGCATATACGTATTCAATAATGGTACTAGGCTTAATTACTTTTTTATCAGCATATTTTAAGGCTGTATCAATCGTAAAAAAGCAAATGGTGTTTTTAATGATTGCCTGGGTTATTCCATGGGTTTCAGACATAATTTATATGTTTAAAGTTTTGCCATTTCGTTTAGATTTATGTCCCTTCGCATTTTCTATTTCTGGTTTAATTTCTAGCTTTGCTATATTGAAATTTAAGTTGCTTAAAATAACACCAATAGCATTAGAAAAGGTTTTTTCTAACATGTTAGATGGAGTTGTAATACTTGATTATGAAAATAATATAGTGAATTTTAATAACGCAGCTAAAAAGGTTATATCAGAGCTAAAGTATATAGAAGCTGGGGATAAGAAATTTGATGAAGTATTTAAGAATTATGAGGAGTTATTACTAGCGGCAAATAATGATTCTTGTAATGAAAGTATAATTAATATAGAAAATAACAAGCAATTAAAATATTATAGACTTAACATTAATAAAGTATATGAAAAAAATGGTGAAGTCATCGGAAAGATATTAATTTTCAATGATGTTACTGAATTGCTATTACAAAGAGAAGCCTTAGCTGATAATCTGAATTTTATCGAGACTCTTATAGATGCAATTCCTAATCCTATATACTCGAAAGATAAAGATGGAGTATATAACCATTGTAATGCTGCTTTTATAGAATACATAGGAATTGAAAAGAAACAAGTTATAGGGCAGACTGCCTATGAAATATTTGAAAGTGAATCAGCAGAGATTTATAATTACGCTGATAAAAATTTAATGGAAAGTAGAGAAACTCAGGTTTATGAGTCAAGACTTATGCATAGTGACAACACTGAGCACGATGTTATTTTCTGCAAATCTGTAGTTACAAATGAGCATGGAGATAATAAAGGCCTAATAGGAGTAATTCTAGATATTTCGGAACAGAAGAAAAGTAGAGAAAGAATAGATAAGCTAATGACTTTAAAAGAAGCTATGTTAAAGATAGGATATAGCATTAATGAAATATCTAATATTAATGAGTTACTTCAACTGATATTAGATAAGGTTATTAATTGCATTGACCCGAGAAGCTGCGGTTCTGTTCTGGTATTAGATGATGATGAAAATTTAAAGATAGCTGTAGCTAAAGGATATAAGGCAGAGGAAATTGAGAGATTCTCAATAAAGCTAGAAGATGGATGGTTCAATGAAGAAGAAAGATCTCATAAGACAGTAATTGTTAATGATATAGACAAAATTAATCCTACAGGTATGTTGGATACAGAGGATGGAATAAAAATAAAATCTGCTATAAGTGCCCCAATTTTTATAGACGATAAGTGTTATGGTTTTATCAATATAGATAGTGTTTATAGTAATATCTTTGACGAAATAGATAGAGAACTAATGGAATATATGGGTAATCAAGCTTCTATTGCAATATCTAAACATAAACTCTATGAAGAAACTATATATTTATCTAGGTATGATAAATTAACTAATGTGTATAACAGAAGCTATTTTGAGCAAGAAGTGAAAAGTATCATTGCTAAGGATAGCATGGAGGTAAGAGAATTTTTTGTAGTAGTTTTTGATTTGAATGAACTTAAGTTTATTAATGATAACTATGGACATTTAGCTGGAGATGAGCTTATAAGATCCTTTGCTAGAGGACTGACTGGACTTCTTAGAGATTCTGATATTATAGGGAGATTTGGTGGAGATGAATTTGTTGGAGTATTCTTTAATGTAGATTTAGAAAGCTTAACCAATAGATTTGAAAAATTAATCGATGATTTTAGAAAGAATCACATAAGCTTTGGAGGAGAAAGATTTATATGCAGCTATAGTTATGGTATTGCTAATTATCCTAAGGAAGATAAAGAATTTGATAAATTGATAAAAATTGCTGATAGACGTATGTATGAATACAAACATATAATAAAAAGTAAGAACAAGGTAACTAAATAGATACATATTAATGAGATTTTTTTGATAATATTCAATATTGTTGGGGAAAAGATTGAGCATAGTATGTCGAAGGCTAACATAAAGGCCGTAGACTACTTATAACAGGAGAATATATGAATTTTATAGCAATAGATTTTGAAACTGCAAATGAAAAGAGAAATAGTCCATGTTCTATAGGTATAGTGGTTGTAAAAGATGGACAATTAGTAGAGAGAATACATCACTTGATAAGACCTATGGAGATGAGATTTATGCCAATAAACATTGGAATTCATGGAATTAGGCCAGCTATGGTAGAGAAGGAGCCAGAGTTTGATGTAGTATGGGAAAAGATTAAGCATCATTTCAATGGTAACTTAGTAATAGCTCACAATGCTTCCTTTGACATATCGGTTTTAAGAAAAACTGCAGAGCTTTATGATATTGAGCTTCCTACATTTCAATATATATGCACCATGAAACTAGCTAAAAGCTTTTATAAAGGTATTGAAAATGCTAAGCTTAACACAGTAAATGACTTTTTAGGTTATGAGTTTAAGCACCATGATGCATTATACGATGCTCTAGCCTGTAGCAATATACTTCTTAATATATCTGAAGAGCTAAATTGCTGCGATATTGACGAAATATCTAAGCTGCTAGGGGTAACTATAGGATATGTAGATAGAAATGAGTATAAAACATCTTCAACTAAGGGGAAGGTGTATAAAACCTCTAATAAAATTCATGACTATAAAAAAAATAGAGCATTTGATGAATTAATAACAGAGGCTTTTAAAGATGAGGTAGTAGTATTTACTGGAAAATTAAATTCTATGTCCAGGGATGAAGCTATGAGAGTTGTAAGAAAACTTGGTGGAGCTACAGGAAGTTCTGTCAGTAAAAAGACTACTATTCTAGTCACTAATATGAAGGATATAGAGAGTTTACGCAAAGAAGAAATGAGTATTAAGCTTAGAAGAGCAACGGATCTGAAAGCTATAGGTCATAACATAAGCTTTCTAGATGAAGAAGAATTCTTAAAGAGGTTTAAATATATTAAATCATAGTACTCAAATATCATTCAAACCCTGATGTTTCCAATAAATTCTTAACTTGTTATATTGTTTTAAAGTTATAAATATAACAAGTTAAGAACTTTTATTCTTTAGAAGACTATATTTTAGATAAAGCTATACATAACTATATGTATATGCCTTAAATGTATAGATTGGAGAATGAATAAAAAAGAAAAATTATGTCGCCTGCCAAATTTTCCTCATATGCATTCGAAAAGGCAGATGCGCAAAAAAATTATATTTGGCAGATATGGAAAAAAGTCCGCTAAAGATAATCATTTTAACGAACTTTTATACATTATTAATAAAGGTCATATTATAAGCATTTCTAAATTGCTTTGGAGTTAAGTTTTCATATTTCTTAAATAGCTTAAGAAAGTATTTTTCATCAATGAAGCCTAATTCTTCAGCGATTTCTTTTATATTTAAGCTTGAGTTGCATAATAGCTGTTTGGCTTTGGATATTCTTAAGTTATTTATATATTGCTGCATACTCATCCCCATTCTTTTCTTAAAATAACGAGCTAGATATTCTTTGGAAAAGTTGAATTCATAAGATACATTTTGCAGTGATATATTTTGAGTTATATGAATCTTTATCCATTGCAATATTTCAGGTAATATGTCTTCATCCTTAGCATTCTTAACAGAAGAATCAAAGTTTAACAGGACCTGTTCAGTGACTTCTATTAAGAGGGAGGTAAGGTTATAGTTTACACTGTGACTGGTATAATACGTTGATTGCGATAGATGCATCAGTTGCCTGAATAACACATTTATTCTGTCTAAATTTAAGTTCCTTGATATGGTAGGAATAAGTACACTTGAGTTTAAACCATTAAAATAAGGATTACTTTTAGCCATAGATATCTCAGTCATAGCTTCCTCATGATTATAAAGTGTACAATCGTCATTACAATAAAAATGGAGCCAAAAGAAGGAGGTTCCTTTTTCCGAATAGTCATATCCTTTATGGTTACGATATGGTTCTAATAGTAATAATTCCCCTTCCTTTAATTCATACTTTTCATCATCTTGTTCTATATACATAGTTCCCTTATTCATTATAATAAGCTCATAGTTGTCTATGGTTCTCTCCATATGTAACCATTTACTATCAGAAGTGAAGTTACCACAATTAGAGAAAATTAAAGGAGAACTAATATCAGCTTTTAGATATTTCATTGGTCAATTTTCGCCACCTTTTGTTAATATAGTCTACCGACAAGGGATTTTTATTGTGTCATAGTAGTATTGTACAGTGTATTAATTTGTTTGTAAAACTAATATAGTGCACCTTTTAATATTTAAGAAACAATAGACTTTATCCTAAGGTATAGGTGCTGTTGGAGAATTTCATATAGCATCTTCTGTATAACCAGTAAATTTTAATTATATTTTTCGACATAGTCTATAGTTAATAGGATATAACTTATTCTTATAGTATTGAAGTGAGACAGCACATAGAGAATAGAAAGTTACTAATGAAATATTTTTAAAGGGAGTTGAGATATTTATGGAAAAAGTGCAATTACTAGATGGTATATTTAAACAATCTCAAGAGAAAGGCAAAGAATATCTTATTTATTTAGATGCGGATAGACTTTTAGCACCTTGCTATGAAGCGATAGGAAAAAAACCTAAGAAGCCTAGATATGGTGGATGGGAGTCAAAACCTATAAGTGGACATTCACTAGGGCATTTTTTATCAGCCTTAGCTACTATGTACGTGGAAGATAAGGATGAGAGATTAAATGATAAGCTTAAGTACGCGGTATCTGAACTTGCATATCTACAGAGCCTAGATGAGGAAGGATATGTTAGTGGCTTTCCAAAAGATTGTTTCGTAAAGGTTTTTAGTGGAGACTTTAATGTTAATAGATTTGAGCTTGGTGACAGCTGGGTTCCTTGGTATAGCATTAATAAGATTTTTGCTGGACTTATAGATGCTTATGTATTTACAGGTAATGAACAAGCACTTGAAGTAGTTAAGAAACTTTCTGATTGGGCTAAAAAAGGAACTGACAATCTTACAGAGGAACAATTTGATAAGATGTTATATTGTGAGCATGGTGGTATGTGTGAAGCCATGGCAAAACTTTATGAGATTACTAAAAATGAAGACTATCTGCAATTAGCTAAGCGATTTTATCACAAGGAAACTTTAGTTCCTTTAACTGAACTTCAGGATGAGCTAGAAGGAAAGCATGCTAATACTCAGATACCAAAGGTTATAGGTGCTTCAAAGTTATATGAGCTTACAGGAGAAGAAAAATACAAAAATGCTGCTAAGTACTTTTGGAAGGTAGTTACTAAGAGTCGTTCTTATGCAATAGGAGGAAATAGTATAGATGAACATTTTGGAAAGCCAAGCACAGAAAGATTAGGGGTTACTACAGCTGAAACCTGTAACACTTATAATATGCTAAAGCTTACAGAACATCTATTTGCTTGGGAGCATGAGGCTGACTATATTGACTACTATGAAAATGCTCTATACAATCATATACTTGCCTCTCAAGATCCAGAGTCAGGTATGAAGACTTACTTTGTATCCACTCAGCCAGGACATTTTAAGGTTTATTGCTCACCGGACAATTCTTTTTGGTGTTGTACAGGAACTGGAATGGAGAATCCAGGAAGATACACAAGGAATATATACTATAGAGAAGAGGATAAGCTTTTCATAAATCTATATATTGCTTCAAGAATACAGTTAGAGGATAATGGGATAGTTTTAAGACAAGAGACTAAGTTTCCTGAAAAAGATAAAACAACACTTATATTTGAAGAAGCAGAAGAAAAGTTCATGACTATAAATATAAGAGTTCCTTACTGGGTAAGTGGAGAAGTTAAAGTAGTTGTAAACGGCAAAGAAGAGTATACAGGTTCAGAAATGGGATATATAGCTATAGAAGGCAATTGGAGAAAAGGCGATGTTATAGAAGTATCCCTGCCTATGAATGTGCATGTGTATACATCAAAGGATGATTCTCATAAAATAGCCTTTATGTATGGACCTTTAGTACTTGCAGGAGCACTTGGAAGAGAAAACTTTCCAGAGACAGATATTTTGGATGATCATTTGAAGTTAAACCACTATCCAGGAATTGCGGTTTCCGCCTTAGTGACAGATGAATTTGAAAATTGTATAAAGCCAGTTGAAGGTACTAGCTTGAACTTTGAAACTGAAGCCATAGCAGAGCCTGGACATAAAAAATATACTTTGATTCCTTTTTACATGCTTCATCATCAGAGATACACAATTTATTGGACAAGAATGACACCAGAAGAATATAAAAAAGCACAGCTTACTGAAATGGACTATGAAGAAAGCTTAAACAAAGTAACGATAGATCAAGTTAATCCAAATGAACAGCAGCCAGAAATAGAACATAAGCTAAAACAGGAAAATTCAAGCTCTGATTATTCTAGTGAAGCTGGAAAGGGCTGGCGTCAAGCTATGGACGGAGGATATTTTAGCTATGAGATGAATGTAAGAAGTGATGGTGAAGTATACTTAGCAGTGACTTATTGGGGTGAAGATAAGGAATGTTTCATTAATGGATCAAGATATGTTAGAGAATTTGGAATTTATGTAGATGGAACTTTGATAGCAGAGGAACTATTAAATGCTAGCAATCCACAAACCTTATTTAATAAGTTCTATCCTATACCAAAGAGTCTAACTGAAGGAAAGTCAAAGGTTGAAGTCAAGTTCTTATCAAGTAAAGAAAAGATTGCAGGAAGAGTATTTGGAGTAAGGATTACCACAAGTAATGAAGTATAAACAATAATCCTAAGCATAGCTAAAACAATAATTTAAAGTAAAGACTAAAACTCAGGATTTTCACGAGCTTTTAGTCTTTTGTATTTATAAATATAAAATCAAGTTATCAGTAAGATATACAAACTTTTATATGATAGTCATCCTATGCTAAAACACTATAGTGAAAGCTAGATAATTAGCTTGTAATATAATATATTAATAAGCTTTTTGTAAACTCAATTGACGGTGAGTAGATATAGTGTTATTATTAAATGAGAGTTATTATCAATGAGGTGAAATATATGATAAAACATAATATAAAAGTAATAGATATTGTTAATGAAGCAAAGGGAACTAAAACTTATTATTTTGAAAGGCCAGAAGGCTTTAATTGGCAAGAAGGTGCACATACCCATATTGCCCATGTTGGTTTTGATGCTGGTGAAAAGCCTAATAGGGATTTGGTTAGACATATGTCCATAATGACTTTGCCTAGTGAGGGTAAAATTGGGATTACAACAAGATTTCCAAGTTCTCCTTCTCAGTATAAAAGTAAATTAGCTGAACTGAAAATAGGGGATGAAGTGGTATTATTCAAACTAGGCTCTGTATTGACTTTGAGACGTGAAAATAGACCTGTTATTCTACTTTCCATGGGAGTAGGAATTGCAGCCATGAGACCTATTATCCTCTCATATAAAAATGATAAAACTAATGTACCTTATGTTATAAATGTAAATGTAGATTCATCGAAAGAATTTATTTATAGAGATGAGTTAGATAAGCTACAAGACGAAGATTATAATAATCATTGGGTAAGATCTAGGAAAGAATTTTATGAGAAGCTTGAACAATTGGTTGAAACAGAAGATGCTATCTATTATATAGTTGGAAGTTATTTATTTGATAAGGATGTAATACAAAGATTAGTTGGAAAGAATGTTAAGGCTGAAAATATCTTAATAGACAAGAAAGATTGGTCAATAGGGGAATTTTTAGAGAACTAGTTAGGCATTATAATATAAGAACTATATTTCATTACGTTTTGACTATAATAAATGATGATTATGAAGTGAATTGTATCGATACAATTCACTTTTTTAGTTTTTTATGATATTTTATTAATATTATAAATTCGGAAGAAAATAGGAGGTATTGTTGATGAATGATAAATTTGTCTATGCGCCAGGTCCTACTAGTGTGAGAGAAAACGTGAGATTAGAGAGGGCAAAGGCCACTACAAATCCAGATGTTGACGAAGAATTCGTAGAATTTTACAAGAATACTTGTGATAAGATTGGGAAGATAATAAAAACCGAAAACCCAGTATACATATTAAGCGGAGAAGGAATTTTAGGCTTAGAAGCAGCCTGTGCATCTCTTACTGAACCTGGAGATAGAGTGCTTGTATTGGACAATGGCATCTATGGAAGAGGATTTAAAGATTTTGTTGAAATGTATGGAGGTGAAGGAGTACTTTTTTCAGATGAATACAACAAAGCTATAGATATAAATAAACTAAATGAATTCTTAGATAAGGATCATAACTTTAAGTATGCAACTATAGTTCATTGCGATACTCCTACAGGTGTTCTGAATGATTTGTCTAAAATATGTCCTCTGTTAAATGAGTATGGCATATTAACTGTTGTAGATTCTGTTTCAGCTATGGCAGGCGAGGATATAAGAGTGGATAAGTGGAAGATTGATATAGCTTTAGGTGGATCACAGAAAGCTTTTTCAGCACCAGCTGGACTTACTATGGTTAGCGTCAGTGAGAAAGCTAAATCAGCTATGAATAATAGAAAAACTCCTATAACAGGATTTTATTGTAACTTGACCATCTGGGAAAACTACTATAAAGACAAATGGTTTCCATACACTATGCCTATAAGTGATATTATGGGTCTAAGTAAAGCTGCAGATAATATTTTGGAAGAAGGCATTGAAAATGTCCTTAGAAGACATGAAAGATGTGCAAATGCAGTAAGAAAGGCTATAAGAGAATATGGGCTAGAGTTATTTTTATCTGATGGATATTCAAACACCGTTACGGCTGTAAGAATACCAGAAAATATAGGGGCATTAAAACTTAAAGAGCATATGTTGAAAAGTTACAATACTTTAATAATAACTTCACTGAAACCATATTATAATGAAATCTTAAGAATAGGTCATATGGGAGAGAATGCTCGTGAAGATAAGTTAGTTTATGCTCTAAGTATAATTGATAAAGGCTTAAAAGATTTAGGTTTTGAAACAGACAAAAACTTGGTGAGCTTATATAATCAGTATTTAACTGAGTAATTAAAAATCATATATTATTAAGATATTTGTATACCCTGTTGAAATTAAGTGGTCAGTAATCCGATTCTTAAACGAGCTTTATCATATAGCATATCCTTCATGACTACCTAATTTCAATAACAATAATAAAAATAGTAAATAAAGGTGGGGCAAGATAATGGAAATAAATAGAGAGAAAAGTAGATTTACAACCAAATACTTGGTGCAGACAGCGCTACTAATAGCATTGTTTTTTGTAGCAACTTCCTTAATTAAGATTAGATTACCTTTTGTATCTAATGGGGGGCTAGTTCATCTTGGAACTGCAATGTTATTTATAACTGCAATAGTATTTGGAAAGGAAAAAGGAGCCATAGCAGGGGCTATAGGTATGGCAATCTTTGATTTGTCTTCAGGCTGGGCTCTATGGGCACCATTTACTTTTGTAGTAAGAGGAGTTATGGGCTACATGGTAGGAGCTATAGCTTGGAGTGGAAAGAAAGAAGGCAATAGTATTGTGTTAAATATTGCTGCCATTATTTTATCTGGAATCTGGATGATATTTGGATATTACATTACTGAGGGAGTTCTTTACGGAAATTGGGTAGCACCAGTGCAATCAATACCAGGAAATGTTACTCAAATTGTTATAGGTTTAGTATTTGGGTTACCTATTGCTAAGATATTAAAGAGATATGCTAAATATATATAAGAATAAACTACCAATACGAAATCTATATCCAAAACTTATCTGAATTTTGAGAGAAGAATTTGGATATATAAATTGTATTACGAAGTAGTACATCTATATCTTAAAAAGCAATGAAAATATAAAGCTCTAGCAGCAAGTGATCAACTAATTGCTAGAGCTTTAATTTTTAATTTTAATAATAACTTTAGTGAATTTTTTACAAAAGTCTAAATTACATTAATTTAAGGTTCTACTCCATATTTTAATACTCCGGAAAGGTAGCCTGTAACCTTGTTCCAATCTGCATAAGCAGTTGAACTAGAGTTGAAGGAATAGTCTCCAGTTTGAGTATAGTTACTCCAATCAACTTTAGAGACTCTAACTTGAATTTCTACGCTTTGACCAGCTGCAAGAGTACCTGCACCACTAGTGAAGCCTATTTCAACGTAAGAATCTGCACCAGTCTTTGCTGTTGATAACTTACCAAAGGTTCCAGTAACATTGCTTGAGCCTACTGTAGACCAATCGCAGAAGAAGTTTTGTGCTTTATCTGTATCTGCAGTGTAGTAGTAACGTATCTTTACATTTGATAAAGTTATAGAAGATGTACTTGTATTTGTAAGCTTCAATTTTGGATTAAGTGTATTGGAAGAAGCCACTGTAGTACCATTGAATTCTTGTATTTTTATACTTGCAGATTGATCTGAGGAATCTATTATATTTATTCCCATAACAGGATCATTACCTGCGCTAAAATCAAAGGTAAGATTTGTAGTACCAATTGGCTGTTTAGCAAGATAATTTTTAGATATAGTTACAGTATTGCTTGAAACAGTATAGTCTGTACCTGCTACCAATACTGTTGAGCCGTTAGATATTGAATTTAAGGTATTTCCATTTAAGCTCATAGTTACAGATATATCAGTTTGAGCGGAAGCTTTTACATCGAAGGTAGCTGTGGTAGGGGTAATTGTAGAACTTGGAGATATTGTTGTACCTATGCCGCTCATTATAGCATCAATAATACCTTGCTGAGTTACAGCATTGGTAGATCTATTAAATAATCCAAAGCCATATGCACCATTATAACCATTGTCCCAATATACTGGAACAGCACTATACTGTTTTGCTGTAGAGCATACTGCTTTTGCAAAGATAGCACGATAAGTGTTGTTAGTTGAATCAGCACTAGTTTTATCTACTGAGCCATATTCGCCTAGTACAACTGGGTATCCTTGAGTTACAAACTTGTCGTACATAGATTTTAATTGAGCTGTCAAATAATCTTCTTGGCCCCAAGTTGATTTTCTTGAGCTATTGGTAGAGGTTGCTCCCCACTGAGTTATTGTTCCAGATTCTTCTCCACAGAAATCCCAAGGAGAATAGTAGTGAGCGGAAAGCATTATTCTCTTTTCTGAAGCAGGAATTGTAGCTGATCTATAATTGTCTGTAGGAAGTGCAAAACCGTAGTTACCTACTGTATAGTCAATGTTTGTGTTCCAACCAGGTATAAGCAGCCATCTTGCGCTGTTATTGCCGCCAGTTTGTCTTACAGTATCAACAAAGATTTGATTGTAGGCGTTTACATTTGAATAGTAATTAGGGTTAGGTGCACCATAGGTACCATCAAACTCTTCATTCATAGACTCAAATATCAAGCGTTCATTGTAATTTACGAAAGTATTTGCGATTTGCTGCCATACTTTTTGATATTTAGCTTTAATAGTGGTTTGGTCGCTTGAATCGCATAATAGCCATGAACCACTAACAGATTTGTAACCATCACCATGCATATTAATGATTACATATAAGCCTTCGCTGTAAGCATAATCTACCACTTCTTTTACTCTAGCAAGCCAAGTTGGATTAACAGTGTAATCAGGAGCATTTCCTATTGTGTTTAAATAAGAAACTGGAATACGTATTGTTTTAAAACCAGCAGCTTTCACCTTCTGAATTAATGCTTTAGTTATCGTTGGATTGCCCCAAGCAGTTTCACTAGGGGTACCGCTGTTATTTGCTTCAAGCTGGTTGCCTAAGTTCCAGCCTGCACCCATTGAGGAAACAATTTGAGAAGAATTTAATTGCGTAAAATCACTGGTTAAAGTAGTAGCTGCATGAGCCACTACCCCCCAGCTAGGAACAACATTTGCTAATAAGAAAGCCACAACCAGTAGGAATAGTTTTGATGATTTAACTTTTGACATAATAAAACATACCTCCTATTTTCTTTTTAGACTCTATTTAAGTACCATAATATAGCCTTTTTTTATTGAACTAAAATTTGTATGATAATATAAATTGTCCATTTTTTATTCACATAGTTGTAATGCATAAAGGTATAGTTGATTTAGAGACTTTATAAACACTATTTAAAAAGTAAGCAAAGTTGAAAGGTACATTAGTTGCCATTAATACCACTCATTATAGCGTTGATGATTCCTTGTTGAGTTACAGTGTTATTGGATCTGTTGAATAGACCGAAGCCGTACTGACTGTTGTAGCCGTTGTCCCAGTATACAGGAACTGAACCATATTTTTTTGCAGTAGAGCATACAGCTTTTGCAAAAGCAGCACGATAGGTATTGTTTGTTGAATCTGCACTTGTCTTATCTACTGAACCATATTCGCCTATTACTACTGGATAACCTTGGGTTACAAACTTATCATACATTGATTTAAATTCAGAGTTTAAATAGTCTTCTTGTCCCCAAGTTGACTTCTTTGAAGTGTTTGTAGCAGTTGCTCCCCATTGAGTTATATTGCCTGATTCTTCACCACAGAAATCCCAAGGTGAATAATAATGTACGGAAATCATTATTCTTTTTTCTGAACTAGGTACAGTTGATGATCTGTAAGTATCCTTAGGTAGAGCAAAGCCGTAGTTTCCAGCGGTGTAGTCAATGTTTGTATTCCAGCCAGGAATAAGAAGCCATCTTGCACTGTTATTACCACCAGTTTGTCTTACTGTATCAACAAAAATTTGATTATAAGCATTTATATTTGAGTAATAAGTGGTGTTAGGTGTGCCATAAGTTCCATCAAATTCTTCATTCATTGATTCAAAAATGAGATGTTCATTATAATTTACAAAGGTATTAGCTATTTGCTGCCAAGCCTTTTGATATTTAGTTTTAATAGTAGCTTGGTCACTTGAATCGCAGATAAGCCATGAACCACTTACTGACTTATAACCATCACCATGCATGTTAATGATTACATATAAGCCTTGGCTATAAGCGTAGTCAACTACTTGTTTTACTCTAGACAACCAAGTTGGATCGATAGTGTAATTAGGTGCACTACCTATTGCTTTTAAGTAAGATACAGGTATACGGATAGTCTTAAAGCCAGCAGCTTTAACTTTTTGGATTAAGGCTTGAGTAACCGTTGGGTTGCCCCAGGCAGTTTCACTAGGAGTACCATTGTTATTTGCTTCAAGTTGATTACCTAAGTTCCAACCTGCGCCCATAGCTGAAACAATTTGAGAGGAGCTAAGTTGCTTGAAATCAGAAGTCAATGAAGGTGCAGCCTTTGCTACAGTAGTCCAATTAGGCATAGCACTGGTAAATAAAAATGCCATTGCTAATAGAAGTGGTCTAAAGGATTTTATTTTAGAAATCATAATATATTACCTCCAAGTTTTATTTTTTTGCTTTATTAAGGTGCCTTGTTGAAATTAAGTGGTCAGTCATCCTATGCTTAAATGAGCTTGCGCAAAGTTACTAATAGCCCGCTCCTGTAGCATCTCTTTCATGATTACTTAAATTCAACAATATTCCTAAACATAGCTTGTTTTTATATCTGTGTATACTTAGAAAATAAGATTGTCTATGCTAAAGCGCGAGAAGTTAGAATAGTGCCTTTTAGCAACTACGAAAAATAACGTTAATTTATTAATATAGCAAGGGATGGTCTATTGTTTTTAAGTAATAGATTTCAAGTATGGAATTTGTTATGCTAAAAATAGATGTACTAATATAAAAAATATATATACCTTTAAGTTAGCTGAAAAATACTTTAAGAATCGCTTACATATTTGTACTTTATTAATAATTAGTTTATCTTTGGATTAAAAGTTAAATCGGTGTCTAAGAAGATTGTTGGAATTAAAAAGATAATAATAGAGTTAAATTAATAAGTTTAAATTGAGAAATTTGAAAAATAAAATAAATATTATTAATAGAAGTGTGTAAGGTTTATTGAAAATTAGAAAGAATAATCATAAAATATTGCTATTTTATTACTTTGACAATTGCAATTAATGTTACGTAAGAGCTTGCCTATGTTTCACCTCCCTTTATTTTTTTAGATATAATTACTAGTTTTGATACTATACTTACATAATATAGAAAATTTCACCTGATGTAAATAGCAAATTTAATAAAATTTATGTTAAAAACTCTCGATAAATTTATCGAGAGTTTAGAGTGTTATTTTGTATTAAAGTTACCACTTGAAGGCCCTCTAAATCAGTTTCCAACTTTCCTTTCTGATACTGATGTTGTATTTGAATCTTTTGAGATAATTTTTTTTGAGTATTCTATAAACTTTTTAGAAGCGGGAGAAACCTGTTTTAAGGACTTAATTCCTATTCCTAGACTTCTAAAAGAATAGGGTTCAAGAGGTAAGGAGGTAACTTGGTTTGACCATTCTTGAATTATAAGTTTAGGAAGTATGCTGATACCAAGATGGTTTGCAACCATTGATATTATAGCGTAGTCATCTGTTGAAGAAAACCTTATGTATGGTGTAACTTTTGCCTTGGTCAGTGCTAAATGAATGTCAGAGTCAATTCCCTGAGCAGAGATGATAAAAGGTTGATTTTGAAAAGCTGAAATTGAATAGGCTCCACTACTTGGTATAGGAGAGTCTTTTGGCAGTATGGCCATCAGTGGATCAACTTGTAGGGATACCCAATCAAAGCTTTGGGAATCTCTTTGGCTACAGAACCCAAAGTCTACTGTGCTGTTTTCAATCCAAGATTCTATTTCATCTATTCCGCCCTCTTTCATATGAATATCAATGTTAGGAAAATCCTTTTGAAATTCATAGATAATCTTAGGAAGCCAGCTTATAGCAATGCTTGAATAGGTTCCTATGGTAATTGAGCCTGTTACTAAGCCATTTATGCCGTTAATGGTTTGTTCTAGTCGAGAATTGTCTGAAAGTAGCTGTCTTATAAGAGGTTCAATTCTCTTTCCGTTGTCAGTAAGAGATACTCCTTTTCTAGTTCTAATAAACAATGAAAACCCCAATTCAGTTTCTAAGCTTTTTATTATGTGACTCACGCCAGACTGAGTATATCCCAGCTTATCTCCACTTATTGTAAAGCTACCTGTTTCAGCCACATCAGCAAAAAGCTCATATTTTTTAAGATCCAATAAATGCCCCCTCCTTGAATTTTTATGTGATTGTTTTCATGACAAAATTTAATGTCTAGCATGGAAAAGTGTAATTTTACTATTTCTATAATATGTATTATTATATTGAAAAAGCAATAACAATACAATAATATACATTAATTACTTTATACGGAATAGAGTTTAGTGAAAGGGGGTATGGCATGGAGTATTATAATTTTCCGCTTAAGCAACATATAGGTGTAGCTTCGCTTCCTTTGGTTAAGGTAGGACAGTTTGTAAGGCGAGGACAACTCATTGGGGAGAAACCCAAAGGAAACTTGGGAAGCAATATTTATTCCAGTATTGATGGCAAAGTTACGACAGTAACCACTGAATATATTGAGATTGAGAAAAGCTGTGAAAGTAGCCATGATAAGTATATAAGGTTGAAAGCTGAAGATCCACTGGAGCTAATAGAGGAAGCAGGAATTGTTGGTCTAGGTGGAGCAGGGTTTCCTACATATGCAAAGCTTTCAAAACCACTTAAGCTAGGTGGTACAGTTATAGTTAATGCCGCTGAATGTGAACCAATTTTGAGCCACAATATTTTAAGCATTGAGAAGAAAGCAGAGAAGATAATCAGAGGACTCCAAATAGCCATGAAGATTACTAATGCGGAGCATGGAGTGGTGGCTATAAAAGAAAAAAATACAAAAGCTGTAGAAGCTTTAAAAGAAGCTACTTCCAATCATTCTATTGAGATAAGTCTTCTTTCAGATATGTATCCCATGGGTGAAGAGAGAGCTATTATCAGGGAAGTAAAGGGAAAACTACTTGAGGTTAACCAGCTTCCCTTTGAAATAAATAGTATAGTTATAAATGCAGAAACTGCCTACAGGATCTATGAAGCGGTTGATGAGAAGAAACCGTTAATTGATAAGGACATTACAGTAGCAGGCAAGTTAAAGGGAGAGCTGATTCAAGTATTTGAAGATGTTCCTATTGGTACAAAGGTCAAAAGCCTTATAGATAAAGCTGGAGGATGCCAGTCAGAATACGGGGAAATAATTATGGGAGGACCATTTACTGGAAAGCGAACATCTTTAGAGGCAGCAGTAGTAAAGACTACTGGGGGAATTATTGTTACTGAAACATTCCTAAAGGGGCCTGATAAACTTGGACTTTTAGTATGTGCTTGTGGAGAAGATAAAGAAAGATTGCTTGAGATGGCAGAATCTATGGGCTCAGAAGTTGTAGGAATTGAATATTGTAAACATGCAAAGCAAGTGAAGCAAGGTTACAAATGCGAAAATCCAGGAATATGTCCAGGACAAGTACAGAAGGTAATGGCATTGAAGAAAGCAGGAGCAAAAGCAATTTTAATAAGCAACTGTTCTGATTGCACTAACACAGTAATGTCCTGTGCTCCAAAGCTTGAACTGCAAGTGCATCATTGTACTGATAGTGCACTTAGAGCAGTAAATCACAGACTTATAAGAAAACTTAAAAGCAGTTAAAGGTATAAAGGTGTACCACTTCAATTAGTAAGATATTTTAAATCACCTCTAGATTATGAGGGGAGGTAATTTAAAATACAACTTCTATTGGAGTGGTATATATTTTTAGAAAAAGTTAGTTTGTTTGATTAAAATTCATCTAAAGATACACTACTTAGCACCAGGACTTATCAAGATTAATCTTCATGGATTTATCTATACAACTTTCTTTTAAGGAATTAATACAAATTATGATTTTGTTAGAATATTTGATTTATAAATACAAAAATAAATTAAGCAATAGGCATAAAATACTAAGAAAATAGGGGGCTATAAATATGTCAATTAATAAAGAAACCTTGGAAAAACACTTAAAAGATCCTGCAATCTTTTGCTGCCAAAGAAAAAAAGGGTTAAAGATAAGCGTAGAGGACCTAGAGGACCCAACAATATTTGAGGATATGGTTGAATCAGGACTTATGACTTTAAGTGAGGACGGTCTCACTATTGAGCAGGTTTTAGGAAGAACCTTAGTTGTGGATGTTGATGCTCTTACTCCAATAGTCTCTGATATGGTTGATGGAGTTAACTATTCAGAAGGAAGTGTAAAAGCAAAAGAGATAGATGATAAGAAAGAAGATGGACTTAAAAAACTTAATGATGAAGGTCTGATTCATATAGAAATAGAAAAATTGGAAGGTCTAAAACTAGATATACCACTTTCCATGCTTAAAGGGCAAGCTTTAATTCCTGTTAGTGAAAAGGAGTCAGAAGTTACTTTAGAAGATAAGGTGGTAAGAACTTTAGTTAAAAAATATTACAGTGTAAGAGACGTAAGGCTTGGAGAGGAGACTTCTTTTTCAGAAGGAGTATTGACCATTGATGAAGATGTAATAAGTAAAGCTCTTAAAGCAGATCCATTAGTAAAAGGCTTAAAAATGGATATCATTAAACCAGATAATAGGCATGTTTATACTGAAACTATAATGGATGTATGTCCAGTTTCCACTAAGGTTCAAGGTAAGCTAGGAGAAGGAATATCTCACACTTTGGACGGAGTTGTGTTTATGCTTACTGGAGTGGATGAAGATGGTGTTCAGGTGCATGAGTTTGGATCTTCAGAAGGATATTTGGATGAAAAGATGGCTTTTGGAAGGCCAGGATGTGCAGATGAGGAAGATATTATAATTCGTGTTCATGCAACTATTCAGCGTGGAACGGGAATGGAGAGAAGAGGACCTTTTGCAGCTCACTCTGCTCAAGATGTGATAATCCAAGAAGTTAGAAACATAATAAAAAACACATCAGAACCAGTGGCAAAAGAAAAGATATGCAAGGATGTAAAAAAGATAGGACGTCCAAGAGTTGTGCTTATAAAGGAGATAATGGGGCAGGGCGCTATGCATGATAATGTCCTTTGTCCAATAGAGCCAGCAGGTATACAAGGGGGACAAAAAAATGTTGATCTTGGAAACGTACCTGTGATGATGACACCTAACCAAGTACGTGATGGAGCTATTCATGCACTTACTTGTATCGGACCAGCAACTAAAGAGATGACAAGACATTATTTTCGTGAACCACTGGTAGAAGCCTTGGCAGAAGATGAAGAATTAAACTTGGTTGGAGTTATATTTGTGGGAAGTCCTCAGGTTAACGATGAAAAAGCATATGTTTCAGAACGTCTAGGAACTTTGGTAGAAGCTTTGAATGTAGATGGAGCTATTGTTACAACTGAAGGGTTTGGAAACAATCATATAGATTTTACTTACCATATTGAACAAATTGGTATGAGAGGCATTCCAGTGGTTGGAGTATCCTTTTGTGCATATCAAGGACAGCTAGTTGTAGGAAATAAATATATGGATGCAATGATTGAGATCAATAAGGATAAAGAAGGCTTTGAGAACGAAGTTGCAGGTTGCAGCTCTATTACAAAGCTAGATGCAGATAGAGCGATACTAATGCTAAAAACTAAGATGGCAGGTATACCGATAGAACCAGCTGAAGCTAAGTGGAAACAAGAAGTTATAGATAATAATCAAAGAATTGTAGATGAGGTATTAGCAAAATGATTGATCTAAATCCAGTTTTAACTAAGGGGAAGATAGTAGAGATAAATGATACTGCTGTAAAGGTGGATGTGCAGGGGAGATTAGGTACTATATGTGTTCCACTAAGATGGGTATTTACAGATAAAAAGCTTGAGGCAGGTCAGATGGTAGAGTTCTATTTCAGTTATATGCAAACCATATGAAGATGTACCACTTGAATTCTAAGATTATTTTCAATACCCCTGTAGTTTCTAAGAGGAGAATTTGAAATTATAAATTTTAATATGAAGCGGTGTGTCGATAAAATGAATATTTTTTTACTTTACAATTAAAAAAAGAAGGAAAGCTTTAGATATATCAATTAGCGAGGAGGAAGTAAAATGAAACTTACTACAGCAGTAGGATTAAAATCGGAGATATTTGTTCCAGTAACACCAAAACCAGTTTGGACACCACTATCAAAGCCATTAAGTGAATGTAAGGTTGCATTTATTACAGCAGGAGGTATTCATAAAAAAGATCAGAAACCTTTTAATACAGCAGGTGACTATAGCTATCGTCCAATACCATCAGACACTCCAACAAGTGAACTAATGGTTACACATGGAGGCTTTGATAATTCGGATATTAATAAGGATGTAAATGCTATGTTTCCGCTAGATAGATTACGTGAGTTAGTTACAGAAGGCTTTATAGGAAGCTTAGCAGAAGAGATGTACGGCTTCATGGGAGGAGGCGGAAACGTTGATAAGTTTAGAAATGAAACTGGTCCAGAGATTGCAGCAAAGCTAAAGGCTCAAGGAGTAGATATTGTTCTGTGTACTGGAGGCTGCGGTACTTGTCACCGTTCAGCTACTATAGTAACAAGAGCCTGTGAAGAAGCAGGAATGTCCGGTATAGTGATTGCGGCTCTCCCACCTATTGCAAAGCAGCAAGGTGCTCCACGTATTGCGGCAGCTCATGTACCTATAGGTTCCAATGCTGGAGAGCCAAATAATATTGAGATGCAGATGGGCATACTTAAAGATTCGCTTCAGTGCGTAGTGGAATTTGATCATTTTGGACAGACGAAACTGTTGGGGTATGAGTATAGGCATAATGTATAGTGGAGAGTTTAAAGTTGAGAGTTGAGAGTTGAGAGTTGAGAATTGAGAGTTGAGAGTTGAGAGTTGAGAATTGAGAGTGGAGAGTTATTCTGGGGGAGTAGCGTGTTGAAATTTCATATAAATATGCACACTTCAAAGCTTTTATGGGTTTTGAAAGAAGAATTTAAAGATATAAATCTTAGTATGAAGTGTTTCAGCTATAGCAGCTCCTGTGTAATCACTTAATTTCAACAGTAGTATTGGATATAGCTTTTTAAAAAGTTAAATTACATTGAAAAGTTATATAAACTTATAGATACAGGAGGCTGTGATGGAAAGTTTACCTAAGTTACCAAAGGCTCAAAAAACATTTTTTGCAGTTGATTCACATACCATGGGAGAACCCACAAGAATTATATTACATGGCTTTCCTGAATTAGAGGGTAAAGCCATAATGGAAAAGAAAAAATTCCTTGAGAGCAATTATGATAACTACAGAAAAGCTCTTATGCTTGAACCAAGAGGTCACAAAGATATGTTTGGTGCTATAGTTATTGAACCAACCTGTGAGGAAGCTGACTTAGGAGTAATATTTATGGATAGCGGCGGTTATTTAAATATGTGTGGACATGGAAGCATAGGAACTGCCACTGTAGCCGTAGAAACAGGGCTGGTTAAAGTAAAAGAACCTTATACGGAAGTAGTATTAGATACTCCAGCAGGAATAATTAAAACTAATGTAAGAGTTGAAAAGGGAAGAGCAGTAGAAGTAAGTATTTTGAACGTTCCAGCTTTTTTGTATAAAAAAGATTTAAGGGTAGAAATTAAGGGATATGGAATTGTTACAGTTGATATTTCTTTTGGGGGAAGTTTTTTTGCACTAGTAGATTCAGAGAAGCTTGGGATTTCCATTGAACAAAGAAACTTAAGTGTTCTAACTGATTTAGGAATGAAGCTTATAAGAAAGATTAATGAATCAGTTCAAATAACTCATCCGTACTTAGACATCACCAAAGTTGATCTGGTAGAGTTTTACGGAAAGCCAGATAATCCTAAAGCTGATCTGAAAAATGTTGTCATATTTGGTGAAGCACAGGTGGATAGATCACCCTGTGGTACAGGAACTAGTGCTAAGCTTGCCTATCTATATGAAACTGGCAAGATAGCCTTAGGGGAAGAGTTTGTTTATGAGAGTATAACCGGATCTATGTTTAGCGGTAGAGTAACAAAAGAAATTAACCTAGATGGAAGAATAGCCATAATTCCAGAGATCACAGGTAGCGCATACATCACAGGAATAAACCAACTTATCCTAAATGATTACGACCCACACCAATATGGCTTCCTAATAGGTGGGACAGTGGGGACGGAGCTAATGTCCCAAAGTGATTGCTCGGCCATTATGAAAGTAGTTTGATTTAATGCTTATATGAAATAAGGTTAGTAACTTTTGATGGAAATAAGAAATAGAAATTAAGAGTTTAATGTAGTTATAGAAGAAGGGAATATAAATGATGAATTTTAATTATTTCTTACCTGTGAATTTAATTTTTGGTACTGGCAAAATTAACTTGTTAGGTAAAGAAACCTCAAGATGTGGAAAAAAGGCTTTAGTGGTTACTGGGAGAAGCAGTACTAAAAAGACAGGGTTACTTGATAAGGCTCTAGAACTTCTAAAGGTGGAAGGCGTTGAAGCAATTGTATTTGATAAAGTTGATCAAAATCCATTAACCACTACAGCACAAGCTGGAGCATACATGGCAGTGGAAGCAGGATGCGATGTTGTGGTTGGAATTGGCGGTGGGAGTATAATGGATGCAGCTAAGGCCATTGCTTTTATTGCTAAAAATCCTGGAGATATTTCTGAATATATATTTGGAAGAAAAATTGGTGTAGAGGCACTACCTATTGTCCTTGTGCCAACAACTGCTGGTACAGGTAGTGAGGGTAATAACTTTGCGGTTTTAACCAATCCGGAAAATGGAGATAAGAAGTCCTTAAGGACTAACGCCATCTATGCCAAGGCTTCAATCATAGATCCACAGCTTATGGTTACTATGCCTAAGCAAACTATAGCTGCAGTAGGCTTTGATGCCCTTACTCATAGTATGGAAGGTTATGTATCAAAGGCTAGTCAGCCAATCACAGATATGCAGGCTATTTATGCCATGAAGCTTTTAGCAGAAAACTTAAAAAAGGTATATGATGAACCATCGGATTTGGAGGCTTTTGAAAAGGTCACTCTTGCATCAACCTTAGGAGGAATGGTAATAGGAGTAGCTGGTGTTGCAGGAGCTCATGCCTTAGAGCACCCTGTCAGTGGACTTAAAGATGTGGTGCATGGGAAGGGATTAGCAGCTCTAATGCCAGAGATAATACAAAGGTCATACTATTATGCTCCTACAAAATATGCCGTTATATCAAAGATTTTAGGTGGAACTGATGAGAAGGATTGCTCAAAGGTTGTTCGTAAATTTCTTGAAGCTATAAACTTAAGTGTCACCCTTGGAGAAATGGGAGTAACTCATGAGGATGTAGATTGGATGGCGGAAAACTGTATGAAGGTATCTTTGGTATCAGTAAAGAACAATCCGAAGGAATTTACTTTTGATGAAATTAAAGAGATTTATCATGCGTGCATATAGAGAGAGGACAGCTATATTTATAACTTAACTCTTTAAAATTCAGTGTTATTAATGCATGGTATAGAAATTAAGTAGCTAATAATCACTAACTACTTGATTTAAACGATATTGTTAAAACTGAACTAAGTGTATTAATAAGTATTATTAATCAAATATCCGTTAGTTAAGTAAATAATAAATTGAAATTTATGTAATAAGGAGATTTTTGATATGAGATTAAGAGAATCAGACCTAACTGCAGAGGAAGTAAAAGAATTAGTACAAAAATATATGATTGATACCTATGAGAGATATGATTTTATTTGTGAATACTCAAAAGGTATGTATCTTTACAATGAAAAAGGTGAGGGGTATCTTGATTTTTATGGAGGAATAGCTGTAAATAGTGCAGGAAACTGTAATGAAAAGGTTGTTGCTGCCATAAAAGAGCAGGCAGAGGATGTAATTCACACGTTTAACTATCCATATACTATTCCTCAAGCTCTTTTGGCAAAAAAGATATGCGATACTATAGGGATGGATAAGATATTTTACCAAAGCACAGGAACTGAGGCCAACGAAGCTATGATTAAAATGGCTAGAAAATATGGAGTAGAGAAGTATGGAGAAAATAAATATCAAATTATAACAGCCAAGAATAGCTTTCATGGAAGAACCTATGGATCTTTGACAGCTACAGGGCAACCAGATAATGCTTGTCAAATTGGACTAAAACCTATGCTGCCGGGATTTTCCTATGCTGATTTTAACGATTTAGAATCTTTTAAGGAATTGGTTACAGAAGATACCATAGCAATTATGATAGAACCAGTACAAGGAGAAGGAGGAGTGGTACCAGCTACTCAGGAATTCATGGATGGAATAAGAGCCCTTTGTGATGAAAAGGGACTTCTGATGCTTTTAGATGAAGTTCAGACTGGATGGTGTAGAACAGGAAGTGTTATGGCATATATGGACTATAATATAAAGCCTGATATTGTTTCTATGGCCAAAGCTATGGGAGGGGGAATGCCTATTGCTGCAATTTGTGCAAACTCAGAAGTGGCTAAGGCCTTTACAGTAGGTTCTCATGGTACAACCTATGGAGGAAATCCAGTTTGCTGTGCGGCCTCTCTTGCCCAGATAAATGAGCTTTTAGACAATGACTTAGCAGGAAATGCTAGGGAAGTAGGTAACTATTTTATGGAGAAGCTAAGAACTCTTCCACATGTGAAGGAAGTACGTGGTAAAGGTCTTCTTGTAGGAGTTGAATTTGATGCTCCCGTAGGCAAGGATATTAAACATGGCTGCTTTGACAGAAAGCTTTTAGTTACGTTAATAGGAAATTCAATAATACGTATGGTACCACCGCTTATAGCTTCTAAGAAAGATTGTGATAAGGCTTATGATATTTTAAAGGAAGCTGCAGAAGAAGCATATATATAAGCATCTCCCTAGATTATTATATATAATAAAGAGAGTATATCTAAGAAGCATTTTATATTAGAACACACAACAATATCTTTTGATACTATTGTGTGTTCTTTGTTATATAGATTTACTAAGGGTTAAGTATAGTTATTAAAAATACAATATAGAACAATTAAATACATAGTCTAAGTTAAAATATATAACTTATTAAATAAACTTCATTACTTTGATTTAAGTAATTTTCAACAATTGTAACAAGTAAGATACATTATGTTTTTAGGATTGGATATAGTGTAACTTATTTCTTTAGTTTCATTAATTTTACTCGATAATATTATAGACATAATATTTTGGAGGGAAAACATAAATGAAATTCAACACTATTAAGAAAAAACTCATCTTTGCTTTTATACTGATAATATTACTACCTATGGGCACTACCGGTATAATTTCAAATGTAATAATGTATAATAATCTAAAATCATCTTATACGAGCTCTATAGAGAAGTCATTGACTGGAGTAAATAATGTTATAGATGAAACCTATACTGGATATGAAGCAACCTTATCTCAAATAACTGAGAATTCAATAGCAAAATCATCTTTAGTAAATCCTAACGGAGTAATAGTAAAGAAAGAACTAAATGGAACTATTAAAAGCAACTCAAGAATATTAAATGCATATATCGCTACTGAAGATAAGAATATGTATATATTTCCAGAGACTGAACTTCCTAAAGGCTATGACCCTACAGCTAAGTCTTGGTATAAGGATACTATCTCAAAGGATGATATACTTTGGCAGGATGCCTATAAAGATATAGCAACAGGCAAGATGGTAGTGACTGCAACGAAGAAGATATTTGATGAATCAGGTAAAGCAATAGGAGTTGCGGGAATAGATATTGATATAACGAATATTGCAGAGCTATTTAACAATACTCAAATAGAAAAGACCGGTGAGATCTTACTAATGGATAAGACTGGTGTAGTAATAGCCACAAAGAATAAAAATCTACTAGAAAAGAACTTAAACCCTGATAGAGTAAACACCAATGCAGATACTAAGGATCAAAAGATTGATAATGCTTTCAAGGATAAAGCAGAAGTATCTTGGATGAAAGATGTTATGGCTGGAAGTAGTAAGCTTGAACAAACTAAATTTCTAGGAAGCGATAAATTCATATATTCTGTTAGTAATAAGAAATCTGGATGGAAGCTTACCGGAATGATTGAGACAAGTGAAGTATATTCTAAAATTCGCACTACGGTTTTAATATTGACAGGAGTATTTATTTTATTTATAGTAGCAGCTTTATTTGTAGGAGTGTGGATTTCAAGAGGCTTAACTAATCCAATAAATCAACTAAAAGAGGCTATGAAAAAAGGAGAAGCGGGAGACTTGACCATAGTTACTAGTATCCATACTTCTGATGAACTCGGAGAGCTTGGAAGAAGATTCTCTAATATGGTCGATAGTGTTAAGGACTTAGTTTTGTCAGTTAAAGGATCTGCTATTAATGTCCTAAACTTCTCTGAAAATCTTACTAGAAGAGCAGAAGAGGTAACTACTTCAAGTGAAGAGATAGCAAGAGTTATAGATGAGATTGCTAAAGGCGGACAAGAACAGTCCTATGAAGTGGAGAGAGCATCTCAGGTTACAGTGGAGTTTAATAACAGTCTATCTCAAATTAAAGAATATAATAATAATATAAATATTGAAAGCAAAGAGATGGAAGCCAGCAGTATAAAAACAATGGCAGCCTTTAAAGAACTTAAAACAAAGAATGAAAGCACTATAAACGGAGTATCTCAGATTTCTGAAAGCATCGGTGTTTTAGCAAAAGAAACGGAGGATATTGGACAAATACTAAGTACAATATTGAGTATATCCTCTCAAACTAATCTTTTAGCATTGAACGCAGCTATAGAAGCAGCTAGAGCAGGAGAATCAGGAAGAGGCTTTGCTGTAGTAGCCGAAGAAGTGAGATTGCTTGCAGAACAATCAGGGGCTTCTGCTGAAAATATAAGAAATATAATAACTAGAGTTATAGAAACAACTAAAACAGCTGAAATAAACATGGGTAACATTAAGAAAGATGTAGAGAACCAAAACTATGCAGTTGAAACTACTGAACAAAGCTTTGTCTACCTTAATAACTCTATAGAAAACATAATAGAAAAAATTACTGCAATGAATGAAAGTATAGAGGAAATGGTAACTAACAGTAGTATACTTACATCCAATATACAAAATATTTCTTTTGTTTCAGAGCAGTCAGCAGCTGCAACGGAAGAAGTAAATGCAAGTGTAGCTAACCAATTAAATGATATACAGAATGTAAAGGCACAAGCTGATGAGCTTTATGTTTTGGCTCAAACTTTAGAAAAATTGATAGAGAAGTTTAAGGTTTAGCATCTGATTTTTTATTCTTTAGGAATCAACCATGAAGGCTATAGTCATCAAAAAAGTGTGGTGAAAAGTTTGTCTTTTCCGTACAGAATTATAACTTAGATAGAGCTGTGGATAAGTATTTATAGAAAGCTTAAATAAGTATATGGCATTTTTAACAAAGTCATATAATGAACAAAACCATGTCAAACTGAGAAATATAATTTATATAATCTCAAGTTAGCCATGGTTTTATTATTATAAAAATGCTATCATTATTAATTCATAAAAAATTTAATTATAGCTTTGATGCAATAATTGATTTAACAGTAGATGGTAATTCGTCTTGAGCCTCTTTTGATAGGTTGGCTGTCTCTATAGCAGGATGTATGAAAACTTCTACATCTGCAGGTTTTATCTTGTTGCCATTAGCCTCCATAAGCTTATAGGAACCACTAATTGTAACTGGAACTATTGGTACCTTAGCCTTTGTAGCAAGTTTAAAGCTCCCAGCTTTAAATTCACCTAATGGGCCTCCCTTGCTTCTAGTTCCTTCAGGAAATATCACTAGAGAGTGTCCCTTCTTTAATATCTTTACTCCTTCTACTATAGACTGAGCGGATTTTCTTAGGTTGTGTCTATCTATAAATACACAATCCATATACTCCATCCAAGTTCTAAGCAGTGGTACCTTTTTTATCTCAACCTTAGATATATATCCCTTTGGTTTATTTATATAACTCATAAAAAGCGCAATATCAAAATTACTTTGATGATTGCTTATAAATACTACAGGAACATCCTTTGGAATATTATCTTCTCCATGAACTTTTACCCTTGCACCACTCATTCTTACATGGGAAGCTGCCCATTTTGAAGTTATTTTATGTATTTCCTCTTCAAAGGCTTTCTCATCTAACTTATTTTTTAATCTCTTAACTTTATACATCTGAGGTACTTTTACCACAAGGCTGGCAGCAAAATTTGTATACCAAGCAATTGTTCTAAGCATATATATATCCTCCAATTATCAATGTGTTATAAAATAAAATATCTCTAAAAACTTGTTCAAGTATAGGTTTTAAGTATAAATAAAATTTTTTAACTAACCTACAAAGTAAAATTAAGCTTTCTGAAGTAACTCTTAAGCTATTAATATAAGTATTAAGCTTTAGTAACAGATATTTTACACCTAGTATTATACTACACAGTCGGATGGGATTAAATGTATTATTATAAAATTGTATGATTTGCTATAATTAAGCTTAGGATAGTTAGTACATTTTTGTGTATAAACAATTGAGTAACTAAGTAAGGTAGGAGGATTTTAATAAACCTTGAATATAAATAATTTGTTTTTTCATATAAATTATTGTAACATGAGGCAAGCGGATGAACCGTGGAAATATAAAGCTAAGCTTACAAGAACCCTTGATCACCATGAATTGCTACTTGCAACTGGTGGAAAGGGAAGCGTAGTAATTGCTAATAGAAGATACAATGCACAGGCAGGAGATATATTTTATATCCCTGAACATACAATGCAGTCAATAGAATCAGATTTTAATGACCCACTATATTTTATTTCAGTACATTTTTGTTATGCAAATGTATTTTTTAGTGATAATAACTGGTCTGTCAAAAGTGAAGCTAGAGAGCTTCCACTTAGTTCAATAAAAAAGGTTGAAAATATTTATCAGATAAACCACTTGTTTTGGCGTTTGGTAAGCGGATGGTATGCGAAACTGCCAGGATATGAATTTTCTTCGAAAGCTTTGTTACAGCAGTTGATTTTTGAACTATATACAAATGAAAAGGTAGAAAATCGCAACTATTCTGTTGAACTTAAGATAGAGAGCGTAATTAAGTACATGCATGAAAATATAGATAAAAAGTTGACCTTATCACAATTGGCAGATATGGTGAATTTGTCACCTACTTATTTATCAAGAGCCTTTAAAGAAAGGACAGGCTATTCGATAATATATTTCTTTAATAAGTTAAAGATTGACAAGTCTAAAGAGCTTATTATAGATGGAGATAGAAAGATAAAAGAAGTTGCAAAAGAGCTTGGATTTGGGGATGAGTTCTATTTTAGTAGATTGTTTAAGAAAATAGAAGGGGTAAGTCCATTAGATTTTTATAGCAATAATGTCCATGAATTTTAGTATAGTACATGGAATAAAGCCTATCTTTAAGTTATTATATAAGACGGAATCGTTAAAGATGCACCACTTCAATCTGAGAGCTATGTTTAATACTTCCCTAGTTTCTTTAGGAGAATTTGAATATATAAAGCTCAGTATGAAGTGGTGCATCCATAAGTTAAATCAACGAACAAAAGAAAGAAGGCTTTATTTATGAAACTGTGGAAAAGAAATCTAATAGTATGCTGGTTTGGGGTTTTTGTGACTAATATAGGAACCAGTCAGATTGCTCCAGTACTGCCTCTATTTATAAAGCACCTTGGAGTACATAACACAGAAATGATTGAGCAGTTCTCAGGATTTGCTTTTGGAATTAATTATATGCTCTTAGCAATTTTTTCTCCAATATGGGGGCACTTTGCAGATAAGGTTGGAAGAAAGCCAATGCTGCTTAGATCAAGTTTTGGAATGGCTATTGTCATATTTAGTATGGGGTTTGTACAAAATGTGTATCAGCTTATAGGACTTAGAATGCTGCAAGGAGTTATAGCTGGATACACTACAGCTTGCACAACTTTGATAGCTACTCAAACAGAGAAAGAACATGCAGGATGGGCCTTGGGGTCACTTGCTACAGCATCCATTGGAGGTTCATTACTTGGACCAATGATAGGTGGGTTTATTGAAGAAAACCTTGGTTTGAAAAATGTATTCTTTATAACAGGAACCTTAATGATGATCGCTTTTATTACAACACTATTATTTGTAAGGGAGAGCTTTAATAGAGAGGAGAAACTAGTTCTAACTGCTAAGGAAGTTTGGAGACTTGTTCCAGATACAGCTTTGCTTGGAGTGCTTTTTTTAACCTCTTTTATAATAACTTTAGCATTATATTCTATAGAGCCTATCATAACAGTGTACGTAACTCATCTGTCCTCAAGCAGTAAGCATGTGGCTCTTATTTCTGGAATGGCATTTTCAGCATCTGGGTTGGCAAGTATAGTTGCAGCTCCAAGACTTGGTAAGTTATCAGATAGAATAGGACCACAAAAGGTTATATTAGGAGCTTTATTGATTGCTGGAATAATATTTATTCCTCAAGCTTTTGTAAAAAGTTCTTGGCAGCTTATGTGTTTACGATTTGTATTGGGCTTAGCGACTGCAGGACTTATTCCTTCAGTTAATATATTGGTAAAAAGGGTTTCTCCAGATGAACTTACTGGAAGAATATTTGGCTTTAGCATGTCAGCTCAGTATATAGGAGTGTTTCTTGGATCTATTTTAGGGGGACAAATATCAGCTTTTTGGGGAATAAGATATGTATTTTTTATTACTAGCGCTTTATTATTTATAAATGCAGTTTTAGTTTATTCAACAGTTTATAAAAAGCTAAATAAAATTATGATTTAGCTCCGATAGCTCAAATTCAGCATAAAATAAATAAATTGCTATACTTATGTCTTTTTTACAAGATATAAGTATAGCAATAAGTGTTTTAAACTTTCGATGAATCTAAGAAGTTCTATTTTGATAAGTTTTAATATGATTTTTCATAAATATTAATGTAGGCTATAAAGTACTTTTGGATAACTAAGCTTCTATATTTTTAGAGGCTTTTTTCTTATTCATAAACATAGAGAATAATACGCTAAGTCCTAATATACCAACTATGATTAGTATTGAAGTCAATATAGAAATATGTATCTTGAAGGATAGGGCAAGCTTTAAGCCTGTGAATAATAGTACAAAACCTACTCCGTACTTTACATATTCAAAAGTACTTTGAAGCTTCTCAAGTAAGAAGTAAAGATTCCTAAGACCTAATATAGCAAGAATGTTTGAAGTATAAACTATAAATGGGTCTGTAGTTATAGCAAATATAGCTGGTATCGAATCAATAGCAAATAATATATCAGAACCTTCAATTAAAAATAGTATAGCAAATAATGGTGTTGCATGCATTACTTTGCCTATCTTCACAAAGAACTTTTCTCCGTGGAGTTCTTCAGTAACTGGTATGAATTTCTTTAGAAGTTTTATTAGTCTACTATCTTCAACAGATTCTTCTTTTTCTTTATTAGCAACTATTTTGTAGCCACTTATGATTAAAAGAAGTCCAAATACATACAATATCCATTGGAATTTACTTACTACAGCAACTCCTAACAATATAAATATAAGTCTTAGTATTATTGCACCTATGATTCCGTAGTTAAGCACTCTTTTTTGATATTCTCTCTTAATACCGAAACTAGAGAAAACTAAAAGAAATAAGAATAGGTTGTCCACACTAAGGCTAAGCTCAATCACATAGCCTCCTAGGAATTCAAGGGCCTTTGCTGAGCCTAAGTTCATCCATATGAAACCGTTAAATATTAGAGCTATTATGGTAATTAATAAAAAATTTCTAAGTGCTTTTTTTGTACTCATGTTAATCCTCCTAAAAGTTAAATATGTTGCTTAAACATTGAAAAGTCGATAAGACATTCATATTACTAGGTTCAGCTAAGGGGAAAATATACTTTCTTTTACAGTAAAAAAGACTCTGAAACAATGTGTATATACTATTGATATACACATTGTTTCAGAGTCTCACAATTTAAAGCAAAACCGGGATTTTCTCCGTAATGACGATTTTTGCTACTAAAATCTTAGTTTGTTACTCCCTCAGAACCATATTAAATAATATTTTATACTATATACTCCATATAAGCAAGGGTATATTGTATAATTTTTTATTGTTTAATAATCATTATGAAGGGTAAAACCTCATGAAGTATAAGGCAAAATTCATTATTTTTCGTAGAACGTTATATTTTAGATAAAGTTTTGGACAATTATGAATGATTTCTTTAAATTCATATACAAGAGTTCTTATACAATAACTTAATCAGTGTGAGAGCTTCAAGAATATAATAAGATGCTAATGTTAGATTATTGGTATAAATATCTAAAATAAAAGTATAGACAATATGTGGTTTATGTGTATAAAATAATTATACACATGAAATTTTAATATATAATTTTAGATAAAATAATGTTCCAAATGGATAAATAGATATATATTTGTTGAAATTCAAAAAGGTAACTCAGGAAAAAGTAATATCAAATCTAAGTTAAATGGGTGATATAATATGACAAAGTCGGAAGAAATGATATTTAACTATCTAAAAGATAGGTGCAATGAACAAATGAAAAAGGATAAGGATAAGCAAGCAGGCTGCACTACTAAGGAGATTGCAGAAGATTTGGATTTGCAGAGAACAAATGTAAGTGCAGTTTTAAATAAGCTCTGTGCTTCGGGAAAAGTTTATAAGATTAAAGGAAAGCCAACAATCTATGCCATAGCTTTATCTGAAGAGGGGGAACAGTCTATAAAGGCTGAGGGAAGTTTTGAGACGCTTATTGGAAAGCAAGGGAGCCTTAAAAAGTGTATACAGCAGGCAAAGGCTGCTATGCTTTATCCTCCAAATGGACTTCACACTCTTTTGCTTGGCCCTACTGGAGTCGGAAAGACCATGTTTGCAGAACTTATGTATAAATTTACTATAGAGCAGTCTATCATGCCTCACAATGCACCTTTTGTAGCTTTTAACTGTGCGGACTATGCTAACAACCCTCAACTTCTTTTATCACACCTTTTCGGTTCTAAAAAAGGATCCTTTACTGGAGCAGATAAAGATAGACAGGGGCTTGTGGATAAGGCAAATGGGGGGATTTTATTCTTAGATGAGATACATAGACTGCCTCCTGAAGGGCAAGAAATGCTTTTTATGCTTATAGATAAAGGTGTGTATACTCCTTTAGGAGATATAGACAATAAGAAAAATAGCAAGGTACTTATAATTTGTGCAACTACTGAGGATGTTGACAGTACTTTATTAGCTACCTTTACTAGAAGAATTCCAATTACAATAAATGTTCCAGCCTTAAAGGAAAGAACCTTGGAAGAGCGCTTTGAACTTATTTGTGAGTTCTTCAAGACTGAATCCATAAGGATAGGAAAAGAGATAACCGTGTCTACTGACACCATAAGAGCGTTATTACTTTACAACTGTAGCGGTAATATAGGACAGTTAAAGAGTGATATTCAGCTAGGCTGCGCTAATGCCTTCTTAAAGTTCGTGTCTAAAGGCCGTAAGAGCATAGCAGTACATAGTACAGATTTTTCAAGCAATGTAAGACAAGGCTTGGTTATGTATAAGCAGTATTCACAAAGGGTGGATGAGATTATCAAGGATGACACCAAGCTTAGTTTCAACTTTAAAGGTACTAAGCTGCATGTGGATTCTAATAATGGCGTGTTGCCTGATAACTTTTATGACAGCATTGAAAAGAGAATTCAAGAGTTAAAGGATCGTGGTGTTGAGGAAGCTGATATTAATTTCATAATGTCCTTTGACATAAAGAATTACTTTAATAAGTACATAGGAAAGTTTGAGCAAGAGGTTAATAAAGAAGAGCTTTCTAAAATAGTTGATAAAAACATTATTACTATAGTAGAGAATTTTCTAAAGACTGCCTCTGAACAGTTAAAGAGAATATTCCCTACAAAAGTATTTTACGGCTTATGCCTTCATATAAGTTCTAGCATTGAGAGAATAATGCATCAGAAAAATATAGTAAATCATAATTTAACTGAAATAATACAAAAACATGGTGAAGAATATGGATTAGCTTTGATAATAGCTAATAAATTAGAAGAGGAATTTGATATAAAAATACCTGCAGATGAAGTTGGATTTATAGCTATGTTTTTATGCATAGATGATCTAGATGAAGAGTCAGAAGGGAGTAAGCCAATAGTTGTTGTTGCAATGCATGGTAGAAGTACAGCATCTTCTATGGTAGAGGTTGCAAATAAACTGGTTGGAGGCAACAATGTATATGCTTATGATATGAATCTTGATAAAAAGCCTAAGATAGCTTATCAAGAACTAAAGGAGCTTATTATTGAAAATCATCAAGGAGCAGGAGTTATTCTTCTTGTGGATATGGGGTCCTTAGGAATGTTTGGGGAGTTGATAACTGAGGAAACAGGCATAGAGATAAGAGTAATAGATATGGTATCTACATTGTTAGTTATTGAATGCTCAAGAAAAGCGCAAACCAACAATAATATTCATCAGATATGGGAAGAGGTGCAACATTCTATAAGTTTTCTAAGCAACTACAGCACAAGCTTAACTCAGAATTATATACCAAGCAAGGATAATATAATAATAACCAACTGTATTACTGGAGAAGGCAGTGCAGTGAAACTAAAGAACATGATTGAAGAAAGAGTGAATCTAAGTGATAAGGATATACAGGTTATTGCAATATCAGCCAACGATAAAAAGGAGATGTACAACACAATAAATGTTTTATCAAAAGGAAAGAAGATAATTGCAATAGTAGGAACAGTAAATCCTAATATTTACGATATACCATTTATTCCTACTTCAGAATTATTCTTTGATAGCAATTATACTAGAATAAAAGATATAGTCAAAAGAATAAAGACACCAGACGATATCTATAAGGAAATCTTCGAAAGCTTAGAAAAAGAGATAACAGAAATAAATATAATGGAGTTTAAGCCGCTATGTATAGAACTAATAGATGAAATAAGAAGAACTATAACTGTAGATATGGATATTTATAAGGTCTCAGGGTTTATACTGCATTTAGCATGTGCTGTTGTAAGACTTATAAATAATGAGAAAGCTTCTGTATGTACCAGAAGAGAAGAAATAAAGAGTACCTATGGTAAGGAATACGACAATCTCAAAAAGTCACTACTTCCTATAGAGAGGTATTATAATATAGAGTTTTCTCCAGATGAGTTATGTTATATTATTATGATTATTTTTAGTATATAAATAATGAGGTGTTTTTTAAAAAATATATAAATAAAATTGTTTTAATATAGAAGAGGTAAAAAAGAATACCGCTGGTACATAGAAAACTCTTATGAAAAGAAAAGCTGTGCATAATAAGGAAGTCAATCTCCTTATATGCACGGCTTTTTCACTTTATAGGAATTGTGAATGGAATTAAGCCTTTACAGAGCATGATGAAAAAACGTATTTTTAGTAGGAAAATATGAAATAGACCTAGGAATCTTCAAAAAAATAAGAGACTAAATATGAAACTAATAGAACGAGATAATCAGATATGTATAAATTAAATATACAAAATAGAAATGTGTATAAAAATAGCCGTATTTTATTATAGCTTATCAGTATATGTGTATAAAAAAGCATTATACAGATAAATATTTAAGGATATGTGTATAGAAAAAGTATGAAGTGTATAAAAAAAATCTTTTTATAGGTTAAATGATAGCTATTATCCTAGGATTTTTTATTATGAGTATAAAAAAATCACTAATTAATAAAAATAAATGAAATGGCTTAAATAGAGACTTATAAAGCAATATTTATGTAAAGGATTTAAATAAATAACTATAGATTATAAAAATATATTATAATTTATACCAGCTTATAAAAAGTTGGCACAGGTATTGCTATATAAATAAGCGTAAGAAATAAAAAATAAAAAATTTAAATAAATTAATTTTTAGGAGGCATTATTATGAATATTTTATTAGCATGTGCATCAGGAATGTCAACAAGCTTAGTAGTAAAGAAAATGGAAGAAGCAGCAAGTCAGCAAGGTATAGACTGTAAAATCTGGGCAGTTTCTCAAGATGTAGTTGAGGAAGAAATGAAAAAAGCAGATGTTTTATTAATAGGACCTCAAATGAGATTCTTAAAAGCAAAGTTAGAACCAAAGGCTAATGAAGTTGGTATAAAGGTAGATGTTATAAAGCCTATGGATTATGGCAGATGTGATGGCAAAGCAATTTTAGCAACAGCAATTTCTATGATTTCAAAATAACAAAAATATACAAGAGAAAGAAGAGGTACTAAATTTATGGATAAAATAATGGCTTTTCTTGAAAAATACTTAATGCCTATAGCGGATAAGCTTAACAATAACAAATACTTAGCGGCTTTAAGAGAAGGTTTCATGCTAAGTTTACCGCTAATAATATTTGGATCAATATTCGTTGTTATTTCAAACCTACCATATTTAGATAAATTACTAGGTGCAGCTGGACTAACTGAATTAAAGAATTTATTAGGTGCAGCATCAAACTCCACTATGTCAATAATGACGTTGTTCGTTGTATTTGGTATTGGATATAGTTTAAGTAAACAATATAAAGTAGAAGCAGTATATGGTGCTGCAGTAGCTGTAGCAGCCTTCATCATACTAACTCCTACAGTAGTGCAATATGGAAAGACATCAAAAGATGTAGTTGACGGAGTTATAGCATTAGATAGACTTGGTGCTAAGGGAATGTTCGTTGGAATAATAGCATCATTCATATCAGTTGAAATATACAGATTAGTAATACAAAAAAATTGGACAATCAAGATGCCAGCTGGTGTTCCAGATGCGGTTTCAAGATCATTTAGCTCACTTATACCAGCATTTATAACTTTAACTTGCTTCTTATTAATAAGAATAGCATTTACATTTACTCCTTGGGGTAATATACATGACTTTGTTTATAAGATAATACAAGCACCACTTATGACTTTAGGATCAGGGTTAACTGCTAGCTTAATTGCAATATTCTTTATACAATTATTCTGGTTCTTCGGATTACATGGACAGATAATAGTTAACTCAGTTTTAGACCCAATTTGGAGAACATTATCCCTTGAAAACTACCAAGCATTCCAAGCAGGATCAAAGCTTCCTCACATTGTAAATAAGCAATTCATGGATACTTTCACAGTTGGTATGGGTGGTACAGGTATGACTCTAGCAGTAATAATAGGAATAATTATATTCGCTAAGAGTAAGCAGTTAAAAGAATTAAGTAAATTAGCAGGACCAGCAGGTATATTTAACGTAAATGAACCAGTAATATTTGGTTTACCAATAGTTCTAAACCCAATGATATTAATACCTTGGATTGTAGCACCAATGGTTGTAACAGCATTCACTTATATAGTTATGTCAATAGGTATAGTGCCAGCACCAATAGGAGTAGACGTACCATGGACAGTTCCAATATTCTTCAGTGGAACTCTTGCAACAGGATCAATTAAAGGTGGAATATTACAACTTGTTAACTTAGCTATAGTATTCATAATATGGACACCATTCATATTAATGATGGACAAAAAGTACCATAAGGACGAATTAGAAGCTGAAGGTATTAACGCATAGTAGAAAGAGTAGTAAGATAATCGCAGAAATATACGTAATACATAAATTTATTAATATATGATAACGGAGGCAATCAATTATGGAAGATATAAATAGCATAGCATTTGAATTAATATTATACGCAGGAAATGGAAGATCTTGTGCCATGGAAGCTATACAAGAAGCTAAAAAGGGAGACCTTGAAAGAGCTGAAGAACTTCTTAAGGAAGCTACTACAGAACTAGGTAAAGCTCATGGATTCCAAACTAAGCTTATCCAAGGTGAAGCAAATGGAGAATCAAACCCTGTAAACATACTACTAATTCATGCGCAAGATCACTTAATGACAGCAATGACTGTTAGAGATCTAGCAACAGAAATAGTTGAACTTTACAGAGTAAGATAACACCTTAGGAGGACTAAAGATGACGGTTAAATATAAGTTTCCAGAAGGTTTTTGGTGGGGAAGTGCAGCTTCAGCAACTCAAATGGAAGGTGCAGCTAAAGAGGACGGAAAAGGGTTAAACATATGGGATTACTGGTATGAAAAAGAGCCTACTAGGTTCTTTGATGGAGTAGGACCAGAGGTGACTTCAGACTTTTATCATCAATATAAAGAAGATATAAAGTTAATGAAAGAAATAGGACATAACTCCTTTAGGTTCTCTATTTCCTGGGCTAGACTTATTCCTGGTGGAATAGGACAAGTAAATAAAAAGGCTGTAGAGTTCTATAATAATGTAATAAATGAATTACTTTCAAATGAGATAGAGCCATTTATAAACCTATTCCACTTTGATATGCCTTTAGAACTTCAACAAAAGGGTGGCTGGGAAAGCAGAGAAGTAGTTGATGCTTATGCAGAATACTCAAAGATATGTTTTGAGCTCTTTGGTGATAGAGTTAAGAGATGGTTTACCTTTAATGAACCAGTAGTACCTGTAGAGGGCGGATACCTATATGATTTCCACTATCCTAACGTGGTAGACTTTAATAGAGCAGTACAAGTTGCTTATGGAACAATGATTGCAAATGCTAAGGCTATTAAAGAATTCAAAGCTTTACAGCTTGAGGATGCAAAAATAGGAATAGTACTAAACTTGACTCCTTCTTATCCAAGAAGCAGTAATCCTGCTGACTTAAAGGCAGCTAACATAGTAGATTTATTCTTTAATAGAAGCTTCCTAGATCCAGCTGTAAGGGGAGAATATCCATCAGAACTAGTTGAGATAATCAAAAGAGAAGGACTAGTGCCTGAAATGTTAGAAGGAGATAAGCAATTACTAAAAGAAAACACTATAGATTTCTTAGGAGTAAATTATTATCAACCTAGAAGAGTAAAGGCAAAAGAATGTATGCCAAACCCTGCAGCACCACTTATGCCTGACAATTTCTTTGATTATTATGAGATGCCAGGTAGAAAGATGAATGTTTACAGAGGCTGGGAGATTTATGAGAAGGGAATATATGATATAGCCATAAATCTAAAAGAGAATTATGGAAATATAGAATGGTATATTTCAGAAAACGGCATGGGTGTACAAGATGAAGAAAGATTTATAGTTGATGGAAGAGTAGAAGATAACTATAGAATAGACTTTGTTAAAGATCACTTAACTTGGCTTCATAAGTCTATAGAAGAAGGCTGTAACGTAAAGGGTTATCATATGTGGACTTTTATAGATAACTGGTCATGGAGCAATGCCTATAAGAACAGATACGGATTTATCCAATTAGATTTAAAAACTCAAAAGAGAGTTATTAAAAAGAGCGGATATTGGATAAAACAAGTATCAGAAAATAACGGATTCTAAAGTGTATGTAAGACTTTCGCTAGGTTAATAGCGGAAGTCTTATATTCCTATTAAGGAGAAAATAAAATTTTTTCCTAACTAAATCTAGTGATATCAAGTCTTTAAAATAACTAGTTAGGGTAAACAGTAAAAAAAGTTAAGCCGCCTGCCAGAATTTCTAAATATATATTTAGAAAAAGCAGATGGGCAAAAAAGCTCAGTGAAGAAGGCCGCTTCAGCAACTTTTTATTTAAAAAAGTTTGGAGCCTGCATAATAACTATATATTTATATAATTTTATAAATATATAATCATATATTTTGGAAAGATTACATTTAATAAGGAGTAATAGTATTATGGAAAAGAATTATATAGTAGCTATAGATTTAGGTGGAACTAAGATTGCCTGCGCTCTTACAGATTTAGAGGGAAACATAATAAAGGAGAATACTGTTCCTACCGATGCCCATGAAGGTGAGATAAAGGTATTGGAAAGAATAGTTTCAATAATAGAAAAAACTTTAGAGGATAGTAAAAAAAGTGCTTCTGAGGTTAAAGCAATAGGAATCGGATCACCAGGACCATTAGATGCAAATAAAGGTGTTATTTTAGACACGCCTAATTTACCTTTTAAGCATGTAGAAATCGTTAAATATATCGAAAATAAGTTTAATATAAAAACTTATCTAGAAAACGATGCAAATGCAGCAACTATCGGAGAATATTTATTTGGTTCCGGTAAAGGTACAAAAAATATGGTATATATAACTGTAAGCACAGGAATTGGTGCCGGAGCTATAATTGATGGTAAGATCTATAGAGGAGCTACTTGCAATGCATTAGAAATTGGACATACTTCTATTTTACCAGATGGACCTAAGTGTAACTGTGGCAATTATGGATGTTTAGAAGTGCTAGCATCTGGAACAGCTATTGCAAGAGAAGCTAATAAGGCCTTACAGGAAGGTGCAGAAAGTTCTTTAAGAAATTACGAGAAGGTTACCTCCTATGAAGTTTTTAAGGAAGCTGAAGCTGGGGATAAATTAGCTTGCGAGGTTGTAGATAACGCATTAAAATACCTTGGAGTAGGTGTGGCAAATGCAATAACTGCCTTTGATCCTGAAAAAGTTGTAATTGGAGGCGGAGTTTCTATGGTTGGCGATGTGTTATTTAATAAAGTTAGACAAGTAGTAAAAGAGAGATGCTTTAAGGTTTTGAGTGATAACTGTGAAGTTGTTCCAGCATCCTTGAAGACTAAAGCTGGAATAATAGGGGCTGCAGCAGTTGCCATTATTGAAAGTAGATAGAAATTATTATTTCAAACTTTTGGATAGATAAACCTAGTGCTTTCAAGACTTTAGAACTGCTAGTTAGGGGTGGGCAGTAAAAGAAGATACCTTAATCGCCTACCAGAATTTCTTCACATACATTCAGAAAAGGCAGATGCGCAAAAAACAGTTACTGAAGAAAGGTTTGCTTCAGTAACTGTTTTAATTCTTTAGCAAATTATAAGTAGCCGTTTGGCATAACTTAAATACAACTATCTCGAAGCAAGTTTACTCAAATCATATAGTTGGTTTTGGTCTCCAGTTGCTCCATTAAAGCTTCGATTATTAGTTTTGGAATTTGACGATGATGAATTATTCCATTGATTATCTGGTACAAGTTTTCCGTTGGTCTTTATCCAGTTCATAATGTCATTATTAGTGCTTCTCATACGTCCGTTATTTGATACAATAGCATATCTTAACTTACCTGAAGCTACGAAGTCCTTAAATTGTTTAAGAGAAAGTATTTTATCACCTCCACTGTACCCACCTATAGTCATTATTGGTTCTCCTGTCTTTAATATTAAATCTGAAGCATAGGTATTTGCAGAAGGTACTGCCACAAGGTATTGCTCATTTCCTTTGTTAGTTTCTAAGAACTGAACTAACTTTTTTATATTATTGAAGTCAGTGCTTCTACTGCGGGTTTTAGATACTATTTCAAGGCCAGCATAAGGGCTTGATCCGTTTAATGGATAAAATAGTGTAGTAAATGACCATATTAATGGAGCAGTAAGTGTACCTACAAAAGCGATGATTATGACTAATTTGCTTAATGGTGCATATTCATTTGAAGTTGAGGCGACTTTTCCAGCAGCCAGAACAGCAAGTACTATTGAGCATCCTATACATAATATAGCTGTTTCTATACCAGTGAATTTATAACCATCTGATTTAGAGAAGTTTGGATATAAGATTATTACTTCAATAATTCCATTTAGCATAAAGGCTACTGGAAGAAACCACCTTTTCCAACTGCTTTCTTTAAATAGCTTCATCATAGCTTCAAGACCTATTCCAGTTAATGCAGCAATAGGAGGAGCCATAGTAGTCAAATAGTATGAGTGAGTAACATTTCTAGAAAAACTAAAATATGCAAACTCTGTAAGTAGCCAAGCAAACCAGAATATAAGGGATAGTTTTCTAGGATTATCAAATGGATATCTTAGCTTTTCTCTTACTGATGCGGCTATAAAGCCTATTATTGCAAAAGGAAGCAGCCAGGATATCTGATCTGATAGGTTGTCATAATGAAATAACCTTGTTATACCAGTCTTTGAAATAGTGTTCATTGCATTTTGATTTATTGTTGGTGTAGTGTCAGCTTTTTCATTGGTAGTGAATAGAGTTAAGTTTTTTTCTGATTTTGTACTGTTTTTAGATATAGGGTTTTTGTCTTTAGGAGCTGTTTTTTTCTGTGGCGTCTTATTAAGTATATTGTTAAGGCCTACTCTTTCTAATCCATTATGACCTATGATAAGCTGAGTAACGGTATTGTTGGTACTGCTTCCTACAAAAGGTCTATCTGTAGAAGGTATTAAGTCAACTATTACGGCCCAGGAAAAAGACACTACCAGTAGAACAGCTGATCCTAAAAAAAGATGTTTAAGTTTTTTCTTATAAGTAAGTTTAGATGAAAGAAAATATGTTATATAAATAGCTGGAGCGATTAAATAAGCTTCAACCATTTTTATATTAAAACCTATGCCTAAGATTATTAGGCATAAGATAAGATATTTAAGTTTGCCTTCTTCAGCTGCCTTAAAAAGAGGATAGCAGCATATAAGCAGAGCTAACACAAGTAAGTTATCTATAGTATTGTTTCTACTAGCCGCTACGAAAATCGGTGTAATGGAAAGACATAATCCTGAAATAAGTGCTGGTATAGCACCAAAGTTTCTCTTAACTAAGCGATATACAATAAAAACTGACAGAACACCAGCAATAGCTTGAGGAAGAATAACACTAAAGCCGCTAAAACCAAATATCTTAGCAGATATAGCCTGCAACCAAAAACCAACAGGTGGTTTATCAATGCTTACAAAGCCAGATGGATCAAAGGATACAAAAAAGAAGTTTTTAAAGCTTTGCAGCATACTTTTAACACCTGCGGAGTAATAAGTGTTAGCATATCCTTCGATGCTTAAATTGGCAAGGCTTAGTATTGCTGAAAGGACTAATAGTGCTGTTAAGCAGATGGTTTCCCAATTCAGTCGGAATTTTTTATTCAAGGTAAAAACCTCCTTATGTTTATAAATATAAACTTATTGATTTTCCAGATTTAAGTTTTGCTTTGTTGAATGTTTCTTTAAATTACTTTATGTATAAATCAAATTTAGAAATTAATTATTAATCATTATGTGCTTCAAGGAGCCTGTGCAAATAATTATATATAGAGTTTTGATATAACAGAATTAAGATATATTATATTGAAACTATATAAATATTAAAACTGAAAAGTGGCAATTATGTGTTTAATTTGTAAATAATATGTGAATCTGATGTTAAAGCAAGTTATGAGCTTGCATTATACAAATTAGAGTAGTCAGAGTAACCTGCTTAAATGGATATATATAAAGGTTTAGGCTGTTACTTTAATATTTTAGAAACTATTATAATGTTAAAGTGTCTTTGAAGTGTAGTATAATTTAGAGAGTAGTTTATATTTGAAATAATAAGGTTATAAGTTTTAAGGAGAAAATGTTATATGCTCAAGAAATATTATGGACTTTTAAAAAATATAGCATTGATTTTGCTAGGTAATACTATATATGCCTTGGCGGTTACTATCTTTATACTTCCGAGCGGCTTAATTACAGGTGGAACTACTGGATTAGCTTTACTTTTTTATCATCAGCTAGGAGTTCCGATTACTATTTTTGTCTCGATTTTTAATATAAGTATGTTTATCTTAGGAGCATTAGTATTAGGAAAAAAGTTTGCTCTTACTACGCTTATAAGTACTTTTTATTATCCCTTAATTCTAGGTGTTTTTCAAAAGATACCTTCTTTACAGGGAATAACTTCAGATCATTTACTCTCAACCATATACGCAGGTATCATGATAGGATTTAGTATTGGTATAGTAATAAAAGCTGGAGCTTCTACAGGAGGTATGGACATACCACCACTTGTGTTAAATAAGAAGTTTGGCTTTCCTGTTTCTGTAGTTATGTATGGTTTGGATTTTACTATTTTATTATCACAAATGCTATTTGCCAATAAGGAGCAAGTGCTTTATGGAATGTTATTAGTTCTAATCTACACTGTAGTATTAGACAAAATACTTCTGCTTGGACAGTCTAGAACTCAGGTTAAGATTGTTAGCGAAAAATATGAGGAGATTAATCAAATGATTATAAAACATCTGGATAGAGGCTCTACTCTAATTCATGCTGAAACAGGCTATTGCCATAATAATAACTTAGTTGTATTAACTGTTATATCCAATAGAGAACTTCCAAAGCTTAATGAAATGGTGTTATCCATTGATCCTAAGGCCTTTATGATAATCAATAGGGTTAATGAAGTAAAGGGAAGAGGATTTACTATGGATAAGATTTATAAATAGAAGTGCTAAAAACAGCTTACTCAGTAAAATGAAGTAGGCTGTTTTTATTTTTGGCTCTGTTAAAGTACTTTGTTTAAATTAAGTGCTCAGTCATCCGATGCTTAAATGAGCTTGCGCAAAGAATTAATATGATTTTGTCATATTCCACCGATGTATCACTTCATAATGATTTTATATTTTCAAAATCTCTGCTCAGAAACCAGCAGAGATTTGAAAATAGTTTAATGATTGAAGTGATACATCTTTGGCTAAAACTGTAAACTCACTACGTTCGAACAGTACAGTTTTACTCTTTATTTAACCATTCACTCTTTATAAATCTTATGTATATTAAGAATGCTATTAAGATAAAGAGTAAAAAGAGAGAATATGTCGCCTGCCAGAATTTCTTCACATACGTTCAGAAAAGGCAGATGCGCAAAAAATCCCTAATGAAGAACGTATTAGTGATTTTTAAAGCCATTCCATCTGAAAAAATCATTTAATTCTAGTAGCTCGCTCATATAGCATCTCCTTCATGACCACTTAATTTAAACAATACCATTAAACATAGCTAAGTTTTTTGATATCTATTGTGTAAATTTGAAAGAGGTAGTGTCAAAAAAGTAGTTAGCGCTTAGGATAGCATAAACAAGAAATATGGACAAGTTATTTACATAATATGGAATAAGATGTATAATAATGGTAAAATATCGAAGGATATATATTCTATTGTGTATGGAGGGGATTTGATGACAGAATTAACATGGGGAAGATTAGGTAGAAAGCTGTATGATTCTGCTAAGTTAAGCCGTGTGCCAATATCCGGTCAGTTTGAATTGACCGCAAGATGTAATCTCCATTGTAAGATGTGCTACGTATGTAAATACGCAAGTGATAAGGAAGCTATGAGTAAGGAGCGAACCGCAGAAGAGTGGCTAGCCTTAGCTAGAGAGGCTAAAGAAGCAGGAATGCTGTACCTTCTTCTTACTGGTGGAGAAGTATTTTTGCGTAATGATTTTATGTTTATATATTCTGAACTTGTAAAGATGGGATTCCATATAGAGATATATACAAATGCAACAATGATTACACCTGAGATTGCAAAAGCTTTAGGCCGCATACCTCCTTCTAAGGTAGGAATAACTATTTACGGAGCATCCTATGAAACCTATGAAAGGGTATGTGGCAACGGTAATGGGTTCAATTTAGCTCTTAGAGGTATAGATCTTTTACTGGCAGAAGGCATCACAGTATGGTTAAAGACAACCATAGTGAAAGGAAACGTAGAGGATTTTTATGATATAGCTAAGATTGCAGAAGAACGTGGGATAGAACTAGGAATGATAAGCTATATTTCTCCACGTAGAGAAGGATGTGGTACCTTTCCAGAAGCAGAGAGACTATCGCCATTGGAATTAGTTAAGTTTAGAGAAGCTGCAGGTAAATACCTTGAAAGCAAAAGTGGACAAGCTAATAACACCGTTGACGAAAATGGCATAGAGGAGAAGGAGATACAAGAAATTGATGAAGAGATAAAAGAGAAAGAGGCAACATCAAGTAAAGATGCGTTTAATTGTATTGCTGGAAAATGTGCCTTTTGGATAACCTGGGATGGTAGAATGACTCCTTGTGCTCTTATGGATGAGCCATATAGTTACCCTTTTGAACAAGGATTTAATAGTGCATGGGTTGATGTACAAAAAGGCTGTGCCTCAATACCTAGTTGCTATGAATGTCAGCGATGTGAACATAAGGATATATGTATGCCTTGCCCAGCAAGGCTTAAGATTGAAACAGGATTTTATGATAAAGCAGCTCCTTATCTATGTGAGCTTATGAGAGAAAGCTATGCTGGAAAGGAGGTGATTACAAGTGAAGAAGTATGTGAAACCAACCTTTGAAGCAGTTGAATTGAGACTAGAAGAAAGAATAGCTAGATGCTATAACCAACCTAAGCCAAAAAAATCTCATGGAGGTCCAAATTGTGGAGACCATCCTGGAAGAAGAGAACATTGTCCTTCTGGAAGCTAGGTTGAAATAAACTATAAGTCTGTCTTTAGCAAGGCAAGACTTATAGTTTTCTTAAAAAACAAGGAGAAGTTATTATGCAGAAAATAAGTATAGCTGACTTAAAGATTGAGATAGATAGCAACAAAACTCTACAATTAGAGAAGTTTAAACCTTTTGAATGCTTGGACAAGCAAAAGCCGCAGATTATTGTTAAGGTTTCCGCTTCTGAATATATTCCTAAGCCAAGCGGAAAAGTAGTTTTAGATGAAAAAATAGTTTGGGTAAAGAATGAAGACGGAGAACAAGATACATCTGTATATATATGTAGGAAAGAGCCAGACGATATTGCTTACTTACTAAGTACAAATGAACAGTGGAGTAAAGCAAATATATGTTACAAGCAGCCAGAGTTTGATGGTGAATCTGCTGCTACGGGTCCATTAGGTGAGATTTTATTTCGCAACAGACTTTTGTTTAACCAGGGGCTAGTAGTTCATGCATCAGCAGTGGAATATGACGGCAAAGGTATTATTTTTTCTGCTCCTTCAGAAACAGGGAAAACTACTCAGGCTAAACTTTGGTGTGAAAAAATGGGGGCAGAGCTGATAAATAATGATAGGCCTGCTATTAGGATTATAGATAATAAACCATACATATATGGTACACCATGGAGCGGTGAACCTTCAGAATGTAATAACAACAGTGCATCACTTTCAGCAATTATCATGCTTGAGCAAGCATCTAAAAATTATATAGTTAAGCTCAGTACGGAAGAGGCAGTAACAAGACTTATGCCAAGGTGCTTTTTGCCCTATTACGATAGAGATCTTATGAATATTGCAATGAATAATTTAGAAAATTTGTTGAGGCTTGTACCAGTATATTTACTTAAATGTAAGCCAGACCTAGAAGCTGTTGATTTAGTATACAAGACCATATGGAGGGATAATAAATGAAGATTAAAGAGGGATTTATGTTAAGAGAGATTGTGGATACTTGGGTAGTAGTGCCACTGGGAGAGAGGGTAGTTGAGTTTAACGGGATAATGACTTTAAGTGAAACCGGAGCACTGCTTTGGAAGGAAATAGAGAAAGGAAAGGATATAGATTCTTTAGTAGTGTCAATAACTTCTGAATATGAAATAGACGAAGAAACAGCCTTAAAAGACACACTAGAATTTGTATCAAAAATTGAAAGTCATGGCTTATTAGTTCAATAGATATAGGTTGTTGAGCCAAAGTTAATAATATGGAGTGTAGTACCTATGCAGAAGTTCAAAGCTATAAAGTCAGAAGTTTTATTTCCAGTTATAAGGGGAATATTGGATGAGGGAAGAAGTGCTAGGATTACAGTAACTGGCATGAGCATGTATCCTTTCCTGCGGGAGAATATTGACAGTGTTGAGCTGTCAAATACTAATCCTAAAACCATAAAAAAAGGTGATATAGTCATGGTGCTTAGAGACACAAATGAGTATGTTATGCATAGAGTTATAAAGGTAGAAGAAGGCTGTTTTTATATGGTAGGTGATGCTCAGGAAGATATAGAAGGGCCGCTTAGATTCAATCAGGTTTTTGCAAAAGTAAATGCTATATGGAGGCAGGATAAAAGAATAGATGTAGAAAATTCAGTTTTGAAATTTATGTCTAGAATATGGCTGGTTTTACGACCTTTCAGGATTGATATAATTAAAGGTTATAGAGCTTTGCGCAGATAAGTGAGGAATATACTTTGAAAGAAATTCTAATAAAAGTAAGTTGGCTAAAAGAACACACAAAGGGGTTTGTCTTAGTTCTAACATTGCCTCTGATTCTTGAGGTTATACTGTCGGTTTCCAGTGTAGCTATGGCTATTATATCTAAGAATTTAATTGATGCTGCGGAGAATAAGGATAAAGCTTTGCTTATTACTTATGTTGGGCTTTTTATTGGCAGCATAATTATACAATTAGTCTTAGATGGAATCTTGTTATATATTAGAACTCATAATACGGAGTTGATTTCCAATAAGTTGAGAGAAAATCTTCTTATGAGAGTTAATGAAAAGCAATGGGGTAAACTATCAAGATATCATAGTGGAGATATATCCACAAGGATGACAAGTGATATAGGAAACATTACAAGTATCTTGGTAAATACAATTCCGGATATTGTATCTTTAGCAGCTTCTCTTATTGCCTCCTTTTTTGCGTTGTTACTACTAAAGCCTTCTCTTGCAATGATAGCCTTTATATTAGGTCCTATTTCGCTAATTCTTAGCAGGCTATATGCTAGAAAACTAAAGAAGTTTAATGCAAACATACAAAATTCTGAAAGTAGCTGCCGATCTTTTTTGCAGGAAGCTATACAAAACATAACTATAATTAAAACTTTTTGTCTTGAACAATTTATTAATGGAGAGTTTAAAAAGCTCCAGGATAAGAAATATAGATTTGTAATGGGACGGGGGAGAATGACCATAGTATCAAACTCTGCTCTTTCTATAAGCTATTGGGTAGGATATGCTATTGCATTTGCATGGGGAGCTGTTGGAATATTCAATGGATCAGAAACCTTTGGAGCTCTTACTGCTTTTATACAACTTATAAATAAGGTACAAGGACCATTTACAGGACTAGCTTATTCTCTGCCTCAATTAATATCTTCTAGCACATCGATTGAAAGAATAATGGAGCTTGAGAATCTAGAAAAGGAAATAAAATTAGATGAAATTGCTGATTTTACTAGTGTAGGCATTAGATTTGAAAACGTAAGCTTTTTTTACGAAGAAAACAAATATATAGTAAATGATGCGTCTTTGCAGATAGAAGAGGGAGAGACTGTTGCTCTTATAGGACCTTCTGGTAAAGGGAAAACTACTCTTATAAGGCTAATTATGGGGCTGTTAAAACCTAATAGTGGAACTATTTATGTAGGTGATAAAGAGAAAGAATTTCAAATATGCGCATCAACCCGCAAGTTGATTTCATATGTTCCTCAGGGAAATACATTGTTTTCAGGAACAATTATAGAGAACATTAGGATGGGATGTGAGGAAGCCTCAAAGGATGAGGTTATTGAAGCTTTGAGATCAGCTTGCGCTTGGGATTTTATTAAGGATCTTAAAAATGGCATATACACCACAATAGGTGAAAGGGGAATAGGTCTTTCTGAAGGACAGGCACAAAGAATCGCTATTGCTAGGGCTATTATTCATAAGACTCCCATATTATTATTAGATGAGGCTACTTCAGCCTTGGATGCTCAAACAGAAATACAGGTGCTTAATAATATTCAGAACCTTGACTATAAACCAACCTGTATAATAATTACCCATAGAAATACCGCACTTAAGATATGCGATAGAGTAATAACGTTGGAGACAGAGGGAATCGTGGAGATAGGCAATCTTAACTATCAAGCCTCTAATGAGGAGACTGGTTAAAGTTGATATACTACAAAGTATACTAACTTTAACCAGTCAAATTTTTACCTGTGGTTATGACTAATTAAGTAGAACTTTGATGTGTAAAAACTAGTTATTTCTATAAAAATATTTAATCTAGACGTTAGATAAAACTTCTAGAACTTCAACGGTATAGTTTTCACCGGGAGCAGCTACCTCTACAACAGCTCCAGCTTTTTTTCCAGATAGAGCTTTTCCTAAGTCTGATTCTATGCTTATCATCATATTGTCAGGATCTAAGTCCATGGTGGTAACCAAGGTTATAACTGTCTCAAAGTCATCTTCTACAAATCTCACCTTTGCTTTGCTGTTAATACCTAATACTGATTTATCTAATTCTTCATCGTCTATTACAGTTGCTGTTGAAAGCATGGTCATTAAATATTGGATTCGGTTATCATTTTCTCTATAGTTAGCGCAGGCTTCTTTATATTCTGCGTTTTCTGATCTATCTCCATGAGCAGCAGCTTCCAACTTTTCTCGCGCTATCTCAGCTCTTTTTACAGTCATTCTATATTCTAACTCATCTCTTAATTTTTTTACATTTTCTGCAGTAAGTGTGTTGTGCATAAAAAAATAACCTCCTAAGAAAAAACTTATATTAGTATTATATAACAGATATATTTTTTACGCATCTGCCTTTTCTAAACTAACATTAGTAAGGTATTTACAATTAATTATTTATATTCGCAGAGTTTAATAACAGTTAATTATAGATAAGAATCATTTTCAATAGATTCGTTAAAGTAAAGAAATTAACACACGACAATTAATTATAAGTAATGCGTTTAAGAACTTAATTAGTAAAAAAATATTTATGATTAACAAAGGAGGATTAAGGGTTGAAATGGCTTAATAACTTAAAGGTGGGTAAAAAATTATTATTGCTTATAGTGGTTTCTTTAGTGGCATTATTGGCAGTGGCTTCAACTGGGTATTATTATTTATTAGATTCTAAGAAGGCTCTAGATATTATGTACAATGAAAGATTGATGTCTAGTGAGTGGTTAAATGAGGCTAGGATTGATGCTGGTTCGGTTTCAACAGATATTTTTAAGCTTATGATAAATACTGATGAAACCGTCAATAAAGCTTTGCTTAGTGATATAACTACTAAGGCTGAAAGCTTTAACGGATACATAAAAAAATATCAAAGCATAAGATTAGATTCCTTTGAAACTAGTAAGATGAAAGAAGTAGAGGAAAATCTAGCAAAATACAGAGAAGGTAGAAAAGTTGTATTGGATTTAGCTGCTCAAAATAAGAATGCAGAAGCTTATGAATATTATGAAAAAAAATGTAGATACCTATGCAAAAGCCTTTCTAAGCGAGTTGGTGGAACTTGGAAATCATAGTGCTGAGTTTGCAAAACAGATTAATAGTGATAATGCTACAAAGTTCAAAACTGCAGAGATGATTTTCTTTAGTATGATCATTATAGCAACAGCATTAATATTAATCTTGGGTTGGCTTATATCAAAGCGTATTACTAAAAGGTTGTATGACTTTGTAAACTTTATGGGAATATTAGCAAAAGGTGATTTTTCAACTGCTGTAAGTGATGCAAGCCTTAAAGATAAGAGCGAATTTGGACTTGTATCAAATTCTGTAGAGGAAATGAGAATTAGTATTAATGAGCTGATTAAAGAGTTAAATGCTACAATAGAACATTTGGTTTCTTCCTCAGAGGAATTAACTGCAAGTGCTGAACAATCAGCTGAGGCATCAAATTCAGTTGCCAATGCAGTAACAACAATGGCTGGTGGTTCAGAGGATCAGTTATCGTTTGCCAATAATACTACTAAGGTAGTAGAAAATATAGCAGATAAAGTAGGTGAAGTGTCTAAAAACACTAAATTGGTTTTAAATCTCACTGATAATGCTAAAACCTCAGCAAATTCCGGTGAAATCGCTGTTGAAAAGGCTGTTAATCAAATGGATATTATTGAGAAAAAGACTAAACAAGCCTCAGAAATCATAAGTGAATTAGAGGAAAAATCAATAGAAATAGGTAAGATTATAGATACTATTAACAGCATATCTGAACAGACTAATTTACTGGCATTAAATGCTGCAATAGAATCAGCAAGAGCAGGGGAAGCAGGAAAAGGATTTAGTGTAGTAGCTGATGAAATCAGAAAATTAGCTGAGCAGTCTCAAAGTTCTACTAAAGAGATTTCAGATATAATCAGTAATGTTCAAAGCAAAACTAATAGTGCAGTGTCTGTTATGAATGAGAACTCTGAAGAAGTAAATACCGGAGCTAAGGTTGTTACTATTGCTGGCGAAAGCTTTAGAGAAATACTTAAAATGATAAGAGACATATCAGAACAAATAAATAAGATATCCAAAGCTATTAGTGACATAGATGCTGGAACAAAGGCATCAGTAGATTCCGTTAATAATATTCAAAATATAAGTGTAAAGATAGCAGATGAAGCTCAAACCATATCTGCAGCAACAGAAGAGCAATTAGCTTCAGTTGAAGAAATTGCTTCATCTAGTAAGGTTCTAGCTCAGATGTCTGAAGACTTGAAAGTTACTATGAATAAATTTAAAGTTTAATTAATAGTATAATGGCATATATAGATTACACCAATCTATATATGCCATTTTTTACTGTCTAGACTAGTATAAAACTTTTTCATAGCTAAATCTAGTAAATTCAAGTGTTTATAACAACTATTTAGGGTAAATAGTAGAAAAGAGATATTATTCGCCTACCAGATTTTCCTCATATACATTCGGAAAGGCAGATGTACAAAAAATGTTTTCATAAAGGTATTGACTATTATAGATGAAGTGGATATAATAAAAACATAAATTAAACGCTTACATACATTGTGAGGATTGTTACTGACAAGATCAGGCGAGACCTTAATTAATGAGAAGAGAAACAATATCTCTTTTGATTAATTGAGGTTTTTTCATATTTATAAATAAATAAGCAAGGTGGTGAGGGGATAAGAATGATAATAAAAAAGATATTTAACAATAATGCTATTTTAGCTAGAGATCTGGACAATAATGAAGTTGTTGTTATGGGAAGTGGAATTGGATTCAAAAAGAGTGTTGGAGAAACAATAGAAGAGAAACTAGTTGAGAAAACCTTTATACTAAAACAAAAAGATGCTTCTGAAAAATTTAAATTATTATTAGAACATATTCCTTCTGAGCATATAACACTTTGTGGTGACATAATAGATTATGCAAAAAATATGCTTGAGGTTGAGTTAAATGATTACATATATGTCACTTTGACAGATCACATAAGCAATGTACTTAAGTTATTTGATGAAGGCTTCACTAATCCTAACCCGCTAATTTGGGAGATTAAAAAGTTTTATCCTAAAGAATTTAAGGTGGCACTAAAAGCCTTAGATTCAATTGAAGAAGCAACAGGAAAAAGGCTGCCTGAAGATGAAGCGGCTAATATAACTCTTCATTTAATAAATGCACAGTTTAAAAGTGCTTCGAATAAGGTAGAAGATGTTGCTAAGCAAACCAAAATGGTTCAGGATATATTAAATATAGTTAAATACACCTTTAATATAGCCTTAGATGAAAAGTCTATAAGTTATGAGAGGTTCGTTACTCACTTAAGATTCTTCTTTCAACGTTTAAACAAGAAGCAAGAATTAGAGGATACTAAAGAGGATGACTTTTTGCTAAAGCAGGTAAAAGCAAAATATAAAGAGGCATATGAATGTATGCTTAAGGTTGAGAAATACTTAGAAGTAGCTTTATCTGATGAAGAGCAGTTATACTTAACTATTCATATTCAGAGGGTAACTCAAAGATAATTTTATATGGAACTTTGGATTGTTACTGGTAATGCAGGCGAGACCAAATAGATGGTATGAAGGATTATACTATTTATATGGTCTCGCCTTTTTTATATAAAAGAAATAGTTTAAAGGTAAAGCCTAGTGATTTATTTTTTACAGAATTATTTACAATAATTAAAACTAAAAGGAGAGGTAAGATATGAAGTACGAAAGTTTAGCAAAAGACATTATTAAAAATGTTGGTGGTAAAGAAAACGTAAATAGTTTAACTCATTGCGTAACCCGTTTACGTTTTAAGTTAAAAGATGAGAATAAAGCAAATACAGAAGGTCTAAAGAATATGGATGGAGTTGTAACTGTTGTTCAAAGCGGTGGGCAGTATCAAGTAGTTATTGGCAACCATGTACCAGAGGTATACGCAGATGTAGTATCAGTTGGTGGCTTTAGTACAGCGTCAGAAGATAGTAGTTCTGAAGAGAAGCTTAGTCCTTTCAATAAGTTTATAGACATAATATCAGGAGTATTTGCTCCAACCCTTGGAGTACTTGCAGCTACTGGTATGATAAAAGGCTTTAATTCCTTATTTGTTGCATTAGGGTTATATGGAGATAAGTCAGGAACCTATGCTATATTGAATGCCATAGGCGATAGTTTATTCTACTTCTTTCCGATATTCTTAGGATATACAGCATCAAAGAAGTTTAAGGGAAATAACTTCATAGGAATGGCCATAGGTGCTGCACTTGTTTATCCTAAGATATTAGCATTAACCACAGCACAGCCACTATATACTTTATTTAATGGAACAATGATTCAATCTAATGTTAATATAACTTTCTTAGGTATTCCGGTAATACTTATGGATTACTCATCAAGCGTTATTCCTATAGTCTTGGCAGCTTATGTTGGTGCTAAGATAGAGAGTGGATTTAAAAAGATAATACCAGATGTTGTAAAGACTTTCTTAGTTCCTTTCTGTACACTTTTGGTTACAGTTCCTCTAACCTTTATAGTTATAGGGCCAGTTGCAACTTGGGCAGGTAAATTAATCGGAACAGCTACACTAGCAATAATCAATTTAAGCCCTGTCTTAGCTGGTTTATTCATAGGTGGTTTCTGGCAAGTATTTGTTATGTTTGGTCTACATTGGGGATTAATTCCTATAGCTATAAATAATATGGTAACTATGCATTATGATACAGTTTTATCTGCAGCGATAGGAGCTTCCTTTGCTCAAACAGGAGTAGTACTAGCGATATTATTAAAGACAAAGAACAAAAAGTTAAAATCACTTTCAATACCAGCATTTATTTCAGGTATATTTGGTGTTACAGAACCAGCAATCTACGGAATCACATTACCACGCAAAAAGCCATTTATCTTAAGTTGTATAGCAGCAGCAGTAGGTGGAGCAATAGCTGAATTTATGGGAACTAAAGGTTTTATAATGGGAGGTTTAGGTGTGTTTGCACTTCCTAGTTATATAAATCCTCAAGGAATGGATAAAGGTTTTTATGGTGCCATAATAGCAGTAGTTGTGAGCTTTGTTCTAGGGTTCATATTGATGATGGTAGCTGGTTTTAAAGATGAAGAAAGTAAAACAGAAGAAGTAAAAAAAGAAAGTAATGAGCTTATAAGACAAGAAGTAGTAATAAGTCCATTAAAGGGAGAGGTAAAGCCTTTATCAGAAGTAAAGGATGAAGCTTTTTCAAAGGGAGTACTTGGCAAAGGAATAGCGATTGAACCAAAGGAAGGAAAAGTAGTATCACCAGTTGAAGGAATAGTAACAATGTTATTTCCAACAAAGCATGCAATAGGTATCACAAGTAAGAATGGTGCAGAGATTTTAATTCATGTAGGGATGGATACAGTTCAATTAGAAGGAAAATATTTCACTTCAAAGGTACAACAAGGAGATAGCATAAAGATAGGACAGGAATTATTGGAATTTGACATAGACGCGATAAAAAAAGAGGGCTTCTCTTTAATAACACCAGTTATAATAACTAATTCAGATAGATATTTGGATATTATCGAGACTGATAAAAAGTCTATTAATTATAAAGAAGATCTATTAACTGTGATGATCTAATTAATTAAGTATTAGTAAATTTAATAAAATATTTTAAGCAAAGCATAAACTTTAATTTTCTAATTTAGAAAAAATATTGTTTGTTAAGACGATTAAAAATATAATTGGCATATGAAGAGTATTTGTATAATTTTTGAAGTATCATGGCTTAATATATAGATGTATCACTTATTAATAAAAGCTGTACTTTCAAATTACGCTCTTAGAACATAGAAAAGCATAGAAAACAGATTTCGATTGAAGGGATACATCTTTAAATAGTAGGAGGTAAATATTATGGAATTGAATAAATTACCAGAAGGATTTTTATGGGGAGGAGCTACTGCTGCTAACCAATGTGAAGGTGGATATTTAGAAGGAAATAAGGGATTGTCTACAGTAGATGTGATTCCAGCAGGAAAGGATCGTTTCCCTGTTATGCTTGGAAAGATGAACATGTTTGAATGTGATGATGAACACTTCTACCCAAGCCATGAGGCTATAGATTTTTATCATCATTATAAGGAAGATATAGCTTTATTTGCTGAGATGGGCTTTAAGTGTTTTAGAATGTCCTTAGCTTGGGCTAGAATATTCCCTAACGGAGATGACGCTGAACCTAATGAAGAAGGCTTAAAGTTTTATGATGATGTTTTTGATGAGTGTCTAAAATATGGAATAGAGCCACTTGTAACAATAACTCACTTCGATGTTCCAATGAATCTAGTTAAAGCTATTGGTGCTTGGAGAAGCCGTAAGATGGTTGATTATTACGAAAGATTATGTGAGGTAATCTTCGATAGATATAAAAACAAGGTTAAATATTGGCTTACCTTTAATGAAATAAATATGCTACTACATCTTCCATTTATAGGAGCAGGATTAACCTTTGAACCAGGTGAAAATGAGGAAGCTGTAAAGTATCAAGCAGCTCATCACCAACTAGTAGCTAGTGCAAAAGCTACAAAGATAGCTCATGCTATAAACCCTGATTTTAAGATAGGTTGTATGCTAGCTGCAGGAAATACCTATGCAAATACTTGTGCTCCAGAGGATGTATGGAGGTCTATGGAAAAGGATAGAGAAAACTATTTCTTTATAGATGTTCAGTCAAGAGGAGAATATCCAAACTATGCTAAGAAGATGTTTGAAAGACATAACATTTCCTTAAAGATGGAAGAAGGAGACGAGGAAATACTAAAGAATAACACTGTAGATTTCATATCCTTTAGTTATTATTCCTCAAGACTTACAAGTGCTGATCCTAAGGTAAGTGCAGAAACAGAAGGAAATGTATTTGCTACCTTAAAGAATCCTTACCTAAAAGCAAGTGAATGGGGCTGGCAAATAGATCCACTAGGACTTAGAATCACTATGAATTCTATCTATGATAGATATCAAAAGCCACTGTTTATAGTTGAAAATGGTTTAGGAGCTGTAGACAATCCAGACGAAAATGGTTATGTAGAAGATGACTACCGTATAGAGTACCTAAGAGAGCATGTTAAAGCTATGAAGGCTGCAGTAAATGAAGACGGAGTAGAGCTTATGGGATATACACCTTGGGGATGTATAGATTTAGTAAGTGCATCTACTGGAGAAATGAAAAAGAGATATGGCTTCATATACGTTGATAAGGACAATGAAGGCAATGGTACTTTAAAACGTTCTAAGAAGAAGAGTTTTAATTGGTACAAAAAAGTAATTGAAAGTAATGGAGCTGAACTATAAAATAAAACAGGATTGAGTGCATTAAATTGCACTCAATCCTGTTTTTCTTATGTAAATTATTAAGATTATTTAAAATATAAGAATATCAAAGGATTTATTTCATGAACATCGAATATATAGTGATGAATTTGGCGGATTATGTATTCAGATATCGATATATAAACCTTTTAAATGTGATTGGATACAATATTATCAATATTGAGTTTTTAGATAATAACTGTTTTGGGAAACCTATGGAGGCAAAAATGAAAAAAGATTTTATCATTGTACTTGCACCAGATTCCTTTAAGGAGAGTATGACAGCTAAAGAAGCTTGTGAAGCAATGGAAAGAGGAATTAAAAAAGTAAATAAAAATATTAGCTGTATTCATGTACCTATGGCTGATGGTGGAGAAGGGACTATGCAGTCCTTAATAGATGCTACAGAAGGAAAAATATATTCCTTGAAAGTAATAGGACCTTTAGGAAATGAAGTTGAGGCTAAGTATGGTATCCTAGGAAAAGGCCAAGTAGCTGTGATAGAAATGGCCAGTGCTAGTGGTCTTGAGCTGGTTCCTATTGAAATGAGAAATCCTTTAATAACTACAACTTTTGGCACAGGTCAGCTTATAAAAGCTTGTTTAAGCCATGGAATAAAAAGATTAATAATAGGTATTGGGGGAAGTGCTACAAATGATGGAGGGGCAGGAGTAATTCAAGCTCTTGGAGGAAGACTTCTAGATGAGGAAGGAAAGGAATTAGGTTTTGGTGGTGGAGAACTAGGAAAGCTAAGTAATATTGACCTAAGTAGTTTTGATTCAAGACTAAAGGACATTGAAGTTCAAGTAGCCTGTGATGTTACTAACCCACTTTGTGGAGATTATGGGGCGGCTAATGTATTTGGTCAACAAAAGGGAGCCACTAAAGATATGATAATAACTTTGGACAATAATCTAAAACATTATGCACAAATAATAAAGGAAAAGTTGGGGAAAGATGTTTTAGATCTACCTGGTGCTGGAGCCGCAGGAGGGTTAGGAGCAGGACTTATGGCATTTTTAGATGGCAACCTAAGAAGAGGTATTGATATTGTAGTGGAATATACTGGACTTGAAGAAAAAGTAAGAAATGCAGATATGGTTTGGACAGGTGAAGGTAGTATAGATTTTCAGACTCAATACGGGAAAACTCCTATAGGTGTTGCAACAGTTGCAAAAAAATATAACAAACCAGTAATTGCACTGGCAGGAAGAATTGGTGAGGGTATAGAGGTGTTATACGAGAAAGGAATAGATGCAATATTTAGCATCATGCAAGGTGTAACATCTCTTGAAGAAGCTCTTGCTAAAGGTCAGGATAATATTGAAAGAACTTCTGAAAATATAATTAGATTCATGAATATACCTTTCTGAAATGTAGTATATAATAAGAGCTGTTAAAGTACTGTGTTGAAATTAAGTGGTTAGTCATCCGATGCTTAGATGAGCTTGCGCAAAGAATTAATATGATTTTGTCATATTCCATGGCTAAAACTGTAAACTCACTACGTTCGAACATACAGTTTTACTCTTTAGCTATTGTAATCTTTATAAACATTTTATATCTTAATTTAAATATAAATAAAATAAGATGTTTTGATTTCAAAGAGTAAAGAATAAAAAATTATGTCGCCTGCCAGGATTTCTTCACATACGTTGAGAAAAGGCAGATGCGCAAAAAAATCACTAATGAAGAGCAATTAGCGATTTTTTGAGGCCATTCCATATGAAAAAATCATTTAATTCTAATAGCTCGCTCATAGAGCATCTCCTTCATAACCACTTAATTTCAACAATATTATTGAACATAGCTTATAATTTATTAAAATGGAGAGGTTATTTATGGTAGATTTACAGATTAATATAGAAGAAGTAAAAGCAAACGGATACAAGTTTAAATGTAGAACTGCTGGGCTTGAAAGTGAAGGAGAGCCAATTATATTTCTACACGGTTTTCCTGAAAGTTCTATTATTTGGGAAAACATAATGATTAGCTTTGCTAAAAAGGGATATAGATGCATAGCACCGGACTTGAGAGGATACAGCAAAGAAGCTAGACCTAAGGGAATAAAAAACTATACTGTAGAAAAACTTGCAGAAGATGTTATAGCAATTGCTGATGCTGTTGGCTTCAAGAAATTTCACCTGGTTGGTCATGATTGGGGTTCAGCCTGCGGTTGGACTGTTCTAACTATATATCCAGAGAGAGTAAATGATTGGTCGGCATTAGCAGTACCTCATATGGCTGCATATATGAATGCAAAGTCAAATGATAAGGAACAAATGGAGAAGAGCAGATATATAAGACTATTTCAGGTTCCAGTGGTACCTGAAGTTTTTCTTGGAAGTAAGAACTTAGCTTATTTAAAAACTATTTGGAGTGAACACTCAAAAAGAGAGATAGAGGACTATCTAGGTATATTTAAAGACTATGAAGGTCGCAATAGAGTAATAAATTGGTATCGTGCAAATAATAAAATTTCAGTCAAATATGGAGATGTAACTATTCCTACTCTTTTTATCTGGGGCAATAAAGATTTGGCAATAGCCAGGGCAGGAGTAGAAGATGCTAAAAAGTACATGAAGGGTGAGTATAACTTTGTGGAATTAGATGCAGGACATTGGTTAGTTCAAGAAAAATATAACTTGGTGCTTGAGGAAGTATCTAAGCATATAAGGAATCATCCGATAAAATGATATATAGAATTATAACTTTAGGCTCTGTTAAAGTACCGTGTTTAAAGATGGCCTAATTTTAAAGCGATAATCTAACTTAGATTATCGCTTTTTGCTATATAGGAATGGATATGGAGGTAAAGTCTTCAAAAGGTTTGAAAGCTAAAAATAATATATAAGTAAACCTCAAGAATAAACTGATAATATATTTTGAAAAATATGGATATAACCACCGGAAAGCATAGCTAATAAAAAGTTAGGAATAATAGAATTATAAATTTGATTTGTATTAATTATTTGTGAAAGTACATTAAAGCATCGGGTGAAGGGCTACTTAATTTCAACACAGTATTTAAACAGTGCTGAAGATTAATCAATTAACCTTTAATAATATCCATTTAGGGGGCATAACATATGATGAAAAAATTCTCGGATGTTCTACTAGGAGAACCCTTATCCAGTGAGCAGGGAAAGAATGAAAAGTACAATATTCCTTTTGGTTTAGCTATAATGGCTAGTGACGCAGTATCATCAGTAGCTTATGCTGCCCAAGAAATTCTATTTGTATTAATAGTTCTAGGAGCGGCAGCATATCAGTGGTTAACCTGGACTGCTTTTATGATTATAGGTCTTCTTATTATACTTACTATTTCATATATTCAGATTATAAGAGCTTATCCTCAGGGTGGAGGAGCCTATAAGGTAGCTAAGGAAAATATAAGCGATAAAGCTGGATTAGTTGCTGGTGCTGGCTTAATAATAGATTATTTACTTACTGTAGCTGTTAGTGCTAGTGCAGGGGTTGATGCTATTGCATCTGCATTCCCCAATATACAAAGACACAAAGTCTTATTTGTTGTAGTTATTATAGTGATTTTAACTATACTGAATTTAAGAGGAATAAGTGAATCTTCTAAAATTTTTGCTATACCTACATATATATTTATTTTTAGTATGATATTTATGATAATATACGGTTTGTTTAAATACTTTATATTGGGTATTCATCCAGTACCAGCTATGCATAATGTTCACCTTAGGGCAACTGAAGGCTTATCTATATTTCTTATTTTAAGAGCCTTTTCCTCTGGATGTTCTGCTTTAACTGGTTTGGAATCAGTGAGTAACTCAGTTCCTAACTTTCAGGAGCCAAGTCAGAGAAATGCCAAGATTGTAATGGTGCTATTAGCAATCTTGATTTTTTTCATATTTGGTGGAAGCTCAATACTTGCTATTTATTATACAGCAGTACCATTGGAGAATGGTCCTACGGTTATTGCACAAATCGCTACTGGGATATTTCAGCATGGATTCATGTTTTACGTTATACAATTTAGTACAGCTATTATACTGCTTATGGCATGTAACACAGCATACACTGGTTTTCCTATGCTTATGTATATAGTAGCAAAGGACGGATATGCTCCTAGACAGTTTACTACTAGAGGAAAGAGATTAAGTTTTTCTTTTGGCATAGGATCACTATCATTTATTGCTTGTTTGCTAGTTATTATTTTTAGAGCAGATACTCATAGACTTATTCCTTTGTATGCAATTGGAGTTTTTACATCTTTCACCTTAGGACAGTTTGGAATGGTAAAGCATTGGATAAAGGATAAAGAAAAAGATTGGAGAAAAAGTGCTCTCATTAATGGTTTGGGAGCTGCGGTATCACTATTAACTACCATAATTATCTTAGTAGAAAAATTTAGTCAAGGGGCTTTTATTGTAGTAATCTTAATTCCAATTATAATTTTAACACAGCTCAGAATTAGGGCTCACTATGATAAAGTCGCAAAAGGTCTTAGTATAAGTGATATAAATCTAAAAGGTTTGGATTTAAAGACAAAATATACCCATATAATAGTGGTTCCAATAGCTAGTTTAAATAAAGCAGCAATAAGTACGCTTCAATATGCTTATAGTATAAGTGACAATGTCATAGCTCTTAACATCTCAGCTGATATGGAGGCTCTAGAAAAACTAAAACGAAGATGGAAAGAGTTAGATACTGATATTATACTTGTAGCTAAATATTCTCCGTATAGAACCATAGTAACTCCTTTGCTTGACAATATAGAGTTAATTGCAAAAGCGGCAGGGGCAGAAGAAAAGATAATGGTAATATTGCCAGAGTTTATGAGCCATGAGTATTGGGGAGAAGTTCTACATAACCACACTAGCTTGATAATTAGAGAGGCTTTGCTAAGACATCATAATATAGTTGTATCTACTTTCCCATATCACTTGGAGAATCAAGATAACTTAAAGTAAATTTATAATAACTCTGTAAAAGTAGTACTCTAATTTGTATATTGCATTATTGTTGGCTATTACTTAAATGAATAGTAAGTAATATAACGCAAATACATTACAATTAGTATTTAATAAATATATTATGAAGATATGGAAATTTTATTTGCCAGTTACTATTGAAGAATTAAACAAAGTAAAATCTTGTAGATAATATTATATGAACGGTAAAGTTAAATGGCTTGTTTTAGAAAAGATATTTTAATTTATTGCAGTATAAGTTTCATATATTTTTATATATTAACTGTGTTTAAGAACAAGGTTGAAATTATTTAATTATACTCATTTAGGGGGCATAACATATGATGAAAAAGTTTTCTGATGTTCTACTAGGAGAACCCTTATCTAGCGAGCAAGGTAAGCATGAAAAATATAATATTCCTTTTGGTTTAGCTATAATGGCTAGTGATGCAATTTCTTCTGTTGCTTATGCTGCGCAGGAGATCCTCTTTGTTTTAATTGTATTAGGTTCGGCGGCATATCAATGGTTAACTTGGACTTCTTTTATGATAATAGGTCTTCTTGTTATACTTACTACCTCCTACATTCAAATTATAAGGGCCTATCCTCAAGGTGGTGGTGCCTATAAAGTAGCTAAAGAAAATATAGGTGATAAGGCAGGTTTATCAGCAGGAGCAGGCCTAATAATAAGTTATATCTTGACAGTGGCAGTTAGTGCAAGTGCCGGGGCAGATGCTATAATATCAGCCTTTGTAAAGTTAGCTCCATATAGAGTGCTTTTTGTTGTAGCCATAATAATAATCTTGACTATTTTAAATTTGAGAGGAATAAGTGAATCATCAAAAATTTTCGCAATACCTACATATATATTCATCTTTAGTATGCTCTTTATGATTGTGTATGGTCTATTTAAATATTTCGTTTTAAACATTCACCCAGCACCAATGTTTACTCCACCAAGTAAAGCTACAGAAAATTTAACGATATTTCTAATTTTGAGAGCATTCTCATCTGGGTGCTCTGCGTTAACTGGTGTAGAGGCTGTAAGTAATTCAGTTCCTAACTTCAAGGAACCAAGTCAGAGAAGTGCTAAGACTGTTATGATATTACTTGCAGTACTGATATTTTTAATATTTGGTGGTAGTTCAATACTTGCAATATTTTATACAGCAGTTCCAATTTCAAATGGGCCTACAGTTATTTCTCAAATAGCATTTGCTATCTTTAACAATGGGATCATGTATTATGTTATACAGTTTAGCACAGCTGTAATTTTGTTAATGGCATGCAATACTGCATATACAGGATTTCCAATGCTAATGTATGTAGTTGCAAAGGATGGATTTGCTCCTAGACAATTTACCACTAGAGGAAAAAGGTTAGGCTTCACCTTTGGAATTGTTTCTTTATCATTTATAGCATGTTTTTTAGTTATAGTATTTAAGGCAGATACCCATAGATTGATACCTTTATATGCAATTGGCGTATTTGTATCTTTTGTGTTAGGCCAACTTGGAATGGTCAATCATTGGAGAAAAGAACGAGATAAAGGTTGGCAAAAACGTGCTACTATAAATGGAGTAGGTGCTTTTGTAAGTTTATTGACAACAATAATAATCTTAATTGAAAAGTTTAGTCAAGGTGCATATATAGTAGTAATTCTCATACCTATAATTATTTTGATACAAATGAGGATTAAGGCTCACTATAATAAGGTTGCTAAGGGACTAAGTATAAGCGATATAAACCTAAAAAGCTTAGATTTAAGAACAAAATATACCCATATAATAGTTGTGCCAATTGCTAGCTTAAATAAAGCTGCAATAAGTACCCTTCAGTATGCTCATAGTATAAGTGATAACGTTATAGCCATCAATATATCAACTGATATGGAAGCACTAGAAAAGATAAAGCGAAGATGGGCAGAACTAGACACCGATATTATACTGGTAGCTAAATATTCTCCATATAGAACTATAATAACACCTTTGCTTGACAATGTTGAACTAATTGCAAAAGCTGCAGGTCCAGAGGAAAAGATAATGGTAATACTACCAGAGTTTATGAGCCATGAATACTGGGGAGAAGTTCTACACAATCACACTAGTTTGATTATTAGAGAGGCGTTGCTGAGAAACCATAATATAGTTGTATCTACTTTCCCTTATCACTTAGAGAATCATGATGACTCAAAGTAAATTTATAATAATATAATAAAAACATTGCTTTATTTTGTATGTTGTGTTATTGTTAGCTAGTACTTAAATTAATAGTAAATAATATAACACAAATATATTTCAATTAGTACTTAATAAATATAGTATGATGATATCGAGATTTTATTAGTGAGTTATTATGGAAGATTTAAGCATAATAAAATTTCGGAGGTAATACTATATGAACGGTAAAGTTAAATGGTTTAATGGAGAAAAAGGATTTGGATTTATTACAGGAGAAGATGGAAAAGACGTATTCGTACATTTTTCTCAAATAAAGACAGATGGATATAAAACATTAGAAGAAAACCAAGAAGTTTCATTCGATGTAGCTAAGGGACCTAAAGGACCTCAAGCTGAAAATGTTACTATTCTTTAATTAGTAAATATTAACCCCTTAAATAGATATACTATTTAAGGGGTTTTTTGCTATGCTTAAGATCATTAGTAAAAGTACCTTTTTATAAAAAAAGAATTGAACTTTTTTTGTTTTTATACGTTTAATTATTGAAACCGGTGTAAAAAGGGGTATACCTATGAATTTATATAGTTTGAAAGAAGAAGAATTAATAGAGAGAGCTAGAAATGGGGATAAATATGCTTTTGAAATCTTAATTAATGATAGCTTGCCTATTTTAAAAGGGTATATGATAAAGCTTACTTGCAACAGAGAATTAGCAGAAGATATCATTCAAGATGCTTTATTATCTGCTGTTGTTAATATAGATACCTTTGTTCCTAAAGCTAAATTTTCTACTTGGCTTATAAAGATAGCCTCTAATAAGTATAAGGATTACCTAAGAAAAGTAAAAGAGACTGATATATTACTTGAAGTAATTCCGGAAGATTACTCTTTAGAAGATAAAGTAATTGAAAAGAATGAAATTGAGGAAATCTTTAAGATTTTAAAGAATATGCCTGAGGACAAAAGAAATGTCTTTATATTGAAGCATTACTATGGATATAGTTATGAAGAAATAAGTTATATAGTGAATTGTCCTGTAGGAACTGTAAGGTCTAGATTGCACTATGGGATAAAAGAAATTATATCTAAATTTAAGGGAGGCATGTAGCTATGAAGCCTTTTAATAATAATGAGAATATAGATAAGTATTACGATGAAACCCTGGATACAAAAGATGTTGAAGCAATGAAAATAAAGTATGCTTTGGATAAGATGACAATCATAGAAAAGTTGGACCAACAATCTTTAACTAGAGTAGATGTAAGTAAAACTGTTGGAGAAGGATTAAAGCTAAGGAATAAAAAGAAGCTTAGAAGAGAAACCTTCAAGTTCTTATTAGTAGCCGTTATAATAGCTGCTTTTATAGGTTTTATTTATACAAAGATGAAAATAGAAGTAGTTTTTATAAGTCAAATAGGACTTTTGATTATATTACTGGCATTAAATGACATCCTTCTTAAAAGAAAAGTAAGGAGGGAAGTATGATGCTTACAGTTGCACAAATTATTTTTCTCATTATACTTGTAGTTATTCAGGGAACCTTGATTTTTAGAGATGCAATCAAAGATAAGGTTCCCAATCCATGGCTTTGGGGAATTATTGGATTATTGAACATACCTTCATCAGCTATTGTTTACCTAGTATACAAAAAACTTTACTTTAAAAGAAAAAAGTAATTGAAAGCAATAAACATCTTTACATTCAAAACTTCAAAATGTATAATTGATTTGTATTTTGTAAATAAATAACCATAAAATAATAAAGTGCGTTGATAAAGAAGAGTAAATAGAACTTTAAATCAAAGAGATCTAGGGAAGGTGAGAGCCTAGAATTTAGAACTATTGAAGGAAGCTTTGGAGCAATAAATAGAAATTCATCAAGAGTAGTATATTTATGGGGTTATTCCCTTAAAAATAATTAAGTGGATTAAGAAATTAATCAATTTAGGTGGTAACGCGGAAGTAAGTCTTTCGTCCTAATATTATAGGACGAGGGGCTTTTTTTACTGTAAAGAAAAATATAAAAAATTTTTGTTAGCTAAACCATAGTAGTAAAAAAATCGCTTTAGCGAATTTTTATAAACATAAACAATAAAGGAGATGAAGTTAATGAGTTTCGAAAAATTAGCAGAGATAATATTCCCAGAGGTTAAGTACTCAACAGAATATTATATTGAAAAATATCCAAAGAGAAATCTTAAAGAAGGTGCTAAGGTCACTAGATATGCACCAAGTCCAACTGGATTCCAACACATAGGTGGGGTGTTTGCTGCCTTAATTGATGAAAGAATAGCTAGTCAAAGTGAAGGTATTTTCTACTTAAGAATAGAGGATACCGATCAAAAGAGAGAAGTAGAAGGTGCTATAGAGGATACAATAGCTACCATGCATCATTTTGGTTTAGACTTCAATGAAGGAATGACTAGTGAAGATACCTCTAAAGGTGAGTACGGTCCTTATAGACAAAGTCAAAGAGCTGAAATATACAATACTTTTGCAAAAGACTTATTAATAAAGGGATTGGCTTATCCAGACTTTTGTACTCCAAAAGAATTATCAGAATTAAGAGAAAAACAAATAGCTCAAAAGATAACTCCAGGTTATTATGGAGAATATGCAAAGTTTAGAAATATAACTGAAGAAGAAGCTCTAGAGAGAATTGAAAGAGGAGAAAAGTATATCCTAAGATTAAAATCTCCAGGAAATCCAGAGAACAGAGTAGAGTTCCATGACTTAATAAAGGGAGATATATCTTTCCCAGAAAATAATCAAGATGTGGTACTTATAAAGGGAGATGGACTTCCAACTTATCATTTTGCTCATGCAATAGATGATTATCTAATGAGAACCACAGATGTAATAAGAGGCGAAGAGTGGCTATCATCGCTTCCTATACACGTTCAATTATTCGAAGTTTTAGGCTTTGAGCTTCCTAGATATGCTCATATTCCTACGATAATGAAGCAAGATGGTGGTTCTAAGAGAAAACTTTCAAAGAGAAAAGATGCTGAAGCTGCTGTTTCTTACTACAAGGAAGTTGGATTCCCAACTGTAACTGTAATAGAGTACTTACTTAATATTGTCAACTCTACTTTTGAAGAGTGGAGAGCTGAAAATCCTACTGTTGACTACCATGAGTTTGATGTTCAGTTAGATAAGATGAGTAAGAGTGGTGCATTGTTTGACTTAGTGAAGTTAAATGATGTATCTAAGGATCGTATAGCAGCTATGAAGGCTACTGATGTTTATGGTAACTATATAGCTTGGGCTAAAGAATTTGATGAAGATATGTACAAATTAGTTACAGCAAATGAAGCTATGGCTAAGGAGATTTTTAATATAGATAAAGAAGGTCCAAAGCCAAGAAAGGACTTTGCTAAGTGGGATGAAGTTAGGGATAAGATCTTCTACTTCTTTGATGAATTATTCGATAAAGAAGCAGTAGAGCAAGTAGAACTTCCTAAGGGACTTACTTTAGATGCTGCAAAAGAGATAATTGCAACTTATAAAAACGAATTTAACTTCAATGCTGGAAGCCAAGAGGCTTGGTTTGAAGACTTAAAGGAAATAGGAACTAAGCTTGGATACTGTGCTAACAGAAAGGAATTTAAGGCAAACCCTGATCAATTCAAGGGAATGATTTCTGACGTTGCTGGTGCAGTTAGAAGTGCAATAGCTCATAGAAATAACACTCCAGATCTTTATACTATAATGCAAATTATGGGTGAAGAAAAGACTAGAAGCAGATTTGAGAAGTTTTTAGCTCTATAATAAGGATCTATTAAAGAGCCGTGTTGAAATTAAGTGGTCAGTCATCCGATGCTTAGATGAGCTTGCGCAAAGAATTAATATGATTTTTTCATATTCCATGGCTAAAACTGTAAACTCACTACGTTCGAACAGTACAGTTTATTAACGCCATTCCATCTGAAAAAATCATTTAATTCTAGTTGCTCGCTCATATAGCATCTCCTTCATGACCACTTAATTTCAAAAATGTTATTAAACATAGCCTATAATAAGAAAAATCCACTGAAGAATATTGCTTCAGTGGCTCTTATTTTGCTGCAAAAGAAATCATCTAGTTATTTATTATCTAAATAAACTATCGCTTAGGCAGCCTTTTAAACTAATTATTGATTCAATTTAAAAGATGATTTTAATGAAACTATTCTGTTAAATACTAGCTTTTCAGCTGTAGTGTATTTAGAATCTACATTGAAGAAACCGTTTCTAACCATTTGGAACTTATCTTGAGGTTTAGCATCCGTGAAGGCGGTTGGTTCAACAAAGCCTTGAAGTACTTCCATTGAATTTGGATTTATTTGTTCTAAGAAGTGCTTTCCTTCATTTTCTTCTTCATCATCTAATATTAAAGGTTCATATAATCTAAACTCAGCTGGAACGCAAGTTTTAGCATCTACCCAATGGATAGTCCCTTTAACTTTTCTTCCAGTAAATCCAGAACCGCTCTTTGTTTCTGGATCGTAAGTACAATGGATTTCTATTACTTCACCATTTTCGTCTTTGATTATATCGTTGCACTTGACGAAATAGGCACCCTTTAATCTAACTTCATTTCCAGGGAATAATCTAAAGTACTTCTTAGGAGGGATCTCCATAAAGTCTTCTCTTTCAATATATAATTCTCTTGAGAATGGAACAAGTCTTTTGCCTTGAGATTCATCCTTAGCATTATTTTCTATTTCAAGCATTTCTGTTTGATCTTCTGGATAGTTAGTTATTACAAGTTTAAGAGGTCTTAGCACAGCCATAGCTAGTGGTGCTTTCATTTGTAAATCTTCTCTTATGAAGTAATCTAACATTTGAGAATCAACTAAAGAATTAGCTTTAGATACTCCTATAGCAGTACAGAAATTTCTTAAGGCTTCAGGAGTACAACCTTTTCTTCTTAAACCTGAAATTGTAGGCATTCTAGGATCATCCCAGCCATCAACAACCTTCTCATCAACTAACTGCTTAAGCTTTCTTTTACTCATAACAGTGTTGGTCATATTTAATCTTGCAAATTCTATTTGTCTTGGAGCTGCCTCCATCTCACACTCTCTTACAACCCAATCGTAAAGAGGTCTATGATCTTCGAATTCCAAGGTACATATAGAATGAGTCACATGCTCTATTGCATCTTCCAATGGGTGAGCAAAGTCATACATTGGATATATACACCACTTATCTCCAGTGTTGTGATGAGTAGAGTGAGAAATTCTGTATATAATAGGATCTCTCATGTTTATGTTAGGGGAAGCCATATCTATTTTCGCTCTAAGAACCTTTTCACCATCAGCATACTCACCATTTTTCATTCTTTCGAATAAAGCTAAGTTTTCTTCAATTGATCTATTTCTGTAAGGGCTTTCCTTACCTGGCTCTGTTAAAGTTCCTCTATACTCTTTAGCTTGTTCAGGTGAAAGATCACAAACATAAGCTTTTCCCTTTTTTATAAGAAGCACAGCTCTGTTGTACATCTCTTCAAAGTAATCAGAAGCAAAGAAAAGAGAATCCCAGTTACCACCAAGCCACTTAACATCTTCTTTAATAGATTCAACATACTCAGTATCTTCTTTAACTGGGTTTGTATCATCAAATCTTAGATGAGTTTTTCCTTTGAACTCATTTGCTAGACCAAAGTTTAAAAGAATTGATTTAGCATGTCCTATATGTAGATAACCATTAGGTTCCGGTGGAAAACGAGTTATTATCTCGTCGTGTTTACCACTATCAAGATCTTCTACTATTATGTTTCTAATAAAATTAGAAGAATTAATTTCATTTGACATAGTCTCACATCTCCTATTGCATATTTAAATTAAGCTAAGAGTAAATAATAAGAAATAACTCTTATAGATGTACAATTTCATAATAAAATTTATATTTGCGGATTGAAGTTGTACATCTTTACTTAAAATATAACGTATTTTTGATAATCATTATAATTTTAATCTAATACAAAGGAAAAATAAAGATAAAATTGATTAATATATAACTATTAATCTTTTGTAAAACATAAAAATTATAGAGGAATATTGTAATAAAAATGGAAAATAATAAAGATGTTGTAAATTGTAATTTATGTAAGAATGATATATAATAAAGCCACAATATTTTGATTATTACATATTCTTATATAGATGTATAACTTCATATTAAAAATAGTTTTCGGATTGAAGTTATACATCTTTGATAAGTAAATTTGAGTTGGAGGCATAGGAAGATGAGTAGAAGAGATTTTTCAGACCTGGAAGATGAAATTAGAGCCACTGTAAAAAATGCATTCAATTATATAGATATTGATCTTAATAATCTAAAGAAAGATATCGAAGACAAAGCTGAAAATACCATAAACGATGTAAAAGAAAACCTTCTAAATAAGACTCAAAGACTTAACGAAAAGATGAAGGATAAAATAGAAGAAAAAAATAAGTTTTATAGAAGAATGGAAAGAGCTGAAAGAAGGGTAGAAAGAGCAGAACAAAGGATAGAAAAAAGATTTGAAAGAAGAGCTGTAAGAAATTATGTTGATAGAAAACCTTCTGGAAGCGTAGCAGGAGTTTTATATATAGTTTTTGGTGCTATTGGAAGTGTTACCTTGGGAACTCAAGTTATAGCTTATACAGTATTTATATCTTTATATAATAAGTTTTTAATGGCAAACCTAATTAGTATAGGTGTTCTACTAGCTGTTTTATTATTAAGTCTTGGGATGATGTTTAGAGGAATAAGCTTAAGAAAGAGAGTAAGACGGTTTAAAAAGTATGTAGCCTCTCTTGATGGTAACACTTACTGTTCTATTGAAAAGCTGTCTAGATCTATCGGAGAAAATTATAAATTTGTAGTTAAAGATTTAAAGAAAATGATTGATCTAGGTATGTTTCCAGAAGCTCATATAGATGATGAAAATAAATTCTTCATGTTAAGTGACGAGGTTTACGAAAATTATTTAGCAACTCAGGAAGCCTTTAAGAAGCGTAAAGAAGATGAATTAAGACAAAAAGAGAAGATGGAACAAGAGGTAAATGATCCGGAAAAGAAGGAGCTGAGATATGTTGTTGAAACAGGAAATAGCTATATCCAGCAGATAAAGGCAGTTAAGGAATCTATTCATGAAGAGGAAATAGGTTTAAAGCTGGATAGGCTTTACAGCATTGTAGGTCAAATACTTAGCTTTATAGAGAAAAATCCTAAAAAGTTGTCTTCTGTAAATAAGTTTATTAAGCATTATCTGCCTATTACTTTAAAGCTTGTTAATGCATATAAGGAACTAAACGAGCAACCAGTAGAGGGAGAGAATATTAGAAACTCTAAAAAAGAGATAAATAATACAATAGATACTATAAACATTGCTTTTGAGAAGCTTCTAGATGATTTGTTTGAGGATGTAGCAATGGATATTTCTACGGATATATCTGTGCTTGAGACACTATTTACCCAAGAAGGTCTAACTAAAAAAGATTTTGAAAAGTAGATAAAGATGTACCGCTTCAATGGGAAAATCTAAATTTTACTACGAAGTGGAACATCTACATATAGCTAATAGGAGGAACATAGAATGAAAGATGGAATAAACGAAAATGTTGATATTACACCAAGCTTGACCTTTGATCCTTTTGAGGAAGAAGTTAATAATTCTGTAAAGGTTCAAGAAGAAAAAAAGAAAGCAGATGTATTTGATGATAGTTTTTTAACTGAAGAAGAAAAAAAGATGGTCAATGACTTTGTAGATAAAATAGACATTAATAACTCTAATTCGATTCTTAAGTACGGGGTTGGGGCTCAGAAGAAAATAGCTGATTTTTCTGAAAGTGCCTTAAATAATATAAAGACTAAGGAATTGGGTGAGATTGGGGATATGCTCACCAATGTGGTGTCGGAACTAAAAGGCTTTGAGAATGAAGAAGAGAAAAAGGGATTTTTAGGATTATTTAAAAAGACTTCAGAAAAGATAACTCGTATGAAAGCAAAATACGAAAAGGTTGAAGGTAATATTAATAAGATTAGTAATGAACTTGAGAACCATCAAGTACAGCTTTTAAAAGATATAGCTATGCTTGATAAGATGTACGAGATAAATAAGGTTTACTTTAAGGAGTTATCTATGTATATCTTTGCAGGAAAAAAGAAGCTTGAAAAGCTTCAAAATGAGGAGCTTCCACGCTTAGCTGAGAGAGCAACGGCGTCAGGACTCCCAGAAGATGCTCAAGCAACTAATGACTTTATGGCACTTTGCAATCGCTTTGAGAAGAAAATTCATGATTTAGAATTGACTAGAATGATTTCTCTTCAGATGGCACCGCAGATAAGATTGGTTCAAAACAATGATTCCTTAATGTCTGAAAAGATACAATCAACTCTTGTCAATACTATTCCACTATGGAAAAGTCAGATTGTTTTAGCTCTAGGGGTTGCTCATTCTACCAATGCTGCTAGGGTTCAAAATGAAGTTACCAATATGACTAATGAGCTTTTAAGAAAGAATGCAGAGATGCTTAAAATGTCAACTATAGAGACAGCAAAGGAATCAGAAAGAGGTATTGTTGACATAGATACACTTAAAGCAACTAATGAATCCTTAATATCTACTCTTGATGAAGTTCTTAGAATTCAAACAGAAGGACGTCAGAAGCGTAGAGAAGCTGAAGTAGAGCTACAGCATATCGAAGAACAGCTTAAGAATAAGCTTTTAAGCCTTAGAGGGTAAGTTGTATTTAAAGCATCACTGATTGAGTATAGAATAAAGTAAATTAATATGTTCAAGTTTGTAAATAATTTTACATTGCCAAAATAGTCGTTGAAGTCGTTAGCTTTAGCGGCTATTTTTTACCGTATAATTAAATTTAAGGCTATGTTTAATAACTTTGTTGAAATTAAGTGTTTATGAAGGAGATGCTATATGTATAAGATCGTTAAAGCATGGGATGAGTGACTAATTAATTTCAACACAGTACTTTAAAGGAGGCAAATTTAAAAGTTACTTCTGTTATATAAATTATTTAAATGGGAAAAATAATAAATAGTTTTAAATCACTATAAATTTTTACTAGCAGGAGAACTTATATGAATTTATTTAATACCAAACCTTTGGATAGAATAATAAGATTTATAGAAAGATTGTATTATCTTCTCGTAATTTTAATATTATTAGTAGCTTGCTTTAATATATTTTATAGACTGGGAACTTCTCCTATACGTAGCTGGGATGAAGCACGGCATGGAGTAAGTGCATATGAGATGATAAGGTCTAATAATTATATAGTTAATACATATGGATACCTGAATGATTATTGGAACTTAAAACCGCCAATAAGTTTCTGGTCCATAGTACTTGGGTATAAACTAGCTGGATACACTACTTTGGGTTTGAGGCTACTATCAGCTATTGCAGGTTTAGCAACAATATTTATAGTAGCATGGTTTAGTTTTTCTTTATATGGTCGAATTGAATCATTGGTTTCTACTGTTGTTATGACCACCACCATGCCTTATATTATAGACCACTGTGCAAGATCAGGAGACTCAGACTCAATATATGTTCTTTTTTTTACTATAGCAATATTATCATTAATTCTATTTGAAAAAAACAAGAATTGGTTATATGTTTTTGGCGCAGCTTTTGCCTTTGCGTTTCTCACGAAAAGCTGGCATGCAGGAAACATTATAGTTATAGGCATAATATATTTTTTCGTTAGGAAGATGCTATTTAAGATAAAAATTAAATACATTATTGGCGCCATAATAAGTGCTGTAATCCCTGTTTTAATATGGATAATACTAAGATATCAAAGAGATGGACTAAACTTTATAAAGACCATGGTAGGTTATGATCTGATAGCTAGAAGTTCAAGTTGCTTGGAAGGGCATACGGGGGGGCTAACTTATTATGTTGACTACCTTCAAGGAAACTATTTCTACTGGATAGTCGTATTTGTAAGTGGAATGCTATCCTTTTTTATTTTACTTAAAAAATACATTTCAAATAAAAATTATGTAGATGGTGTTACTCTTATGTGTACGTGGGTTCTTGTTCCTTTTATTCTATACAGCATTGTAAAAACTAAAATTAATTGGTATATACTTCCCATGTACCCTGCTATGGCTATAGGGATTGGCATAACTGTGAGTATTATACTAAAGGAACAAGAGAGAAATATATTATCTCAGTTATTTATAATAGCTATGGTAACTTTTTCGGCATATAAATACGAAGTTATAATATCTCAAAATATTTCAATTATAACCATGGATAGTAATCAGGAACTAATGAAGGTTATAGGAAACAACTTAGAATATAAAGGTAAGCCATTATATATGTACAACTGCGAAAGAGAACAAAACGTTTTTTTAAGTGCAGAGCTTTATGCTGATTTAAAGCCAAGTAATGAAGGTCTTGAAGGATTTTTAAAGGATCAAACAAAAAATGCTATGTTATTTGTAACAAAAGATCAGTTCAACAAACTTGGTAATGAAAGGTATAATTTAAAGCTACTTCTAGAAGGTGATGGAGCTTATATATTTATTAAATAGCAATATTGCTAAAAGCTTTTTATGATAAAAAGTATGAGTATTGATACTATATTAAATGTTTTAGTATAGTGTCAATTATTTTATATATATATAAATTGATTATTGATATATAATTTCTCACATGATATATTAAAAATAGGACATTAAGCTTTCAAAAGCTTTGAAGAATGATATATATATGAGAAACCTTAATGGATAACGTAGCTTAAGAAAGTATAAAAGGGGAGAGAGGATGGAAGATAATATGGTATATACTTTAAAAAATATTAAAACATTAATACCAAACTTCATCGGTGCTAATACTATAAAGGCAGCTAATGAATATAGGATTTATGAAACCGTTTATACCGATGATGAGACTTCTAGTAGTATAAATCTATTTACAGCTAAAAGTTTGGAAGATGAGTTTGTGTCACGTCTACCTATTATAAGTTCAAATATAAATGATAAAGTTTCAGCAGAAAATCCTCATCCTGTTTTGGAGGTTGAGACAGGAGAGCATTATCTGTTTTATGGAGATGGAAGAGATGGTATATATGCATTGCATTTAAATCCAAGAAATGGACTAGCTCATATAGAAGGTTTTGGTACTTGTGTTGCCAGAAGACCTAAATGGGTTGGAGAAGCTATAAGTGAACCGTATGTTGTATACAATGAGAAAACAAACTATTATTATTTATTTGTAACTTATGGTGATAAAAATTTGGATGCCAATATAAGAGTAGGAAGAAGCAAAAAGATAACTGGTCCTTATTTAGATGCAAATAATAGAAGTCTCACAGATCCATATGACTATAAAGAGGAAATTGGGTTTATGATATCTTGTGGGTATAGATTTGATGATTCCTATGGAAGAGTTGCAGTGAGTAGACCTTTAGTATTTGAAAGAGAGGATAGTAAGTGGTTATTTCTACAAGAAGCATTTTCTAATAGCAAAGAAAAGGAAAAAAACTTTGAAGTTAGAGAGTTATTATGGACTCCAGATGGATGGCCTGTTATAAGTCCTGAGCCTTACAAAGAAATTCAAGAAGAAACACTAACACTGGAGGGATTAATTGGTCCTTATGAGTTTATTAAACTTACCCCTACTTTGCCTCAGGGAGTTTTCAATTCTGTATCCTTAGATATTTTAGATAAAGAAATGCAAGGTGCAAGCAGTACTAGAAATTCTTGGGCAGTAAAGATGCCTGAATATGCTGAGGGAAGAATAGAACTAGGTGGAAGTATAAGGGGAGCTTGGAAGCTTATAGACTTTCAAACAATAAAATTTACCTATGTAAACTATAAAGAGACTTATATGATAAAGCAAGCTTATGATGATGAACTAGGTAAACCTACTATTATTTTGACTGGAAAAGACACCAATGGAGTAGCTTGTTTTGCAAAAAAATGTGACTTACCAAAGTTTGAGTTTTAAGGAGGATAATAATGGCTAAATTTGATAATTGTAATATAGAATTTCCTAGTAAGCCACCAGTTCCAGTGGCTAAACCAATCTTTGTACCTGGTGAAAAACCACAAGAGCCAGATAAATTAAGTTTATGGGGCTCACATGATCCTGCTATATACCATGACCCTGTATCAGGTAATTATTATACTTATTGCACTGGAGCAATAGCTAGAAGATCCAAGGATATGATTACTTGGGAAAATATAGGCAAGGTTGTTGAGGATCCACCAAAGGAATCCATTGATTGGGTTGGAGATAATGGGATATGGGCTCCAGATATAATTAAGGTAGGTAATGAATACCGATTATATTGTTCTAATTCTACTTGGGGGGTACGTCAATCCTGCATATTCCTTGCTGTAGCTGACAATGCAGAAGGGCCATTTATTCCTAGAGGCTGTGTTTTAAAAACCAGTGAAGATATGCCTGTTAATGCTATAGATGCAAATCTTATAGTAGATGAAAAAACAGGAGAGCAGTACATGGCTTATGGATCTTTCTGGGGTGGATGTCACATAATAAAGCTTGATGAAAACACAGGTTTAGCTGCAGAAGAAGGAATAGGTAAATGTATAGCTCGTAGACCAAAGTGGGCTGATTGTGCTATAGAAGGACCTTATATAAGATATAACCCAGACACAGAATACTACTATCTATTCGTTTCTTATGGATCACTAAAAAGTGATTACAATATAAGAGTTGGAAGAAGTAAGAACGTTACCGGACCATACTATGATGTTAACGGAAGAGATATGAACGACTTAGAGGACTACAAAAATGAAGTTGGATATATGGTTGCCTGTGGTTATCATTTTAATGATGGTCAAGGATATATGGGGCCAGGGCATAATTCAGTTTTAAGAGACTTTGACAATCAGTGGTATCTTGTATGCCATATAAGAGAGCATGATTTTAAGGTCCCTCAAATAGCTACTATGCATGTATATAAAATGTTCTGGACACCAGATGGATGGCCTGTGTTAAACCCAGAATGTTATGCAGGTGAAAAAACTCAAAATATAAGCAAAGAGTTTATTGCAGGAGAGTATGAGAGAATAAAGCTAGTTCCTTCTTATACCTCAAGGAGTTATCAATTCAGTACCTATGACCTTAGCAGAAGACGGAAAGTTTACATGCTGCTCAATTAATGGACACTGGGAATATATTGATGGTACTACAATTGTAATTTCTTATGGTAATATTGTTGAGACATACAAGGTAACTCCAGCTTGGGACTGGCAGCTAGATGAGCCAACCCTTTCAATTACAGGAAAAGATCAATACGGGGTTGCAGTATGGGGAAAGAAGTTGTAGACAGTAAAGAATAAAATTTATTCGGCTGCAAGATTTTTTTCATAGACATTGGGCAAGGCAGATGATAGAGGAAACAACTAGAACTCTGAAAACTTTATAAGTAACACTATTTTTAGCAGTGTTTATATCTAATATAAGCAGGCATAAATCAAGGAGACAACCTAGTTTTATGTCTGCTTATAATTTTTGAAAGTTATATTTAGAGAACACTTACTTAGTAAAAAGCATCTTTAAAGATACTGCTATCATAAATAAGGCAAATCCTTTTTTCAATAAATCAGGAGAGATAACTTGAGCTATTTTGCTTCCAAGTAAAGAGCCTATAAGAACCATAAGGCATATTATAATCCCACCTTTTATATCTACGTTACCCTTCTTGTAGTATTCAATAAAACCTAAAATACCAACAGGAGGAAGCAGTACAGCTAATGAAGTCCCTTGAGCTTTGAGTTGGGTAAAACTGCATAGGTATATAAGTGCAGGAACAATTATTACTCCTCCTCCAATACCAAATAAGCCGCTTAAAATACCAGCCAAGAGGCCAATAACAATAAATAATATAATATTAGACATCTTAATACCTCTCATATTTTTATTTATAGTATTTCACCGAGGTATTATTTTATCTATAGAATTTTAACATTAGCCTTAGACCTATACTCAGAGAGAAATTTAAATAAGTTTACTTATCAAAGCTCAGCTTCTTCTTCCAACGGCCACTTATAAATCTAGTTAGCAATAGTAGGAATCTTACCACATTATCTGCTACCATACATAACCAAACAGCTTTTAATCCAAGGCCAAAGATCCCAACACATAAAAAGGTTGATAGGATTCTGATGCCCCACATAGAGAATACTGAGAAGAAAAATGGAGTCTTTGTATCACCTACACCATTAAATATTCCTTCCAAGATTATGAGAGCACCGAACATTGGCTCAGAGATAGCTACTATACGTAACACTGAGGCACCGGTTCTTATAACTGTAGGATCTTGAGTAAATATGGACATCATAAACTTAGGAAATAAAAAAAGTATACCACCAGTTATGGTCATAACTGCAACTGCAATTCCTATTATTGTAGTAGAGGTATGATGAAGTTTCTTTTCATCTTTTTCGCCTAAAGCATTTCCAGCAAGGGTTGCTGCAGAAGCTTGCATACCATAGCCTGGGATATAGAAGGCTTGCTCTGCAGTAATTGCAATCGAGTGAGCTGCAAGTGCTACTGTACCAAGTCTTGTTATAAGTGAGGTGAATACTACCTGCCCTAGACAGGTTGCAACTCTTTCTAGGGATACTGGGAAGCCTACTTCTATACATTTTTTCATTATTGGCTTATTAAGTCTTATCTTTTGCCCTTTAGGAGATACTAGCTTATTTCTGTATAGGGCAATAAACATCAACGAACCACTTATACAGTGTGCTATGGCCGTTGCAGTAGCAGAGCCGACGACTCCTAAACCTGCTCCATAAATATTAAGTTTAAAGCTTCCTATAGTTAAGCTTCTGCTATCATAAATAAGTATAAAGTTTAAGGCAACATTGACCACGTTCATAATAAGATTAACCATCATAGGAGTTTTCATATCTCCAGTTGAACGCAGTACTGCCCCGAATATTATACTTGAAGCTCTAAATATCATTGGAAGACAAATAATCCCGAAATAAAGAGAGGCATTTCTTTGAATAGAGACATCAGCACCTAGCCATTTAGGTAGAAACGGGCTAACAGACAATGTAATTATTCCAACTATAACACCAAGTACGATAGTTATTAGGATGGACTGAACAGCTGCTATTTTGGCTTTTTCATATTTTTTAGCCCCTATGGATAAAGATATATAAGCTAATACACCGATGCCCATTGCAAAGAAGGGGCTATTTATAAGCCAGGTTACTGTTGTGGTAAGGCCTACAGCAGCAGAAGCTTCAGGACCTATACGTCCTACCATTGCAGAGTCGGCGTATTGTACTATGGTTTGAAGCGCCTGCTCTATAATAGAAGGCCAAGCTAAAGCAAATATGGCAATTATCATATTTTTATTGTTAAGTAATCTTTTTTTTGTTTCAAGCATATGTTGTCCCCATTTTCTTTATATTGTATAAATATTATGCAATAGTTATAATAAGGGGTATAGTAACTATATAGTCAAGAGGTCATATTAAAATGAGTGATAAAATATATCTTTCTACCGGTGAACTTGCCAAAATGCTTGGAGTTACAAAGCAAACTGTAATATATTATGATAAAATAGGTCTAATTTCTCCTGCTAAGAGGGAAAAGGAATATAGATATTACACTTTAGAGCAGGCAGACGAGCTAGATTCCATATTAACATTTAGGGATTTAGGAGTTCCAATTAATGTACTAAAGGATTACCTTAAGGAACGTAATGCTCAAAGTTGTATCGAGATGCTCAGAAAGCAAAAGGAAAAACTTGAATTAGAAATTCAAAAAATGGATAGAATCCGTAAGAAGATAGATGGACGAGCTAGGCTTCTAGAAAAGGTTATTACTGTTAGTGATTTTAAAGCAGTTAAGTTCTCAGAAGAGGAGAGACAGTTATATATGGTTGAAGAATGTAAAGAAGCTGATGAAAAGACCTTTATGGAAAGTTTTATTAAGCTTTGTAATCATTCTAAGCGTCTTCAAATCGATTTTGAGAATCCAGTGTGTAATATAATAAAAAAAGAAGATATCTTAAAGGGAAGCTTCAGAAATACCGCTTATTTCGGTATAAATATATCAGAAAACTTTAATGGAATAGATATAGTAAAGTTTGAGAAACCTGCTGGTATATATGCTTCTACCTATCATCAAGGTTCTTATGAAACTATGTATATTGCTTATGAGAGGCTTTTATCTAGCATAGAGACGGAAGGGTATATTGTTTGTGGTAATGCCTATGAGACTGATTTGCTGAGTACCCTTACCAATCTAGATAAAAATGAATATATGAAGCTTATTTCGATACAAGTTATGAAAGTATAACTTATAATATTTATGATAATGGCTTTTCTAAAGAACCATATTGAAATTAAGTGGTCAGTCATCCGATGCTTTAATGAGCTTGCGCAAAGAATTAATATGTTTTTAGTAAAGGAGAAAGAGTTATGATAGTAAAAAGTGTTACATTTGATGTAAAACCAGAATACATAGATAAATTTATAGAGGCTACATTAGAAAATCAAAAAGGATCTCTAGAGGAAAAGGGAGTAATAAGCTTTGATTTTTTACAATCTGCAGATGAAACAGGGAAGTTTTTGTTATATGAGGTATATGAATCTGAAGAAGCTATGGAGGGGCATTTAAAGACAGAACATTTTAATAAGTGGATAAATACAGTTGAAGAATATTTTTTCAGTCCAAGGGAAAAAACAATATTCATTCCTATTAAGTAAAAAAATAAATAATATTCGCCTGACAGAACTTATTCACATACGTTCAGAGAAGGCAGATGGGCAAAAATATCTCACTGAAGAAGTTCGCTTCAGCAACTCTTTTTATAGATATAACTAAAGCTGTGCAAAATTTATACGAAATATATATAGGTATAATAAATTTAGAATACAAAACTAAATAAGAAATATTATTTATAAGTAAGATAAACTACTTCATAAAGTAACATTGTAAACGGTATTTTGGCATTGGTCAAAATAATTGCTTTGTTCATATGGAGCAGTTTATATTTGTTTAGAGATAAAATATCCATATTAATGAATTAGTGTTAATAGATTTATAATATGGATATATGAGTTTTGTGTGGAATTTATTATTAATTTTTAGAAAATTCCAATTTTGATAATGATTTTCGTTGAATAATCTTTATTAAGATAATATAGTATTAACTAGATATGTTCGCAAAAAAGGAGAGAGAAGATGAGCAATAAATTTGGCAACTTTAGATATTCTTCTAATATTAAGAAATCTATTTTGATTTCCTGTTCTATATTGGCTGACACCTCTACTTTATACATGAAAGAGGTAAAGGCTGACACCATAATTCCTAAGAAAAGTATAGCAATATCACAGGATATTGCTTGGATGCAACCTAGTGCTAATGTAGTAGGTTCAACTATAACAATAGATTTATCTCAGCATTTTAATATGCTTGATAGCAGCAAGCTTGTTATAACTGCATTGTCAAGTGATAGTAATATAATTACTCCAAATGTTAATGGAAGTACTTTAACGCTTAATATCAAGTCTATAGGTATTGCCATAATCACTGTTACAGCGTCAGATGAAAAATCAACATTAGTAGATAAATTTGAAGTTAAGCTGAATAAATTAGGTGATTTAAATGGGGATGGCTTTATCAATACAGCAGATGCATTATTGATATACCGTGTTACTAGTGGTAAGGATATTCCAACCGATGCAGATAAGAGCCGTATGGATCTAAATGAAGATGGAAAGATAACAAATGCTGATGCAGATGTGATTATGAATACTTATTTAGGAAAGCCTAATAGTGGTATATTCTCGAACTCAGCAGTTAGCATAAGAAATATAAATGATGCTCCTATAGCTACCAAGGTATACATAAATGGAAATACAACAGTTGGGCAAACTTTAAGTGGAAACTATAGCTTTATTGATGTTGATAGCGATTTAGAAGGCACATCAACCTTTAAGTGGTATAGAGCTACTAAAGCAGATGGCTCTGATAAGGCGTTAATAAATGGAGCTACATCTAAGCAATATACTTTAGGGGCAGAGGATGGAGATAAGTACATATTCTTTGAAGTTACTCCAAGTGCTACAACTGGTCTTTCAATTCGCAAAGGCATCGAACCAGTATTACTAGATTTCTAGCAAGCAGTTCATGGAATGAAGATTTTTTAATTAAAGCCTTAAAAAAATTAGTTGTAGAATTAATTTGGAGCAAATCTAAAGAAACTAACAAACCAATATACTTTATCATAGATGATACTATTTCTGAAAAAACTAAGCCCTCGTCAAAGGCTAAAAATATTATTGAAAAATGTTCTTTTCATAATTCTCATCTCAAAGGTAAAACAGTGTACGGTCATCAAATTTTAGTTTCATTGCTTTCTTGTGATGGTTTGGTACTTCCTTATTCAATAGACATTTACGATAAGGATTTTATGAGTAAAATAGAACTAACTCAAAAGTTAGTTGAATCACTACCTAAACCTGAAAATAAAGGCTATGTGTTGTGTGATAGTTGGTATAGTTGTAAAGCTATTTTTAATAGTTCCGAAAAAGCTGGTTACAGCTACATAGGAGCTATAAAAACTAATAGAGTAATTTATCCTAAAGGACATGAAAGGCTCGGAGTAAAACTTCATAAATTTGCAACAACACTCGATATAGATGACTTTGACCTTGTCACAGTTAAAGATCAAGAATACTATATTTATAGCTATATTGGAGATTTGAAGGATAGAAAAATGTTACCATTATTTTAAGCTATCCTAAAGATTCCTTCCATAAAGACGGTTCACTAAAAACATTTATAGCATTGGATAACTCTTTAGTTCCCTTAGATATTTTAACTCAATATACTGACCGATGGGCGATTGAGCCATTTTTTAGAGATTGTAAAACTTACTTAGGACTAGACGGATATCAAGTAAGAAGTGAAAAGAGTATCAATAGATATCTTGCAATAATGACTATAAATTATACTTACTGCAAATTATACTCTAATGAATCATATCACTTTAATACTGGATATAAATCAGCCAAGAAAGCTCTAATAAAATCTAAAATAACATATATCTACGAAGCTGCCGCTACCGGAAAGTCACTAGAAGAAATTTTTAAAACATTAAAAATAGCTTAGTTAATCTTTTGGTTATTTAACTGTAAAATTATTTAAGGACTAATTGCAATAACAAATTGAACTAATTTCTATTTATGATATAAACACTTGCATTTACTTAGAGTTTATAAATTTGATCCAGGTGTGATTCAAACAGTTCCTCAGGAGTTTTGTAGTTAAGTATTCTCCTAGGAAGAGTATTCATCCATTCTTCTATGAAAGCAATTTCATCAGAAGTATAGTTTGAAATACGGTTACCCTTCGGGATAAAACGACGTATCAGACCATTATGACGCTCATTAGTACCTTTTTCAAAAGATGAGTATGGATGAGTAAAATATACCTTTGTATCAGTTTCATTTTCAAGTGTGGATAAGTTAGCAAATTCTGAACCATTATCACCAGTTATAGTTTTAAAAACTTGGCTAAACTGGTCGCCAAATAAACTGCGTACTCTATTTAGAGCATCAGTAACAGCTTCAGCGGTTTTAGCATTTAATGTTTACAACCATAGCATATCTAGTTTTACGTTCAACTATTGTAAGAAGTGCGTTATCATTATTGGATTTTTCGCCAATAACAGTATCTATTTCCCAATGACCAAACTCATTACGAGTGTTTATCTCTACTGGGCGATCTGATATGCTAGAACCAAGTTTCTTCTTGTGCTTTTTAACCCTAGCAGGCTTTGTATTTCTACGTAGCTTTATTGGTAAATCAGTATTTTTTACATCTAATAAGCCAAGATCTATATAGTTATACAATGTTTTTGTGCAGACCATTTGAGATCGCTCAAAACTACCGTTAGCGATAGCTCTACCAACACAAGCATCTGGTGACCATGAAGCATTTTTAATTTTATCCACAGTATACTTGATAAATTCACTGCATTTTAAGCGTTTAAAAGTACTGCAGCAGTTTATGCGATTCTTTTTATATACGGCTTCGCCAGTATCGGCAAGGTATATTTCAATGTGCTTTCCTTGCTTAATTTGAATGGTAGTTCCACGACGAATTTCATTTAAAACAGTGTTGATTGGTCTACCTAGTTCCTTTGCTATCCTATAAGCTGAATGGCCATCTTTTATACGAAGCTGGATAATCATACGCTCTTTAAAATTCAAATGTTTATTTTTACGTGATTCTGTGTTATTATTTTGATAGTCCATAGTGATTATCCTCCGTGTATGTTTTGGTTTGGCAATTAAATCATAACACAGAATAATCCACTATGGATTTTTTTATTAGTTCAATTTCATTTTACAACAGGTCAAAATTATTTAAGTAAAAACGCACTATTATAGTAAATATGTTGTTACTGCAACGGATGCAGCAGGAAATGAATCAGCTAAAAACGAAGCTTCTGTTTTAAATGTTGCGATTAGAGCATTAGAAGCTAGTCTTTCTAACAGAAACTTACTAGAAGAAAATAATGTGAATGATGCTTCAATAACCTTAAAGCTAAAAGGAGATTCTTTTAAGAATACTATAGCTTCATCAGATATAGTGTTAAAGAACGGCCCAGCAGGATTGACTGTTAAAAATGTTTCATTTATCGATGAAGGAAATGTAAATGTAACTTTAGCCTTTGATGGTACTGATTTTGATGCAGTTATTAATAATTTTGCTTTAGAAGTAAAAGCAACTGCAGTTGTTAGTGGACAGGCTATATTAACTGACAACCAAATAATAAAGAATTCTAATGATGCTCCAGTAGTAAGTGACGTTAAAGTTACAGGAACAGCAAAGGTTGGAGAAACCTTAACTGCAAGCTATAAGTATTCTGACGATGAAAATGATGCAGAAGGAGCTTCAGTATTTAAGTGGTATAGAGGTTCAAAGGAAGATGGTTCCGATAAGGTATTAATAAGCGGTGCTGAAGCTAGCCAATATACATTAACATCAGAAGATGGAGATAAGTATTTATTCTTCGAAGCTACTCCAGTAGCAGTAAGTGGAGGAACAACTGGAAGAACAGTTATAAGTTCTGCCAGTGAAAAGATTATAATACCAGATACAACTGCGCCAACCGTAGATACAAGCAAGTTTGTATTTACAGATAATACTCCTTTTTCTGACGCCGTTTCAGGAATAGCTAATGCTATATCCGAAGGTGGAGCAACAGTTAAGGCTTATCCATGGGTTGATATTAATAATGACAATAAGATTGATAGCCTAGAGCTACTAAGTCCTATAAATTTAGGCACTAGTTTGGCTGATGGATCAGTATTGCCAGCTAGTATAGGAGAATTAACTCCAGGAAAGTATAAGTACGTAATAACGGCAACAGATGCTGCAGGCAATGAATCATCTAAGAATGAAAGTTCTGTTCTAAGCTTTGCTATAAGAAACTTAAATGTAGCTGTTTCAAATAGAGGAGCTGTAGAAGAGAATAATCTAGAAGGAGCTATTTTAACTTTAACTTTGAGAGGAGATTCTTTTAAGCAAACAGCAGCTTCATCTGATTTTGATTTAAGAAATGCACCAGCTGGAACTAGCATAAAGAACATTTCCTTTATAGATGAGAGTTCAGTAGAAATAACATTAGGTTTTGATGGAACAGATTTTGATGCAACTATTAGTGATGCTTTAGTAGATGTAAAAGCAAGTGCTGTAGAAAGTAATAAGTTTATAACTAGTCAAGATTTAACAATAACTAATTCAAATGATGCTCCATCAGCTAGTGCTGTTACATTAACTGGAACAGCAAGAATTGGAGAAACTCTTTCAGCAAGCTATAACTATGCTGATGATGAAAATGATGCAGAAGGAACTTCAGTTTACAAGTGGTATAGAGCCTCAAATGCAGATGGTAGCGACAAGGTCCTAATAAGTGGAGCTACTTCAAAGCAGTATACATTAGCTGCTGAAGATGGAGATAAGTACATATTCTTCCAGGTTACTCCTTTAGCTGCAAGTGGACAAGAAACTGGTAAAGCAGTTTTAAGCTCAGCAAGCGCTAAGGTAATAATTCCTGATACAACAGCCCCTTCAGTAGACATAAGTAAATTCAACTTTATAAATAATGATGCTCCTACACAAGACAGTATTTCTGGAGTAGCAGGAGCAATCTCAGAAGGTGGAGCTACTGTTAAAGCCTATTTATGGAATGATGCAAATGGTGATGGCAAGATTGATGCGGACGAGCTACAAAGCCCTATAACCCTTGGTGTTAGTACGCAAGATGGCTCTGTATCAGCTAATAACATAGGAGATCTACCAGAAGGCAAATATAACTATGTTATAACTGCTACTGATGAAGCAGGTAATGAATCTGCTAAAAACGATGCGGCAGTATTTAAAATATCAACAAGAAACTTAAATGCTTCAGTATTTGGTGGTGGCGAACTTACAGAAAGTTCTTTATCAGGAGCAACTATAGTGGTTGCTATAAATGGAGATAAGTTCAAAGATACTGTATCGGAACAAGACTTCACACTTAACAATGCACCTGCAGGTGTAGAGCTTGTTGCAGTTGTTCCGTATGATATTAATTCATATATGGTTCTGTTAGATAATTCAGGAGCTGACTTTGATACAGATTATAATAACTTTAGCATTACAGTAAAGGGAAGTGGATTAGAAAGTGGACAGGATATAACTACGAAGCCTATGCCTATAAAAGCAGAAATAGAAGGTCAGGCACCTAATGTAGCTGGACTTACATTTGGCCCAGGAGATGTTGTGGACAATACTAAAGCTTCGGCTCTGCCTGCTGGAACAATAAAGTATGTAGTAGGAGCTGCTGGTCAGTATACTAGACCTAATGCTAATGATTCAGCTTCAGTCTACACTAATATATTAGGAAGTACTACTAACCTTCCTGTTACTAGCGGTCAGCATATATATGCTGTGTCTGTGGATAATTACAACAGAATAAAAGCTTGGTCAGATATAACCCTAACTGATTCAATGATTAAGCAAAGACCACAGGTTGCTGGTATGTTTATATCTGAATATCTGCAAGGCCCTAATGATAGAGTAGCTATTGAAATATATAATAATACTGGAATTAATTATCCAGATCCTAATAATACACCATATACTCTAGAAGTGTATCAATGGGTTCCATCAACAAATAAAATGCGTGTAGTAACTTCACCAGTTTCAGCCTATAACGGAATGGTAAACATAGCAATTAATACTAATTTCTATGACTTATTTGATATAAGCAATGCTACATACTATAACGAAGAGCTTAATATATTCGGAGCAACTACAAACGCCATAGTTTTGAAAAAGAGCGGACAAATAGTGGATGTGCTTGGTGATCCTAATTTTGTTGGAAGCAAGCCAATAGTTGCAGATGGCAATACTGTGGTAAGAAAGAAGGGCATCATCGGTGGATATAACGTCTATTATTCAAAGGAATGGGATGTTTACAACCAAAATATATACCAATATATTGGAAGCCATTCTATATATTAATAGAGGTTTATAACATAACTTAGGAGGATAAAAAAATGAATTATAGATCGAAGTCCTTTAGAAAAGCACTAGGTATTTGCTTTAGCTTAATAATGGTCATCGGATTAGTTTCTTTTTTCGGAATTAAAGCTAAAGCTGTTCAAGCTTTGATAAATACAATGACAAGTAGTAAATTTGCAGTAAACATAGGAAATGTACAAGGGTCTGTTGGCGATGTAGTTGAAGTTCCTATAAGTATAGGTAAGCCAGGAAGTGGAGTAGCATCTTATGGTATGCAGATTAACTATGATCCAGCTACTTTTGAAGTTATGGATATTACTAATAAGTATGGTGAAAGCTCAAGCTTTTGGTCAAACTTTGATAACACTTCGGGATACTTGAAAGCAGCATGGATAGATACTACTGCTGGAGATAAGACTATAAACAGTGCAGCAGAACTTTATGCAGTAAAACTAAAAATTAAATCGAACAATCTTGGAGACAAAGCTCTTACTATAGATGAGAGCTCTCCAAATAACCTGCTTTTTACTGATGCATTAGGAAAAGGATTAGGTACTGAGGTAACAGAAGGTAAGGTTACTGTAGTAAAGAGTGATACTCAATTAGTAGATGAAGCAAAAAATGCATTACAGATAGGATATGCTTATGGTGATAGTTCTAGCAGTGTAAGTAAGGATATAACACTTCCAACTACAGGATCTAATGGTGTTACAGTAAGCTGGTCCTCTAGTAAAGCTGATGTAATAAGTGAAGCAGGAAAAGTTGTAAGACCAACTTATGCTAGCGGAGATGCCTCAGTAACTCTTACAGCTACCTTAACAAAAAATAATATTAAGGAAACTAAAGACTTTAAGCTTAATGTTATAAAAAATAATCCATCAACAAATGCTAATTTGAAGACACTAACTATAAATCAAGGTACCTTAAGCCCAATATTTAATTCAGCTACTTTAAAGTATAGCGTTGATGTAGATAACAATGTTTCAAGTATTGTTGTAAAACCTGTACTTGATGATAGTCTTGCTAATGTTACTATCAATGGTAAGGCTTCACAGGATGCTATAGCATTAAATACTGGAGTAAATACTATTAAAATACTAGTTACCGCTCAAGATAAGAATACTAAGAGAGAATATGTTTTAGTAGTAAACAAATCAGACATTAAGAAAGAAGTAATAAATGCTGATGTTGAAACTGGAAATATAGCTAATGGTTCATCTGTTACTAAGACAACTATTACTAGAACAACAACTTCAGACGGAGTTGTTAAAGACAATGTTAATATAACTGAAGACAATGCAAAGGAAGCTGCAAAAAAGGCATTGGAAAATGGATATACTAATGTACGTCTTTCAGTTCCAGACAGCGATGATAAAGTTTCAGAAGTATATGTTGGTGCACCAAAAGAAGCTTTAACTGAAATATTAAAGAATAAGCTTGACCTTGAAGTATACACAGAAAATGGTAGAATCTTAGTTCCAAGCAGTTCCTTGACTAACTTCAATGACGATCTTTATTTTAGAATTGTTCCAATAAAGCAAGCTTCTGAAATAAAATCTGTACAAGATAGGTTACAAGATGCTTCAGAAATCAAGAAATATGCAAGCAATAGTACTGTAGAAGTTATAGGAAGACCAATGACTATAGAAACAAATATGGAGAACCGTACAGTGACTTTAGTGCTTCCATTGCCAGATTCAATAACAAAAGATAGTAAAGATATACTAAATAATCTTGCGGTTTATGTAGAACACCATGATGGAACAAAAGAATTAATAAAAGGAAAAGTTCTTTCTTATAAGAATGGTGATAAACTTGGTCTTGAATTTACTATTAATAAGTTCAGTTCCTTTACATTAGTTAGCGCTAAAGGACTTGATCAAAAACCTACTTCAAACAATACAACTACCGGATCAGGAAACGCAACTACAGGATCAAGCAATACAACTACTGGGGCAGGAAACACAACTACTGGATCAAGCAATACAAATGCTGGATCAAATAATACCACTAGCAATACATCCGACCTACCTAAGACTGGTGGAGTTTCTACTAGAGATTATGCTATATTAGGTATATTCATAATATTAGCTGGCGGAGTTATGTTATACTCTAACAAAATAAAGAGTATGAGAAAATAATTAATTAAATAGAACTTAGGCATATATAAATTTAAAGTTATATATGCCTTTTTTCTTTGACTTACATCAATAGCAAATGTAAAATTAAAACATATATAGAAAGGTTGTGAATATATGTCCCATATTTCAAATAAAAACGCTTACAAGATGCTAGAGGAAAGAATTAATAGATTTCCTCAAGGGGCACCGCCTTCAAAGACATTGTACAAAATATTAAGTATGCTTTTCACTGAAAAAGAGGCTGAGCTAGTGGCTATGCTTCCTATTAAGCCCTTTACAGTTAAGGCTGCAAGTAGCATATGGAAGAAAGATGAAGTGGAGACAGAAAATATTTTACAAAAACTGGCATCCAAGGCTATTTTGATGGATATTGATCTTGATGGTAAAAAAGAATATTGTTTACCACCTCCTATGATAGGCTTTTTTGAATTTTCTCTTATGAGGACTAGGGATGATATAGATCAAAAAACTTTATCTGAGCTTTATTTTCAATACCTGAATGTAGAAGAGGATTTTATTAAGGATTTATTCTTAGGTACTGAAACTAGATTTGGAAAGGTATTCGTTCAAGAAGGAGTGCTATCTAGGCAGAATGAACTTGAGATAATGGACTATGACAGAGCAAGCAACGTTATAAAAGAAGCAAAGCATATTGCTGTTAGTATGTGTTTTTGCAGACATAAGATGCAGCATCTAGGAAAAAATTGTGATGCTCCTATGGAAACCTGCATAACTCTTGGCAATACAGCACATACATTAAGTAAGCATGGTTATGCAAGAAAAATAGATGCTTCTGAAGGCTTAGATATATTAAACATGGCCTACGATTACAATCTGGTACAGTGTGGGGAAAATGTTAGAAACGGTTCGGTGTTCATGTGCAATTGTTGTGGTTGCTGCTGTGAAGGCATGCTGGCTGTGAAGAAATTTGGATATATGGCACCTATACAAACTACAGCTTTTCTTCCTAAGGTAGTAGAGGAAAGCTGTGTAGGCTGTGGAAAGTGCTCAAAAGCATGTCCGATTGAAGCTATGAAGCTTGATCCTTTAACTAAGAAAGCTGTGGTAGATGAGGGAATATGTCTTGGTTGTGGAGTATGTGTTAGAAATTGTCCAAAGAAAGCCATATATCTTAAACATAGGGAAAAGGAGATAATAACACCTGCTAGTACTACTCATAGGATTGTTCTTCAAGCTATTGAGAAGGGTCAGCTTCAAGAACTTATCTTTGATAATAAAGCACTTTTTAGTCATAGAGCTATGGCAGCTGTTTTTTCGTCTATTTTAAAGCTACCACCGATTAAGAGGGCTATGGCAAGTAAGCAGATGAAGTCAGTTTACTTAGATAAGCTTTTAAGCGATAAGTAAAATACTACATATATAGTTTAGGGGGAAATGAGATATGAAGCCTATAGTTGATGATGTAGGAGTTTTTGCATCTACTGATCCAGTTGCAATAGACAAAGCATGCCTGGATGTTGTTGATAAGAATAATGGTAAAACAGTATTTAGAAGAGGTAGATATACATTAGAATACTCTGAGAAGATAGGGCTAGGAAGTCAGCAGTATGAGCTTATTGAATTGTAGATTATAAGTTCAAAATTGATCTTTTTTAAGATTGGATCTGTTTAAGCATAGCACAAATAAAACATACCCTGATGATATATATTTGGATTATTTCATCAGGGTATGTTTTTATTCTTTCTATCTAAACCTAGTGATAACAGGGGGAGGAAGAGTTATATATAAACCGTTTTATATGCTAGGTTTTTCTCATATGCATTTAGAAATGCAGATTGATAAAGTAGTAACTAAAAAAGGGTTGCTTTAGCGGCTTTTTTAGTTTTGCCCTTATAAGAATTTGCTTTTTTCTTATCAGCAGCAAAAGCAGGAATCAGTGCGGAAGAAATAAAGGAAACTATAGGTACGATTAAGATTACAGCCAAGCTGCCTGTCAGTCCTTGAATAATCTCTACATTGACCATATCCATATTAATAAGCTGATTATAGCTTACATTATAGAAATAAATTATTATAAGCATATTCAAAGATGAGCCTGTAAAGGCTAATATAAGTGTGTTTGCCATGGTTCCCATCATATCTCTGCCTATATTCATACCTGAATTAAACAGTTCTTTTTTGCTTATTTTTGGATTAGAAATATATACTTCTTGAATAGAAGAAGCTATAGAAATACTTAAGTCCATTACTGCACCTAAAGCCGCTATCAATATTCCAGAGAGCAATAAACCTTCTACTTTCATATTAAATTTAGCTGATATCATATTAAGGGTTTCTACATCTTGAGTATTAAATCCATTTAAGTGAGCTAGATTGCCTACTATAAGAGCTATAAATCCAGCTATTATTACTCCAGCTAGAGTTCCAAGCACTGCTGAAAGGGTCTTTGAACTATAACCGTTTAGCAAGAACAGTGTGATACAAGTAACTATGGTTATTATTAAGATTGCAGACATTACTGGCGAGTAGCCCCTGTAAAGCATAGGAATGAATAAAAATATTACACACACAAAGGTAAAGGCTAGTCCTACAACTGACTTGAAGCCCTTACTTCTACCTATGATACAAAGTGCTGCTATAAATATAAGTATGAATAGATATTGAATAGGAGCTCTATAGTAGTTGTAAACTAAAACCTGATTTTGAGTACCTGCAGTATCTATTTCAACTATTATGGTCATACCTTTTTTTACGTATACACTGTGAGTATCACTTAGATAGTTGCTTATATCTTTTGTTTCACCTTTATGTTCACCGGATAATATTTTAACGGTTATATCTTGACTTCCTAACTTGATGGTGCTGCTGTTTTGAAAGTTTGTTAAAGCTTCTTTTTTTATTGTTAAAACCTCAGCTTTTTCATATTTTACATAAGAAGTTTTCCCTTGAGTATTGAAACCTACAGGATGATTACTGTTAAATTTGTATAAAAATATAGCAAACAAAGAGAAGATTACGAACCATATAGCAATCTTTGATAACTTAGAGCTTTTTAACATTGGACTACCTCCATTTATATTTTCTAAGGTTATTTAGCAATCTAGAATATCTTATATAGGGAACCAACTTCAACTATTAATTTATATATGCCATAAAATCCCCAGAAACCGAGATTTTATAACAAGTATAAATTAAGTTTTCGTAAAGGATAGCTATATATGAACAGTTTACCTTTATAATTAACTTTAAACTTCAATATAATGGATTTTTGTAAAGTCTAGGTTAAGTATATATTAAGATTACAATAAATTATAAGATGTACAAAAATTAACAGTAGTTAATACAGCCTTAACTGAAGCTAAATAAAAAGTTAACACAACAGGATTATACTTCCAAATGGTAGCAATTTATAATTATGAGGAGGTATTTATCTAGTGCGAAGAAAATTATTATCATCAATTCTAGCAACAGTTATGGTAGTTTCTTCTTTAATGAGTAATGGAACTACAGTTTTAGCAGCAGATAATGCTGGTAATGGCAATGCAACAAGTTCTGCTGGAAATAGTACTGAAAATATTACAAAGATAGCACTTTCACCAGGAAAAGATCAAAGTGAATTAAACTTTACGTGGTATTCAGTTAAGACCTCAGGTGATTCAGAGGTGCAAATAGCAAAAAAAGCTGATTATGATGGACAAACTTTTCCAGTTGATAAAGCACAAACCTTCAAAGGAAATAAAAATGACGGAAACGACAATTACAGTTCTAATAAAGTAGTAGCTACAGGTCTTACAAAGGCTACAGACTATGTTTACCGTGTTGGAGACGGAAGCAATTGGAGCTCAGTTTATACCTATAGTACAGAAAATCCAAGTGCATATAATTTTTTACTTGCTGGAGACCCACAGATTGGTGCCAGTGGTAATATAGATAACGATAAAAATGGATGGGTAGCTACAATGAATAAGGCGTCAGCTTCCTTCCCAAATTCAAGCTTTTTGCTTTCAGTAGGTGATCAGGTTAATAACGGTGGAGAGATAAACGGAGGAAGTAATGAGGGTGAGTATTCAGCGTATTTTGCTCCTGATCAGTTTAAGAACCTGCCTATAGCAGCTATACCAGGAAATCATGAAACTTATGGTGTAGGACATAATACTCATTTTAATGTACCTAACGAATCTACTTATGGAAGTATAAGCAGTGCTCCTACCGCTGGAGGAGACTATTACTTTACTTATGGCAATACTTTATTCATGATGCTAAACAGCAATGATCTTAACGCTGCAGATCATGAAGCTTTTATGAAGGATGCTATAGCTAAGAATGCTAATGCTACCTGGAAGGTTGTATCTTTACATCATTCTATATATAGTTCTGCAGATCATGCTACAGACGATGATATAATTGCTAGAAGAAATAGTCTTCCACAAATATTCACTAATCTAGGCATAAATATTGTCTTAGATGGTCATGATCACTGTTATACAAGAACTTATCAAATGGTTGGCAATGAACCTAAGGCTCAAGCAAATGATAAGAAGTTTACAGTAACAAATCTTTCAGGTACAGCTTATCAGGATGAAACTGTAGTTAATCCTACTGGAGTTGCTTATATAACAGCAAACTCTGCTTCAGGAAGTAAGTATTATGAAATGCAGCAAGCTAATGGTAAGAGTTATTATGAGGCTGTAAAAAATCAAAGTCATACTCCTACTTTTTCAAATGTGGAAGTAACTGATAACAGTCTTACTATAACAACCTACAGAACAGATAACCTAGAGAAAATAGATAGATATACTTTGGCTAAAAATGATGTTAAGGATGATCCCGCTCCAAAAGTAACAGATATAACTTTTGCGCCTGGTAGCAATGCATCAGAAATGAATTTTACTTGGTATACAGATATAAACTCAAGAGATACAGAAGTGCAAGTAGTTAAAAAGTCAGACTACACAGGTAGCAGTTTCCCTACTGACAAAGCAAAAACCTTCGTAGGAAAGAAATCACAAGGGAACAATAATGGTATATCCAATAAGGTTACAGTTAATGGACTTGAGTTAAATACTGCTTATGTTTATCGTGTTGGTAACGGAGTAAGCTGGAGCAAAGAGTATGACTTTAAGACACAGAATACAAGCGCTTATAACTTCTTATTCGCAGGAGATCCACAGATAGGTGCTAGTGGAGATATAAATAAAGATACTAATGGATGGAAGGATACACTAAGTAAAGCAACATCAGCTTTCAAAAACACAAGCTTCTTACTATCCTTAGGAGATCAAGTTAACAATGGAAAAGAGCTTACTGATGGAAACAATGAAGCAGAATATACAGGATATTTTGCTCCAGATCAATTAAGAAATCTACCAGTAGCAGCTTTTGCTGGTAACCATGAAATGATTAAAAATGGTCACAATACTCACTTTAATGTTCCAAACCTATCTACTTATGGAGCAGTAGCTTCTAACCCAGATACTGGAGCAGATTACTATTTCACTTACGGAAGTACTTTATTCATGGTTCTTAACAGTAATGATACTAACACTGCTGATCATGAAGCTTTCATGAAGGATGCAATAGCTAAGAACCCTAGTGCTACTTGGAAGGTAGTATCGCTACATCACTCTATATATAGTTCAGCTAACCATGAAACAGATGCAGATATTATCGCAAGAAGAAACTCTATGCCGCAGGTATATACTGCACTTGGTATAGATGTGGTTTTAGATGGACACGATCACTGCTATACAAGAACTTATCAGATGGTAAACAATGTGCCTACACCTCAACCAAAGGATGATAAAAAGGCTGTAAACACTCAATCTGGAGCTACTTATCAAGATGAAAAGGTTACAGATCCTACAGGAGTTCTTTATATAACAGCAAACTCAGCTTCAGGAAGCAAGTATTACGAGTTTAAAGAACCAAACAGTCAAAACTATTACGAAGCTGTAAAGCAACAGTTCCATGTTCCAACCTTCTCAAATGTAGAGGTTAGTGATAAAGATCTAACAATAACTACTTATAGAACTGATAACATGGAAATAACAGATAGATACACAATAGAGAAATCCAGTGTAAAAACCACACAAGTGGTAAATGGAGATACAAGCAAGGTATTAGATGCAATAAATAATGCAGCAGATGGAGCAAATATAACAGTTGATGTAAGTGGAAATAAGAATGTTGATAAGCAATTGTTAGATGCTATAAAGGGAAAAAATATAACTCTAACCTTTGTTCAAAATAATCTTCAATGGTCATTTAACGGAAAAGACCTAACAGGAGCTACAAAGAATCTTGATATGACAGTTAATGTTTCTGGACTTAATGGTTCTGCTTCTGCTAATAAGGATGCAATAGCAGCTAAAGCAGGAAATGCTGGTGTTACTGTAGTATCCTTTGCAAACAATGGACAACTTCCAGGAAAAGCAACAGTTAAAGCTAAGTTGGATTCGCAGTGGCTTTCTGATCCAACAAATGCAAAGAAGAGCCTATTCGTTTACTACTACAATGAACAAACAAAGAAACTAGAAAATATAGCTAGTGGTTTAGGAGTACAAGATGGCTCAGTACAGTTTGATATAACTCATAATAGTGATTATGTTATAGCGGATAAGGATATATCAGAACCTGTAGCAATGAGCATAAGTGATGCAAGAGCAAAAGCTTCTGGAAAAGCCATTTTAACAGGTATTGTAACTAATGTTGTAGGAAGCAATGTATTCATGCAGGATGATAAGGCTGGTATCTGCTTAAATAATACTCCTAAAGCAGCAGTGAAAAAAGGAGATAAGATTACAGTTACAGGTGATTTATCAAACTATCATAGCTTAATAGAAATAACTCCTAAAGCAGCAACTGATGTTTCTGTTTTAAGCAGTAACAATACAGTTACTCCAAAGGTTTTAACAATAAGTCAGATCAATGACTCTGTTCAGTCACAACTTATAAGAATTAAAGATGCTTCTTTAAAAGACATAAATACAGATGCATCATCAACTTTAGTTGATGCAACAGGTACTACAGTAATATACAAGATGCCTGCATTAAAGGATATAGCAGTAGGAGATAAAATAGATGTAATAGCTTCTGTAGCACAATATGGAAGCACAGTTGAATTAATGGTTTCAGATCCAAGCGATATAACAAAGGCTGGTCAAGCTGAAGCTAATGCAGTAATAGCAAAAATAGATGCACTACCAGATACAGTTACCCTTGCTGATAAACCAAAGGTTATGGACGCAAGAGATGCATATAATTCATTAACAGACGCACAAAAATCAATGGTAACAAATGTAGATAAACTTGCTAAAGCAGAGCAGGCAATAACAAAATTAGAATCTGATAAAGCAGCTTCTGATGCTGTGACAGCTAAGATAAATGCTATTCCAGCAAATGTTACTTTAGCTGATAAGCCAGCAGTTACTGATGCAAGAAATGCTTACAATGCACTTACAGATACTCAAAAGAGTGCCGTAACTAATTTAGATAAGTTAACTTCAGCAGAAGATGCAATAAAGAAGCTTGAAGCAGCTAATTCAGGAAATACAAACAATAATGGCAGCAATACAAATACTAATACAGGTAGCAACACAAACACTAATAATCCAGGAAATACAAGTTCAAACACTAATACAAGCGGAAATTCAAATGGTTCAACAGCAGCTACTACTAATGGAACAAGTACAAGTAGTAACGGAAGCAGTAATGGAGGTACTACAAGCAGTTCAAATGCAACTTCAAATAGTACATTAAGTTCCATACCAAAGACTGGTTCAATAGTAAGTGCTGGACTTCTGTTAGTTCTAGGAGTTATAGCTATAGCTTCTGGTGTAATGTTTCTTAGAAAAAGAAATGATAGCCAAGTAGCAGAAGAATAACAAAAAAACAAAAGTTGGTCTTTAGTGGGTTTTAACACTAGAGGCCAACTTTTTTTGTTCTTTAATAGTACTGTGTTGAAATTAAGTAGATATCTATTCCATTCTACAATGAGATTTTGTAAAAAGTTAACTTAAACAATATTATTAAACGTAGCTTTTAAAAGAATTAAATAGTTAACTAAAGCAGTACTGTGAGTATTTCTTAGGAGATATACCTACTGTTTTTGTAAAAGATTTTAGAAAGTTACTATAGTCATTAAAGCCACATTTATCGCAGACATCACTTACACTGCTTCCAGAGGCTAATAGCGATTTTGCTATGCTTATTCTTCTTGCAGTAATGTACTTATTTATAGTTGTACCTGTAGTGGATTTAAAAATGCGACACAAATAGGAATTGCTTATAAAAAATTGCTTAGATAGACTGTCTATAGTTATTTCATTACATATATTTGAATTGATATAAGTAAGAATATCTTCAACTAATTCATTGTATTTATAGGAAGTGTCTTTTATTTTATATGCTGCTTGAGCCTGATATATTGAGTTAAGCATAACAAGTAATTCCATAAAGGAACTTTTTTCAATAATATCACTTCCGTAAGCTTCAACAGAGGTTATTTTACTTACATAGTACATAAATCTTTGCTGTTGCTCCTTTGTAAGAGTGATTTTATGATTAAAGCCTTTGGGTCTACAAGAGAAACAGTAATCTAAGTCAGTTTTGTCACTAGAGAGGCTTTTTACAAATTCAGGATGGACTGATATTACTATACGTTCTAGTTTAATTTGTTCGGTTTTACATAAGTAATGACTTTCATATTGGTTGATTACAAATAAATCTCCAGCGGATATATCATAAAACTTGTTATTTATTAAAAATTGCTTGCCTCCAGAGATGGAATAGTAAATTTCATAACAGTCATGAATATGCATATCCATGCTTTTTTCATCCTGATATAAATGTGCTATGGCAAAGCTTTTGTCCTTCATACAGTTTGAAATTGCTTCTTTACAGGAATTTAACTCTTTCAAAAGTAAAGCCTCCATCACTAATAATATTTTGTTAGGATTTTTAATTATAGAGTTTCTAAACTCGGCTTTTAATTTATTGATGCCCCAAATCTCTGAAACACATTATTTTCAAGCAAGTGCAAATTAAGCTCATATAGGAACTCTTCATATTCTTATCACTTTATATTAAAATTTATATTTTCAAATTCTCCTGTCAGAGACCAAAGACGCTTTGAAAATAAATTTTGGGTCAAAAATGCTATAACTTTAGTATAAAATTCTTGTTCAATAATTACAATATTTTATATAAAAAATCACAAGAAATCGAAAATATTAAATGCTATACTTAACCCATAGATAGGCTTTAGATAAGTTTGGAAGAGTTTAAATGATAACATATAAGGAGGAATTGATATGAATATTTTAGATACATTTTCATTAAAAGGAAAAGTAGCCTTAATCACAGGGGCATCTTATGGCATAGGCTTTGCTATTGCAAGTGCCTACGCAGATGCAGGAGCTAAGATAGTATTTAATGATTTAAAACAAGACTTAGTGGATAAGGGGCTTGAAGCTTATAAAGCCTTAGGGATTGAAGCTCATGGGTATGTATGCGATGTTACTAAAGAAGACCAAGTGGCTTATATGATAGCAAAGATTAAGGAAGAAGTAGGAACTATAGATATTTTAGTAAACAATGCCGGCATTATAAAGCGTATACCTATGTGTGAGATGTCAGCAGAAGAATTCAGACAAGTAATAGATGTGGATTTAAATGCTCCATTCATAGTTTCTAAAGCAGTTATTCCTTCAATGATAGAAAAAGGACACGGAAAGATAATTAATATTTGTTCAATGATGAGTGAACTAGGACGTGAAACTGTGTCTGCTTATGCTGCTGCCAAGGGTGGATTGAAAATGTTAACAAAGAATATAGCTTCAGAATATGGTGAGTATAATATTCAATGTAATGGTATTGGACCAGGATATATACAAACTCCTCAAACAGCACCGCTTAGACAGGATGGACATCCTTTTAATAGCTTTATTATATCAAAAACACCAGCAGCTCGCTGGGGAACTACCGAAGATTTAATGGGACCAGCCGTGTTCTTAGCCTCTGATGCTTCAGACTTTGTCAATGGACATATACTTTATGTGGATGGTGGTATATTAGCTTATATAGGAAAGCAGCCACAATAAAGGCTTTTAGCTTTTAGTAAAAGGCAGAAATAGTTGAGTTCAAGCTTACGGAAACTTAATTTATAAATGTTAGATAATACCGGCTTCTGGGGATTATAGGGCATATATAAATTAATAGTTGAAGTTGGATACCTATAGGGAAACTTTATGAAAACTTAATTTATACTTGTTATAAAATCGCGGCTTCTGGCGATTTTGTGGCATGTATAAATTAATAGTTGAAGTTGGTTCCCTATATATGAATTACGTGAAAACATACAATATGACTGAACAGATATAAATTGTTGAATAGGAGAAGTGAAATATGAAAATAGCATTGATAAATGAAAATAGTCAATCTTCAAAAAATGAAATAATATATAGCGCTTTGAAAAAAGTAGTAGAACCAATGGGCCATGAGGTCTTTAATTATGGAATGTATGGAGCAGAGGATCCAAATTCACTAACTTATGTGCAGAATGGAATACTAGCCGCTATACTTCTAAACTCAGGAGCAGCGGATTATGTAATAACAGGCTGCGGCACAGGGGAAGGTGCTATGCTTGCCTGCAATTCTTTCCCAGGAGTTATCTGTGGTTATGTAGTTGATCCTTCTGATGCATATATGTTTGCGCAGATAAATGATGGAAATGCTATTGCAATGCCCTTTGCGAAAGGTTTTGGATGGGGAGCAGAATTAAATCTACAATATGTATTTGAAAGATTATTTGAAGGAGAAAGTGGTAAGGGCTATCCTAAAGATAGAGTTGTGCCAGAACAAAGAAATAAAAAAATACTAGATGAAGTTAAGAAAATAACTTATGTAGATATTTTGACTATACTTAAGAAACTAGATCAAGAGCTTTTAAAAGGTGCTGTAAGTGGAGAAAAATTTAAAGAGTATTTCTTTGAGAATTGCAAGGATAAAGAAATAGGAGATTTTATTAGAGAAATAGTAGGATAACAAGTATATAGGTATCCTTTACGAAAACTTAATTTGTAAATGTTCGATAATATCTGGTTCTGGGGATTATCGAGCATATATAAATTAGTAGTTGAAGTTGGTTCCCTTGTATAATGTAGTTACAACATTTGATAGAAAACATAATGCATTTCTAACGAACAGTATAAGTATTATTCTGATTTCAATTATTAAAATTATAAGCTTTGCTTAAAGTAATTGACTTGTTAATGTACAGTGTTGAAGTTAACTGGTCAGTGATCCCAGGTTTTAATGAGCTTGGCAAAAAAATCAGCTAAAGAAAATCTCTTTAGCTGATTTCACTGCTAAGGTCATTTATATAAAAAGTACTTTCTTTTACAACTAAATTAGTATAGAATAATAAGTGTTATCATTGTTCACGTGCACAATGATAACACTTATTATTTATTTTATTCTTTAGGAAGTTATTTTAGATAAGGCTGTGCATAATTATGCCTATATGGTCTAAATTCATATATTGGAGAAAGAATAAAAAATAAAATCAAGTCGCCTGCCAGAATTTCTTCACATAGGTTTAGAAAAGGCAGATGCGCAAAAAAATTCACTAAAGAAGATCGCTTTAGAGAATTTTTTATAGCCAGTTTATAGATAAAGATATCCCTATGTAGAGCTAATTATATATTCTAATTTTTAAGATCTACTGTGCCCCATACTATTAATAATAGAAAATACCCTATCCCCTATAAATCAAAATCATTGATTAGCTTTAGGATATAGTGTTATTTACAAAGGGATGTCTCTATCTGCAAATTAGGCTTTAGCAGGGAGTGGATAATAATTAAACTAATTAATATTAATTTTATACGGATAAAGATTTATAGATTCACCATAAGCTTTATTTGAAAGATGCGTATTAAAGTGATTTATGTCTATAAAGCTTTCGCTTACTAAAGAACGGACGGTGACTTATATGGCTACAGATATGACCAAAGGTAATATATCTAAACACTTAATTAGCTTTGCCATTCCATTGGTGCTAGGCAATTTATTTCAACTTACTTATAATGCTGCGGATTCTATATTTGTAGGGAGATTTGTAGGTACTAAAGCCTTGGCGGCAGTAGGTACAGCTAACCCTATCATGAATATTGTAATGTTTCTTATAATTGGTATCTGTATGGGTGCATCAGTACTAATGAGTGAGTATTTTGGTAGCGGAAATATAAAAAAGCTTAAGAGAGAAGTTTCTACTACTATGATAGGTGGTTTTATATTTACCATAATTATAATCTGCTTTTGCGTAGTATTTACTAAACCTATTTTGCATCTAATAAGAACTCCTGAAGAGCTTATTCCAGATGCAACAAAATATTTAAGAATCATTTTCTTCGGTTTGATTTTTACCTTTTTATACAACGTATTTGCAGCAACTTTGAGGGCTGTTGGAGATTCAAAGACACCACTTAAGTTCCTTATGATTTCTGCAGTTCTAAATGTAGTTATGGATATATTGTTTTTAAAAGGCTTTAAGATGGGTGTGGAAGGTGCAGCCATTGCAACAGTAACCGCGGAAATGTTCTCTAGTGTTTTTTGTATTGCTTATGTATATTTTAAAGTGCCAATGCTAAGGTTCTCAAGGAAAGAAATTGTGTTGGATAGAGCTCTTCTAAGAACCACAATAAACTATAGCTCTGTTACTGCTATGCAGCAGACCTGTCTCTATGTTGGAAAAGTTTTAGTACAAGGAGCTGTTAACCCTTTAGGAGTACAAGCTATAGCTACCTTCAATGCTGTAAACCGTGTGGACGATTTTGCTTTTATGCCTCAACAAAGTATAGCACAAGCTATGACTACCTTCTTAGCTCAGAATAGAGGAGCTGAAAAGAAAGAACGTATGAAACCAGGACTATGGGCAGGACTTAAACTGGAATCATTGTACTGGGTGATACTATTGATAGTTGTTTATTTTAGTTCAACAAGCCTCATGAAGCTATTTGTTCAAGGAAATAGTGAAGTAGTAGGCTTAGGAGTAAGTTATCTTCAAATGATGGCGTTCTTTTACCTTCTTCCTAGCTGGACAAATGGAATGCAAGGCTATTTTAGAGGAATGGGCGACCTAAAAATGACTTTAATGTCAACTTTCATGCAGATTGTAGGAAGAGTTATTGCTTCATATATACTTGCTCCAAGACTTGGAGTTTCAGGTATAGCAGTGAGCTGTTTCATAGGGTGGATTGTTATGCTAACTTATGAAGTACCTTTCTTTGTAAGAGATTTAAAAAAGAATAAATAATAAATTAAAGTCTAATCACAATGAGTGCAATATTGAACACTAGTGATTAGACTTTTTTGCTTAAAAGCTATAACAACATTTATTTAATACATAACAATAGGCACTTAAAAGTATGTTTATTAAAGAGCATGAAAAAATATAAAAGTAGCTTGAAGCCCCATGAATTCAATAAATTCTTAACTTCTTTTATTGTTAAGTTGTTATATTTATAAAAATATAAGAATTTATAAATATAACAATTTAAGAAGTTTTATTGTTTTAGCTATATTGATGTACATAACACAAAAGATAGGTTGAATTTATAATAAATCTGTGGATTTTTCTTCTACCTTATGTGGTATCCTGTGGATAAGTTTGGTATAGTTGAATCAATGAGATTAATATTATTGGTAGAAATTATATTTAAATAGATTGGGGGAATAACTAAATGAAGGTTAGAGAAAGACTTGAAGCTTTAAGAGAGCTTATGAAAGAAAAAGGTATTGATGCTTATATCATACCAAGCTTTGATGCTCATCAAAGTGAGTATGTGGCAGAGCATTGGAAGAGCAGGCAATGGGTATCAGGTTTTACAGGCTCCGCTGGTACTGTAGTTGTGACTAAGGAAGAGGCTGGACTTTGGACTGATGGTAGATATTACATACAAGCTGAGGAGCAGCTTAAAGATACTGGTATAAAGCTGTTTAGAGCGGTAGATCCAGGGGTTCCTTCTTACACAGATTGGTTAAAGGATAAACTTAAAGAAGAAAGTGTTGTAGGAATAGATGGAAGTGTATTTTCTGTGAATATGGTTAAGGATATGGAAAAGGAATTTGCTTCAAAGGAAATTTCCATCAATATGAAGGAAGATTTGATTGGCGTTCTATGGACAGATAGGCCTGATATACCTAAAAACAATATCTTTGATCATGAAGTACAGTATGCAGGAAAATCTAGAATTGAAAAGCTACAAGAAGTAAGAAAAGAAATGAGAGTCAAGGCTGCAGATTACTATTTGTTGACTTCCTTAGATGACATAGCTTGGCTTCTTAATATTAGAGGAAATGATGTAGCTAATAACCCTGTGGTAACAGCATATGTGGTTGTAACAATGGAAGAGGCACAGCTATTTATTGATATTTCAAAGGTTCCAGAAGCTGTGAAAGCTATATTAGAAGCTGATAAAGTATATGTTAAAGATTATGATGAAGTAGAAAAGTTCTTGCAGCAGATTAAAAAAGAAGAAACCATAATTTTTGATCCTAAAAAAACTAATGCAAGACTTTATAAGGCTATAGATAATGAAGTTAAGAAAATAGAAGAGGATAACATAACAACTAAACTAAAAGCTATCAAAAATCAAGTTGAGATGGATAACTTAAGGCATTGTGAGACAAAAGATGGAGTAGCTATGGTGAAGTTTATAAAATGGCTAAAAGAATCCGTAGGAAAAGAAGTTATCACAGAAGTTTCTGCTTCAGAAAAGCTAGAAAGCTTAAGAAGAGAACAAGCTTTATGCGTAGGACCTAGCTTTGATACAATAGCTGGTTATAAAGATCATGCAGCTATGATGCACTACAAAGCCACAGAAGAATCTCAATACACTTTGAAAAATGAAGGCTTCTTCTTAGTTGATTCAGGCGGACAATATTATGATGGAACTACAGATACCACAAGAACTATAGTACTAGGCAGACTAACAGAAGAAGAAAGGCTGGATTTCACCATAGTATTAAAGGGACATATAGCCTTAAGCACAACTAAGTTCTTAGAAGGAACTACAGGATCAAACTTAGACATACTAGCAAGGCAGCCTATCTGGAATTATGGATTAGACTATAAATGTGGTACTGGACATGGAGTAGGATTTTTCTTAAATGTTCATGAAGGACCACAAAGTATAAGCAGAGTACCTAATGCTGTAAAGCTAGAAAAGGGCATGATATTAACCAATGAACCTGGAATCTATAAAGAAGGAAAGCATGGTATAAGAACGGAAAACATGATGCTGGTAGTGGAAGACGAAGAAACTGAGTTTGGAAGCTTTATGAAGTTTGAGCCAATAACTTACTGCCCAATAGATCTAGAAGGACTAAATATAGAACTATTGACTGCTGAAGAAAAACAATGGCTCAACAGCTATCATAAGGATGTGTATAATAAACTTTCTCCATATCTAAATGAAGAAGAAAAGGGTTGGTTAGCAGGGCAGACTAGAGAAATATAATAATTATAAGTCCATCATGTAGCATTTTTGCATAATAAGTTAACTTAAACAAAGTTCTCAAAAATAGCTTAAATTTTAAAGCCTAAAATATAATAGCCAGTTTTATGGTATTATAGTTTAGGCTTTTATTTAGTAATTAGATTATTTTTACTACAGTGCCTATTGGTACTAAATTAAAAACCTCAATAACATTTGCATTGTACATACGGATACAACCATTTGATATGTCTTTGCCTATGGAGCCTGGATTATTAGTTCCATGGATTCCGTAATCTCCATTTGGGGCATTTAGGCCCATCCATCTTGCTCCAAAGGGGCCACCGGGATTTACAGCTTTATTTATTATTTTGAATGTACCTTTTGGTGTTGGGGTTGATGCTTTTCCTACGGCAACGGTATAAGTTTTAAATACTACATCATTCTTATATAGGGTAAGAGTGTGGGCATCGGTATTAATGGTGATTCTGTAAGTAGCTCTGTAATAATCATAGTAATCTTCAGAAAAATGGTATTCAGACATAATATACTCCTAAAATAAAATTCATATATAATATAGTATTTATTTAAAGGGGTTAAGTGAGCATATCTTTAATAAGTTTCAATTATGGAAAAGTAATCATGGTATATTAGGAGTTTTGTTCCTATATGTCCATGATTTTTTCTGTCTAGGAATACCATATGGAGGCTTAAGGCCTCACAAAAGTATAATGAAAGAGATTTTCTTTTAGTAGGAAATTATAAAAGTTTTTATTAACTAGCCTAACAGTATCAAGGATTTAAAAGAGTTTTTAGGGTAAATAGTAAAAACAAAACTTATTAGTATGCCATATTTTCCTCGTATGTATTGGAAAAGAAATAGGTACAAAGAATCACCAAATTTCAATAATAATAAAGTCTTTTATAACAAAGTTACAATATGAAAGCGATGTCAATAATGATTATCAAATAAATATAATAAATGTAGCTAAATAGGAATTGCTTATGATATTATAGATATATTAAGTAATAGTGATTATTATTTAATAATTATGGTATTATATGTTTTGGTTTTATTTATATAGCATTGGTGGAAAATATTTGTATTTTTAAAAGTTAGAAAGTATTTAATTTGGCATCTAGGTGGGGGAAAAACATGAAAAAGTTTATAATGTTTTCAATTGTTATGGTTTTAGCTGTATTTCTAGGTTATAACTATTTATTTTTGGCTAGAAATAAGGTTTCTACTTATACAGATGATGGAATTTCTTATATATCAAAAGTTGATAGTAAATCCTTCTATGTTTATAGGTATGGTAAATGGGAGAAGTCTTTCATTAAAGGGGTAAATATCGGTGCTGCAAAGCCAGGATCATTTCCAGGGGAATTGGCTATAACAAAAGAAGAGTATTTAAGGTGGTTTAAGGAAATAGCTGCTATGAATGCTGATTCTATAAGAGTTTATACCATTCTTAAACCAGAGTTTTATGATGCTTTATATGAATATAATAGAACTGCTGTTAAGCCATTATACATATTTCAAGGGGTTTGGGTAAACGAAGAGGATATCGCAAAGTTTAATGATGCACATAACCCTGCTATCAAAAATGGATTTGAGGAAGATATAAAATCTCTTATAGATATAATTCATGGAAATGCAAAGCTGCCAGATAAGAAAGGACATGCTAGTGGTACCTATACAAAGGACGTATCTCCCTATGTTGTAGGGTGGATATTGGGAATTGAATGGGACCCTAATTTAGTAGAGAACACAAATAAGGTTAATAAAAACTTAACCAGTTATAAAGGGAAATATCTATATACAGAAAACGCATCTCCCTTTGAGGTGTTTCTAGGTGAAACAGGTGATTATACCATACAGTATGAAATGGAAAAATATAAGATGCAAAGACCTGTTAGCTTTACCAACTGGGTAACTACAGATACCTTAAGGCATCCAAATGAACCTTTGGACAAGGAAGATATGGCGGAGGTTAACACTGAGCATATAAAGAAATTAGATACTTTTAAGCCAGGGCTTTTTGCTTCATATCATATTTATCCATACTATCCTGATTCCATGAATTATCAGCATGAATATGCAGCTTATAAGGACTCAGATGGTAAGGTAAATACATATAAGGCTTACTTAAAGGACCTTATTAAAGAGCATACTGTACCAGTTTTAGTTGCTGAATTTGGTATACCAGCTTCTAGAGGGATGGCACATAGAAGTATATATATGGGGTATAACCAAGGAAATGTAGATGAAAAAAGTCAAGGCTACATGGATGTCTCTATGCTTAAGGATATATATGATACAGGCTATGCAGGGGGGCTGGTATTTACTTGGCAAGATGAGTGGTTTAAGAGAACTTGGAACACTATGGATTTAGATGTAGCAGATAAAAGAGCCTATTGGTCTAACACACAAACTAATGAGCAAGAGTTTGGATTGATGGCTTTTGATCCTGGAGAAAAGAACAGTGTTTGTTATGTAGATGGTGATATATCAGAATGGAAAAAGGATAAGCCCTTAGTTAATGATAACAATCTAAAATTATATGCTAAAAGTGATGAAAAATATCTATATTTAATGGCACAAGTTAAGGACTTTGATTTTAATAAAGACAAGCTTCTTATACCTATAGATATAACTCCTAAGTCTGGCAATCTAAAAGATTTAAATTACAATGTGGAGTTTAAAAGGCCAACGGACATGGTAATACAGCTTGATAAAGAAAAAGGTTCAAGAATAACTGTGGATTCATATTATGATTCCTTTTATTATATGTATTCACATAAGGCTACAAAATCAAATGGTGAGCCGATGCTTTCTAGAAATTCTAGTTATGAAAATAAGAATAGCAGCATATTTAATGCAATGTACTTATGTTTAAATAGAGAATTATTTTTACCACAAGATAAAAAGGAGCTTCCTTTAGAGAGCTATGAGACAGGAAAGTTAGTAGAGGGAAATGGTAATCCAGATAGTAAAAACTTTAATTCTTTAACTGATTTTTATATTAACAAAGAAAATATAGAAATTAGGATACCTTGGCAGTTGTTAAATGTTATGGATCCTTCTTCAAAGCTTATAATGGATGATTTTTATGAAAAAAGTGGTGTAAGTCCTCTAAAGATAAGCGGGTTATATGCAGGAGGCATAGTAATAAGAGGAAACAGTGTGCTTGTTAACAGCGATATGAAGCTTTACAGCTGGAAACAATGGGATATTCCTACATACCATGAAAGGCTTAAGCCTTCATACTACATCTTGAAAGATGAATTTAAGAAGATAGGTAACTAATACAATTTTTAATGTATCTTAGTACAAGCAATTAGTTCATTAAAATTTCTATGGCAAATAGGTGAGCTTAATTTATATGAAAAAGATACATATATAAGATGAAAATAACAAAGGAGAAATTTAAGATGGGGCAATACGTATATCTGTCTATAATATTCTTTTCTATTATAATATTTTTTCTATATATTTATATATTATATGAAAAGCCTATGCAGACTTATAAGTTTAAAAAGATAGAGAAGTATTCTAAAGAGATAATTCCTTCAGTAGATTCTGTAATAAAGGTGATAACTGAAGAGGAACATTCTCTTACTGGACAAAGAAGCATTAAAGCTATTTGCAAGAATAAAGTTAAAAGAGAAATTGTGGAGGAAAGGTTATTATTTCATTTGGGAAATGCAGATGTAAGTTCTAGAACTAATATCATAAACTTATCTGAGCGTATTGAAGTCATCAAATATGAGATTGATAATTTGAAGAATAACAATTACTTTAAGAAAGCATATGCTGCAAAAAGATTAGGTGACTTTAGAAGTAAATTAGCAGTGGAACCACTTCTTGCTGAAGTAGATACAAAGAATAGCGACGTAAAGTATAATATTCTATTATCCCTTGCAAAGATTGGAGATGAAGAAGCTTTTATAAAGGCTTTCGAAGATATTGATTCTGCAATAATTCTAAGTGAAAGAAGTCTAATAGAAATAGTAGACAGCTTTGAAGGAGATAGGGACAAGATTTATAAGTATATGATAAATTCTACCAATAGCTTTATAGCTTCAGTATTTATAAAATCTGCAGGAAATTGCAAGTATAGAGAATTAAGCGAAGAAATTTCTAAGTATTTATATAGTGAAGATAAAGAGCTTAAAATAGCTTCATTAAAAGCTTTAGGGAATATGGGAAGTAAGGAGTACTTAGAAAATATGATAAAGCTTTTAGAAGATGGTGAGTGGGAAGTAAGAGCGGTAGCAGCAAGATCTCTTGGCAACTTTTCAGAGGAAGAAGTTTTGCTTCCTTTAGCTAAAGCACTTTCAGACCAGCAATGGTATGTGAGATATAACGCTGCAACAGCTATACTAAATCATAATAAAGGAATGAGTATAGTGTCTTATGTGTTCCAAGGAAATGATAAGTTTGCTAAAGACATTATAATTTCTGCTATAGAAAATTCTCCTAAAGGGGTTAAGCTTTATGAAAATTCTGAGGATCCAGATCAGGCGGCTTTAGCAGCTGTGATAAGTGATTATAGACAGATGAACACTAGGGAGGACATAGCATGACCTTAGAGATATTGAGACAGATAATTTTACACTTTAATAATTTTATACTTTATTATGTACTTGCTATTAATTCTATATATTTTATTCAGCTTATATTATCAGCCTTTAGTCTATATGACTACATAAGAAAGATGAATTACTCTGACTATAAGAAATATACTACTTCTGATAATATGATTCCTATTTCTGTACTAGTACCTGCTTATAATGAAGAGAATACAATAGTTGATAGTATAAAATCTTTACTAGCTCTTAATTATCCAGCCTTTGAGGTAATAGTTATCAATGATGGCTCTAAGGATGAAACTTTTAAAAGGATTATAGAAGCCTATGATTTGAAGGAGATAACTCAACCGGTTAGATATCTTATAAAGACAAAGAAGGTTAAAGGCATATACAAGAATTTGGATATACCTAATCTTACTTTAGTAGATAAAGATAATGGCGGAAAAGCAGATGCTTTAAATGTTGGGATAAATATTTCTAAATATCCTGTATTCACTTCTATAGATGCAGACTCAGTACTTGAAGGGGACTCCCTTGTAAGGGTAATAATGCCTTTTATAGAAGATAAGGAAACTGTAGCTGTAGGAGGAATTGTCAGAATAGCCAATGGCAGTAATATAGAGAATGGAAAGGTAAAGTCTATTGGTCTTCCTAAGAATAGACTGGCAATGTTTCAAATAATAGAGTATTTAAGAGCTTTCCTCAGCGGGAGAATGGGATGGAATGCTTTAGGATGTCTTCTTATCATATCTGGCGCTTTTGGAGCCTTTAGGAAAGATGTGGTTATAGAAGCTGGTGGCTACGTAGATGATAGCATTGGAGAAGATATGGAGCTTGTAGTAAAAATACATAAGAATTTAAGAAAGAAAAAGGTCAAATATAAGGTGAAGTTTATACCAGACCCTGTTTGCTGGACTCAGGCTCCGGAAAAAGTAAAAGATTTAAGAAGCCAAAGAAGAAGATGGCAGATAGGTCTTATGGACAGCCTGTTCCGTCATAAAGAAATGATATTAAATCCTAAATATGATGTCATAGGAATGTTCGGAGTACCATACTTTTGGGTCTTTGAAATGATAGGTCCTATAATAGAAGTTCTAGGTTATATATTCATTCCTTTATCATATATATTCGGACTTTTAAATACTTCGTACTTCATTTTATTCTTAGTAGCATCTATACTTTATGGAGTTGTTCTTTCCATTGGGGCTGTTTTATTGGAAGAGTATACCTTTAGTAAATATCCTTCAGTAAAGCAATTGCTTAAGCTTTCCTGGTATGGAGTGTTGGAGAACTTTGGATATAGACAGATGACCACCTTCTTTAGAATGGATGCTATCATCAGATTTAAGAAGTTTAAAAACGATTGGGGAAAAATAAATAGGAAAAAGTTTAGTGAAAAAAACTCTGATGAGGCAGAAACGCAAAAAAACATTTAACTCTAATTGCACACTAAAATAGCATCTCCTTCATAACAACTTAATTTGAACAATAGTTTAAATAAAGTCACTTATATATATTGTTTTTAATATTATTGAATATGTGGAATGATATGTAACTGTGCCCAGTGAAACACTAGTATATTTCTGCTTTTTTATAATGAAAGAGGCTTACGTAATTGATATATTTGTACGATAATAGAAATACCGCTGATATTAACAGCGGAATAAAATACTTGAAAAAGGCAAATTTGTCGAAAGGCAAAGACGCAAAGCTATGGGCCTAAACGATTATTATCGCATGGTTGCCAGGTTGCCAGGACTCCTTTTTGGACCATCCCGGCTTTCATAGGGAGGAATTTATATGTCATTGTCAAAGTTTTTCTTATCATTATTCGTATCAGTAGCTTTAATTGTCCCAACAGAGGCAATAGCAGCAAATAAAAATAGTGGTAAGGTAACAACAAGTCCAGTTGTGAACGCTCAAAATTCAACCTGGTTGTGGGATACTCAGCAGATAGTAACAAATGCAGATAATATCTTGAATTTTGCAGCTTCAAACAACGTAAAGAACATATATCTTCAAGTAAGCTATAGCTTAAATTTTGATTATTATAAGGCTTTTATAAGAAAAGCTTCATTAAAGAATATTAGTGTACAAGCTCTAGATGGAGCTCCAGATTGGGCTTCTGACGGAATGGCTTATAAGCAACAGGCGCTTTTTGATTGGGTAACCAAGTATCAAAATTCAGCTCTTGTAGGTGAAAAGTTTAATGGTGTACACTTAGATATCGAACCATATTTAAATTCACAGTATAGTCAAAATATGAATGGTGTTTTAGCTAACTACCAAAGTCTATTATTAAGTGCTATTAATAATTGTAGTATTTTGGGGATTAGTTTAGGTATAGACATGGCATTTTGGTTTGACGGAGTGACTTATAGCAATAAATATGGTACTGGTAACTTAGCTGAGTGGATTATAAAGAATGTAAAGAGTGTAGTTATTATGGCTTACAGAGATACTGCTACTGCAATAACAAGTGCAGTTTCAAAAGAGTTAAGCTTTGGTAAGTTATATGGATCTACTGTTACAGTAGGAGTAGAAACTCAGAAATCAAGTGAAGGCGATACTATAAGCTTTTATGAAGAAGGCCAAACTTATATGAATCAAGAATTGAGCAAAGTTTACACAAGCTGTAGTGGAAATCCTAGCTTCGGCGGATTTGCAATTCATAACGTGATGAGTTGGATGGTTTTAAGAAAATAGTCCTAATGATAAAGCAGGCATCCTAATTTACTGGGTGTCTGTTTTTTACTGCCTAGGAAATTGTGAAATTTTTTCTTAGCTGAACCTAGCATTACCAAGGCTTTGTAGTAGCTATTTAGGGTAAACAGTAAAAAAAGGCTATATTAATTATTATTCACTGCTAAGTGTGGCCATGCTTGGTAGTGTGATATAATTTTACTAGATATAAATATGTGCCACTAACTTAAATCAGAAATCCATTTTCAGATCTCTTCTGTGTTCTTAGAGAAAAATTTGGAAATATAAATTTAAGTTTAAAGTGGTACATTCGTAGAAAAGTAATATGGAGGATAAAGAAAATGGACAAAGCTTTCGTTTATTCAGAGGGTTGCAGTTTTGAACCTGCAGGTGAAGGAGTAAAGAGAAAAATATTAGCATATGGTGAGCAGCTTATGGCTGTGGAAGTGCACTTTGAAGAGGGGGCAGTTGGATTGCTTCACAATCACCCACATACACAACTTTCCTATGTTCTTGAAGGAGAGTTTGAATTCGAAATAGGTGGGGTAAAGAACATTGTAAAAAAAGGAGATACTCTCTATAAGCATCCCAATGTAATACATGGCTGCAGATGTCTTAAGAAGGGCGTATTGCTAGACATATTTACTCCTTACAGAGAAGATTTTATAAAATAAATATAAAAGAATATTGAATTTAAAACCTCACTGAAGCAGTTACTTTAGTGGGGTTTTTATTATGAATATCTTTAATAATATTGTTTAGATTAAGTGGTCATTAAAGCATCGGATGACTGAACACTTAATTTAAACACGGTACTTTAACAGAGTATTTTATTATAAATTAGGTATTCTTTTCAATTTAAGTTTTTTAGTAATTATCCGATATATTTAACTAGAAGCACAGTATTCCTTTGGCAAGTGCATACCATTTCAATATTAAATTAGATTATGCTTTTGATCTGTTTCAACAGGATAATTTAACAGGCTTTTAAAATTGTATTTTCACCTATGCCTCTAAGAACCAAGAGGAATATTGAAAATAGATTTTATATGAAATGGTACATTTTTAGAATTATTGATTTATATATGTTTAAATACGAACTATAACTTTTCATTCTTTAGTATGCTTAATTTTTGTTAGCTCATATACATCCTTATTTTATATGGGAGCAGCCCTTATATATTAAGTTAAAGAATAAAAAGTGATATTAGCTGAGCTATGATCTTTTTACTGCTGAGAAAACACAGGTATGTAAAAAGCCTAGTTAATAGGATATAGCTATTTTTTAAATATGTATAAGTTAAATTTCGACATAGGAAGACTAAGAAATATAGAATGTAAAGTTATTTGTTATTTGGTAAATTATATTTTAGATAAAGCTGTGGGTAAGTATGGGGAGATGTCTTAGATGAATATTTTTAAGAAAGAAGAAAAAGAAAAATTATGTCGACTACAAAATTCCTCACATACGTTCAAAAAAGGCAGATGCGCAAAAAAATTCCACCGAATTATTTGATAAAATCTAGTTTAAAATTAATATTTACTATGATATGATAACTTTATGAATAGTGCAAAAATACTAAATAATTGTCGAATATAATGTAACAAGGGGGATAAAATTTTGGATATTTTTCTAATAATAGGTGTTATTACGGGGCTTCTTGCCATTGTTGTAGGTATGATAGTAAAAGGAGCAAACGTAGCAGTACTATTAAATCCAGCAGCAGCAATCATTATACTTGTAGGTACGGCAGCAGCAGTAATGAATTCCTTTCCTAAGAAAGAATTTTTAAATATTCCTAGATTGTTTGGAATTCTTTTTAAAGGTGAAGGAAAGGACGACCCTGCAGAAGTTATAAAGCAGATTGTAGAAATGGCTCAAACTACTCGTAAGAATGGTTTGTTAGCACTTGAAAGTACTGTGCAGTCAATGGAAAATAAGTTTATGAAAAAAGGCCTAGAAATGGTTGTAGACGGTGTTGAACCGGATGATATAGTAGAAGCATTGGAAATAGAAATTGATGGTACTGAAGAAAGACATAGATTAGGGGCATCTGTATTTACTACAGCAGGTGGTTCAGCTCCTACACTTGGAGTTCTTGGAGCCGTTGTTGGTCTTATAGGAGCTCTTGGTAATCTTAATGATACTGAAAAGCTAGGACACATGATAGCGGGAGCCTTCGTTGCTACACTTTACGGTATATTCTTCGGATACGTTGTGTTCCATCCATTTGCATCTAGACTTAAAAGAAAATCCCATGAAGAAATAAGTATGATGAAGATAATTCTCGAGGGAATACTAGCTATTCAAGCAGGTAAGAATCCTAAGAGTATTGAGGCTAGACTAGTAGGTATGCTAGAGCCTAAAGAGAGAGAAAAATTAGTTGGACAAAATGCTGAGAAATAAAGGAGATAAATGATGAAGAAGAAAAAAGAACATCATGAAGAGCATGTTGATGAAACTTGGCTTATTCCATATGCGGACATGCTTACGCTCCTATTAGCTCTTTTTATAGTTATGTTTGCTATGAGTAAAGTAGATCAACAAAAGCTTCAAAGACTTAGTGCAGAGTTTAGTGTTATATTTTCTGGTGGTTCATCAGTAATGGCGGAAGGTGGGACAAGCTCAACGGCAGTTGTCCAATCAGAAGCAGCAAATGCTGGTACAGCAACTGAAAAGTCTAATACTGAAAAAGAAGAAGATGCTATGAATGAAGTGAAGAAAAACTTAGAGTCAGAAATTCAGAGTAAGGGATATTCTGATAAAGTAAAAATTGAGCTTAATAAAGAGGGATTGGAAATCTCTATACAGGATGCAGTATTATTTAATTCTGGAGATGCACAGGTGCTTAAGACTGTAAACCCACTATTAGTGGAGATATCGAATATGATTAAAGGTTTAGATAATGAAATAAAGGTAGTTGGACATACCGATAATGTACCAATAACTACTAGTAAGTTTAGGTCTAACTGGGACTTAAGTGCTATGCGTGCTATAAATGTAATGAATTTTATGGTTGGATCCGGAGGAGTAAATACTGATAAGATTTCCATTCAAGCTTATGGAGAACACCGACCTAAATACAGTAATGATACAGCAGAAGGCAGAGCAAAGAATAGAAGAGTTGAAATATTTATAATTCGTAAATATACTCAACAGACTCAAACTACTACAAATAACCAGACTAAAACTAATAGTACTACAACTAATCAGACAGAAACAACAACTTCACATGAATAATAAAGAAATAGGCTTGCCTTTAATGGGATAGCCTATTTTTTCCTATTTAAGTAAGGTATAAAGATTTTTAAAGGTGGGTTTATTTATTGCAGAAAGGAACATCCTAATACAGTGAATACTATTAAAAAGGAGCTGAGTAACATGAGTAAAGTGTTGTATATTAAGGCAAATGCAAAGCCTGAAGGTTTATCAAGAACTTATAAGATTTCCGATAGTTTTATTGTGGAGTATATTAAATTACATCCAGATGATGAGGTAATAACATTAGATCTATATAAGGAGGACATTAACTTCCTATCAGCAGAAGATTTGTCAGAGGTTTTTGGACCTAAGACTGAAGAGAGTAGAAAGAATTCAGTTTTAAAATACACCTATCAGTTTGCTGAGGCTGATAAGTACGTAATTGCTGCACCACTATGGAACTTAAGCATTCCAGCAATATTAAAAGCTTACATAGATTACATTAGTGTTACTGGAATAACCTTTAAGTATACTGAACAAGGGCCAGTGGGACTCTTACAGGGAAAGAAAGCTATTCATATAGTGGGAAGAGGCGGTGCTTATTCTGAAGGGCCTGCTGCAGCTTTTGAAATGGGAGATAGATATCTAAGAACCATATTAGGCTTCCTTGGAATAACTGATTTTACTACTATAGCAGCTGAGATGCTGGATGTTATAGGTCAAGATGTTGATGCAATTGTAGGAGATGCAATAAACAAAGCAAAAGAAGCTGCAAAGACTTTCTAAATGCATAACTCAGTATAAATTTTCTGCTAGTTCAACCTAGTAATATGAAAGGTTTAATGTAGATTACTAGAAAATTTATTTTCCAAAAGGCAGTTGAAGTAATAGCTCTAGGTTATTAATCCAACTGCTTTTTTTCATTTCTTAGGAATTCCACATGAATGCTAAAGAACTCACGAAGTATAATGAAAAAGAGCCTGTCTTCTTCGAAGAAAATTATATTTTAGCCAAAGATTTAGATAAAATACACCATGAAGTGGCACCACCTAAGGGATTGCTTTTTAGAAAAAGTATAAAACTAAAATAGCGAGAATACAATTTATCAAGCAATAAATTGGATAAGAGGGAAAATGTCTAAAAAAAGATGTCAAAGAGAACTTTTACAGACTGCTATGGAAGGAATAAAGAATAATTCCATAAAAAAGACTAAGCTTATTTGGTTAGAGGCTTGCGGATGCTCAGGAAATATAATTTCTCTTTTGGATGCAAATAATCCCGATGCTCCATATTTTCTTAGTAACATGGTAGATATAACCTATAATAATAGCGTAATGGGAGCTGAAGGGCAAAGAGCTTTTGAAAAATTTCTTGAAACCTTAGATACAGAGTTTATCTTAGTGGTAGAAGGTGCTGTAACTTCAAGAGATAATGGCTTGTATAACATTATAGCTGAATACAACGGAAAACTAATTTCCGGAGCCGAAGCAGTATCTTTAGCGGCGGGAAAAGCTAAGTATATACTGTCAGTAGGGACTTGCGCTTCTTATGGGGGGCCGTCAGCTGCCAAGCCAAACCCTTCTCAAAGTAAGAGTGTACCTGACTTTTTATCAGATCAAAAGGTAAAAGTCATAAGAATTCCAGGATGTCCTGCTCATCCACAATGGGTGATAAGCACCATTGCACATTTGATTCTCTACGGTTTGCCGGAGTTAGATATTGATGGAAGACCTTTATTTCTATATGAAGCAACTATTCATACTTATTGTTCTAGAAGATCCTTTTTTGATAAGAAGATCTTTGCCAAAAAACTTGGGGACAAAGAGTGTATGTATCAACTTGGATGTAGAGGGCCTATCACTAGGTCAGACTGTCCTTTAAGAAAATGGAATGACAGGGTAAATTGGCCTGTAGAAGATAATACACCATGTATTGGATGTGTAAATAGTGGATTTCCAGATAGCATGGAACCCTTTATCAATTTTCAGTCTGGAGAGAAGCAATGAGTGAAAAAATAGTAATCAATCCTATAACTAGAATAAGTGGTTTTATGCAAATAGAAGTTACCATAGATAAGAATATAGTTGTGGATGCTAAGACAAATGGGCATTTATTTAGAGGCTTCGAAGAAATGCTAAAGGGAAGATCACCTTTTGATGCAATATATTTCACAGAAAGAATATGTGGTATATGCTCCACAGCTCATGGGTTTGTTTCTTCTATAGCAGTGGAAAATGCACTAGGTGTGCAACCTGATAATAATAGCAATATAATAAGACAGATAATGCATGGCTGCGAGTTTTTACAAAATCATATAAGACATTTCTATCAATTTACCATACCTGACTATGTTCAGATTGAAGTAAGTCCAGCTAAGGATCCAGGAAGAAAATATAAGATACCTAGAGAAGTAAATTCAAAAATAAATAATCATTATATTGAGGCTTTTAAATATAGTAGGGCAGCTCATAGAATGCTTGCTCTTTTGGGAGGAAAAGCTCCTCATAATCACGGGATTTTTGTAGGAGGAGTAACTGTCAATCTTGATGTATCAAAACTAATAGAGCTTAAGGCCGCTTTAGCAGCTATAAAGGATTTCATAAATAGTGTCATGTTTGAAGATATAGGTATAATTTCGAAGTATTATACAGAAGACTTTAAAAATGGAGCAGGATACGGAAATTTTTTAAGCTATGGTGCATTTGACAAGGATTTTAATGGAGTTATGGCATATTGTAAAGCTGGAGTGATAATTGATAATAAAAAGGAAGCTTTTGATCCAGCAAAAATAAATGAAGATATAGCCCACTCCTACTACTCAGCCTCAAAAGAAATTTTAAAGGAAGAAGATGCAGCCTGGCAGACCAATATCACCAAAAAGGATGCTTACACCTGGGTTAAGGCGGCTAGATATAATGGGCTTCCTATGGAGGTTGGTCCTCTAGCTAGACTTTGGATTAATGGAAGATATACTAAAGGAATATCAACTCTTGATAGGGTTACAGCTAGAGTAATGGAAGTTAAGATGGTTGCAGATATAATGGAGGACCTTTTAGGAAAAGTAAAACTCATATCTGCGGTACAAAATTCCTGGGAAATACCTATGGCTTCTAAAGGAGTAGGTCTAAGAGATACCACGAGGGGTGCTTTGGCACACTGGATAACCATTGAAGACAAAAAGATAAAAAACTATAACATAATAACCCCATCTGGATGGAACATATCTCCTGAGGATTCTAATGGAAATAAAGGAGTTATAGAAAAAGCTTTAATTGGAACCTATATAGAAGATGTAAAAAGTCCTTCAGAGCTAGGACGTATAGTAAGGTCCTTTGATCCCTGTGTCTCTTGTGCTACTCATATTATCAGTGATAAATATGATGATTTGCTCATGAGGCTTGTATGAGGTTTAAACTAATTGCCATAGGCAATATTCTTATGGGAGATGACGGGGTGGCTCTTAAGATAGTTGATTGTATTGAAGAAAGATTGAAGCTGAGTTCTTTTGATTTAACTTGTGTAAAAGCTGAGACTGACTTTGACTTTGCTTTGGATCATATAGAAGATGGAGATTATGTATTTATTTTAGATAGTACTTCCTTAGGTGAATATTATGGACAAATAACTTTATTGTCTTTACAGGATGCTAAGAGGTATTGCGATAATGTTGAGCTTATACACAATTTTAGCTTAATAAGTCTTATTAATAAAGCAGATGTGAATGTAAACGGAACTATAATAGGTATCAAAATAGCAAAAGTTAGTTTTGACTTGGAACTTTCAGAAGAGCTTAAGAAGAAGTTTAATGCTATATGCAATGAAGTTTATAGCATAATTGAAAGTCAATGTATGAGACTTGGTGAAAGTTATGCATGAGGCATCCATAGCTTTTGAAATATATACAATAGTAACTGATAATGTTAAAGCTTATAAGCTGAAAAAGGTTGAGGCTATATATATAAAGGTCGGGAGCTTCAATGGAATATTTGAAGACTCCCTTAGATTTGCTTTTAAAGCCATAAGTAAAGACTCAGAATGTGAAGAAGCGACTTTGATAATAGAGCACACTGAAGGTTTTGAACTATTGGTAGATAGAATAGAAGGCCAATAATTGAGGGAGAGAGTTATGAAAAATATATTGATAGAAAAAAGAATTCTTCAATCCAATGATGAGTTTGCAGAAAATAACCGAAGAAGATTTGCTGAAAATGGTATATTTGCAATAAATATTTTTGGCTCGCTTGGTGCTGGAAAGACTACACTTCTTGAAAAAACCTTAAGCTTGATTAAAGATAGTACATCTATTGGAGTAATAGAAGGAGATTTGTATACAACCAAGGATGCAGAACGTATAGAGCAAGAAGGTATTAATGTGGTCCAAATAAACACCTGTGGAGCTTGCCATCTGGATGCCTCTATGATAGAAGAGGCAGTAAAGGTAATGAGAATGGATGAACTTGAAACAAGGATGCCTAAGCTTATGTTTATAGAGAACGTAGGAAATTTGGTTTGTCCGGCTTCTTATGATCTAGGAGAAAATACAAAAATTACGGTACTTAGCGTCACAGAAGGAAATGATAAGCCGCTAAAATATCCCTTTATGTTTAAGATTTCTGACATAGTTGTATTGAATAAAATTGATCTTATTAACTTTACTGATTTTGATATACAGGAATTTCGTGAAGATATATGTTCATTAAATAAAAATGCTAAGATTTTTGAAGTTTCTTCTAGAACTGGAGAGGGCGTTGAAGACTTTGCTTTTTATTTAATGAAGCTTATAAAGAATGATGATAAGTACTAAAAATAGTTTTTAAAACTAAGGTGATATTGTGATAAGAAAATTAATTGTGGTGAGAGGATTAGTACAGGGAGTTGGTTTTAGGCCCTTTGTCTATGGTGTGGCTAAAGCAAAGAGCTTAAGAGGTAATGTTAAAAATACCAACGAAGGCTTGATAATTGATGTTGAAGGCAGTAAAGAGGCTATTAATGAGTTTATAGATATTTTAAGTAATAATGGGCCAAAGAATTCTAAGATAAATGAAATAATACAAAAAGATAAAAGTATATGTAATTATGAAGATTTTAAGATAGAGGCAAGTACATCACAGAAAAATGGCTTTACCTATATTTCACCAGATATGGGTACTTGCAATGCATGCTATGAAGAGCTGCTTAATAAAGATAAGCGTAGATATAACTATGGATTTACAAACTGTACGGATTGTGGGCCAAGATATTCGGTGATAGAAGATATCCCTTATGAAAGAGCAGTTACTACCATGAGCAAATTTGAGCTATGTAGTTCTTGTGCCTCTGAATACAAAGATGTTAAGGATAGAAGATTTAATGCGGAGACAAACTGTTGCTCTGAATGTGGACCACAGCTAGCTTTAATAAACTCTATTACAGGACATATATATGAAGAGGAAGTCATAACTAATTCTATAAAGTTAATTAAAGAAGGGAACATTCTATCTGTTAAAGGTATAGGTGGTTTTAACTTAGTATGTGATGGCAATAATGAAAAAGCTATATTAAGGCTAAGAAAAAGGAAAAATAGAAGAACAAAACCTTTTGCTTTAATGATGAAAGATATTGAAACTATCAAAAACTACTGCAAGGTATCCTCAGAAGAGGAAGAAGTTCTTAAAAGTAGTGTAAGACCTATAGTAATACTAGATAAAAGTCATAACAAGCTTCCAGAAGTTATTGCCCCAGGAAATAATACACTAGGAGTGATGCTTCCATATACTCCGCTCCACTATCTTTTATTTCAAGAAGGTATTGAAACGCTTGTAATGACCAGTGGAAACATCAATGGAACTCCTATAATTTATAGCAATAAAGAAGCTATTGAAAAGCTATCTAAAGTAGCTGATTACCATTTAATTAATGATAGAGAAATTTATAATTCTGTAGATGATTCAGTTATAAGATTTGTGTTAGGTAAAGAAAGGGTTATAAGAAGGGGAAGAGGATATGCTCCTACGTATTTTAACAAATCAGGCTTTAAGGAAAGTATTAGCCTAGGAGCATATCTAAAGAATAGCTTCTGTTTCTATAAGGATGAACATATTGTCTTTAGTCAATATATAGGAGATATGGACAACACTGAAACCTTTGCAAGATATGAGTCTACCATGAAAAAGTTAACTGATATTTATAACTTGGTACCTAAACTCATAGCTTATGACCTACATCCAAACACCCCTTTTTATAAATATTTAGACAAACTACCTGGAAAGATGATAGGTGTTTATCATCATCACGCTCATATTGCTAGTGTGCTTTTTGAAAATCAAGTTAAGGGAAAAGTTATTGGCATAGCCTTTGATGGTTCTGGTTATGGTGAGGATGGCACTGTATGGGGGGGAGAATTTCTAATATCAGACTTTAAGGAGTTCAAAAGAGTTGGATACTTGAATTCAGTTGCTATGCCAGGCGGTGATAGAGCTGCCAAGGAGCCAATTAGGATGGCTGTAGCATATCTTTATAAAACTTATAAAGGGGAAGCGGAGGAACAGCTTTTAAGTTTATCAGAGCAATATATAACTGCTAATAGAAAGTTACGTATAAGAAACTACTTGGAAATGATTGAAAAAAATATAAACTGCCCTAAGACTTCAAGCATGGGAAGGCTTTTTGATGCTGTTGCTTATATATTAGGGTTTAGTGGTGAAATAAGCTTTGAAGGCGAGGCGGCTATTTTTTTAGAGAATTTAGCTTGTAGTTTCAAGAAAGCTGAAGCAGATGTAGATGTAGAAGGTTATGCTTTTTGTATAGAGAAACAAGGCGATGCCTATGTGGTTAATACAGATAATATAATTAAGGGAATTATTGATGATGTAAAAAGAAATATAAGAAAAGGTGTAATATCAAGAAAACTCCATAATACAATTGCAGAGATTACAGAGATTATGTGCCTAAAATTATCAAAAGACTATGGTATTAAAGAAGTAGCACTTAGCGGAGGAGTATTTCAAAATAAGCTATTACTAGAAGAAGTTTATGAGAGCTTGAGTAAAGATGGTTTTAAGGTTTATATGAATAGTCAAATTCCTTGCAATGATGGTGGGATTTCAGTTGGCCAAATAGTTATAGCAAATGAAAGGGAGATGGAGTGATTTATGTGTATTGCAGTTCCTCTTGAAGTTATAGAGCTATATGAAGAAGAAGCCTTGGTATCGTACAAAGGGGTAAAAATGAAGGTTAATATATTTCTATTAGAAGAAGTTACAGTGGGAGATTATGTGCTTGTGCATGCAGGTTGTGCCATAGAAAAGCTGGATAAAAAGCAAGCAGAAGAAACCAAACTTCTATTTGATCAAACACTTTCTGAAGAGGTAGAGGAGATATGAAAGCTATAAGCATTGATAGAGACATTAGAATAATGGAAATTTGCGGAACTCATACTAGCTCTATTATGAAAAGTGGAATTAAAGGTGTGCTGCCAAGCAATGTGAAACTTGTTACTGGACCAGGGTGTCCAGTATGTGTTACTCCTCAAGGGTATATTGATGGTGCCATTGAACTAAGCAAAAGGACAGAGGTGATAATTACAACCTTTGGAGACATGATCAATGTGCCTGGAACTTATAGCTCCCTTAAGCTTCAAAAAGCTTTAGGTAATGACATAAGAGTAATATATTCACCTTTGCAAGCCTTAAAAATAGCTTTAGACAATCCCTCGAAAGAAATAGTATTTTTGGGTATAGGTTTTGAAACCACAGCACCAGTTACTGCTCTTGCAATACATAAAGCTAGTATTCAAAAAACAAAGAATTTCAGCGTGTTTTGCACATTAAAAACTATGCCTGGGATTATAAAACATCTAGTAAACTCCGAGGATTTGAGATTAGATGGAATTTTATGTCCAGGACATGTTAGTACCATTATAGGTGAACGATCCTTTAAGTTTATACCAGAGCAATTAAAAATTCCAGCGGTAATAGCAGGTTTTGAAGAAAAAGATGTTGTATCAGCAATTTTTTTATTAATTGATATGATAACTAAGAAAGAAAATAAATTAGAAAACATTTATAAAAGATTCGTGCAATATGATGGGAACAATAAGGCTAAAGAAATTATTAGAACTGTTTTTAAGAGCTGCTCTGCCAATTGGAGGGGACTTGGTAACATTGAAAATAGTGGATTAAAGATAAGAAATGAGTATGAAAGCTTTGATGCAGAAAAGAAGTTCAATATAAAAGTAGAAGAAAAATATTTATCAAAAGGCTGCCTTTGCGAAAGTATACTAAGAGGAAATAAAACTCCAGAAGATTGTAGTTTCTTTGGGAAGCAATGTACTCCAAGCACTCCTATAGGAGTGTGTATGGTTTCAAGGGAAGGAAGCTGTGGGATACATTATAAATATCATGAATTCAGGCTCTGATAAAGTAGTGTATTAAAATTAAGTGAGCAGTACTTATAGGTATCCTTTACGAAAACTTAATTTATAAATGTTCGATAATACCGGCTTCTGGGGATCATTGGCATATATAAATTAATAGTTGAAGTTAGTTCCCTATATAGCTGATCTAATGAGCTTGTATTAATAGCTCGCTCATAGGGCAGCTCCTTTATAACTACTTAATCTCTACAATAGTATTAAATATAGCCTAATATGAAAGAGGAGATATATATGAATATAATTACTTTATATCATGGAAGTGGGGGGAAAGGTACCCATGAGCTTATAGATAATATTTTTTATAAGTATTTTTATAATAAGATACTGGATCAACAAGGTGACTCTAGTATCATAAACAACATAAATGGGAGAATTGCAATTACCACAGATTCATATGTAATAGAACCTATATTCTTTCCAGGAGGAGATATAGGTAAATTATCAGTATGTGGAACAGTAAATGACCTAGCTGTAGTTGGAGCAATCCCCTTATATCTAACTGCAGGGTTCATAATAGAAGAAGGTTTCGATGTTAATGATTTAGAGAAGATTGCAATATCTATGGCTAATGCTGCTAAAAAAGCTGGGGTAAAGATAATTGCAGGGGATACAAAGGTAGTTGAAAAAGGTAAAGGAGATAAAATATATATTAATACTGCTGGAATAGGTAGTTTAAGGAATGATGTGAATTTAGGAATTGCAAATATTGAAGTAGGTGATAAGATTATCGTCAGCGGAACCCTGGGAGATCATGGCACTGCTATACTTTGTAAGCGGCAAGATCTGAATTTTGAGACGGAAATAGAAAGTGATTGCAATGCTTTAAATGGTTTGATCGAAGAAATATTAAATAGCAAATTAAAAATTAGATTTATGAGGGATATAACAAGAGGTGGTCTAGCCACTGTGCTTAATGAGATAACTAATCATAGGGAACAAGGAATATTGTTAGATCAGAACTGTATACCAGTAAGAGAAGAGGTTAGTGGAGTTTGTGAGATCTTGGGGGTAGATCCTTTATATATAGCAAATGAAGGAAGAGTTTTAGTTGTAGTAGCTAGTGAACATAGTGAAAAAGTCTTAGATATAATTAGAAATAATCCTTTAGGAAAAGAAGCAGCTGTTATTGGAGAAGTGGTAAAGGACAAGTATGGTAGGGTGCTATTACAAACCAATATAAGAGGAACTAGAATTTTGGATATGGCTGAAGCAGAGATCATTCCTAGAATATGTTGATAAAGAAGTACCCTTCAGTCTGATTTCTATAGTTTACAATATAAGATGATTTATTGCATACAATTTGGTAATATATTATTAAAGCTACTTACAGAAGTAATATAGTGTAGATATTTAAATAGTATTTAAAGTGTTTTATGTATTACTTTTATATAGAAGGAGAGTATACCTAAATGGATGCAATAATAGAGTTTGTAACTAAGTTTTGGTATTTAATTATTTTAATACTGGTAGCCGGTATTCTAGATCTTTTTATGCCTAAGATAAAAAGAATGCTTGGTGAAAAGCCAGTAGATGCTTATTTATCTAGTTTGGATGAAGAAAAGTATAAGGTGATAAATCATATTAGTTTTGAAGTAAAAGATAAAACTATAAATATAGATCATGTTGTAGTATCCAATTATGGGATCTTTGTTATTAAGGATAATGACTATAAAGGAACTATTGTTGGGGATGAGGCTGATGAAAGTTGGAAGCAAAAACTTCCTACTAAAAGGGAAAAAATATCTAATCCTATACGTGAAAACTATAAAAATATACAGTTGCTAAAACAAGTTACTAGTGAATTTGGAGATTTAGCATATGTTTCAATAATAGATTTCACAACTAATGCAAGACTACAGGTAAAAGCTGAGAGTAAAGTAGTGTATACAATAAACTTAGTAAGTGAGATAAAGAAATATAATGATGAAATAATAAGCGATGTTATGAAAGAAAATATTTATAAAAGGCTTATTGGATATAGTAAAAGAAAAAATCAATAAGTATAAAGAGCTGAAGTTTTAAGCGATAGAAATAGAAAAATAAGATCTTTATTGAGCAAAAATCACTAATGAAATAGCGTTAGTGATTTTTGCTTTAATTGAAAGTGATTGGATGTAATTACCATATATTTAAGTCTTAGGCATATGTTGTAAAAAAATTATGATCCGTAAGAAGTACTTTTATAAAAAAGTATAAAAATATTTATGGTAAATGTATACATTTAATGGATAGTGATGTATAATATGTATCAGATAGTATTTATTTGTGTTTACAATATAATGATATAATAAACTGAGTATAGTAAATATGTTTATTTCAACTTTGAATCTCGCTGTACAGACTTTAATTTAAATTTGGGCTTGGAGATACATTCTATAAATAGTTATCAAGGAAAGGTGGGAGATATTCAAATAATTAATAGTTAGAATGTATGTTAAAGTATATTAAATTATTAATTTCTTAGGGGATGAGAGTATGGGAAAAAGATTAAATTCTATAATTAAAACTATTTGCTTAAGTGTAATCGTTTCAACAACTGCTTTGGCTACTAATATAAATGCAAAAGCTTGTTCTACAACTTCATGTATGAGAAGTATAAATTCCTTGCAGGTGGTAAAAGAAATGAAGCTGGGATGGAATTTGGGGAACACTTTAGATGCAAGCCCTACTGAGACTAGCTGGGGAAATCCTGTCACTACAAAGGCTATGATAGATAAGATAAAGGCTGCTGGCTTTAATACTGTAAGAATACCAATAACTTGGAAAGATCACATAGGCGGTGTTCCAGATTATAAGATTGATAAGAATTGGCTTGATAGGGTTGAACAGGTTGCAGATTATGCTTTAGACAATAATATGTATGCCATAATTAATCTTCACCATGAGGATACATGGCTTGTACCTACCTATGCTAAGGAAAAAGAGGTAACTAGTGAGATTACTAAGCTTTGGAAACAAATAGCTGATAGATTTAAAAAGTATGGAGATCACTTAATATTTGAAACAATGAATGAACCACGTTTGGTTGGGTCGGATTCTGAATGGACAGGTGGAACTGCAGAAGGTAGAGATGTTGTTAATAGATATAATACAGCCGCAGTAAATACAATCAGAAATACTGGTGGAAATAATAAGTATAGGTTTATTATGATACCAACCTATGCAGCGGCGGCTCTTCCTGTAACTTATGACTCTCTTGTAATACCTAATAATGATAAAAGAGTTATTGTGTCACTTCATATGTATTCACCTTATTCATTTGCAATGGATATAAATGGCACATCTTATTGGGGAAGTGATTCAGATAAAGCTCAGTTAGACACTCAATTTGATGCAATATATAATAAGTTTGTAAAGAATGGAATTGCAGTAGTTATAGGTGAATTTGGATCAATTAATAAGAATAATCAGCAGTCTAGAGCAGCGTTAGCTGAGTATTATGTTAGAGATGCTAGAAATAGAGGAATTACAACAATATGGTGGGACAATGGTATCTCCACAGCAGGTCAAGCGGATACCTATGGGATATTTGATAGGCAGAATTTGACCTGGTCATGTCCAGAGGTTAAAGATGCATTAATTAGAGGGGCGTCAAACTAGTATTTAAATAAAGAAGTAGTTACCAATATAATGTTAGTGAAAGGATGACTATTAATTTAAAGAGTTCCCATACTGAAACTTAATTTATACCTGTTGCAAAATTGCTGCTTATAGACATTATAGGGAATGTATAAATTGATAGATGTGTTAGGAACTCTATAAATATAACAACTTTATAAGAGAATATATAAATATATTTATTATTTCGCCGATATAAAAGTTATTGGCGATTTTTTCTATGTTTAACTATATTGATTATATGAAGACTTACATTATATAATAATTTTATAGAAGTACCTTAGTAACAGTAATTAGCTATCACTAATTTGTCCCTAATATATGAAGCAATCTCTATTTATAGAAAAATAAAAATAATTAAAATTGATATTAAATACAAAATATGGTAAAAATATTATATAGGCATTAAATTGATAATATTAAAAAATTTTCTAAAGATATTAAAAACTTCTATGTTTATGTTGAAATGGATAATAATTTATACTTTTGAGTATGTTATTTAAAAATAAGGATGAATTTCTGATATAATAGACAAGGATTATTTTATTCTTTAAAAATTATATCGCAGATAAAGTTTTTGGTAAGTATGTGTATAAGGCTTGAATGTTGGTCTATGTTAAAGAATATAAATGAATTGTGCCACCTGCTAGAATTACTTCATATACTTTAGAAAAGGTAGAGACACAAAAAAATAGAGAAAGCAAAGTAAAAAAAGGTAGCAAATTTAAAGATTAAAACGTAATAATTATTGATCAATTAAATACTTCTGAATATCAGCTTAGATTCATACAAAAATATTATAAAATAGAAGGTTCAAAGAACTTAACTATATGGTATTTACCTAACTCTAAGTTGACCTATAATGGGTTTTAGAAAGAGTAGGTTATTTTTTTGTTCTTTAGAAATATTTATGATCACCACATACAATAATTGTTTTAAAAATTAATCCTAAAACATAGAATGAAATATACCTTTAGAAAGGAGGCATGAATTTAAACCTATAGTAAAATTTTGCTGCGATTATATTGATGTATCACTGGATTACTTTTTAGGCTATTTTAAAATAAGTTTAAAAATGCTTTTGAGATAAGTGCTACGTCTTCAAGAGGAGATGGTATTACGGATAAGAAGAAGAAAAAACGCAATAAAATTGTGATAGGTAGTATAAGTTCTGTTTCTGCTTTACTTGTAATATACTTGGGTATGACAGCATACTTCACAAATCATTTCTATTTTGGTGCTGAAATAAATAGTGTTAGTGTTTCAGGTAAAACTGTCAGTGAAGTAGAAAAAGAAATGCCAGCAAAGGTTGAAGCTTATAAGTTAGAGCTAGATGGTATTGATGGCAAGAAAGAGCAAGTAACTGCGTCTGATATTGGATTAAAGTATAATTCAAACGGACAAGTTAAGAGTTTAAAAGATAAAGAAAATCCTTTTGGATGGATTACAGCAGTATTTAAGTCCAAAGATTATAACGTTACTGCGGGGGTTTCTTTTGATAAAGAATTGTTAAAAAAGAAATTAGATAGCCTATCCTTTTTTGATAGCAGCAAGGTAATTGAACCTAAAAATGCAAGCTTTAAATATGAAAATGGAAGCTATAGCATTGTAAATGAGGTTTATGGTAATAAGATTAATAAAGATGTCTTTGCTAATAAAGTTTCAGATGCAATTCTTAAAGGACAAGAAAAGATAAATTTAAAAGATGAAGATTGCTATGTTAAACCACAATATACTTCAACTTCTCAGCAAGTGACTGAGGCTAAAAAAGTTCTTGATAAATATGTAGCTTCAAAGGTAACATATACCTTTGGAAAAAATACAGAAGTTCTAGATGGTTCAACAATAAATACTTGGCTAAAAGTAGATGACAAACTTCAAGTTACGTTAGACGAGACAAAAGTAAAGCAATATTTAAATAAACTTTCAAGCACTTATGGTACTGTAGGAAAGACAAGAGATTTTACTACTACTTTAGGGAATAAGATAAAGATAAGTGGTGGAGACTATGGCTGGGCTATAAATAGTGCAAAAGAGTCTCAAAGCTTAATAGCTGATATAAAAAATGGTAAGGTTGAAACTAAGGAACCTATATATGCACAAAAAGGTGCATCTTTAGATGGTAATGATATTGGAAATACCTTTGTTGAAGTAGATATGTCAAAACAACATTTATGGTATTATAAGAATGGATCTCTAGTAGCTGAAGGAGATGTAGTTACTGGTAATATAACTGCTAATCATTCAACTAGAGTAGGTGTTTATAGAGTTAAATATAAAGAGAGAAATACCAGCTTAAAAGGTGAAGATTATAATGTTCCAGTTAGTTATTGGATGCCTTTTGATCAAGGAATAGGACTTCATGATGCAACATGGAGAACTACATTTGGTGGTCAATACTACAAGACAACTGGTTCACATGGATGTGTAAATATGCCATTAGCTCTTGCTAAAACTATATATGAAAATATGGATGTAGGTACGCCAGTTCTTTGCTATTATTAAGCTTTTCATAAAGCAACGTTTAGTATTATTTTTTATTATTATACAGGAATTTTTTAGTTTATATTAATATGGGATTATAAATTTATATGATATTGAGCTGTTTGATAATATATATTGTCAAGCAGCTTTTTACTTTATATGAAAGTAGGTAAAGTTTTTGTAAGCTGAGCCTAATAACTTTAAAGGACTATAATGGATCGTTAGGATATAAAGAAAAAAGCCAAGGATTTGTAAATCCCTTGGCTCTTAAGTTATTTATACTAATTCGGAAAGGCAGAGGTGCAAAAAAACTCACTGAAGAAGGTCACTCAATGTCATTAAGTTAAGGAAAGGCTTGCATCACAAATATGTGCTGTGGGTCTTTTTTATTTTTTTTAATTATCACTTGACAGCATTTCAAAAATATGTGGCCGCTTTCACTACCAATTGTTTTAAAGGTAGTGAAAGCGGCCCTTGTAATTAGAGAGAAATTTCAATTACGAGGAGAATACATATGAATACTAAGTCACAAGAATTGAGATCCACTTTATTTGAACTTATTCAAGAGCTTCGCGATAATCCTAAAGAGAATATTAGGAATCCCGACAAGGATTTCCTTAGAAATCGAAAACTTCCCTTTGATAAAATAATTTTTTCTTTGCTAGGAATGGAAGGAAATACTTTAAGTAATGAGCTTTTAAATCAATGGGGATGCTCTATTGACACAGCTACATCGGCGGCCTTTGTTCAACAAAGGGCAAAGATCTTGACTACGGCATTTGAAAAATTATTTCATAACTTCGTTAACAAAACAACAACTGATTATCTATTTAAAGGCTATCGCCTTTTGGCTGTCGATGGATCTGACATACATATTCCAACAAATAAAAACGATTTGGATTCCTTATATGAATTTAAAGACTCTAGGAAACCGTACAACCTTTTGCATTTAAATGCATTATACGATCTTAATCAACATACCTACGAGGACGTAATTGTGCTGAGAAGAAAGCTTTCCAATGAATGTAAGGCATTAACAGACATGGTAGACAGATCTACTATTAAAACTCCAGCAATTATCCTTGCGGATCGAGGGTATGAATCTTATAACAATATGGCACACATTCAACAAAAAGGATGGAAATTCCTAATAAGAATAAAAGATTTTCATGGTCATGCATCAGGTATTTTACATGGATTTGAACTTCCATCTGCTGATGAATTTGATGTTGATATTGATTTAAACCTTACTAGAAAACAAACTAATAAAGTGAAAGAATTGCTTAAGGATAAAAACCATTATAGACTAATTGGGAAAAATAAGACATTTGACTATCTCCCAGAGACAAATAGAAAAAGTGATCCTACAGTAATGTACAAACTACCGTTTCGGATTGTACGATTTAAAATTACTGATGATACTTATGAGGTTGTTGTTACAAACCTAGATAGAACGAAATTTTCACCTCAAACACTAAAAGAACTCTATTTCAAGCGTTGGGGAATTGAAACATCATTCCGTGATTTGAAATATACTATTGGATTGCTACATTTTCATTCAAAAAAGGTGGAGTACATACTTCAGGAAATATATGCAAGGCTAATTATGTACAACTTTTCTGAAATAATTACCCAACACGTAATCATAAAGAAAAGGAACAGGAAATACGACTACAAAGTCAACTTTTCTGTTGCAGCGCATATATGCCGACAGTTTTTCCTTGGTAAAGTTACTCCACCTAATATAGAAGCTTTGATTGCTAGGCACATAACACCGATTCGACCTGGTCGTTCGCGACCTAGAAATATGTCTGAAAAAACATCCGTAAGCTTCATGTATAGAGTAGCATAATAATGATTAATTTAATAGTTTTTTTTAGCGGGATATATGCCTGCTTTATTTGCATGCAATTTTTAAAATTATTTTCTTCATTTCGGTTGAACATTTACAGCTAACTCTGAAAAAAGAAGCTATCACTTTATGTAATAGCTTCTTGAATTCTCTTAACTTAATGCCATTGAGAAGGTCACTTCACTGACTTTTCTATTTGCAGAACAAAGTGCAGCCGATTTCCTTAAAATGCTCTATACGTTCTAGTATTAAAGTTCTAGTACATCTAAAATGCTTAGATAGGCAATCTATGCAAAGATACTTTGTAGCACCCCTGTTGACCAATCTACGGTAAATAGCTATCTCGTCACCTTCTAGTTTCTTATTGCATTCAAAGCAGCATTCATTCATGGCTTAACTACTTTAGCTCTAAATACGGCACAGCTATGAGGTTCTAACTTTAGAGTATAGCTTTCAGTGAAGGTACCAAGGTCTTCATGTTTCCAGAGGTCTCTTAAGCTTAATCCAAAGCCTGAGGAAGTTGGAAGCCCCATATCCCAAAATTGAAGAGACATTTCTCCTGAAGTATCTCCAAAATTAAAGAAACCAATAGCATAGTCTCCGTTAGTTAAAGTTTTTATATAAGCCATACAATTAGAGTTGTTCCATTGAGGAATTGTATAAGCTTGCCTTCCCTCTATGTCTTGATTAATTTCTATAATTTCTTTATTTGTAAGTATGTTTTTAGACGCTTCATTCATTTTCCTTATATCGGATCCTATCATAAGAGGAGAATCCATCAAAGCCCATAGTGAGAAATGAGTTTTGTATTCCTCATCAGTACATCCTCCCAAGGCTACATTACCTTTTCCATACATTCCAACTACCAGCATATCAACATCATTGTAGCAATAAGGGCCACTATAGCATTCTTTGTTTAGTTGTTGAAGAGCTAGATTTTTTATTGACTCCCAGTTATCTTGTATGTCGCCAGTAGATCTAAATATATGAGCGCCAGAAGCTCGCATCCAGTTAAAGGATTCATCGTTGCCCCAGTTGCAAGCACTAAATAATATATCTCGTCCGCAATTACGTAAGGCCATAGCCATTCTTTTGTAAAGTATATGCCCAGGTATGCCATCTGGTTTATAGCAATAGTCATACTTAAGATAGTCTACATCCCAAGATGCAAAGGTCTCTGCGTCAATAAACTCATGTTCAAAGCTTCCAGGGTAACCTGCGCAGGTCATGGTTCCAGCACATGAATACATACCAAACTTTAAACCTTTACTATGGATATAGTCAGCTAAAGCCTTCATGCCACTTGGAAACTTTTCTTCATCAGGTACTAATCTACCTTTACTATCTCTTTGCTTTTTTGACCAGCAATCATCTATTACTATATATTCATAGCCTGCAGCTTTTAGGTTTTGCTCAACAAAAACATCAGCTATGCCTTTAATTAAGTCTTCTGAAATCTCCCAGCCAAAGGTGTTCCAGGAGTTCCAACCCATAGGGGGTGTCTTTCCTATCATAATAAAACCCTCTTTCAAATGTGTTTTTGTAATTGGTTAATACTTGAAATACTAAGGATAAGTAGTATTATTAGTATTGAAGTAATAGTAAAATAGCTACTACTCCAGTAAATAGTACCAATTTATTGTTTGTATATCCATTGATAAATGAAAGGTTAGTTTGTCATTTTGTAACTATATAAAAAATGAAGCTATAAATACTAGTTATGGATGTAAGAGGTGACGATATGAAAGAAGATATCATATTATTAAATCAAAACTTTAAGGAGATTAATCCATTATTATGCGGCTTTGAAGAATGCTATAGTGGCCATGGATTTGGACCAGCATCTAGAGAATATTATCTACTTCACTATATTGAAAGAGGAAAGGGCACATTTACTATTAAGGAAAAGAAGTATAGTTTAAGAAAGGGAAATATTTTTGTTATAAGACCTGAGGAGATAACTTACTATGAAGCTGATAAAAGTGATCCTTGGAAATACATTTGGATAGGCTTTCAGTGTAATACTGAAAGTAATATATTTAAGAAAGCAACCTTTTTGAAAAAGGATATACTTTACTGTCAAGCTGCAGAGTATATTTTTAAAGAAATGCTAGAAGCAAGTAGAATAGAGCAAACTAAAGAAATCTTCTTAACAGCTAAGTTATATGAATTGTTTTCTTTGTTAATAGAAGCTGAAAATACTGAAGATGTGGTTGAATTTCCCAAGGTATATGTTCTTAAAGCTGAAAGCTACATAATGGCAAATTATATGAATGACATAACAGTGGAGGATATTTCAAAATATTTAGGTATAAATAGAGTTTATTTTTCAAGTATATTTAAGAAATTTACAGGAAAGTCCCCTAAACAATATATTGTTGATGTAAGACTTGAAAAGGCAGCAAAGCTTATTGTTAAGAACAACTTTACACCTAGTGAGGCAGCTAGAAGCTCAGGTTACAAGGATATATTTAATTTCTCTAAAATGTTTAAAAAGAAATATGGAGTAGCACCAATTTACTATAAAGACTCAATATAATAGCAATAAATTCAATAAGAGCATTAGTACGTATCACTTTATACTTATATAGATTTGTGATTGAAGCGGTACATCTTTAAATATAGTTTATATAAAAGTAAGGTTATATATAGTAAAAGTATATACAATTATTACTAAATATAAACTATATTTCATCTAAGCGCCTATAAACGTTTACAGGTAAAATCTCCCTGAATATAATCAAAACATGAAGGCAATTTATTAAAATTTGTGAATCATGGAGGGGGAAAAATGAAAAAAGCAAAGTTATTTAAGGCTTTAGCTGTAACCATGGTGTTAGCCATGAGTACATCTTTATTTGTGGGATGTGGAGACGATTCTAGTAAAAATGCATCTACAGACACTTCTGCAAAAAGTATTGAAGACAGTGTAACTCAGGTCAAAACCAAATTGACTAATGCAAAATTAGACGGAGAGAAAGCTCCGGTAGAAGGCACAGTATTGACTACAATGACATCCTTTACGCCGCCGCCAGCTGGTCATGGCAATCCTGCTGTAAACGGAGGACCTGACTGGTCTGTAGAACCAATAATATATGATTATTTATGTGACTATAGTTCACAACCCCAAAAGACCTTTAAACCATCATTACTTGAAAAGTATGAGTTTAAGGATAAGGTATTAACAATGACCTTAAAAAAGGATCTAAAATGGAGCGATGGAAGTCCTCTTAATGCAGATGATTTAATTTGTAATACCTTTATTGATATGACAGTAAACAAGATTGCATATTTTGCTGATAGCGTAACTAAAAAAGATGATTTGACAGTAGAAATTAAGTATAACAAGGATGCAAATTTGTTGCTTGACTATATATTAAAATCTTCAGTAAAATATTCAGCTTCTGAATATGGAAAGTGGGCAGAGCAGTTTAGAGTTGCTTTTGAAAAATATAGAGAGTTTGATGATAACAAAAATTATAAGTTTAATAAAGACGGAGATAAATTAGTAGCTGATACAACAAAAGAATTTAATAACTATCTTCCAGATATCCTTAAGATTAAGTGCTCAGGTGCATATGTACCAACTAAGGTAACATCCTCAGAGACAATATTTGAAAGAAATAAATATTTTAGAACTCCGCCACTAATAGAAAAAATAAGAGGATTAAGACCAACAACTACAGAATCTACAGCAATCGCTTTAATGAACAAAGAGTATGATGCTGAAGGTATGGGAATTTCTCCAGATTTGGCTAAGAAGGTTGCTGAGAACAATAAAGATACAATAAGACAACTATTAGTACCAGAATATAGTTCCTTTGGTTTCTGCTTTAATATAAATAAAGCTCCAACTGATGATGTTAGGGTAAGAAAGGCTATAGCCTACATTGTAGATAAAGCTCAAATCGCACCAGTATCTGAACCAGGTATGAGACTTGGGGATGAATATGGAGTTGGACTTCCTCCTTCAGTTAGAGATAAATACTTATCAAAAGATTTTCTTAAGACTTTAGCTAACTATACTATGGACAAAGATAAGGCTACAAAGTTACTAGAAGAAGCTGGTTGGTCAAAGAAAGGTGGAAAGTGGGTTAATTCAAAGGGAGAGTCTCCAGAAATAAAGATTGCAGGTGTTGGTGAATACCCAGCCTTCGTAGTTATGGGAGAAGCAGCTGCTAATATGTTAAAGGATTTCGGTTTAAATGCTACATTTACTCCTAAAGAAGCTGCAGCATACAACGATTACTCTACATCAGGCGATGCGCATATGGTTGTAGATGGATTTGGAAGTCCTACTAATACTCAACATCCATATGAAGCTTATGATGGAATATGGTGGTATGGTAAGAAGATGAATATAAAGTTCCCTACATCAGGTGGATTAGTATTTAAGGACGAAGTAACAGGCAAAGACTTTAAGTATTCAGAAAAAGAAATGGAACTTTTCAGTGCTAAGGACGATAAGGAAGTTTCAGCTAAGACAGAGGAGTTTGCTAAATTCTTTAACGACAACATGTGGTATCTTCCTGTAACAGAAAAATACTATATATTTAGAATACACAATCCAAAGCTATCAATGCCAGAAGCTAAGACTGGTGAACAGTTAAAGGATTTCTATTGGTCCGGTACAACTTCAGCAATACTTGGAAAGTCCTTAAGATCTGGCCAAATGTACTATATAAAGTAATTAAATAAAAGGAAATAAGTGTATGCCTCAAAAAGAAATTCTTTGAGGCATACTTAAATACATAAGACATGAAAAATAGATAGTAACTGGATATTCGATGTCTTATAAATTCTGTAATGAAGAGCTTAATCCATAAATGAGGGAGGTAAATGAAGAATGAAAAAAATAGTATCTTGTGTATTAACAATGCTAGCATCCCTATTATTAGTATTCTTCGTAATACAAGCAATGCCAGGAAACCCTGTAGATACATTGGCACAAGAATATATAAGGACTAGCCAAATGCCATACGATCAAGCTTTGAGTAAAGCAAAACTTGCTCTAAACTATGATCCAGATATACCTGTAGTTAAAAGATTTGTAACTTACGTAAAGAACATATCCACAGGCAATTTAGGACAATCAATGTCATATAAAGGTCAAGTTAGCTCTATAGTTTTGGGAGCACTACCTTGGACTCTACTAGTATGTTCGGTATCATTATTATTATCTTTCTCTGTTGGAGTAATACTAGGAATTTATGTAGCGTGGAAGAGAAGTAATATATTAGACGGTTTTGTAACTGGATATCAAGCAATATTTGGTTCTATTCCAGACTATATAGTTGCGTATCTGTTAATTGTGTTATTTTCAGTTGCTTTAGGATTATTTCCATCTAAAGGAGCTTACAGCTCTACAGTTGAGGTTGGTTTTAATGCACCTTTCATAATAGATGTTTTGCATCATGCTGCACTTCCTGTACTTGCATACTTTGTAACAACCCTTGCTGGATGGATCATGGGAATGAAGGCAAGCTGTATGTCTGTGCTTGGAGAAGACTATATAAATTATGCAAGAGCTAGAGGTCTTTCAAATAAACGTATTGTTTTTAGTTATGTAGGAAGAAATGCTGTACTTCCTATGGTTACAAGTGTTGCAATTTCTTTTGGAATGATGTTTGGTGGTTCACCACTTATTGAAAATCTTTTTGTTTATCCAGGAGTTGGGTATTACTTATCAACAGCTATATCTAGAAGAGATTATCCATTGATGCAAGGTATGTTCTTAATGATTATTGTTATGGTTTTACTATCAGGATTAGTAGCTGAATTTTTATATACCGTATTGAATCCAAGATTAAGGGAGAAATAGATATGATGAATAGTATTAAGAAGAATGATGAAAATGGATTATTAGATAGGTATAGCAAAGAAGGTAGTTTTTTAAATTCACTTAAGGAATTTTTCCAGGTTATATGGAAAAATAAGATGGCAAGAGTAGGTTTCTTAATATTAATCTTCTTTTTAATTTTATCAATATTTGGTCCTATGATAGTGAAAGCTCCGGTATCTAATTATTTTGATAGATTGAAGCCACCTTCCTCAAGGCATTGGCTAGGAACCGATTATGCAGGAAGGGATATATTCTCCCAGTTTATTACAGGATCTAGATCAGTTTTATTAGTTGCTTTCTATGCTGCACTTTTTTCTATAATATTTGCTTGTACCATGGGTATACTTTCAGGACTAGTAGGTGGAAAGACTGATGAGGCTCTAATGATGATTACAAATATAATTTTGACAATGCCAAGCTTCCCTGTAACTATGGTGCTTTCCATGGTAATAAATGTTACTAATAATGTGCTTTTTGGACTAGTACTAAGTCTCTGGTCTTGGGCAGGGCTTGCAAAAGCTATAAGGTCTCAAGTTTTAGTAATAAGACACAAAGATTTTATAGAGGTTAGCAGAATAATGGGTATAAGTACCTTTAATATAATTGTAAAAGACATAATCCCTAATATAACTTCATTTATAGCTATTAATTTCATTGCTATTATGAAGGGTGCAATAATAACTTCAGTTGGACTTATGGTATTAGGATTAGTTCCATTTCAAGGTAGTCACTGGGGGATGATGATGCAGATGGCTATGTCTCAGTCAGCAGTTTTATATGGTGGACTTGGGCCAATAGTTTATTTCCTAACTCCTATAATGGGAATATTATTCTTCCAACTAGGATGTTATCTATTTGCAAATGGCTTAGATGAAGCTATGAACCCAAGATTACGTAAATAGGAGGGAAAAATAAATGAAACCATTGATAGAAGTAAATAACTTAACAATTGATTTTATGCTGAACAATGGAAAGCTAAGAGCTTGTGATAACGTATCTTTTACTATATATAAAGGTGAAATATTAGGAATAATTGGAGAGAGTGGTAGTGGTAAGTCAACGCTTGCCTCTGGAATATTGAACTTAGTTCAAAATCCAGGGAAAATAACTTCAGGAGAAGTATATTATTACACTGAAAATGATGAAAAGGTAAACCTTTTAGAACTGAGTAAAGATGAATTTAGCGAGTATAGATGGAGTGAAATAGCTACAGTTTTTCAGGCGGCACAAAATGCATTAAATCCTGTATTAAAAATTAAAGAACATTTTATAGAAACTGTACATGCTCATGATGCTAATATGACAGAGGAACAGATAATAACAAGATCCGGGGAAGTGCTTCAGTATGTAAGGCTAGACAAAGGTGTTTTAGAATATTATCCACATCAGTTAAGTGGAGGTATGAAGCAAAGAGTTCTCATAGCGTTAAGTCTTATATTAGATCCCAAGATAATTCTATTAGACGAGCCTACTACAGCTTTAGATGTAATAACTCAATGGTATATCTTAGACCTACTAGAGCAAATACATGATGATCTAGGAGTAACCCTAATATTCTTAACTCATGATATTTCTGTAATATCAGGTATAATAGATAGAATTGCAGTAATGTATGCAGGAGAGATTGTTGAGTATGGAGAGGTTGGAGATGTGTTTGAGGAACCTTCCCATCCTTATACTAAAGGTCTTCTACATGCTATTCCTACGTTAACTGATGATATAACCAAGCGTAAGGCTATTCCTGGCTCACCTCCAAATCTTATACAAGACTTTAAACAGTGTAAGTTTGCGCCTAGATGTGCTTTATATTTGAGTGGACAATGTGAAGGTGAGAAAGAGAAGACAGAGCAATTATACCTAGTAAATGATAATAAATGCAGTAGATGTTATAAGTATGCAGATTTAATAAAGAATGCAGCAAAGGAAGGTGCATAAAATGAGTTTACTTAAGGTTGAAGATACTTCTATGTATTTTGATAATAGAGTAAATAAAAAGCAAAAAGTATGTGTTTTATCAAAGATTAACCTAGAAATAGAAGAAGGAGAAATTGTTGCTGTTGTTGGGGAGAGTGGCTGTGGTAAAACTACATTAGGTAAAATGATTGTAGGTATTCACAAGCCAACCTATGGGAAGATAGTTTATAAGGGAAAAGATATTTCCAAGTTAAGAAGAAGTGAATTCAGAGATTATAGATTAGGGGTCCAGATGGTTCACCAAGATTCTTTTGCAGCTTTGAATCCTAATAGAACAATCTTTCAGTCCTTATCGATGCCTTTATTACAGCATAAAATAGCAAGAAATAAGCAAGAAGCTGAAACTATATTAAAGGAATATTTTGAAGAGGTAGGATTAGTTCCTCAAGAACAGTTTTTATATAAATATCCACATCAACTTAGCGGTGGACAAAGACAGAGAATACTTTTAGCAAGAGCTTTATCTGTAAAGCCAAAGTTAATAGTAGCGGATGAACCAGTATCGATGGTTGACGTATCCTTAAGAATTTCGCTTATAGATTTAATGACTAAGATGAATAAGAAATATAACATTTCTTTTGTATATATAACTCATGACTTAGCTACAGCAAGGTATATAGCTAAGAATGGAAGACTGGTGGTAATGTATTTAGGAAAGGTTATAGAACTTAATAATATTTATGATGCTATAGACAATCCTAAACATCCATACTTTCATGCACTTTTAGCAGCAGTTCCACAAAGTATAGGGAAAAGAAGAGATGGTGGATCAAAAGGACTTCCGTTAAGAACCTTAGATATGCCGAGTATAATAAATCCACCTTCAGGATGTAAGTTTCATACCAGATGTCCTTATTACACTGAAAAATGTGAAAAGGAAGAGCCTGAGTTAGTGGAATATAAGGGAGGATATGTAGCATGTCATTACGTGCAACAGATAGAAAAAAAGCGATTAGAAAGCAAGATAAAATAGAACTATCAGCTATATTAAAATTTATAAGATTTATTCAGGCAGTTTCTTGCGGAATGCTTGGAATATCTCTGATAGGATTTTTTCTTACTAGAGATAATGAAGCAGCAAAAGTGGTTTATTGCATGGTAATTGTAGTTAATTTAATAATTATTCTTGGAGGTATGATACCTATTAGGTATTTAACTAAGAAAAATATTTAGGATACTATAGGGAACCTTTATGAAAACTTAATAGTTGAAGTTGGTTCCCTATATATGTGTTATATAAAAGTGGAGGGAAGATGGAAGAATTTAATAAGATTATATATGCAACTGATGCTAGTTTTTCTAAAGGTGAAATGAATAATTTAATTAAAGGCTATAAAGGAAATTCCTATATAGAGACCTTGATTAATGAAGGGGATTTTATAGATTTTCGATTTGACATACCTCATAGTGGTTTTTATAAAATAGAAATCAGTTATGCACTACCAGGAGAGCAGTCACTTCATAGAATTGCTATAAATAATCAATGCTATGGAAGTTTGAAGTTCGATGCAGCGGATAGTTTCACCATTAAGGAGATATCAAGTTTAAAGTTAGAAGAAGGTATGAATAGTGTAAAGCTAGTAAAACAATATGGTTATGTAAATTTGGATTATATAGCTATACAAGAAGATACAACTTATTTTGTGAGTAGGCCAGAATTTACACTTTCAAATCAAAATGCAACTGAAGAGTGTAAAGGCTTAATGAAGTTCTTCTCAAATATATATGGAAAAGGGATATTGAGTGGACAGCATTGTAATAAAGCTAGTGGAAGTGACCTGGAATATATAAAAAGAATCACAGGAAAGTTACCATCAATATTAGGCTTTGACTTATTAAGTTATTCTTCAGCAACTGATACTGAAGATAGTGATTTTCAGTGTATAGATGAAATTATAAATAACAGAGGTAGTGTGGAAACTGCTATTAATTGGGCAAAAAATACAGATGCTATAATAACCTTGTGCTGGCATTGGTTTTCTCCTATGAATGGTAGAAATAAAAGCTTTTATACTAAAAACACAGATTTTGATTTAAATAGAGCATTAATAACTGGCACAGATGAAAATATAGCAATGATAAAAGATTTGGACCTAATAGCTGAACAGTTAAAGAGGTTTAGAGATAATAATATTCCTATATTGTGGAGGCCACTTCATGAAGCTTGTGGAGGTTGGTTTTGGTGGGGAGCACATGGAAAGGATGCATATATAAAGCTTTACAGGCTTATGTATGATAGATATGTACACCTTCATGAGTTAAATAACTTAATATGGGTGTGGAACTCACCAGATAAAGATTGGTACCCAGGAGATGATGTGGTAGATATAAATAGTATTGACTACTATGCACCACTTGAAGATCATGGACCTCTAACTGTTGAATTCATAAATACATCTAGTATGGCAAATGCAGGCAAACCATTGGCTCTAGGGGAAAATGGACCAATTCCTAATCCAGAAATATTAAAAGCTACAGAAACCAACTGGTTATGGTTCATGATATGGAACAATGTTATTAATGAAGTTCAATGGAATACCAAAGAGGAGCACATTGAATTCTTTAGCCATCCATACATGATTAATTTGGAAGACATTAAAAAGTATAAATAAGTTAATTATTTTATAAACTGGCTGTTGCGCTAAACAATTAGTGCAACAGCTCTTTGCATGAAGAAATATATCTAAAACTGAAGAAATTGAGATCTATATTGTATTTATCCTTACCTTGAAAAAAATCAAGCAGCGCATATTTTATTAAATTACATACTATTCTCTTGTAATATAAGGAAGTGTCAGTTCCATGGATGTACCTTTTCCAACCACGCTATATATTTTAAGGCCATACTCCTCACCATAATTAAGCTTTAATCTCTTATTTATATTTCTTAATGCAATACCTTTATAGTCATTATTTTTATCATTTATATAGTCATTTAAGCTTTGTAGCTCATCTTCTTCAATTCCGATGCCGTTGTCAGATATTGTCAACACTAAGTTGTCTAGAAGGTGCTCTCCCTGAATAATTATTTTTCCATTGCTGCTGCATTCGCTTAAACCGTGATAAATAGCATTTTCAATTAGAGGCTGAATTATCATTTTTATTATTTCACAATTTAGAACCTCTGGAGAAATTAGGTTTTCAATAGAGAATAATTGATCAAATCTTATCTTTTGAAGATAAATGTAATGCTCTATAACGCTTATCTCTTCTTTTAGGGTTACAACATTTATCTTTCTGTTCATGCTATATCGTATAATTGAACCAAAATATTGAGCCATTATTGAAGTATCTAAGTCATCATTTATTTCAGCCATCATATGAATTGATTCTAGAGTATTGTATATAAAGTGCGGATTTATCTGATTCTGAAGCTGTTTAAGTTCTAAGTCTTTTTGTTCCAATTGATTCTTATAGTTAATATTAATTAGATCATTTATCCTTCGCTTCATTTCATTATAGGACTTTATAAGTATTCCTATTTCATCTTTCTTATTGTAAGCGAAATCATTATGTAAGTTATTTTCAACATTTCTATTCATGTTTGCTATTAGTGATTTTAGTGGATTAAATATTCTTTTGTTAAAAAACATATATAGTACTGAAAAAAGAATCATAAAAAATACTATGTTGATGACAAATACAACTATAAATAAGCTGTTTATACGATAAGCATCAAATTTAGCTATCGAGTTGACTAGTGTCCAATTTGTGTTAGGTATAACATTGTAGGAAATAAGATAAGGTGCATTATTTATATATTGAATAGCTGGTCTATTTTTGTTATTTAAGATATTCTTACCTTGTGTTTGAGTGAATTCAATGCTATCTGTATTCATTGTGGTGAGAATAGCAAAGCCTTTCTCATCATAAATGGAAACTATTTGATCAGTAAAAGGTAGATCCTTTTTTACTATGCTGAGAAATTCATCTTTTGGTATGGTGATAAGTAGTAAACCTGTAACTTCCTTAGTTTTAACATTTATTATTTTTCTACATAGTGCTATTAGCTGGCCATCATTTGAAGATGGTGATTGATATATGTTAGCAGTTATAATTTCAGGAAATATAGAGGTATTATTACTTGATTCTAAAGTATCTATAAACCATTTCTCAGTAGCTGGGTTTTTGAGTTTGTCATTTGTATTATTTCTTGTAGAACATACTCCACGACCTTTCAAATCGTAGAGATAAGCTCCATTTATTGAGTCATTCTGTATTAAGAGCATGTCGCATAAATACTTTAAGTAATTGTATTGCTCGATATCATTTACTTTATTGCTAAGAAGCACTTCATGAAGTTTATCTATGTCTGGAATAAGTAAAGGATATTTTGAGATATCAGAAAAGCTAGTTAGTTTCTCTGCTATCTGTTGACTTAAACTTGTATCAAAGTTTTTTATAAGCTTTTCAGTTTTTTCAAACTCATAATTGGAGTAGGAATAGAGACTTAAAGTGGTTATTATAAAAAATATAATGTACATTACTAAAAATATCATCATGGTCAATCGTTTAATAGATGCAGTATTCCGCTGTTTCATAAATTCACCTAACCTAAATTGAAAAAATTGGTAGTAATATTAACAATAAAAAAAGTATATATTTTAAATGTAGAAATTTTAATGTATAATTTTAATATATAGCAATTTTTAGAAATCTTCAACTGAGGAGGAGCAATGAAAATAATTGTTGTAGATGATGATAAGATAATTAGGCTGGGACTTTCAAAAGTAATCGGAAGGCTTTTTGAACACCATGAGGTTATTGCAGATTTTGCTAATGGAGCTACAGCTCTTGAGTACCTAAAAGAAAACCATTATTCTATTGATTTGGTGGTAACAGATATAAAGATGCCCGTTATGTCTGGAATAGAGCTAATAAAAAGAGCTCATGAAACCCTAAAAGAGGTTCCTTTATTTATAGTTTTAAGTGGCTATGATGAGTTTACCTACGTTAGGGACAGTATGAAAGCTGGGGCTTTTAATTATTTGCTAAAGCCTATAAGGTCTGAAGAACTTACTGATATTATAAAAGAGGTAGAAGCAAAGCTTCAAACTAATGAGAAAAACAACAAAGTATTTAATAAGTCTATTGAAGTTTTAAAAAGAGATTTTTTTAAGAATGTATTATTTTCCAATAAGGATATTGCTTCAATAAAGGAAAACTTGCTAGTAGATAATATACAACTGGATGAAGAGTACTTCTATAAGATGATAATAGCTAAAAGAGATCAAGAAGACAGCGATATAATAAAGAAATTTATTGGAAGAGTTATAAAATGTAACAATAAGTTTGAATATTCTTTTTTTAATTATAAAGATTTGATATATATAATTTTTTATTATAGAAACAAAGAAAATAAAAAAGTAGATTCTGTAATGCAGATTATAGATAGTGAAGCAGATTTATTTTTAGAATGTAAAAAAAGTGTATATGTAACAGAAGCTACAGATAAGGTTTGGAAGCTTAGAGAAAACAGTTCATTAGCTAAGAAAATGATTGAGGAGTTTAAAGATAGTAGCGCGAAAAAGTATTTCTTAAGCAATCAGGACAAGCTTTTAGAGGTATTAGATAATGATACCAGTGGAAGAAATAGTTCAACAATAACTTTAGCCGTAAACTATATTAAAGAAAATTACACTAAAAATATAACGTTAAAAGATGTAGCAGATGAAGTATTTTTGAGTCAGAACTATTTTTCTGAATTGTTTAAGAGAGAAACTGGAGAAGGATTTTATGATTTCTTATCCAATTACCGTATAAAGAAAGCAAAAGAGTTACTAATAACTACAAATTTAAAGATATACGAAATAGCACAACTAGTTGGATATAATGATTCCATAACCTTTGGAAGAGCATTTAAGAAGTTGACTGGGGTTACTCCAAACAACTACAGAGGTAAGGACTGAAGTTAATAAGAAGGTTTTGGGACACAAGCTCTGTCCCCGCGTCCCTTGTCCCTTAATAAGAAGGTAGGTGTGTATATAATGAAAAGAAATAGTGTGAATCTGAAAACTATTGTTTTAATATTTGTATGTTTAAGTATCCCTTCTTTGCTGATAATAAAATTTAGTACTAGTAAAGTAAACGCCTCCAATGTAAATGATTTCAAAAGTTCTAAGTTAGAAGGAAACATAACTTTTGTAAGTAATAGAACTGACAAATCCAAAGAACTGAAACAGATGATAGATAACTTTGAGAGAGAAAATCCAAAGGTAAAAGTAAATTTGGAGCTAATTGGAGATACAGAAGAAATATTAAGAAGAAAAGCTTCTGTAGGAGAACTAGCAGATATTACTGTTGTACCCCAGGTAATAAATGTAAGTGACTTTGACAATTACTTTTTGCCGATAGATGACTTGGGGTTTAATGAAGACAATATGTATAATTGCAATACTAATATAGGAAGGCAAGATAAGTTATATGAATTAACAACTTCACTTGCATGGCAGGGAGTTATATATAATAAACAGATATTTAAGAAGGCAGGGATAAGCAGTCTGCCGAAAAATACCAACGAGTTTCTAGCAGTCTGTGACAAGATTAAGAAGCTTGGAATAACACCTATGGCTTTATGTTATAAAGAGCAATGGGGGATGGGGCTATGGTTAGATAGCATTCCATATCTGATAGATAAGGACTTGGAGAGAAAGACCATTGTTCAGTCAATGCCAATACTAGGAGAAGAAAGCTCAGTTTATAAGTCTTTGGAGATATTGCGTCATATAGGAGATATGGGGTACTGCGAAGATGATTTATTCGATTACGATTGGCAACAGTGTAAGAATGATCTAAAAGATGGAAAAGTTGCAATGTTCATATGGAATTCAGACTTTGTAAGTCAATTGGAAGACTTAGGTGCTCCAAAAGATCAATTTGATATGTTTCCTATTCCAGAGACTAAGTATATAAGTATCGGTGGAGATAGTAGATATGCAGTTAGTAAAACAACAAAGTATCCTGAGGCAGCAAAAGCTTTTTTAAAATTCATGTTTGAAGATGATAGATATGCTAAGGCTGTTAATATTAGATCTTCGCTAAAGAATAATGAAGAAAATAAAAAGCTCTTGGCTGATTTGAAGAAGTTTGATATGCCTATAGTTATGGAGGGAGACGTCTATAAATTCCAAAGCAAAGAGGATATAAAAAATCATAATAGATACTATGATCTTAGAAAAATTACTGAATTAGAGGGAAGGTTTGCTCAGCAGTATGTAATATCTAAGGATGTGGGCTCACTTAGGAAGGAAATTAATAAGAAGTGGGATTTTTACAGAGATAATACTAAAGAAAACTAATAGAATAAGTGTCTATGATAAAAAAACTGCTGCCATTTTGGGAGGCCACTGAAAACTTTAGTTTTTCAGTGGCCTACATTTTTGTAAGTAGTTTTTTATATCTTGATATAATTAATGAATCCTTAAGCTAGTATGAGAAAGTAGAAGCTTATTTAACTCAGTTGGTTATAAAGGAGAAGATAAGCTATGAAAAAAATCTATAAATACTTTGCTTTATTATTATACTTGTTATACATTATATATAACAAATATAACTTATATAATAAATGATGAAAGGAAGTGCAGAATGCTGATAAAGATTGATTTTCAAAGCGAGGTTCCTATATATCTTCAATTAAAAAATCAGATTATCCATGGGATAGCAAGCGGAGAACTTCAGCCTGAAGAAAGTTTGCCATCCGTTCGTCAAATGGCTGAGGATATCGGAATAAATCTTCATACTGTGAACAAGGGCTATAACCTCTTAAAGGATGAAGGATTTGTAACCATAGATAGACGTAAAGGAGCCATAGTTAACTCTATACCAATTAGACAGAACGATAAAGCCGCTGATTCGCTAAAGGAAGAATTGAAAAATATTATTGCTCAAGCGTATTGCTTCGGAATTTCTAAAGATGATTTTATCAATGAGTGTAAAAAAATGTATTGTGAGTATGAAAAATAATATTAAGGAGATGGGTTTATGAGTGATGTACTCATTAGTAATGTTGTGTCTATATTTGTTTTATTATTGCTTTATGTATCTTTTCTACTTACTCCTAAGTTAACTAGAAAAGATTTGATTTTTGGGGTGTTTATACCTTTAGATAGAAGTAAGGATGAGGAGATTAGAAAGGTTGCTAAAACCTATTATAGCCAACTAACAGTATTTTCAATAGTTTTCATTGCTTTATATATGGTGGCTTTAAATACTATATTTAAAAATTCTATACTTTTGCTTATAGCAGTTTTAGTTGAGCTTGCAATATATTTTATTATATTTTTAAGTGCCAATAAAAAAATAAAAGAATATAAGTCTAAAAACAATCTTTTAAAGGATAAGAAGCAAATACTTTATGTAAATACAGAGATGTCTCAAAAGCTTAGAAACAAGACTGTATTATCATCTTATTGGTTTGCAATTCCAATGATAATAGCGATAATTAATTTGGTTTTACCTATAATGAACTATGACAAACTTCCAGGTAAGATCGGTGTGCACTTTAATCTTTACGGAGTAGCAGATAGATTTGCAGAAAAATCTATAGGAACTCTTGTAACTAATGGTGCTATGGAGATTATATTAGTGTTCATATTAGCCTTTGCTAATTATTCTATTGCTATAAGCAAGAATAAAATAGATGCGTCTAAACCATCTAATTCAGCCAATCAGTTATATAAGTTCAAAAAGTTTAATTCAATAATGATATATTCTCTAGCGGTAGTTATTACATTCTTTATAACTTTCTTTAATCTTAGTTCTCTAAATATAATTTCTGTAAATTTGCGTGCAGCTGCACCTATAATAATAACTGTATTTCTTATAATAACAATTCTTCCAACGGTTTTGAGTCTTATGATAGGTCAAGGTGGAAGTAATCTTAAGGAGACAGTTAATGAGGAAACTGATAATAGTGTAACAAATGTGGATGATGATGAGTACTGGAAATTAGGCTCAATATATTACAATCCTAATGATCCATCAGTTTTTGTAGAAAAGAGATTTGGTATTGGATGGACCTTAAATTTCGGTAACAAGACAGCTTTAGCTATAACAATAGGGTTCGTAATTCTTATGATTGCTTTGATTGTAGTACCAATGATTTTCTTTTAGTGGTTTGTAACTATAGTTGTCCTTTATGAATAATTAATTTATACATGCTCCATAATAGCGGTTTCTGGGACTATCAGGCATGAATTAATAGTTGAAGTTGGATACCTATATTACATTAAAGGCTTATATAAATTTAAAATTATATATTTATAAATTCATATAAATATATAGTTATAATGAGGCTTTAACTAATATATCCTACTATTAAGTAGCATAACAAGGTGGAGCTTTAACAAAGTCAAATAATTAATTTTAGGGGAGATAAAAATGGTCAGTAATAATGTTATAGTAGCTTTAATAATTAATCTTATCTTTTGTGTACTCTTTCCAATAGTATTATTAGTAGTTTTTAAAATAAAGTATAAGTTCTCAATAAAGACAACCGTAGTTGGTGCAGTGGTATTCATTTTGTTCAGTCAAGTTTTGGAGCATTATATGCATCTAGCTGTTATTTCCAACAAGCTTATTCCTATAAATACAATAGCTTTTGCAATATATGGAGCACTTGCAGCAGGTGTCTTTGAAGAGGTTGGAAGATTTGTTGCCTTTAAAACTATATTGAAAAAGGATACTGAATGGAAGGATGGATTAGGCTATGGAATAGGTCATGGTGGAATAGAAGCTCTTTATTTGGGTGGGCTAAGTATGTTAAATACTGTGATAATTGCTTTTGCTATAAAGAGTAATACACTTGGAGTACTAGCTCAAGGCCAAGGTAAAGCTGCAATTGAAGCAATAAAGGATTCAATCGTAAAATTAACAGTACCAGAAATAGCATTTAGCGGCTTTGAAAGACTGCTAGCTTTTACAATTCAATTGGCGCTAAGCTTTGTTGTGCTATATGGTATAAGAAAGAGAAAAACAATATATCTTTTAATTGCTATATTACTACACGCAATAGTAGACTTTCCAGCTGCCTTATATCAAATGAAGATAATAACAAGCTTGCCTTTAGTAGAGGTAATAACTTGTGCTTTTGCAGTAGTTGCACTTGTTCTTGTAGTTAAAAGTAAAAAAATATTTTCTGAACTAAAGGAATAGAGCAGTTTAAACTAAAATAGAATTATTAGAATTTGAATATATAGAACCTAAATATAGGTACTTGAAATTAAAAAAGTAAGAGGCTTTTGCTTGTAGTAGTCTCTTACTTTTATTGTTCATAAAATATAACTTTATGTAAATGTGCGCTTTATTAAATAAACATAATATAACCTTTTTTCATAGAATATTAGCACACCTTATTTCTTCCACTACGTTTAGCTAGATATAAGGCATCATCAGCTTCAGATAATATATTGTTAATATTCTTTACTGAATCAGGATAGGAGCCTATACCTATAGAAACAGTTATATTTATATGCTTGTTGTTTTCTATAATGAAGTGATGTTTTTCAACAGAACTTCTAACCTTTTCAGCTATTTGCGTTGCGTGCTTGCAATCACAATCTAGCAGTATAGCAGTAAACTCCTCACCACCATTCCTAGAAATAACATCAAAGTTTCTACAGCAATTTACAAGTACGCTGCTTAACTGCTTCAAAACAAGGTCTCCAGACGAATGTCCATAGGTATCATTTATATTCTTAAAATAATCTATATCTATCATTAGTATTGATATAGACTCCTGTTTTTCTAAGGTATTGTTGACTATTTTATTAAGTATATTATCAAACTCTCTTACATTGTTAAGGCCAGTTAAGAAATCCTTTGTTGACTCCAGCTTAAGTTTTCTGTAAAGCTGGTTAGTTTTTGATATGTAAACTAAAATGTAGTATACCAAGATAGATACAATTAAAGTGGCTATTACATAAGAAGCTATTATCTTAAAAAGCAATTCGCTTTTCGATAGAATAATAGAGTACACTATAACCCCATATAAAATATTCAATAAAAACATAATACTGAACTTTTTTATAAAAACTAAGTTGAATCTACATAGTAGAATATAAAAAAGCAATACTACTATTAATCCAATGGAGGCTATTGATGATGGAATGGTAACTCCATAATAGCTCAATCTAAACAATGAAATCATTGATGTTGTTATAACACCAGAAATGGCGCCACCGTAAATGACTGATATTATAATAGCAATAACTCTAAAATCTATATGTGCGATATTTTCTATATTAATTCCATAGAAAACCAATATGCATCCGCCTAAGCCGCAAAGTAGCCCTAGTAGTACTTGTCTTATTATACTAGAGTTCATTTTCAAGATATTATTTTCAAAAAGTTGATTACCTAGGTATAAAAAAGTAATTAAAATCGTAGCATTTATAAATAACAAGCTAATTATAAAGCTCACCTCCTGCTAGCTTAGTAATAAAAATTATATCATAAAACGTGAAATATCAATTAATAAAGTAGTTAGATCAACAGTAAATTTTCGGTTAATATCTTGTAAAGTTGATATTATATAAATAGAATAGGGTGAAGAAATTTTTTCTAATCATAAAGCTTTATGTATTTTGAAAATAGTCTTAATAATATATTTCTAATCAAGGTGATATATCTTTAAACTAGAACTGTATCAATACAATTTATATAAAAAATCGCTATAGTGCTATTCCTATATTGACGATAAGAGTTATAATGATAAAGTGATATTACTATTAGGAGAGGCGAGATAGGACTTACGATTAAGTAATAAATATTTATTATGGTTTGAGAAAATAAGTATTTATTATTTATATTTCGTAAAAGTATATGCTGCTTCTATTTTGGGGCTGTTTTCAAAGAATATATAGTTTTTGGGCAAATCTTTGAGAATATAAACTAAACAATGAAGTGGAAGACTTATAGTATCCTATAAGGTGGCAAAATGAAACTTATTCGTAAAGATGTTATCAGTATGACCCTGCCAATACTTGCTGAGCAATTATTTGTTATGTCTATGGGGATGATCAATACAATGATGGCGGGGCATATAGGAAAAGAAGCTGTTTCAGCAATCGGTATGGTAGACTCAGTTAACAACATATTTATAGCCTTCTTTTCAGCTTTGGCTATTGGAGGAATGGTTGTAGTAGCTCAGTTTATTGGACAAGGAAATATAAAGAAGGCAAATGCAGCTACAAAGCAAGCTTTATATTCTGGAATATTCATAGCTTTTGTAATTACTATTTTTATGTTTCTATTTAAGGAACCTTTGATCAAAGTTCTTTTTGGTTCTGTAGATCATCTGGTTATGAGTTCAACGGATAAATATCTATCAATTACTCTTTTAACGTATCCATTTATAACCATAGATTTAATATGCAATGGAATTCTTAGAGGAGCTGGTGATACTAAAACGCCAATGAAAATTACTATATTTATGAATGTAATGAATGTAGTCTTTACTTTTACACTAATAAACGTTGTGAAGCTTGGAGTAACAGGAGCAGCCTTAGGGATAGCTATGGCTAGGGTTATTGGTGGAATTATTGTGTTAAGTGTGCTACTTAGAGGCTCTAAGATAATAAAATTGACTCAATTGAAGAAATTTAAGTTAGATAAAAGTCTGCTTAAGCCTATATTTTCAATTGGGCTTCCTGCCAGTGTAGAGTCACTTGTATTTAATGGTGGAAAGCTTATAACTCAAATATATATTGTTAATATGGGAACTGCCGCTATAGCGGCCAATTCTATAACTAGCTCAATTGCTGGTATGATCAATATACCTGGAAATGCTCTGTGTGTTACGGCTACTGCTTTAGTTGGTCAGTATATGGGCCGAAATGACAGTGATGGGGCACAAAAAACCTTAGGATATATAATAAAGATTTCAACTACAGCCTTGATAATAATGGCTATAGTATCCTTACCTTTTGCAAGAATTTTACCTTCTTTATATACAAGTGACCAAGAGATAATCAATATCTCCGCTCATGTTATAAGACTAAATTCGTTATTTATTCCGGTATGGTCTATTGCCTTTGTATTGCCAGCAGGCTTAAAAGGTGCTGGTGATGCCAAGTATACTATGATTACTACCTTCATAGGAATGTGGGCCTTTAGAGTAACCTTAGGCTATTTCATAGGGGTATCCCTAAACATGGGCCTAGCTGGAGTATGGATGGGAATGTTCATCGACTGGGTAGTAAGAGGAATACTCTATTTCATAAGATTCTTAAAAGGCAAATGGAAGGGACATGTTGTTATAGGAAAAGATGTAGAACTTACATCTGCATAAAGAATAAAAATTAGAATATATTATCAGTCAGAATTTCCTAATACGCATTTGGGAGGTTCTGGCATATTAATAAAAAATTCACTGAAAAAAATAGCTTCAGTGAATTTTTTATTGTTTAGTAAATTATATTTCATGTAAAGCTGTAAATAAGCATGAGTAGATTGTTCGAAAGTGTATAAAGAAGCAGTGATGAAAATTATGGAAACTGGTAGATTTTTTTAATATACTAAAGTGAACCATATATAACATTTCTCAGTCTTGGTTGATGGTAAGCCTCGAAGTTAGGAAACATCTGCTGCATGTAGACTGCAGACAATTTTTCTTTAGGATCTATCATAACCCATGTACCTGCCATACCACACCAGCCAAATTCTCCAAGAGAACTGTTTGAGCCACCTTTCGCTCTATCTATCATAACTCTAACCCCTAGGCCATAGCCATAACCAGCTTGATAAGACCAGTCAAAGTCTAATAACTGTGCTTCTGTAAGATGATTAGTACTCATAAGTTCTATAGTTTTTTTACTTAATATTCTAGTGCCATTAAGTTCACCACCACAAGCAAGCATCTGCGCAAAAATGCTATAATCCTTAAGGGTAGACAATAAACCAGCACCGCCGCTTTCAAATGTTGCATCAGGTCTATAGTCTCTATCCATATTACTATTTTTTGTTAAGGTACCATCTTCTGATCTATCATAGATATTACTTAGTCTATGAAGCTTTTCATCAGGAATACTAAAGAAGGTATCCTTCATCCCTAATGGATCAAAAATCTCATCCTTCAGAAATTGACCAAATTTTTTATTAGACACAACTTCTATTAATGCACCTAACACATCATGACTATAACCATACTGCCAGTGAGAACCAGGATCAAAAGCTAAAGGAACTTTTGCAATTTCTTTTGAGAAGGTTCTTACATCAAATTTTTTGCCTTCATCATATTTAGCGTTAAGTTTGTCCATTGTTTTCGATAGACAGCGAGCAGTTTCTATATTATCTCCTGTATAGGTTAGGCCAGAAGACATAGTGAAAAGATCCTTTATGGTTATTGGTCTAGAGGCTGGGGAGGTTGAGAGTGCTCCATATGGTGTATATCTATGTACCTGTGGATTTTTGAATTCAGGTAAGTACTCTTCTAAAGGATCATTTAATAAGAATAATCCTCTTTCATATAATATAAGTGCTGCAGTACAAGTTATAACCTTTGTCATGGAGTAAATTCTGAAAATAGTATCTTCTGTAATAGGTCTTTTATTTTCTAAATCTGCAAAGCCTTCAAAGTTTCTATAAAGCTCTTCTCCGTTACGGGATACTGAACAAGAGCAGCCAGCAGGTCCTTTTTCTACAAAACTTTTTAATAGTGGAGTAAGCCTTTCAAACTGGTTCATAGTTATGCCTCCTTTTATATACATGTACAACTTCGTAGTAAATTTACATTTTCAAATTCTCCTCTCAGAAACCAGAGGAACTTTGAAAACAGGTTTCGAATCGAAGTGGTACAGCTTTAAATAAACTACATTAAAATTATACTATTAACGTTTACATATCTCAATGAAATAGCTAACCTAATTCATTGTTTTGTAAGTTTCTATCATAGAAAAGAGCTGGATTTGTGATTAATTCAAATTAGGCTATTAGCTGCTTTCTAGATGTAATATTTGTGAATAAAAGGTCAGAGTGATATAATTCAAACTTGTAGGCTTGAACAAGTTCTAAATATAATATTAAATGAAGAAAGGAAGATAGAAATGCCTATTGGAGTAATAGTTAATTGTTTATCTGTACTAATTGGAGGGCTTCTAGGAGCTATTTTAGGTCATAAGATACCAGAAAGATTAAAAGTAGGGCTTCCTTTAACTTTTGGAGTAGCATCCATGGCAATGGGAGTTAACTATATAGTAAAAATGAACACTTTGCCAGCAGTTATTTTGTCACTAGTGATAGGAAGTGCTATAGGTGAACTTATTAAGTTAGAAGCGGGGATAGAATGGTGTGCTGGAAAAGTAAAGGGCCCTATAGAAAGCCTATTTAAAGGAAATAAAAAAGACGAAGCTTATAAAGAAATTGCTGTAACCTTAGAGACTAGTGAGAAGAATGAAAGAGAATTTATGGAGAAGTTTGTAGCTATAGTTATACTATTCTGTGCTAGTGGAACAGGAATATTTGGTTCATTAAAGGAAGGTATGACTGGTGATCACACCGTTCTTTTTGCAAAATCAATTCTTGACTTTTTTACTGCTGGAATATTTGCAACAGCCTTAGGATACTTAGTAATGACGGTGTGCATTCCACAATTTATAATAATGATAGCGCTATATCTTAGTGCAACCTTTATAATGCCTTTAACAACACCCCCTATGGTTAATGATTTTACTGCTTGCGGAGGAATACTAATGCTTGCAACAGGGTTTAGAATTAGTGGTATAAAAACATTCCCAGTGGCTAATATGCTTCCTGCCTTAGTTTTAGTAATGCCTGTATCACATCTATGGACAAGTTTCATGAGTTAGTATATAGGAACTCTTTATAAGTTTACGGTGTAAACATTTATTTAATTGTAAAGAGATAAGTTCACAGCGGCAACATAAACTTTGGGACTTTTTGTATTAATCAAAAATGTATAATGATTAAATAATTGAATAAACAATTGTAAGAAATGCTATAAATGATATATAATATTTGTAATATAATTAAATATATAATAAAATTATATTAATTCTTTTTGTAAGCACGGTTAAGTATGGGATAACCAGTTAATATAAATATACTAGGTTAGTTGTATTGACAAGGTTTACAAAATGTAATATAATTCCTTTGTAAATGTGTAGGATTGTAACTGTTAAGCAGGCAAAACCTAGATTAGTATAAGAACTCAGAGGAATTTGAGGGCTTATATTAGTTTAGGTTTTTTTATTTTACATGAAATTATACGTTTAATATATTATGTTTAATTTCAACATAGCCTTTAAATAAAACTGAGGATAAGTAGAAGTAATATGATTAAATACTAATTCAAGTGAAAGAATAGAAAAGAAGGTTATGTAGCCTGTTATGACTTTTTCGCTACATTTAAAAGATTTGTATATATAAAGACAACTTAAGAAAAAGTATCTATTTCATGCAATAAATAAGGGGGGGTTAGGATGAAAGTTAAAAAGATCTTTAATAATAATATTATGCTAGCAGAGGATGAGAATTTATTGGAGATGGTGCTTTTAGGAAGAGGAGTTGCTTTTCAAAAAAAACCAGGAGATGATGTCAGCCTCGATAAAGTTGAGAAAACCTTTGTTTTAAATTCACCTGAACTAGCTAATAAGTTTGTTGAATTGATTAATGAAGTACCTCTAAACCATCTTGAATTGACAGACAAAATAATTGCTGAAGCTCAATCAGAATTAAATGTAAAATTTAATGATAGTATATACATAGCATTAGCAGATCATATAAACTATGCCATAAGCAGATACAAACAAGGAATAAATATGAGAAATGCTCTGCTTTGGGAAATAAAGAAGTTCTATAAGAAGGAATTTAGTGTAGCTCTTAAATCACTTAAGCTTATACAATACTACGAGGGGATAAGTTTGCCAGAAGATGAGGCTGGATTTATAGCTTTACACTTTGTAAATGCTCAGCAAGGTGGAGAAGATATAAAGCAGACTATACTTGTTACTGAAATGGTGGAAGATGTATTAAAGATTGTTAAGTTTCATTATAATCTAAATATAGATGAAGGAAGCCTAAGTTATAGTAGATTCGTAACACATATAAGGTATTTTGCTAAAAGACTTATGGCAAAAGAGCTTTCAGCTAGTGATGAAGATTTCCTATATGAACAAATTAAGGAAAAGTATCCACAGGCCTATGAATGTGCCTTGAAGGTGAAAAATTATATACAGAAAAAGTTTGAGGTCACTATAAACAATGATGAGATGCTATATTTTATGCTTCATATAAATAGAGTGACTCAAAGGGAAGAAAAATGAATTATAACGAGTTTGCAAAGGATATATTAGAAAGGGTAGGCGGTATATCGAATGTAAAGAGTGTTACTAATTGCGCTACCCGGTTAAGGTTTAAGTTAAGAGATGCTAAAAAGGTTGATATAGAAGGACTAAATAGCAATAAGGATATTATGGGAACTGCAAATAAAGCTGGACAGTTTCAAATAATAATAGGCACTGATGTGGCACATATTTGCAATGAGGTCAGAAAAATAGGCAATCTTGCTGAAGAGGATATCAGTGAGCACAATGGTATAAAAGACATTGGTGCAATTATTTTAGATACAATATCAGGAGTATTTACCCCTATACTACCTGCAATAACTGGAGCTGGTATGATCAAGGCTCTAATTGCTCTTTTAACAGCTTTTAATTTATTACCAAAAAACAGTGATACCTACTATGTTTTGAGTTTTATAGGAGATGCAGGATTTTATTTTTTACCTATATTTTTAGCTTATACTTCTGCAGTTAAGTTTAAAGCAAATCCATTTTTAGCTATGAGTTTAGGGGCAATATTATTACATCCAAACTTTACAGCGGTAGTCGAATCTGGTAAAGCTGTGAGCTTTTTGGGATTACCTATTACGCTGGCTATCTACTCATCATCGGTAATACCTATTATTTTAATAGTGTGGGCTATGTCATATATTGAAAGATTAGCAGATAAAATCTCACCAAAGCCTATTAAGTTCTTTTCAAAACCACTAATAACTTTACTGTTAGCAGCTCCGTTAGCATTAATTTTTATCGGTCCTCTAGGAACTATAATAGGTGATGGGTTGGCTAATATTATAAACTACGCCAATACAAAAGCTGGCTGGTTAGTTCTAACGTTACTATCAGGAATAATGCCTCTTCTTGTTATGACAGGAATGCATTATAGTGTAACACCAATTGCAATGACAGCAATGTCTAAATATGGCTTTGAGAGCTTGATTGTTCCTGCGATGCTTGCATCAAATGTGGCTCAAGGAGGAGCTTCTCTTGCAGTAGCTTTTAAGACCAAGAATAAATATACTAGACAATTAGCCAGTTCAGCAGGTATAACAGCGGTCTTAGGAATTACTGAACCGGCTATGTATGGAGTGAATTTGAGATATAAAAGACCTTTTATATCGGTGCTAGTAGGTGGAGCCTGTGGAGGGTTTTATTCTTCAATAGTAGGGCTAAAAGCTTATACCTTGGCTTCACCTGGCCTTGCAGCAATACCAATATTTTTAGGATCAGGTTTTAATTTTATCAATGCTATCTTAGTTTGCGTGATATCTTTTGTTGTATCTTTTATATTAACTTTAATATTGGGATTCGAAGATGTTGTAGAGCAGACAGAAGCAAAGAAAAGTATACCTGAGGAAGTCAAGGAGCCTATAGTAGAAATTGATAATCAGCATGCTGTAGATAACAACATTTTAGTAAAGAAGATTGTTATAAAGAGCCCTTTAGATGGAGCTGTTGTAGACTTATCTACAGTGAGTGATGATACTTTTGCTGGGGAAATTATGGGAAAAGGAATTGCAATTAAGCCAGAGGATGGGGTTGTTTATTCCCCTGTAAATGGAAGAGTATCAATGCTTTTTCCTACAAAGCATGCTATTGGTATAACCTCTGAAGAAGGAGTTGAAATACTGATACATATAGGAATTGACACAGTACAGTTAGAAGGAAGGTACTTTGAAAGCTATATTAACACAGGTGATTTGGTTGAGGTTGGACATAAACTTATAGAATTTAATCGTGAGGCAATAGAAAAAGAGGGGTATGAGGTGGTCACTCCGATTATTATTACTAACTCGAGTAAATACTTAGATATAGTAAGAACAAAAAACGCTTCTGTGAAAAATGGTGATGATTTGATGACTATACTATAGTTTTTATCAATACTAAATCTCTTGAAAAATATATTACTACAAAAATTATGTTTTACTTTAAAAATTAGGCTATGTTTTAGATCTTATATCTAAACATAGCCTAAAATTATAGTATTTCTTATATATCACTGCATTCTATAAACTTCACCAGTTCACTATTAAATTTATCTTTCTCTTCCCAAAATAATCCGTGCCCACTATTCTCGAAAGGTACAAGTTTAGAGTTTTTAATTCCTTGTTTTAATGCTATCGCTAAAGGGAAAAGGCATACTTTATCATGTATTCCATGAAGAATTAAAGTAGGTACTTCAATTTTTTTTACATCAGCCAAAAGGTTATCGTCTCTAAATGCTTCAGCAACCTTTGCAGTAGCCCATCCAGATGCTTCTAATCCAAGATGAAAGAACCATTCTGAAAATGCATCACTTATGTTCTGGAAAAAGAACATGTCTGAGAATCTCTTTAACATTTTAGGCCTATCAGCATATGTTTCATCTACAAGTGAAGTTATATCTTCTTTGCTTACTCCTGCCGGAAAATCTGGCCTTCTAGTTACACTTGGAGCTGCTGCTCCAAAAAGCGCTAGCTTTGACACACCGTAGCCTTTATGACGGGACATGTATTTAATAGATATGGCACCTCCAACGGAATGACCTGCTAAAATAAAATTCTTAAGCTTGAACGTATTGACAACGCATCTAACATCATCAGCCAATGTATTATAATTGTAGCCGTCATAAGGTTTATCTGACTTTCCAAAGCCTCTTATATCCATAGCGATACATCTATATCCTAACCTTGGAAGCTCATCTAATTGATATTCAAATAAATTATGGTTTGCTGGCCAACCATGTATAAATAATATAGTTTTATCTCCAGAAGGATTGATATCTTCTACATATATTTTTACATTATCCTCTGTTTTAACGTAATATCCCAATATAAATCTCTCCAAATAAATTACTTCCTTATAGACTATTCAATATGTCTTAGATATGTACCATTTTAGAGTGGGTCACTGATTAGTTAAAAAAAATTAAAAAAACTTTTAAGTTTTTGAAACCTAAACGAGGGTTAATACGTCTTATATATGTGTATTAAAATAGAAGTATATTAAAGTTTTGGATATTCATGCATGTATATACAGTGAAGTTTTAAAATTAGGCCTTTTTAAAGCACTGGGATGTAATTAAAAGTTAATTTAAAAGATGCTTTAATAGGCTTGCGAAAAGTATTAATATAATTTGCTCATAGAAAAAATAAAGAGGAGAAATGCTATGTATTTTGATGAAGTAGGCGATGGTATATTTAACTTAGATGAGAAGATAGCAGTCTTTGAAAATAATATAACCTTAGCTAAAGACGGAAATAAAGAAGCGTTTATAAGTATTATTGAAGAATATAAAGCTGATCTATATAGAATGGGAAGAACGATTTTAGATAATGATGAGGATATTGGAGATGCAATGCAGGAAACTGTTCTTAAGGCATATAAAAGTCTAAAAAGTCTTAAAAATCTTCATAGCTTCAAAACTTGGCTAATCAAAATTATGGTCAACGAATGCAATAATATATTGAGAAGCAAAAAGAGGTTGGTTTTCTTTAATAAAGAAACTGATAAGGAAGAAGCTTATATTGATAACTATAACTTGGAAAAGCAGCCTGTTCTTGAGGCTATAAAAAGTTTAGAACTTAAATATAGAGAGCCGATACTTCTTTACTATTATGAAGATTTAAGTGTAAAAGAGATATCAAAGTGTTTAGGTATATCAGAGGGTACAGTAAAGTCTAGACTGGCAAGGGCTAGGTTTAAGCTATTTCATTTACTAAGGGAGGTAAGAGGTTAATGGAAGAAAAGCTATTTAGTAAATTTATAGAGAGAGAAATAAGTGTTGAAGAGGAATTAAAGATTCCTGATACAATAAATTTTAAGTTGAACAATGCTTATGATGCAATAAGAAATGACACTGAGATCGTGAAAAAGAAAAGTCATAATAGAAAAAATATAGCAATTGCAGCTTCAGTGGCCTTTTTGGTCCTTACAACAGTTGTAGCTACGCCGGCTCTAGCGGACAATATTCCTCAATTAAGAGAGATTTCAGAGCATCTTAAAAATATATATTCTTATAATGATAACTATGTATCTAATGCTGATCTGAAGAATATAAGCAAAACCTATGATGGTATAGAAATTGCTATTCAAGGCGTCATATATGATCAATCAAGCTTGAAGTTTATATATACTGTAACTAGTGATAAGAAGCTTCAATGGGGTGTTCAACTAAGAAAAAACAGCCTAAAGATAAATGGAAAAGAGATATTAAACAAGGCTTACTCCAGTAGAATAAAAACAGAAGACACTAAGATATCAAAAGATGGAGATAAGTTAGAAAAATACGCAGTTATAACCACCTTTGATATATCAGACTTAAAGTTAAAGGATAAGATTGATATAGATTGGAATATAAATGAAATACACACTGAAAATTTCAAATTCGCCCAAGGTGCCTGGGACTTTAAAGTAGAAACCTCAAAAGAGCTGTCTGATAAAAGCTCTAAGGTTTTAAACGTAAATTATAGTAGAGATATAGAGGGCCATAAGTTTTCAATAGACAAGATAATTATTACACCAACAGAAACTAAGATAGTATCTGAATATGATTCTAAATTTAATGAAGAATATGCAAAAACAGGTGAAGAGTATTTGAATAATGTCAACAGTAAGGATTTGCAAGATAAGTTAAATAAATTGAAGTTGATACAATCTCAGATAGGCGTTGATTTGATGAATATTACAGATGAACAGGGAAATAAGATAATTCCTTATGAGTCAAAGATAGAAGATGGAATGATGACTTCAACCTTTTCACCTTTTAAACAAATGCCTAAAAAAATAATTATTACCCCTAGACCTGTTAATGATAATACAACAAAGCCTTATATACCAAGCAAGGATGAATATATATCACTTAACAGCTTAAAAGCTCCTATTACCTATAATCAGGGAGATAATATGACTGTTACAATTAATTCAGTTGAGAGAAATGCAGAGAAAATAAAAATAAATGCTAGTTTCAATGGAGATTTTATATCAGCAAGAGCAGCAGATGCCTTTAAGGTTCTACCTAATGGTAGTACGTATCCAGAAGGAAAAATAATTGAGGATAATAAAGATAAAGTCTCTAGGTATATAGAACAGGCTAACAATAAAAATAATACCTTCAATTATCAATATAGTGTTAACGCTAATCAGGATTATAATATAATAATTTCAAAGTTTGATTTTATGAAGGATAAGCAGATGGTATTTGAGGTGAAATAATGTATGTAAAAGAACTATGGAAAAGACTTTCTATAGTTCTTTTTACTGTTTATAAAGTTATAGAATTTTTTATAACTAAACCCAATGGCATCACTATTATTAAGTAATTCTAAAGAAAATATTTTTAAATCTTATGACTTTAGAAATTAAATAAAAAAACGACCCTATTTCATAAGTTTGGGTACTTGTTTATAGAAATTACAAATAGTAAAATTTATACAAATGAAACTTAAAACAAAGAAGAATGTTACTGCTGATAATCCTGTATTATTATATTTTTCGCAAGCTTGCCTATAAATAGAGGTTATAATAATTAAAGATATAACAGAAACTATAAATTATTTCAAATCTGGACATTTGGGATTTATACGTAATACCCTTAATAATATTTTTATAAATAGGAGGAGTATAGTATGTTAAGAAGGAGTAAAGTCTTATCAGCTTCAATTGCTAGTGGTATGGTTTTTGGAGATTTAACTGTTCCTTCGGTAAGCGTTAAAGCTGCTACCATAGGAAATAGTGGATTCTTAAAAACAAATGGAACGCTAATAAGGGACAATAATGGAACTGGCTCTGTAGTTAACCTGAGAGGTACAAACTTGGGAGGATGGTTATTACAGGAAGGATGGATGTCTCCTCTCGGAGTTAAAGACGAATGGACATTAAGAGAAGCTTTAACAAATAGATTTGGAGAAGCTACTAAAGAAAACTTAATTAATACTTACCAAAGTTCATGGCTTAATACTGGTGATTTAGATAATATAAGAGATATGGGAATGAATTTTGTACGTGTACCTATATTGTATCTTGACTTGATGGATAAGTACGGTAATTGGAAATCAGATCCTTGGAGTAAGCTAGATTGGTTGGTAAATGAATGTTCATCAAGAGGTATATATGTACTTTTAGATCTTCACGGTACTTTTGGAGGACAGAATACCTTTGACAACTGTGGAGAAGTAAATTCAGATCCTCAATTATGGAAAAATAGCCAATACCAAGATAGGACAGTAACCTTATGGCAAGGTATAGCAAATCATTATAAAGGTAACCCTACAATAGCAGGATATGATTTACTAAATGAACCTGATAAAGTTGGAAGAGATCAGCTAAATGGATACTATAATAGGCTTTATCAGTCAGTTAGAGCTATAGATCCAGATCACATAATTTATATGGAAGGACCTTGGGACTGGAATCAGTTGTATGCTCCTTCTGTTTATGGATGGACAAATGTAGTTTATGAAATGCATTATTATGCTATGAGTGGAAATGAACCTAATGATTGGAATGCACAAAATGGTTTGATTGATAGTGCAATACAGGAATTAAAAGATCATCAAAATTCTTGGAACATACCTGTTTATGTAGGTGAATTTTGCGTATATGACTTCGATGACTTATGGGAGAAATTTTTAGGACAACTTAATTCAATAAATGCATCTTGGACAAACTGGACATATAAGATTACTAATGGAAGTAATCATTGGGGATACTTTAAGAGCAACTTTAATTCTGTTCCGGATATATACAATGATAGTGCTGATACGATTTCAGATAAGTGGCAAAAGTTTAATACAGATAACTTTACACCTAATACCTCCTTCCAAAATATAGTTAAGAAGTATACAACAGCTTCTACACCAGTTAATACTGGATATTCATACTTAACAGCAAGGGCTAATGGAAATATAATAAGTGCAGATAACTACGGCAATGATCCACTAGTAGCTAATAGAAGTAGCGCTGGAGACTGGGAACTGTTTAAGGTAATAGATAATGGAGATGGAACTATCTCGTTTTTATCTAAGGTAAATGAAAAATATGTAGCTGCTGACCTTAATAACGGAAATAAACTTATAGCTAGAAGTACTTCAATTCAGCAATGGGAAAAGTTTAAGAAAGTACCACAAGCAGATGGTACCGTAGCTCTTCAAGCAATGGCTAACAACTTATATGTTACAGCAGATTTAAATAACAATGGCGTACTATATGCAACAAAATCCTCAGTATACGGTGCCTGGGAAGCATTTAATATAGTACAGCAATGAGCTGATATTTTATATAACTATTACTAGGATTATTAAGATTCATATATAATAAAAATAAGAATATAATCTACTAAAGTTCTCGAATATTTGTTTAAGAAAAGCACAATACAAAAAAAGCTTCGCTAAAGAAAAACTCACTTTAACGAAGCTTTTTACTGTTTAGGAATTTACATTTTCTGAAGTTCAAAATAGCAATACCAAGGCATTAGAACAGATGTTTAGGTTAAACAGTAAAAAGAAATCTTATTAACCTGCCATATTGTTCTTAGCATCAGCTGGGCTGTATACAGATATATGATCAAGTGAAGGGTTTTTATTTGTATCTGTTGGCTTTGGGAAAATCAGCATAAGCTGATACGTTTTGTTTACATCATAAATTACTATATTTTCAGTGTTAGTCTTATTTATAACTGCAGGTTTACCTAAAGTTTTTTCTACATCATTATATTTTATTATCTTTAGGTTATCTTTAAAGGATCTAACATCAAAGATCTGCTCACCTTTATTTACTCCGAAGTGTACTTTTTTACTAGAATAAACTGCATAACGGCCTTGGCCAGCATAGTCTTGTTTGTCAGGATTTCCCCACTTTTTAGTAACCTCGTTTAATATATTGGTCTTGCAAATAAATTCACATTCAGGAACTTTTCCTTCCTTTGAAAGTGCATAGATATTATTTAAAAGTACTACGCTTTGGCTTGAGACGTTATTTTGTCCCTGAGGCTTATTGGTATTACTTGCATTTGAATTAGAACTATTGTTATTTTGAGATGATGTATTTGAAGTAGAGGAGTTTGAAGTATTTTCATCAGTACTACTATTATTACTATTATTTGCTGCATTATTTGTATTGTTAGTACTTGTATTGTTTTTACTGGTTGAGGAACTTCCGCAGCCAACTAAAAGAGTGAGACATAAGAATGATACTAGAAAAATACAGAGTTTGCTCTTTGATCTTTTAATCATAGATATTCTCCTTATCGTAGGGTGTATTTATAGATTACTACTATATATTTAGCATAAATTAGTATTTTTATGCTTTAAACTATAGCAATAGTAAGTGAAACAACCAGTGCTCATTAATTATACTATCATATTATTATTCTAGCTATTTATGGACATACTACTTGAAAATGAAATTTATCAAAATAAAGCTTCGCAAATTCCTCGAAAGCCTTATTTTGAGTCTAAGGATTGAACTGATATATCTAGGTTTCCAACTTCAACTATTAATTTATGTATGTTTGATGATCCCCAGAAGCCAGGACTATCAAACATGTATAAATTAAGTTTTCATAAAGATTACCTATATAGAGTATGACTCTATAATATATATATTCAATATATCAGTTATTGTTAAAGAGATGAACCGTTAATATTGAAATATACTTTCAAATATTCTAGCGGAATTAATGAGTAGTCTTATTAAACTAATAGTAATAAAATTACAAAAAAGTACTTGACAGGGATAGACTACAAGTGTAGTATTGAATTACAGACTACAAGTGTAAGAAGGTGTTTTAATATGAATGGTTTTCCTAATATATCTAATGCCGAATGGCAGGTAATGAAAGTTTTATGGAGCAAAGCCCCAATTAGTTCTTCCGAAATAATTGATGGGTTGAAAGAAGAAAATAGCTGGAGTCCAAAGACCATTCACACTCTGATAAGCAGGCTTGTAAAGAAGGAGGCTGTTGGAGTGAATAAAGAGGGGAGCTTTAATTTGTACTATCCATTAGTTACAGAAGAGGAATGTAAAAGTGCAGAAACTAAGACTTTTCTTCACAAGGTCTATGATGGTTCACTTAAACTATTACTGAAAAACTTTATAGAAGATAAGCATCTATCTACTGAAGAGATAGATGAATTGAGGAAAATACTTGATGAAGAGAGTAGGGGTAAAAAGTAAATGAACTTAGAAGTTTTGTTTAAAATTATTCTTTCTCTATCTTTTATGGGGAGTATAGTAGCTATAAGTATAATGTTAGTAAAAAGAATATTTAAAACGAAATTAAAGGCTAATTGGCATTACTTAATATGGTTCCTTCTTATTGTCAGGCTTCTAATGCCATATGCACCGGAAAGTAAATTCAGTGTTTTTAATATTTTGAAGCTATCAAGCTACAGCATGTCTACAGACAAGATATCATTTAATAATAAAGATATTGATGCATTTCAAACAACAAACAATCATGATACTTCTAAAAACAATCAGAATAATATAAAAAGCGATTCTCAAGAAAATTTAAAGGATAATAATCATATTTCAAAAACTAATGGTAGTACGTTAGATTATAAAACATTAAGTATAATATGGGCTATAGGCGCAGCTATATTATTTTTAAATATAGTAGTTGTAAATAGAACTTTTGCAATGAAATTAAATCTAAAACCAAAATGTAAGGACGAAAGTACATTAAAGCTTCTAGTTCAGTGCAAGATATCTATGAGCATAGCTAGGGATATACCAATAGTTGATGTGGATAATAATAGTGTGCCATCTATATATGGGTGGATAAAGCCTAGGCTACTTATTTCCTTTGAGACGTTGAGCAATTTATCAGAACAAGAAAAACGGTATATCTTTATGCATGAACTTGGACATCTAAAAAGAAAAGATGTACTTGTTAACTGGCTACTAATTATACTGCAGTGTTTACATTGGTTTAATCCATTAATTTGGTATTCTTTCTTTAAAATGAGAGAGGACTGTGAGATAGCTTGTGATTCCTATGTGTTGTCAAAATTGAATGATTTTGAATATAAATCTTATGGGGAAACCATAATCAACTTAGCAAGTACTATTACCAGAGATAGATTTGGAATAGTTACAACTAGCATGGTAAGAAATAAGTCTAGTATTAAGACAAGAATAAAGATGATTGCTGCTCATGGTAAACATTCTTTTAAGTGGGCGTTGGCTGCAGGAGCATTAATTCTAGTTATTGTATTAGTTGGTATGACCAATGGTAAAGGCAAGGTTTTTAATAAAAATAGTGGACCTCAAGTAAATATTATAGCAACATTAGGTGGATTAACAGATGAAGAGTATGGTGAGGTTGGAACAAAAGAACTGAAAAGTGCTTCAAAAGATGATTTCAGAAAACTATATCTAAAGGTAGAGATTGCCAATGCCAAAAATGTTTCATCTAAACTGCTGGAGGTACCAGAATCAGAGGATATAGTTAAGCCATTAAATAATAGCAACAATAGGTTTTGGTTTGGGCCATCTTCTTATCAGAACAATGATAGTGAAGATTTCGCCACAGCAGAAAGAACTCCTATTATATACTACAAAGGATTAAGTGATGATGAGGTCAAAGAGTTACTTAAGACTATAAAAATAGAGGTTGGATGGACAAACGAAGATGGTAGTGAGTACAGAAAAGAATATTTACTTGGGGATGTATTGAACTTTGATAAATCTAAAGCAGATACATCAGAAACAGCTTCAGAAGAGCAGGCAACGAATTTGGCAAGTAATTTTTTTGAACAATTTTATAATATTGAGTCAAGTGATGCCATAGCGACTCTTCAGCCAACTAATTATGAAAATGCATATATACCCTTTAAGAAATATATGACTAATGAAGCCATATCAGACTTAGTGTCAAATAGGTTCTATTTAAGAAATATTAAATTTAGCGCAGATAATCAAGCTAGGGGAAAGATTAAGAATATAGAATTTGAAAAGAGTTTTAAAGATAGCAAGGAAAATAAGCTAGAAACTAACTTTACTGTTACTATACAGGAAACGTACACCAAAGACAATACAGTAAAAACTGATGAAGAAAAAGGGCGTATAGGACTTATATTTGAAAATAATCAGTGGAAAATAAATACTTTTTCAATAGATACGATGTCTAAACTTTTGAATCAGTCAGTAAAGTGATGAATATGGTAAAAAGGCCTCTGTTCAAGACAAATAATAGTTTTGAACAAGAGGCTTTTCATTTTTGAAGTTACTTTTATATAGTTTTACAGATTTTAATAGCTTATCAATGAAACTAAGCTAGCTTACTCTGGATAAACTAGGTTTTTATCAGTTATTACTAGTAATACTTCTTTTAAGAACTTATTTGCTAAGTACTTAGCCATTGGAAGATTCATATCTAAATAGTTTCCACAATCTCTAGCTGATGCACCAGGAATATCTCCTTCAAATTCAGCTACAAATTGATACATTTCTTTTAATAGTTCAACTATATCCTTTGACTCATAATCACCTTGAAGTATTAAATAAAAACCAGTTCTGCACCCCATAGGTCCAAAGTAAACAGTCTTTGAGGCATAAGTGTTATGATTTCTTAAGAAAGTTGCACCTAAATGCTCAAAGGCATGGATCTCAGCAGTATTCATAACAGGTTCAAGGTTTGGTCTAGTCATTCTTATATCAAAGGTTGTCAGAACTACATCTTGAAACTTATCTTTTCTTGAAACATATACACCAGGAAGTAAATCCAAGTGATTCACTGTAAAGCTCGCGATTTTCTCCATTTATAATCACTCCTACTAATTTGCAATTAATTTAATTATAATACATTTTTAATCTTTAGAAAATTATATTCTACTAAGAACTGTGGATTATCATATTGTTTATATCTTAGTATTCCGATAAGATTAATTTAATACTATCATCTTAAAACCTACTAGTCAATAGATTCATATGGTGATTTATTGAATAAAAAGTAATTAATTGAATGTATCGGTACACTTGTAAAATAAATACATTTAATTATAATTTTATTTAAGTTATCATACATTGGCTCACAGAAAGTCGCTAAGTAATATCAAGATAACTTTTATAAAATAGTTAGGGGTGTAGATATGGGAAGATATGAACTAAATAAGAATCTTGCTCAGATGCTTAAGGGCGGAGTAATAATGGATGTAGTTAATGCCGAACAAGCTATAATTGCAGAAAGAGCTGGAGCTTGTGCTGTTATGGCACTTGAAAAAGTTCCAGCAGATATAAGAAAAGAGGGCGGAGTTGCTAGAATGTCTGATCCTAAGATGATAAAAGAAATACAAGCAGCTGTTTCAATACCTGTTATGGCTAAGGTGAGAATAGGTCATTTTGTGGAAGCTGAAGTTCTAGAGGCTATAGGAATTGACTTTATAGACGAAAGTGAAGTCTTGACGCCAGCAGATGATAAGTATCATATAGATAAGTCTAGCTTTAAGGTTCCTTTTGTTTGTGGAGCTAGAAATTTAGGTGAGGCTTTAAGAAGAATTGGCGAAGGTGCAGCCATGATAAGAACTAAAGGAGAAGCAGGTACCGGAGATGTTGTTCAAGCTGTAACTCATATGAGATGCATAATGGAAGATATAAGAAGAGTGAAAAATTCACCTAAGGATGAACTAATGACTTTAGCAAAGGAATTTGCAGCTCCTTTTGACCTAATACAATACGTATGGGAAAATGGAAAGCTCCCAGTGGTAAACTTTGCTGCAGGTGGAGTTGCAACTCCTGCTGATGCTGCTCTGATGATGAAACTTGGTGCAGAAGGTGTATTTGTTGGATCAGGTATATTTAAATCTGGAGATCCTGAAAAGAGAGCAAAAGCTATAGTAATGGCTACAACTTACTACAATGATCCTAAAATAATAGCTGAGGTTTCAGAAGATTTGGGAGAGCCTATGGTAGGTATTAATTGTGAAGAATTGGTAAGTAAATTTGAAGAAAGAGGCTGGTAGTTGTGAGAATAGGAGTACTAGCCCTACAGGGAGGCGTAGCAGAACATATAAATCACTTAATTAAGTTAAATTGTGAAGCTGTTGAGGTAAGAAAAAAAGAAGAGCTTGAGGGCTTAAATGGTATAATTTTACCTGGTGGAGAGAGTACAACCATAGGAAAGCTTTTAAGAAAAACGGGAATTTTTGATATCTTAAGAAATAAGATACTGGAAGGATTACCAGTTTGGGGAACCTGTGCAGGTATGATATTACTTGCTAAGGACATAGAGAATGATAATGTAAAACACTTAGCAACTATGGACATAACTGTAAGAAGAAATGCTTACGGAAGCCAAATAGATAGCTTTCTAGCAGAGGAGAGCATAGAAGCAGTAGCTAATGAAAAAATTCCTTTAGTATTTATAAGAGCTCCTTTCATCACTTCGGTAGATGATAAGGTGGAGATTTTAGCTAAGATTGAAGAAAAAGTGGTTGCAGCGAGACAGGGAAATATGCTTGTTACGTCTTTCCATCCAGAGCTTACAGATAATCTTGAATTTCATAGATACTTTATAGGTATCTGTGGTAAATATGCCAAATTGTAAATGTTGAATTTAAGTGGTACATTTTTGAGTGGTTCATCTGTTTTAGATGAGCCACTTTAACTATAAGTACTGGAGTTTTAGCATTCTTAAGTGGGTTTAGTAGCATTTAAAAGTTCTTTTAATAGCTTATTAGTATTGCTCTAATATTGTATAATAGATTTAAAAAACAAGCTATGTGGATATTACCTATATAACTTTGAACTTTAAGGAGAGAAACTTTTAACATATGAGGATAAATAAACTTTTAAGTAACTTAGGTATTTGCTCAAGGAGAGAAGCTAATAGAATTATTGAAGAGGGAAGAATAACTGTAAACGGAGCACTCTGTATTCCAGGCCAGTGGGTAGAGTTAGAGGATGAAATACTTATTGATGGAGAACCTATTAAAGAAGAGAAAAAAGTATATATACTACTTAATAAACCAGCAGGGGTTACGTGTACTGCAGCAAAAGATGTGGAAGATAATATAATAGATTTCATTGATTATCAACAATATATTTTTCCTGTTGGAAGGCTAGACAAAGAATCTGAAGGGCTTATACTGCTTACAAATGACGGAGAACTGGCCAATAGTATTCTTGAAGCTGACAACAGTCATGAGAAGGAATATGTAGTGACTGTAGATAGGAGCTTTGATGATAAATTTATTGAGGATATGTCTAAAGGAGTAGATATAGGCGGAGTCATTACTAGGGAGTGTAAGGTAGAACGAATAAACGAGGATACCTTTTCCATAATATTAACTCAAGGACTAAATAGGCAGATTAGAAAAATGAGTAAAGCTTGTGGTTATAGTGTAGTAAAACTTATTAGAATAAGGATATTAAATTTATTTATCGATAATTTGGTCATAGGGGAATGGAGAGATATTACAGAAGGTGAACTAGAAGAACTTAGAAAACTATTGTAATGGCCAATAATGCTTGCTTAGGGAAGAGTATATACAGATGTGCCACTTCATAGTAAAATTTATATTTTCAAAAACACCTCTCAAAACTCAGAGGAACTTAGAAAATAGATTTCAGATTGAAGTGGTGCATCTTTATTAATGTTAAAAATAAGTTATGGATATAGAAGATTATTTATTAGTGGCAGTAAATTTATCACTGTATGAAGAAAGTGTCCTTTCTGTTGCTGCTAATTGCTCGTCCACAACACTTGCATCTTCTATATGATTTATTATAGTAGATACCGTTGTTTTCAAAACATCATCAACAGTCTTTATTTCTTCATTTACTTGTTCTATATTTTTTCTTTGGGTAGATATGGTGTTTATAACTTCTTTTATTTCTTTTTCAACCACAGATATGGAAGATAAACTGTTTTCAATCTTTTCTATAGCTCTGCTTGATGCAGCTACACCCTTGTTTATTACAGTATTAGAGTTATCGGCATTGCTAAGTACAACCTTTGTTTCATTTTCAATACTTTCAATTAGATTAGATATATCGGCAGTACTTTGCTTAGTTATCTCGGCAAGCTTTCTAACTTCATCTGCAACAACTGCAAAGCCTTTTCCTTGTTCTCCAGCTCTAGCTGCTTCTATTGCTGCGTTTAATGCTAGAAGGTTTGTTTGACTGGCGATATTTGTTATAAGTTGAACTACCTCATTAACCTTGCTAAACTTTCTTGCTAGTTCATTTATGCTTTCAGTACTTTTATTATTTTCATTTTCCAAAGACTTTATTATTTCGTCCATTTCTTCGATTGCGTGTTTACCTTCATTAGATTTTTGGACAGTTTCTTTAGTTATTTCTATTAGCTTATTACCTTCAAAGTTAAGATTATCAGTAGAGTCTATTGTTTTTCTAGATAGAGAAGAGATGTTATCCATATGATTCTTAACTGTATCAGTAAGTTCTACTAATACATTATGTTGCTCATTTACAACTTTATGCTGTCCAACGGTTTCACTCAATAATTTGTTGGCAGATTCTATGAATTCAATAGTTTCTTCTCTAAAAACGGAATCATTTCTTTTTACTTCAACATTCTCAGGATTTGATGTAGCTATTTGTGCTTTGCTTTTGTTTTTTCCAAACATATTTAGTACTCCTTAATATTATGATAGTATTTCCATCTAGATCAATATGATTATATATCGTATACAACTTAAATAATCTTTAAATATATTTTCATATGATTTGTCAATTTGGGTATTATATAAAAAAATATATAATCATGTTGTGTAAGTTCATTAAAGTATCCTCTGGTTAACCACTTAATCTCAATTATGCAATTCAATATATGCACATTCATACATTGAAATTTAATTTATTCTTGTTCGAAAATCTAGGCTTCTTTGGATTATATGATCTCAGCTTCTGGAGACCATCAGCCATGTATAATTTGATAGTTGAGTTAGAAATCCTATAGTATAAAATTAAAAATAAAAATCCCTACAATTAATGCAAGGATTTTTAAAAATAATAAACTTTAAATTATATACTATATTTCCTTTGAGTATACTGCTGAGGGATTTGGAGTCAATACTATGAATAATGACATATCTTTATCAGAAGTATTTTTTATGCTAAATACTTCCTTTCCATAGCAATGAATTACATCTCCAGCATTTATGTTATTCAATTGACCATCAACTGTCATTTCTCCATTGCCTGATAGAACATGAACTAAAAGATCACTTTGCTCGTGATTATGAGGTGGTACGCCTTGCCCAGGTTTAAAATTAAGTACGAAGCTTAAAAGCTTATCTTCTTTAAATATTATTTTCTTAGTAATTGAGCTTTCACTAAATGCTATTTTATCGGAAATTTTTTCTATTTTCATTGTAATACTCCCAGATTTAAATTATTTTATATTTTATAGTTTGCATATATTTATTGATTTTATATGGATGTACAGCTTCATTTTTTAATTTATATTTTTACATTGAAGTGATACATCTTAAATCCTCTAGCGAATAATTAAATTATAAATAAAATAAAACTCAAATTCTGTGATTTAAATCAAATTCCTTTTGAAAGTTTTTCTCATAATATTTTTAAAGATATTCTTTGGAAATAAGCAGCAAAAAGGAGTTTTAATTGACTTTTAGAACATAGAAATATATCAATATAAATGTTAAAATTGGTATTGAAGGCGTTTTTTGTAATAATATAAAATAGAAAAGAGTTGATTATTATGAATATTTCAGTATTAGGTTGTGGGAGATGGGGAGCATTTTTAGCATGGTATGTAAGTCATATAGGTCACAAGGTAATGCTGTGGGGAAGAGCTAATTCTGACAACCTTAAAGAATTAAGAATTAATAGATCAAACCAATATTTGAAGTTATCAAGGGATGTTGAATTAACTGACTCTCTGGAGAAAGCAATAACCTTCGGAGATATAATCTTAATTTCTATTAGTGCTCAAAAGCTAAGAGACTTTTCAAAAAGGTTAAAAGAAGTTGGTAATCTAGAAAATAAAAAGTACGTTTTATGTATGAAGGGATTAGAAAGCTCAACAGGAAAGCGGTTGTCTCAAGTATTTAAAGAAGAAATGGGATTTGGAATAAAATCTGCAGTTTGGTTGGGGCCAGGGCATGTACAAGATTTCTTAAAGGGTATACCTAACTGTATGGTAATAGGTTCTGAAGATATTGAATTAACAAAAATCATAGTAAATGCTTTAAATAGCGATTTAATTAGATTTTATTACGGTCAAGATCTTATTGGAAATGAAGTAGGTGCAGCTACAAAAAATGTTATTGGTATAGCAGCGGGGATGCTAGATGGACTGGGGTATAGTAGCTTAAAAGGAGCTTTGATGGCCAGAGGTACTAGGGAAATATCTAAACTGGTAAGAGCTATGGGAGGAAATGATATAACTATCTATGGCTTAAGTCATCTTGGTGACTATGAAGCTACGTTGTTTTCTGAAAATAGTCATAATAGGCAGTTTGGTGAAGATTTTGTAAAAAACATCAAGTTTGAAAAGCTTGCTGAAGGAGTATCCACAATAGAGGCTTTGAGCATACTTTCTTCAAAGTACAATATTGAGCTACCTATATGTAAGGCTTTATATGAAGTTATATTTAATAATAAGGATGCCGCGAAAGAGTTATTAGATCTATTTTTAAGACCAGTAAAGTTCGAGTTTATATAAAGCTGCACTGATTTAATTCTAAATTTGTTTTAGTATGAAGGGATAGATTAATAGATTAAAGTGTATATAGTTATCACATTATACGGTTAAGTCGTAGATGATAGCATTTACTGAATATTTGTTATAATTTATTTAGAGGTGGTTCAAAGATGGAAGAAAACCTTTCCCATAAGATGAATCCTATGGAAAAAGTAGCTGATATTATAACCCTTAAAGTTAATAAGGTAATCCAAAAAGATGGTATTGAACTACAAAAAATCAGGCTAGGTATAGAAATATTTTTAATAAATATTTCAAAGTTCATAATAATATTTTTGATTTCAATAAAACTTAATTTGATATTTGAGACCACAATAATGACAATTATTTTAGGTCTAGTTAGGAGTAAAGCCTTTGGATTGCATGCAAAAAATAGTTTAGTATGTACTATCACTTCGTTAACTCTTTACGTGGCGGGGGGATATGTGAGTAAAATAGCTATTATTGATAAGTATATTATACTTGTGTTATTTTTATTTATTATTGTAGCTTTATATATGTATGCACCAGCAGACACTGAGTATCACCCTTTAATAGGACAAGCACTAAGGAATGATTTAAAGAAGAAAGCAGTTGTAACTGGAATTGTACTAATGGTTATAGCTTTAATAAGTCCTTATAGTGTTATAACAAATTTGATAACTTTAGCTTCATTTTATGAGGTTTTAAGTATATTACCAATAACATATAAAATTTTTAATAGGAGGTATAATAATTATGAACAGTATGAAAAATCAATTAGTTGAAAAGTTAGCTAGCAAAATAGGTGAGGCATCAATTAAGATAAGTGATAAGGCTACTGGAAAATGCATGATCGGATACTTCTATGAGCCAAAGGCTATGCTTGAAATAATAAAAGAACAAAATAAGTAAGCGCATAATGATTCATAAATAATAGGCTTTTCTTATTGGCATAAGTAAGAAAAGCCTATTATTTTTACTTTATACATAATTATAAGAATTTTTCCGTATATATTAGGAAAGATAAATATTGAAAAAAGGTCACTGAAGTAGGTTGCTTCAGTGACCTTTTTAGTGTGCCCAGCATGGGCAACAACTTGGCGGTGAAAGTCCGCTGTGGGCTTGGTAGTGGGAACCACTAGCTAAGGGCAAGGGTGTCCATCGTGAGGTGGAATCTGAAGGAAGCCTAAGGCAAAGTCTCGGTCTGAGGGACACGAACTACATATAAGGCTTACTAGGGACGGACGAGTTTGCTAAACAAAACGAAGTCCTACACTATCCCAATTCCTAGGAGTAAATGTAGCAGATATATGAGATGAAGGTTGTTGTTCTTACCTGGGGAGGTCTGATAGATACATCGCTAACAAAGATGAATTTCTAAGCGGTAACCTACATAGCGATATGTAACTGAACTATCAGAAGTCAGCAGAAGTCATAGTAACTCCGCTAATCGCGATAGCGGATGAAGGACTGAACTTTAGGGAGGTTTTTCAAGTTTGAAAGTTTCGCAGAATACTCAAAGATTGCAGAAAACTAAATATTTAGGCTCTAGTGCCCAAGATAGAGTGGAACTCGAAGATAAGCAAAGAGTGCATAGAGAATTCTCGGCAACTCCAAAGGAGAAAATCAGTGGATTTGAATATGGCTCACTAGAAAGGATATTATCCAAGGATAATATGAACTTGGCTCTTAAAAGAGTAATTTCTAATAAAGGTAGCCACGGCGTGGACGGAATGACAGTTTATGAACTTAAACAATTTTTGAAAACAAACTGGATATCTATTAGAGAAAGTATTCTTAATGGTGAGTATAGACCAATGCCAGTTAGAAGAGTAGAAATTCCAAAACCTAATGGTGGAACTAGGCTCTTAGGTATACCTACAGTTTTGGATAGACTTATCCAACAAGCTATTGCTCAAGAATTAAATAGTATTTATGATAGAAGATTCTCTGAAAGTAGCTTTGGCTTCCGCCCTCAAAGAGGAGCTAAAGATGCAATTAAGAAAGCAGAACAGTATATCAATGATGGCTATAGGTGGGTTGTTGATATGGACTTAGAGAAATTCTTTGATAAGGTTAACCATGATATCTTAATGCATAAATTATCAAGAAGCATTAAGGATAAGAGAGTATTATCCCTAATAAGGAAATATCTTCAGTCAGGAATAATGATAAATGGTGTAGTGGTCAGAAATGAAGAAGGAACCCCACAAGGAGGACCGTTGAGTCCACTATTATCTAACATAATGCTAGATGAACTAGATAAAGAGTTAGAAATGAGAGGTCATAAATTTTGTCGCTACGCGGACGACTGTAATATCTATGTTAAAAGTGAGAGAGCTGGGAAAAGAGTAATGGAAAATATAACAAATTTCATTGAAGGCAAACTCAAATTGAAGGTGAACAGAGATAAAAGTGCAGTAGATAGACCTTGGAAGAGAAAGTTTCTAGGATTCACGCTAAACCTAATGTTTGGTAAAGCATACTCATCTATATCAAAGCAATCATTAAAGAGATACAAAGATAAAATCAGAGAAGTCCTATCTAGATCAAAACCGATAACTTTGGAACAAAGAATAGAAAAATTGAACCAAATTAATATTGGTTGGATTAACTATTATGGAATAGCCAAATGCAAAGGAATAGTGGAGCATTTAGATATTTGGATAAGGAAAAGATTAAGAATGTGTATATGGAAACAGTGGAAGAAAGTTAGAACTAGATATAAAAACCTTAAGAAGCTGGGACTTGAACACTACGAAGCTATAAAGTTTGCCAATACCCGCAAAGGATACTGGCGAGTAGCAAATAGTGCAATATTAAACACAACTCTTACAAATAAATTCTTCTCGGACTTAGGCTTAAAAAGCCTAACGCATCAATATATTAAAATTCATTCAACTTAAAGAACCGCCGTGTACCAGACCGGTATGCACGGTGGTGTGAGAGGACGCTGAATAAAATAATTATTCAGCTCCTACTCGATTGGTTTAAGAGATTAAAAAATGTTATCAAAGTGGACCAATATCAAAGCTTTGGAATAGCTTGCTAAAATATACACTAAAAAGATTATAACTATTACCATAAACTCTTTAGATAGGTTCAGAAAAGGCAGATAGAGAAGAGACTAACTTTGGGAATGTTTTATAAATCAATCAAAAGAAGGTAAAAATACTCGTAAATAAATGTAAAAGGTAAAAAATGTGGTATAATTGGATTTGATGTTTGAATTAAGGGGGATTTATGGCTAATTTTTTTGATATAATAATAACTATTTTTCTTTTATTTATAGCTATAATAAATCTTAATACTTTAAGATTTACTAAGAGAGAAGTTATCACAATAGTGCTTGTAACATCAATTATATCCATACCCTTTGGCTTTTACTTACGTTATCTAAGCATAGTTCCTATAGACTTAATACTTATAATCTTTATTTATATAAAAGAGAAAAAGATAACTATAAGTATTTTGATGCCTCTATTGGCAAACATAATAAGTATAATATCTGATTATATTGTAAGCTGTATTAATGTCTTTGTTTTTAACTTACATATAGTAAAGTACTATGAGAGTGGAATATACATACTATCACTTATTGAAACAATAGCAATCATAGTTATTATAAGTAGATTTATTGGTTATCTGATAGAAAATAAGTTTAAAATTTTTAATGTAGATTTTACTAATAAATTTAGCTTAATAATAATAATTAGTTTAACGATAACATTAATAGTATTTTATACAAATATAGTATTAGGTAGTAAGCTTGGATTTACAGATGAAATACTAAAGCTAAATGGGGTTTTATTCTTTATATATTGTATTTTTCTCGGAATAACGATGAATATATTATTTAAGAGTGTTACTAAGGAATTAGAACTTAAAAATAAACAAGCTCACTTTGAAAGCCTACAAAGATATACAGAAAATCTTGAGAATCTCTATAGCGAAATGAGGGTTTTTAAACATGATTATATAAATATAATTTCCTCTATGATCGGATATATGGAGGATAATGATATGGAAGGATTAAAAAGTCATTTTACTAAAAATATAATTCCCTTAAGTGATGAGATAGGAAGAAGCAGTTCACAAATTGATTTACTTAAGAATATAAAGATACCTGAGATTAAGGGAATGTTGTCTTCAAAGTTAATAAGAGCTCAAGAAATGGGTATAGATGTGAAAATAGATATAGTGGAACCTATTAGTAGCATTCCTATGGGAATAATAGATATAGTTAGAGCATTAGGTATACTACTAGATAATGCAATAGAAGGAGCAGAAAAATGTGAAATTCCTATTCTAAGAGTAGGGTTCGTAAAAAAAGAAGAGTCATTAATTGTGATAATATTGAATAGCTGTCTAGAAGATGTTCCTCCAATATATAAGCTAAATAAAAAAGGCTTCTCAACAAAAGGAGAAAATCGTGGAGTTGGTCTTAGTAATCTGAAGATGATATTGGACAAGTATCAAAATGTCTTTCTAGATACAATTATTGAAGATAATACTTTTTTGCAAAAAGTAACTATAGAAAATAATTAAATATAACTTAGTTTACTAAGCTATTTAGATATTAGAGGTATGGGAGGAATTTATGCTTAAAGTATTTATATGTGAAGATAATGATAAGCATAGACAACATTACGAGAAAATTATAAGAAACACTATTTTGATGGAGAGTCTTGACATGGAAGTCGCATTGGTTACCAATAAATCTAAAGATTTACTTGAATACATAGGGGCCAATGATGTAAATGGGTTGTATTTCTTAGATGTGGACTTAAAAGAAGAGATGAGTGGAATAGCTCTGGCAGCGGAAATAAGAAAACTTGATTCAAGGGGATTTATTGTTTTTGTAACCACTCATAGTGAAATGAGTTATTTGACTTTTACATATAAAGTTGAGGCTATGGACTACATAATAAAGGATAAATACAATGAAGTTGATAAGAGAATAAAAGATTGTGTAATGGAAGCTAATACAAGGCATACCAATAAAAGAAAAGATGGAGATATCTTTAGCATAAAGATAAACGAAAGAATAATAAACATGGAGCTTGATAAAATATTATTCTTTGAAACATCCAAGACTGTAAGAAAAGTTATTGCACATGCTACAGATAGGCAGATAGAATTCAATGGAAAGCTTAGTGATATAGAAGAAAAGTTGGATGATAGGTTTTATAGATGTCACAAATCTTATATTATAAACAAAAATAATATAAAGGAATTAGATGTTAAAAACAGAATAGCCTACATGATAAATGGAGAGGAATGTATGATTTCCAGTCGGTATGTTAAAGGTCTTATTAAATGAATTAATAGATGTTTTTTGAAAAATTCACTGAAGAATATTCTTTTAGTGAATTTTTTGCCTTTAATGAGAAAATAAGAACTCTTGCTATCTTAATATAGTAATTTCAAGAACTTATGATAGTTATTTAGGATAAACAGTGTAAAAGAAACCTTATTTTCTGACATATTACCCATATGGTTGAAATGAAAAAGACTAAAAATAAGTTTGTTTTAAGTTTTTTTGGAACATCATCCAAAATTTTTAGTTGATTAAAGGTGATATCCATAATTTTGAAGTTGCAAGAGTATATCTATAAGTGATAAATATATGCATAAATGATATTAAAAAAATCATTAAATATACGGTTATGATAAAAAAATAATAACTTATGCAGAACTTGACAAAAAATATTAGTTTGATGATACATTTATATTGTAGTAGGCGAATATATTTAGAAATATATGCTTTCATGCTTTTAAATATTTTTTAATCTACAATAGAAAGGAGAAAGACAACTTTAGCTAAATTATAAAGCATTGAGTCAAAGAAGTAGAGAGGTTGTCAAGATTTAAGATGAAGAGTATAAATGTATATAAAGAAGTAGCATTCAATAACCTAATAAAGATTTCCCTAAGTGGGGATAAAAATGAGATAATTAGCACAGTTAAGAATTTCTATGATTATTTAAGAGAAATGGGTATAAGTACGTATCCTCAGATAGCCACCAATAATGATGTGAAGAATGTTAATAAGGTAAAAGTAGAAGAAAGTGAGATATATGTAATCTCAAACGAAGAAGATATAAAAAAAGTATCAGGTATTTATGAGACCTACGAAGAGATGGTTTGGGAAAACGTTGTTATGCTTGAGTATACTGGAGTACTTTTAGAATTTCAGAGTGCTGTAAAAGAGATGAAGGAATATTTAGATAAAAATAAGATGAAACCAATTTCAGGATTTTACACCTATATACCTCATGAAATAAAAGGAACTGATATTTTTACAAGAAAAATAGAGATGAATTGCTTTGTGAGAATTGGGTGAAATTATTAGGGCATATATGTTGAGATAATTAGTTAATGCTAAAAATAATTGCGAACGAATCATCGTTTTATGCAATGTAAACCTATAAATCAATCAATAACCTGAAAAAATAAGTGTTAGTATTGAGAGAAGATATATTTTATCATTTCTGTGGTAAGCACAGTCTCTTAAAATACTAAGACTTATTTTTTTATTAGGATCTGTTAAAGTACTGTGTTGAAATTAAGTGGTCAGTCATCCGATGCTTAGATGAGCCTGCGCTAATTGCTCGCTCATATAGCATCTCCTTCATAACCACTTAATTTCAACAATATTATTAATCATAGCCTTTTAGTAAAGATATATCACTTCAACCCGAAATGGTACATCTATATAATGCAAACACCTATTTAGGGTGTTTCTTTAAAAAGTTAGTAATGTTCTGAGTAAAATCAAAATACTCATCAAATACTTGCCAGGAGCTGGTATTGTCTGGCTTTATTAACACATAAAAAAATGTATAGTTGCCGCTAGGAAATTGGGAGACCATATCTGCCTCTTTAGTAAGCTGCTTAAAAGTATCTACAGCAATTACTTTAATTTCGTTATAATTAACTGTTTTGAGCCTTTCCTGGTAAGGGTAGTATAGAGTATTTTCATTATAGCTTTCACCACTAGGACCCTTAGCCATTATTTGGTTTCTCCACTGATCTTCTCTTAGATTCCACATTTTCAATATATCTTTTTCCACAGCAGCTTTCTCATTAGGATTCATATACATATCTATCTCAGACTTAGTGACTTCAGAAGGATAGTAAATACTAGTTAACTTAGTCTTATTTTGATTTACTTGAGCCACTATAAGGTCCTGTAGAAGTTTTTCTTGCTCATTGTTTGCGGTATACTTAAATACTAACTTTGTTTGAGATTTCTCTTTTTCAAGTGTTTCTTTTTGTGCTGAAGTAGACTCAAGTTTTACATCTTCAGAGATAGGTATATTTGTTTCTTTTATATTGCTACTACAGCTTACTAGCGTACTTAAGGAAATTATTATGATAATTATAGTTCTTTTCATTTTCGAACCTCCTTTACCTTGAATTAATAATATAAGATAGATATTTCAAAGTTATTTCAAAGCGAAGGAATTTTTATTTTAATAGAAAAAATACCATCATTATTTTGAATTGTATAACTTCCATTAATTCGACTGATTATGCTGTCTACAATAAAGAGACCTATCCCATTGCTTGCGATTGAAGTATTGCTGTTATTTTCTACACTATTTTTAATAGATATATTACAAAAGTTATCTTTGTTAAAAATATCTATATAAATACTGCTGTTTTCTTTACCATACTTAATAGCATTATCTAATAGGTTTATGAATAGCTGAATAATGTGATTTTTATATGCTTTTATTGAAGCATCTTCGAGAGTGATTATTAGATCCATTCCTTTATTAATAGCCTGTAATGTCATATCACTTATTATAGTTTCAACAATAGGTTTAATAGATAAAACATTTAGAATCTCATTTCTTTCAGCGGTAGTTCCTTTTGAAATATTCAATAAATCTTCTACCATTATATAAAGTCTATCGCTTTCTGACTTTATTCTTTCAGCAGCATTAGCTACAAACTGAGGATTGTTGTACTCTTCTTCTAAAAGTTGAGCATATAGTTTTATTCCAGTAAGAGGGGTTTTTAACTCATGAGTAACATTATTAAAGAACTGTCGTCTAAAACTCTCAAGTTCCTTTATTGTCTCCATATTTTCCTTTATTGTGTCTTGCATAATATTAAATTTAGCTGCTAAGGTGCCAAGCTCATCATTGCTTCTTATATTTATCGTACTAGCATAAGAACCTTTAGAAATCCTATCTGTAATTTCCATAAGCTTATACAATGGATTAATAATTTTATTGGTCATGTAAGTTGTTATTACTGTTACTATGATTAATGTTAAGAGTAATATTATATTCAAATTGTAAATTATCATATTTTTTTCGTTATATAAATATGTATAGTCATTCTTAAAGTTTATAATTCCAACAAACTTGTTATTAAAGTACAAAGGATAAGAGAAGGAGGCTATATATTTGTTATTAATATTACTGATTGTGGTATATGCTTTATTTAATTTTGCTGACTCTAGATCAGAAGATTTGGTAATATAGATTTTTTCTAAGCCTTTATCAATTGAAAAAATCTCTTGTAAGTTCTTATCTAAAATCCTTATATACTGTTGATTTGGAGTATTGATTACATTAACTAAGCTTCTAGCCTGGTATTCTAGATTTGTTTCATCTAGCGAAAAGTTTTTTATATTTTCATATTCATATATTTGAGATCTAGAGGTTTTATATAGAGAATCGCAATCTTTTTTTATTTTTTCTATATAGGACTTTTCTAGTAAAGAAGTAATTAGAGTATTCAGCAGAAGCATTGTAAATAAGATTATTAGAAAAAAGGTAAATAAGAATTTTGACCTTATACTTTTAAAAACAATCTTCATATTTGTAACCTATTCCGAAAACAGTTGAAATGGGACTTTTACTATTTAACTTTAGCTTTTTTCTAATTCTAGTTATATTAATATCTACAGTTCTATCATCACCATCAAAATCATATCCCCATATTTTTTCAATTATCGTAGCCCGACTTAAAACAATACCTTTATTTTCAATAAGATATATCAATAACTCATATTCTTTTGGACTTAGGTTTGCAGGTATTCCATCTACCAAAACTTCTTTGCCATCCAAGTTTACTACTATTTTTTCAGTAATCTTATAAACACCGTTTCTCTTATAGCTTCTTTTAAGAATTATTTCTATTCGCAGCAGAAGCTCTCTTAAGTCAAAAGGCTTGGTTATATAGTCATCAGCGCCGAGGCCTAAACCTCTTAGTTTATCTTCAATACCACCTCTAGCAGTTAAAAAAATTATAGGGGAGTTGTAGTTATTTAGATATTCTTTGGTAAAAAAGAAGCCATCCTTATTTGGTAGCGTTATGTCCATAACAATCAAGTCTAGCTTTAGGCTTGAAGTAGCCTCTAAAAAACTATATCCTTCTTGAAAACAATAGCAGGTATAGCCTTTTTTGCTTAATACGTATTCTATTCCTTCTAATATGGTAATATCGTCCTCTACTATTCCTATGTTAAACAATAAAATCACCTCATACTTAATTGGACATAAATGAATTACATTATGATCCATATTATACCATGAGATTAATATTAAAAAATAGTGAAATATGCTTGAATATGTAAATGATATCATATAGAATATAATCGAAATAGTCATAAGTATTCAGAAGTAAGCATATATGAGCATATGGAGATGCTTTAAATGAGAAAATAATTATGTTAATATAAATGATACAATAATTGGCATGAAATTTGCTTTAATAAGAGTTAGTATAGTTAATTTAAATAATAGGGGGGGATTTAGATGGTTAAATTTATATGTTTAGACATAGATGGTACATTACTTAATTCAAACCATGAGATTAGCGAGAAGAATAAGGCGGTTATTAAAGAGGTTACAAAGGTTAGAAATATACCAGTAATATTGGTGTCAGCAAGGATGCCTAAAGGAATTAATTTTCTCCAGGAGCAATTAGATATACATGAACCTATAATCTGTTATAGTGGTTCTTTGATACTAGATAAAGAAAAAAACATTCTTTTTAGTCAATATATAGATAATAGTTATATAAAAGATATAGTGTCTGAAGCAAAAAATCTTGATATCCATATAAGCTTGTATAAAGATGACAATTGGTATGTAGAACAACTGGATTACTGGGCATTGCAAGAAAAAGAAATAACCAATATAGAACCTAATGTGGTTGAGTATACCAAGCTGTTAACTCAGTGGAAATTAGAATCACTGGGATGTAATAAGTTATTATGCATGGGAGCTTCAGAAAATATACAAAAACTTAGAGATATATTATTAAAAAGGTTTGATAAACAGTTAAATATTTATCTTTCTAAACCAACTTATTTAGAAATAATGCCTAAGAATGCATCAAAAACCTTAGCTATAAGTTTTCTTTTAGATAGGTACAATATAGAAAAGTCGGAACTTATGACCGTTGGAGATAACTATAATGATATGGATATGCTTGAATATGCTGCGTTTGGAATAGCAATGGGCAACGCACCTATTGAAGTTAAAAATATAGCAAAGGATATAACCTTAACCAATGATGAAGATGGGGTAGCCTGGGCAATAGAAAAATATGTGCTTTGAGGTTGTACCGAAGACGCTACAAAGGATAATTTAGTTGAACATAATATTCTGTTAGCTACTAGGTTTAGTTAATTTGCAGATGATTATGGGGGAGATAGAATGAAGAAAATAGATAAAATATATTGTTATCTAGAAGAAAATACAAGAAAGCTTTCCAAGGAAGACTTATTAAATGATATAGGTTTTACCTCAGTTGATATAGCTGAAGAACTTGGAATGTTGAGGAATAATGTAAGTAGAGAATTAAATGAACTTTTGAGACTGGGTAAGATAATAAAGATAAAGGAAAGACCTGTGAGATTTCTTCCTAAGTCTGTTTTAAAGGAAATATTAAATATTGAAATAGACGAAGCTATAGTTGAAGTTAAGAGTATTAAAGAACTAGTTTGCTCTAATAAAGAAAAAGATCCATTTAAATTGATTATTGGAGCTGAAAAAAGCTTGAAAAATCAGATTGAGCAAGCAAAGGCTGCAATACTATATCCTCCATCAGGGCTGAATACCTTAATAGTCGGACAAACAGGTGTAGGTAAAACTTTATTTGCTAAGATAATGTATAACTATGGAAGGTTCGCAGGTAAGTTTAATGAAAAGTCACCTTTTGTGGTGTTTAACTGTGCAGATTATTATAATAACTCCCAGTTACTCTTAGATCATATATTTGGTCATATAAAAGGTGCTTTTACTGGAGCAGATACTGAAAAGCAAGGCTTAGTTGAAAAAGCAAATGGAGGAATTTTATTCTTAGATGAAATTCATAGGTTACCTCCTGAGGGGCAAGAGATGATCTTCTATTTTATGGACACTGGAGAATACGGTAAGCTAGGAGAAACAGAAAGAAATAGAAAATCTAATGTGCTTATAGTTAGTGCAACTACTGAAGAATCTGATTCATATATGCTGAAAACCTTTATGAGGAGAATTCCAATAACTATAACTATTCCTTCTCTACAAGAGAGAGATAACGAAGAAAAAGTACAGATGATAAGGTTCTTATTACTTAATGAAGCTAGTAGAGTAAATAAACCAATAAAAGCATCTGCAGAAGTAGTTAAGGCCTTGATAGGAAGTGCTACCTATGGAAATATAGGACAATTAAAATCAAATATTCAGCTGACCTGTGCAAAGGGCTTTTTAGATAGTATAAACAACGATAGCGATTATATCGAGTTAGATTTTAAGACTCTAGCTCCTAATATAAAAGACGGATTTTTCGAAATAGGAAGGGATAGACGAGAATTTCAACAATTAGATGCTATTTTGGACTCACCGATTTTTATAAGTCCAGATGGATACCAAAATGTTGTAGACTCTTCTGATTCTTATGAGCCTCCTTTTAATTTGTATAAGCTTATTGAAGATAAACTATCCTTGTTGAAGGAAGAGGGCATGGATGATGATTATATAAATAAATTTATAACCACAGATGTGAACATACACATTAAAAGTTTTTACAATAAATTTACTAAGAATAATGAAAATAAGGATAGAATATTAAAAATAGTAGATAAGGAAATTCTTGAATTTGCCGAAGAAGTTAAGCTCATAGCTGAAAGAGAATTAGGAAGAAAATATAGTGATAGATTTACCTATGCCCTAAGTCTTCATATGAGCGCCTTTTTCAAGAGAATAAAAGAGAAAAAGGGTTATAACCGAAAGAAATACAGTACAGTAAATAGTAACGATAAAGAATATGAGGTAGCTTTAAAAATAAAAGATATATTAAGCGAAAAGTTTAGTGTTTATGTACCAGAAGTAGAAGTTACCTATATAGCTATTCTATTAAAATCAACAGAGGAAGAATACAGAGGTGATGTTGGTATCATAGTAGCAGCTCATGGAAACTCTACTGCTAGCAGTATGGTAAGTGTAGTTAAAGGACTTCTAGGAAATTCAAACATAAGTGCTGTTGATATGCCTCTAGATGTTAGTCCTAAAACTATACTAGAGTTAGTTATCGAAAGAGTCCGTGAGATGAATAGTGGGCGAGGCGTACTACTACTTGTAGATATGGGATCACTGGTAAAGTTTGAGGCAACTATAACTGAGAGGACTGGAATACCAGTTAAGAGCATAGACATGGTTTCCACTCCATTAATACTTGAGGCTGTTAGAAGAGCAAGCATATTAGATATGAGCCTTATAGATATTTATAATTCCTTAAAAGATTTTAGAGGCTATAATAATGAATTAGTTGAAAAAACTTACTTAGAAGACAAGGTCATAGTTACTGTATGCAGTTCAGGTAAAGGTACCGCCGAAAAGTTAAAAGAAATGGTTGAAAAAGTAGTGTTGAATCTAACAGGAGAAAAGATAAAGATTGTACCTGTTGGCATAAGAGAACTAGATAAAAAGATCAATGAACTTCAAAAGCAACATACAGTTTTAGCTGTAATTGGAGTAAAGAGACCAAAGGAAGATGTGCCTTTTATATCTTTAGAAAAGCTTATTGATGCAAACGGGGAAAATATACTTAGAGAGCTACTAAAAAATAATAATCTTTCAATAACCAATAATAAGGATGTGGTATTAAAGGATATATGTGAAAATAGTCTAGAGGAGTTCTTGACTTATTTGAATCCAAAGAAGATAATAGGCACTTTGATGGAGTTTGTGGGCAACCTAGAGCAAGAACTAGGTGTAGTTATGAACAATACAACTAAAATAAGCATTATTAGTCATGTTGCTTATGCTTTAGAAAGAATGATAACCAATGAAGGGTTAAAGTATACTGATGATAAGAAAGCTATAGATATAAATATAGTTAAAGCAGTAGATCATAGCTGCGAGATATTTAAGAGGTATCTAAGATTACAGCTTACTGAAGATGAGAAGTATTTTATCTGTCAGATGATAGTTTAATATTAATTTTTTCTAAGGTTCTCCTAATTAAAAAATAAAATTATGTCACCTGTAATGATTTTCTAACCCACGTTGGGAAAGGCAGATGGCAAAAAAATTCGCTGAAGAAAGTTCGCTTCAGCGAATTTTTTACTGTTAAGAAAAGTAGTAAATTTCTTGTCAGCTAAACCTAGAAATATCAAGAATTTATAACAGTTATTTGTGCTAAACAGTAAAAAAAGGAATATTATTCGCCTGCCAGATTTTCCTCATGTACATTCGGAAAGGCAGATGCGCAAAAAAATTCACTGAAGAAAGGTCGCTTCAGCGAATTTTTTACTGTTAAGACAAGCAAAAATCCTTCATGTATCAAAAATTATTGTTCAAATTGTCAGTTGTATCAAATAACACCAGTTTTGTATCAAAATAAGTGTGAAAAGTTCAAGAATAGCTGAATTATTATTTCTTTGCTCTATCAAATAATCACCAGTATACTAAATTCTTAAACAAAACGAGCAAAAAACTTCATACAAAGGTTTGGCATGATAATTGCTTTAATATAAATGTGAAGATAAGCAGGAGGTGAATGTAATGGTAGCAGTAATAGTTGGAACACATGGAGAGTTTTCTCGAGAGATAGTAAAGTCTTCTGAAATGATATTTGGAAAGCAGGAAAATATAAAATATATAACTTTTAATCCTGGTGAAGGTTCAGAGGATCTTGTAGCAAAGTATGAAGAAGCCATTAAGGAATTGGATTGTGAAGATGGATTAATGGTCATGGTAGATCTTTTTGGAGGAAGCCCCTATAATGCAGCAAGCAGAGTTGTAGTTAATATGGAGAAGGCTGATATAGTTACAGGGGTCAATCTGCCAATGTTGTTAGAAGTGTATGCACTTAGAGATTCGATGAATGTAAACGAATTAATAAAAATAGCTGAAGAAGCAGGAAATACTGGAATAAAGTCATTTAGATCAAATTTTAGTGATATCGAGGAGGAATTATAAAATGGAAATAAGTTTTGTAAGAATAGATGATAGATTAATACACGGACAAGTAGCTACAGTTTGGGTAAAGGAATCAAAATGTAATAAGATAATTGCCTGCAGTGACGAAGTTGCAAAGGATCAACTAAGAAAGACTTTATTATTGCAAGTAGCTCCAGCAGATGTAAAAGCATATGTTTTGCCTATTGATAAGGCAATAGAAGCATATAAAAATCCAAAGTATAACGACTTTAAGACAATGTTCTTATTTACTAATCCAAGTGATGCTTTAAGAATGATTGAAGGAGGTGTGGATATCAAGTCTATAAATGTAGGGGGAATGTGCTACAAGGAAGGAAAAACTCAAATTACTGGTGCAGTATCTGTAAACGATAAAGATATTGAAGCTTTTAAAAAGATTCATGAAAAAGGAATTGAGCTTGAGGTAAGGCAAATAGCAAGTAATCCAAAGGTAGATTTAATGGAAAAATTGAAAGCAAGTGGCTTGATAGATTAATAATTTAGGGGTGAAATAATATGAATACTATTCAAATTATACTAGTTGTACTTATTGCCGCTATTTGCGGTATGGGCAGCGTACTGGATGAAGGACAGACACATAGACCTTTAGTTGCATGTACATTAATTGGATTAGTTTTAGGTGATTTAAAAACAGGAATTATATTAGGTGGTACTCTTGAAATGATGGCTTTAGGATGGATGAATGTTGGGGCGGCAATGGCTCCAGACTCAGCATTAGCAAGTATAATAGCATCTATCCTTGTAATAGTAGGAAAACAATCAATTGGAGCTGGTATAGCTATAGCAATTCCTATAGCAGCAGCTGGACAAGTTCTTACTATATTTGTTAGAACAATTACAGTTTTCTTTCAACATGCAGCAGATAGATATGCAGATGATGCAAACTTTAAGGCAATAGAAATGTGTCACTTTGTAGCTTTATTACTACAAGGTGTTCGTGTAGCTATTCCTGCAGCTTTAGTTGCGGCAGTAGCAGGTACAAGCGTTGTAAATAGCATGCTAGCTGCTATTCCTGATGTAGTTACAAGAGGTTTACAAATATCAGGCGGATTTATAGTTGTAGTAGGATATGCTATGGTAATAAACATGATGGAAGCTAAGTACTTAATGCCTTTCTTCTTCTTAGGATTTGTTATAGCAGCCTTCCTAGGTATCAATCTAGTTGGCTTCGGTATTATTGGAACTGTTCTTGCAATAATCTATATACAGCTTGATCCTAAGTTTAATCAAAAAGTTCAAGTAGTCGATGAGCTCGACGAGCTATAGGGGGAATAATTAATGGAAAAGAAGCTAAGTAAAAAAGATCTTACAAGTATGTTTATTCGTTCATGTTTCTTGCTTGGATCCTTTAACTTTGAAAGAATGCAATCAGTAGGATTCTGTGTAACTATGATTCCTGCTATTAAGAAATTATATGATAAAAAGGAAGATCAAAGAGCAGCCTTAAAGAGACATCTAGAATTCTTTAACACTCAGCCATTCATAGCTGCACCTATAATGGGAGTAACTGCTGCAATGGAAGAGCAAAAAGCTAATGGAGCACCTATAGACGATGGTTCTATAAGTGGTGTTAAGGTTGGTCTTATGGGACCACTAGCTGGAGTTGGTGATCCTGTATTCTGGGGAACACTAAGACCAGTAACAGCAGCATTAGGAGCATCAATTGCCTTGAGTGGAAGCATACTTGGACCATTATTGTTCTTTGTAATCTTCAATGCTTTAAGACTTGCAACAAAGTGGTTCGGATTAAAATATGGATACAGCAAAGGTACAGAAATAGTTTCTGATATGGCTGGAAATAGGTTGAAAAAACTAACTGTTGGAGCCTCAATTCTTGGTTTGTTTGTAATGGGAGCATTGGTATCTAAGTGGACTACAATTAATGTACCATTAGTATTATCTCAATATAAGGGACAAGATGGAAAGATGGTAGTAACAACTGTACAAAGTATATTAGATCAGTTATTACCAGGATTATTACCACTATTATTGACATTTGTCTGCATGAAGCTTTTAAAGAAAAAGGTAAATCCAATGATAATAATATTTGGATTATTTGCAGTAGGTATCATAGGATATGCCTTAGGAGTATTAAAATAAGCTTAAATAATAACTCTGTTAAAGTGCCGTGTTGAAAATAAGTGGTCAGTCATCCGATGCTTAAATGAGCTTGCTCTAACTGCTAGCTCATATAGCATCTACTTCATGACCACTTATTTTAAACAATATTCTTAAACATAGCCTAATTAATAAGTGAAACATTCAAAACTTCAAGTTTTCTAAGGTGATTTAGAAAACTTGGAGTTTTTTGTTCTTTAGTACATTATATTTTTAATAAAATGTAGATAAGTATGTGTAGACAGCCTAAATATAGATATCGGAGAAAGAATAAAAAGAGAAATTATGGTGCATGCCAAATCTTCCTTATGTACATTTCGAAAGGCAGATGCACAAATAATTGCAGGATGTATTTTTTAACCTAAGCTGTTGGTATATAATTACAGTATATGGCGATGGAATATACAAACTATTAATATGAACAAGGTAGTCTATCTGTCCATCTATAGTAAACAAAATGGGGGATGGTAAAATGGAATTAAAAGAAATTATGGAAATGCCAGAAGTAAAAAAAGCGATAGATTATGTATTTGCAGGTTTTATGGAAGATGAGAAAAAAACAAAATTAAAGAGGCATACAACAGTTTTAAAACACCTACTAAAACCCACTAAAATATATTGGAATATTGTTAGTTTTATGTTGTCATAATATGTGTAAAGATGTTATAGCATGAAGTATTATACAATTGGTCAATTCTCAAAATTAGTGGGAAAAAGTATTCAAACTTTAAGATTGTGGGATAATGAAGGAAAGTTAAAACCACATCATATAACAGAAGGTGGACACAGTTATTATTCTGAACAACAAATTAATCAAGTTTTACAAGTGCCACTTGTTAAGAGAACTAAAAAAGTAATTGGATATTGTAGAGTATCAAGTAATAAACAAAAAGATGATTTAGCAAGACAAGTTGAAAATGTTAAAACATACATGATTGCTAAAGGGTACTTATTTGATGTTATTACTGATATAGGAAGTGGAATAAATTACGATAAAAAAGGATTAAATCAATTGGTGGATATGATAACCAATTCAGAAGTTGAAAAGATAGTGATTCTATATAAATATAGGTTGCTGAGATTTGGGTTTGAAATAATAGAAAATCTATGTAATAAGTATGGGACTGATATCGAGATCATAGATAACACTGAAAAAACAGAAGAACAGGAATTAGTTGAGGATTTAATTCAAATTGTTACAGTTTTTAGTTGTAGGTTGCAAGGCAAAAGAGCCAATAAAGCAAAGGAAATGATTAAGGAGCTGTTAGAGAATGATACTGGCGAAGAAAGTTAGAATTATTCCGAATATAGAGCAAGAACAAAAATTATGGCAGTCTGTTGGTACTGCAAGATATATTTATAATTGGACACTTGCAAGACAAGAAGAAAATCACAAAAATGGTGGCAAGTTTATAAAAGATGGAGATTTAAGAAAAGAATTAACTATTTTAAAGAAATCAGAACTTAACTGGCTTAATGAAGTATCTAATAATGTAGCAAAACAGGCTGTAAAAGATGGTTGTAATGCTTATAAAAATTTCTTTAAAGGGTTAGCTGATAAACCAAGATTTAAGAGCAGAAGAAAAAGCAAACCTTCATTCTATAATGATACAGATAAACTAAAAGTTAAAGAAAATTTAGTATTAATTGAAAAAGTAGGTTGGATTAAAACAGTAGAGCAAATACCTACAGATATTAAATATATTAATCCAAGAATAAGTTTTGACGGTAAGTTCTGGTATATATCTATAGGCATAGAAAAAGAAGAAACTATATCAGAAAATACAGATATATCAATAGGTGTGGATTTAGGATTAAAAGATTTAGCAATAGTTTCAAATATAGATAAACCATTTAAAAATATTAACAAAGCTAAAGAAGTGAAAAGACTAAAAAAGAAGTTAAAAAGAAAGCAGAAACAAGTTTCAAGAAAATATGAAGATGGAAAAATTCGAATAGGAAAGGAAGGTGAAAACCGTTATAAATTTACTAAAACTAATAATATTAAAAAAAATCGAAAGAGAATTAAAACTTATTCAAAGAAGGCTTTCAAATATACGTTTAAATCATATTCATCAAACAACAACTGCAATAGTGAAAACCAAGCCAAGCAGAATAGTTGTTGAAGATTTAAATGTAAAGGGTATGCTTAAAAATAAACACTTATCAAAGGCTATACAAGAACAATGTTTCCATAAGTTTATTAGTATCTTAGAATATAAGAGTAAATTTAATGGCATTGAATTTGTAAAAGCAGATAGGTTTTATCCTTCAAGCAAAACTTGTTCTTGTTGTGGCGCAATAAAGAAAGATTTAAAACTTAAAGACAGAGTTTTTGTTTGTCCATCATGTAATGCTCAGATGGATAGGGACAAAAATGCTTCAATAAATCTTTCAAGGTATAAAAAATCAGCATAATATCACTAACAAGATAGTGCTGATATGTACTGTGCGTTACGCAGGATTTTAAGCCTTTGGAGCAACATATCAAACTGGAGTAGTCTTATGACAAAACAGGTTGCGTTGAATAAGGAATAAATCTCTAAACATTAGATTTTAGTAGATTTTATGTAACGGGAATTCATATGTGGCCTAATGCATACGAAGTTATTCTTAAAAATATTAGACAGTATCTGTAAAAGAGCATTTTATGTTGAAAATCTATTTAAATATTATCCTTAGTTATGAGAGGAGTATTTTGTTAGATAATAGTATATGTATAGATATGATAGTATAATTTAATAATCTGCCTAGTATGAGGAGATTGATTAAAAATAAGGATGTTAGGATACTTGCTATCTCTGACATCCTTTTAGATTTAATTTTATAAAGTTATAAATGGCCCGTGACCACAAGCTATATACTTAATATCTAAAGCTGAAAGTGTAGTCTTTATCTCTTCCAAAGCTTCAGGTGATGGTACTTGCTGCAAGGTTACATTATTGATTTCTGCTTCAATATTAGAACTTATCTCTTGCTCTTTAATGGTATCCCAATGGATAAACAAATCACTGCTAAATAACATATTTCTTGAGGTATCTATAGCTAAGATACCTTCCCATAAGTGCATTTCTGAAGGGTATTTAATAAACTTTAAAGTTAAATCTTCTACTTCAAGAACTTCTTCCGGTTTCTTAACTAAAGTCTTTGTGCTAAAGCCAAATCCTTTAAATTGCATTTCAGTAGTATTTGAGCAAATAACTTCAGCTTCAGGAAAGGCTTCTGTTATCAAGTTTATTCCTCCACATTCGTCACTTTCAAAGTGGGAGACAAATATGTAATTTAGTGATTTACCACCTAGTAGCTTCTTTAACTCTGGTATTAAATTTTTTGCAATAATAACATTACCGGTATGAGCCAGCAAAGTTTGCTTACCTAAAACTAAATATTGATTGAAGTTTATAGCTACATTAGGTATAGAATGATTGAACTTATATACGTTTTCTAAAACTTTAGTAATTTCCATTTTCAAACCTCCTCAAGTTATGTACTGCTTTGAATATAAATCTTATCTTACAGCAGTCTAATAAAATATATAATTTGTAAATAAAGCTTTCATATATAAACTTTTCATTTCAATACTATACTAAAATTATCTAAAAAACAAATTATAATTAATGAATCTTAGTGTATGTGCTAAAATAGAAGAAGGTTTTAAAACTAACATATATTTATATGAGTTATTGTAATTAAACAATACATATTAGAAAGGGATTTGATTCAATGAATAATATAAAAATAGAAGAACTAGCTAAGAAGACAGGTCTAAAAATAAGAATAGTTACCTCGGTTAAGAGTTTCGATACATATAATAGTTTTTTCAATATATATGATTCTTTTGATGAGCCATGCAGAAGGATAGTTGTACTGACTAAGTATAATGATTTAGAAGAAGTTTATGATGAAAGTCCAGATGAACCAATAGTTATAGGTAAATGTATTGGAGGAAACTACTGGCTTAAGGAGTACCCGTTGACTACTAATCCTAATAATATTTTGCTCCAGGAGCTATCAGTAACCCAAGAAGTTGCTGATAATATATTAAAGGAATTAGAAGGCTAGAAGTATCAGCTAACATTTGATAGTATCTTATGTATATTAATTAATCCCCATGAATATTGATTTCAGTAAACACTTGATTGCTTCAAGATGATAAATAAAACATCTGTTGAAGCATCTTTTTTTTACTGTAAAGAAAAGTGTAAAATTTTCTATATTAATGCAACGAAACTACTATATATTTTATCTATATCTATATATGTATTATTAAGAGAGGTGATTTTTTGATTTTGAATAATAGCATAGATTACGAATCAATTGATTATTATAAAGAATTTATGCCTATGTACTTGAAGTGCAATAAGAAGCTATATATAACAGCTTTATTTATGCTAAAAAACTCTCATGATGCTGAAGATGCAGTACAAGATACTCTTATTGCAGCAATTAAAGGCTTTAATAAATTGAGGGATAAAGAGAGTTTTGAGCCGTGGATACTAAAAATATTAGTAAATAGATGTAAAAGATTAAAATTTCTAAGGTTTAAAGATGTGTTTACTGAAACAATTATAGGAGAAAACTTTAATTTTGAAAATTATTTGCTTGATTCAATAACAATAAAAGCTGCTATATTAAGGTTACCTTACAAATACAGAGTGGTTATAATGTTACGCTATTTTAATGATTTAACAATAGAACAGATATCTGATATTTTGAGTATTCCAGAAGGTACTATTAAATCCCAATTACATAGAGGAATAAATAAACTTAAGGATATGCTGAAGGGAGGTATATATAATGAGTAAAATAACTGATGAGTACATTATAAATACTATAAAAGATCTAGAGAAAGATGTAGTAGTTCCTTCCTATTTAAATTCCATTGATAAAACCATTGAAATGAGCAAGAAAAGAAAAAATACTTATAGAAAAAGAAATCTTACCTTTGCTTCAATACTTCTAATTGTTATTATAGCTAGTACTTCAACGGTTTTTTCAAAAACATTTTTACCTATATTTAAGTCTGTATTTGCTGATGAAGGTGTATTAAAGGCACAAGTAAATAATAAGTCACAGCTTGTTGATAAATCCGTAGAAGCTGGAAAGGTAACAGTATCTTTGAAAGGTGTTGTTGCAGACGGGATAAGAACTGTTTTAAGTATAAAAATAGACGGTGATAGAATAGACTTTAAAAACCTTAAACTAGAAGGAGTGTATTTGGTTGACTCCACCGGAAAAAAGTATGAAGTGAGTCATTATGGACAAGGAGAGCTTATAAAAAATCAAAATCACTATGAAACTACCATGGAGTTTAATGGTTCTCCATCAAAAGAAACAAAGCTTAAATTGAATATATCTAAGATAAATCATATTGATGGACCTTGGAATATTGAGTTTAATGTCATACCTACATTGCCTAAAAGTTATAATTCTAGCAGTAACTATTCTGATGGCAAAATAACATTAGAAGTTTCTAAAGCTACTTTTTCAAGCACATATACTGTCATAGAAGGAAAAATTCAAGGTAGTGATTTTAATATTAACTCAAAGCTATCAAACAACAATGGGGAGACTGTATCTCAGCTTTCAGGTAAAAAGCTTCAAGATGGAAGTTTTCAACTATATTACCCACCAATAACAAAAACAAGTGATTTAAATTTAGTTATAACAACTCCAGATGGCTTAACGACTCTTGTAAATATGAAAATAAGTACAAGCAATTAAATGAAAATCTAGAGTTTAAGTTTTTATTTGTGCTAATTATATAATCTATAAGAATATAAGGTTTATTAATGGAAAGTTTGATTAAAGATTAAGAGGTAGTAGCAAGATATAGTGAATTTTTATGAAGAAAAGACTCGCTAAAGAAAGGTGCTTTAGTGAGTCTTTTCATTTCTTATACTATAACTTTACATTCTCTAAATTATTTCTTCTATTGTCCAATGGGTTTAAGTTGATATGATGTACCTTCTCCTCTTCAGAAGGATTCATGATTAGTTTGTCTAAGTGAATTCTTCCGCTTGGAGTGTTTGCTATAACTGAAAGATCATCGTTAGTCTTATGTAAAACCCAGCTATAAGTGTCAGTTACTACGTTGCTCAAATCCTCTTTAGAAATAAGAGCCTTTGAAACTACTTTACCATATTTGTCCTTTAGTAGTATAGCAACTGTGCTTTCATCAACTATTTCGTAATCATTTTTTAGATTTCTTTCAACTATTTCAAGATTTGCTTTTCTATTATCTAATGTATCTCCATTTTTATGTTTTATAGGAGCCTTAGGATTAACATCTAAGACAATACTTTGTAAGCTTTGCTTTAATGGTTTTCCTTGTTTATTTCTTTTTGTAGAGCTTATATTTTCAACTACATAGCTGTTAAGATCTTTATTCCATTCAGCAAACCAAGCACCGCACTGCTTAACTTTATCTATATCTGAAGTATCTATAATAGCTGAAACTTTTTCCCCGTTCTTTTTTAATAGGGAAATTGTAGCCATATCTCCATTTACGTCATATTCATTTTGAAAATTTTTGTAATTAGTATTTATAAGAAACACCTCTTTCATATTTTTAGTACGACAACCAGTATAGCACTTTTTTACCGTAAAAGAAAATGTAAAGTTTTTGGCACATAAACCTAGTGAGTTCAAGGGTTAGGATTAAGTTTTATAAGATCTATATTAATTTATTATTTTAATAGCCATGTATAGGGTTCCATTACGAAAACTTAAGTTATGCATGTTCGAAAATCGTGGTTTCTGAGGATTTTTGCCACATGTATAACTTAATAGTTGAAGTTGGAACCCTATAGTAATAATATTGACAATATTTGAGTATTTAAATCCTTAATAGAGTAAAGAAAGATACTCAAGTGAAATCTTTATACTTGCTCAAGCTCAATGCCACTTCTTTTAAATATCTCTAATGAATATTCATCCATTCGATAAGCATTTCTGTAGTAAATTTTTTTGATTCCAGAAGCCGCTAGGGCAAATGAGCAGTTTAAGCATGGAAAATGTGTTACGTAAGCTACACAATCCTTTAGCGCAATACCTTCTTTAGCACAATAAGTTATGGCGTTTACTTCAGCATGTACTGTAGCTATACAGTGTCCATCTCTCATAGTATGACCAACATCATTGCAATGAGGGTGACCTGATAAAGAGGCATTATATCCTGTAGAACAAATACGCTTATCCTTATTTACTATAACACATCCAACATTAGCTCTATCACAAGTAGAACGTGTGGCTACTTTTTCTGCAATATCCATAAAATAATTATCCCAAGATTGTCTATCTTCCAAAAGAATGCACCTCCATTGTTTTCATTGATTATATTGTAACATAATTTCTACTCTTTCTTCGATCTCTACATTTAGGCTGTCTACACATATTTAATATAGCTTTATCTAAAACATGATTTCTTAAAGAATAAAAAACTTCAACTTACATAGTAAATCGAAGTTTTATTGTCGTATTATAAAGTGAATCTATTGGTTGATTTCTCTAAACTGTTTGACAGGTCTACTTGGTGCTCTATGGAGCTATTAGCTTCCTCCATGATAGTGTTGATCTTAGAAAGACTTTGATTAATTTCCTTTGTGGATTGAGAAGTCTTTTCTGACATATCAACAACCACATCAATAACCTTACTTATTTTATCAATAGAAGAATTCATCATTTTTGCAGATGAGGTCAACTCTGAAGATATTTGATTTATAAGCTTAGCATCATTTTCATATTGATCACCGGTCTGAAGTAGTAACACATAATCATCTTTAACATTAGTGTTTAGATAGTGTAATACATCTTGTGAGCTAATAGAAAGATTGCTAAATACTTCTCTTACCTGAGAAACTAACTCCTCGATGTTAGAAATAGCATCAGTAGATTGCTCAGCTAGCTTTTTTATTTCCTCAGCAACAACTCCGAAGCCTCTACCCTGTTCTCCAGCTCTTGAAGCTTCAATTGAAGCATTTAATGCAAGTAAGTTAGTTTGATCAGATATTTCTTTTATGGTATCAGACATCACTTTTATTTCCTCAACAATTTTACCTGCTTCTATAGCCTTTAGAATCTTTTCTTGTTTTTCTTTATAAGTTATACTTGCATGTTCGAGAGAATAAGAAACTTTTTGCTTCATCTCTGAAGCTCTACTGTCCATTTCCTTAGAGGCATTGAAGGCTTCCTTGACCTTATCTAAAAGGAAGTTAGTAGTCTTAAGTATTTCTTGAAGAGATAAATTTGCTTTTTCAGTAGCATTCATCAATCCTAAAGCTTCATCAGAAAGTACTGCGGAGGTTGAATTAATACTGTCTATGCTATGAGCAGAACTTTCAGTAGATGCTAACAATTCATAACTTGAGGTATTTATAGTATTTGAAATCTTAGTTATATCAGATATCAAGGATTTTATATTGGAATTAGCTTTATTTAAGGAATTGCCAAGTCTAGTTATTTCATCCTTGCCAGTAAACTTCAGCTCTTCAGATAAATCACCATTGCCTAGTTTTTCTGTAAAGGCTAGTACTTTCTTTAATCTTTTTAGAACCAACCTGTCGTAGATGAAGACTATTATAAAAACAGTAACAACAATGCTCAATAAAGAAGAGACTAATACACCTATAGTTCCATCAAAAACTCTTGTATCTACCCCGAATCCTTCTAAAGCTTGTCTACTGTTAGCAATACCTATATTAATTGCCTGTCCTATCCTCGAACTTAGAATTTGTACTATTACCACAGCAAGAATTAGTTTAAATTTAATTGAGTATAATGTGGAATTTAAAACCTTTTCTTTAGTACTCATAAATATCCTCCGTAAATTACGTTTTTTATGTAAATTATATAGTATTCCTTAGTTAAAGTATAGTGCTATAAGAGCTGTATATATAAGCAATTAAGTAGTATTGCTGTTAATAGGCTACTTAAATGTAAACAGTGAGAATAACAAGCTTATATGTGGTAAACTGGAAGACTTACATTCCTTAAAGTTTTTCTGAACATAAAAAGTAATTAGTTATCGATTTTATGTATTAATTCATATTAAATATTATTGAAAATCATATTTTTATAGCTTATAATAATACTAAACAATAACTAACAATAATAAGTAATAATAAAGGGAATGTTTTAGGGGAGGATTAAATGCTTAGTGAGAGAATTCAATTTTTAAAGGATGAGCTTTTTAGAGAAAAGCGACAAGTTTCCCTTGAAAGAGCAAAACTTTATACTGAGAGTTATAAAGAAACAGAGGGTGAGCCTGTAATAATAAGAAGAGCAAAGGCTTTAGCTCATATTTTAGATAATGTAGAGATAGAGATAAAAAAAGGTGAGCTTATTGTTGGAGATAGGACTGTTAAGCCAAGGGCAGGAGTAATATCCCCTGAAATGTCGCCTTACTGGATACTGGATGAATTAGAAGAGTTCCCAACTAGAGCTCAGGATAAATTTGAAATAAGCAAAGAAGACAAGGAGTACTTCAAAACAGAATTGTTTCCTTATTGGCAAGGAAAATCCTTAAAGGATTACTGTGAAGAGCATATTCCTCAAAATATAAAGAAAGCAACAGAAACAAAAATAGTGGCGTTAAATCAGACTGATAAAGGTCAAGGACATATAATCCCAAATTATGAAGTTGTATTAGAAAAAGGTTTAGGATATATGATCAGACAGATTGAAGATAAGGTTAAGAGTTGCCCAAAAAATGATTTTTATAAGGCATCATTTATTGTTTTAACTTCAACTATGGACTATATACTTCGTCATGAAGCCATGGCTGAAATCATGGCAAGAGAAGAAATTAACCTAGAAAGAAAGCTTGAGCTTAAAGAGATAGCAAGAATAGCAAGGAAAATATCTTTTGAAAAGCCTGATAATTTTTATGAAGCGGTGCAATTATTTTGGTATATAAGTGTTGTATTTCAGCACGAATCCAATGCTAGCTCTATTTCCCCAGGTAGATTTGATCAATATATGTATAAGTACTATAAAAAGTCCATTGAAGCAGGAGAAGATAAAGAATTATTAAAAGAAGTACTTAGAGCGCTTTATATAAAGTTTAACACCATAGTTGCTTTAAGGAGTACAGAAAGTGCTAGGTATTTTGCTGGTTTTCCTATAGGATATACCATAGTTCTTGGTGGACTAGATGAAAGCGGTAATGATGCAACAAATGAGCTATCCTATCTTATGTTAGAGATTATGGAGGATATAAGACTTCCACTACCTAATCTAAGTATTCGTGTAGGAGAAAAATCTCCAAGAGATTTTCTTATGAAGGCTGCGGAAGCAATAAGAATAGGGATAGGAATGCCCCAGGTGTTTAATGATGAGGTAAATATATTGGCTTATGTTAACAGAGCAGTAAGCTTAAAAGATGCAAGGGACTATGCAGTGGTAGGTTGTGTTGAGCTGTCTATTCCTAAGAAGACTTATGGACTTCATGATATAGCGTTATTTAACTTATTGAAGACAATGGAGGTCACTTTAAAAGAGAATAGAAAAGGCTTTGATAGCTTTGAGGATTTAATTTCTGCAGTTAAACATAATATATCAAAATATGTGAAGGATATGATTGATGGCTCAAATATAGTGGATAGAGCACATAGAGAATGTGCACCAACTCCATTTTTATCAAATTTCATATGTGGCTGCTTAGAAAGCGGTAAAGATATAACCGAAGGTGGATCGGTATACAACTTCTCAGGTGTTCAAGGAATTGGAGGACCAAATCTAAGTGATTCCTTATATACAATTAAGAAACTGATTTTTGATGATAAGGAAATGACTTTAGAAGAACTTATAGATATATTGGATAGTAACTGGGAAGGAAACGAGCCTCTAAGACAAAGGATTATAAACAAATATTATAAATACGGCAATGATATAGACGAGGTAGACTACTTAGGTTCAGAAGTACTTTCCTATTACTGCCAAGAGGTTGAAAAATATAACAATATAAGAGGCGGAAGGTTCCAACCAGGTTCATATACAGTTTCAGCTCATATTCCTTTAGGAGAGGCAGTGGGAGCAACACCGGATGGAAGGAAAGCAAAAGAGCAGCTGGCAGATGGGGGATTATCTCCTATGGTAGGAAGAGATAGAAATGGACCAACAGCAAGTCTTAAGAGCGTAAGTAAGCTTGACAATTATCTAACCTCTAATGGAAGTTTACTAAATGTTAAGTTTTCTCCTGGAGTTTTAGAGGGACAGGAAGGCTTAAGAAAATTAGTAGCATATATACAGGCTTTTAGCAGATTGAAAATACAGCATGTTCAGTTTAATGTGGTTTCAGCTGAGACTTTAAGAGATGCACAAAATCACCCTGAAAAATATCAAAGTTTAGTGGTGAGAGTAGCAGGCTATAGCGCAATATTTGTTGAGCTTGATACTGGTATCCAAAACGACATCATAAATAGAACAGAGCATGTATTATAGACCAGCTAATAATAGTCAAGTAAATTTATAAAAAAATATTTTTCGAAAAAAAGGGTATAGCAAACAAACCGTTTTAAAACACGAACGGTTACAAAAATTGGAATATAGTTAAGCGACCTTGTTTAAAGAATTATTTTCTAAAAACATTTGTTTATGTATTTTAGGATCTCTTTGCTCAAACGGAGTTTGATTTCGGAGAACAGCAAAAATATAATTTATAATCTTATGCATTATAGCTATTAAGGCGATTTTAGGCTTTTTACCTTTCATATTTATTTGATAATAGTCTAATAGAACTTTGTTTATAGGAATTCCATTACGATTGTTACGAATAGATGCTAATGCAACAGCATATAATGCTCTTCGACCGAAACGAGTTCCTCTTTTTGAAATTTTTTATTATCGCCCTTAAAGTTACCTGACTCATTAACTGAACTATCAATACCAAAGAAAGCAACAAGGTGTTTTGGTTTAAGAAAGCCATCAATATCACCTATTTCAGCTATTAAGGTAATAGCTGTTAAGCGTCCTATACCTGGAATTGAATCAATTAAGTTAATATTATCTCTAATTGAATTAGGAAATGTTTCAGAATTTATAAACGTATTAATTTGCTCTAATATAGTATTTATTTCTGATTCAATAGTCTTTATTAAAGTTATAGTACTATCTATTTTGACGGCTAAACCGTCTAACGGTAAGCCAATGATTTTAGCTTCTTTAGCAGCATTAGTCAATTTAGAATATATATTTTCGGCCCATGCAATGCCTTTTTTAGAGTTGGTAAGGAAAATTGTAATTATATCTTCCTTAGGTGCATCTAAAATTGATTGTGGCGTTGGATATTGACTTAAAAGCTCAAGTGAACTTTTAGAGTTAGAATTTGAAAATATAGTATTATATCCAGGAAAAATAACTCTTAAATCAGCAGATAATTTTTTCTTAAAAGTAGAGCAAGTATCTGTAAGTTTATAATATTCTCTTACAAGATTTTTCAGAAGGAAAACATCAAGATCAAGCTTTGAGATAGCTTAATATTTTGAAATTTTCCTATTGTTGCAATAGATAAAGAGTCTTTTTTATCATTTTTCACTTTTCTTATGTCTCCATTTTTGTTAGACTTAGTAACGAGTGGATTGATAACAAATGTGTTATCAAAATTATTATTAAGATAGTGGAAAAGAGATAAGTGGTACACACCAGTGGACTCCATGAAAATTGCCGTTTTCATGTTAAACTCTTCTTCCACTTTTTTTATTTCATTAACTAAGTGGTCGAAACCATTGAGGTCATGTTTTATCTTAAAGGGTTTCTTATGGATATCACCATTCGGAGCGAGTATCGCAACATATGAAAAATCAGCTGAAACATCAATTCCTACTACAGGACTATAAAAAAATTTAGACATTGTATATATCTCCTTTTAATTAAATTTTAGAGATAGAATAGAACTTCCACTCTATCAGATAGCTTATAACCTTGTTTGTGACACGGGTAATTCCAGAATGGAAACCCAACCAGCTAAACATAGAATTCTACCTGATGGAACGATACGCTAATTTACGGGTATAGGTTCTAAAAGACCTCCCAGGAGGGGTACATCTATCTTCTATTCAGGAGTATTATACTAAACTATATTAAATTTGGTTAGATTCCTTTTGGAATTTAAATAAAAAACTATTTAAGATATGAAATGCATAATCCCTATCGGGGCGTAGGCAAAGTAATAAATAAGAATATTAAAAATAATAAGAAGTGTAATGTTCGTTAGAAAGATAAATAGTTTTCTATCAAATGTTACAACTAGATTATACAAGGAGTGGTTACTTTGAAAAAGGCTATAATATTTAATATGCAAAGGTATAGTCTTCACGATGGTGGAGGTATAAGAACAGTAGTTTTCTTTAAAGGCTGCCCACTTAAATGTCCTTGGTGTTGTAATCCTGAATCTCAAAGCTTTGATATGGATATAATGAAAAAGCCTAATCTGTGCATGAAATGTAATAGTGACAGCTTTGATAAGTGCAATATGAAACCAGAAAAATGTCCCACAGGTGCCTTAGAATATATAGGCAAAGAGTATACGGTGGAAGAAGTTTTGAAGGAGGTAAAAAAAGATATTATTTTTTATGATACCTCTGACGGTGGAGTTACCTTGTCAGGCGGTGAGGTGCTAGCGCAACATGAATTTGCATTGGAATTACTTAAGGGATTGAAAGAACTTTCAATAAATACAGCTATTGAAACCTCAGGTTTTGGAAATACTAAAGGATTATTGGAACTAGCTGAATTTTTAGACTTGATTCTATTTGATCTTAAAATAATGGATAGAGATAAAGCAAAGAAAGCACTAGGTGCAGATACAGATCTAATAAAGAAAAATATAAAGGCTTTGGTAGAAAATAATAATAATAAGGTAATACCTAGGATACCATTAATTCCTGGATATACTATGGAGGAAAAAAATATAGCTGAAATTATAGCATTTGTTAAGGAATTAGGATTGAAAGAAGTTCATATACTTCCATTTCATCAGTATGGAAGTAAGAAGTATGAGTATCTCGAAAAAGAGTACAGCTTGTTAGAAATAAAAGCTCCAACAGGTGAAGAAGTAGAGGCTATAAAGCAAAAAATGGAGCAACAAGGGCTAACTGTCTTTGTTGGTGGGAGGTAGCTAAATATACTAGCAGCTCGCTCATATAGCATCTCCTTCATAACCACTTAATTTAAACAATATTCTTAAACGTACTCTAAATATAAGCACTGAATAAAGTGTACAGTAGCAATAAGAATGGAGGAAATAAATATGGAAAAGATTTTATTAACCGGTGAAAATGGATTTTTTGGAACAAGGTTAGCGGACTATTATAGTGAAAGATACAAGGTTATTATAACTGATAAAGAGGATTTAGATATAGTAAATGAAGAAGAGGTGTTGAGAGCTTTTCAAGAAATTAAACCTGATTATGTGATTCACGCTGCAGCTATTGCAGTTACAGACTTTTGTGATAAGAATCCTGAAATAGCTTATAAGATAAATGTTCAAGGAGCTGTTAATGTAGCTAAGGCTTGTAAAGACATAGGAGCAAAGATGGTATTTATAAGCTCAGAACAAGTTTTTAACGGCAATTCTAACAGAGGACCCTTTAGTGAAGAAAACATACCAGTGCCTAACACTATATACGGTGAGAATAAGCTTGAAGCTGAAAAGCTAATAAAGGATATTTTAGAAGAAGTGTGGATTTTAAGATTTACCTGGCAGTTTGGACTTCCACAAAGAGGCTTCAATATGGCTTCTAATATTCTATGGGACACAATGACCGCTATAATGAAAGGAGAAAGAATAAAGGCTCCTACAAATGAGTTTAGAGGAATGACCTATGTATACGAACTAATAGAACAATTTGATAAAATATTTGAGATACCTTACGACACTTATCATGTAGGAAGTCAAAACGATTTAAGCAGATATGAAGTTGTAAAATTTATAATAAAGCAGCTTGGACTTGATTACAGAATGGATGAACTTCTACAAGCGGATACAGAGAAATATAGTGATAGTCCTAGAGATATAAGACTTGATACCAGCAAGATTGCAGAGTATGGAATAAAGTTTGATACTACAGAAAAAGGTATAATTAGATGCTTAAATGAGTTTAAAATTAGGTTGTAGGTTATAAATAAAAAGGCTGCTCCCAGATATATTAACTTGGAACAGCCTTTTTAACTTTTTAATTATTAAATTTCATTGAATTAGAAGCTTTTATCTAGAAGAAAAATGTAAAGTGAGATTTTTAGATAATTAACTGTGCAACTTTTGCAATTTTAATAGCAAGAATAGCATATTTTTAAACCTAAGCTTCCTTTATAATTAATTTGTTAACAGCATAAAAGAGTATATTAGGTATCCAACTTAAACTATTAATTTATGCATGCCCGATGATCCCAAGAAGCCGGGATTATCGAACATGTATAAATTAAGTTTTCATAAAGGTTCCCTATAAGTTAATAAACAATTTAAGAGGTGAATATAAATGATTATTGATAAATTAGATAATGGATATGATTATTATGGATTGGAAGAAAGAATAAGAAAAGCACTGGATTATTTGAAAAATACAGATTTAGCTGAATTAGACCCAGGAAAATATCAAATCGAAGATGATAAGATTTATGTAATGGTTTCAGAATATGATACTAAATCAGCAGAAGGTGCATTATGGGAAGCTCACAAGAAGTATATAGACATTCAATATATGATAAATGGCTCAGAAAAGATGGGCTATACTAATGTAGATAATATAAATATTACTTCTCAGTATGATGAAGAAAAAGATGTTATGTTTGGTACAGCAGATGGAGATTTTGTATCAGTAGAAGCAGGAATGTTTGTTATTTTCAATACACAAGATGGACATATGCCTTCTATATGCTTTGAGAAATCAGAAAAAGTAAAGAAAGCTGTTGTTAAGGTACTTGTTGAGTAGGAAAATAAGAATTTTGGAACTGTAATGCATTGATTAAAATTAAAGATATTAATCTGACAGAATTTCTTTACATATGTGTAGAAAGATCAGATGAGCAAAAATTCACTGAAGAAGATCGCTCAATGTCATTAAGTTAAGGAAAGGCTTGCATCACAAATATGTGCTGTGGGTCTTTTTTATTTTTTTTAATTATCACTTGACAGCATTTCAAAAATATGTGGCCGCTTTCACTACCAATTGTTTTAAAGGTAGTGAAAGCGGCCCTTGTAATTAGAGAGAAATTTCAATTACGAGGAGAATACATATGAATACTAAGTCACAAGAATTGAGATCCACTTTATTTGAACTTATTCAAGAGCTTCATGATAATCCTAAAGAGAATATTAGAATCCCGACAAGGATTTCCTTAGAAATCGAAAACTTCCCTTTGATAAAATAATTTTTTCTTTGCTAGAATGGAAGGAAATACTTTAAGTAATGAGCTTTTAAATCAATGGGGATGCTCTATTGACACAGCTACATCGGCGGCCTTTGTTCAACAAAGGGCAAAGATCTTGACTACGGCATTTGAAAATTATTTCATAACTTCGTTAACAAAACAACAACTGATTATCTATTTAAAGGCTATCGCCTTTTGGCTGTCGATGGATCTGACATACATATTCCAACAAATAAAAACGATTTGGATTCCTTATATGAATTTAAAGACTCTAGGAAACCGTACAACCTTTTGCATTTAAATGCATTATACGATCTTAATCAACATACCTACGAGGACGTAATTGTGCTGAGAAGAAAGCTTTCCAATGAATGTAAGGCATTAACAGACATGGTAGACAGATCTACTATTAAAACTCCAGCAATTATCCTTGCGGATCGAGGGTATGAATCTTATAACAATATGGCACACATTCAACAAAAAGGATGGAAATTCTAATAAGAATAAAAGATTTTCATGGTCATGCATCAGGTATTTTACATGGATTTGAACTTCCATCTGCTGATGAATTTGATGTTGATATTGATTTAAACCTTACTAGAAAACAAACTAATAAAGTGAAAGAATTGCTTAAGGATAAAAACCATTATAGACTAATTGGGAAAAATAAGACATTTGACTATCTCCCAGAGACAAATAGAAAAAGTGATCCTACAGTAATGTACAAACTACCGTTTCGGATTGTACGATTTAAAATTACTGATGATACTTATGAGGTTGTTGTTACAAACCTAGATAGAACGAAATTTTCACCTCAAACACTAAAAGAACTCTATTTCAAGCGTTGGGGAATTGAAACATCATTCCGTGATTTGAAATATACTATTGGATTGCTACATTTTCATTCAAAAAAGGTGGAGTACATACTTCAGGAAATATATGCAAGGCTAATTATGTACAACTTTTCTGAAATAATTACCCAACACGTAATCATAAAGAAAAGGAACAGGAAATACGACTACAAAGTCAACTTTTCTGTTGCAGCGCATATATGCCGACAGTTTTTCCTTGGTAAAGTTACTCCACCTAATATAGAAGCTTTGATTGCTAGGCACATAACACCGATTCGACCTGGTCGTTCGCGACCTAGAAATATGTCTGAAAAAACATCCGTAAGCTTCATGTATAGAGTAGCATAATAATGATTAATTTAATAGTTTTTTTTAGCGGGATATATGCCTGCTTTATTTGCATGCAATTTTTAAAATTATTTTCTTCATTTCGGTTGAACATTTACAGCTAACTCTGAAAAAAGAAGCTATCACTTTATGTAATAGCTTCTTGAATTCTCTTAACTTAATGCCATTGAGAACATCGCTTCAGTGAATTTTTTATCCTTTTCGTTAAAAAATATACAAAATTGATGCTTTAGTTAATATATATTATACTTTATATTAGAGGAAACATTTACAACTGCTAATTTAAGATTAAAATTAGTCGATGATTTTAGGAGGGTGTGTAATGCCATATATTGAAGAGGATTCAAGTCAAGAATTTCAGGATAAACTGAAATATCTAAAACTCCTATCTAATAATTACCCAACTATAGCGGATGCTTGTACTGAGATTATTAACCTACAAGCTATTTTAAACCTTCCAAAAGGAACGGAGCATTTTTTATCAGATATTCATGGAGAGTATGAACCTTTTATACATGTATTAAATAATGCTTCTGGAGTTATAAAGCGTAAGGTTGATGATATTTTTAAGAATATACTAAGTCAAAAGGAAAGAAAAAGCCTTGCAACCCTAATATATTATCCAGAACAAAAAATAGAGCTGGAGCTTAAAGGTCAGCAGAACATTGAAGATTGGTATAAGATAACTTTATATAGACTTATTGATATGTGCAGATATGCATCTTCAAAATACACTCGCTCCAAGGTAAGAAAAGCACTGCCAGTGGACTTTGCATATATCATAGAAGAACTTCTTCATGAGCAGCCAGATAGACTAGATAAAGAGAAATATTATGAGGAAATAGTAAAGACTATCATTAGAGTTGGAAGAGCCAAAGAGTTTATAGTCGCGCTTTCAAAATTGATTCAAAGGCTTGTAATAGATAGACTTCATATTATAGGAGATATATTTGATAGAGGCCAGGTCCTGATATCATTATGGATACGCTTATAAATTATCACTCTATAGATATTCAGTGGGGAAATCACGACATAGTTTGGATGGGGGCGGCATCAGGCAGCGAAGCTTGTATTGCAACAGTACTTAGGACTAGTGCCAGATATGGAAATTTGAGTACTATAGAAGATGGATACGGAATAAATCTTCTTCCACTAGCTACCTTTGCTATGGAGTTTTACAGTGAAGACAAATGTGAAATCTTTAAACCTAAGGTTGACAATGAAAGAGCTTGCAGTGAGAAGGATGCAGAACTTATAGCTAAGATGCATAAAGCCATAACAGTGATACAGTTTAAGCTTGAAGGAGAGATAATTAAAAGACGACCTTACTTCAGAATGGACGACAGATTAATATTAGAGAAGATAGATTATGAGGAAGGCACTATTAATATAGATGATAAAGTATATAAGCTAAGGGACTGTAATTTTCCAACTATTAATCCTGATAATCCATATGAATTAACTACTGAAGAGCTAGAACTTATGGAAAAGCTTAAATCTTCCTTTCTAAATAGTGAAAAGCTTCAGAATCATGTTGGCTTTCTTTTTGCAAAGGGGAGTATGTATTTAAAGTACAATTCTAACTTGTTATTTCATGGGTGTATTCCACTTAATGAAGATGGAAGCTTTAGAAAGGTAAGCATAGGAGCTTCTGGTAGAGAGTACAGCGGAAAAGCTTACTTAGACAGATTAGAGATTTTAGTTAGAGAGGGATATTTTTATAAGAATAATCCTGAGGCTAAGCTCTATGGCATGGATATAATCTGGTACTTATGGAATGGTGCTGATTCACCACTTTTCGGTAAAGATAGGATGACTACCTTTGAAAGATATTTTATAGAAAATAAAGAATCGCATATTGAGAAGAAAAATTATTACTTTGAATTAGAAGATGATGAAAAAGCTTGCAACATGATCTTTGAAGAGTTTGGATTAGATCCAATGATATCTCATATAATTAATGGTCACGTACCTGTTAAGATAAAAAAAGGCGAGAGTCCAATAAAGGCAAATGGCAAGCTACTGGTTATAGATGGAGGCTTCTCCAGGGCTTATCAACCAGAGACAGGGATAGCAGGATACACTTTAATATATAATTCTTATGGACTTTTATTAGTATCTCATGAACCCTTTGAGTCAACCCAAAAGGCCATTGAAGAAGAAAAGGATATTCTATCAACTACAACAGTGTTAGAACAGGAAGTTGATAGAAAGAGAGTTGGAGATACTGATATAGGAGAGGAGCTAAAGGTTCAAATACAAGATTTGGAGTGGCTTCTTGATGCCTATAGGAAAGGTTTAATAAAGGAACAGAGGTAGTAAATAAAGGGAGTGTCGCGAAATGATTAATTTTTAATCAGGAGCGATGCTCCTTTTCGGCTTAAAGAAAGAAATATCCACAAAATTGAAATATCAAATCAATTTTGTGGATATTTTTGAATTTTAAACGCACTTAAACAAACCTAGCGACCAGGTTCCATAATTAGGCAGTAGGTTTTAGTTCATGAAGATGTTTTTGAGTTCTTCCATTTTGTATTTTTGAATGTAATTTATTAATGTTATAGCCAATACAAAGTAAAATAAATTCAGTTTTAACACTAATTTTTCCACGTGTTAAAAATCTATTGAATTCATAATCACTTTTAAGAACGCCAAATGCTCCTTCGACCTGAATAGATCTATTCATTCTTAATTTAGTTCCAAATTCAGTTGTAATATTTCTATAAGATACTTCACGCTTTTCAACAAAAGTTTTTGACACTTGCATCTTTCTATTTCCTTTTGCTTTCGTGCACTTCGATTTATGAACGCAGTTTTCACAGCTTTCACACTCATAAATAGTAACTTCTGATTTGTATCCACTGGCGGATCTTCTATGAGTAATCGAAGTAGGGAGTAACTTTCTATTGTTATTGCAGACATAAAAATCTGATTCGGCATCATATTTCATATTTTCTCTCTTGCTTATATCATTTTTAAAACTTCTTTTTTTCCATTTCTCATAAGTTTGAGGCTTTATGTATGGAATCTGATTATTGGATTCTAAAACAAATAATTCTCTTCGCTTTCATAACCAGAATCTGCAATTACATTATGATATTTATGACCAGTTTTCTCTTCCATATTATTAAGCATAGGTATTAATGTTGATATGTCATTTCTATCATCAAATATTCCGACGCCGGTTACGTATTCACTTTCGACTCCGATTTGTACATTATATGCCGGTTTTAATTGTCCATTTCTCATATGATCGTCTTTCATTTGCATGAAAGTTGCGTCTGGATCAGTTTTAGAATAACTATTTCTATTTGAAAATATAGTTTTGCTGAAATTATATTTTTCTTGTCTCTCTTTATATTCCGATAGTTGTTCTGTCCATTTCTGAATTTTAGTTTTTCTTTTACCTATCCCGTAAACAAATTCTATGTTTCTATTCTCTTTTTCATGTAAAAGCCATTGAAGTATTTTATCAATATCAACTATCAATGTTTCTTTTTCGATACTAAATTCTTTCAGTTCCTCAAGGTTGATATTTTTAACAAGAGTAAGAATTTTATCAAACATTTTCTCTTCATTCTTGTAAATAGCTTTCTTCCAAACAAAAGTATATCTATTGGCATTCGCTTCGATCTTAGTACCATCAATAAATACATTTTCAAATAATATTTCATTATGATTAGCTAAATAATTAACTTGCTGATAAAATAAATCTTCAATCACTTCGTCTGATAGATACTCTTTACGAAATCTACTAATTGTAGTATGATCAGGTGCTTTGCATCCTTTTAATAGCCACCTGAAATTTATATCTCTTTTACATGATTTCTCTATTTTTCTGCTTGAATATATATTTTGAGAATAAGCATAAGATATTATTTTGAACATGATTTTTGGTTCCACTGCCGGTTTTCTTCCGAAGGAAGAGTACGCCTTATACAACTTTCTATAATTTAATCCCTCCAATACATGGCTTAGCAAGCGGACTGAATCATCTTCAGGTATCAAGTTTTCTAAGTTTAATGGTAATACAAGTTGAAAATCATCATTAAACTCGGTATAATTTTTATTGTATGATTTAGTTAGTAGCATAATTTAATTATACAATTAATGTGAGTTCTTCGGAATTCACATTTTTTTATTTCGGCAAAAAAATTGGCTGCTACCAAACTAACTATGTTAGTTTTGCAACAGCCCCTTCTTTGGGTTATGACATACGGAAAGGCATATACACAAAAATTCACTAAAGAAGATAACTTTAGTGAATTTTTTTTATTTTGTAAATAATCTGATAAGTTATATTTTATTTGAAACTAAAATATCTCTAGCTACTCTAACTGCATCAACAAACTTAGCAGCAGTTTCTGTAACTAACTCATAATTGCCGGTGCTAGCACCTTTAGTCAAGTCACTGCCTGTACCAACTGCAATGGCACCAGCTTTAATCCAGTCCTTTACATTGTCAAGATTTACTCCGCCGGTTGGCATGAAGTTACCTTGCGGTATAGGTCCTTTGAAGGAGCTTATTATGGATGGCCCAAAGGCATTGCCAGGAAACACTTTTATGATCTCAACTCCAAGTTCAAGAGCTTCTACAGCTTCTTTAACTGTCATTATACCAGTCATTATGGCAATTCTATATCTATTGCAAAGCTTCACAGTTTCAGGATTTAAACTAGGGCTTACTATGTACTTTGCTCCTGCTAAAATACAAGCTCTTGCAGTCTCAGGATCAAGCACAGTTCCAGCTCCTATAAGTATGTCCTTATCATCTTTATAAATCTCAGACAGTTCTTTTATTATATCTAAAGCACCTGGAACCGTCATGGTTATTTCCAAAGCCTTAATTCCACCTTTTTTTACAGCCTCAACGATCTTTATACCTTCTTCTTTTGAGTTAGCTCTTATAACAGCTACAAGTCCATATTCACTTAACTTCTTTATAGTTTCTAATCTTTGCATTTTACACCTCTAGAGTTTTTAGTATTAGATTTTGTTTTAGAGCATAGTTGAAATTTAGGTGTTGCTAGGGTAGATGTTATATGAACAAGCTATTAGAGTTAAATGGTTTTCTCAGATGTAATGGCGTTAAAAACTGTACTGTTCGAACGTAGTGAGTTTACAGTTTTAGCCATGGAATATGAGGAAATCATATTAATTCTTTGCGAAGTTCATCAAAACATCGGAGGAGCGACACCTAAATTTCAACACAGTGCCTAAACATAATTGTTGGTAATATTATACCCCTGAGTAAGCGGAGAAGCCGCCATCTATTGGGATTACTATACCATTAACAAAGCTTGAAGCATCTTCATTTATTAAGAATAGAAGTGCACCGATAAGCTCTTCAGCTTCTCCAAACCTTCCCATTGGAGTGCTGTTTAGTATCTTATGTGAACGTTCAGTATAGCTTCCATCAGCATTCTTAAGTAATGCTTCATTTTGCTTAGTTACGAAGAAGCCTGGTGCTATAGCATTTACTCTTATTCCAACCTTTGAGAAGTGAACTGCAAGCCACTGAGTAAAGTTTGATATAGCAGCTTTTGCACCTGAATATGCAGGGATTTTTGTAAGTGGAGTAAAGGCATTCATTGATGAAATATTTATAATGCTGCAGCCCTTTCTTCCTATCATATCTTTTGCGAATTCTTGAGTTGGAAGCAGTGTTCCAAGGAAGTTTAAATCAAATACAAATCTTACTCCATTTTCATCAAGATCGAAGAAGGTTATAAGGTCTTCATTGCCTTCTTTTAAGTCTTCTTCATATAAATATTCCTTAGTAGTTGTACCCTTTGGATTGTTTCCACCAGCACCATTTATAAGTATGTCACAAGGACCGAACTTATCTGATACTACTTCATGAGCCTTTTTAAGACTAGCTTTATTAAGCACATTGGCTTCAACACCAATAGCCATTTTACCATTTGCAACAACTTCAGCAGCCTTCTTTTCAGCATTTTCTAGACTTAAATCAAGTATTGCAACCTTTGCACCACATTCAGCAAGGGCATCAGTCCAGGAACTTCCAAGTACTCCAGCTCCTCCTGTTATTACTACAACTTTGTCTTTTAAATCTATATTAAAAGGTAATTTCATCTTATTTATCTCCTTTACTTGTTTTTTCAAGAGCTTCCCATATACCACTGATATACATAGCACCTAATGCACGGTCATATAAGCCATAGCCAGGTCTACCTGTTTCACCCCAGATCATTCTTCCATGGTCAGGACGAAGGTATCCGTCAAAATTATTCTTATGAAGTACTTTCATTATTTCAACTATATCTAAAGAGCCGCAAGGGGAGTAGTGAGCACTTTCTTCAAAGCTTCCATCTTCAAGAAGTTTTACATTTCTAACATGCATGAAGTGAATACGTCCTTGGCTAGAATATTTATCTACCATTTTTACGATATCATTAAAGCTTGCTGATCCAAGAGAACCTGTACAGAAAGTAAGACCATTATATTTGCTATCTACAAGTTTTAAGAATCTATCAAGATTTTTTTCATTAGTTATAATTCTTGGAAGACCAAAAATATTGTAAGGAGGATCATCTGGATGAATAGCCATCTTTATATCACATTGCTCTGCCACAGGGATGATTTGCTTTAAGAAGTATTCTAAGTTGCTCCATAACGCTTCCTCATCAACCTTTGAGTACTTATCAAATAAGTCAGCTAGTTGATACTTAGTGTAGCTGGAATCCCAACCAGGAAGTGATAGTTCACCAGTAAGTGGGTCCATTTTTTCTAATTGCTCCTTATAGTAAACAAGTGCAGTTGAACCATCCTCTAATACCTTATCAAGCTGAGTTCTTGTCCAGTCAAATACTGGCATGAAGTTATAACATATTACCTTAACTCCTGCTTTTGCAAGGCTTCTTATATTTTCTTTATAGTTTTCTATATATCTATCTCTTGATGGAAGTCCAAGTTTTATATCCTCATGTACTGGGACACTCTCTATCACATCGAACTTTAAGTTAGCAGCTTCTACATCAGCTTTTAACTTAAGAATACTTTCCATGCTCCATTTTTCTCCTACAGGAACATCGTAAACAGCAGTTACAATACTGTACATACTTGGGATTTGTCTAATATATTGAAGCGTAACAGCATCGTCAGCCCCATACCATCTAAATGATAATTTCATAATATTAATCCTCCAATTCTAAATAATTTTTTATATTTTTAAAGCATATTCCTTCAATAATTTCTTTTAAGATCTCAGCATCATCTTCGAACTCTTCATCATCTACTAGAGAGCCTATATAACTACACAAAATTCTTCTAAAGTAATCATGTCTTGCATAGGATAAAAAGCTTCTTGAATCTGTAAGCATACCAACAAAGTAGGCTAAGGTACCTTGACTTGAAAGAACCTTTAAGTGTTCATAAATTCCTTCTTTGTGATCATTAAACCACCAAGCAGCTCCAAATTGAACTTTTCCTTGGATACCATCTTGTCCAAAGCAGTGAGGAAGTGATGAAAGCACAAGGTTATCCTTTGAGTTTAAAGTGTATATTATTGTTTTAGGTAGAGCAGCTTCTCTATCCATTGAAGCTATTAATTTCGATAGGTGAGGCGCTATATTAAAATCGTTCATGATATCAAAACCAGCATCAGCGCCAAGCTTTTTGAACATTAGCTCATTATTGTTTCTCATTGCACCTATGTGAAGCTGCATTACCCATTTGTTTTTATCATATTCCGCAGCTAGCATTTTAAGTGTGAAACATTTGAATTTTTCAATCTCTTCAAAGGATAGGTTATTCTCAAATAACCTTTTTCTAAATATTGCTGATACTTCAGTTTCATCAGTATCATAATAGTTTAAGCTTTCAAGAGAGTGATCAGAAAGCTTGCAGCCAACCTGAGCAAAATATTCTATACGTTTCTTCAGTGCAGTTATTAAAGTTTGATAGTTATAAATTTCTACAGAACAGCTATTGGATAAGGTCTTTAAATAATCTAAGTAATCATCCTTTGATATATTAAGAGCCTTATCTGGTCTAAAGGTTGGAAGCGCCTTGAATTCTAGTTGTTTCTTACTTAGTAGTTTATGATACTCTAAGTTATCAATAGGATCATCTGTTGTGCAGATTAGTTTTACCTTAGAGTTATTAATAAACTTTACAGGAGACAAAGCTTCTTCTGATATCTTATTATTGCAGTATTCATATATCTTTTCAGCATTGCTCTCCTTTAGCATTTCACTTAAGCCAAAGAAGTTTTTTAGCTCCATGTTAGTCCAGTGGTATAGTGGACTTCCAATTAATCTTTCACAAGTTCTTGCCCACATTTTAAATTTATCAAAATCACTTGCATCGCCAGTTATATAGGCTTCAGGTACTCCAGCATATCTCAGGGCTCTCCACTTATAGTGATCGAATTCAAGAAAAATCTTAGAGATATTACTAAATACTTTATCCTCATATATTTCTTTTGCTGATAGGTGGCAGTGATAGTCATATATTGGAGCATTTTTTGCAATGTTATCATAAAGTAATTTTGCTGTTTTTCCTTTTAACATAAAATTGTTATCTAACAAGTAATCACCTCGTTTTTATACCTTTATCTGACATTATAAACATAATTAGAATGCCGTTGAAAACAAATACATCTAACTTGCCTTAATTATAAGCTTTATGGCTGATATTAAATATGTTATTATTGCTATATAACTTGCAAAAATTGCTCAGGTAAAATAATATTATTTTTAAATTGTTTATTGAAGTTAAGTGGACAGAGGTCTGATGCTTTAGGCTAAAATAGCTCGGGCATATAGCAGCTCTTTAAGGACTACTTAATTTTAATAAAACAGTAGTTACAGTAAGTTAATATAGATAAAAGATAATATATGTAATTTGAAGTGCTAGAAGTTAGGAGGTGGGGGATAGTGAAGAAAAGAACTCATGAGTATCAAACTCGTCAGTATATGCTATCTAGTGATTATGAGATATATCATTATTTGAATAGCGACATAAGAAATATAAATATACACCACCATGATTTTTATGAAATCTATTTCTTTATAGCAGGAGATGTTACTTATTTAATTGAAGGTAAAGCCTATAAATTAGAAGCTGGCAATTTGGTCTTAATTAATTCCAAGGAACTCCACCAAGCGGTGATAAATTCTGAAGAAGCATACTATGAAAGGATCGTTCTTTGGATAAATAGAGGCTTTTTAAAAAGTCTTTCAAATGAGGAAATAGATCTTTCTCTTTGTTTTGAAGGAATAAATAAAAAAAATGTACTAAGTGTAGATTTTGAGCAACAAAAAAATATAAGATTCATACTTAATAAGTTAGTAGATCTTGAAAACTATAAGGGTTTTGGTTATGAACTTCTTTATAAGGCTTATATCACAGAACTTATGGTGCATATAAATAATCTTACCTTTAAGGAAGATACAGAGTTAGGTGTAGATATAAAGAAAAGTAATCTTATAGATGGAATAATAGAGTACATAAATAATCATATAGAGGATGATATAACTGTTGATGAAATAGCAGAACAGTTTTACTTAAGTAAGTTCCATTTGTCTAGAGAGTTTAAAAAATATACAGGAACCACAATTCATAGATATATAGTTCAGAAAAAACTCATAGAGGCTAAGGAGTTGATTCTCAAGGAGATTCCTATAATTGATGTATACAAACAATGTGGGTTTGGAGATTATTCTAATTTCTTTAGAGCCTTTAAAAATGAGTATGGTATTACACCAAAACAGTATTATGAGGCAATGGTAAAGTAAATTATAGTTGTATTAAAGGATAGAATAATGTCCTGTTGGGTGGAATTGGTATATCATTAACAAAAGTAAAGGGAACAGTGAGGTGAATTGATTAATGAAAAGAATTGATTTGATTCTCAGTAAGCTTAAAGAGATAAAGGTTTCAAAGCCTAATGGAGTATCTGCTTCAGAGCTTGCCGAGGAATTGGGACTTATGAGAGGCAATGTAAGCAATGACTTGAATATACTAGCTAGCGCAGGAAAGGCAGTTAAGATAAAAGGAAAACCAACCTTATTTATAGCAGTGGATGAAGAGAAGATTGAGAATAATACCTCAGTAATTAATAATTTTTCAGAAGTTAACCCTAGTCTTTATACGGCTTTAGAACAGGCTAAGGCTGCTATACTTTATCCTCCTAATGGAATGAATATATTGCTTCTTGGAGAAACTGGAGTAGGTAAGTCAACCTTTGCTGGCTTGATATATAAATACGCCACAGAGATGGGGGTAAGGCCTAAGGAAAGTCCATTTATAACCTTTAACTGTGCAGATTATGCTAACAATCCTCAGCTTTTATTAGGACAGCTTTTTGGGGTGAAAAAGGGAGCGTATACTGGAGCGGATTTTGACAAAGCTGGGCTATTAGAAAAAGCAGATGGTGGAATATTGTTTCTAGATGAAGTACATAGATTGCCAGCAGAAGGGCAAGAGATGTTTTTCACTTTTATGGACAGAGGCTTGTACAGAAGACTTGGTGAAACAGAAAGTGAAAGAAGTGCAAAGGTACTTATTATAGCCGCTACCACTGAAAATCCTGATACAACGTTACTTCAGACCTTTACAAGAAGAATTCCAATGGTAATAACTATACCAGCCTTAAGAAATAGAGGAATAGAAGAGCGATTTAATCTTATAAAGCAGTTTATGTTAGAGGAGTCAGGAAGGCTTGGGAAGAGTATAAAGGTATCAATAAACTCAATAAAGGCATTTTTATTTTATGAATGTAAAAGCAATGTGGGGCAGCTTAAGTCAGACATACAGCTTGCTTGTGCTAGAGCCTATGCTGATTTTTTATCCAATAGAAAAGATGAAATCAGCATAAGCAGTTTGGATTTGCCAAGCTATATAAGAGAAGGATTATATAAGGAAATAGAGCACAGACAGTTATGGAATAAGCTGGTTGACATAAATAAGCGATATTGTATTTTTGATAAAGACGAAGAAAAGATGATCTTCGAAGAGAATAGTTATGATGAGAACATCTATGAGATGCTTGAGATGAAAACGAGGGATCTTAAAGCAAAGGGTATAAGAGGTACAGAATTCGAGAAAGAAATTGAAAATAACATAGAAGATTATTTTAAAAAGTATATTAATAAATTCAATTACAAGGTAGATACAGCTAACTTGGAAACAATAGTAGAGCCTCATATAATTAAGGTTGTTGAAAAAGTAATTAATTTCTGTGAAGAGGAACTAAAAAGAAAGTTAGATAAGCAAATATATTATGGACTAGCAGTTCACATAAATAATGCTGTGGATAGAATAAGAAGAAATAAGAAGATAGAAAACCTAGAGCTTAATAATATTAGAAAACAATATAGTAAAGAGTTTAATGTAGCCATAGATGTCCTAAAAATACTAGAGCAATCTCTAGATGTTGAGATACCTGTGGATGAGGCTGGATTTATAACAATGTTTCTAACCTATCATAATGAGGCGCTTAAGAAATCTTATAATAACGTTAAGATTATTATTATAGCACATGGAGAAACCACAGCTACCTCTATGGCTGATGCAGTGAATGGGCTACTAGGAGCTAATTATTCTAGAGGAATAAATGCACCAATAGACGAGAAACCTCAGATAACTCTGGAAAAGATTAAAGAATACATTAAGCAGAATAATATAGATAAAGAGATATTGTTCTTAGTAGATATGGGATCACTTGCAACCTTTGGAAGAGAGATAGAAAAAGAATTTAAAATAAAGACAAGAACTATTCCTTTGGTAAGTACCCTACATTGCATTGAGGCTACTAGAAAAGCAATGCTTGGTTATTCTTTAGATGATATATATAGAGAAACCTTAGAGGTCAATAATCTATACGATAATAGTTCATTAGATTATATACCAGAAGGCAGCGAGGAGAAGAAGCTTGCTATAGTAACAATTTGTACTACGGGAGAAGGTGGTGCAAAAGCTATGAAGGGAATATTAGAAAGAACTCTTAAGTTTGATAGTAGTCTGCTTGATATAGTTCCGGTGAACTTTATAGGAAAAGAGAATATATATGATAGATTAGAAAAGCTAGCAAACAAATATGAGATATTATGTATAGTTAGCCCCTTTGATCTAGAATCTGATTATATACAGTTTAAGCTAGATGATGTTATAGAAGGAGAAGCCTCTGAAAATATACAAGATTTAATAGATAGAGAAAAAGTTTATATAAAGATGGAGGAAACCTTAGAACATCAATTAAGAAATATCGATGGAAAATCAATAGTTAAGGATATAAAAAGATTCTGTAAGAATGTGACAAAGGCAATGAATATAAAGCTTACCTCAAATGCATTGATAGGAATAACTCTTCATATGGCAGTTATGGTGGATAGATTAAGTGGCAATGAAGTTATTGAAACTTATAGAAATAAAGAAAGCTATATAAGAGAAAACTTAGAATTGTATAGATTGATTAAAAGTGAATGTGCATTGCTTAATACTAAATATACAATTGTTATTTCTGAGGATGAGATATGTTATCTCATGAATCTATTTACTATGAAAAATAAAGCAAAATAAAGCACATTATTAATGTGCTTTGAAAAGTTTTCGAAAAGTAAAGCACATCAATACTTTTTGAAAGCTTTTTTATTTTGCTTTGAAAAGCTTATAAATAGAGGAGTGAAGGGTTTTAGTTAAAGAAATTTATATAATTTCTGCTTTGGCACGGGTCTTGCTTTATATATAAGCGTAAGACAAATAAAAAATGTTGATTAGAAGGTGAAGCAATGGAAACAGTAGATAAAGAACAAATAGTTATGGAACTTATAGTAAATGGTGGTGATGCAAGAAGTAAAGCAATGCATGCTATAAAGCTAGCTAAAAAAGGTGAATTGCAGGCTGCAAAGGATAAAATAAAGGAAGCAAACGAAGCCTTAAACAAAGCTCACAACTTCCAAACTAGATTAATACAAGGTGAATCAGCAGGAGATAAGGTTGAAATAAGTTTGCTTATGATACATGCTCAAGATCACTTGATGAATGCAATCACTGTACTTGATCTAGCACAAGAAATGATTTCTATGTATGAAGAATTTAGAAAGTAAACATTTAGTAGTTAACAAAACAAGCTTGTTTAAAAATATATTCAAAAAAATAATATGAATTTTAGGAGGAAATAATTATGAAATATATTACATTGGTTTGTGCAGCAGGAATGTCAACAAGTATTCTAATGGGTAAGATGCAAGAAAGTGCAAAGAAAAAGGGAATTGAAGCGAAGATAATAGCTATGTCAGAGTCAAAATTCGAAGAGTATGAAGAGCCAACAGAAGTTTTGCTTTTAGGACCTCAAATATCTTATCTAGAAGATGACATAAGAGAAAAATACGAGCCAAAGGGAATTAAGGTTGCAGTAATAGATATGATGGACTACGGTACTTTAAATGGTGAAAACGTATTAAATGATGCACTTAAATTATTAGGTTAATTTTATAGAAAAAGTTAATAAAGGCTAAATTCTAAAGGGGGATTAATAATGGCTAAGCTTGATTCAAAGGCTATTAATAAAAAAATTGCACCAATATTAAATAAAGTTCAAAAAAGTAAGTTGGCAAATGGAATCACTGGAGGAATGATGGTGGCAATGCCAGTAACACTTTTAGGTGCATTTGCTTCACTATTTTTAAATCTACAAATACCTGCATACAAAAGCTTTATCGCTAGCTCTGGAATAGCAGCAGTTTTAAATACATCTATTCAATTTACAACTAACTTCTTAGCAGTGGTGTTTTTAATTACTATTGCAGGTAGTTATGCAAAGCAGTATAAAGAGGATCCAATTTTACCATCCTTACTTGCAGCAGTGTGCTTCTTTGTAGTGACGCCACTTTCTGTAGCTAAAGTGAATAATGCCACAATTACCTCTATACCTATGGATTGGCTAGGAGCAAAAGGTATATTTTCAGCAATTATTATAAGTTTGGTAGCCACAAGATTATATATTTATATCAAACAAAAAGGTTGGACTATTAAGATGCCAGCTAGTGTTCCACCAGTAGTATCCAGCAGTTTCAGTAGTTTAATACCAGGTTTTGCTGTTGCAATACTATTCTTAATTATATCCGGTGTTTTTGCAGCAACTCCATATAAGACTATGCATGCATTTATATATGCTTTTATTCAAACTCCACTTCAAGGTGTTGGTGGAAATATAGTATCAGTTATACTTTTATGGACATTTGCTCAAGTGCTATGGTTCTTTGGTATTCATGGAACTTTGGTTATTTACTCAGTGGTTCTTCCGATATTTACTGCAATGGATGCAGCACAGTTAACTGCTTATTCAGCAGGTCAAGCACTTCCAAATATAACAGGACGTGCATTTGTTAGTACTTATACTGTCAGTGCCAGTGCAATAGGATTTGCTTTACTTATGTTATTATTCGCAAAGAGTAAACAATACAAAACCTTAGGTAAATTATCAACACTACCATCACTTTTCGGTATAAGCGAACCATTGGTTTTTGGTACGCCACTAGTATTCAATGTAAGATTTGCTGTACCATTTATATTCATGAATGCCATCAATCTAATTATTGCTTATGGACTAACTGTTATAGGTATAGTTCCAAGAGTAGCTGGAATGGCTCCAATGAGTGGTATGCCAATAATCTTTAGTGGACTTATGGAAGGAAGCTGGAGGATAGCTGTGCTTCAAGTTGTACTTGTAATTCTAGAAATGGCAGTTTGGTATCCGTTCTTTAGAAAAGCAGATAGAGAAGCTTATGCTTTAGAACAACAAGCGGAAGTAGAAGTAGTAAAGTAATATAGAATTAAGTTCACCTATATATGAGGTGAACTTATCTTTTAAATTAGGCTTTGTTAAAGTACTGGCATATAGCATATCCTTCATGACCACTTAATTTCAACAATATTATTAAACATAGCCTTAAATTAAAATACTCTTGAAGTAGAGTACTGAATATAGCCTAAATCAGTAGAGATAAAAGATAGTTTTTAATTTATTTATAAATTATAGTTTTGTAATTTATAAATGAAAAATAAACTTAGTGCAGTTTGTATTTTGAACTAAGTGACAGAGCTAATCTGTAAATTAGATTATAAAAGTAGGTGAATATAAATGAGGATAATAGCTTTAAATGATAAATGGAGCTTTACAAAAGAAAATAACGAAGTTTATATAGAAAAAGAAATAGAGAAAGCTGAACTAGTTACCTTACCTCACTGCTTTAACGCAATTGATGGACAAAGTGGGGAGGGAATGTTTAAAGGTCAATGTTTTTATCAAAGAAAGCTTGATATTAGTACTGAAGAGTTAGATAAGTATATTTTCTTAGAAATAGGTGCAGCTTCTTTGATCTCTAAGGTTTATGTTAATGGTAAGTTAGCTGGCGGCAGCAGATGTGGATTCTCAATGTATAGAGTGTTTTTGACTCCTTTTTTGAAAGCAGGAGAAAACTTAATATCAATAATTGTAGATAACAGCAGTCATAAAGATGTGTACCCGCTAATGGCTGATTTCTCCTTTTATGGTGGAGTATATCGTGAGGTGAAATTAATTGTCTCAGAGGCACTTCACTTTGATCTTATGGACAATGGAAGAGACGGAATATATTTAACTCAAAGAAATGTAGTAGATGGAATCTTTGAACTTGAAATAAGAGGGACAGTAGTAAACGAGTTAATGGAAACAAAGACTGGTAAGTTAAATTTTAGAATTTTAGATAAAGAGGATAATATAGTATTTGATAAAACCATTGAAGCTGATATTCAAAAGGAGTTTAAATTCAATTTGGTTGAAAAAATCAATAATCCTGAGCTTTGGCAAGGGATAGAAAGTCCTTATCTTTATAGATTAGAGGCTGAAATATACTCAGAAGATATGCTTTGTGATAAGAAAACAATTGAGGTTGGTTTTAGAACTGTAGAGATAACACCAGATAAAGGCGTATTTTTAAACGGAAAACCTATTAAGCTAAATGGAGTTAGCAGACATCAAGACTTTGCTAAGATTGGTAATGCCTTAACCAAAGAACATATGGATTTGGATATGGCAATCATAAAGGAGGTAGGTGCTAACAGCATTAGACTTTCTCACTATCAGCACGATGATTATTTCTATACTCTTTGTGACCGTGAGGGAATGTTAGTATGGGCAGAGATTCCTTTTATCAGTATACCAACTACTATTGATAAAGAAAACAGAAATGCTAAAGAGCAGCTTGAATGTTTAATAAAGCAGGCCTATAATCACACCTCAATTTACTGCTGGGGAGTTCAAAATGAAATAACCATAGCAGTAGAAAATGAAAATACCTATAAGATGGTGGGAGAGCTAGTTTCTACTGCTAAGAGTTTGGATTCAACAAGATTCATAGCTCAGGCCAACATTCATACCGTGGCTAATGACAGTCCATTAAATGGGTTAACAGATTTTGTTGGATATAACCTTTATTATGGTTGGTACTATAAGGAGATTAAAGATCTAGGAATTAGGTTAGATGATTTCCATGCTGTAAGACCTAAAACACCGGTTATGGTTACTGAATATGGGGTAGATACTAACCCAAGACTTCATTCCTACGAACCAACAGTAAAAGACTATACTGAAGAATACCAATTGCTATTCCAGGATAATGCGCTTAGAACCTTTAAAGAGAGAGATTTTGTTCTAGGTGGATATATATGGGCTATGTTTGATTTCGGTAGTGAGATTAGAAATGAAGGCGGAGAAAAAGGAAGAAACCAAAAGGGACTAGTAACAATGGACAGAAAAGTAAAAAAGGACGCCTTTTATCTATGTAAGGCTTACTGGTCGAAGGAACCTTTTGTAAAGCTAGCTGGCAGCAGATTTGTTAATAGACATAAGGAACTAAACCATATTGTAGTGCTTTCTAATCTGTCTAATATTAAGCTATATGTAAATGATAAGCTTGTTGATGAAACAAGTAATAGCGAACCAATGAAATCATTTAAGAATGTAGCACTGTCCCTAGGAGAAAATTGTATTAGAATTGAAGGCTGTGATGGGGAAAATACTATTTACACAGACGAGATGATGTTAAACAGAGTTGATAAAATAGATGAAAGCTATATACTTCCAAAGCAAGAAGAAAAGAAGCATGTAACTAACTGGTTTGAGAAGTTTGATTTGTCTGAAGTTAAAGAGATAGTTGTTAAGGATGGCTATTATTCAATATACGATTCGGTAGAGAAGCTTTATGAAGATGAGCAGGCAAAGGCAGTATTTAAAAAATTCTTTGGAGAAACTGCTGAAGAGCCTAGATTTAAAGTAATGATGGGACTTATTTCAATAGAAGGTATGTCTAAGAGATCTATGTTTAGAATACCAAAGGAACTTTTAGGCGTAATCAACGATGAGCTAAATGTTATTCCTAAGAAATAAAGATGCACTACTTAAATACTAAATCTATTTTCAAAACTCTTCTAGATTCTGAGAGTAGAATTTGAAAAAACAGATTTTAATGTCAAGTGGTACATATATAGATAAGGATGTGGCTTAGTACGCTGATTTTTGTAAGGTACTAAGCTTCAGCAACTTCACTAGAATAAAAATATATAATTAAAAAACTGAACTAAGAGTAGGTGGAAATATAACATGGACGTATTAACCTTTGGAGAGACTATGGTGCTTTTTAATCCACAGTCAAATGGACCACTAAGATATGTTAATAGCTTTAATAAATCTATAGCTGGAGCAGAATCTAATGTAGCTATAGCACTTTCAAGACTTGGACATGAAGCAGCTTGGTTCTCAAAATTAGGAGAAGATGAGTTTGGTAAGTATATTAGAAATGCAATAAGATCAGAGGGGGTAGATACCTCTAGAACAAAATTTACTAATGAAAAAAGCAGCGCTATTCTTTTCAAGGAAAGATTTGGTGGAGAAAATCCTAATGTTTATTATTATAGACAAGACTCAGCAGCAACTACATTAACAGCAGAAGAATTAGATTTAGAATATATTAAACAAGCTAAAATAATTCATATCACTGGCATAACTCCAGCACTGTCTGATAGCTTAAGGAAGGTTGTATTTGAAGTTTTGAGGATAGCAAGAGAGAATAGTATAACCATTTCTTTTGACCCCAATATCAGATTGAAGTTATGGGATATAGAAGAAGCTAAACCTATATTATTAGATATTGCAAGAAGTTCGGATATAGTTTTACCAGGTATTTCAGAAGGAGAGATGCTTCTAGGAACTAGTGATGAAAAAGAAATAGCCAATAAGTTCCTTGACCTAGGCTGTAAGCTAGTAGCTGTGAAGCTTAGTGAAAAAGGCTGCTATGTTGCTAATAGTTCTGGTGGAACTTATGTAAAAGGCTATGAGATTAAGAATCCCGTAGATACTGTTGGAGCTGGTGATGGCTTTGCGGCAGGATTTTTATCTGGAATACTAAGAAACCTAAGTTTAGAAGAGTGTGGACAACTAGGTAATGGAGTAGGGGCTATGGCAACACTTGTGCAGGGAGATATGGAAGGCTATCCATATTTTGAGCAGCTTTTAGCCTTTATGGGAAGGAGAAAGAGTGTGGATAGGTAGTTAAAAGCTCCGATAAATGGGATTAGAATAAGAGTTTGCTTGATAATATAAGGTATCTAACTTCAACTATTAATTTCTACATGCCATAAAGTCCCCAGAATCCGGGATTTTATAACAAGTATAAATTAAGTTTTCATAAAGGTTCCCTATAGTAAATTCTTTTAATAAGCCATGGATTGAAAACTATTAGGTTTATCAATCCATGGCTTTCATAAATATTTTTACAAGTTTATAAGTTACAAATCTGTTGATTAGCCGCCATAACGTAAGTTTGGCTAGTACTGGTTATGGCAATATTTTGATGCATTAAGCAAAAGTATTTGCTAAAGCCTAATTAATGGTTAAGCTTCTTCACATTATTAATGAGTGGAAAGATAGCTCTTTAACCATTTAAGTGCAGGTCTTTCTGCACCTGATGAAGTAATTAAATAGGTGTCAGGTTTCCAAGTTTGGTTTTGTATATATCCCCATAAGGTAATCCCTTTAACATTAGGGTTCTCCCATAGTACTGGGAACTTTTGTTGGTATCTTGCAAGTTGAGTTGAATCATCTCCACTAATATCAAGCTCTGATACATATATAGGTAAGCCTGTTGAGGACAAGGTGTTTAAAACTGTCTTCATTGTGGCTACAGAAACGTTGTCCATATTAAATTGGTGACATTGTATGCCGATTCCATCTATAAGCCCTTTAGATTTAAGGATATTTGCAATTTTCACGTAGTTATTAGCAGCATTAGGGTCACCTATTATACCATACTCATTTAGAAGTAGTTTAGAATTTGGAAAGGCTTTCCTAGCCTGTTCAAAGGACCATACAATCCAATCCCATCCTGTAGCACCATCTCCACCTATTGCATTTCTGTAAGAGGGTTTAGTATGAAGTGGTTCATTTACTACATCAACAAAGGCCGCTCCTGAATATCTTTTACCAGCTGCTTGAATCCACTCAGATACTTCAGCTTTTTGGTCAGCAGCTGAGAGTTTTGAAATCCAGTCTGGTTCCTGAGAGCCCCAAACTAGAGTGTGAAACTTAAATTGAAAGTTCTTACTTTTAGCGTAATTATAAGCAAGATCTGCACCGCTCCAATTCATATTACCACGATTTGCTTCAACAGAACCCCACTTTGTGGCATTTTCTGGAGTTACTTGATTCCAATAAGTGTCGAAGTTAGAAGGAATATTGTTTGATATTATATTGCCTAAGAATTTACTATGGGACATAGCTGCATTTGTATTTTTTGATGTTGACAATGACACTAGTAGAGTTAAGGAAAGAGCTATAGTACAAAATTTTATAATTTTTGTTTTTAACATAATAAACACTCCTTTACATATCCAGTGTACTAGCTTGTACACTGATCGATTTTATTTATTTTAGAAATTGCCAATAATCAATATTGAATAAATTATTTGTGCCGTTACCTACAAATTTAAAGAAAACATTGTGAACTCCAGTGATATTGGATACTGTGCACTGCATTTCTTTCCATTGTTGTGGGCCACCTGTAGAGCCTACATTTAGAGTACCAACTACAGCACCATCTACAGTATCTAAATGTATTTCTATCTTTCCACCAACAGAAGATGCGATGTTAGCTTTAAAGGTCTTAGCAGGAACTTGTCCAAAATCAGCCTTTGATACTGCTATCCAGTCACCATTATTTATGTTTGTAACATCTAGATTAATTCCCCCTGAGGCATGGCATATTTCTGTTGAGATACCTCCATTCCATCCGATAGTCTCTGCTTCATTGCGTATATATGGGTTAAGATTAGTAGTTTGAGGAACTCCAATCATATCAGCATTGACATTCTGGATTTTTCCATCACTGGAATATTGAAGTTTGTTAATATGAGGTGAACGATATCCTTTAGTAATCCCCATAGCTTTTCCTAGAGTTTGTGCATGATAGGTTATATACCATTGATTATTGAATTGAAAAATTGAATGATGGTTGTTACCACCAACACCAAAAAAGCTTCCAGGATTTTTTAGAATAGAACCTTGATAAGTAAATGGCCCCATAGGGTTGTTACTAACCATGTAAGCAATCTCTCCTTGTGCAGGAGAGCCAGCTGGGTGGGTGCCAGAGAAATTTGAACAGTAAGAGTAGTAGTATTTACCATTGTATTTGTGTATACCTGAATCTTCAAACATGAAAGGAGCATCTATTAAAGAGGCACTTCCATCAGTATGAATCATATCACTGCTTAACTTTATAACTCTACTTGATTTTGGATTTGCAATTTGACTTTGAGTAGGTGCATTTCCCCCAGGGATTCCTCCACCAAAATATAGATATGCTGATCCATCATCATCAACAAATACTGCAGGATCAAAAAGCCATACAACTCCATTAACTCCAGGAGTGCTATTAGTAATAATAGGCTTACCAATTGGATCAGTCCATGGACCTATTGGAGAGTCTGAGGTAAGCACCCCTATACTTGAAGCGTCATTAGCAAAATAAAGGAAGAACTTATCTTTACCATTTATTTTTTTACAGGCTGCTGTAGGCGCCCAAGAGTGATTTGCCCATTTTGCAGAGCCGTTAGAACCAGCTACTTGAACTTCACCGTGATCAGTCCAGTTAACCATATCATTAGATGAAATAATGGTTATTTTCTGTATTTTATTATAGGTATTATCAACTACATTTCCATTGGAATCGTATTCAAATTGATCACTTGTCATATAAACATAAACCCTGCCGTTATAGACCATAGCACATGGATCCGCTCCAAACTTATGACTAATAAGGGGATTGGAGTAGCCAGGAACTTTAGCAATTGCACTGGTAGTAGTTGTGGAATTAGCTAAAATAGATTTTTCGGAAAGTAGTTTGTTATTTATAGAGGTATTTTTAGTATTATCAGAATTTAATAAAGGTTTAGCTGTGTCTTGAAGTTTTTTTTCTAGGTTTATATTGTTTGCAGCTGTACTCATTGAAAAGCTAAATATTAAAGACATTGTTAATAAAAAAAGTTTAGAGTGGTTTAACATTTCATAATCATCCTCTTTCTTATTAAATATCAATAAATTTTTGCGATTTATTCCCCTAATCTGCTCTTGGTATCAAAAGCATTACCATATAATTTGAATTTAATATATCACCTCCAATTAAAGTAGATTAATACCATTATTATTACTATTTATGAAAGAGTGACTTGTGGAGTAAAGAGTGCTAATTTGTAATGCAGATAATTGTTTTTATGAGTGTTGGGAAGATTATTAAACCTAATGATTGGATATTTGAAGTTTATATGCTGAAATTTCTACTTCTAAATTGCGGCGAAAAAGAAGCGTGTATGTTAGTTTATAACAAAAATGGTAAAATAACAGTATATATAATATTTTAATACAAACAACATATATTGTAAACGTATTTCTTTAAATTAAGTTACAGTGGTTGCTTTATATTTATATTACTGTTAATTGTATATAAGGGTATGCATATGTTTGACAATAAATTGATTTGTTTTTATATATAGCATTGATTTGTGTTACTATAGATATAATTGTTGTACAAAAAGAGAGCTGATTTCTGATTAGTAGATTCAAATTTATATAGAGAGGAACTACTTCGATACTAAGTTTATTTTTAAAAAATGTTGATTATATACAAAAATATTAGGCAACCTTAAGGTTGCCTAATATTTTATAGTTGACTTTCTCATTATCATAATAATATTAAATACGATTAATATAAAAGAAACTAATGCAAGAACTGTATAACCTACTTTTAATGGAAAAATCATTGATCTTCTGAGCAAAAAGTATATAAGCCCCATAATAAAAGTGAAAAAAACAGTCATAGCTAAAGATATGTAATTCATTCTTATGTCTTTGTTCATAATTAACTCTCCATTTAATATAATTTGTTACGTCTTTCAGTTTAATGAAATTACTTGTGATTATATCATTTAAGAGTAAATAATTCTATGTTATTTATGGCTATTCAAAATTCCGATAGTATTTCTTCGACGCAATATTTAATTTTGGCTATATTTAATGATATTGTTGAAATTAAGTGGTTAAGAGGGAGCTGACATAGGATGACTGACCACTTAATTTCAACACAATACCTTAACAGAGCCTAAACAGTTAATTAATAAAGTAATATGTCCTCAGTATTTAATAACTAAGCCACTCTTTTATCTTTATCTAGAGCTGATTTATTTTTTGTGAATATATTTTTTAAAGCACTTGGAAGTGCAACCATCGCTGGCAGGAATATAGGAAGTAGTATAAAGCAAAGTACTACAAGTCCTGCGATGACAGCTACTGCCAGTTCAGCTAAAAGAACTAAGCCAGAAGGCATAAGTGTAGCAAAGGTTCCTCCAAGTATTATAACTGCAGACATTACCACACCTCCAATATGCTTAGAAGCTAATACTATTGCTTCTTTACGAGACATATTAGGATATTCTTTAAAACGCATCATTATGAATATACTGTAGTCAACTCCTAAGGCTACTATTATTATAAAGGAGAAGAAAGGAACAAAGGAGGAAATACCTTCTAGACCTCTTATATTTATAAATATAAAGTTTAGTATATACATTGCTGCATAGTATGCACCTAAAAGTGATGCTGTTATTACAGCTGGTTCCCAGAAGGATCTAATTACAAGAAGTAGTACAAGAAATACTCCTATAATTACTACAACTGTTGTCTTATTAAGGTCTCTGCTTAAAACATTATTCATATCATTAGTTGTAGAACTCGGACCAGATACCCCAGCTTTGGCATCAGAAAGTACTGAAGCCTTAAGGGTGGCTAAAGTGGTTGCGTTTATTTGTTCAACCATATTACATGCTTTTTCTAAGTATGGATCAGCATCTAACACAACTGTCAGTTTAGTAATCTTCTTATCTTTAGATATGAACATATCTAAGGCTTTTTTGAAATCAGTGTTTGTTAAAGCTTCCTTAGGTATATAGAAGGTTTTATTTGTATTAAGCTGTACCAAGAAGTCATTGGTTTTACCTAATCCATCGGAGATTTGACTTAAGCCTCCATTAATATCAGAAAGTTTTTGTCCAAAGGTACTAAAGCCATTAAGGTCTTCTACTAGCTGCTGCTGACCTACTTTCATCTTTCCGAGGCCATCAGCTACAGTGTTCATATTTGTAACTATTGTAGCTATTCCAGAGGAAGCTTTTCCAAGACCGCCTTGAAGCTGTTTCAAGCCGTCAGACATTTGAGCTAAGCCAGTGCTCATTTGTGAAAGGGCATTATTTGCTGTGCCAAAACCATCTGTTGCGGCATTGTAGTTAGCATTTAATGTCTGAATTCCTTCAGGAGTAATTTGACTTAGGGATGCTGACAATTGTTCTATGGTTTTCTTTATACCTATATAGTTAGGATCAGTGTTAGAATTTGCGTAGTTATTACCTAAAGCTGATACCATAGTTTGCATTTGAGCTAAAGCACTTTTTACTCCTAGAAGAGCCTGTGCCGCTCCTTGGTAGTGGGTGCCCATCTCTTTATAGCCCGATTGCATCTTTTTAAAGTTATCAGATAGTTGTGCTAGTCCACCACTCATCTTTGAGAGATTAGTCTGTATGGTTTCTAGACCGCTGCTTATGCTTTGAGAACCATTTGAACCGCTGTTTAAGCCATTTTGAATTTGAGTCAATCCATTTCCAAGAGCAACAACACCAGCTTGAAGCTTTGCAGTTCCGTCAACCATTTCATTGACCTTTGAGAAGTCAGCAGAAGTAAGTTTGTCAGAGGCTAGTTTTAGACCATCATTAATCTGGTCAACACCATCCTTAGTTTTAGACATTCCATCAGTAACAGAAGGCATTTGACCGCTGATGTAAAAGCCGTCTACAGGTTTTCCTTCAGGCTGAGTGATAGAAGAAACTTTACTTACTCCTTTAATACTCTTAATTCTTTCAGTTAAGTTATCAATTACTCCAAAGTCTTCATTGTTATCTAAAGCTTTATCAGTTTCAATTGCAACTGTAACAGGCATTGCCTGGCCTTTACCAAAGTGGGTTGCTATCAAGTTAAAGCCTTTTGAAGAAGGCTGTGAATCTCCCAGTTCTCCTACAGTATCAAAGTTAAGCTTTTGTTGATGGAAGTAAACTGTTGGTAATATCATCAAAAGAACAACTAATAGTGATACTATAGGGTGCTTGGTTGCAAAAGTTGAGGTTTTACCCCAAAACTTATTTTCACCATGACCAGTAATTTTCTTTGAGGGCCAAAAAAGCTTATTTCCTAAAAGCTTCATCATAAAAGGAGTTAAGGTTAATATTTCAAGTAGCAATATGGATACGCCGATAACTACAACAACACCTGATTGATAGGTTGGTGACTCTGAAAATATTAAACTTAGGAAGGCTATGAATACAGTAAGTATACTGAAGGCAATTGTTTTACCTGCGGTTTTGTAGGTATTTACTATAGCATCATCTATAGAATAGCCGTGAGATAACTCTTCCTTAAATCTATTGAAAAGAAGAATGTTGTAGTCAGTTCCTATACCAAAGAGTATTAGAATAAGAAGCATCTGCGTAAGACTTGTTACTGGAAAATTAGCTTTATCTATTAGCTGTGCAGCGATTCCCATGGAGCATAAATAAGAAAAGGCTACAGCTATTAAGGAGATTAGTGGTGTTACCACTGATCTGAACATTATTACAAGTACCGCTAAAATAAATATCACTGTTAGTGATGCACTTTTTTCAACTCCTGATTCCGCAGATCTTTGATAATCATCGTTTATAAAATCTTCACCGCTAAGATAGTACTCAGCCTTTACATTGGTAAGTTTGCTATTTAACTGCTTTTTGATCTCAGCTACTTCTCTTGATTTTTTATCAAGCTTAAAACTCACCATTAAAGTTGTACCATCTTTTGAAATTAATGATTCCTTAGCTTCTGGCATACTAAAAGGATCTATCATGCTGTTTATGCCAAGCTCATCACTACTGCTGGTCAAAGCTTTTACAGCATCACCGATTTGATTGATTTCAACATCAGATAGCTTATTCTTATCGCAAAAAACTATTATGTCATTGCTGCCTTTTGTAGTATCCATCTTACTTATTATAGAGTCAGCAATTACTGAATGGCTGTCACTGCTTAGGACCTTCTGACCTCTTACTCTAAGTATTGCATTGATGTCTGGCTGAAAGGCTGCTAAGAGAATTGTAGCTATTAGCCAAATAGCAAATATAAAATAACGGCCTTTTATTATTTTTCGCACTATTTATTCCCCCTATTTACATAAATGTTAGCTGCTTTTTTATTTGAAAGTGTTTAGCGGATTATGAAATGTTTTTGTAAGTGAATCTTTTTCCATCTATATAACGGAAAGAATAATCGTTGAGTTAGGTATGATGACTGAAATGAATATACATCCAATACTAGGTTAAGTGAAAAATATAGTTGACTAACCAGTTCTTATCATATAGATGATGAAAGGCAGATTTACAAAAGAAGCTTCCTTTAGCAACTTTATTAATTATAAGTGTGAAGTTATTTGGATGCTAATAATGACAATTAAATAGTCCTCCTCTCTGTATATATTTTTCATAAAGCTAAGACCTATTACATATTAATCATAAGTTCAGCTTATAGCTGCCACAATTGTACCTTAGGGCAGAAATGGATGTACCTTTAGGCAAGGATTGTATGATTACAGTAAATCATATTATTTATGTGAATAAACTTGTAAAGCTTAGAGGCTATTGCCCAAAGGTACAATTGTTATAAGCACATGTTTGATATAAGATTATAGATGTAGGATTCTTAACTCAACTATTAAGTTATACGTGCCCGATAATCCCTAGAAGCCGCGATTATCGAACAAGTATAACTTAAGTTTCGATATAGGAACCCTATAAATAAGTTTTAGAGTTCAGATCCCCATAACGCCAAAAAGGTGGTGAAAACATTGAGAAATATGTTTAAATCAATATTTACACCAGATGTTGCTTCAGAGATTTTTCCTAAATCTCCAGCAGTAGTAGGAATCATTTTGCTTTATCTTGCTACAATATTTATGCCAGATTCCGGAAAGCTTAATTCCCGTGAAATTATAGGAATAACAATAGTTATGATGCTTCAAATGGCATTGTATTGGTTTTATAATAGTATTTTTAAGAACAAGTACTGGATTTATTTTCTTATACACGGAGTAATAACCTTTGACTATGCTATCATATGTCCTCAAGGCTATAAAACTATATTACTTGGATTAATACCTCTTTTTATCATTCAAAGTATGGTAGTTTATAGTAATGCAATAAGTGTTATTATTACCGCGTGCTATTTTTACAGTATTTTTAGTGTAACGATCACTATACTTAGTGGTGTTAATGAGTTAGTACATTCAATGCCCTTGCTTATCGTAATAACTTTAGCTATGCGTATATTTTCAATCATTTTTTTCAATCAGGTGAAGTTACGTATTGAAAGTCAGAAGATTTACCAGGAGCTGGCTTTGGCTTATGAAAAAGTAGAAGAACTGACTTTAATTAATGAGAGACAAAGGGTAGCTAGAGATCTTCATGATACACTTTCTCAAGGTATTGCTGGTACTATCATGCAGTTAGATGCTGTAAATGCTAATTTAAATAAAAACAATGCAAAACGTGCTCAAGAAATAGTTCAAAGAGCGATGGAACATGCTAGAAAGACTTTATCAGATTCTAGGCTTGTTATCGATGACTTGAGAGCTACAGCTACCAATAAAAGAATAAACTTCTCAGAAAACTTAAAAAATGAAATAGTTATTTTTAGAGGAGTATCAGATACTTCGGTAACTTCAAAGGTAGAAGTTGCTTCAAGTATGGCTGCAAGTACAGAAAAGCATATTTTATATATCATAAGAGAAGCTCTAAATAATATAGCAAAACACTCCAAGGCTGAAAATGCTGAGATTGAAGTTATAGAGAATAATAATTCAATAAATATAAACATTATAGATGATGGCGTAGGCTTTGATGTTAGATTAATTGATAGAATGTTTGGACATTATGGAATATTAGGGATGACAGAGCGGGTAAAATTGATAAATGGAAAGATAAAAATAAACAGTAAGAAAAGAAAAGGAACAAGTATAAACATCATTATACCAATTGAGAAAGGAATAGATGATGATGACTAATAAGAGAAGGATATTGGTGGTAGATGACCATCTAATTGTTAGAGAAGGGTTAAAGTTAATCTTTGAGACAGAAGAAAACTATGAAGTTGTGGGAGAGGCTGAAAATGGGGAAAAGGCATTAGAACTAATTGAAGAGCTAAAGCCTGATGTGGTTTTAATGGATCTAAAGATGCCAAAGAGAAGTGGGTTAGAGGCTATAAGAGTTCTGAAAGAAAAAAACAACCCAGTGCCAATAATAATCTTAACAACCTTCAATGATGATAAATTAATCAGAGAGGGGCTTTCACTTGGAGCAAAAGGTTATTTGTTGAAAGACAGTACCCGTGAAGAGCTTATAAGAACAGTGGAATCTAGTATAAGAGGGGAGATATTACTACAGCCAGAAATAAGCAGAAGTATTTTTGGAAGTAAAGATGAACCAGAACGAAGAGACAATCTTATAAATAATTCAATCACAGAAAGAGAGCTCTTTGTTTTGCAAGCCGTTGCAAGAGGCTGTACCAGTAAGCAGATAGCTTTTGACATGGGCATATCAGAAAGAACGGTGAAGGCACACTTAACTAATATCTACGGAAAGCTTAAGGTTGAGTCTAGATCAGAGGCAGTTGCTGTAGCTATAGAAAATGGCATAATTCATGTGGAAAAGTAAGCTGAAGCCGCATGTTTCCAATAAATTCTTAACTTCTTAAATTGTTATAAATATATATTTATAACAATTTAAGAAGCTTTATTTAAAGAGGTACCACTTCAATCCGAAATTTATTCTCAAAACTCCTCTGGGCCATTTATATCATTGGCTATTTGTGATAACATTTACATAAAGGGTAAAATATAGAGTTCAGTACTTTAAAAAGTAATGAGTGAAAATAAGATGGAGGGATTTTTATGAGAAAGTATGATGAAAGTGAAATCAAAAAGCTTCAAGAGGAGACTTCTATAGTTGAGAATAATGGATTAAAGGTTATAGTTAAACCAAGTCCAAAAGAAGATAGGCCTGGGTACATAGATCCAGTAGAGTTGAGTTTTATAGAAGCCGCTAATCAAAATAATGAAAACGGCAGTAATCCAGAAAATATGCCTTCAATGGAAGAATTATTAACAATAATAAGAGATAGTATGGGATTTCCCAATTATAATTTGAATACTGTAGAGATTCACACAAAGTATGAAGAGCTTACAGGCAGCGGAAATAAAGTTGGTTTGTGGCGTTACTATCCAAGAAAGTCTCAAGGAAATAAGAAACGTTCAGCTCTTGTATTCTTCCACGGTGGTGGATGGATTGGAGGAAGTGTCTATACTGTAGAGAATTTTTGTAAGCTAATAGCTGAACTAGCAGATGCAGTTGTATTTAATGTGGATTATTCCTTAGCACCTGAAAAACCATATCCAAATGGCTTGAATGATAATTATTATGCAGTAAAACACATCTATGACAATGCAGAGGCTTATGGTATTGATTCTGATAAGATTTCTGTTGGTGGAGATAGTGCTGGTGGTAACTATGCAGCAGCAGTTTGTCTAAAGTCAAGGGATTTAGGTGACACAAAGCTAGCGATGCAAGTACTTATCTATCCAGCAGTTGCAATAGGAGACGCAAAGGCCCCAGGTTATGAATGGGATGAAAAACTATTTGATATATCAGAAGAGCAAAGTCAGATTATTAGAAATCAATGTCTTGTACTTGGTAAGCCATCAAAGGCTGAAGAAGACTTTATGTCAGGTTCTTATGTGACTAAGGCTGAAGATATTTATACTCCATATGTTAGCCCAATTGTCGCTAAGTCTTTTGAAGGTTTGCCAAAAGCTATAATAGCTGGTGCAGAGTTTGACGGTTTAAGACTTCAAGGAGAGTTCTATGGTAAGCTGCTTTCAGATGCTGGAGTTGATACAACTTGTTATCGCTACAAGGGTATGACTCATGCATTTATAGATAAGTTGGGACATGTTCCTCAAGCAGAGGATCTTTGCATTGAAATCGCTGAGGCTATGAAAAGTCTATAAAAATTTGAAAATTTAGTTCTTAGTATCAACAGAGAATTTTATACTAAGGATATTTTGTTTTAATAAATATAAAAGGCACTTGTGTACAAGGGAGTACATTAGCTATTAAGAGGAGTGAAGTATTTATGTCAGGAATATTTCTAAGATTTCCTGAAGGGAAAGCTAAGGCGCTTACCCTAAGCTACGATGATGGAGTAGAGCAGGATGTTAAGCTTATAGAAATTATGAATAAGTATGGGTTAAGAGGAACTTTTAACTTAAATAGCGGACTTTATGCTCCAGAAGGAACTGTTTATCCTAATGGACAGATTCACCGTAGAATGACTGAAAAAGAGGTTTCTGAAGTTTATAAAAATTCAGGTCAAGAGGTTGCTGTGCATGCCTTAACACATCCATCTCTTACAAATATATCTGTTCCAATGGTTATTAACGAGATTATAGAAGATAGAAAAAATCTTGAAAAACAGTTTGGTCAGATAGTCCGTGGCATGGCATATCCCTATGGAACCTTCAATGATGAAGTTGTAAAAGCACTTAAAAACTGTGGGATAGCATACGCAAGAACAGTGATATCAACTAATGATTTTAGAATACCAAAAGACTGGCTTAGACTCACAGCAACTTGCCATCATAATAGTCCAGAGCTTATGAAGCTTGCAAACAGCTTTATTGAAGACGAGGTAGCTGATCAACCATATTTATTTTATCTATGGGGTCACAGTTACGAGTTTGAATCAGATGATAACTGGAATGTGATCGAAGACTTTGCAAAATATGTAGAAAATAATAAAGAAGTTTGGTATGCAACCAATATAGAGATTTATGACTATATTGAGGCTTTTAATAAACTAATATTTAGTGTGGATGGAGCTAGGGTTCAAAATCCTTCAAGTAAAAAACTCTGGTTTAAGCATTCCTCTGGAAAGCTTGTGGAGATTGAGGCTGGAGAAACTGTTGAAGTTATGGATAGATAATATCTGAGAAACTAATAATATATTAAGGTTAACGTAGTAAGTAATAAAGCTAACATAGCTAGTGAAACAAAAATAAAGGTGTATGATTAACAATTACAGTTAGTTATGTGCCTTTATTTTTTACTGAAAATAAATCATGATGAAGGCAAAAATCCTCACAAAGGTATAATTAGAAAGCATGCATTTTTAGTAGTTAAGTATAAAATGTTTCGGCTGAACCTAGCAATATGAAGGGATGAGAAGAATTTGTACGGATATACAACAATACTCGTCTTACAGATTTTTAATATATATTTGGAAAGGAACATAGGAAAAAAGTGAATTAATCAAAGATATAAAGTTATGTATTTTTAAGACATTGAAACTATTTAAAGAAAGTATTTAATGGTAAAATTATTATAGATTAAAAGATTGATATATGTACTTAACACATATATACAAGGAGGAATATAGAATGAAGATATCTGAAGGTTTAAGTGTACTTGAACTAGGAAACAAAGAACATCAAATGCATCCTACACTTATTTTTGATGAAAATGATGTGATACTGATAGATACAGGTTTGCCTGGACAGTTTGAAAATATTTCTGAGGAAATAGCTAAGGCTGGTGTATCTATTGACAAAATTAATAAGATAATCATAACCCATCATGACATAGATCATATTGGTGGCTTAGCTAGTATTGTTAATAAGGTTAAAACTAAGGTAGAAGTTTTATCCCATGATGGTGAAAAGCCATATATCGAGGGAACAAAAATGCCAATCAAAATGACTCCAGAACGTCTTAACTCTATGTCAGAGGTTGAAAGAAATGACACTATAGAAAAGCTTAAAAAATTAAAAGTTAAGGTTGATAGGACCATAGAAGATTGGGAAGTGCTTCCTTATTGTGGAGGAATAGAGGTTATATATACTCCAGGACATACGCCAGGGCACACTTGTCTTTACTTAAAGAAATATAAAACCTTAGTAACTGGTGATGCATTGAATGTTTTTGATGGAAAGCTTACTGGACCTAACCCTGTGTTTACCTTTGACATGAAGCAGGCTACAGAGTCCTTAAAGAAGCTTTCTAAATATGATATACAAACAGTAATATGCTATCATGGAGGAGTATTTACTGATAATCCAAACCAAAGGATTGCTGAGATAGCTAATATAAACTCCTAAAAAATTAGGGCTGAGCATCAAGTTTTTTTGACAACTAATGCAACAGCCCCATTTAAAAGCACTTAAGAAAAATTATTTATTATTATATTACATCTTCAAGTTTACTAACGTGAATATATTTTTTATCTATATATTGTCCTAAGTAACCACCAATAATTCCTAATATAAAAGCCCCAATTCCACCGGCTAGATAAAGTATAGATAGTTTATTACTTGGTAGTTTGGCTGTAAATCTAGAAACAAAGAACAGAGAAGTTATTACAGAGAATAAAGGATAAAAAGCTACACTTACAATTAATTTCTTTCCGGAACCGTACCCTTTAAAAATTAAGTAGCTTAATAGGTCTGATAATATCCCTGTAAATACTATGGCTAAAGTCATAATAGGGCTAAAAATTGATAAAATCACACCAAGCACAACGGACAGCATGCTTAAAGTACCAAGCTTTGGTGATCTCAATAGAAGCAGATATAGAAGTATAGTAAAATAAAGTGACATAAGTATTATTTTTAATACTTGAGAGTTACCTAGTAAATAGCTAGTGGCATATATGAAACCTCCACCTACTATTAATAATGCTACCGTTACTGCAATTAATGTAAGTCTAGCGGCATAATTCCTCATGTTTTCTCCTAAATGATAATAATTATTATTTAATAGTATTATGTATTATATCATATAGGAAGGTAGCTATTATGTCAAAGTTTTTATTATGGTATATATAGATAAAGATAATTTTGGATGTCATTTTAAGAATAAACTTCGTATGTAAGTTTTACATATTTATTGTAGACTTATAATTATATTTATGTATGAATAAAGAAAACCACAGATAACGCAAAGCACTGTACGCTATCTGTGGTTATTAAAATCCTATTTATATAACTTTCTCTAGTTTATCTACATGGATATACTTACTATCTAAGTAAGATCCCAAAAATCCACCTAATATTCCAATTGCAAAGGCACCTATAGAAAAAATTAGTGAATTACTATTTATGAAGTGAGCTGCTGACTTAGATAATAAAAATGCAACTATTACAGTCAGTAAAGGATAAAAGGCAACAGTTATTATAAGCATTATTCCAGGTCCATAGCCCCTGAATATAATATAATTTACTATGTCAAATATTATCCCAGTGACGGTTATGATAAGCAGTAAGTCAGTATTGAAAACTGATAAAATTACTCCAAGTACTAAAGAAATCACACTGGTGGTACCGATATGGGGACATCTTACAAGTAGTAAATATAAAAGTGTACTAAAATATAAAGAAATTAATGCAATTTCAAATATCGGAGAACTGCCTAGTATATAACTAGCGGTATATATAAAACCTCCACCTACTATTAGTAATGCGGTTATAATGGCTATTGATGTAAGCCTGCTAGAATAATCTCTCATATTTCCTCCATAAATTCAACTATAAATATATAACTTCTTAATTTTTAATAGAATTAGTATACCCTTAATATTTATTATTAAATAATTATATAATCCAATATAACCCTATGTCAAAGGCTTTGTCTACCATGTAAAATCATTCACATTGTACTAAATAGTGGTACATCCTTAGTACTTCAATTATCAATAAATCTTAATGTTTAAAATTATTGATATTAGGAAGAAAAGTAGTACTTATAGGGATTTTTATTGGTAACTAATAATAAGTAGTTGGATATTATATAGAAGGATTAATTTACGAGGAAGAGAGAAATGTATACTAAAGGTGACTTCCATATGCATAGTATTGCGTCTGATGGAGATTGTAAACCCTACGAACTTGTAATTATGGCAAAAGAAAAAGGCTTAGACATAATTGCTATAACTGATCATAATTCTACAGAAAGTATCGAAGAAGCACAGAAAATCGGTGAGATTCTTGGGGTTAAGGTTTTAGCTGGAGTAGAGTTATCAACAAGATACAAAGGCAGAAAAGTTCATGTTTTAAGCTATTTTGATAATGAGGCTTATAGGAATGTTCTATTTCAAAAAGCACTAAGGCATGTAAAAAAGCATCAGATAGAAGCGCTAAAATTACTTATGGGCTCGCATATAAACATAGGTAAGGACAGTGTAAAGGATAGGGTTGATACTAAGACCGGAATTGATATTTTAAGATATTTTGGAGGATGTGTAGTACTAGCTCATCCTGTAAAAGTACGTCAGGAGATAATAGAGGATATACTAAAGCTAGATTTTGATGGAATAGAAGCGATTTACTCTAGAAACACAGAAGAAGATACGGAAAAATATAAGAAGATAGCTAAGGAAAAAGGCTGGTTTTATACAGCGGGCTCAGACTTCCATACGGATAAAAGAATAGATACAAGGCATGGAGACATAGGGCAAGTATCTCTAACTGAAGAAGAGATAAAAATATTTCTTTCAAAGCTTCAAAATATATCATCCTATAATTAAGTATATATGTACCACTTCGTAGTAAAATTTTAAATTCTTCTATAAGGAAACAGAAGAGTTTGGGAAAAAGTTTTCAAATCGAAGTGGTACATTTTTAAATAAAGACTGAAAATTAAAATAATTTGCTAAATTATATTGAATGGAATATATTGTAATATTATACTTATAAATAGATGCTTCTATAGGGAACCTTTACGAAAACTTAATTTATACTTGTTTGAAAATTGAGGTTTCTGAGGATCATCAGCCAGGTATAAATTAATAGTTGGATTAGGAATTCTATATTGGAGAAGTGTATAAGTTAATTATAACTTTAGTCTAGGTTAACTTGTATACTTCTATAGGCAAATTAATATGTTAAAGGGGTTTTTGGGATGAAACTAGTAGTAAATGCAGATGATTTTGGCTTCACTAGAGGAGTAAATTTGGGAGTTTTAGAAGCTTTTAGAGAGGGAATTGTCACATCTACCTCTATGCTGGTAAATGGTCCAGGCTTTGAACATGGTGTACAACTTATGAGAGAACATAAGTGGTTGAAGGTGGGATTGCATTTAGTTTTAACTGCTGGAACACCAATAAGTAAAGGTTTAAAGACCATAGTAGGTGAAAAGGGCGATTTTGAAAAAGATTTCGATAGAATAGAAAACGGTGATGAAGAAGAAATAAGAAAAGAATATAAAGCACAAATTGATAAGTTCTTGAGCACAGGCTTTAAGCCAACTCATATAGATTTTCATCATGGAGCTACTAAAAAAGGTTTAGCTATAGCGGTGGAACTTGCGAAAGAGCTTGGGGTTCCTATGAGAGGACTTACAGAAGAAGCAGAAAAATATATGGATTCAATGGGAGTAATACATTCTCATAATTTCAATAGTAGCTTTTATGATAACAGTGCAAATGAAGAAGAACTGATAAGTATATTGGATAAAAATAAATATCTTACAGAGATGGAATTGATGACACACCCTGCTTATGTAGATAAAGACTTACTTACTTTGAGTAGTTACAACATACAAAGAGCAAATGAACTAGCAGTGTTAAAGAGTGAGAGTTTGATAAAATATATAGAACGAAATAATATAAAGCTTATTGACTTTACAGATATATAATCTTATAAATTGAGAGGTAGAAATGGGAAAAAAAGCTGCTTTTTTTGATATAGATGGCACTCTAGCAAGGTTCAATGGTAAAGAGTTGATTGTTCCAGAAAGCACAAGCTTTGCGCTGAAGGAATTTAGAGATAAAGGCAATCTAGCTTTTATATGTAGCGGAAGGCCTATTAGATTTATTAAAGAACAATTTGAAGAGCAATCCTTTGATGGGTATATAGCAGGAAATGGTACTCATATAGCATTTAAAGGTCAACCTATTTACCATAGATTGATAGAAGCTGATACTATAAGATATCTTATAAAGGCCTTTGATGAACTAGATATAAGCTGCTGCTTCAGTGGAGTTAATGAAGGCTATGGCTACAATATGGATAGGCATAGAATAGAAGAGTTTAATGCTCAATTTAGAGAACAAAACTATATAAATGAGCAATGGAAGGCAGAAGATATAAAAGTAAACACTCTAGATATATTTTATTCGAAAGAAGATAATATAAAAGCTTGCCAGGAGTATTTTAGAGATAAGCTTGTATTTAATACGCATGGTCCACATATGTCGGCAGATGTATCCTTTGTAGAGTGGGGAAAGTCTCATGCTATAGAGTGTTTAGTAAAATATTTGAATATTAAGATTGAAGATACCTTAGCTTTTGGAGACGGATACAATGATGTGGAAATGTTAAAGACAGTTAATTTAGGAATTGCTATGGGCAATGGAGTTGAAGCATTAAAGCAGGTATCAGACTATGTAACCACTGATATGCTTGAAGATGGCATATATAATGCCATGAAGGAATATTCACTTATATAGCTGTACAACGCTTAAGCACAAAGTCATTGGTTTAATAATGTGGTATTTAATAGATTTAAAAGACTCCTCTTGTGATGTTAAGAGGAGTCTTTTTGCTAAGATATAATTAATATGATGTTAATGAAAAATGTTTAAATATAGCTTTATTAATTGATAGGGTTTAGTATAATTAAGAATTTCAAAAATTCATATGTTAAAGAGTTCCTATATAGATACTTAATTTATACTTTTCCGTAAATCCAGGCTTCTGGGGATTTTGCGGCATGTATAAATTAATAGTTTAAGTTGGACACATATATAGATTTACTCTAACATATGGTTCCCATAGCAGTTTTTATATCTTTATCATTTCCAACGGCTCCTTTGATAGCTAAGCTAAGAGCTTTTGTTATTAAAGTCAGATCCATGGATGGAGCGTTATATTTATTTATTACTTGTTGAGGTAAAAAAGGCACATGGATAAAGGTTCCTTTTACCTTAGGATATTTTTTGTCTATAAGATAAAGCAAACCATACATTAAGTGGTTACACACAAAGGTTCCAGCAGAATTTGAAACTGAAGCTGGTATGCCTGAAAGCTTTATTTCCTCCACCATTGCTTTAATAGGGAGATTAGAAAAATAGGCAGAAGCACCATCCTTAAATATAGGCTCATCTATAGGCTGATTACCTTTATTGTCAGCAATTCTTGCATCATCTACGTTGATTGCAACTCTTTCCACTGTTATGTCAAATCTACCACCGGCTTGTCCAACACAAATAACCACATCTGGTTTATTACTTTCGATAGCATCATCTAAAAGTTTTATTGATTCATGAAACACTGTAGGTATTTCAAGTTTAGTTATTTCAGCACCTGCAATAATATCTTCCAACCCTTTTACTGCTTCAAAAGAGGGGTTTATAGCTTCTCCTCCAAAGGGAGCAAAACCAGTTATTAAAACCTTCAAATTCAAAACCTCCTAAATCTTTTATAATGTTAAATTAATTTTATAATAGCATTTTTTAGGTGGATTTCATACCAATATTTGCTGAAAAGGATATCGATAGAAAAGACTTACAAATTCAGCTAAGGTTTTATTTGTATCTAGGAATTAAAGTATCTGATTATAAACAATTGTGTTAATTAATGACTCTGTTAAAGTACTGTGTTGAAATTAAGTGGTCATTAATCTGATGTCTTAATGGGTTGTGCAAAGAATCAATAAATAACTATAAATGGAATTAATTTCTTGATGGCTATGTCATGGCGTGATATAGTATGATTATGATATATCACACCGTGACATAGTTGAAGCTGTACTATTTCAATCCTTAGACTCAAAATAACGCCTTGGACGAACCTACAAAGCTTAACTTTCAATGATTTCACTTTGAAATAGTATGTCTATAAAAATATAGATACAGCTTAACCTTTTAAGGAGACAAATGGATAAAGAGAAAGTTATAAATAAATATTTACCTATGACAGAAACAGCATTCTATATATTGTTATCTTTATATGAACCTAAGCATGGCTATGGAATAATTAAAGAGGTAGAAATGCTGACAGACAAAAGAATAGTTTTAGGCTCTGGAACAGTTTACGGTACCTTAAGTAAGATGGAGAAGGATGGAATAGTTGTTGTTTACTCAAACGAAGAAAGAAAGACTATATATGAAATCACTGATTTAGGTAAGATACTTATAGTATTAGAGATTAAAGGATTAGAAGAATTGAATAATAATGCAAAAAGGCTAGGTGGGAGATTTGATGTATAAAAGAGCATTAAGACCGCTGTGGAGTTATGACATCAAAAACACTGAACAGTGGCTCACTGATATGAGCTTGAGTGGATATAAGTTGGATCATATTAACTTTAAAAATAGAAGTTTTTATTTTATTAAAGCTGATAAGAAAAAGTTGATCTATAGGTTTAGCTATGAGAGAAATGAGAACATAGGTATCTCTAAGAGTTTGATTAAAGACAAATTGGAAGTTATTACTAGCTTTAAAAGGTGGAGCTTGTTGGTTAATGAACCGGAAAATATTGAAATAATGCCAAGCAGAAATAGCATAATTGAGAGGAATGATAGGTTAGTTAGATATGCAAGGATAATACTGTTAGCTTTGACGTTACTATTATTTTTGGGAGCTATGCCTGGATTAATTTTTATAATACTTTTTGGATTACCCATGCAACTTTCCTTAGGAGTAGTCCAACTATCGATTTATTTAATATATATAGTTGTATGGATATTTTCTCTCTATAGTCTTATTAAAATAAACTCTTCAAATAAAAGAATGCTTCAGTTAGAGGACTTGGAACCAGAAGTTAGCTTTATCGGTGATAAAAATATAGAGGATGAGATATATCTTGGAAAAATACCTAAGGTAGTGGTTAAAGTTAAGCTAGGAGGATTTTATTCTCCAGATAAGCTAGAGCTGTGGTTAAAAGAAATGAGCAAGAAAGGCTTGAAGTTATTTAAGGTAAGTAAAAATGGAAATAGATTTTATTTTCTTAATGAAGGCAAAACTAATAGAAAGTATGTTGTGGATTTTAAAAAGAGAGTTTCAAGTGAGTATTATGAGATCAACAGAGAAGCAGGCTGGAAGCTATATTTTACCTCCAAGGAAAGAAGTTACAACTGGAGTATATGGGCCATGGACTATACAGAAGGTGAAGCTGAACCTGTTATGTATAGCAATAAGGAAGATATAGTAGAACATGCAAGGAAGGTTGTAATTTCTTATTCGATTTTATATGCTCCAATTATAGTAATGTATCTTATAGTTTTAGGTTTAACTTCATATATATGTTGCAAGATGAAAATTTCGATATGATATTTAGGTAAGAACATCCATTAATATAAGATAACTAAAATATCCAAACTAGAATATAAAATAAAAATTATAGCGAGGTTTTAAATATGGATATTTTGATTCTTAATAAGATTGCTGGGCATGAAGATGATATAAACGAGTTAAAATCAGCTTTAAAAAAGACTAAAAACACAAGGTTATATAAAAGATATTCTGTTTTACTTAAGCATTTTGATGGATTTACAAATAGAAAAATAGCTGAAATGGAGAATCTAGAAGAACATACTGTTTCTACATATATAAAAAATTATAAATCAAAAGGAATAGATGGATTAAATATTGGCCACGGCGGCGGAGCGCAAAAGAAAATCAATTCACTTCAAGAGAAGCTCATTGTAGAAACTATAACTACAAAAACTCCAGAAGATGTAGGCTTCGAATCTAAAATGAATTGGACTATTGAATTAGTGAGGCAATGGGTTATTAAAGAATTTAATATAAATATGTCACATAGAGGAATAGCATATGTACTTCATAGATTAAATTTAAGTTATACTAGACCTACTTACGTCTTAGCGAAAGCTGATAAAGAAAAAGCAAGAAATTTTTAAAAGTGACTTTAAAGCTTTAAAAAAAATGCCTCAATGGCTTAGTTGATACCATCTTATTTGAAGATGAATCAATGATTAGAGATTATCAAGCAATTCAAAAGAGCTGGTTTATAAGAGGACAACAAAGGAAAATTCCTACGTTCGGTAAAAATGCAGGTGTTAAACTTATGGGAATATTGGATTACGAGACTGGTAACGTATATTGCGAGGAACATGAAAGATATGACGCTAAGATATTTAATGACTTTTTAGAAAACGTACTTAAGCAGTATCCAAAAGGAAAAATTGTTGTGGTATTAGACAATGCTAAGATTCATCATGCAAAGCTGATTCAGCCATTTCTTAATAGAGTTAAAGATAGGCTTGAATTGATGTTTTTACCACCGTATAGTCCAGAAATGAATCTTATAGAGGGGTTATGGGGATGGCTAAAGGCATCTGTTATTAACAATGTCTTTTATAAATCTCTGCCACAAGTTAGAACTGCAATTCAAAAGTTTATAAGTAACATAAATAAGGTTCCTACTCAAACAATAGACAGGCTATGTGTTAGATTGTAGAAACCAATTTGCAATATATATATGTTAACTTTGTAGTTAGAAAACAAATTGATTCTACAAATATACTAATGTTTTTAGTTTTTACCTTGTCCATAATAGCGTATGGTATCTTTCTATTTAGAAGTGTTTTTTACTATCTAAGAATTAAGAAAACTTGTTAAAAGTTATTTTTCTCCAAAGTCGCATCACTTTGATAATAGATTTACTTTCAAGATATATAAAATTTTAGAGATGGATTTTTGGCAACAAGTACTTTAGGATATGTTCAATATATTAAAATGAAGTGGCTATACAGGAGATACTATATGAGGCATATTTCTAAGCTAACAAAAGTTTACATTTCTTTATACAAACTTAACCTTAGCAGCAATACAGATTTAAAGTGGGAGAGTTAATATTAATTCAAGAATAATTAGTGTGAGGTATTAATTATGATAATAAACTCCCATTTAGTTTTTTCTAAAATAATATATAGGAACTGTGTTAAAAAGCTTAATTTTAAGTTGAATAAAAGAAAATTTATGTACGGAAATGTAAAGCCGGATTTCGAGTGCAATACTTCAAATCAGCATCATACTATGGGCGAAACCATTGAAGATGTAAAGAACTATTGTCATAGGCTACTAAATGATAACTTGAGTAAAGATGAATTTTCAATAACACTAGGTATGGTATGCCATTTCATATGTGACTATTTTTGTTTATATCATAGAGAAGAATATAAGAATAAAAGCTTTATAGCACACTTACTTTATGAAGTTTTTCTGCATATAAATTTGAGGCTCATGTTGATTTTAGGTTTGTTGAATAGCAGTGAACAAGATGAATTATATATACAGAATCCGATAACAACCCTAATGGAACTTCAGGATAGCTATCTTAGCTCAAGGGATTCGGTGAAGAAGGATATAAAATATGCTATATTGGCCTCAAAGTTAATTAGTTGTTCTATTATAGCTATTAGTATAAGTACAGAAAAAGAAGATTTTACGGATAAATTGTTAATTTCTAGGGAGTTTTTAGTTTAGAAATTAAAGTAGAAAATCGCCAATGAATAAGTCATTAGCGATTTTTTTGATCTTAGCTATGTTTAAACACAGCATTGATTTTTAAAGTGTTTCGTTTTATAAACAGTTTAAGCTGTGGTTTGAACATTTGAGCTATTAGTTATTCTTTATTATAAGAATCTCACCTTTTTTAAGATTTAAAGTACCATTTGTATTAATTTCCCCACTTAAGTTTTCTGAAGAATATAATACAGTTCCTTTAATAGCTGAAGTATTTACTGATTGGTCAGCTTTATTTCCGTTTATAAATACACTTAGAGTTTCAGAATTGTATTTTCTATTAAAAGCTAGTACATCTGTATTTCCAATATTGATTGGTTCAAAGCTTCCATATCTTAAAGTAGGATTATCATTCCTAAGCTTTATAAAGGTTCTATAGAAGTTTAATAGTGAGTTTTTATCCTTATCTTCTAGATTTACTGCTATTTTTTTATTATCATTGCTTACTGTAGTCCAGCTTGTATTCTTGCTCTTATCTTTATTGTCCCATATAAATGGTTCTCTTATCCTTTCATCTGGCTTTACTCCTGTCATTCCGGTCTCTTCTCCATAGTATACATATGGTGTTCCTGGTAAAGTAAATAGGATAGAAGCAGCTGTTTTACATTTTTCCACTGAGCCCAAAGTACTCATTACTCTGTTCATATCATGATTGGTTAAGAAGGTGCTATCAAGATAATCCTTATTTTTAGATTGAGCAATCGTTTGCATAGATGAGTATGAGGAAGCCAAATCTTTAAAGTTATTATCCTTTACTGCATTTAAGATGTCTGTACCTAAATCAAAATTAAAACATGAATCAAGTGCTGTCAGATAGTTGGAAACAACATCAGTCTTATCAGAAACCTCTCCAACGAGAATAGTATTTTTATTTACGGATTTTACATAGCTACTAAATTCCTTCCACCATTGAAGGTTTTTGTCTAGTTCACCGTCATAGATATGTTTTGCGGCATCTAAGCGGAAACCATCAATACCCATATCAATATAGTACTTTGCGATTTTTTTTACTTCATCTCTAACTTCAGTATTGTCAAAGTTTAAGTCTGGCATATCATCTCCAAATACTCCATAGTAGATGTTATCTTTGCTCTTAGCATGCCAAGCTCTGGTGTTTATAGTTGAAAACTTTTCAAGATTACTTTGATCTTTAGTCCAACTATAATAGTCTCTATATTTACTTGTTTGGTTGTTTAGAGCTTCAACAAACCATGGATTTTGATCACTGGTATGATTCACTACTAGATCCATAACAACAGCAATATCCCTTTTATGAGCTTCGTTTATAAGTGAATATAAATCCTCTAAACTTCCATATTTTTTTCTCACATCATAATAATCAGAAACATCATACCCATGGTAGCTTGGACTTTCATTCACAGGCATAAGCCATATACCAGATACGCCTAAGCTTTGTAAATAGTCTAGTTTTTGTTCAACACCTTTCAGGTCACCGACGCCATCTCCGTTACTATCATTGAAAGAGGCTACAAATATTTCGTAAAATACCCTGTCTTTATAGCTCTTATTTGATGTATAAGCTATCGGCGTAAAGCTTTTGTGAGTCTTATTCAAAAGAGCCTCGTTAGCTTTACTGTCATATTTGGTTTTCGTAGTCCTTGGCAGAAATATTATTACTACTAAACCGATTACAATGGCAGCAGCAATTATCCAAGGTAGTTGCCGCAATTTTTTTAGTTGTCTCATTTACATTCCCCCTTTTATTTACATAATATAAAATTATTATAATTCATAGCAACTATTTCTTCAATTAAAATTATGGCTCTGTTAAAGCACTGTGTTGAAATTAAGTGGGCAATAATACGATGCTTAAATGAGCTTGCACAAAGAATTAATATGACTTTGTCACACTGAAAAAATCATTTGATTTTAATAGCTAGAGTATATATCATCTCCTTCTTAATCACTTAACTTCAACAGTACTATTAAACATAGGTAAAATTAAAAACGTAAAGTTAATTAATAGGTTAGAGCTTAAGGGAGTAATTACTGGCTTTGAAGTGCTCCTCGCGAAATCTTCCAGGCGAAGTACCGAGATATTTGCGAAAGACCTTACTAAAATAATTTTCACCTGAAAAACCAACCTTTTTAGATATTATATCTATGGAGGAATCTTCTCTAAGCATCAGCTCTACAGCTTTTTCTAATCTGATCTTAGTGAGGTAATTCCAAGGTGTAGTTCCAATTAAGGTATTGAAGGTTCTGTTAAAGTGGAACTTGGACATTTGAGCAGCATCTGCTAGTTGATCAAGAGTGAGTTCCTTTGAGTAGTTATCTTCAATAAAACCTATCACCTTATCGATATTTTCAGTGTGCTTTCTGCTTGTATTATCTTCTAAGTTCTGCTTACTTCTATAAAGCTCCATTATAAAATTATACGCAAAAGAAGAGGTTTGATATCCGTCCTTTATATTTTGATTTACAGCTTCCCAATATATTTTCCAAAGGTAAGTTATAACTGAGGAATTAGATGAAAATTTTAATATATTTCCATAAGAAGTTAACAAGCTGTTACACTCATTTATGGAGCCTTCTCCATATAGGTGTATGTATATGAATTCCCACTTTTCACTGCTTTCAGGTAAATAGTAATGGTGATCATCAGGGATTTTTACTAAGAAAGCATCTCCCTTTTTTAGTGAGTATATCTTATCTTTTATTCGTATTTCTCCACAGCCAGATAAGGTATATTGGAAGATGCAGTGCTCATTGTCATCTTGTCTTTTCATACCATCCCAGCTATAGCTTTTAGATTGTCTAAGTTCCCAACCAATTGACTTTAGTTGGTAAGGAGCATTTTTGGGGGAATTTAGAAAGTGAAGCCCGAAGGAATTTAGATATTTTGTAGAATTATCCTGTAGCAATATTTTACCCTCCTGAAGCATTATATTACAATTGTTCCTTAAATATATCAATGATAACATAAAGTTAAGACAAGATGTATACCATTTCTTTATTATATTATTTGTGCATATTTTAAGCAATATTGTACCTTTAATCGATATATGAATGGTTTTTAGCATTGAATGATATGAACTAAGTTGATTAGTGAGCTTATAGTTTTTTAAAAGGTTATTTAAGCTGAAAACATCAAAAAGGAGAGAGTATAAATGGGTAAAAAGTTAGCATTGACACCTCCAATGGGATGGAACAGCTGGGATTGTTATGGTGCCAGCGTAAGAGAAGAAGAAGTAATAGGAAATGCGGACTACATGGAAAAGCATTTAAAGAAATACGGTTGGGAATATGTAGTTGTGGATATACAATGGTATGAACCTACTGCAGATTCAACAGAGTATCATCCTTATGCACCATTAGAAATGGACGAGTATGGAAGACTTATTCCAGCGGTGAATAGATTTCCAAGTGCTAAGGACGGAAGAGGCTTTAAGTCTTTAGGAGATTATATCCATAGTAAGGGATTAAAGTTTGGAATTCATATTCTTAGAGGAATACCAAAGCAAGCTGTAAAAGCAAATACGCCTATTCTAGGCACTAACAAATTTGCTCAGGATATAGCAGATACAAACTCTATATGTCCGTGGAATACTGATATGTATGGGATTGATGCTACAAAGGAAGGCGCACAAGAATACTATAATTCCATAATAAATATGTATGCTGATTGGGGCATAGATTTTATTAAGGTTGATGATTTATCCTTCCCTTATGCAAAAGGTGAAGTGGAGTTATTAAAAAATGCCTTGGATAACTGTGGAAGAGATGTGGTATTTAGCTTATCACCAGGACCAGCTCCTTTAGAAGAAGCTCAGCATCTTATAGACCATGCAAATATGTGGAGAATATCTGGAGACTTTTGGGATAACTGGGAACAGCTTTATAAGCAATTCGATCTACTAGGAAACTGGAATAGACACATGGGAGCTTCACATTGGCCAGATGCAGATATGCTTCCTTTTGGACATATATGCTTAAGAGAACACCAATTTGAAGGAAAAGGAAAGTGGACAAACTTTACAAGAAGAGAGCAAAGAACGTTGATGACCTTATGGTGTCTTGCTAGATCACCACTTATGTTTGGTGGAGAAATGACTCATAACGATCAATGGACTTTAGAACTTATAACCAATGAAGAGGTTCTAGAGGTATTGAAAGGTTCTAGTGATAATAAAGAGCTATACCGTGACGAGGCTAAAGCTATTTGGACTGCAAAGGGAAAAGACGGAGAAACTTATTTAGGATTATTTAATCTTTCAGAAGAGGATAAAGTCATTGAAGTAAACCTAAGTGATTTAGAACTTGAAGGAAGCTTTAAACTTAGAGATTTGTGGGAACATGAAGATGTAGATACTGTAACTGACTCTGTAAGCAATATGATAAAATCTCATGGAGCTAAGTTTTATAGTCTTAAGTAATCAAAAACAGTTTATAACCTATAATGAAGTCCTTAGCAATGTTAAAATATAAACATTATATATATTAATATAAGATCAGCGGAGCTTATACAGTTAGTATAGGCTCAGGCTGATTTTTTTTACTGTTAAAGAAAGTATAAAAATCTCTGCTAGCTAAACCCAGTAATATCAAGGCATTATATAAAAGACTTGAATCATATATGTTTTATAGATACTATATATTTTAATCTTAAGCTAATGAAGAACGGCATTTAAATAAAGAGTAAAAAGAGAGAATATTTCGCCTGCCAGAATTTCTCCACATACATTCAGAAAAGGCATATGCGCAAAAAAAACATTTAATTCTAATTGCTCGCTCATATAGAAAATCCTTCATAACCACTTAATTTCAACAATGCTATTAGACGTAGCTCAATTTTATAATTGCCTTAAAGTACAATTATTACTTCCCTAAGGTACAGTTGTTGCAACTATATATTAGAGGTAAGATAAATGTATAGCAAATATTGTATAGCACATAGATACAAAAGTTAAAAAAGTTTGAGATACTTATGGGATATTAAAATTAAGAGATTAAGAAGGAGGAGCAATGATGAAACTTAATGGAAAAGTTGCAATTGTAACGGGAGCGGCTTCAGGGATGGGAAAAGCTATTTCCATGTTATATGCACAAGAAGGAGCAAAGGTAGTAGCAGCAGATATCAATCTTGAAGGAGCAAAAGCAACTTCTGATGAGATTATAGCAAAGGGTGGAACCGCTATTGCAGTATTGACTAATGTAGCAGTTGAGGAAGATATTCAAAAATTAATTGATACTGCGGTTGAAGCATATGGTACAGTGGATATATTGGTTAATAACGCTGGTATTATGGATAACATGGCTGCAGTGGGAGATATTACAGACGAATTGTGGTATAGGTTAATAGAAGTTAATGCCACTTCAGTTATGAGAAGCAGTAGAAAAGTAATCCCAATTTTCCTAGAAAAGGGTAAGGGAGTAATTATAAATATAGCTTCTGTAGGAGGTATCCGTGGAGGAGCAGCTGGAGCTGCTTATACTGCTTCAAAGCATGCAGTAGTTGGATTAACTAAAAGTACAGGGTTCCAATATGCGAAAGACGGAATACGCTGCAATGCCATTGCTCCTGGACCAATAATGACTAACATCAGTGAAACAATGACTAACATGAATAAGCGTGGTGAGGCAAATTGCAGGACAGCAATGAGTACCATTAAAAGATTTGGTGCATCAGAAGAAATAGCAAAGGTTGCTTTATTCTTAGCTTCGGACGATTCAAGTTTTATAAATGGACAAATTATTGCTGCTGATGGTGGTTGGACAGCATCTTAAAAGTTTATTTGAAGGAATAAAGATCAGTAAAACTATTTGTTTTAGTGGTTTTTATTAATATGAGGAATGAAGAAAAGATCATTAATAGAAGTTACAACTTTTTGAATTAAATAAAAGCGTAAGCAGCTATGCTGCTCACGCCTTTAAACGCTAATTTATTTAGGGTCAATTGGATCAGGCCAATCGCTAGTGGGATAAATACCGCCTATATTACCTATGCTTGTTTTATTACTAAGCACTGGAACGGCAACTACAGCTAGAAGTAAAACACTGATTATTATTTTTGAAGCTCTGTTTTTCAAATTCACTCACTCCTTTTTATGTATTTGTTACTATTATATTACAAATACAATGATTTTACCTCAAATTGGATAAAAAAATTATGAAAGTTTTACAAAAAAGACTCTAGTCGATGCAATAATTTCATAGCTTTGTCACTTTCCTTCTGTGTAGTAGCTATTTGTAGAAGCTTGTGCAGCGCATATTGAATTCCCTCTTCAACATTGTTTGCTTCAAGCGACGCAATCATATAGTTCATCTTCTGCTCAATTCTTTCTAGGTCGTTCTTTTCCTCAAGTATCTTTACTAGTTCTTTGTAATTATCTACTAACATATCAAAACGGCTATATTGTTCTGCTAGGTCAATAGCTAGTTCATATAGCAATATGCTTTCCTCTCGCATACCTTGAGCGTGTAGAATTTTTCCCTTTAAGCCTAAGGTACTGGATAAGAATTTTTTGTTTGTTTCAAGTTTATGTTTTTGCGCTTCAGAGATATAGAATAGAGCTTTTTTATAGTTCTCTATCTTGTAGTAGTACTCCGCTATATTGTTGTAAACAAGTCCTAACAGTGACTTATCTACAGCTCCTACTTCAGGAATAACCTCGAAAAATGCTTTTCCAGCCTCATGGTTTTTATCTGTATCAAGTAGGATAGTCGCCCTCATTACTTCAGCATTAACTAATACCAACTTGTCTGCCTTATCCTTCTTGCTTATTATGTTATTATTTAATACCTCTAGGCATTTATCATACTCTTTTATCTGCCCGTAAACTGTCGCTAAAGCGTGGCTTGCTATATAGTAATTGTCTTGTACTTTGTACTCCTCAGCGTATGCGACTGCTTGTTTATAAAAGAAGATAGAATCATCAAATTGATTAGCCCTTAATTTACATTTACCTAGATAACAGAGCACCTCCACCTGAGGAATGAACTCCCTTATTTCTTTATACTTACCTAGTGCATTGTGTAGATAGATAAAGGCTTTAGAATACTCCATTTCGTTGAGATAAAGTATTCCACTTCTCTTGTATGTGTCTGCCAGCAGATCGTCAAGATTGAAAGACTGCTCTATTTTTATAAGGTCTTCTAGGTGCTTATGGCTAAGAGCTTGTTCTGACTTAAGCTCATTTTTGCAGTAGTACCTAGCGTCTTCTTCAGGAAGTCTTGAAAAGTATTCATCGTCAAGCTCAAGGTTCACGTGAATCCTCTTTGCTATGTCTATAAATTTTTCAACTAGCTTCTTAGAACTTGCTTTACTTACCGTTCTTTTCCCACTTTCCATCATACTAATAAACGCCCTAGTCATATTTTCCCCTTCTAGGTCCGCTTGATTAGCTCTAAACTTTTTCCTCATCAGTTTAATTTTTTCACTTGGAAGATAAAACTCCAAACTACTCACCCCTCTTTACTTATATGCTTATTGAAAGATACATGTACGTATAATTATACCTCTTTTTTATAAGGCGATACACTTGTTTTATGAAAAAATGTAAAATTATTTAAAATATAAAAAATAAAACCTTCAGCCTGTTTGAAATGTTAGGATATTGAAAGCCTTAGAATTATAATAATATAGTCTCTCGGAATTATGAGTGATTATTATAGTCCTATCGGGGTAGCGTACATTAAAAAGTGAATATTATCCAAAGATTTACAGAGAATGTGGAATATTAATAAAAATGAGCATAACTAATAGACATAGCTGCCGCTATGTTTTAAAATAATTATGTATTGATTAAGCGGCTTGCAAAATCAATTTTTTGAGATCTGACTCAAAAGGCAGATCCCAGGCATCGAGATGTTGTAGCATCAAGATGTTATAGAGGCGGCAGTACCACATCTTAGTAGAGCGGTGTCTGCCGCTTTCTAATAGAAAGTCTATTTTTTGTCGTTTATTAGAACGTTCTACGGAAGTTCTTGAATTATATTCTACTTTCCATTCTTTACTATCCCTTGGTGGGATGTTTATCAATCTTGGATTATCTTTCATTGCCAGATGCACCGTTCTCCCGTATTTGGAATCAGAACAAGGGTGTTCGCAGGAACATCCATACTTTCTACTTGTTAGAGGACAATGGAATTTGATACGGTGTTTCTTTTTTTCAACACCATCACGATTCATCTTACGGCCTGCTTTGCAGACGGGAATACCATCTTTACCAATGATAAAATCATCTTTATATTTAACTTTGATGCCACGTTTCTCATTCAAGTCAATAAACGGAGTTATTCCTTCTTGCTTGAAGTATTCATAAAATGGCATGGCATCATGAGCAGAGTCGAGAATAATTTTGTCTATTTTAAAGTCATGAAGTAAACTTTTCATGCGAAAAAACGCATGGAGAAATCCATGGGAGTCATGCCTTGAGGCTGGCCCAAACAAAGGGAATACTGGAAGATCACTATCAGAATCAGATGCAACAAACATGTAGAGATCATATCCATGATAAAAACAGTCTCTTGATGAATCCCAGCCGATGTCACAGTCAGGCTGAGAAAAGAATCTATCGCAAGTACAGTCAGTAATACCTTTGGAAATACAATCACATACACGGTGTTTTCGTTCTCTTGCAGAGGTAGCGACTGGTGTGCCATCACCTGCAAGAGCTAAGTTCTCTGTATTGATCAGTCCCTTTTGTATAGAAAGATTAAGAAACTCATTTTTATATAAATTAAAAGGGAACTATAAGGTTGTTCATCACTTAAAAAGATACTCCTTGTAATTCTTTTAATAGTTGTTCTACTGTTGTCTTTTCAACTGGATCAGCTTTTAAACCTTTCTTTTTAGGTTTTTTTACAGAAGTTTTTAAAGGTTGTAACTGAGATGAAAGATTGTTATTATCAGAATCCCATAAGCGGCTAAAGAAGTCATAAAAAGTACCAACACCAGGAGTGTCGCCTACTTCAAATCCGCTCAATATAGCATAAAGAGGGTTGATCTTAAGTTGTGCAACCCAATCAGTTACTGAAGTAACTTTAAAATCAATAGATAAAAGATATGATCTATGCATACAAGAAGGATTTCTCGGCTTCGGACCGAAAATGGAATATTTATTTTTCAGATGTATTTCAGTATATGAGAGGTCTAGGTTCCAGAAACGATCAATGATATCCCAGGTAGAACGCGCGATAGCATCCGGATTAGGATAATATTTACGAAGCATTTCAACAACAAATTTTTGATAGGCGGAATGGCCGCCAGAGTAAACAGGTAACATTAAAAATCTCCTCCAATCGAAAAATATACCTTATATTTAAGGGGCGCGTAGCGCCGCATTTTTCGATATTTTTGTCAAGTGCTTTTAACAAAAAAGTGGGGGATTTCAATAAAAAAGGAATCTTTAAGCCAGATAAATCAAGGCTTAAAGATTCCGAGAGATTATTAATATTATAGGAGGTGTAAAATGAAGTTTGAAACTATAATTTTAGACTTTGATGGAACTATTGCAGATACTAAACAGAGCATAATATTAACAGTACAAGAAACTTTGAAGCATATTAACATGACTCTAGCTGATGAAGAAGAGATAAAGAAACGTATTGGACTTCCTCTAAAAAATACATTTCAAGATATTGCAGGGTTAGATGGTAAAGAACTGGACGATGCAATAAGGGAGTATCGGTTAAGATATGACAATATATCTTTTGAAACTGTAGAACTTTTTCCAGAAGTAGAGAGTACGTTAAAAGTTCTACATGGAAGAGGTATAAAGCTAGGTGTAGCGTCAAGTAAAGGAAGAAATTCCCTTTCAGTGCTTTTAGAAAAATTAAAAATTTTCTCCTTATTCTCTTTTATAGGTGGAGAGCAAGACGTTTCAAATAAAAAACCTTCTCCAGATATCGTTAATCTTGCTATTAAAGAATTGCACACTTATAATTACAAATCTTTAGTAATCGGTGATACTATATACGACATACAAATGGGGAAAAGTGCATCATGTTCTACTTGCGCAGTGACATATGGTAATAATAGTCTTGAAGAACTTAGTGAATACGCACCTGACTATATGATTGATAAATTTTCAGATTTATTAGATATTGTTGATTAGAAATAATTAATATGAGAATGGAGAATTAATATGGCCTATTATTATAAAGAACCATCAATAACATTTAAAATAGGATTAAGATATGTAAAAGTGAAGGATCAAACAAAGCTCGTAATTGCTATAGATACGATTTAGGTGGAAGCTCAAAACTTGAAAATGTGGAAACTCCATAAATTTAGCGTCAAAAGCTGATTTACAGAGTTTCTGTTTTTTATATTTTATAGGCTCATTTTAAAAGTTTTAGACTTAGAAGGTCCAGATTCTTTGTTTTATATAACTTCAGGCCATAGTGCATAACCGAAATCGAAAATTAGCAGCATGAGGATAAAATATAGAGGGCCAAAACCAATCAGTTTAGGATACTGATTCCAGGTTAAAGCAGTTGTTATCCCAGTTAACTAAGATGGGATTTGATAAAAGCCGATAGAAGCGATAGGGCTTAATACGAAAAAATATACCAGCAGGGGGATGCCAAGACGTAGCATTCTATCCTTCAAAAAGTTTCCAAGGCCTTTCCTGTCAAAGCCATTCACTATTTAATTATTGTTGTGATTGTGATGAATATGAGAAAGTGAAATGGATGCATAGACCAGCATTGCGAAAAGTCCTCCTGAGATTACAGTAAGAGGAAAGCATAATATTTGTAACCAAGATGGAACAGGTGCTTTTCCCAAGATTATAAAAAACATTGTGAGAGCTAAAAAAAGAATAGCGCGTGGAACCATCTTTTTCTGCCATTGTTCCCTTACTTGCTCCTGTAAAGTCTGATCTGTGTGAAGGGACGGTGCATTTTTATCGGCATAAAAGACATAAAAGCAACAGTTTTTGTAGGCAAGATGCCAGCCAACGGATTCAAAATATTTTAAGTATTCCTCTCTTTCTTCTTCTTTAATTGGAGGCAAGTCAATGGCGTATTGTATTTTCCTTGGAACTCCTTGTTTGAGGATTACATGAAACTTCGTGCACGAATCATAGAGCCATCCCTTTGCGGCCAGTTGCTCAAGCTTACGTAATATATATTTTTCATTTGTCATCCATCCCATGAAATAATTTATTTTTTTAAATTGTGCTTTTTTCATAAAAATTAACCTCTCCTTATTTTCTCAATTATATTTTTACTTTGCTGAACAATTTTGGATCTCCGTTCATATTCGTCAACTAGCAGTCGTGTACCTTTTGAAGTTAATTGGTAGGATTTTTTATCAACTTCTGTTATCTCAATCAAGTCCGCACCCAACAGCTTTTTTAAGTTTGTATACATACTTGCGGGTCCTACATCAAAAGTACCAGAAGATATCTCCTGAATCTTGCTCATCAGTGCATAACCATGAGCTGGTTCAGTAAGACAGAGTAAAATATAATATGTTGTATCAGTTAATTGTTCACTTTCAATTGAATTTTTTCGGGACAATTTTGAGCCTCCTTAATATCATTAATGGATATATCATTAATGGATATATCCATTAATGATATAGTAGCATTTGCTTTTGCCACTGTCAAGAGTGATAGGTTAACTTCTTTAAGATTTTTCCAAATAAGGTTCTCCGTTCTGGCTTTCGCAAGGCAACTTTTGACACTATAGAAAGCTACAGAGAACATTATTCTACGACCTAAATAATAATAAGCTTACACAAAAGGACGGAAAGGGCAATAAACTTGCAGAAGCTGTTGGCGGAACAAGTTATAGCAAAGTTTTTACAGGAACACACTTATTATGGAAATACCAGTGATCCGCGACTAAAAGAAGAAATAACTATATATTGTAACCATACTATGCTATTGATAATAGTAATATATTAATGTATAATCCTAAGAAAACATTCAATCATAAAATATGTGATGTATTCAAGTCTATAACTTGGATAAGTTTAGTAATATCGTTGAAATCAAGTGCTTATATAGTAGATACTATACGTGCAAGCTAGGTAATATATAGATAGTTGAACACTTAATTTCAATGAGCTAATGAACTATTTTAAAAGCGTTTATAATTGTTGATATACAATAGTCACGGATGTATAGTTGGAGGAAAATATGATGATAAGAATATGGGGAAAAGTTATAAGAAATAATAAGATAATTTTAGATGAAGTGGCTACTTCTGATAAGGAAGAAAACTATGAGGAAGCGGTAAAGGATTGCATAAATGAACTTTGCGAAAAGTTTGATATAGGAAAGCCTTACTGGCTAGAAACTAATATTAGGGATTTCAATAAAAGAAGGAAAACTACCTTTAACAATGATAATTTTATTGAAGATATTGAGTTTGATAGATTCATAGTTGAAGTTTTAGAAGAAGAAGATAAGAGTTTTAAGTTTTAGTTAAAAAATTGTTATTATAGTGGGAAAAACTTGATATTTATCAGATTTACCAATTTTAAGAGAGCATAGCTCTCTTTTTTTTATGCTTTATAAGCATATCTTAAGGTAGCTTATGAAAACACAGTTGGCATTATATATACATTGTTGACATAATAAGGTATAACGTTTGCAATATAAGTTTTAGACATGGAATATGACAAAATAATATAATTCTTTGAGCAAGATCATTAAACTCTCAGTTTGAGGAAGACTTAGCTTCACCAGGGGGAGTTAGCAAGTGAAGGCTATTAAATTAAAGGTTCAATATAAACAAGCTTGCAAATTACTTGATTAAAGAGAATACATTTTGACGAAAGGGCTGGGGATATTATGATTTGTATTAAAAATGTATCAAAAAGATATAAGGATTTTACTGCCGTAGATAATCTTAATATTGAGATAAAAGATGGAAGTATTTTAGGTTTAGTAGGGCCTAATGGTGCAGGTAAGACTACAACTATAAGCATGCTTATTGGAATTAAGGATCCTTCAGAGGGGAGCATTAGTATCAATGGTAAAACTATCAAGGATAGTGCCATGGAGGTTAAAAGGCAGATAGGTTATGTATCTGATGATGAAAATAAATTCTTAAGTTTAAAGGCTATAGAGTATCTAAACTTTGTGGCAGATATGTATAAGGTTTCTGAGGAAGAAAGAAAGAAGCAAATATTAGGACTAGCTGAAAGATTTGATATACTAAATGATTTAAATACAAGAATGGACAAGTTCTCTAAAGGAATGAAGCAAAAAATAATGATAATATCTTCCTTGATACATAGCCCTAAGGTTTGGATACTAGACGAACCTTTTAATGGGTTAGATCCCCAAATCACCTATGAGTTAAAGTTATTCATGAAGGAATACGCAAGCAAGGGAAATATAATACTTTTATCCTCACACATCTTAGAAATAGTAGAAAATCTTTGTGATGAGGTTATATTGATTAAGAAAGGGAAAACTTTATTTTTTGGAAAGCTTTCTGAACTAAAAAATAAATTTAATAATTCCTATGACTTGGAGAAAATTTACATGGAGGTGTTTAGAGATGACACAATTAAAACTAACTCCTCAAAAACAATTAGTCTCTCTTATAAAGACTAATGTAAGAAGTAAATTGAATTTGACTCTAGGGGAAGAAGGTAGAGGCGGCAAGCTAATAAAGGCAGTTATTTTTATCATTTTTGCTATTAGCTGCATGGAGATTTCTTTTGCAAGAGTATTTAACACTTTACATACAAGTAGAAGCGAAATATTAATGCTTAATTCCATAATAAATATTCAATTATTTATAAGTAGCTTACTTATGCTTAAGCAGATAATTACTACCTTCTATCTAGCTAGTGATTGGAAGGAAATGATTATATTTCCAATAAAACCTGGAAAGCTACTATTTTCTAAAGCTGTTATGAGCTATTTATATAATTCTTTGGTTTCCATATTGGTTGTTGTGTTTTTATTTAGTTATGGTATTTTGGAACATGTCAGCATTAATTATTATTTACAGGTATTTATATACCAAATTATTATTACTGCTGTTCCAGTTGTGTATATTACCTTAATAACCTTAACTATATTCTGGGTTGTGGCCGCAATTAGTAATAGGAAAGCTACTTGGAAAATTGATATTTGGCTTATATTAGTTGATATAGCAGTAATGATACTCACTTATTTTCTTATGAAGTCAGCTTTAATTAACCATATTGTCTTTAATAATTTGTTGCTGTACAGCTTTTTTAAAGAGAGTTTAAGTAAAGCTTTATTTATAAATTATTTCATAGCAATGTCTATAATAACTATTTCAAGTTTTGGCTTTTATAAGCTTGGTGAAGCATATGCTAGTATTATGAAAAGTGAAATCTTTGCCTCAAAAGCCTCTGAAAAATCAGAAGTTGATACAAGTAATTATGATTTTAGACCTAAAAATACTATTATCTCCAATGTGATAAGAGATCTTAAAGTAATAATACAAATACCATCTATTAGATTTAATTGTATAACTTTTAACTTTATGTATTCTATAATCGGTGCCATAGGACTGCTGGTATTTAGAAGACAAATTAGTAATATTATAGTAATTGCACCTAGTTTAAAACCTTTTCTGCTGGTTTTATGGTTGTTAAGCTTTCAAATAGGAAATGCTACGATGATTACGTCATTCTCAAGAGAAGGAAGATCTTTAACTCAACTTAAGGTTTTCCCAGTGGAAAAAAGAGATTTTCTGTTAGCAAAATTCATAGTTGCAATGCTAACTAATATTATTGTATTTATAAGTAGTAATGTACTGATAATGGTATTCTACTCCAATTTTCTTGAATTTTTATTACTTGAAGTCATTGCAGTGACATATATAATTGGAATGACAATAATTTTAATTCAGTTGGATATTGAGAATATGTCACTAAACTGGGTAGAAGTGAAGGATTTATTTTCAGCGGAGCATATTTTTAAAGTTTTAAAGCCATACTTTATTCTCACATTGTTACCATTAATATTCATTGTTATGATTTCTTCAATATTCAAAAGCAAATTACTATTATTATATTTATCTCCAGTGTTTTTGTTAATTACTATATTAGTATATGCCGGACACAGCTTTAGAAAGTTAATAGCTTATAAAGATGCACCACTTTAATCAGATAACTATTTTAAAAAATAATCTGGCTTCTGAGAGGAAAATTTGAAAACATATATTTTAGTATGAAGTGGTACTTCTAGATGAAGTAATGCAAGTAGGCAAACTAATTAATTTATAAAACGCTTATTGTATGAATTGAATACTGATAGTATAATATTGGCATAAGAAAAATATTCCACATAAATAAAATAAAGTTAAAATATTGATACAAGGAGGTATCTCTTAATTGAGATGCCTTTTTACTGTATAGAAAACATAAATATTGCTATAACTAAGCCTAGTAATATCAAGAATTTACAACAGCTCTTAGCGCATACAGTAAAAATAAAACTTATTCATCTGCCTGACGTTCCTCATATACATTGGGAAAGGCAGCTGGGCAAAGTAGGAAAGTAAGCAATAGTTAATAGAAAGGTAAGGTGTGTGTATGTATTTTACTCCTAGAGAAATGGAAAAACTGATGCTTCATTATGCTGGGGAGCTTGCAAGAAAGCGTAAGGATAGAGGGTTAAAATTAAACTATCCAGAGGCAGTGGCACTTATTTGCTCTGAGCTTATGGAAGCGGCTAGAGATGGGAAGACTGTAACAGAGCTTATGAGCTTTGGAACAACTATATTAAAGGAAGAGGATGTTATGGAGGGTATAGCTGAGATGATAGATGAAGTTCAGATTGAAGCAACCTTTCCTGATGGTACAAAACTAGTTACCGTTCACAATCCAATAAGGTAGGTGGAAGTATGAAACCAGGTGAAATCATCGTTAAAGATAGAGATATTATATGTAACGAAGGAAGAAAAACTAAGACTTTAGTTGTAGCAAATACTGGTGATAGACCAGTGCAGGTTGGTTCACATTTTCATTTTTTTGAAGTAAACAAGTGCCTTCAATTTGATAGGGAAGAAGCCTTTGGTATGAGACTTGATATACCTTCTGGCACAGCAGTAAGATTTGAACCCGGTGAAGAAAAGGAAATACAATTGGTAGAGCTAGGCGGTAAAAAGCTAGTATATGGACTTAATGACTTGACTTCAGGTTCTACTGATGAAAGCAATAAAGAAGCAAGTATAGAAAGAGCTAAAGCTGGTTTATTTAAAGGGGTGAAATAGAGATGAGCGTAAAAATAAAAGCAAGAGACTATGCTAATATGTATGGACCAACTACTGGTGATAGGGTAAGACTTGCCGATACAGATCTAATCATAGAGGTAGAAAAGGACTATACTACCTATGGTGATGAGTGTAAGTTTGGCGGAGGAAAGACCTTAAGAGATGGTATGGGACAGTCTGCCTTAGACAAAAGAGCGGAAGGCGTGCTAGATTTAGTTATAACCAATGCCCTAGTTCTAGACTATACAGGCATTTTTAAAGCGGATATAGGTATAAAAGATGGCAAGATAGTAGGCATAGGAAAAGCAGGAAATCCAGATATTATGGATAATGTTGATGAGAACATGATAGTTGGTGCCTCTACTGAAGCTTTAGCTGGAGAAGGGCTTATTCTAACCGCTGGAGGAATAGATACTCATATTCACTTTATATCTCCTCAGCAGATTGAGACTGCTCTTTATAGTGGTATAACCACAATGATAGGGGGAGGAACTGGTCCAGCAGATGGAACTAATGCTACTACTTGTACTCCAGGAGCTTTTTACATGGAGAGAATGCTTGAAGCATCAGAAGAATTTCCTATGAATCTTGGTTTTTTAGGAAAGGGTAATTCTTCTTCTCTTGATGCCTTGAGAGAGCAAGTAGAAGCGGGAGCACTAGGACTAAAATTACATGAAGATTGGGGAAGTACTCCTAAGGCTATAGATACTTGCCTTGCGGTAGCAGAGGAGTATGATGTTCAAGTAGCAATTCATACTGATACATTGAATGAAGGTGGTTTTGTAGAAGATACCATAGCAGCAATAGGTGGAAGAACAATTCACACTTATCACACAGAAGGTGCAGGCGGAGGGCATGCTCCAGATATAATGAAAATAGCAGCTTTTCCTAATATATTGCCTTCATCCACAAATCCTACAAGGCCATATACCGTTAATACTATAGATGAACATTTAGATATGCTTATGGTTTGTCATCATCTAGATAAAAAAGTGCCAGAGGATATAGCCTTTGCTGATTCAAGAATAAGACCTGAAACTATAGCAGCAGAAGATATATTCCACGATATGGGTATCTTCAGCATGCTAAGCTCAGACTCACAGGCTATGGGAAGAGTTGGCGAAGTCATAATAAGAACTTGGCAGACTGCTGACAAGATGAAAAAGCAAAGAGGGCTTTTGCCAGAAGACAAGACTTTAGGTTGCGACAACTTTAGAGCAAAAAGATATATAGCAAAATATACTATAAATCCAGCAATAACTCACGGTATATCCAAGTATGTAGGCTCAATAGAAGTAGGCAAGTACGCAGATTTGGTACTATGGAAACCAGCTTTCTTTGGAGTAAAGCCTGAGATGATAATAAAGGGAGGAGTTATAACAGCTAGTAGAATGGGAGATGCCAATGCATCTATACCAACTCCTCAACCAGTAATATATAGAAATATGTTTGGAGCTTTTGGCAAGGCAAAGTACAAATGCTGTATGACCTTCGTATCCAAGGCTTCTTTAGAAAATGGTAATATAGCAAAGCTCGGTCTTAATAAGCTTGTACTGCCAGTAGAAAACTGCAGGAATATAGGCAAAAAGGATATGGTATTAAATTCAGAGACCCCAAAGATTGATGTGAATCCTGAAAACTATGAAGTAAGGGTCAATGGAGAACATGTAACCTGTAAGCCTATAAAAGAAGCAGCTTTGGCACAGAGGTATTTCTTATTTTAATCTATATGAATAGGAGAAATTTATGTTAGTAGAAAATATATTAGGTACTTTAGAAGAATTCCAGGTTCAAGGAAAAGAGATGGATTTTGTTGACGTAGAATGGTATGAAGTGAACAAAAAAATACTTAAGAAGATCAGTTCCAGCGGTAGGACTGTAGGAATAAGACTGGATGGAAGCAAAAAGCTTAATCATAAGGATGTTCTTTTTAACGATGAGCAGTTTATACTTATAGTCAATATACCTGAGTGTGAAGCTATTTCCATTAAGCCAGCTACCATGGAGGAAATGGGAAGAATATGTTATGAGATAGGTAATAAGCATATTCCATTATTTCTTCACCATGAAGAGATACTTGTACCTTATGATGAGCCTCTTATGAAGCTTTTAGAGAAAAATCATTTTAAGCCAGAAAAGACTGAAGCTAGACTTATAAATGGTTTAGAAACTCATAGTCACAGTCACGGGCATAGTCATGACCATGAGCATCAGTAATCAGTTTTTTACACTGCTTCAAATTGCGGATTCAATATTTCCCATAGGCTCCTACACTCAATCTAATGGATTAGAAACTTATGTCCAAAAGGGAGTTGTTAAGGATACGGCAACCTCAAAGGAATATTTAAAACACATGCTTCAGAGCAGTGTAAAGTATAACGATGGATTAGCTGTAAAGCTGGCTTACGAATATGCTTTAGAAAAGAATATTGAAAAGTTAATAAATCTAGACAATTTGCTTACTTGCTCCAAAGCTCCAAGAGAGATTAAAGAAGGTAGTATGAAACTAAGTACTAGATTTATAAAGCTTGTGAATAACATAAAAGGTACAGAAGGCATAGCCTTGTATGAAAAAGCTATAAAAGAAGGTTTAGCATATGGACAATATGCTATTGCTTTTGGTATCTTTGCTGCAGAGTGCAGTATATCTAAGGAAGAGGCAATAATGGCTTACGTATACAACCAAGCATCTTCTATAATAAATAACTGTACAAAGCTAGTGCCTTTAGGTCAGCTTGATGGACAGAAAGCACTTTTTAGCATGCAACAGGTCATGACGGATATTACCAAGGAAATAGTGGAACTTGATATAGAGTCGCTTGGGAGATGCAGTATTGGCGCTGATATAAGAGCTATGCAGCATGAGGATTTGTATTCGAGATTATACATGTCATAAAGCTATGATGGTTTCAAATCCGTGGAAGATTTCAAAGCTTCTCTTGAGGATTGAAGAGAAGCTTTAAAAACTAATAAGTTATATCAAAATGGTAAAGGAGGAAATGCTGACAATACTTAGCTTGTTATGAGGTAAAAGCAGCATGAAGTTTGAAGATGAGTTATGTTAAGATAGGAATTGCTGGTCCTGTAGGATCAGGTAAAACAGCATTGATTGAAAGACTTACAAGAGAGATGAGCAAGGAATACAGCGTAGCTGTAATAACCAATGATATATATACAAAGGAAGATGCTGAGTTTTTAACTGCCAATAGTATATTACCTAGGGAAAGAATAATGGGAGTTGAAACAGGGGGATGTCCTCATACTGCAATAAGAGAAGATGCCTCTATGAACCTTGAGGCAGTTGATGTAATGGCAAAGAGGTTTCCTGAGGTTCAGATAATATTTATAGAGAGTGGTGGAGATAACTTATCTGCTACCTTTAGTCCAGACTTAGCAGATTCAACAATTTATGTTATCGACGTATCTGGAGGAGACAAGATTCCAAGAAAGGGAGGGCCGGGAATAACTAGATCAGATCTTCTTATAATAAACAAGATTGATTTAGCTCCACATGTAGGTGCTAGTCTTGAAGTTATGGAAAGAGATTCTATAAAAATGAGAGGAGAAAAACCTTTTATTTTTACTGACTTACATCATAGAGTAGGTTTAGAGGAAGTTATAAACTGGATTAAAGAAAATGTTCTTCTTGAGGGCGTGTAATGAATAATAATTACTATAAAGATAGTCATATCAATATAGAAACCTCTGTTAAAAAGGACAAGACAGTTTTAGAAAGAAGCTATTTTACAGCACCTTTCAAGATTATAAGTCCTTTCTATGAAGATGAGCATAATATGATGAAGCTATGTGTTATGAATGTTTCACCAGGTATACTAGAAGGAGATAGGTATTATTTAGACTTTAAGCTTAAAGAAGGCTCTAGATTGCATTTGTATTCCCAATCCTATAGTAAGGTATTTAATATGAAGGAAGGCAACGCCTATCAAAAGCTTCATATAGAGCTAGAGAAGAACAGTAGATTTGAGTATTTTCTTATGCCTACAGTACCATACAGTGGTTCAAATTTCTTTAGCGAAGCAGAAATACATATGGAATCTGGAAGTGAACTTATCTTTAGAGAGATACTATCTTGTGGAAGATATATGTCTGGTGAAAGATTCGATTTTAGCCTCTATTCTTCTAAAACAAAGATATATCATGAAGGAAAGTTGATGTTTTTTGATAATACTTTTTTAGAGCCTAATACTCAGAACTTAGATGAGATAGGCTACTATGAGGGTTATACTCACCAGGCTAATGTATATATAATAAATAATAGAATTGATGAGACTTTTAGAACTTCACTAGTAGAATATTTAGAATGTCAAAAAAATATTCTAGCTGGCTTAAGCAAGAATTGTGAGAATATGCTTACAGTAAGAATACTAGGCAATAGTTCGGATGCTTTATCAAAAATAACTGATAGAATTAGAGAAATTGACTTAAGTAGATAAAGAGTCTTAATATAGACGATGTTAAATTACCATGGTGAAATCAATAGAGACAATATGTAAAAAAGTTCATTGAGAAAATTAGTCTCAGTGAACTTTCTGTTTTTCGCTCTGTTAAAGCATCGTGTTGAAAGTAGTGGTCAGTGATCCTATGCTTAGACGAGTTTGCGCAAAGAATTAATATGATTTCTTCATGACCACTTAATTTCAATAATATTTTTAAACATAGCCTAATTTTTTAGTAAAAACATTAAAAAGCTATTGACTTGGAGTTAACTCCAAAGAGTAAAGTATAAATATGCCATAGGAAAACTTATATACTCATAGTTTAAACTTGATATCTGTTTAGAACCAAGAAAGCTGAGGATGATGATTATCAGGGGAAAATCTCTAATAGAGTATTTTTCTAGGAAAGGTGCAAACTATGTGAATAGCAATATTGCAAATTTTTATGTAGGTAATATATAGTTATCCTTTACGAAAACTTAATTTATACATGTTTTATAATCCCGGCTTCTGGGGATCGTTAGGCCTGTATAAATTAATTAATAGTTGAAGTTGGACACCTATAAAAGTGGCAGAAGCCATGAGCCGGAAAATAACAGTATGGAATTATGGGTATAGGCGAAGTAGCAAATAAATGAAGTGTTGTCCAATATAATATGGATGAAATAATTTTTCGTAATACGAGGAGGAAAGAAAATGGAATATTCAAAACTCGGAAATTCAGATCTTAAAGTTTCACGTCTTTGTGTAGGGTGTATGAGCTTTGGTGACCCTAAAAGCAATTTTCACGCATGGACATTGAACGCTGAAGATAGTGAAACCCTTGTCAAAAGAGCTCTTGAGCTAGGAATTAATTTCTTTGATACAGCTAACACCTATTCAGCAGGTACTAGTGAAGAGTATCTAGGCCGTGCAATCAAGAACAATATTGCAAGAGATAAAGTAGTCCTAGCTACCAAGGTTTATTTCAATGAAGGGAATCTCTCAAAGGCGGCGATACAGCGTGAAATTGACGGTTCACTTAAAAGACTAGGCACTGATTATGTAGATTTATACATCATTCACCGTTTCGATTACAATACTCCCATAGAGGAGACTATGGAGGCACTAGACAGCCTTGTTAAGGCTGGTAAGGTTAGAGCACTTGGTGCTTCAGCAATGTATGGTTACCAATTTCATAACATGCAGATAGCTGCAGAACGAAATGGTTGGACACAGTTTTCTTCCATGCAAAACCACTACAATCTGCTTTACCGTGAGGACGAGCGAGAATTGATTCCTATTTGTAAGGAGCAGAATGTTGCACTTACTCCATATAGTCCTCTTGCTGCTGGAAGGCTTTCACGACTTGAGTGGAAGGCTGATACAAAGCGCAGCCAGACAGATAAAACAGCAGTTTCAAAATATGATAGTACACAAGAAATGGATTATAACATAGTACTTCGTGTACATGAACTTGCTGAGAAGTATGGAGCCACAATGACGCAGATAGCTCTTGCATGGCAGCTTGCAAAGGGAGTTACCTCACCAATTATCGGTGCTACAAAGGCAAAATATTTTGACGATGCTATGGGAGCACTAAACCTAAAGCTTACTAAGGAGGACATAGAGTATCTTGAAGAACCTTATGTTCCTCATAAGATAATGGGAGCACTATAATACTTATATGTCATAAGAAAAAGACTATGAACTACAGCCTCTTAGGAAGGTTCATAGTCTTTTATTTTTTTGTTTAGGAATTTATATAATTTCTAGGTAGATAAACCTATAATGAAAATGAGCTTGTATTCTTAGGATAAGCTCCTTTTATAAGTATTAAAAGTAAAATATTAATCATTTATACCCAAGTGAAGTAGTAGAACTTTATCTTTAAAAACAAACACATAGTCTGCACCAGATACCTCATGAATAAATTTCGACAGTGAGCTATATCCATTTTTTATTCCTGATGCTAAAACTGTTATATGATCTCCATTTATATAATTCGAAATCATATCTATAAAAGCTATTTTTAGTCTATCATCGGTAAGTTTTTGATTTCTAAAAAAGTAGTTATCTAAAGTATAGTATAAAGCTTCCTTCCAATCTTGAATTTCTGTACAATCAAAATCAGAAAGACCTTCCTTAGATACACAAGTCTTTAATAGGAAATCATTTATTGAAGTTTGGTAATCCTTGTTAAGAGGAAGCTCTTCTATAAAGTAATCACAAGCTTCATAGTTATCATTATTAAGTAGTTCAAAAGCCTTTAAATATCCCTTTAATTGATTCAAAATTTCCAACATAATTATCAGTTCCTTATCTTATTTATATTAAAGTTTAAACTCTGTTAAAGTATTCTGTTTAAATTAAACGGTCAGTCATCCGATGCTTAAATGAGCTTGCGCAAAGAATTAATATGATTTTGTCATATTCCATGGCTAAAACTGTAAACTCACTACGTTCGAACATACAGTTTTACTCTTTATTTAACGATTCACTTTTTATAAGTTTTATGTATCTTAATCTGAAGAACATTAAGAATGCTATTCAAATAAAGAGTAAAGAGAGAGAATATGTCGCCTGCCAGAATTTCTTCACATGCGTTCAGAAAAGGCAGATGCGCAAAAAATCACTAATGAAGAACGTATTAGTAATTTTTAACGCCACTCCATCTGAAAAAATCATTTAATTCTAATTGCTCGCTCATATAGCATCTCCTTCATGACCACTTAATTTAAACAATATTATTAAACATAGACAAATTAAAATCAAGCTTGTAGGTTTCCTAGGTATTTAAAACTACTCCTAGCTTCAAACAATTAAACTACAGACATACTACTTCATAACGAAATATATCAAAATAGTGCTTCTATACTCATCGAAAGCTTTATTTTGGGTCTACGAATTGAAGTAGTATGTCTGTTCAGAGTAATAGATACTCCAGTTATATAATCTTAAGAATATATGAAATCATTTAAACTATTGATGATCTTTTTAGTGATTTATATATTTTAATTTGAACTGGTATACCTATAATAAATAATCAAAATACCATATTCAATTATATAATATGAACAAGCTACTTTCAAATGGTTACCAATAATTAATTGGAGCAAACTAAGCAAGACTATGACTGTAGGGCTTATATATCTATAAGGCGTACTCTTCCTTACTCATGAATTGATTGCTTTTTAAGTATAGCCTTATATTTTTTTCTTCATCATTTATAGTAATATTTGCAAACTTATTTCTTATTTCCAGCATATATACATTAGTATCATAAGGTAATTTTCCTATACATCTAAGCTTAAGCTTAAAGTTCTCATCTAAACCCTTAATATTAAATAAAGTGAGGAATCTCTTACAGCGTCCCTTAAAGGCTCTTTCAGGATCAAGGTTGTCTATTTTTGTGCTGTCAAATATAAAATCTATGTTTAAATAACCATTTTCCACATATATATCAGTTTTACAGAATTCATTAACATATTGTCTGTTTTGATTTGCTCTAGATATTCTTGAAAACTCCTCTAGTTCATCTATAAAGGTTAAAAATGCTGAGTCACTGCTAACCTTACTTATTTGAAAACCCTCACTAGTATGGTCAGTTATAGCTATAAGTAATTCAGTTATAATTTCCTTCTTTACGAAATCAAGTTTACTGATCTGTATATTACCTAAATCTCTGTATGCAAAGGGGGTATTGTTAAATATTGATAGCTTTCTAAAGAGTAAAAAGGCACTCATTATACCATGCTGATAGTTTTCAAAATCCTTTGAGTATCTCATGTGGCGTGAATAATCGAATAATAATTGTAGATTAACTCGTCCATTCTTCAAGGTCTCTATTTCTTCCTTTGTTAACTCCAGAAGCTTTGTTTCATCTATCCCTAATATGCTGCCGAGTTCATTTATAATGGCTACCTTAGGAAGTATATGGCTGGCTGTATCTCTATCTCTGTCACCAACATAGAAGATATAATTGTAGCTTAAGAAATTGAGAAAATCCTTTATTAAGTTGGCGTGAATATCTGAATAGTTAAACTGAAAGTCTACAGTATTATTTATGCCGAAATGAGGAAGAATCGATTTTATATTTTTTGTTATAGAGGTTATTTTCTTTATGGGATAACCTAAGTCATGAGTTAAGGCGGTCAAACATCTTAGCGAATCATAGTGACCTTCAATAGATTTCATAATGTCTTCAAGTTCTATAAAAGAATGAAATGCCTCTGTTAAGTTTGTATTTCGAACGGCTTGGCACATCTCGAAAATAAATTCATTATCATTTCCATACTTATTAAAGAATGGTTTAAAATCTTCGTTTTTAATTAGATATTCCCCTAAAAAATATACCCAAAGACAATGCATTGTGTGATCACGATAGAAGGAATCAGAAGCAAAAATAAGCTCCTCAAAGTCTACATATGTATCAAAATAATTGAATAAATCATCATAGCCCCTTCTATCATTATCAATAAAGCTCATGGAAGCTTCAAATAAAAGTTTCCATAGTTTTTTACAAATAGTTATCTTGTTATGCATCTCAGTTTCGCCTCTAAGTTTTAGTATTTCCTTTGAAATATCTTCTTTAAACCAAGGTTTATTTTTCAAAAAATAGATTGTGTCATTGTTTATTTGATCAATATAAAAATCTAAAACTATTTTTTCATCTATCATAATTATGCTCACCCCAAATCGATATAATTACCTATTATAACATTTTAATGAATTATATTCCATAATTTTATTAATATGGGTGTAATTTAACTATTATTTTAAGAATTTGCTTTCTGAGGTGAAAAAAATAATAATTTCATCAGAAAGATATTTTGAAATATCTTCTGCTTTTTATAAGTAGAATTTGTAAATTATTCGGCTCTTTGAATAAACAAGTTATCACATATGATTACTTCAACTTTTGGTGTTTCAATATTTAGTTTACCAAGTAAATATCTGCAGTTATCTATAATAGATTGAGGATCATATTGAGGCTTAAGGTTCAATGCTTCTAATTTAGGTAAGTTCTTAAAACCAAAATCCTTAAGAACTTCTTCAAAGCTTTTAGTTGAGTAAAAGGAATTTTTCACAGAGGTAAATTGAAGGAAAGTATAAGCTTCAACAGTTTGAAGTTCAGAAAAATGCTTATTACAATAATCTAGAAAGTCTATTCCGTTAGGAACAGGGGAGGGGATATTATCTAATATACGTTCAATGTTAGAAATTAGTATTTCTAGATTTTTATTAGCACCTAAGTGCTTCCAGTAAGATATTGCAAAATCATTTGCTGACTGTTCTTCGCTGGCTCCTTTAGTAGCCCAATCAAAGCTTATTTTATAATGGTCTCTTAAAATATGAGTAAATTCATGGATTAGGTTGTACCATTGAAAGTATAGTTTGTGGAATTCTTCTGCAGAAACCGTATCTCCAGAAAATAGTTGGATGAAAGGTGTTTTTAGTTCTTCAGAAGATAAAGACCATAAGCCGGTATAGATTTTTCTGTTACAAATTAATATATCTTTCATTTATGTCTCCTTAGATTTGATCTTTCCATATACATGTCCAATATGGGCTTAGTATAGCTGTCCAATATATCAGCTTCTATGGAAAACCAGCCGTTATCAATTAAATCTTCATTATCAGGATTTGACTTGTCCAAAGTTAGTTCGCCACCAATTATTTTAGCTAAGTAAGTATATTTATAACCATCCTCATATAATAATGATGATATCTCTACATCAAACCCAGTTTCTTCTTTTACCTCTCTTACACAGGCTTCTTCTGGAGTTTCATTTTTCTCTATGCCTCCTCCGGGGAAGTTCCATACTATATCACCTCTTTTAACATATTGCTTTACCATAAGAACTTTATTATTATCGATTATTAATGCTTGTGAAATCATATTTTGTCCTCCAAGTATGTTTTTAAAATTAATTATCTTTAATGGTTCTAAGTATCCTTAAGCCATCGCTTATGCTTCCATCAGGATATTTTATAGGTATTATTGCAGTAAATGTGCACCATACCGAAAAATCGAAAAAAGGAGTATATACGTAATCGCTTATGAGATGTAATTTATTTAATATAAATAATAGGATAATGCTAATTAAACTAAAGAGAATTCCTCCAAACTGGAATAGAATATTATGTAGCTTACTGCTATCAGAAATATCGTCAGGTGTTATACGTCCATAAAAAAAGTACAAAGGGCAAATCTCTATATTTCCTAAGGTTAGAATACTTTTGCCAGAGCCTAAGGTAATTCTGTAATCAGTGATATCATTGAATAGCTTAAGGAAGAATAAATGGCCACATTCGTGGATTAGAGTAATTATAGGCATAAAAATAAAAATTCCTAGTAGTAAAATCATAAACCAATTCATGCTATCGCCCCCAAGTAATATATATTACACATTAGAAATTTTATAGTAAACTACTCCTATTATACAATAAAATGGGTTGAGGTTCATCTAAATATTACATCTTTATATGATAAAAACTATGTAATAGGAGTTTAAGACAGATGATAATTAAGCTGTAATACTTTAATCGTAAATATATTTTCAAAGTTAACATTCACTCACAGAACAGAAGCAGAAAAATAGGAATTTTAATATGAAGTATCATAGATGAGCTTTATTACAAATATAAAAACTTCCAGTTAAAACAAAGGTAAAAGGCACTAAGCAATAGATTGTTAATCTAACTGCTTAGTACCTTTAGGTTATTCAGGTTGAGTAACAATACTTGATGAAGAAGATGCTAAAGATTTACTTAAATTCTTCCTACCATATATACCGCATATAAGCCCAATTAGTACCATGTTCATGATCACGGAGCTACCATTGTAACCGATGAAGGGCATGGATATATATAGACTTGATATTAAATTTAAATTTGACATTATAGGTAGTAAGAACTGAATTGTTAATGCTAAGGTTATGGATTTAAACAAAAGCTTCCCGTAGCTGTTTTTTATATTTTTAGAGGTCTTAAATAAGTTAAATAGTAGTAGGGTAATCATGATAAGTATGGTTATTCCAACTATCCAACCAAAGCTATAGATTATATAGGTAAATATGAAATTGACATTTATTAATGGAGTAGTAGATATAACTTCTTTGGATATACCGTTACCGATAAATTTTGAATTTGATAGTAATAATTGAATTTTTCCAACTACATAGTCCATATTCATATCTCCTTTTCGAGCAAATATAAATATGGATATAAATCTATGAAATCTATAAGTTGCACTAAATATAAAAGTACATATAGAAAAAGTTCCTAGGGCAAGCATAAGAAGAATCAGTTTTTTAGGGATGCCAGAATACATCAATAAACCTACAATAAGGACACAATAGATGACAAATGAAACTTCTTGGTTTGTTAATAAAATGGAGTAGCCTGAAAAACATATCATTAAGAGTAGCTTCAGTATTCCATATTTTGAGTGGTATACCTTTGTGATTAATCCGCATAGCGAGATTATATATAATACAGAAGCTATTGTACTTAAATCAAAAGCTGTACCAAGAAAAATAATATTTCGATTACCATTGACATACTTTCCAAAGAATATGATAAGCCCAATAAGTATAGTTGCAGCTATAAATAGTTGCCAGGAATATTTCTCAAGCTTTCTATAATCTAAAAAATAAACTACTACTCCCAGTATTCCACCTAATATTGTTAATATAATCATCTTCATATAATCATTATAGGATATAATCTTAGGTGCATTTTTATATATTGAGAATTGAACTAATAGCCCTATAGCTATGAAGATAGAACAAATAAATAAGGTCTTATAGTCAGGTCGCCTTTGATATATTTTATTCAGATCAAAGCCAATCTTTTCGCTATCACCCATATGGGCTACTGCAAGCTTAGAGGCTTCTTCGCAGGTTGAGCCTTGAGCTATATATTCCTCCTCAAGCTCTTGTAAGTGGCAGTTTAGCTCTTCCTTTATATCTTCGTGCATCTCTGCACATTTAACTTGAGAGCAAACTTCATCAGTAAACTTTCTAAATGATTTATTTTCTAAGCCCATGTTATTCCCTCCCATAAGCAGCTATCAACAGCATTTTTGTAAGTTTCCCATTCTTCTTTTCTGTTCTTCAGATGATTTAAGCCATCTTTTGTTATCTTGTAATATTTTCTTTTTCTTCCTTCGGAACTTTCTTGCCAGTAAGACTCTACATAGTTATCGCTTTGAAGAGAATGAAGGATGGGGTAGAGGGTCCCTTCCTTAAAAGCAAAGATTCCATTTGATTTCTTTTCGATTTCCTTGATCATTTCGTAACCGTACATGGATTTATCTTTAAGTAAACTTAAAATGATTATTGTGGTGCTTCCTTTTAAAAGCTCTTTACTTACTTTCATCATTGCCTCCTATGCATACCTAGTAAATCTAGGTGTGGTATATATACATAGTAATTCTAGGTATGCAAAATGTCAAGAAATATATGTAAAATAATAATATTTATTACATTTGTAGAGTTTATTAGGTGCATTCTTTCAAGAAGTAAAAAAGAAATAAAGGTAAATTCTTAACAACTTAAATTTTAAACTTCTTAAGAATTTATAGGAAAATCAAGGCTTACAGCAAAAAGCACTGCTTTTATAAGCTAGCAGACTCAAATTTCATCCGATAAAATTTGAAGCTCAAAGCTCTTATAGAAAGCAGTGCACGTATGTTGATTTATATATTATTAAGCAAAAAATATAAAAAATATTATTATTGTTGTTCATTATAGGATTTAAGTTGTTATGCATTCTTGAGAATAATAAGGTTAGAATAGTTTCTTCACAAACTCATCATTTTCCCAAGTTCCAATAATTTTTTCTCCATCGGAATAGATCATTATTCCATCGCCTTCACGGTTGTCTTCCTTCCAAAAGCCCATGAATTGATCGCCATTGTCCCAAATATATATACCGTTACCAGTTTTTGACCCATCTTTCCACTCGCCAACATATCTTTCGCCATCTGGCCAGCTGTATATGCCGTAGCCATTCATTTCATCCTCTACCCAGCTGCCTTGATATAATTCTCCATTGGTGTAAGCTAGAGTACCTTCTCCATGGAACTTGTTATCCTTCCAATATCCTATGTATCTTGTACCATTACTGTATGTAAAAATACCGAAGCCATTCTTTTTACCATCCTTTAGATCTCCATCGTAGCTTCCGCCGTGAGTATGTTGCTCTTCTGTTTGCTCAGATTTTGTGATCTTTAGATTAGCTCCCTTTAAATTCTTAAAATCAAAATTACTCATTGTATTAAATCATCCTTTCCTTTGGTTCAAGTTTATAAAAAAGTCGTTAAGCAACCTTCTTCAATTAGTTCTTTCATAGCTACCTCTTCCAATGGATAATAGAAAAGGCAGGAGAATGAGATTTCTTTTTTTATGTTTGCCTAGTTATCCATTCTAGAACCTTGATACTTATAGGTTTAGTTAGTAATAATTATAGATTCTCAGACAGTAAAATAGATTGCTCATTAAATCTTATGAATTTACTTTTCTTATATAATAGTATACTAATGGATTAAGCAGTTTAATTCAATGTAAATATTGAAAATTATTTTCAAGTGCTAAGGGGATTGAAGTTTAGTGAATATATGGTAAATTATAATTAAGTAATAAATTGAGCAATAAATGTCAGGATTTTTTAGTATTTAGTTTTTATAATTAGAGTAAAGATAAAACTTTCTCTAATTTTTATAAGAGCTTGCATCTTTAGTGAGTGTGCCGAGTTAGTATAATAGTTATAAAAGAGATAGCTTGATTCCTTAGAAGAGGATTCAGAAACATATTGATTTGGTGCCTTTACTGATAATAGGAGGGTAGGTATGGATTATATTGATAAGATTCAACAGTCAATTGAATATATTGAAAATAATCTTAGTGAGAAGCTTCAGTTAGAGGATATTGCAAAAGCTGCATTCCTTTCTAAGTACTATTATCATAGAGTATTTCATAACATAGCAGGGGAGCCGGTTATGGAGTATGTAAGAAAGAGAAGACTTACTGAAGCGGCTAAAGAGCTACTACAAGGGAAAGAAAAGATAGTATATATAGCTTTAAAGTATCAATTTAGTTCGCAAGAAGCTTTTTCTAGAGCTTTTAAGAAGATGTTTAATATTTCTCCTAGCGAACTTAGAAAAAATAAGCAGAGAATATTGATGTACAAGAAACTAGAAGTAGCAGAGGTTGTAAAGACTCCAGCATCTATAGTAAATATAACCTGCAAGGCTGCGTAGTCTAAGTATAGACTATTATTTACCAAGGAAGGTCGCTTCAGCGACTTTTTATGAATTAGAAAAGTTTTTAAGGTAGTAAGTGTTTATTGTATAGCTTAGTAAATTAAGCTATTAATTAAAGTATCTAAGTTGAAGGTTATAGAATTCCTAACTCAACTATTAAGTTATACGTGCCCTACAATCCCAAGGAAACGCGATTATCAAACAAGTATAACTTAAGTTTCGATATAGGAATTCTGTATAGGGAACCAACTTCAACTATTAATTTATACATGCCACAAAATCCCCAGAAGCCAGGATGTTATAACAAGTATAAATTAAGTTTTCGTAAAGGTTCCCTATATAAACACAAACTTATTGAAAAGGAGAGAAAGATATGAGTTATGTACCAATGGTTGTAGAACAAACAAGCAGAGGAGAAAGATCTTATGATATTTACTCCAGACTATTAAAAGACAGAATAATTGTTTTAAGTGATCAGGTTAACGATACTACTGCTAGTCTAATTGTAGCTCAGATGTTATTTTTAGAAGCAGAAGATCCAGATAAGGATATTACCTTCTATATAAACAGTCCAGGTGGAGTTATTACAGCAGGAATGGCTATTTATGATACTATGAAGTATATCAAATGTGATGTATCTACCATATGTATTGGTATGGCAGCAAGTATGGGATCCTTCTTACTTGCAGGAGGAACAAAGGGAAAGAGATTTGCACTTCCAAATAGTGAGATAATGATTCATCAGCCATCTATATCAGGAGGCTTAAGAGGTCAAGCAACTGATTTGAAGATATATGCAGACAATATTTTGAGAACAAAGAAGAGGCTTACTGAAATATATAGCGAGAACACAGGACAACCAGTAGAAAAGCTTCTTGCAGATATGGAAAGAGATAATTTTATGAGTGCTGAAGAGGCTAAGGCTTATGGGCTTATAGATGATATAGTAGAGAGAAAATAAAATTTCTAAAAATCTCATAAAGGTAGATCTAAATTTATACAAAGACAAAAATCATGCATAGACAAGGACTAGGCTCCTAACTTGCATGATTTTTTTATACTATTAATTGATTAATATTTTTTTGTTATACGGTTCGCTGGAACATATTTAGATAATTCCTTAATAAAGTCATCTAAATTAAATGAAATATAATCTTGATATACTCTAGTTATACTAGTGCCATCTTTCCCAATTATATTTACTTCTTTATTGGTTATTAAAACATTCGAAATAAAGCTCCAATCATAAATAACTTCTCCGTAACATTTTCTTAACATCAATCCATTATCTAGGAGGCTTAAACTGCGTTTACCATGTTCAGGCATTATATTCTTTTTAAGTATAGTTAAGGTGTTCTCAGAAAATACCTTGGAATCCCTTAGGATATTTTTTAATATCTTGATAAAGGCAATTGCTATAAATACAGCAGTTATTAAAATATAAATATTTAATCTACTAGGTATTACTTTTTTTGTAGCAGTATAGTAAGAACGCATAAATACAATAAGAATATATAGCATTGGAATATTGATAAGAAAGAGCACTTGCATAAACCTTCTTTTTAAAGCTGAAGTTACTTGCTTATCTTTCTCAGTTATAACTTTTTCATCTACATAATACTCATAACTCATTAATACACCTCTTTAACTATGCTTTTATAGTGTTTTTGTAAAAGTTGATTGAGCTCACTTTTTGAAGCTATAATTTTATTTACGGGTATAACACTAAATAGTAAATTATTATCTCCAAAGATATATAAATACCCATTTGTTATCAGTATCTCTTTAATATAAGTTATATTTACTGATTTGGTGAAGTTATTATTTTGTAACTTTATGCCAGCTTCATCTATATATAAGGTGTTTACATAATTGTTAATAGCAGTTCTTTGAGAGAATGATATTAATAGCATTCTCCATATAATAAATCCTAATAGGTATATTACTGTTATAGATATTAATGAATATATATCAACGAAAAAGCTCTCGAATAGATTTTTGAAAAATTCTACAATGTGATATTCTAAAGATCTATTTTTTTCAGCTCCTACAAACGCGATTAAAAAGGTTTTGTAAAGTATGGGAATCATATATATTAACAATATTTGTTTTACTATGATGCTTAGGCCATAGGATTTTTTAAAGCTACTATCCCTTTTTAATAGAAAATTTGTTATCTTAAGCTTATCTAATATGGATAACGTATATTTTAATTGCAAAACAGTACCTCCTTTATTTGATATGATAAATGGGTTAGTTTTACTAATACTTATTATATCAAATGCACAAATTCTTATAAAGTTCAGTAATTACAATCATATAGAAAGTTTGTAATACTTACATATGTATATATATTGCAAATTGGTTTCTACAATCTAACACATAGCCTGTCTATTGTTTGAGTAGGAACCTTATTTATGTTACTTATAAACTTTTGAATTGCAGTTCTAACTTGTGGCAGAGATTTATAAAAGACATTGTTAATAACAGATGCCTTTAGCCATCCCCATAACCCCTCTATAAGATTCATTTCTGGACTATACGGTGGTAAAAACATCAATTCAAGCCTATCTTTAACTCTATTAAGAAATGGCTGAATCAGCTTTGCATGATGAATCTTAGCATTGTCTAATACCACAACAATTTTTCCTTTTGGATACTGCTTAAGTACGTTTTCTAAAAAGTCATTAAATATCTTAGCGTCATATCTTTCATGTTCCTCGCAATATACGTTACCAGTCTCGTAATCCAATATTCCCATAAGTTTAACACCTGCATTTTTACCGAACGTAGGAATTTTCCTTTGTTGTCCTCTTATAAACCAGCTCTTTTGAATTGCTTGATAATCTCTAATCATTGATTCATCTTCAAATAAGATGGTATCAACTAAGCCATTGAGGCATTTTTTTTAAAGCTTTAAAGTCACTTTTAAAAATTTCTTGCTTTTCTTTATCAGCTTTCGCTAAGACGTAAGTAGGTCTAGTATAACTTAAATTTAATCTATGAAGTACATATGCTATTCCTCTATGTGACATATTTATATTAAATTCTTTAATAACCCATTGCCTCACTAATTCAATAGTCCAATTCATTTTAGATTCGAAGCCTACATCTTCTGGAGTTTTTGTAGTTATAGTTTCTACAATGAGCTTCTCTTGAAGTGAATTGATTTTCTTTTGCGCTCCGCCGCCGTGGCCAATATTTAATCCATCTATTCCTTTTGATTTATAATTTTTTATATATATATATTGCAAATTGGTTTCTACAATCTAACACATAGCCTGTCTATTGTTTGAGTAGGAACCTTATTTATGTTACTTATAAACTTTTGAATTGCAGTTCTAACTTGTGGCAGAGATTTATAAAAGACATTGTTAATAACAGATGCCTTTAGCCATCCCCATAACCCCTCTATAAGATTCATTTCTGGACTATACGGTGGTAAAAACATCAATTCAAGCCTATCTTTAACTCTATTAAGAAATGGCTGAATCAGCTTTGCATGATGAATCTTAGCATTGTCTAATACCACAACAATTTTTCCTTTTGGATACTGCTTAAGTACGTTTTCTAAAAAGTCATTAAATATCTTAGCGTCATATCTTTCATGTTCCTCGCAATATACGTTACCAGTCTCGTAATCCAATATTCCCATAAGTTTAACACCTGCATTTTTACCGAACGTAGGAATTTTCCTTTGTTGTCCTCTTATAAACCAGCTCTTTTGAATTGCTTGATAATCTCTAATCATTGATTCATCTTCAAATAAGATGGTATCAACTAAGCCATTGAGGCATTTTTTTAAAGCTTTAAAGTCACTTTTAAAAATTTCTTGCTTTTCTTTATCAGCTTTCGCTAAGACGTAAGTAGGTCTAGTATAACTTAAATTTAATCTATGAAGTACATATGCTATTCCTCTATGTGACATATTTATATTAAATTCTTTAATAACCCATTGCCTCACTAATTCAATAGTCCAATTCATTTTAGATTCGAAGCCTACATCTTCTGGAGTTTTTGTAGTTATAGTTTCTACAATGAGCTTCTCTTGAAGTGAATTGATTTTCTTTGCGCTCCGCCGCCGTGGCCAATATTTAATCCATCTATTCCTTTTGATTTATAATTTTTTATATATGTAGAAACAGTATGTTCTTCTAGATTCTCCATTTCAGCTATTTTTCTATTTGTAAATCCATCAAAATGCTTAAGTAAAACAGAATATCTTTTATATAACCTTGTGTTTTTAGTCTTTTTAAAGCTGATTTTAACTCGTTTATATCATCTTCATGCCCAGCAATCTTATTAAGAATCAAAATATCCATATTTAAAACCTCGCTATAATTTTTATTTTATATTCTAGTTTGGATATTTTAGTTATCTTATATTAATGGATGTTCTTACCTAAATATCATATCGAAATTTTCATCTTGCAACATATATATGTAGAAACAGTATGTTCTTCTAGATTCTCCATTTCAGCTATTTTTCTATTTGTAAATCCATCAAAATGCTTAAGTAAAACAGAATATCTTTTATATAACCTTGTGTTTTTAGTCTTTTTTAAAGCTGATTTTAACTCGTTTATATCATCTTCATGCCCAGCAATCTTATTAAGAATCAAAATATCCATATTTAAAACCTCGCTATAATTTTTATTTTATATTCTAGTTTGGATATTTTAGTTATCTTATATTAATGGATGTTCTTACCTAAATATCATATCGAAATTTTCATCTTGCAACATATATATTATAAAATAGTTGTGTAAAGTATATGAAAATAATAAAAAAAGTGATTAATATAAATGAGAAAAGGATGAGTGAATTACATGATAACTAAGTTCAATATAAATAGCTTTCTAAAAAAATATCCTTTTGCAGAAGAGGAAATAAGAAAAAATAATATAGATGTAGAAGTTCTAGGAGAAATTTATGAAGACTATATATCTGTTAAAGACACCTACGAAAATCAAGCTGACTTCATAGCTAATATACTTAGAACTCATCCCAAAGTACATTCTGTAAAGTCTAGAATAAAGCAGCCAGGTAGACTGATTGAAAAAGTCATAAGAAAGACAGAAGATAGGAAAAATAAATATAACGATGATTTTCAGTTTACTGTAGATAACTATAAAGAAGAGATAAATGATCTTATTGGAATAAGAGTTATACATATATTTAAGCAAGAGTGGGAGGAAATTCATAAATTTATCCTTGATACCTGGAAGGTAGTGGAGATAACTGCGAACGTTAGAGAAGGTGATGACACTAAGCGCTTTGAAGAGCTAGATATTCAAATTAAATCTAGAAAGTCTGGATATAGGTCAGTACATTATCTTATAGAATTTTACCCTACCAGTCAAAAGGTTATAGCTGAAATTCAGGTTAGAACCATATTTGAGGAAGGTTATGGAGAGATAGACCATCAACTTAGGTATTCTCATAAAGAAATCCCTGAGATATTAGAATCTAACTTGCTTCTATTTAATAGAATATCAGGAAGTGCTGATGAAATGGCCTCAATGATAAATTTATTAAACAGGAACCTGTGTAAGATGGATTCTGATTATAAAACTATGATGGAGCAGAAGGACGAGGAAATAAGAGAACTTAAGGAGCGATTGAGGAAGTCATAACTCAATAGTATTTTAATTCTAATTGCTCGCTCATATAGCATATCCTTCGTAACCGCTGGATTTCAACAATATATAGAAGTAAGGCTTTTTAACAGTGCAGTGTTGAAATTCAGTGATCAGTAATCAGATGCTTTGATGAGTTTGTATACTATTAAACATAGCCCAAATTAAACAATTATTAGATAGAAATTAATAGTTGACACACATGCTTATACATAGTAATATAATATTATAAAACTTAATAAGTGGTAATTAGTAACTTGTAGAGGGAGTAACTTCTTGATAAAGGAAATTTATCAGGAGCAAAGTCGTCAATTCGGATTTTCCCGGCTTTGCTAACAAAGTAGTTTAGTGAGACTCTATAGCTAGAATAAATCTAGCTATAGAGTCTTTATTTTTTGCTTAAAAGTTAATTTCCTTAAGGTGTAATTACAATTAGAAGCATATTGAAAGAAATACAGAAGTAAGGTTTGCAAGATACTTTAGAAAACTGATTTTGATAGAAAGGAAACTAATTGAGGTAATACTAATTTTTTGGGAGGTTTATATTTTGAAAAGTAGTAAAACTATTAAGTATAGCAATGTTAAAGTTAATAAAGAAGGGAGTAATTCAATGAACACTTTTTATAACAAGTCAGTAGAAGATACTATGAAGCTTCTGGAAGTTAAAGAAGGTGGATTAAAAGACTCTGAATTAGATAAAAGAAGAGAAAAGTATGGCTTTAATGAATTAGAGGAAGGAAAGAAGAAAAGTGTATTAGCAGTTTTCCTAAGTCAATTTCAAGACTTTCTAGTTATAATTCTTTTAGTAGCAGCAATTGTATCTGCATTTTTAGGAAAATTAGAAAGTGCCATAGTAATCTTAGTTGTAGTAATAATAAATGCTATATTAGGTACAGTTCAGCATATTAAAGCTGAAAGATCCTTAAGTAGTTTAAAGGCTTTGTCTTCACCAATTGCTAAAGTATTAAGAAATGGAAATAGAATAGAAATACCTTCTAGAGAGGTGGTAGTTGGTGACATAATTTATCTGGATGCAGGTGATTATATTAGTGCTGATGGAAGAATAATAGAAAATTACAGCTTGCAAGTTAATGAAAGCTCCCTTACCGGTGAGTCGGAAAGTGTATTGAAAAATACAGAAAAAATAAATGGCGAAGATGTAGCCATAGGTGACAGAAAAAACATGGTTTTCTCAGGAAGCTTTGTTACCTATGGTAGGGCTGTTGTGTTAGTTACTGATATAGGTATGAATACAGAGATAGGAAAAATAGCTAACCTACTTCAAAATGCAAAAGAAAAGAAAACTCCATTACAAGTTAATTTGGACAACTTTGGAAAGAAACTTGCTATAGTTATATTAGTTATATCAGCGGTTATATTAGTACTAAATGTAGTTAGAGGAACAAGCATTATAGATGCCTTTATGTTTGCTGTATCCTTGGCGGTAGCTGCCATACCTGAAGCCTTAAGCTCTATTGTTACCATTGTTCTGGCTCTAGGAACTCAGAAGATGGCAAAAGAAAATGCTATTATGAGAAGACTGCATGCAGTAGAAAGTCTTGGTAGTATATCTGTAATTTGCTCAGATAAAACAGGAACTTTAACTCAAAATAAGATGACAGTGCAACAGGTTTATACTGATGATAAAGTGATACAAAAAGACCACTTAAACAAAGATGACCAGCTTCAAAAAAAGTTAGTTTTAAGCTCTTTATTGTGCAATGATGCGGTAACTGTTGAAAATAAAGAGATTGGAGATCCTACGGAAGTTGCATTAGTTAACTTTGGAGAAATATATTCCTTTGATGAACTTGTAATAAGAGATAAATATAAGAGAATAGCTGAGGTTCCTTTTGATTCAGATAGAAAGCTTATGAGTACCTTGAATGAAGTTGACAACACGAAGATGATGGTTACCAAAGGAGCTCTTGATGTACTTTTATCTAGAGCTACTAAAATTGAAACCTCAAAGGGTATAGAGCCTTTAACCGATGGTCATAAAAAAGAAATTGAAAAAATCAATAAGGAATTCTCTTCAAAAGGCTTAAGAGTTCTTTCTTTTGGATATAAGCCTCTAGAAGATAAGTCTACTATTGGAATAGAAGATGAAAATGATTTGATATTCATAGGACTCATATCTATGATGGACCCGCCAAGAGAAGAATCTATGAGCGCTGTAGCAGACTGTATAAAGGCTGGTATAAAGCCAGTTATGATAACTGGGGATCATAAGATAACAGCTTCAGCTATAGCAAAACAGATAGGTATATTAAAAGATGAATCGGAAGCTATGGAAGGTTATGAACTTGAAAAATTAAGTGATGAAGAGCTTAAAGCTATAGTAGAGAATATATCAGTTTATGCTAGAGTTTCTCCAGAGCATAAAATTCGAATAGTAAGAGCTTGGCAGGAAAAAGGTAATGTGGTTGCTATGACAGGAGATGGAGTAAATGACGGTCCAGCTTTAAAACAGGCAGATGTAGGGATTGCTATGGGCATAACAGGAACAGAAGTTGCAAAAGATGCAGCAGCTATGGTATTGGCTGATGATAACTTTTCTACAATAGTAAAATCAATTTCAAACGGTAGAAGTATTTATGAAAACATTAAAAACTCAATAAAGTTTCTTTTATCAGGAAATACTGCTGGAATATTGTCAGTTTTATATGCAACCTTATTTGCATTGCCGATACCTTTTGCACCGGTACATCTATTATTTATAAATCTGCTTACTGATAGTTTGCCAGCAATAGCTATCGGACTTGAACCTCATAACAAAAATATAATGGATAGAAAGCCAAGAAATATAAATATTCCTATTTTGAATAAAGAATTTGGTATAGAAGTGCTTCTAGAAGGTCTAATAATTGCAATAGTTACGATGATTTCCTTCCACATTGGACTTTCTACAGGTAATCATGAAGTAGCTATGGTTATGGCTTTCGCAACCTTATGTCTTTCAAGATTATTTCATGGTTTTAACTGTAGATCAAAGCAGTCAATCTTTAAGGTTGGAGTTTTTGCAAATCCATTTGTATGGTATGCAGTTATTTTAGGAGTAGCATTGCTTACTATAGTGCTTACAGTTAAACCTATAATGGGAATTTTTGAAGTAGTTCCTTTAAACCTTTCACAATATATTTCAGTATATAGCTTAGCATTAATACCATTTGTGTTGATTCAGCTATATAAATTAATTTTTGTAAAATCCACTGATTCAGATAAATAATATAAACATTGGTTATTCAACCCATAATATCAACCTACAGTAGATTAAGTGATATTTTAAGTAGTATAAACAAGCTTTCTTAGGAAAAAATATAAAAGATAATTAATAGTATATAATCTAATAAAAATCTTTCATTGTGGCATATAAGACTTTACTGCTTAAGCGGTTCGACCCTAGAAAGTTTTATGTGACAGAATGAATATAGATTTTTAGATTATATATAGTTAATATAAATTTTGATTTATGAAGGTTATGTAAAATTATTATAATTTGAATTTAATCTTAAAACGGAGGTAAAATATATATGGGAACTAAAATAAGCAATACTAGAAAAAAGATGGCTTCCTTAGGATTAAAAAAGAATGAGTATGGAGATTACGTTTATATAGACCCAAATGACAGATTGTCAGAGTTTGTAGCAGTAAAAGGCAAGAAAAAAGAAAAATAGGAGATGATGCAAATGGATGATAATGCAATAAAAAAAGTAGCAGATATTCTAAGTATTTATTCCTATAAAGTTGATGCCTTAGTAGAAGTACTAATAGACAATAATGTGGTCACTAAGGAAGAGATAAATAAAGCCCTAATTAACGTTCTGAACCCTCCACTGATGAATATGTTATAGAGAAATTAAAAGAAAAGATTTTAATTAAATAGAAATATAAAAAAGTCGTATCAATTTAGTAAAAAATTAAATATATATAAAGTATAGAAAGCTTATTATTGCAGTTACCTAAGCTCAGGAGCTGACATATAATACAGACTTTTTATAAAGGGGAGTGTCGCGAAATGATTAATTTTTAATCAGGAGCGATGCTCCTTTTCGGCTTAAAGAAAGAAATATCCACAAAATTGAAATATCAAATCAATTTTGTGGATATTTTTGAATTTTAAACGCACTTAAACAAACCTAGCGACCAGGTTCCATAATTAGGCAGTAGGTTTTAGTTCATGAAGATGTTTTTGAGTTCTTCCATTTTGTATTTTTGAATGTAATTTATTAATGTTATAGCCAATACAAAGTAAAATAAATTCAGTTTTAACACTAATTTTTCCACGTGTTAAAAATCTATTGAATTCATAATCACTTTTAAGAACGCCAAATGCTCCTTCGACCTGAATAGATCTATTCATTCTTAATTTAGTTCCAAATTCAGTTGTAATATTTCTATAAGATACTTCACGCTTTTCAACAAAAGTTTTTGACACTTGCATCTTTCTATTTCCTTTTGCTTTCGTGCACTTCGATTTATGAACGCAGTTTTCACAGCTTTCACACTCATAAATAGTAACTTCTGATTTGTATCCACTGGCGGATCTTCTATGAGTAATCGAAGTAGGGAGTAACTTTCTATTGTTATTGCAGACATAAAAATCTGATTCGGCATCATATTTCATATTTTCTCTCTTGCTTATATCATTTTTAAAACTTCTTTTTTTCCATTTCTCATAAGTTTGAGGCTTTATGTATGGAATCTGATTATTGGATTCTAAAAACAAATAATTCTCTTCGCTTTCATAACCAGAATCTGCAATTACATTATGATATTTATGACCAGTTTTCTCTTCCATATTATTAAGCATAGGTATTAATGTTGATATGTCATTTCTATCATCAAATATTCCGACGCCGGTTACGTATTCACTTTCGACTCCGATTTGTACATTATATGCCGGTTTTAATTGTCCATTTCTCATATGATCGTCTTTCATTTGCATGAAAGTTGCGTCTGGATCAGTTTTAGAATAACTATTTCTATTTGAAAATATAGTTTTGCTGAAATTATATTTTTCTTGTCTCTCTTTATATTCCGATAGTTGTTCTGTCCATTTCTGAATTTTAGTTTTTCTTTTACCTATCCCGTAAACAAATTCTATGTTTCTATTCTCTTTTTCATGTAAAAGCCATTGAAGTATTTTATCAATATCAACTATCAATGTTTCTTTTTCGATACTAAATTCTTTCAGTTCCTCAAGGTTGATATTTTTAACAAGAGTAAGAATTTTATCAAACATTTTCTCTTCATTCTTGTAAATAGCTTTCTTCCAAACAAAAGTATATCTATTGGCATTCGCTTCGATCTTAGTACCATCAATAAATACATTTTCAAATAATATTTCATTATGATTAGCTAAATAATTAACTTGCTGATAAAATAAATCTTCAATCACTTCGTCTGATAGATACTCTTTACGAAATCTACTAATTGTAGTATGATCAGGTGCTTTGCATCCTTTTAATAGCCACCTGAAATTTATATCTCTTTTACATGATTTCTCTATTTTTCTGCTTGAATATATATTTTGAGAATAAGCATAAGATATTATTTTGAACATGATTTTTGGTTCCACTGCCGGTTTTCTTCCGAAGGAAGAGTACGCCTTATACAACTTTCTATAATTTAATCCCTCCAATACATGGCTTAGCAAGCGGACTGAATCATCTTCAGGTATCAAGTTTTCTAAGTTTAATGGTAATACAAGTTGAAAATCATCATTAAACTCGGTATAATTTTTATTGTATGATTTAGTTAGTAGCATAATTTAATTATACAATTAATGTGAGTTCTTCGGAATTCACATTTTTTTATTTCGGCAAAAAAATTGGCTGCTACCAAACTAACTATGTTAGTTTTGCAACAGCCCCTATTTACTGTCTAGGAAATTATAAAATTAAAAATACAATCTATTTAACAATAAAGCATTAACGATAAATGGCAGTTGATGTTATAAATAAAAAAGTATAAAAACAGAAAAAAAGTGCATTGACAATATATGGGATATAAGGTAACATGTAGGTGTAAACAATGTAAATGAATTTAAGACTAATTTATACGTTGCATTTGCATTTGAATATTAATAAATTCTGCACTCAATGTTATATTAACTATATTGATTATTAACAGATTGACGTAATATCATATAGCATTTCTAAAGCCTAATTAATTCTATCAAATTATTCTCTATAAAATGTAATTCACATGAACCTCATAAACAGTACACCTATACAGTTTTATAATTAAAACTTTATATACATAAGTAAATTAACCAATTGTGAAAGGGGGAAAGAATAAAGAATAAAGTCTTAAGAAGCATGCTACTTACAAGAAAAATATAGAAGCTTAACTGTCCTATTTAAATTATTAAAACTAATAATACATTTATCTTAAGGAGGTTACTATTTGTGTTGAAAAAATTTAATAAGTCAATTTCAATTTTTGTAATACTTTTCTTCATGAGCTTTCTTTTACCTGGCATAGCTGCTAAAGCTGTTGATTATTCTAGTGGTATAAGTGTGTCAGGATCTACTGCTACTATTTGGTTTAAATCTAATGTTAGTACTACTTGGGTAAACGTTCATTACAAAGTTAATTCTGGGGCTCAGCTTAATTATTCCATGCAATATAATAGCTCTACTGGAAGATATGAAAAAAATATCGATGTCTCTATAGGAAATAAAATAGACTATGCATTTACTTACAACAATGGAACACCGGCTTATGATACTGCATGGTCTAGCTATACAGTAAGTTCTAACTCAGGTTTGGTAAGTGGAAATATATATACTATAAAGAGTAAGGTTAGCGGAAAGGTTTTAGATGTAAAGGATGGGTCTACTTCAGACGGGGCTAAGATACAACAATGGACAAGTACTGGAGCAACTAATCAACAGTTTAAGGTTATTGATACAGGAAGTGGATACTATAAGATTATAGCAGTAAACAGTGGCATGGCTTTAGATGATCCTAATTTTTCTACATCAGCTGGAACACAACTTCAGCAAGCTGTTGATAATGCCTCAGATGCTCAAAGGTGGCAGATCGTTGATATGGGAAGTGGATATTACAAAGTAGTCTGTAAAGCTAGTGGCTTAGTAATGGATGTATCAAATTCTTCAACAGCTGATGGAGCTGTTGTACAGCAGTGGACTAATAATGGAACAGATGCACAAAGATGGTCTTTTACTGTTTACAACAATCCAACTCCAACAAATGGCTCTATATACTCAATAGCTGCTTCATCAATTCCAACACCAAATGTAAGTGGAGCTGTAAGTGTTAAGGTTATGAATGGAACTAATGGCGCATATGCTGATGCTAATATATACTGGGGCGTTCTAGGTATAAACCCATCAAACGGGAAGTGGTCTTACTTAGATTCAAATGGGAATCTGGCTCCTATTTCAAATGCATTGAATGATGCTTCTGGACATTTAACAAAGAATGGTACAAATTATGCCAATATTTATCATAAGATAAGTGAAACAAACTGGGTTACATTGCCTAAGATAACTTCAGGTAGAATGTTCTTAAGTGTAGGCTCACCTTGCTATATTAAAACTTATGATGATGGATTTGCTGGACCTAATGTAGACAATCCTACAGATCCTAATAGAGATGTGTATTTTGATTTTGTTGAGTTTACTGTTAATGATACTGGATATCATGGAAATACAACGAGAGTCGATGGTTTTGGATTCCCAATACAGCATAGATTAGTCAATAAAGCAGGAAATTATGATAGAACTGTTGGTGAACTAGAATCAGAAACCCGTTCAGGTATATTTACAGAATATCAGAATGAGGTTCCAACAGAATTCAAGTCTTTAGCTGCATTACAGGCTCCATATAGAATAGTGGCACCAATTCATGGGTCCTTTGCAGCAGGTGGGGTAAACGCTAACTATTTTGCAGGATATTCAAGTTATTCAACTCAAGACATATTACTTGGAACAAATGGATTGCAGCAGAATCCTCAAATCTGTGCTGCTATTAATAGACATGTTTATACAGATAATGCAAATTGGAATAATCCAAGTGCATATTATAAAGCTTCACCAGCAAACTATTATGCTAAGTTTTGGCATGATCACAGCATAGATAACCTAGCTTATGGATTCTGTTATGATGATGTAAATCAGCAGGCGTCCTACCTTGAAGTTGGCGATCCTAAAGGACTAATAATAAGAGTGGGCTGGTAAAATATAATTTAAGGTTTAGCAAAGAGTATTCTATAGGGAACCAACTTCAACTATTAATTTATACATGCCACAAAATCCCCAGAAGCCGGGATTTTATAACAAGTATAAATTAAGTTTTCATAAAGGTTCCCTATAAGCTAAACCTTAAATTTCTTGTTTTATTTAAATAGGATTCATAAAATTAGTGTTAGAATCATATTTTACTGTATAGGAAAAAGTGAGTTTTAACTAAAACTAGTAATTTCGGAGGGAAAAATAAAATTTTTCTATAAACAGTAAAAAATAAAACTTATTGCTTGTCAAAACCTCTTCTCATAGGTTCAGAAAAGACAGATATACAAGAAATATTTACATTGAACTAAGGATCAGAAATAGTAAATGATGCTTACTTTTTGCAATGTTCTTGAACAGTTACTAAAGCTTCACCAAATCTTTGGAAATGTACAACTTCTCTTTCTCTTAAGAATTGAAGTACATCTATTACGTCTTTATCATCTATAAGTTGAATCAATCTTTCGTAAGCAGCTCTAGCTTTTTGCTCAGCAGCCATATCTTCATGTAGATCAGCTATTGGATCTGTGGTCGCTTGGATATATGCAGCAGTCCAAGGAATTCCATTTGGATCAGCAGGATAAGCAGCTGTACCATGTACAACGTAATAAGAATCGAAGCCTTCAGCTTTTATTTGTTCAGGAGTAGCTTTTCTTGTAAGTTGATAAATAATTGAAGAAACTATTTCTAAGTGTGCAAGTTCTTCTGTACCGATGTCAGTTAATAAGCCTTTTGTCTTTCCTGTAGGCATAGTATATCTTTGACTTAAATATCTCATGGAAGCACTAAGTTCGCCATCAGGACCACCTAATTGAGTCATGATAATCTTAGCAGTTCTCAAATCAGGTGTTTTGATATTTACGGGATACTCTAATCTTTTTTCATAATACCACATACGTTATTCCTCCATTAAATTAATTTGCTTCTCTTTCCCATGGCCATGGTTCTGAAACCCATTGATCCCAATCTTCTGCAGGTTGAAGACCAAAGTTAGTTAAAGGACCATACTTAGAACAGTATTCTTTCCTTAAGGCTCTTAGTTTTCCAGAAAGATAATTTAGTCTCTCTAAAGCATCCTTGCAATCAGGATGAGTATCTAAGTAAAGATTAAGCTCTACTAGATAAAAGCCAACTTGTTGGATCATACAAAGTAATTTCTTTTGTTCCATCTGTACTACCTCCCGTATTTTTTCTTCTCGTAGGGTCTATATAAATCATTGAATATAGTTCCACGAGAAAAAGCAGTTTTTATATCATAAAGATCTTTAAATGGTTGAGGTACTACATAAGCTTCGGCATAATCTAGCTTAAGCTCATCTTTTATCTTGAATACGTCACTCATAAGACATCCTCCAGTAATTAATATTTATATTTTGTTCTGTATTATATAAATATGAAAAATTTTAATATAGTGACACAATAATAGAAAATATAATTGAATTTGATTATTATTTATTACTTATCAAAATAATTCTAAATTATAGTTGACAAAGTATTTTTTGCTAATTATAATGAGAACAAGCAATTTAATAAAGACCTTATCAAGAGCGGTGGAGGGAAAGGCCCTATGAAGCCCAGCAACCAGTATTTCATTATACATGGTGCTAAGTCCAACAGCATTAGCTGAAAGATAAGTATGCGTGATTTTCATACCTCTTTCAGTAAAGAGGCTTTTTTATTTTCATAAATAAGTTTAATAAATCACTAATGGAAGTAGCATTAGAGATTTTATATAATTAAATAGCTTTATATTTCTTATCAAGAGAGGTTGAGGGACTGGCCCTACGAAACCTCGGCAACCTTCAGATCCATTTATCTGAAAAGGTGCCAATTCCTGCTTTAGGATCATTACCTAAAGAAAGATGAGAGACGGTAGTATTTTTTGCGGTAAATTATACCTTCTTTCGTCATTCAATTGAGAAAGGAGGTATTTTGTTTTTACTGCATATTAAATTATAAAATTATGATAAAAGTTACTTTTATTAATCTGAAGATTTGCAAAATTACAAAAAATATAGCGTCGGGCTTAAAATAAGCTTCAATAACAATACTTTGAAAATATTATTTAAAATGAGGAGAGATTAAAATGAGTGAAGAAAGAAGTTTAAAATTTGATACATTACAAGTGCATGCAGGTCAAGAAGCTGATCCAACAACAGGATCAAGAGCGGTTCCAATATATCAAACTACATCTTATGTTTTTAACAGTGTAGAGCATGGTGCTAACCTTTTTGGACTTAAAGAATCAGGAAATATATATACAAGAATAATGAATCCAACTACAGATGTATTTGAAAAAAGAATAGCAGCACTTGAAGGTGGTGTTGCAGCTCTAGCGGTTGCCTCAGGCTCTGCAGCTATAACATATGCTATCATAAACATAGCAGAAGCTGGAGATGAAATAGTTTCAGCAAGTACTTTATACGGTGGAACATATAATCTATTTGGAGCTACCTTACCTAGATATGGTATCAAAACAGTTTTTGTAAACCCAGACGATCCTGAAAACTTTAGAAATGCAATTACGGATAAAACTAAAGCCTTATATATAGAGAGTATAGGAAATCCAGGAATAAACCTTGTAGATATAGAAGCAGTTGCAGCGGTTGCTCATGAAAATGGTATTCCACTTATTGTTGACAATACTTTTGGAACTCCTTATCTTATAAAACCAATAGACTTTGGAGCAGATATAGTTGTTCACTCAGCAACAAAGTTCATAGGTGGACATGGAACTTCAATTGGAGGAGTAATTGTTGATTCTGGTAAATTTGATTGGGTAGCTAGTGGAAAGTTTAAGGGACTTACTGAACCAGACCACAGCTACCATGGTATAAGATTTGCACAAGATGTTGGTGCAGCAGCATATGTAACAAAGGCTAGAGTTCAACTATTAAGAGATACTGGAGCTGCTATAAGCCCATTTAACTCCTTCTTATTCCTTCAAGGACTTGAGACTTTATCCTTAAGAGTGGAAAGACACGTTTCAAATACAAAGAAAATAGTAGAATTCCTTAAAAATCATCCGCTTGTATCTTGGGTTAGCTATCCAAGCTTAGAAGATAATAAGTATTATGAACTTGCTAAGAAGTATTTCCCTAAGGGAGCTGGTTCAATCTTTACTTTTGGAATTAAAGGTGGTACAGCAGAAGGTAAGATATTTATAGAAAGTCTTAAAATATTCTCTCATCTTGCAAATGTAGCTGATGCTAAATCATTAGTAATACATCCAGCAAGTACTACTCATGCACAATTAAATGAAGAACAACAACTATCAGCAGGTGTTACTCCAGACCTAATAAGATTGTCTATAGGTATTGAAGATGCTGATGACTTGATTTACGATTTAGACCAAGCTCTAAATAAAATCAATAAGTAATTAAAGCCTCCTAATATTATAATTTATATTTAAATATTGCCACTTCATACTAGAAAATAGGATGATGCTCTTTTTAAAAATTGTAAAGAGCTGACTTTTATCTAGTAAAGGAGTGGCATATTTTTTACTGTATAAGAAAGTTATTATACATGAGCAAAAGATATCTGCCATGAATGCACGTATTCGTCAAGGACTTTATGAAGAACTTCTCCTATTTTTGAATAAGCCTCATCACTGAGATTTGCAAGGGAAATCCTTATTGACCATTCTGGTCCGTAAAAGCCGCTTCCACTTAGAAGGACAATAGAAGATTCTTCTGCTAAGCGAAATAATATATCAACAGGTTTATGATTCTTTTGCAGATATTCAGCAAACTCATCTCCGTAGTAATGGCAAGCCCATTCTAGCAGATCAAATTCGGTATAGTAAGCAGCGTCGTATGGATCTTTTCTTAGTTCTAGACCTAATCCATCAAATAATAGTTTTTGGCGACGGTGACATATATCTATTGTTTGCTTTTTGTAGATATTATCTTTATCTAATAAAGCAAAGGTACAGAAAAATGCCATTTGTACCTGCTGAGGAGTAGAAAGCCCTGCGGTATGATTTAACGCCACTTGACGACTGTCGGCAACAACCCTATCTATAAATGGAATATTGTCAGGATCTGAAGATAGATCTCCGTATCTTAATCGAAGCTCTTCTTTAATAAATTCAGGTTGCATTCTAAGAAGTTTATCAAATACGTTTTTCTCATGAAGAGCTATAGTACCTAATCTCCAGCCTGTTACGCCAAAATATTTGGAGAAGGAATAAACTCCAATTGTATTGTAAGGGAGATCTGCCATAATAGATCTGAAGCCAGGTACAAAGGTACCATACACATCATCAGATATTATCATCAAGTTAGGGTTATCATTATCCACTATATTCATTATTAACTTAACTGAATCATTTTTCATTGCTACAGAAGGCGGATTACTTGGATTTACTACGAATAAAGCTTTTATGGATTTATCCTTAAGTTTTTCAAGCTCCGATACCGGATACTGCCATGTATGAGTTCCATCTTCAGTGAGTTCAGTAGCCCTTATCTTAATTACTTCAAAGTTATATCTAGGTAGAAGAGGAATCTCTAAATATGGGGTGAAAATCGGAGTCATAAGTGCTATCTTATCTCCTCTAGAAAGTAGTTCGTTTGCAATTAATGAATCGAAAATATAGCACATAGCCGCTGTGGCACCTTCTACAGCAAATACGTTAAACCTTCCTTCAGGAGGTTTGTTATAGCACATTTCTTGAACAAGGTATTCATTTACTATTTGTTCTATATGTATAAGCATTCTATCTGGACAAGGGTAATTGTCACCTATTATTCCGTCTGCTAGCTCTTGAACCCATTCATCTCTATCAAAACCTTTCTCTAGTATTCCATAATCTATAATCTTTTTTAATAAATCTATACCAGGAGCATTTTTGTTATTTTCAATATAGCTATAAACTCTATCTGCAATACCTTTCTTTTTAGTCATGCCAGCTAGATCGCCTTCATTCCAAGTATTTCTGGTTTCTTGAACAGCAAATAGTCCAAAGTTAAAAAAAGCCTCTCTTGGAGTGGCTGCAGTCCAGTTTGGATTTCCTCTACCTGCATCTAACAAAGTGTGGGCACTTTTTTCTCTTTGCCCATTAGCTAAGCTTATAAGTCTGTTCTTAAATTCAAAAGGACTTATTTTACCATAAATCTTTTCAAGCTCTTCTCTTTGAATGTTGTAATTATCCATATTTTTCTCCTCTCATGAAAATTAAGCTGAAAGTTATATATAAATTCTTTGTGTAAGCCCATTAAAGCATCGGATGATTAACCACTTAATTTCAGCACAGTAATTTAACAGCGCCTATTATATTAATAACAAAATCCTATGTCTTATAATTTCCGATAAGCATTGATATTATTAATTAAGTTTATAATTTGAATTAAACAATTGAGCTGACACTTTGCGGCAAGCTATTAAAGCATCAGATTGGTGAGCATTCAATTTCAACAGGCTATTTTAATAGAGCACAAATTTTATTCCTTTGTTCTAAGAATTTGTAAAGATAAGATAACATATATTTTACTAAGAGATAGAAGAACGATAAATATTATTTAGTGTGAGGTGTGAGAATGAAACAACATTTACTTGGAAGGCAATTAAAGGATATTGAATATGAACATAGGATAACTTTATTATCATTAGTTACAGGTTTGACCAGAGAATACCTTATGGATGAGTACCCAAGAGATTGTAAAAATGAAGAGGAATCGCTTTTAAAATATGGGTATGATGTTAAAGTTGGAGAGCTTATTGAAATTATTCAAGATTATACCGGAAGATTTCCAGCCCCAAGTATAAAAAACAACAATTACGAGGTTACAGTAAAGCTTGAAGATAGCAATGATTCAGAAATAGAAATAAAATCAGGTGTTAAAGAGACTTATTGCGATGCACTGTATGAAATAGTAAAGTTTCTTCTAAAGAATGATTATATTGAACTGGCGTAGAATAATTTATATTGCATACTAAGTTGTTCATAAGTAGCAGTAGAAGTCTTAAATGTAGGTGAATGTGAAAAATAGAAGGTAACAATATGTTCTCTGTAAAAAGTCTTTGCTAGTAATAATATGCATAGGTATATAAAAATTCGCTGAACCTTATTCAGCGAATTTTTATAAGCTTAACAGCATTAATGCTGTTTTATAAATTTGAGATTGAGATGCAAACAGGATTTGAGATGGCTAGTTCCTCCTCTAGCTTAGTTAGCAAGCCAGTTTCACAATTTACCTCGTAGAATATAACTGAGTCAGTGTTTTGGTTTGCAACAATTAAAAACTTTCCGCTTGGATCAAAGGAGAAGTCTCTTGGGCCCTTACCAAAGGTTGAAACATGGTGGATAAAACTGATTAAACCTGTATGTTCGTCTATCTTAAAGATAGAAATGGTATCACTACCTCTATTGGAGGTATATAGGAATTTTCCGTTAGGAGAAATTCTTATTGCTGCTCCAAGATTGTCACCTGAAAAATCTTTAGGTAGAGTATTTATAGTTTGTAGCTTTTCTATGGTGCAATCTTTTGAATTATAAGCATATGCTTCAACATCAGCACTGAGTTCATGTATGATATAGAAGTAATTCAAGCTATTATGAAATATCAAATGTCTTGGTCCTGAACCTGGTGCAGAAGGAATAACAATTTTATTATGTTTGTCCAATGTTCCGTTAAGTTTGTTAAATGGATAGAAGATTGTAGCATCTAATCCAAGATCTACAACGGCTAAAAACTTTTCATCTGGGGTTAATGCACAGTAATGTACATGAGGTTTTTCCTGACGATCAGCAACTATTCCTGATCCTTTTCCTGTATGTTTTACAACTTCTGTAGGTTCAGATAAGCTTCCATCCTCGCATATTCTCATTATAGTTATAGTTGCTTCATGGTAGTTTCCTGAGAAAACATAATTAAAGTTTTTATCAAAGGAAAGGTGACAGGGAGATTTTCCTTCTGCTAAGATTGTATTTATTTCACTAAGAGTGTGGTCGCTTTTTATCTTAAAGGCTCTTGTGCCTCCTAAGTCTTCTTGTTTTATCACAGAATATAATAAGTTTTTTTCTTTACAGGTTGCAACATAAGTTGGATGACTTAACTCTGCTACAAGCTGTAGATTACTTGTCTTACAAGTTTCGTGATTCAATTCAAAAGAGTATAAGCCCTTACTATCACCGTAGGTATAAGTTCCTACGTATACTAGGGAGTTTTTTCTATAATCATTCATAAATTTACCCTCCAATTTACTGTTCAATCATAATAATTAAAATGCCTAATAAAATTATAACTTAGTATAAATAGGTAGGTAAATGAAATATTTACGCTACCTATTTTCTAAAATAGAAAATCTAGCCTAGAAACTCTGGCTTATCCTGATAATCAGAGCGGATAGCTTTTTGAATAATAGTAAACTCCACCTTATCACTTATATCTCCAACAGAAAATTCATATATTGCACCACAGTTTTTGCAGTGTAAAAAGTCTTTTTCCCTAACTTTTTCTCTATTGTCAAACATAAAAGGAGTCTCTTCAGTTCTTCTTATAGCTTTTTCTGAATTGGAACTACTTATATCATAAGTATAAACATAAGTAGCTTCACGTTTTATAACAAAATCTTCACTATCACATTTTTCACATTTTAAGTTTCCATCTATAATCATAGTAACGGTCCTTTCTTCTAAATTGTAAAATCTCTTATAGAAAAATTTTAACATTTCTAATTTATATATATTATTGCTTTAAAAGAGTACTTTTAAACAAATTATATATTTTATCTCTAATGTATTTGAAGAATAATGCATATAATAATCGATGAAAGATAAGGTTTTTTATAACGGTTGATGATAAAATTCATATTTTTCAACTGTCCTTTATGGAGCAAGATGAGTTTTGAAAATGCTTTTATCAGAAAGGTTACAGGTTTATATACAGAGATTTGGTATTGCAATTGTACAAATAATTTGGTAAATTGTTCAATATGAACAAAGGGTAGATATTATGCTATCCATATATAGGGGGAATTATGAAAAAGTTATACTATTTACTTATTTTTATACCAATTTCATTTTTATCTAAAGATGTTTTTCACTTAAGCCCGATATTGTCCTTTATTTTTACTGCTCTAGCTATAGTTCCTTTAGCTGGACTTATGGGAGAAGCTACAGAAGAGCTTTCAGTGTATTGTGGTTCAAGACTAGGGGGATTCTTGAATGCTACTTTTGGAAATGCTACAGAGCTTATACTAGCATTTTTTTCATTAAAAGCTGGACTTCTTGAGGTGGTTAAGTCATCCCTTGCAGGATCGATAATAGGAAATATTTTGTTAGTACTAGGAGCCAGTATGTTTTTAGGTGGGACTAAATACAAGGTTCAAAAGTTTTCTAGAAATAGCATTAACTTTTCCTTAAGCATGCTTACCTTCGCAATAATAGGAGTTATGATACCAGCCTTCTTTACGGATAATATTTCTATTAAAGATGCCAATCCTATCAATTACGAGAGTTTAAGTGTAATGATTGCTGTTATAATGCTGCTAATATATTTAAGCAGTCTATATTTTTCTTTCTTTACACATAAGGATATTTTTGGAACAGAGCATGAAGCACTAACAGGTAAATGGAGTATGAAAAAAAGTATAATAGTTCTCGTGCTAGCAACCATATTTGTAGCTTTTGAAAGTGAACTTTTAGTATCCAGCATAGAACCAATGACTGAGCAATTGCACTTAAGTAAGTTATTTGTGGGACTTATAATACTACCTATAATAGGTAATGCTGCTGAGCACTCAACTGCTATTGTTACTGCATTAAAGAATAAAATGGATATAGCAGTTGAAATAGCCATAGGGTCTAGTCTTCAGATAATACTTTTTGTTACACCGGTATTAGTACTATTAAGTCTTTTCTTTACACCGATGTCTTTAATATTTAATAAATATGAGATGATTTCTTTGGTCTTGGCAGCTATAATTGCTAATAAGGTAGCTTATGATGGAGAGTCAAATTGGTTGGAAGGGCTGCAACTAATAAGCGTTTATGTAATTCTAGCTGTTGCATGTTTTATAGTAGGGTAGGGTACATATATATAAGTAAATCAATAGTTTATCTAAATTAATAGTTGAAGTTGGATACCTATAGAGTTTGAAATTAAGTGGCACAGATAAAAATATAAAATGAGGTGATAAACTTTGGCTAAGATAAATGCAAGAAATAACGATATTTTAAATACTGCAAAGAATAAGACTTCTCCTAAGATATATTCTATGTTGGTTGAGTTAATTAACAGTGGAGAGGATAGTTATGCAGAATTGGTTTTAAAGATTGACTATCTTTTGGAATATGCTAGCTCTTGTATAAAAGATAAAGATTGGGAAGAGGCGAGAGAAAGCTTAAGTAAAGCTAAAAGTAGAATAGAAACTCTAGAGCAGAACAATATAGATACTGAGTACCTTAGATATTTATATGAAGGAATAGAAAGTAAATGTAAAAAGTAGATTTCTTTTTTGCTGTTTTCTGATGTAATAATTTTAAGTTTAATTACATATAGATAAGTAATTAAAGTATTAAAAAATGCTTTTCTGCCAGGAGGAGAGAATATGCCTGATAAGGGAAAGAGTAAAAGTGGTTCATCTAAAAACAGTGATAAGAAGAAAGATACAAAAAAAGGTTCAAAGAAGAAATGAAAAAAGCCAGCAGTTATGCCGGCTTTTTTCGTTTGTCATTAAATTATAAAGTTATTGATAATAATGTGTATAAAACTTAAAGATTTATAGCGTCTTTTTACATTGCAAACAAACTGTAGGTATATTATAATACTTAACAAAACATTAAGGAAAGGTAGATACACAGAAATGATAAAGGATCCTAAGGATACAAGAGTAGTAGTTGGTATGTCTGGTGGAGTAGATTCTTCAGTTTCAGCATTACTTTTGAAGCAGCAAGGCTATGAAGTTATAGGTGTTTTCATGAAGAACTGGGACGAAGAAGATGAAAGCGGAGTATGTACATCTGTGGATGACTATGATGATGTGAGAAGAGTATGCCAAAAGCTTGACATACCATATTATACAGTGAATTTTGTTAAAGAATACTGGGATAGAGTATTTGAATATTTCTTGTCAGAGTATAGAAAAGGAAGAACTCCTAACCCGGATGTAATGTGTAATAAAGAAATAAAATTCAAGGCTTTCTTGGAATTTGCAATGAAAGTGGGAGCAGATTATATTGCTATGGGGCATTATGCTCAGGTTGATTGTAAGGATGGCGAGTATAGACTTCTTAGAGGAAATGATTCTAATAAAGATCAAACTTACTTCTTATGTGAATTGAATCAGTTTCAGCTTTCAAAAAGTATGTTTCCTATAGGACATCTTGATAAGTCTAGAGTTAGAGAAATAGCTGCAGAGTACGGACTTTCTACTGCTAATAAAAAGGATAGTACAGGAGTTTGCTTTATAGGAGAACGAAATTTTGATAAGTTTTTAGATAATTATCTTCCAGCAAAGAAGGGTAAGATAATGAGCTTAGACGGAGAAGTAAAAGGTGAGCATTTTGGGTTAATGCATTATACTCTTGGACAAAGAAAAGGACTTGGCATAGGTGGAGAAGGAGAGCCTTGGTTTGTAGCAGAGAAAGACCTTATAAACAACATATTATATGTAGCACAAGGTGAGAAAAATCCAAAGTTATACTCCTATGGGTTAGTAGCTACTGAGGTAAATTGGATTAGTGATAAAGAAAAGTCCGAAAAGTTTAAGTGTACTGCCAAGTTTAGGTACAGACAAAAAGATCAAAGTGTAACAGTTCATATGAAGGAAGATAATTCCTGCGTAGTAGAATTTGCTGAACCGCAAAAGGCTATTACCCCAGGACAGGTTGTGGTTTTTTATGATGGAGAAGTATGTTTAGGCGGAGGAATAATAGATACATACTTCAAAAGTGAAGAACAACTAAAAAATATAATATAGTTAGTTATATTTTTGCTAAAGAGTGGTTGTTAAAACAGCCACTCTTTATTTACTGTTTTACATAGAAAGTGTTAATTTACTTGGTAGAACGTTGATATTTATCACTTGTATAAAATAAAAACGGTTTAATTAAGTAACAAGTTTGATTTTAAATTTAATATGATTTTATTTACGACAAAAATACATAAATACTTGCAGTTTAAGTAACAAATAAGGTAAAATAAATGTATAATTATGTTGAAATATGATAAAAGGTGCAGAGGATAATCTTACAGCATTTGTAGGAGGGGTCTATATTAATAAAAGCATTTTAAAAAATACCATACAATTAATTGTTTTTATATTAGTAGTATCTATGTTAGGTACTAAGGCTAAAGGCATTGAAAGCAACACAAAATTTAAAAGAGTAGAAATAGAAAAAGGATTGTCTCAAACATCTGCACAAGTAATATTCCAGGATTCAAAGGGTTATATTTGGATAGGAACATCTGATGGTGCTAATAGATATGATGGACAGCAGTATAAAACCTATAAATATGAGCTTGAGGATAGTAATAGTTTAACTTCTAACAATGTTGATGATATCGTACAAGATGATGATGGCTATATATGGCTTGCAACTAGTAAGGGGTTAAATAAACTGGAGCCTAACACAGAGAAAATCAAGAGGTATACAAGTAATTCAAGTGATTCTAAGTCTTTATCAGATAGCAATGTATGGGCATTACTAAAAAGCAGAGATGGCAAGTTGTGGGTTGGAACAACTGCTGGTTTAGACTTATATGATAAAAATACCGATAGTTTCAATAGATATAATAGCAATCCATCAGATGATAATAGCTTGAGCAATGATTTTATAACCTGCTTATTTGAGGATTTGGATGGAGTTATATGGATAGGAACAAAGAATGGTCTAAATTGTTATAATCCTAAGAATAAGAAATTTACTCGATATTTTAGTAACCAATCTAATGATAAGGACGAGGATAGTAATTTTATTACAAAAATTTGCGAGGATAGCAGCGGAAACATATGGGTTGGTACAAATAGTAGCGGTATAAGAAAATATAACAAGTACAAAGGAACTTATACGGAATATAAGAGTAGTGAAGATAAGAACTCAATACCATCTAATAGTATCCAAGCTTTATTTAGAGATTCCCTTGGTAATGTGTGGGTGGGAACTAAGGGTGGATTGAGCAAATATGATAGTGTAACAAATAAGTTCACTAATTTTCAAAATAAGTATTATGATTCTACAAGCCTTGTTAATGATGATGTGGTCAGTATATATCAGGATAAATCTGGACTAATTTGGATTGGTACCAACAAAGGAATAAGCACTTTTCAACCTCATATAAACTTTAAAAATTATACTAAGAATCCAGCTGAAGGCAATGGATTAAGTGATGAAATGGTTGGCGGTATTTATGAAGATGAAGATAATATACTTTGGGTAGGAACTAACTCTGGCAAGCTCAACAGCATTAATAGAGTCACTGGAGAGGTTAAATATTATAGCAGTCAATTGAATTCTAAGATAAATAGCTTAACTGGTGATAAGCAAGGAAATATATGGATTTCAACTGTTGATGGACTTTATAAATTTGATAAAAATACAAATCAATTTAAACTATATACAAAGACCTCAGATGAAAACTCTTTAACAGACAAAAATGTTAAGTATACTTATATAGGTAGAGATGGAGTACTTTGGATTTGTACTAGACAAGGATTGGATTCCTTTGATGAGTCTACAGGGAAGGTTACCCATTATCAGAATATATTAAAAAAAAGTGGAGTATCAGATAATTTTATATCTTACATTTTTGAGGATACGGATGGAGTACTTTGGATAGGCTGTGGATTAGATGGCGGACTAATAAGATTTGAAAAAACATCTAACAATATTAAGATATACAAAAGTAAAGATACTGACAGTAGTTCTATTACCTCAAATAGTATAAAAGCTATATCAGAAGATAAGCTTGGCAACTTGTGGATAGCTACAAATCACGGATTGAACAAGTTTAATAAGGCAAAAGAACAATTTGAAAGATATACTGAAAAAGATGGTTTAGTCAATAATTATGTTTATGGAGTTTTACTGGACGACTATAATAATCCATGGGTAAGTACCAATGGTGGTATATCAAAGTTTGATATAAATAAAAGTTCTTTTGTAAGCTATGATGAGTCAGATGGGCTTCAAGGTAATGAGTTTAATGAATATTCCTTTTATAAAAGCAAATCTGGAGAAATGTTTTTTGGAGGTATAAATGGATTAAGTAGTTTTTATCCTTCTGAAATCATGGAAACAGGGTATGTTCCTCAAACTATTATACAAAGGCTTAAGGTTCTAAACAAAGAAGTAGAGCTTTCAGATGAAATTAAACTAAAGTATAATGAAAATTATTTTAATTTTAATTTCTTTTTGGTTGACTATAAAAATACTGATAAAAATGAATATGCTTATATGCTTGAAGGAGTGGACAAGGATTGGGTATACTCATCTAATAGAAATAGTGCGTCTTATACTAATATTGATAGTGGAACTTATGTATTCAAAGTAAAAGGAAAGAATAGCAGCGGAGTATGGAGTAAACCTGCAAGTGTAAAGATTATAGTAAGTAAACCGCCATGGAGATCAGGTTATGCTTATATGCTTTATTTTCTTGTTTTTGTTGTTATTGTATACTTTATATGGAATTATGTTAGCATACTGGAGAACTTAGTCAAGCAAAGAACTGTTGAGCTTAATAATAAGCTAAAGGAAAATGAAGTGTTATACGCTAAGTTAATAGATAATGAAAAGATTAAAAACAATTATTTTGTTAATCTATCACATGAGCTAAAGACACCTTTAAATGTTATACTTTCTGCAGTTCAGCTTATTAACAACTATGATGGTGATCAAAAGAGGATAGGAAGAGAAAAGTTAAAAGATTATATGAATATTATTGATAGAAATTCTAATAGGCTTTTAAAGGTTATTAATGATATCATAGATTCCTCCAAAATAGAAGCTGGCCAATATAATATAAAAATAGAAGAGGTTGACATAGTTAATCTAGTGGAAGATACCGCACTTTCAATGAAAGATTATATAGAAAGTAATGGTATAGAGCTTATAATTGATCCTGAGGTTGAAGAAAAGAAAATTTTCTGTGATCCTAATGAAATAGAGAGATGTGTAGTTAACCTACTATCCAATGCAGCTAAATTTACGGACAAAGGTGGTAGGATAACGGTTCTGATAAATGATTTGGGAAACTCTGTTAGAATATCTGTTAAAGATACAGGGATAGGTATATCTGAAGAAAATCAACGCATCATATTTCAGCGCTTTGGTCAAGTTGATAGTAAGAGCGTTAGAAATAAGATGGGCAGTGGAATAGGTCTTACTTTGGTTAAGCATTTAGTTGATTTACATAAAGGTACTGTAGAGGTGAAAAGTAAATTAAAACAAGGTAGTGAATTTATAATAACCTTACCTGTAAATCCACAAGAAGATATATAAATTCTTTTGTCGATTCTAATAATAAGCACTTCAATGAAGAGTTGGAGTGCTTATTATTTTTTATAATATATTTTTTATTTGCTTTGCGACTAGTAAGCTATTGATATTGTGAAGGGCGGATATAATTTGAATAAAGCAATAACATATTTGCTTTCAAATAAATATAATATTATAATCAATTAAATCAGGGTGAGTTTGTTGGGGAAAAGGAGAAGCGAGCAGAAAAGTAATGAATGCAGTAACATATACTATAACCAAAATAGAGTTTTTGCTTTCTTGAGTGGCTATATTGCCAATGGTAATGCCATAGTACCATTTGCGACTTCAAACATACAAATAAGTTTAAGAAGTTTTCTTATTGGATTGGCTGTTCACTTAAAAGAAAATGATGGGGAGCTTTTAGATTTTGATAATAATGTTATTACTGATGATCCTATAAATAGGTGTCTGTTTCCTAGTGTAGATGATCATGAAAATAGATTTGTAGGAATACTATCAGTTTATAGCGCTAATGGTAATGCAATTGCACCAAGTCTTAACTACAACATACAGATAAGCTTAAAAACTTTTATAATAGTAATGCTTAGCTATTATAGAGAAGCAATTCCTCAGTTATACTTTAAGAACAATGACTATGTACTTCCTGAAAAAATTAATAAGATACTTGAGCGATTATTTATAGTTGGATAGAAATTCTCTAAGAAGTAAGCTTGAAATAATATAACTAAGGTTGATTATATTATTTCAAATTTTGTATAATGTATATAGGATATTTTAAAGTATAATTTTTGTTAAGATATAAAGTTATAAATATGTAGGTAAATAAAAAACATAAGAATGTAGGATGGGTGATTTTGTGAAAGTTTCAACTAAAGGAAGATATGGACTAAAAGCATTGATAGATTTAGCTATTAACTCAGGCGAAGAAACAGTTACTATCAAAAGTATCTCTGAAAGACAAAATATATCAGAAGGTTATTTAGAGCAAATATTTTGTGTTTTGAGAAGAAGTGGTTTGGTTATAGGAAGAAAAGGGGCGCAAGGAGGTTATTCTTTATCTAAAGCTCCAACAGATATAACAATAGGTGAAATACTTAGAATATTAGAAGGAAGTTTAGTGTTAGTAGATATAAACCATGATAAGGATATTGATACTTTGGAAAAATGCATAAATGATAATCTTTGGGATATGATAAATAAGAAAATAAATAACTATTTTGATTCTATAACCCTTGAAGATTTGGTAAACAAGTATAAGGATAGCACTGATAATATAGTATATTTTATTTAAGATGAAAATTATTATGGATTTTTCTAAAGGGCTTTATTTTAATATAAAGCCCTTTAATGTTAAATAAATATTGTAAGTGAGATCTGTTAAAGTGCAATTGCAAACGATATTAAATACAGTTTGAAATGAGAAAAACAAGAGATGAACTATTAGTGGGAGAAGTTATGTTAAATATTTATATATGTGACAGTAATGAAAAGTCTAGGAAGAATACAGAAGAAATTATTAGTAGAACAATAAAAAAGCACAATATAGAAGGAGTTATTGTAATCAGTACTGCTAAGCCTGAAGATATTATTAATAAAGCTTACCAAGCAAGAGAAAATAATGTGTATATACTTGATACTAAGTTTGAAGGAAATACAAATGGTTTTATATTAGCGAGAGAAATAAGAAATTTTGATATACAAGGATATATAATATTTCTTACAAGATATATTGAACTGATTATGATAACCTTTGATTATAAATTAAGAGTATTGGACTATATAAATAAAGATGATAATTTAAAGGTTAGAAGCAGGCTTGAAGAATGCTTGATAAGATGTAATGATGAAGTTTTAAATATCAAGAAAAAGAGCGATCTAAAAAATATCAAAGTAAAGGTTTTTAATAAGGTTATAAACATTAGTCAATATGATATAGAGTATATAGAAACTATTGATTCTAATCATAAATTGAGAATAAGGACAACAAGTAAAGAGATTGAAGCTTATGGTACTCTCAAGGATATGCAAAAGCAGCTAGATGATAATATTTTTGTTCGTTGTCATAGGTCTTATATAGTAAACTTAAATCAAATTTCAGAAATAGATAAGGGCAAACACTTAGTCATTACTAAAAGCGGCAGTTTATGTTATGTGTCTAAAAGTTTTATGAAGGATTTTTTAGAAAAGACAGAGAAGTTTTAAATGTTGACTCTGTTAAAGTTCTGAAAAAAATCACTTGATTTGAACAATATTATTAAATACAGCTTTAAGGTTTAACAATACTTATAGTTTTAATTATAAATTTAATTATAAATTTAATTATATTAATGTTATTATTAAAACTACATGTCGTAAAGTGTCTTAATTTATACTTTATACAAGATTTTATTTGATTTAAAGATATAGAAAACGATTACAAAAGTATACGGGTGAAAATAATATTCATTGCTGTGTTAATATTAAGAAAATAAATACGATATTAATAGTGTTGGATATTAAATTGAGGTGCTTAAATGAAAAAGGTAATGATTGTTGATGATTCAAGTTTTTTAAGATTAAGCTTAAAGAAGCTATTAGAAGGTGCTGGTTTTGAGGTTATTGCAGAGGCTGCAGATGGTCTGGAGGCTTTAGAAAAGTACAAGACTCATAAACCAGATATAATATCAATGGATATAACTATGCCAAACTTAAATGGTATAGACACTATAAAAGAACTTAAGGCGATAGATAGGAGTGTTAAAATTATAGTGGTTTCTTCATTGGGTCATGAAGATCAAGTAAAGAAAGCTTTTTTAGCTGGTGCTGTCAATTTTGTTGTGAAGCCTTTCAAAGAAGAGTTTATAAAAGAGGCCTTCAGTAAAGTCATATAACTGATTGGGGTGAATAGTTTAATGGGTGAGTCTTTTGATAAAGAAATAATAGAGCTTTATATTTCTGAGACAAATAGTCTTGTTGAGGGGCTAGAAAGAATCTCTTTGGAACTCAGCGAGTGTTCAGTTCTTTATGAGAATATTAATGAAATATTTAGAGTTATGCATACTATAAAAGGAAATTCAGCTATAATGAATTTTTCTGCAATAGCAAATTATGCTCATTCTTTAGAAGACTTATTTGATAAATTGAGGAATCTAAAGTTAATGAATGTGGATTGCTCTAAGATATCAGATTTTATATTAAGCTTTATAGATTATGTATCTAGGCAGTTAGAAGTTATAGAAAATGGGGACATGCCTTCTGAATCTTCAGAGGCGTGTGTCGCTGATATAAAGGGATACTTGTCTCTTTTATGTGACAATATGTCAGAATATTCTGGAAAAAATCACAATCCTGTAGCTCTTTCAACAATGGAGTTTAATATAAGGTTCTTAGATGGATGTGGTATGGAGAATATTAGGGCTTTCACTATTGTACATAATTTGAAGAACTTGGGTAAGGTTATAGACTATAAGCCTAAGGATATTGAAGAAAATGAAAAATCTATGGATGACATAATAAAAGATGGATTTTATATTAAGCTTCAGTGTGAGCACAGTGAAGAAAAAGTATTAGAAACCATAAATGAGATTGCTTTTATAAAAGAAATAGAGGTACTTAAAGATAATAAGGTTGAAGATGTAGATAATACTAGTTCTAGTATTGCAAAGGAATTAGTAGATAAAGAACCAAATACTAGTAAGAAAGAGGCAATAAGTACTGAAAGTTCAGTTGTTGAAAAAACTGTAGAAGATATAAAGAACGAGGGTATTCCTTGTAAGACTAATGAATGTAGAGCAGAAGAACAAAAAAAGCACAAGGTAAAAAATGAGACTTTAAGTGTGGATGTTGATAAGTTGGATTATCTCTTCGACTTAGTTGGAGAAATAGCTATAGCAGAAGCTGCTGTAACAAAGAATAAATTAATTTCGGATATAGAGGCAGAAGAAGATGAAACCTTTAATAAAGCAGTTAGAAATTTAAGAAAGCTTATAGATAACATGCAGAATACAGTAATGGCTATAAGAATGGTTCCACTTGCATCAACCTTTCAAAAGATGCATAGGTTAGTGAGGGACATGAGTAAAAAGCTCAATAAAGAGGTTGAGCTTGAAATAATTGGTGAGGAAACAGAAGTTGATAAAAGCGTAATAGAACATATCTCCGATCCTTTAATGCATATTATTAGAAACTCAATGGATCACGGGGTAGAAGATCCAAAGGAAAGAGTTAAAGCTAACAAATCACCAAAAGGTAAGATTACCTTGGAAGCTAAGAATATGGAGGGATATGTTTGGGTTGTTATAAAGGATGATGGAAAGGGTCTTGATAAGAATAAGATATATGAAAAGGCTGTAGATAGAGGAATAACAAATAAAAATATAGAGGAATTAAGCGATGAAGAGATATTCTCCTTCATATTTGCAGCAGGACTGTCAACCAATGAAAACGTTACCGAGTATTCTGGAAGAGGGGTCGGCATGGATGTTGTAACTAAGAATATTGAAAAGGTAAGAGGAAAAGTAAGTGTTGAAAGCACACAGAATGTAGGAACTACTATATACATAAAAATACCTCTTACGCTGGCAATAATACAAGGAATGTTTGTAAAAGTTGGACAAAGCCAATTTGTTATCCCAACCAATTTTATTAAAGAATGCTTTAGGGAGAGTACCAACGAAATCATTACTGACCATAATGGCAGAGAGATGGTCTATATAAGAGGAAAGACCTATGAGCTGATAAGGTTATCAAATTACTTTGCCATAAATGGTTCAAAGGTTAGCAGTAAAGAAGGAATAGTTATAATGACTGAGTATGAGTCAAAGATAAAATGTATATTTGTGGATGAACTTTTAGGAGAGCAGCAAATAGTAATAAAGCCACTGCCTGAAATGTTTAAACATTTAAAATATATAACTGGTTGCACCATAATGGGAGATGGAACTATATCTTTGATTATTGATATGACTACGATTTAGTTATGGAGGTGGAGAGATGAACAGCTATTTTGAAGAACAAATTGAAGAAAATGATACTATTAGCGAGAAATATATTACTTTCTATATAGACAAGGAGTACTACGCTATAGAAATAAAGTATGTTTTGGAGATAATAGGGATACAACCCATAACAGAAATACCAAAGACTCCAGAGTTTATAAAGGGAATAATCAATCTTAGAGGTAAGATAATACCGGTGATGGATGTTAGAACAAAATTTAATAAAGAGTTTGTTCAGTATCACGAAAGGACCTGCATAATAGTAGTTGAGGTAGATAGAGTTCCTACAGGGCTTATAGTAGATGGTGTTTCAGAAGTATTAAAAATAGAAGACCATATGATATCTGCTGTTCCAAGTCAGGAACATGAACATACCTATATAAAGGGCATAGGAAGAATTGGAGAAGACATAAGGATAATATTAGACTGTAAAGAACTAATAGATGGAATAGAAATATACTAAAGATAAAGAGGGGAAGGTAATTATGAAGTTTTTTAATAATCTTAGAATAGGTACAAAAATAGTAGCTGGTTTCATAATTATAGCATTTTTAACAGCGGTAATGGGAGTATTTACATATGTTAATTTCTCTAAAATAGATAAGGCAGACACTGAACTATATGAGGATAATACAAAAGCAATTTCTAGTCTAGGAAGTGCATCTGTGGCTTATCAAAGAATGAGAGTTAATATAAGGGAATATTTAGATAATGATCAGGCTGGAAAAGAGAAGAATTTATCAAAGATAACAGAGTTAAAGGTAGAAGTAGAAAAGAATTTGGCTGATTTTAAGAAGACAATAAATGATGAGAATAAGACAACACAGCTAGAAGAACTTCAAAAAAGCATAAATAGTACATATGATCTTTGGAATAACGTTATAGTTATGGTTAAAGATAATAAAGTAGATCAAGCTAGACAAGAATTGTTCGTAAATGGAAAAGCTATCGCTTTAGCTACAGATGATCAATTCAATAAGATGGTTAACCTTAATCTAAAAGAAGCATCTAATAAATCTGATGTTAATAGCGATACTGCATATAAGAGTAAGCTTTTAATAATAATTCTTTCGATTTCAGTCAGTGCTATAGCATTAATATTAGGATGGTTTATATCAAGAAGTATAAGTAATCCTGTGAAGAAACTTACTGAAAATGCTAGAAAACTTTCAAAAGGCGATATAGAAGTAGAAAAGGTAGTAATAGAAGGAAAGGATGAAATAGCAGAATTATTTAGAGCTTTCGAAAGTATGGTAGATAATATCAAAGATCAAGCGATGGTTACCGAAAAGTTAGCTAAAGGAGAATACTATGATAGCATAGAGACTAAGTCAGAGAAAGATGTTCTTGGCATTAGTTTAGGAAAGTTAAATACTAATATAAAAAATATATTAGCAGAGACTAATATGCTTATAGATGCAGCAAAAGATGGACAACTTAGCAAAAGAGGAGATGGAAGTAAGTTTAGTGGTGGATGGAGCGTTCTTGTTACAGGAGTTAATGAACTTTTAGATGAAGTGCTAAAGCCTATAAGCGAAGCTTCAGAGGTATTAAAACAAGTATCAAACGGAAACTTGAAGGTAGCTGTTACAGGAGAATATAAAGGTGATCACGCTATAATAAAGAAGAACTTAAATACAACAATAACAAATATAAGTGGTTATATTGACGATATCAGCTATGCACTTACAGAAATGTCATCAGGAAATCTATCAATTGGTATTTCAAAAGAATACTTAGGAGATTTTAGACAAATTAAAGATTCTATAAACAATATAGTTGACTCTTTAAATGGAACCTTAAGAGAGATAAGTGATGTATCAGAGCAAGTAGCTAGTGGAGCAGGTATGATTTCTAACTCAGCTCAATCTATGGCGTCAGCAGCCACAGAACAGGCTAGTGTTGTGGAAGAGATAACAGCATCAATTACTGAAATAGCTTCTCAAACTACTGAAAACTCTGCTAATGTAAATAGAGCTAATAGTATTGCTACAGAAGCTAGTATAAATGCCATTAAGGGAAATGAACATATGAAGGAAATGCTTTTATCCATGGAAGATATAAATAGATCAGCTATAGATATCTCAAAGATTATAAAAGTAATTGATGAAATTGCTTTCCAAACTAATATATTAGCTCTTAATGCAGCGGTTGAAGCAGCAAGGGCAGGGCAGCAAGGAAAAGGCTTTGCAGTAGTGGCTGATGAAGTAAGAAACTTAGCAGCAAGAAGTTCAAAGGCTGCAAAGGAAACTACTGAACTTATAGAGTCATCAATATCAAAGGCTGAGTCTGGAAAGATTATAGCAAATGAGACTGCTAAGGTTTTAGACGAGATAGTAGGTAAGATAGGTTCCGTTGCAGAAATAATGGAACAAATATCGGAAGCTTCAAGTGAACAAGCAACAGCAAGTTCACAAGTAAATCAAGCAATAGAAGAAGTGGCAGAAACTACTCAAGTTAATTCTACAAGTATTGAGGAAAGTGCATCTGCAAGTGAAGAATTATCACTTCAAGCTAATCTTCTTAAGGAAAAGGTTGCAAGATTTAAATTTAAAAACTAGATTGGTTTAGGCATTGAGTTAGTAAAATTAATATTTTACTAACTTAATACTACAAAGGGTATAAAAAATAATATGATTTTATAGCTTTATAAGAATTGCTAGTGGATTTTCCATTAGCAATTTTTTGAGGTGTAGAACAGAATGAAATTTTTCATTCATTAGATGAATTTATATTTCGGATGGATATTTTTATAAATATTAAATATCCATTAAGTTAGATTTTATATCTAGATGTTTGTATAAAAAATTTGAATATAAGATAAAAATATTTAATAGCATATTAAGTTAGATTTGATATAATTATATAAAGATTATGAATTTACTAACATATTTATGTAACAGGTTTAATGACAATTTCTAGTGCTGATATTTATAGAGCACAATAATATATAAATTAATTTTTGAGAGGAGCTGTATTAAATGGATGATAAAATAGTTGATTTTAACGAGCTGAAGAATAAGGCGAAAGACAAGGATGTAGATAAGTTTGAAGAATACATGTATGGGCTGTACTATTCTGTTGCAGAAGGCAAATTATCAATGGCTGACTTCACAAAGAATATTATGAAGTATATGGAGGATAATAATATTTCTCAAGAGAAGTTCTTTAATATGCAAAAGAAACTTATGGAGAGATATGGCTTTGATTCGAGTTTCTTAGAAAATCAAATGAAGGCTTTTGGCATAGACCCTAGTTCTATTGGCAATATTGGGGCAAATCAAAATTATGAAGTCATGAGAAAGACTATGAGTTTTACAGAAAAATATAATGGAAGAACAATTCCTAAAAACGTGATTACCTATAGTATATTAAACGAAGTAAATGACTTAGAGTTAATAATGGAAGGCAAAAATGTTTTACTTAAAAGTAGTAAAAAAATTGATTTGAAAGATGTAGAGCTAAATGAGTTTTTATGTTCTTATAAGAAGCTTCAAGAAGATAATAATTTAAAGATATCTATTTGTGAAAATGTAGCTGAATACGATTATTAAAAGTTTTTTGAAACACTGATGAAATTTCATTGGTGTTTCTTGCTGTATTTTTCTCATGCATATTAGGAAAGGCAGATGAAGAAAAATACTAAATAAAATAGGCTTAGAGATTTTTTCCGGTATACTGGGCTTTGTGAAAAAATATACAATTATATTGTAAATTTATAAAATTATCTTAGAAAACGGTATCTGAAACACTGATTTTTAGTTTATATTATAAATTTGAAAAAAATTATTAAAAATATAGAGAAAATCAGCAATTTGTTATTGATATTTGTACTGTAATATGCTATATTTTTTTACAGTTATAAATCTATCCAGTTATGAATAATTATAACTACTGATGAATAAATATTTGCTTATTTATTCCATCGCGTATTAAATAAAACTTCTTTTTTGGTGCAATGATGCCATTAAGGGGTTTTTCTTTTTTCTAAAATTTATAAATTAAAAAAGAAGGAGTTGTTAAGGTGTGACAGAGGATGTTTTTCTTCAATTGTCAAATGTTAGTAAGAGCTTTGATCGAGGTGAAAATGTTATAAGTGATTTGAACCTTGATATTAGAAAAGGAGAGTTTTTAACTCTACTTGGTCCAAGTGGATGCGGTAAGACGACTACACTTAGAATGATAGCTGGTTTTGAGTCGCCAACCTACGGTGATATTACCATTGATGGAGATAATATGACTAATAAATCTCCACATGAAAGATGTGTAAATACTGTATTTCAAAATTATGCATTATTTCCGCATATGAATATTTTTGATAATATAGCCTTTGGGTTGAAAATGAAAAAGGTGCCTAAGAGTGAAATTAAGAGTAAAGTTGAAGAAATGCTAGCAATGGTCCAACTAGAAGGTTTTGAAAATAGAATGCCTTCTCAATTAAGTGGTGGACAGATGCAGCGTGTAGCCATAGCTAGGGCTGTTATAAATAACCCTAAGGTTTTACTCTTAGATGAACCGTTAGGTGCATTGGATTTAAAGCTTAGAAAGCAGATGCAATTGGAACTTAAGCATCTTCAGAAACAGCTTGGGATAACTTTTATATTTGTTACTCATGATCAAGAAGAGGCATTGACCATGTCTGACAGAATAGTGGTTATGAATAAAGGAAACATAGAACAGATAGGAACACCAGAAGAATTGTACGAGACTCCAAAGACAAGATTTGTTGCTGATTTCTTAGGAGAAACTAATCTTTTGGACGGGGAAGCCATTAAGATTAAGGAGACAGAAGTTCTTCTTAACTTAGAAAAGGAAGAGGATATAATCAGAATTCCTAATAGGGATTATTCTTTAGGCGAGAAGTTTACAGTTTCAGTAAGACCGGAGAGAATAAAGATAAAGAATAAGCCTGAAGATAGTGATGTATGGCTTCAATGTAAATTTAAAGAGAGAATATACATAGGATCAAGTGTTAGAACAATAATGACTTTGAAAAATGGCAAAGAGATTGTTGTAAGTGAACAAATAGGATATGACTTTAAGTTTGAAGACCCAAAAAAAGATATTTTTGTAACTTGGAACCCTAAAAACACTGTTGTTATAAAGGCTTAAAGAGGTGAGGATAATGAAAAAGAAATTTTCAAAAAGTAACCTCTTGGGAGGGATAATTACTACAGCACCAGTAGCTTTATGGATGTTAGGCTTTTTCTTAGTGCCGTTGGTGCTTATAGTTGTTGTAAGTTTTTGTACTAGAGGAGAAGTTGGAGATATTGTTTATGCTTTTACTCCAAGTAATTACACAAAACTTGTGAATTCGCTTTATATAACTATATTCTTTAAGTCTTTACTTATTGCAATATTAACTACTGTAACCTGCTTAGTATTTGGATATCCTTTTGCCTTTATAATAGCAAGAGCTAACAAGAAATTAAAGCCAATACTTTTACTTCTTATAGTACTTCCGTTTTGGACAAACTCCTTGGTTAGAACTTATGCTATGATAATTTTACTTCGTACAGAGGGGATTATAAACACACTGCTACTAGATATGAAAATTATAAGTGCTCCGCTTCACCTGATGTACAACAACACTGCTGTAATAATTGGAATGCTTTATATGATGTTCCCATTTATGGTATTACCTTTATATTCTTCTATAGAGAAGTTGGATGTTAGAGTGCTTGAAGCAGCGGATGATTTGGGAGCTGGCCCTATAAACAAATTCCTAAAAGTAACATTTCCATTAACTAAAGGCGGAGTACTTTCAGGATCTTTGTTGGTTTTTGTGCCTACCTTAGGGTTGTTCTTTATTACTGATTTAATGGGTGGAAGTAAGGTGGTTCTTATGAGCAATCTTATTAAGAATCAATTTTTGACAGCGAGAAATTGGCCTTTTGGAGCTGCAATTTCTGTGGTTCTTATAGTTATAATGATTATAATTATAGCCTTCTATACGAAACTCGGTGGCAAGGTAGATAAAAGGGAGGTGCTATAATTATGAAAAAGAAAAAAGGTAATGTATTAAAGGTGTCTTACGCCTTTTTAATGTATATGTTTCTATATGTGCCTATAATGGTTTTGATAGCATTCTCCTTTAACTCTTCAAAGCTTAATGTTGTTTGGACTGGATTTACCTTTAAGTGGTACCAGAGTTTGATACACAATGCAGGAATATTGGAGGCTGTAAAAAACTCATTTATAATAGCAATAGTAAGTACGTTGATATCCGTTATAATCGGAACCCTTGCTGCAGTAGGGTTGTATAGATATGAGTTTAGAGGAAAAAAGTTTTTGGATACAGTTTTATATATACCTCTAGTCATTCCTGAGATAGTTATGGGGATTTCTCTACTTGCCTTCTTCTCTATAGTAAAGATGGATTTAGGAAAGCTAACCCTTATAATAGCTCATGTTACCTTTAGTGTGGCATATGTGGTTGCTGTAGTGAAGACAAGACTAGATGGCTTTGATAAATCCGTAGAAGAGGCTGCTATGGATCTAGGAGCTAGTGCTTTAAAAACTTTCTTTTATGTGACACTGCCTATAATAATGCCTGGTGTTATAGCTGGAGGACTTTTAGCGTTTACATTGTCTCTGGATGATGTTATCATAAGTTTCTTTGTAGCGGGGCCAGGAAGTGTAACTTTACCTCTAAAGATATTCTCTATGGTTAAGTTTGGAGTTACACCTGAGATAAATGCACTGTCCACTATTATATTGCTTTTTACAGTTGTAATAATAATACTTTCTGTAATTATGAGAAATGTAAATTTGAGCATGAAAAAAGTTGGGACCATACTTACCGCAATTTTTGTGTTGGTTGGAGGTTCTAGTTATGGGGTGTGGGCTTTTGCTAAAGCTAATGAAGCTCCACAACAAGTACTTAATGTATTTAACTGGTCAGAATATTTACCTCAATCTGTTATCGACAAGTTTGAGCAAACCTATAATATAAAAGTAAACTATAGTACTTTCTCATCAAATGAAGAAATGCTTGCAAAGCTTATGGCTGGTGGTGGTCAGTATGATATAGCTGTGGCTAGTGACTTTATGGTTGAGATATTAAAGAAACAACAGCTTATTGAACCGATGAATACAGCCAATTTACCTAATATGAAGAATATAGGTAGTCAGTTTTTAAATCTGCCTTTTGATGAAGGAAATAAATACAGTGTTCCTTATATGTGGCTCGCTGGAATAATTGCTTATGATAGCTCAAAGGTTTCAGAAGGAAGCATAACTAGCTACGCAGATTTATGGAAGCCAGAGTTTAAAGGTTCTCTAACAGTTTTGGATGATGAGAGAGTTATCATTGGTATGACATTGAAAAGATTAGGATATTCCTTAAATGAAACAAGCCCCGAGGCTTTAAAGAAAGCTAAGGAAGAGCTTAAAAAGCTTCAGCCTAATATTAAGTCTTATGACAGTGATAGTCCAAAAACTAGCTTGATAAATGGAGAAGCAAAAGCTATCTTTGCTTGGGGAGCAGAAGCTAGTTTAGCTAGAAGAGACAATCCTAATGTCAAGTATGTTATACCAAAGGAAGGACTTTTCTTACAGCAGGATAACTTCGTTATACCTAAGGGAGCAAAAAACGTAAAGGCTGCAGAGCAGTTTATCAATTTCATAATGGAACCTGAAATAAGCGCTGAAATATCTCAGTATTTCCCTTACGGAAACCCTAACACAGCTGCTTATCCATATATAGGAGACGAAATAATGAAGGATAAAGCTGTGTACCCTTCAGATACTGATCTTAAGAAGGGTGAGTACCTAAAGGATATAGGTGATCACGTAACTGAATTTGATAAGATATGGTCTGAAGTTAAGCAATAGAGCATAGTAGGTGTATTTTATTAGGCAAATTAAAATATAACAAAGATAAAGAAATATCAGACTATAGATCATTATAATGACTAGGTCTGATATTATTTTTTATAAAGGTATGGAATTTTTACTAACTAGACCTAGTGTTTAAAGAGATTAGAAGACTTTATTATATACAGTAAAGGAATGAAACATATTCCATGGGCAGATTTCCTTAACATGGACCATTAAAGTCAGATTAACAAAAATATTAAAAAATTAAGCAAAATATGTTTTCTTATAAGGAATTTTCATTTATTATATTATAGGTGGATGAATTATATAATTGTACTATATAATATTTAAGTATTATAATACTTAAATTAATAAAACTTAAAACAAATATGGCCTATTTATGGGCGAGTACAAATGAAAGGAAATGAGTTAATGAGCATTGGAGTATCTTTTATTTTAAGCATAATAGCATATTTGGCAGGTTCTATACCTACTGGATATATATTGATTAAGAAAATCAAGGGGATAGATATAAGAACTGTTGGAAGTGGAGGTACTGGTTCTACTAATGTTAGAAGAGTTGGAGGAACTTATATATCTCTTGCAACTCAAGTTGTGGATATCCTTAAAGGATTACTCCCAGTAGCAATTACAAGTTATTTGTTGAACAATGGAATTATTCATATTGATTATAATAAAGATATTTTATTAGCTATTGTAGGTATTTCAGCTGTAGTTGGACATAATTACCCTATATTCTTGAAGTTTAGAGGGGGCAAAGGTGTTAATACCACTGCAGGTGTATTTTTGTTTTTAGCACCAAAAGCAATAATAACAGCTGGTGTAGTATTTTTCTTGTTAAAAGTATTAACGTCTATTGTGTCAATAAGGTCTATGATTCTTTCAGTTGTTTTAGTTATAGCAGCTATATTATTTGGTTATTCAACGCCTATAGTTGTTTGTACCGTATTTGCTGCAGCGCTTTTAATCTTTAGACATAAGGGTAATATTAAAAGGCTTATAAATGGAGAAGAAAAATAAAATATGAAATATATTTACCTATAGTGTTTTTTTCTCACATACAATTGGAAAATAATATGGTGTAAAAAGCCACTGAAGAAATTTCTTCAGTGGCTTTTTGTTTCATTTATAAATAATTTTAACACTTGATAAAGTGGTGGATAAGTATCCATAAGAAACTTAAATACTAACGGCAGGGAAAGAAGATACTGTATGTATGTTATGTTGATATGTATAAAATGACACAAAAATATTGTTAAAATTAACTTTTAAATATAAAAAATGGTGATTATTACAATAAAATGTTATATAATTATTATAAACATGATAACTGTGGGTGATATTACGTAAAATGGAGGGGATTTAGTTGGATTTCTTAAACCCTAACGATAAGATAAGACTTATGAGGCATAGATTTAGAATCAATCAGTCTGATTTGGAAGATACAAATATGACTAGAGCTTTTATTAGTATGATGGAAAGCGGAAAGAGAAGAGTAAGCAAAACTAGTTCAGCTATATTGGCCAAAAAGTTTAACTCTATAGCTAATAAGATATCAGTGAAGCTTGATTTAGATGATGAATATTTTTATAGGTTTCCAAAGGAAGATGCAAAGTTTTATTGTGAGAAAGTTATAGCTTCCAATAGTTATAACCATGATGAAATTGAGGAATTTATAGAAGTAGGAAAAAAGTACGAATTAGATGACATTTTAGCTAGGCTATATAAAATAAATGGTGGATTGTATTTTAAAGAAAATAACTTTATGAAAGCTTTTATTAATTTTAGTAATTCTTTAGGAAAGTATAAAGAACTTAATGAGCAAGAGTTTCAGCCATATCTGTATAATGCCATAGGAGTATGTAAAATTGAGAGAAATGAAAATGAAGAAGCTGTGTTTCATCTTCTTCGTGCAATAGATTATGCTAAAGAACAAGAAAATAACCTATACTACATCAAAGCTAGTTATAACTTAGCATTGGCGTATTACAATATAAAAGATTTTGATAAATGTATAGAAATAATAAATAATAATGTACTGGTAACTAATATCAAAGAATACAATATGGATGATAATAATGCAAGAATAGTTAAGGCTAATGCTATGCTTATGAGCGGCAAAGAAGATGAGGCAGTAGCTGAATATGAGGATATATTGATAAATCTTAAGGAAGATGACTTATGTAGAAGGGCTACTATTTACAACAATATTGGAGAGTTTTACTATAATAAAGAACAGTATGAAAAGAGTTTAGAATATATAAATAAGGCTCAAAAAATTAAAATAAAAGATAATAAAGACGATATAGCAACAAATGTGTTAGATTCAAAAGGAAAGCTGTTTTTTAAGCAAGGTCTGTACGATGAAAGTATAATGATATTTGAGCTTGCTATGAGTCTAGCAGAGCAAAACAATCAATTTATAATTATTTTTGAAATATATAAGCACTTAACGAAGGTTTGTGAAGAAAAAGATGATTTAGAAAAATTAGAAGAAGTAACAAATAATTTTTTATCTATTCTAGAAGAAAACCATATAAGTAAAGGTAAGGACTACGCCATATATAAACTTGTGGAAATAGCTATGAAGCAAGGAAAGAATGATGAGGCTATGAGGTTTCTAAAAAGCTTAGGACAAGTTCTGAACAATAGTTAATTTGTATAACTTAAACATTTATATAGAAGCTTTATTGTTAAGAATATAAGATTATAGAAAATAGGAGATGGTTAATGTGAAAAAAAAGTTGTATAAGAAAATAGTAATCGGATTAATAGCAAGTACTTTTATATTACCAGTGGGACTAGCTACTAATCATATTTCTAACAACCTAGTGATGCCAACAGGGGTAGCTACCCCTCATCCAGAATTGTAAAAATTTAAGTGATTAATATTGTGTTTTTTAATAAAATAGTGTTATAATAAAAGCAATTTAGTATACAAGGAGAATATTTTATGAATGCTGAGGTTTCAAACTAAGTAAATTAAATAATGTCTAAATTTTGTTTGAATTGCCTGTTTTTTAGGTTTATTTGTTGTGCAATTTTTAGGCTGACTTAGTGAAACATCATAAGCAGCATTCTTATATAAGGATATATGAGCTGTGCTTGTGCACGGCTTTTTTTGTCTATATAGCTGATTTATTTTTAGATATTATATGTAAGATAATTTTGATTAAAGCATCTATGTGTAGTATTTTATTAAATATCAGTTAGAAGCTTAATAATATTGATAATAGTGGATTAGTTACTTTTTACTTTCTAGGAAAAGCTCACTGAATAAGTTTGCTTAAGCATCTTTTGAAAGGATTAACTTATCTACTTGGTAGTATTGAGCTGATATAGACTATAGGTATAAGTGAAATGATATCTATAATAACAAATAGATATAATGCATTACCTATATAAAATATATCTAAAGGTGTACTAAATTCAATGGAAAATCAATTTTCATAACTTCTCTGGGGTCTGAGAGTAGAAGTCGAAAATATAAATTTTATCATGAAGTACATCTATATATATTCAAATTTAGCTGTAAGTGAAACTTATGTTTCATTTACAGCTTTTTCTATTTTCTGGGGAAGAATAAAATTTTTTGATAGCTAAACCTAGAGATACTACAGTTTCCTTGTGTAAGAACTTAAGGAGGGATTTAATATGGATTTTGTTATGAAAAGTATAGTTTCAAAGAAAAAGCAATGTATTTATTTTAAAAATATTGGAGGAATAAGAATTGAATAGTAAAGCCGTTGAAATATTAGAATTTAATAAAATAAAAGAAGTGTTAAAGGAATTTGCGTTATCTGACTTGGGAAAGAAAAAAATTGAAGAGTTAGAGCCGTATATGGATATAAATATTGTAAGAAGGCACATGAGGGAAACAACTGAGACAAGGGCTATAGTAAACAGAAGTTCTAGTGTTCCTTTACACAGTTTAAAAGGCGTTGATAGTATAAAAGAAAAGTTATCTAAAGGTATGATACTTTCAGCAGAAGAATTAGAATCATTGGGAAGTCTTTTAAAAGATATAAAAAGGCTTAAAAACTTTATGAAGACAAAGGAACAAATAGCTCCAACAGTTAGCTCTTACGCACTATCACTATTTGAGATGGAAGAGGTACAAATGGAGATAGAAAAATCAATTTCAAGAGGTATGGTTGATGATAGGGCTAGTAGCAAGCTTCAAAAGATAAGGAAGAGAATATTTATCTTAGAGGAAAGAATAAAAGCTAAACTAGACAATATATTGAGAAATGATAAATATAAGAATTATATTCAAGATTCGCTGGTAAGTCAAAGAAATGGAAGGTATGTTATCCCTATTAAGAGTGAGCATAAGAGGACCTTTGATGGAAATATCCATGATAGATCTCAAAGTGGTTCAACTGTGTTTATAGAACCTGCTGAAGTGAAGAAATATCAAGATGAACTTGAGCAAGAGCGTTTTGAAGAAGAAAAAGAAGTATATAGAATACTCTCAGAGCTTACTGCAATTGTAGCTTCTTATGAAAAAGAGTTGAGCTTAAATATTGAAGGCATGAGCTATTATGATTTTCTATTTGCTAAAGCCAAATACAGTAAATCAATAGATGGAAATGAAGCTGTATTTAACAATAATAATGTCATTAAAATTAATGATGGTAGACATCCGCTTTTAGGAAGCAAGGCTGTACCATTAGATTTTTCTATAGGTGAAGCTTATAGGGGACTTGTAATAACGGGGCCAAACACAGGAGGGAAAACTGTTGCACTTAAAACCGTTGGACTTCTTAGTATGATGGCACAAGCAGGTCTTCATGTATCTGCTGGTAAGGATAGTGAGTTTGCTATACTAGGAGATATTTTAGCAGATATAGGAGATGGGCAGAGTATAGAACAAAGCTTGAGTACTTTTTCTTCCCATATAAAAAATATAATTGGTATTTTAGATATGGCAGATAAATATACCTTGGTAATATTAGATGAGATTGGATCAGGTACAGATCCTGGAGAAGGGATGGGCATAGCTGTAGCAGTCTTAGAAAGGCTTTATGAAAAGGGGGCTATAATTTGCGCTACAACTCACTATAATGAGATTAAAGACTTTGCCAAGGAGCATGAAGGATTTATAAATGGCTCCATGGAATTTGATATTAATACACTTAAGCCTAAATATAGACTTAATATAGGGAAGCCTGGAGAAAGTAACGCGTTTTTAATAGCTTTAAGGCTAGGAATGGATAGAAGAATAATTGAAAGAGCTCACACTGTGACTTATAAAGAAAATAAAGACTATTCAAGTATAACTTTTGAACAAAAGGCTGTAGAAAAAAGCTATAGTGACAATGAAAAATCAAAGCATTCAGAGCAAGTTATAAAGATAAAAGAATCCAATAAAATAAATAGAAATATAGAGAAGCAAAAGCAAAAACCGTTGTTTGATATAGGTGATTCTGTATTTATAAGCTTTATGAACAGGACAGGAATAATCTGTGAAGAAGAGAATTCTAAGGGTGAATACGGTGTAATGGTAATGAAGAAGAAAATAAAGATAAGCAAAAAAAGACTTTCTAAATATATTAGTAAAGATGAGCTTTATCCAGAAGATTATGATTTTGATATAGTATTTAAAAGTAAGAAATATAGAAAGGTCAATAGACTGCTAAATAAGGGAAATACAGATGGTGTGGTACTTGAAGAAGAGTAATTAAGTCAGTTTTGAAATATTTCTGAAATACCTATTGTGTTTCTGATTTTCTTAATGTAAACTTTCGTATTGTATAGAAAAATTTTCTGTATAAGGTAAATAATGTTCACTTATATAAGTCTAGTAATAGGGGCTAGATGTATCTACCGAGCTACCGTAAAAAGCTCTTGGCTATAGGTGTAATGATGAATCATGTTGGATACAGATGGTACATCATTAAAGTCATCAGTATTTTGGGGAGGATGGTTGTATTATGAAGTATGATATCATTATAGTAGGTGCAGGCCCATCAGGAGTATTTACAGCACTAGAATTAGTTAGACAAAATCAGAATAGAAGTATTCTTATGGTAGAAAAGGGCAAGAGCGTAGATAAAAGACACTGTCCAAAAGAAAAAACCAAGTGTTGTGTAAATTGCAAGCCTTATTGCCATATAACTACTGGTTTTTCAGGAGCTGGAGCTTTTTCTGATGGAAAGCTTTCATTAAGTTATGAGGTTGGAGGAGATTTGCCTGATTTAATAGGTGCAAATGTCGCTCAAGAATTTATAGAATATACAGATAAGATATATCTGGAGTTTGGAGCTGATCCTAAGATAGAGGGACTTGGCCATGAAGAAGAGGTAAAGGAAATAAGAAGAAAAGCCATCGAGGCTGGATTGAAGTTAGTGGACTGTCCTATAAGACACCTAGGAACTGAAAAGGCTCACGAGCTTTATTTTAGAATAGAGAGTTATTTGATAAAGGCAGGAATAGACATAAAGTTTGATACTTTGGTAACAGATCTTATTATAGAGCAAGGCGAAGCGAAAGGTATAAAAATTACTGATGCTTTAACTAAGTCAAATGAAGATATAATATATGGTGACAAGATTATATTAGGTACTGGAAGGAAGGGTGCTGACTGGCTTAATGATATGTGTATAAAGCATGATATAAACCATTATGCTGGTACTGTGGATATAGGAGTTCGTGTTGAGCTTAGAAATGAAGTAATGGAAAAGGTAAATGAAGTATTATATGAATCCAAGCTTATTGGATATCCAGCTCCTTTTAAAAATAAAGTTAGGACTTTCTGTCAAAATCCTGGTGGCTTTGTTGCACAAGAAAATTATGACGATAATATAGCTATAGTTAATGGACACTCCTTTAAAGAGAAAAAGTCAGATAATACAAACTTGGCTATATTAAGTTCTCATAATTTTTCTAAACCTTTTAATCAACCGATAGAATATGGAAAAAAGGTAGCCCAACTAGTGAATATGCTTGGAAATGGAAAGATTTTAGTTCAAAGATATGGAGATATCTTGGATGGTAAAAGGACTTGGGAACATGAGTTGGATAGATCAAATGTTAAGTATACCTTGCCAGATGCAGTAGCAGGAGATTTGACTTCCGCTATTCCATATAGAACCATGACTAATATATTAAATTTTATACAGGCTATGAATACAGTAGTACCAGGCTTTGCAAGTAGTGAAACTCTGCTGTATGGACCAGAAATAAAGTTTTATAGCAATAAAATTACATTGGATGATAAGTTTGAAACTAATATAAAGAATCTTCATTGTCTGGGTGATTCAAGTGGTTGGACAAGGGGACTTATGATGGCTTCTGTGATGGGAGTACTAATGGGAAGATATTTGTGTGAATAAAAATATTGATGAAAGACTTATAAGGGCAATTTCTTTATAAGTCTTTTTTACCAACATTATTTTAATACATTTACATATAAACTAAAAATGTATGCTAATACTATATAGTAAATAGAAATCATTTATAGGGAACCAACTTCAATTATTAATTTATACATGCCACAAAATCCACAAAAACCGAGATTTTATAACAAGTATAAATTAAGTTTTCATAAAGGTTTCCTATAGGAAGAATACAATCTTAAAGTGAAATGATATAATATCTATAAATAATGGCTCTGTCAAAATGCTGTATTGAAGTTAAGTGGTCAGTAATCCGATGCTCAGAGGAGCTTACGCAGAGAATTAATAAACTTAAGAAGCTGGGATTAAATATTTAACATTATAGTATTAAACTTAGTTATATTTAAGATATATTTTATAAGATATGTTTTAAATCAAATCAAATACGACTTGAACTTTGGTAATAGCTAAAAATAGGCGTAAATAGCCGTAATTATAGGGGTAAGTTTAGATGAAAAGAGCAGATGAGAGAAACTTTAGAAAGATAAAAAATCAAATTTCTCAAATTGACGAGATAGTAAGACATACTAAAACCAATGCTTTGTGGGAGCATGAGGCTTCAGTGAGAAAGAAGCTAAAAGAGCTTAATCAATTTAGAAAGGAAGAAATAAGAGACTACGATAAGGTCTATGATCAGTATGTGGAGATCTTGAATTATATTTCCGAAAGACTTCTTGAAGATTATAACAGAAAAAATAACTCTTCTTTTGATTTTTATTCTATAGTAAGAAATAATTTTGAGAGTTATATAAGTTCAGGGATTATCAGTGTTCTTATAGCTGAACATATTCCAAAGATAATATCAAAGGAATTTGATGAGGTATTTCCTATAAATCCTAAGGATGAGTATAGAAGAGCAAGAGCAATAAAAAGAAAGATATTTTTACATCTTGGGGATACCAATACTGGTAAGACCTATAATTCTATGGAAAGATTGAAGCAGTGTGAAAAAGGGATATATCTTTCGCCTCTTAGAATACTAGCCTTAGAGAATTATGAGAGGCTCAATAAAGAAGGAGTTAAGTGTAATCTCATAACTGGAGAGGAAGAGATAATTCACGAGGATGCTAAGCATATATCATGTACTATAGAAAAACTAGATATAAACGAAGATTATGAGATTGCAATAATAGATGAGATCCAGATGATAGATGACGATCAAAGAGGGGCAGCCTGGACAAGAGCATTGCTGGGGTTAAGGTGTAGAGAAATACATATTTGCGGTGCAAAAAATGCCAAGGAATTGTTAGTGGAAATATTAGAAGACTGCGAAGATGATTATGAAATTATAGAATATAAAAGACAAATTCCTCTTATTGTTGATGAAAAAGCTTTTACGTTAAAGGATATTAATCCAGGAGATGCATTAGTAGTTTTTTCTAAGAAAAGAGTTTTGGAACTTGGTATGCATTACTCAGCATTAGGCATGAGGGCTAGTCTGATATATGGGGATTTACCACCGGAGGTTAGAAGAAAGCAGTATGAAAGCTTCATAAGTGGAAGCAGTAAAATACTTATTTCTACAGATGCAATAGGTATGGGAGTCAATCTTCCTATAAAAAGAATTGTATTTATGGATATAAAAAAATTTGATGGCAATGAAGTTAGGTTCTTAAAGAGTCAGGAAGTTAAGCAAATAGGTGGTAGAGCTGGAAGAAAGGGAATATACGAAGAAGGCTTTGTTGCCTGCAGTGGCAGTAATCAAGGTTTCATTGAAGAGAATCTACTTATGGAAGATCAACCAATTGAGGAGGCAGTTTTAGGACCAAGTGAAGAAATCTTAAAGATAAAGAGCTTATCTTTAAGAGAAAAACTGGCCTTATGGAGTACAAAAAAGGAAAAACTCAGCTACTATAGAAAAATGGATGTTAGTGAATATCTAGTTATTCTGGATGCTATAAAAAGCTATAAGATAACGGAGGAAAAACAATGGAAGCTCATGAGGATTCCTATAGATATATCCAATGAAGATATTATGAAAGCCTTTATAAACTACATAGATGAGCATTTTGTTGCTAAAAGTGATACATTGACAAAACCAGGACTTAAATTTTATGATTTGAAAGAACTAGAAAATTATTATCAGAAGATCAATCTATATTATTCATTTTCGAGAAATTTTAAGCTTCACTTTGATGAAGAATGGGTATATGAAGAGAGAAAAAGTGTAAGTGAAGAGATTAATAAAATACTTTTGAATTTATAACAAAAGCTGTACATAATAAGAAAAATAAATATACTTATTATGCACAGCTTTTTTACTGTCTAGGAATTTACCATGAAGGCAAAAGCCATCACAAAAATTATATTTCCAGATTTTCATCATATACATTCCGAAAGGCAGTAATGAGCATTATCTAATGCAGCTTAAGCTGGAGTTTACTGCTAATACCCTAAAAGATTGTTTAGAAGGTATATAATCCACTATACTTATACTTCCATTTGGAATATCAAGTGCAGCTCTATTTTGAAGGGGAATTTGAAGAATTGTACATAAAATTACCTTTATTACAGCGCCGTGGGATACTAGAGCTATATCGCAATTACAATCCTCTAGAAGAGAACTTAAAGCTTTAAATACTCTTTCCTTGAGTTCTATATAGGACTCACCTTCAGGTGGTGCTGTAGCTGCTATATCTTTTGACCATATATCTAAGAATTCTTTGTACTCGGATTTAATTTCTTCCCAAGTCTTGCCTTCCCATTGCCCAAGATTAATTTCCCTAAATTCATTTATTATTTCAGTATTTATATTAAGTTTCTTTGCTAAAGGAGCGGCAGTTTTTATTGCTCTCTTTAAAGGACTTGAAAAAACTCTGCCTATGTTACATTCTTTTAGTAAATCAGCTATAGCTTCAGCTTGTTCTATTCCTAAATCATTTAACTCTTCATCTTTACTTCCTTGATACCTAAATGCTTGGTTCCATTCGGTTTGACCATGACGTATTAAATAAATAAGCAATAAGGTTCACCCCGTTTCCAAATACTAAGAAATAGTAAAATACAAAAGGATTAGTACTTTATATTTTAAAAACTTGAATTTAATTATGAAAAGATAGTTTATTTCTAATTACCTAGATTTCGTACAAATATAATAATTACATTTGACTGTATTTGGATTCCAGTTAAATGAATTATGTACCATAATAATGCAGTTATTTACAGAAAGTTGAATGGATTATTATGTCACTTTGTAAAGACCAATATCAATTAAGCCCCAAAATAAATTCCCATTTTTGGCAGCTTGTATTGGTTATATTTATTAAAAACCCTAAATATTAAGAGTCAATTGTATATATTTAGGCCGGCAAAGTGCGTCAGCAATTAGCTTAGATAGCTTTGTCATTGGTGGAATAATTACTTTGATTCCATCAGAAGTTCTTTTTACAAATCCCTTTATATTGCCAATGCTTTTAATCAATACTCTTACCCCTACATTTTCAAGGTCCGTTCCATAAAGAACGGTCGACTTAAACCAACTTATCAAGTTATGTGTTATAAATACTAGCCATAAGAATCCATATATGCCGTGAAATTTTGAAGTTCTAAGATTTTTTATATGATATATGTTCTTAGCCATCTTAAAGAAAGCTTCTATAGTTTGACGCTTATTATAAAAATGGAATATTTCTACCGGACTCATTTCACTGCTAGTTATGTTGGTTATAAGCATGGAATATTTTAAGTTTCCTCTTTTAGACAGAGTCTGCACCAAGATATATCTAACTCCGCTATTCTGAGGTAGTTCATATACCCAAGCAGCTTCATCAGCTTGAGTATATTTTGAGTAATCTATATCTTTAGCAATAGTTCTTGGTGTTCTAGTAGAATATGCTTTTGTTATAAATTTTAATTTAGGGATTGATCGTAGCTTTTCAATGTTTTCTGTTGAACCAAATCCGCTATCAGTTCTTAATATTAGATTACCTTGACGAAGTTGGTCTTTATATTTTGATAGTATAGATTTTAGCAAATCATCGTAGTGGTCTGTACAATGAGAATTTCCAGAATCTAAAAACATTGCTACAGTCTCAGCCTGATCTCCTGCAAATGCCGCTGAAAGTTGATATCCACTTTGATTCTTCTTTTTAGCAAAATAGCCTTTTTTAGCTAATTCAAAACTTTTACCATTAGCTATTAATCCTGTTTGATCACAATCTACGATAACTCTCTCATGAGAGTTGGCCGAGTTGCTGTGTTCCTTAAAAATACTATGATGAATAGTTTCTAACTGGTTTATACTATCTGAATCAAATCGTCTTATTAATTCGTTAATCTGAGATTGGTCAGGAGCTGTTTCCATGCCGAACATACTCAGCGTTAGCTTTTCTCCAGAAAGTTTTTCGTTGATATCTTTAGTTGTCTCGCAGCCAGTGACAATAGACATCATCGTCGTAATAAGTTTTTGGTAAACAGAGTATCTTACTTCCTTCATCTTGAGCTTAAAGCTCTCTAGCGGACTGAAAACATTAGTGTTAAGACCGAACTGCATAACTGCTGCCAACCAAGTGGAAGTAGTTTCTTCTTTACATGACTCTTGAGTAAAGGTAAAATTATTCATAGGATAATACCTGCCTTTATTAATTTTTCTTCGCAAGAAAATTATACTTCAAGGCTTGGTATTATCCATTTTTTATTTTATGGAAACTATAATATGGAAGACACTAAAATTTCGTTTGTACGAAACTTAGGTAATTATATATTAAAAAAAAATTAAAATATATATAATTTGTAAGATTACACAATACATAAAAAATTACACTAGTGAAGGATGGTAGCATTTTATATTAAAATTAGTAATTGAGTTATACAGCTGTGTTAAATGTTTACAATAATCTTATGAATTCTTATATTTAATATTATGCGTTCAAAGTATTTAAATTATTTGTATCCAGTAATTAAAAAAGTAAGAAGACATATGTTAAATTTGGCTAAATTGAGAGGTTTTCGACTATAAATCGGTAATTATAATAAATAGCATCAGTTCTTCTTGATATATATTAATTTTTTATTAATTTAGAGCGATTTAATGAGTTTGAAGCTTGTCACGCACACTGCTATAATACAAAATTGTTTCATTAATAATTTAGAAATATTTCGGGAGAGGATATTTTATGGAAAAGATAAAAAGAAAGGTCATTGGTGAGCCTTTAAAATCATCACAGATTAAACATGAAAAGTTTAGTATTTTTAGAGGACTACCGATCTTATCATCCGATGCAATCTCTTCAGTAGCCTATGCTTGTGAAGAAATACTTATAGTTCTTATTCCAGTAATGGGTATACTGTCCTATAAGTACTTATTACATGTAACTTTTGCGATCATTGCATTGCTATGCATTTTGATTTTTTCGTATAGACAAACTATTGATAGTTACCCAAATGGTGGTGGATCATATATAGTTTCCAGAGAGAATTTAGGGGTTATGCCTAGTTTACTTGCTGGAGCATCACTTACAACAGATTATATATTGACCGTTGCAGTAAGTTCTACAGCTGGTGTTGCTGCTATTACCTCAGCATTTCCTTCGTTACTAGAATTTAGAGTTCCATTAACTCTGCTTATAATACTTATAATGACGATTGGTAACTTAAGAGGTATTAGAGACTCTGCAAAGATATTCAGTATACCTACATATTTCTTCTTATTTATAACCTTGCTTATGATAGGAGTTGGAATCATAAAATATCTTATATTTGGATATGTTCCAACAGAAGCGGTAAAAACTCAAATGGCAAGTACTGCTGGTGATATGACTCTTTTCTTATTTTTAAGAGCTTTCGCAGCTGGATGTACAGCACTTACAGGTATAGAAGCTGTTAGTGATGGTGTTGCAAACTTTAAAGCTCCAGCTACTAAGAATGCTAAAAGAGTATTAGGTCTATTATTTGCTATAGTTGTTATAATATTTGGTGGTGTATCATACCTTTCAACTATATATCATACATCAGCAGGTGGTGATAGAACTGTTATATCACAAATTGCTGGACAAGTTTTTGGACAAAATAGTATTTTATTCTTCGTTATGCAATTTGCTACTACGTTAATACTTATAATGGCTGCAAATACTGCTTTTTCAGATTTTCCTCTTCTGCTTTCTTTTATAGCTAGAGATGGGTTTGCTCCAAGACAGTTTGCAAAAAGAGGAGATAGATTAAGCTTCTCTAATGGTATAATACTTCTTGCGGTTTCAGCATCAATATTAGTTATAATATTCAAGGGTGAAAATCACTTGATGTTACCTTTGTATGCTATTGGTGTATTTATATCCTTTACTTTATCTCAAAGCGGAATGGTAATGAGATGGGTACGTACAAAAGCTCCAGGATGGAGACATAAGGCTTTTATAAATGGATTTGGTGCTACTATAACATTTATAACCTTAATTGTGATTTCTTTTGTAAAATTCCAGCATGGTGCTTGGGTTGTTATAATATTAATTCCTTCAGTAATGCTTGTTATGAAGAGAATAAAGAGACATTATACTAAGGTTGCTAGACAGCTTAGTTTGGATAATAACTACTTCCCTGTATTTAATAGCAATGCAGCTAAGAGGTTTATAGTTCCAGTAGGATCACTAAATGAAGCTGTTATTAAAACAATAAACTACGCAAAATGTTTATCTGATGATATAACTGCTTTCCATGCTTCTACAGATGAAGAAGAGACTGCAAGACTTAAGGAAAAGTGGGATAAGTACGAAATGGGAATTCCACTAGTAATAAGAACTGTTGATTATAGAGAAGTTGTTAATCCTTTAGTTGAATTTATAGAAAATGGGAACTTTAGACAATCGAAAAAGGATATGGTTACAGTAGTTATTCCTCAATTTAATGCTGAAAAGTGGTGGGGAAATATACTACACAATCAAACAGCGATGTTCCTAAGAACTACTTTACTTAAGAGAAGAAATATAGCTGTTATATCTGTTCCATTTATAATAGAAAATGACTATGCTTCAGGTAACATGGAGAAGGTCATGGAAGAATATACTGATAAAGATTGCTTTAAGGCTAAAAATAATTGCTGCGACAAGCAAGATGAAACACAGGAAACAAATAAGCTTAATAACTAAGCAATGAATAGAAAAAAAGAGTAAAGCAATAAAAAATCAAGATAATAGGAGTAAATCATCGATAATACTGTTTGATTTTGCTCTTATTATCTTAATTGGATATTTTAACATGTAAGTTTTTCTTGTATAATTATAGCAAACATAATTGAATATTTAGGTCTTTTATCAAGAATGGTGGAGGGACTGGCCCTTTGAAGCCTAGCAACAGCTAGCAGTCATTAGCTAGAATTGTGCTAAATCCTGCAGGAGATTTTCCTGAGAGATAACGGATACGCTAAACACATTTAAATTATTTAATTGCGATGTATAAGGCTATTTCTATATCTCTATAGTAATAGCTTTTATTTTTTTATAAAAATTATTTCTATAGAGATATATAGACTATACTTAAGTAAAGTCAGAGGCTTTATAGTATGGAGAATAACATTTTATTGTGATTCTCTATTATTAGCGCAAGGTCATATATAATCAAAGCAGATTTATATATGATTATTATAAAGATGATTTTAGTAATTATTATATTTTTGATAGAAGACTACCTATGGAGCATTTTCTCCATAAAAGGTAGTCTTTTTTACTTTTAACAAAGTGAAAAAAATTGCTGCCTAAACCTAGTAATTTCAAGGGTTTAGAATAGCTTTTTAGGGGAGAAAGTAAAAAAATTATGCCGCCTGCCAGAATTTCTTTACATACGTTTAGAAAAGGCAGATGCACAAAAAAAGCCAAGGAAGGTAAAAAATCAGTATTTTATTTTAGGAGGATGACATGACGATATATTGTGGTAAAAAGATAGTTGGAGCAGATTTAATGAGATATAACCCAAATATTTGTGTAGACATTGCTGATGAGAACTTGCCTAAAATAGGAATTTTAAATCTAATGCCCAATAAATACGACACTGAAAAACAGCTTTTGGAACTATTATCAAGGACTAAACTTGATTTAGAGGTTAACTTTATAAGACTATTAACCCATAGTTCTAAATCAGTTCCTAATGAATATTTAGAGGAAAACTATGAGTTTTTTGATGAAGTTAAGGAAGATATTGACTGCTTAATAGTTACTGGGGCACCAGTAGAAAAATTAGAATTTAATCAGGTATCCTATATAGATGAATTGAATAAAATTATGGATTATATGAAATCAAAGGGGAAAAAATCAGTGTTTATATGCTGGGGAGCTCAGGCTGCACTCAATCACTACTATGGAATTAGAAAAGAACTTTGTGAAGAAAAGGTGTTTGGAATATTTAAGCATAAAAAACTAGAAGAATGTTTGCTGCTTGAAGGAATAAGTGATAACTTTTATGCTCCGCATTCAAGACATACTAGACTTAGAAGTGAAGATATAAGAAGATATAGTGCTTTGACAACCTTGGCTTATTCTGAAGGGGCTGGCGAGTATATTATAGTTGATGATAATTCGCTCTATATACTAGGCCACTGTGAATACCATAAGGAGACTTTAAAAAATGAATATTTTAGAGATCTAAATAAAGGCCTTTCTATAAATATTCCTAAAAATTATTTTGTCAATGATGATCCGTATAATGACATTATTGAAAGCTGGCAAGAGGATGGGGTTAAGCTGTATGAAAATTGGCTTAGGAGATCTTTAAAACTACAGTAAAAAGAAGATTAAGTGGAGGTATATATGAAAAGAATAGCTTTATTGGGATATGGTGTGGTTGGAACAGGACTTGTTGAGTTAATTGAAAAAAATAGAGAGAAAGATGAAAAACTTAATATAAGGGTAGAAGCAATTTTAGTAAAACATAAGGAAAAGCATAATAATAAAAAGCTTAATCAAGTAATAACTGAGGATTGCGAAGAAGTGTTTTCAAAGGATTGGGATATTCTTGTTGAAGTTATTGGTGGAATAAATCCAGCGTATAGTTATGTTAAAAGAGCTCTAGAGCTGGGTAAACATGTTGTTACGGCCAATAAAGATCTAATTGCTGAATATGGTGAAGAGCTTTTTCAAATAGCTAAGGATAAAGGAGTAGCATTGAAATTCGAAGCCTCTGTGGCAGGAGGAATACCTATTATAAAGCCTCTTACTGAGTCTTTGTCAGGTAATGATATAAAAAGCATAAAAGGCATAATAAATGGTACAACAAACTTTATACTCTCAAAGATGTACGAAGATGGAGTGGAGTATGGAGAGGCTCTTAAAGAAGCTCAGGATAGGGGCTTTGCTGAGGCCAATCCAGATGCTGATGTGCTTGGATACGATGCTGCTAGAAAGCTTGCTATACTTTCAACCTTAGCTTTTAAAAAGAGAGTTTTTTGGAAAGACATAAAAGTTGAAGGGATAACATCAATTGATAGTAAAGACTTTGCTTATGCAAAGAAAGCTAATTGTAAGATTAAACTACTGTCTTATAGTAAAAAAGAAGAAAATAGGGTGTTTGCAACAGTAAAGCCTGTACTGATTGACAGTGAGTCAGATTTTTATAGAGTTAATAATGAGATTAACTCTGTTATTTTAAGTGGAGATGCAGTGGGAGAATTGGTGTTTAAAGGCAGTGGAGCAGGTATGCTTCCAACAGCTTCAGCTGTATATGGAGATATTGTTGATCTTGCATTTAATAAAAATAATGTTGTGATAAACAGTTTTTCTGAAGATAAACTAAGTGTAGAACATAGGTCAGAGGAGAAGATACAAAGTCTCATAAGGATTGATACTGACAATAAGAAAGAGCTTATCTTAGAGCTCAACAATAGATTTACTGCTGCAGAACTATTAGATTTATTTGATAATGAGGTTGCTTTATTAGTGGACGGATATACGGAAATGGAACTAGAGGAAAGGTTGATTACTTTAAAGCAATTATCCTATGTTAATAGAGTTAAAAGGATATTAAAGGTAAGCTGATTATCAAATATTTTAGGTAAATTATTTTTCAAATATAATATATGCTACATTTAAACAATATCAATATATAAAGTCATGTATATACGATAAGAAACTAATATACATGATTTTTTACTTTTATTAAACTTATAAATTTCAACAGACTTATTTTTTGAGAGAAATTAAGTAAGATTGTAAATCTTTTAATATTTTTTATAAACTGGTATTATTATTAATATTAACTGATGAAAGTAGGGATGAATGTATGAATAGATGTATGTATGACAAGATAAGACAAACATTAGTTGAAGTTGAGAATAATAATGATATTAATATACTTTATGCAGCTGAATCTGGAAGCAGGGGATGGGGCTTTGAATCCTTAGACTCTGACTATGACTGTAGATTTATATATATTAATAGTAAAGAGTTCTACCTTTCTATTGATGAGGGAAAAGACTATATAGAGTTACCGGTAGATAAAGTTTACGATGTAAATGGATGGGATTTAAAAAAGGCATTAAAAGCCATAAGAAAATCTAATCCAACTGTAATTGAGTGGCTTAACTCACCAATAGTCTATATAGAGAAAGAAGATTTTAAAAAAGAAATAATTGAGCTTTGCAATGAATACTTTGATGAAACTTTAACTATATATCACTATCTTCATATAGCAAGAAAGAAGCTTGATGAGGTTAGAGATGAACAATCCAGTAAATTAAAAAAATACTTTTATATATTAAGACCTTTATTTGCATGCTGTTGGGTTATGGATAATAAATCTATACCTCCTATGGAGTTTGAGCCTTTGTATAAAAATATGGAGCTTAGTATTCAGCAAAAGGAAGAGATTGATAGATTGTTAGATTTAAAGAAAGTAAGTAATGAAAGTGAGCTTATACCAAGGAGTGAAGTTATAATAGCATATTCCGAAGCACTTATCATAGCTTGTGAGCAGTATTTGAAAAACAATAGAAAAGGAAGCAATAAGGATAGTGATAAGTTAAATAAATTTTTTATCAAATGCCTAGAAAGGAAATAAAATGAATGAAAAAATAATAAAAAAGTTAAATTCATCTGACTATGATTTCTTAAGGGATGATCCTAAACTTAGGAATAATATTATTTATTTAGTAGTAAGTGGTTCTTATGGTTATGGAACTAATGGAGAAAATAGCGATATTGACCTTAGAGGTTTCTTAATAGAGGATGAAGAGGTGCTTTTTAAGCTTGGAGCTTTTGAACAATATGAAGATAGAACCAGTGATACTGTAATATATGGATTAAAAAAGTACATTAATCTAGCATTAAGTGCTAATCCTCATGCACTTGAACTATTAGGAATTGAAGATGAATGTATTTATATGATGAACTCCTATGGTAAGCTGCTTCGCGATAACTCAAATTTATTTCTTTCTAAAAGAGTTATAAATAGCTTTGGAAATTATGCTCTTGCTCAATTGCGAAGATTAGAGAACGCCCTCTCAAATAATTCCTTAGATTTAGATGTGAAAAATAAACATTTACTAAATACTTTAAATAAGCAGCTACTAAGCTTTAATGAAATGTATCATACTTTCGATAGTGGAAATATAAACTTATACATTAATGAATCGCCAAAAAAAGATATATACATGGATATATGTTTAAGCAAATATCCATTAAGAGATTTTACAGCAATATATTCTAACATGAATAATATAGTTAGAAGTTATGAAAAATTAAATCATCGAAATAATAAAAAAGAAGAAGTAAAGCTATATAAGCATGCTATGCATCTAGTTAGACTTTTAATTACGGGAAGATACATACTAGAGGGGAATGGAATTAAAACAAGACTAGAAAAGTATATTCCTTTATTCTTAGATATAAGAAATGAGAAATATAGTTTCAATGAAATATTCGAAATTGTAAATTCATGTGAAAAAGATTTTAACTATGCTGCTAAAGAAACTAATTTACCAGATATACCCAATAAAGAACAAATTGAGGATATTATGTCGCTTATATATAAAGGCTTTTATAAGATTAACTGAGTAAGAAGTAAATCTTATCCAACTAATCTGCTATGGAAAAGTAACTACAAAAGGTGTTATAATATTCTTTACTAAATATTATAACGAGGTGAACATATGAGTGGTATAGCTGGAAATGGATGCGAGATAGTAGTTCCATTTAATGAAAGAAAGTCACTTGATGAGATAGAAACAAGTCTGAGAAAGACTTATAAGAAGCATATATGGTCTAAGTTTGTAAGAGCAATTAAGGACTATAAGATGATTGAAGAGGGAGATAAGATTGCTGTAGCAATATCTGGGGGAAAAGACTCAATGCTCATGGCCAAGCTTTTTCAAGAGCTAAAAAGACATGGGCAAATGAATTTTGAGTTGGAATTCGTAGTAATGGATCCAGGATATCATCCTCAAGTAAAGGAATTGCTTATAAGTAACTGCGAATATCTTAATATTCCAATAACTATTTTTGAATCGGGTATTTTTGATATAGTTGATAAAATAGCAAAGGATTATCCATGTTATATGTGCGCAAGAATGAGAAGAGGTGCACTTTATAACAGAGCGAAAGAACTAGGCTGTAATAAGCTTGCTTTAGGGCATCATTATAACGATGTTATTGAGACAACTATGCTTAATGTGCTTTATGGTGGAAACTTTAAAACAATGCTTCCTAAATTAAAGTCAGATAACTTTGAAGGTATAGAGCTTATAAGACCACTGTATTATGTTGAAGAGATGCATATAAAAAGATTTATTCAAAGTGCTGGAATATGGCCTCTAAACTGCGCATGTATGGTGGCTGCTAAAAAGATTGGCAATAAGAGATATGAAATAAAAGAAATGATTGAGAACATAAAGAAGGACTTCAGTGATGTAGAAAAATCTATATTTAATGCAGCGAGAAACGTTAACATGAATTCGATAATAGGTTGGGAAAAAGATGGCGTAAAGCACTCCTTCCTAGATGAGTATGATGTTGAAGAAAATGTTGGCAGTGATGAGAGTACTGAAGTTTAGTAATACAATTAAAATATAGTGGGATAATAATCTTCATAAACTTATTTTACTGTATAGATCAGTAAAAAGATTTATAAGGAGGGTTATTATGGCAACTAGAAAAAATAAAGATAAAAGCAAGCAAGTAGATGAAAGAATAAGTATGGAAATTCAATCAGATGTGGTTCATGAGCATACATCTCATACAGATAATCAACCTAAAGCTAAATATCAAAAGAAATAAGATTTACTTTGAAGAAGTCGTTTTTTCGGCTTCTTTTTTTACTTTTTAGAAGATTATATATTTTTTGATAGCTAAACTTAGCAATATCAAGGCTTTAGGTTAACTGTTTAAGGTAAAAAGTAAAGGATATATCACTTAATAGAATTTCTTCGCATACTTTCAGAAAAGGCATATGCGCAAAAAGTCGTTGAATAAGGATCGATTCAGCGACTTTTTGCTATTTGTAGCTGTAATTATTGGAAAGATTACTGGTGAATAAGTAGCTTTTCTATTGGATATAATTAGAATTGTATATTTTGAGAAACCTATTAACCAAGATAAAGTGTAAGTTGATTGATTGAGTCATATAAAGAAGATAATATAATTTTATTTTGTATTATAAGAATAACCTTAAAACCCGCTTAAATACTATATATTTATATGATTTTATAAATATAAAATTATAACAATTTAACAATATAAAAAGTTTTTATATTGTTATGAAGTTAGGAGAGGCTGTATATGGAAAATAGAGTAGTGGCTACACAGCTTGAGAACAACAAAAACTTCATAAAAAGTAAGCTCGGTAATAGTGGTGATATTACTTTTAGAGATTTTTATATACCAATGTTTGGTGAAAAAAAGGCTTTTGTAGTTTATATTGATGGACTTATTGGCTCTCCAGAAATAGAAGATGTTCTTCTTAGACCACTTATGTCTAGAAAGAATGAATATATAAACCCTGAAGACAGTAATGCATTAGATCTGCTTATAAGTAAAGGAATTATTTCAAAATCAGTGGATAAGTCGAAAGATCTTGAAAAACTTTTAGATAGCTTATTATCTGGTGATACTATAGTTTTTATAGACACCATGGATCAAGGAATGATTATATCCACTCGTGTATTTCAAATGAGAAGTATAGCAGAACCTATAAATGAAGCTAGCTTAAGAGGCCCAAAGGATAGTTTCATAGAAAATATAAGATCAAATACATCGCTTATAAGAAGAAGAATTAGAGATTATGATTTAAGATTTGATGCTATAAAGATTGGTAAAAGAACTAAAACTGATGTGGTTTTAGCATACATAGATACTTTAGTAAATAAAGAGATACTTAAAGAAGTTAATGAAAGGTTAAGTAGAATTGAAATTGATGCTGTTCTTGATAGTGCATATATTGAGGAAATGATTGAAGAGTCTTCTTATACTATGTTCCCTCAAATTGAAATAACGGAAAGGCCAGATAAAGCATGCGCCTCTATACTAGAGGGGAAAATAGTTATTATAGTGGATAATAGCCCTGTTACCCTGATACTTCCTACTGTATTCTGGCAGTTTTTTCAGGCCGCAGAAGATTATTATGAAAGATTTCAAGTGGCAACTTTTATGAGATGGCTTAGAGTTATAGCATTATTTTTGTCAATGACTTTATCTTCAATATATGTTATGCTAGTGTCTTTTCATCAAGAGATGCTTCCTACCCCTCTAGCCTTGAAGATAGCAGCTTCAAGAGAAGGAGTGCCTTTTCCATCAATTATGGAAGCTTTTTTTATGGAATTTATGTTTGAGCTTATGAGAGAGGCTGGACTCAGGATGCCTAAACCAGTAGGGCAGGCAGTTGGAATAGTAGGAGCTTTAGTAGTAGGTGAAGCAGCTGTAACTGCAGGTCTTGTGGGACCTTTGCTTGTAATATTTGTAGCAGGGTCAGCTATAAGTTCTTTTGCAATACCTGCATACAATACATCCTACTCTTTGAGATTAACTAGATTTTTTATACTATTCTGTACTGGTATGTTTGGAATATTAGGTTTTTTAGGATCAGGAATATTTATAACCCTTCATTTAGTATCTCTTAAATCTTTTGGGGTACAATTTTTAGGACCATTAGATCCTTTTATAGCTAGAGGAAAAAAAGATATGTTATTTAAAGCACCACTGTGGAGTATGAAGGGTCGCTCTTCAATATTTAAGCCTCAAGATAGTAATAGGCAGGCTAAGGATGGAAATAAACCAGAGCCATAAAAAATTGAATTTTTATGTAGTTGGAAAGTGGTGAAACAAATGAGGAAAAGAAAATTTATTTGCATACTGTTAGAGATATTTATATTTACATCAATGTTTCAAGGCTGCTGGGATATGAGAGAAATAAACGAATTAGGCTTAGTAATGGCCGTTGGAATAGATAAAAAAGGAGATAATGAATTCTCAGTAACCCTTCAGGTTGCAAAGCCTAATGAAGCAGGAAGTAGCAATCAAGGTTCAGGAAGTGAACCAACCTGGGTTGGAACAGCAGATGGAAAGACTATTTTTGATGCCATAAGAAATGTTGCAAAGATATCTTCAAGAAGAATTATGTGGGCACATAATAATATAATCATAATTGGCGAAGATGTAGCTAAAGATGGTATAACACCATTAGTAGATTTCTTTACCCATAATGTTGAGTTAAGGATGAAGACCTGGGTTGCTGTGGTAAATGGTGATGCTAGAAAGTATATTGAGGCCAAGACAGGAATGGAAAGTATTCCAGCACTAGCCTTAGCTAGACTTTATAAATATAATGAACTTCCAGGAAAGAGTGTAAAGTCGGATATGTTAACTGTATTTAGAGACTATAAAAGTGATACTCAAGAAATGATAATATCTCAGCTTAATATGGTGCCAAGTGCATCAAAAACTGATGCACAGGTGGAACTTGCAGGAGCAGGAGTTTTTAAGCATGATAAACTTGTTGGTTTTTTAACTCCAGATGAAACAAGAGGTATCAATTTTGTTAGACATAAATTAAGAAATTCAATTATATCAGTAGCTTCTCCTTTACTAGATGATAAGAGGGTTGCTGTTGAGCTTGGCAATATAAATACTGACATAAAAACAAAGATTATTGATAATCTTCCTCAAGTAAATATAAAGATTTCTACAGATGGTAATATTGCAGAACAAGATAGACCATCAAATATATCAATTGAAGTTTTTAAGAAAGAAATTGAAAACCTGCTTCAAGCAAAGATAAAGGGTGATGTTGAAGATGCGCTAAGAAAGTTGCAGACAGATTTCAATAGCGATGTGGTTGCTTTTGGAAGAATTATTCATATACAAAATAAAAATGCTTGGAATAAAAACTTGCAGTATAAGTGGAGCGAAACATTTAAAAAGGTACCAGTAAAAGTAGAAGTGAAGGTAGATATAAGATCTAGTTCATTATTCCAAATTCCAATGCAGGATGAAAAAATTAGTGAAGGTGGGCAAAAAATTGAAGGCAAAGATAAGTAAATTGCAATATTTTTTCTTGATACCAAACCTTATGTATGGTAAGGCCATTGGGATAACCTCAGGAATAGTAGTCAGAAAGGTAGGAGCAGATGCATGGACTGCCATGCTTATAGGATTTATAATCGGTACCTTATTTGTTATGTTGTCTAGCATTTTAGCAATAAGATTTATGGATAAGAATATAGTTGAGTTCACTAAAGAACTTATAGGACCAAGAACATCCTTTTTTTTAGGGGTTGTTCTTAGTCTATATTTTATCATATCATTTACCATATCTTGTAATGTTCTAACACTGCATCTGAAGGAGTATTTACTTCCTCAGACGCCATTTATTGTGCTTTGTATATTATATATAGTTTTGTGTACATATGGAGCTTTTTTAGGCATAGAGCCTATAATAAGATTCTCCTTTTTTGGGTTTATAATGACTATGTTAATTAATATAACTATGATTGCAGGTACTATAAATGATTTTAAATTAGAAAATTTGAGACCTATTATGGATAGAGGAATTGTGGCAAATATTATGGCGAGCCCCTATGTATTTATAGATATATCAATGGTTATATTATCAATATTTATAATATATCCCATAATATCTGATAAGAAAGATATAAATAAAATAACCTTTTGGGGATTAATTTTAGGAATAGTTAGTGTAATAATATGGCCGATTTTTGAGACTGGTGTTCTTGGTGCTGATGTTATGAAGCAATTTGTAGTTGTATGTATGCAACAGGTAAGAAGTGCTGAACTTACTCAATACTTACCTAGATATGAGTTGATTATGGTTAGCTTTTTTGTATGGGGATTATTTGTTCAGTCCGTGGTAATGTTGTATTGCTCTATGTATACCATGAAGCAAGTTACAAAGATAAAAAATAATTTATTAATACTACTTCCATTGAGTCTTGTTTCAACTGTTATAACTTATTATCAAGGAAGAGATCATAACGTCTATATAAACTTTCTAAGCGGTATATGGACTCCTATATCATTTGGTTTAGCTATACTAGTGCCGTTAATTTTATTTGTATGCATGATTTTTAGAAAAAATCGTGTTAACAGATGAATAATATTAACAATATAGCTTTACTAATTAGATAGTATTACACTTTATATAATTATATTATTAGAATTATATAAGGTTTTATCCTTATTATTAATCAATTTCTTAAAGGGAAAAAGCCCAGATAATGTTAAAGCATATCTGGGCTAAACTTTTTTACTGATTAGAAAAATATAAAAATTTTTGCTAGTTAAACCTAGTAATTACAAGGGGTTATAACAGCTGTTTAGGTGCTAAGATTGTTTAAAATTAATGAAGCTGAAACTGAATTTATAGAGTACAGTATTATTGGATTTTCTGAGTTGTTTATTAATTCTACTGTCTGTGAAGTGGCTAGTGGAATTATTGCTTGCCCTACTACTAGGTTTGTAGGAGTAGGATGAGTATAAACACTTACATCTACAATTTGAGTTCCGTTGAGTCTAAGAGCTATACTTTCAAGGTTTGTGTCTGAGGCTATAACTATAAATTTAGCTTCATACAAACCAGGAGTTACTATAGTTACAAAGGTTGATATAGGAGTAAATCCAAAACCATTTTGTACTGCACCATTAAAAGGAACAGGAGAACCTGGGTTTACTACACCACCTATATTATTATAGAAATATCCGTAAGCGCTTAAACCTGCGCCAGTAGGACCAGTAACGCCAGTAGGGCCAGTAACACCAGTAGGGCCGGTAGGACCAGTAGCACCGGTAACTCCGGTAGGGCCAGTAACACCAGTAGTGCCGGTAGGACCAGTAGCGCCGGTAACTCCGGTAGGGCCAGTAACTCCAGTAGCGCCGGTAGGACCAGTAGCGCCGGTAACTCCGGTAGGGCCAGTAGCGCCGGTAACTCCGGTAGGACCAGTAGCGCCGGTAACTCCGGTAGGGCCAGTAACTCCAGTAGCGCCGGTAGGACCAGTAGCGCCGGTAACACCAGTAGCGCCAGTAACTCCAGTAGCGCCAGTAACACCAGTAGCGCCAGTAGGACCAGTAGCGCCGGTAGGACCAGTAGCGCCGGTAACTCCGGTAGGGCCAGTAACTCCAGTAGCGCCGGTAGGACCAGTAGCGCCGGTAACTCCGGTAGGGCCAGTAGCGCCGGTAACTCCGGTAGGACCAGTAGCGCCGGTAACTCCGGTAGGGCCAGTAACTCCAGTAGCGCCGGTAGGACCAGTAGCGCCGGTAACACCAGTAGCGCCAGTAACTCCAGTAGCGCCAGTAACACCAGTAGGGCCAGTAACTCCAGTAGCGCCGGTAGGACCAGTAGCGCCGGTAACACCAGTAGGACCAGTAGAGCCGGTAACACCAGTAGCACCAGTAGGGCCAGTAACACCAGTAGCACCGGTAGGGCCAGTAGCACCAGTTGGACCAACAATAGGTTGATAGAATATCTTTAGTATAGGAGGATTGGAGCTTTCCTTAGAAGAAAATGCAGATAATGAATTTGTAACCTCTTCGCAGCCTCTTATTGTTATTCCATAATTATCATAGAAGCCTAAAGCCCAACCTTTAACTAAATCTGTTATATCTATGCCTATATATGAATATTTATCTCCTCTATTTACATCTCTGGTGTATCCTGTAGGTTCAACTGTAGGAGCGTTATTCCATATTACAGAGTTTTCATTAAAATCTTGTGTATTTCTATATATTGTAATTGCAGAATCTCTAAAGGCACAATCTTTTAACTTGATATCATCAACATACAAGTATAAAGTTGCTCTTGATATCATTGTTCCATATGGAATTGTGGGGTTTAAATTGAATTTTATTAAGGTTCTAAATATATTACAATTACAATTATACCTTGTATAATTGCCTACCAACAAAAATGCTGATGATGAGAAATTTTCATTAGGGTTTAAGCTTGAAATATAGGCATCATCAGTTGGTAACAGATTGATATAAGCCATAACTTTAAATCACCTCACTATAGTGATAATATTAGATAACTACATTTGGTATAATATTATTAATCTATAGATTGAATAAATAATGTAGCGATTCTTTCATGATGCAAGCAGTTTGACATGATAACCCAATCTAGAATCTTCTAGTATAGAATATGTAATTTGAAGACAATTTGTGTCTAAATTTGATATAAATTACTGATGTATTAAAGTATATGAATTTATAAGGAGTAGTGATACAATGTGCGGAAGATTTTATCTTAATAAAAACTTTTTAGTAGAAAATACTGAGCAATTTACTTCAGAGCATGGAGAAAAACTTCCTTCTAATACGGCTTTAGTTATGACTTATGAAGAAAGTGAGACTATGAAATGGGGGTTACCTTATGAGAAGACATTGGTGATTAATGCTAGGTCGGAAAGTTTATTTCAGAAAAAGATGTTTTCTGAATGCATAAAAAATAAACGGTGTGTGATTCCAGCAAGTTGGTTTTATGAATGGAAAAACGGTATAAAGTATAAGATTAGTTTAGAAAAAGAGAAAGTTTTCTACATGGCTGGTATATATAATAAATTTATTGATAAAAATGGCGAAGTATCTAATGGTTTTGTCATAATAACCACAGCTTCTAACAATGAAATGAGCGAGATACATCACAGAATGCCAGTGATGTTAAGTGATGATGAGAAAGACGAATATCTAGATCCAGATACAGAAATGCAAGAAATAAAAAAGCTGTTAAAAACTATTGATGATGGAGTACTTGCTATAACTGCGGATAGTGGAAGTGAGCAGTTGACATTATTTTAATAAGAAATATAACTGCAAGGCAAATGTTAGGTAGATGAAGCTTGCTAAGTGTAAACAATATACGAAAAATAACTATGTTACTTTTATATATTAAACTTTTATGGTAAAATATAATAAATTTAATAATAAAATATTTTTTTAGGAGGTAATTGTGGTGAAGAGTATAGTAGATTGTGCTACTTTAAGTAATGGTGTAAAGATGCCATGGTTAGGCTTTGGTACATTTAAGGTAAGTGATGGTAAGCAAGTTGTTGACTCAGTAAAAGAGGCATTAAGACTTGGCTATAGACATATAGATACTGCTGCGGTATATAAAAACGAGGAAGGAGTAGGGTTAGGTATAAAAGATAGTGGAATAGCAAGAGAAGAAATATTCCTAACAAGCAAGGTTTGGAATTCTGATCAAGGTTATGAGTCAACCCTTAAAGCTTTTGAAACTTCTATCAATAAGCTAGGTACAGATTACTTAGACTTATATCTAATACATTGGCCTAAAGCCTTAAATAGAGAAACTTGGAAAGCATTAGAAAAGCTATATAAGGATGGATGTGTAAGATCAATAGGAGTAAGCAACTTTAAAGTTCATCATCTAGAAGATCTGAAGCAGGTATCAGAAATAACACCTATGGTAAATCAAGTGGAGTTCCATCCTCAGTTCCCACAGGACGAAGTTTTAGCTTACTGCAAAAAGAATGATATCCAATTAGAGGCTTGGGGACCATTGATGCAAGGAAAGATCTTTGATATACCTGTAATGAAGGAACTTTCGGAAAAATACAATAAAAGTATATCTCAGCTTGCTTTGAGATGGGATTTGCAAATGGGTGTTGTAACAATACCTAAGTCGGTAAATCCTATTAGAATAGAAGAAAATATGAAAATATTTGACTTTGAAATAACTAGTGAAGATATGGAAAAGATAGCATCTATCAACACTGGAGAAAGAATAGGACCAGATCCAGATCTAATAACATTTTAAAAAATAAAAATTTATATTGATTTTTTCTTCGACATGTTATAACATATTTTGTGTAAGATAAATGCGAACAATTAGTTAACAATTTAATACAACGTTCACATCGTATATGCTTAATAATAAGGATTAAGCGTTTCTACCGGGAGGCCGTAAACTACCTGACTACGAATGTGCAGTTACTTGTAAAATTATAAGAAATACTGTAATTTTATTATTTTCGTAATTGTATATTCCTGGGCAGAAAGTTGCTCAGGAATTTTTTGCTTTTAATGAATCTTTTTATCTGAAAGGATGTATTGTATGAAATTACTCAAGGAAAAGATATTAGCTGATGGAAGAGCTAGAGGGTCAAATATTTTAAAGGTTGACAGTTTTTTAAATCATCAGTTGGATATTAAGTTATTAAATGAAATAGGTAAGGAATTTAGAGCTAGATTTCAAGAAGAAAAAGTGGACAAGATTTTGACCATAGAAGCTTCTGGTATAGGTATAGCAAGCATAGCTTCACAATATTTTGAGTATGTGCCAGTAGTTTTTGCTAAGAAGACTGATAGCCTAAATATTGATAAAGAAGTTTATGAATCACAAGTACATTCTTTTACAAAAAATAAAGATTACAATGTAATAGTTGGAAAAAGATTCCTAAGTCAAGGTGAAAATGTCTTGATAATAGATGATTTTCTTGCAAATGGTTGTGCAGCAGTTGGTCTTATAAATATAGTAAAGCAAGCTGGTGCAAATGTAGTAGGTGTAGGTATTGTTATTGAAAAGGGATTCCAAAATGGAAGAAAAGAAATAGAAAAATTAGATGTTAAGGTTGAATCTCTAGCAATAATAGAAAAGATGGAAGAGGGAAAAATATATTTTAAATAAATATTTAATTTATTAATTTTATACTTAGGGAGGAAGAAATAAATGAAAAGAGTTTTTAAGGTATTGTGCAGTGCAATAGTAGCATCATCACTTCTTTTAGTTGGATGTGCAAGTAAGAGTGACAGCAGTAGCAGTAAAGGTAGTGACAAAAAGCCTAAGGTTGGATTTCTATATGTTGGACCAGTAGGAGATGGCGGTTTTACTTACTCTCATGATCAAGGAAGACTTTATCTTCAAAAGGAATTAGGTGTTGAAACAGTTGCGAAAGAATCCGTAAAGGAAGATAAAGCAGAAGTCGAAAAAGCTATTGAGGATATGATAGAACAAAATGTTACGGTAATATTTGGAACAAGCTTTGGTTTCCAAGAAGGTATGCTGTCAGAAGCTAAGAAGCATCCAGAAGTAAAATTCATGCATTGTTCAGGTTACGAAACTGCAGATAACTTAGGTCAATATTTCGGAAAGATTCAAGAAATGATGTATTTAAATGGTATAGTTTCTGGACTTAAGACAAAAACTAATACATTAGGTTTTGTTGGTGCCTTCCCAATCCCTGAGGTTATAAGAAATATAAATGCATTTACGCTTGGTGCTCAATCAGTAAATAAGAATGTTAAGGTTAAAGTTAACTGGACTAATACTTGGTACGATCCTGCAAAAGAAAAAGATGCTGCAACAGCTCTAATAGATGCTGGTGCTGACGTAATAGCTCAACATCAAGATACTGCAGGTCCACAACAGGCAGCTGAAGCAAAAGGAGTTTTCTCAGTTGGCTATAACACAGATATGAGCAAGACAGCTCCAAAAGCAAATATGACATCAGCAATATGGAACTGGGGACCTTACTATGTTAAGGTTGTTAAGTCAATAATGGACGGAACTTGGAAGTCAGGAAAGTATTGGGGAGAATACGCTGACGGTGTTGTTGATCTAGCTCCATTAACAGCTAATGCACCAGAAAATGCTAAGGATGCAGTAGAAAAGGCAAAGGCTGATATAAAATCAGGTAAAAACAAAATATTTGTTGGACCAATAAATGATCAAAAAGGTGCTGTAAAAGTTGAATCCGGAAAGACTTTAACAGATGATGAAGTTTGGAACATGAACTGGTTCGTTCAAGGCGTAGACGGTACTATACCAAATCAATAATAGACATTATATAAAATTTTGAATTTGAGCTGAAGAATTCTATTCTTCAGTTCTCTTATATTGTGGAGGAAGATATGAATAAGAAACCTTTAATTGCATTAAAAGGAATAAGTAAAACCTTCGGAAAAGTAGCTGCTAATAAAGACATTGATCTTGATATATACAGTGGAGAAATTCATGCACTTTTAGGAGAAAATGGAGCTGGTAAAAGTACTTTAATAAGTATAATCTCAGGAGTGTATATGCCTGATGGTGGTACTATGGAGTGGAACGGAGAAAAAGTAAGCTTTTCATCACCTAAAGATGCAATGAAGCATGGTGTAGGAACCATATATCAGCACTTTAAACTTGTGGAAGCAATGACTGCAAGAGAAAACATACTTTTAGGTCAAAAAGGGAGCATATTTAGGAATGATAAAAAAGTTGATAAAGATATAAAAACTATTATTGAAACCTATGCTCTTGATGTTGAACTTGATAAGTATGTTATGGACATGTCAGTTGGAGAAAGGCAAAACCTAGAGATATTAAAGGTTCTATATAGAGGTGCAAAGCTTCTAATACTAGATGAGCCAACTACTGTATTTACTCCTCAAGAAACAGAAAAGCTGTTTAAAATTATGAGAAAGATGAAAGAGCAGGGATGTGCACTTATATTTATTTCTCATAAGATGGATGAAGTAATGGAGATTTGCGATAAAATAACTATCTTAAGAAAAGGTGAGACGGTAAAAACCTTAGAAAAAACAGATACTAATCCAAAGGAACTTACTGAAGCAATGGTAGGAAGAGCTGTTGAACTTTCTATTAAGAGAGAGGTATGCACTTCAAAAGATAAATTGCTTACAGTAAATAACTTAGTTGTTCTTAATGAAGAGAAATCCGAGGCAGTAAAATCAATATCTTTCGATATTAAAGCCGGTGAAGTTTTTGGTATTGCTGGAATAGCTGGTTCTGGGCAAAAAGAACTATGTGAAGCTATTGCAGGAATAAGTAATGTGAAATCAGGAAGTATTGTATTTGAAGGAGAAAGCTTAGAAGGGAAAAATCCAAGAGAGTTCGTTAAAAGAGGAATAAGCATGAGTTTCATCCCTGAAGATAGATTAGGAATGGGACTTGTAGGTTCTATGGACATGGTAGATAATATGCTGCTAAAAACTTACTATGCTGAAAAAGGATTTCTAATTAATAGAAAGCCTGTGGCTGAAAAGGCTAAAGCTATTAAAGGAACTTTGGATATAAAGACTCCAAGTATTCATTATCCTATAAAATACCTTTCTGGTGGAAATATTCAAAAGATACTTTTAGGAAGAGAACTTAGTTCAAATCCAAAATTATTGATAATGGCATACCCAGTAAGAGGATTAGATATCAACACTTGTTTTATAATATATAATCTGATAAATGAAGCTAAAGCCAAAGGAACTGCAGTTCTGTTCGTTGGTGAGGATCTAGATGTTCTAATGCAGCTTTGCGATAGAATCATGGTAATGTGTGATGGAGCTTCTAGCGGAATAATAAAAGCTGAAGATGCCACTAGAGAAAAACTTGGACTCATGATGGTTGGAGCAGATGAATAGAATTAGGAGGGGATAGCTTTGGCGAGACTTATTAAAAGAGAAGAAATTAATAAAACAACAAGAATAAAAGTAATGGTTATTGCTATATTATCAGCATTCGTAGTATCTGGCATATTTTTAGCTATATTAGGATATGATCCAATAAGTGTATTTGGTTCCATGGTAAAAGGTTCTTTTGGTTCTGCTTATAGAGTAAGACAGACTATAATAAGAGCAATACCATTAGTTATTGCATCTATAGGTATTTCAGTTGCCTTTAAGATGTTATTTTGGAACATTGGCGGAGAAGGACAAATATTTATGGGAGCTCTAGGTTCAGCCTTGGTGGCTCTTAATATGCCAAATCTTTCAAAACCGCTACTATTATTGCTGATGTTAGTGGCAGCAATAGTTTTTGGTGGATTGTGGTCTTTAATAGCTGGTGTATTGAAGGTTTATTTCAATACAAATGAAACTATAATAACTTTAATGCTCAATTATATAGCGTTAAAATTCATAACTTATCTTCAATATGGTCCTCTTAGAGATAAGAAGGCAATGAATTTTCCTAAGATACCTAACTTTTCTGATAATGCAGTATTGCCTAAATTGTTTAACATACATATAGGATGGATATTTGCAATAATTATCGTAGTAGTATTCTATTTTGTTATGAAGCACTCAAAGCTTGGATATGAGATATCTGTTATAGGTGAAAGTCACAATACTGCAAGATATGCGGGAATAGGTATAAATAAAACTATTTTAAAAGCAATTTTTATAAGTGGTGCTCTTTGTGGTATAGTTGGATTTATTCAAGCTTCAGCAGTAAGTGGAACTCTTTCTACTGAAATAACTGGAGGAGTAGGAAATACAGCTATAATAATTGCGTGGTTATCCAATCTGAATTCTGTTGTAATAATGGTAGTTTCAATACTGTTTGCAGCGCTTTTAGAAGGTGGAAATTATATTCAGACTGCCTTCGGTATACCTAACGCGGCTGCATCAGTAATACAAGCACTTATATTATTCTTTGTATTAGGAAGCGACTTGTTTATGAGATATAAAATTTCTTTTAGGAGGAATAAATAATGAATGTGGTATCATTTTTACATGCTGCAATAATAGCTGGAACTCCTCTTTTACTAGCTACCTTGGGCGAAATACTTACAGAGAAGGTAGGAAACCTTAACCTAGGAGTTGAGGGAATGATGCTTCTAGGAGCAGTAATGGGGTTTATAGTGGGATATAGCACTGGTAGTCCATATTTAGCACTTTTAGCAGCTATAGTTGCTGGAGGCTTTGGAGGCTTTATATTTGGGGCGTTAACTGTGACCTTAAGAGCTAATCAAGTTGTTACAGGCTTAACATTAACCATATTTGGTACTGGTATGTCAAGCCTACTTGGTCAAAAGGTAGTAGGTCAAGTTGTTCCAGAAGGAATAAAGAACTTTTTTGCGCCAATGCCTATACCTCTATTAAGTAAGATTCCATATATAGGACCAATACTATTTACACAGGATATATTTGTCTATATATCATATTTGCTAGCTATTGTTATAGGAATTTATATTTATAATACAAAGGCTGGGCTTAACTTGAGGGCTGTAGGAGAAAATCCAGCATCAGCTGATGCAGTTAGTATTAATGTTGGTCTATATAAATATATAAATATTGTTCTAGGTGGAGCTCTAGCAGGTCTAGGTGGAGCATATCTTTCCTTAGTATATGTGCCAGCATGGCAAGAAAACATAGTTGCAGGTAGAGGATGGATTGCAGTTGCCTTAGTTATATTTGCAGCATGGAATCCATATAAGGCAATTCTAGGGGCATATTTATTTGGAGGTTTGGATATAATAGGATTCAGATTGGGGAAAGTTGCGATAAATCAATATTTCCTATCTATGCTTCCATATTTGGTTACTATAGTAGTATTGGTATTTGTTTCAGCAAAAAAATCAAAGAAGAATTCTCCTCCTAAGGGGCTTGGGAATAATTATTTTAGAGAAGAGAGATAACCCAAATTATAAGTTTTTTGTTGCTTTTTTATTAAACCTGTGATATATTCTACTAGATAACTTAAGAACCTTTAAATCAGTCCAGAGAGGCTGTAAGGAGTAGAATATAATTATAGAAATTATTGTATGTTTTTATAACTTCTTACGGCAGTAAGAAGTTTTTTTTACTATTAAGAAAAATATATAAATTTTTCTTAGCTAAACCTCGTAGCATCAAGGCCTTGGCGTAGCTATGTAGGGTGAACAGTAAAGAATAAAAAGAAGAATAAGTCATACTTTTAATTTAGTCCAGAGAGGCTAAAAAGGAAGCGTAAGCTTCCCCAAAACAAAACAGGGGGGATTTTTTCATGGCAAGTAATGTACAAAAGAAACAAGAAGTTCTTAACTCAAAGGTTGGAAGTATAGATGTTAATGATAAGCTTCCGCTAAAGACAGCAATTCCACTAAGCTTGCAACATTTGTTTGCAATGTTCGGATCATCAGTTCTTGTACCAATTCTATTCAATGTAGATCCATCAATAGTTCTATTTTTCAATGGTATAGGTACTCTTTTATACGCCTTCATAACTAAGAAAAAGATACCTGCATACCTAGGATCAAGCTTTGCTTTTATAGCACCAGTTTTGGCTTTAATGGGAAAAAACTTAAGCTTTGGAGAAATCCAAAGTGGGTTTGTAGTAGTAGGTATAGTTTTAGCAGCCGTAGCTATATTAATAGGTTACACTGGAGTTGGTTGGATTAAGAAGGTTTTCCCACCAGCATCAATGGGAGCAATTGTAGCAATAATAGGACTTGAGTTAGTTCCTGTAGCAGCTGACATGGCTGGTTTTGCAGTAGGCGGTTCAAATACAAAAGTATTTAATCCAACTTGGGCAATCATATCAATGATAACTTTATTAACTGTAATATTATGTTCAGTACTATGTAGAGGATTCTTTAAAATAATACCAATACTTATAGGTATTATAGTAGGTTATGTACTTTCAATAGTTATGGGAGTAGTTGATTTTACAACAATAGGGAAGGCAAGTATAATAGCAATTCCTAAGTTTTCATTGGTAAAATTCAATATGACAGCTATAATAACTATAGTGCCAGCAGCCTTTGTTGTTATGGCAGAGCATATAGGACATTTAGCTGTAACAGGAAATATCGTAGGAAGAGATTTAACTGAAGATCCAGGCTTACATAGATCAATGTTAGGCGACGGTTTATCAACTATAATTTCAGGATTTTTCGGATCTGTACCAACAACTACATACGGTGAAAATATAGGTGTGTTAGCAATAACAAAGGTATATAGTGTATATGTAATAATGGGAGCAGGAGCTTTATCGATAGTTCTAGGTTTCTCAGGTAAGCTTGCAGCTATTATAAAGAGTGTTCCAACTCCAGTAATCGGAGGAGTATCACTTCTACTATTTGGAACTATAGCTATAGCAGGGTTCAGAACTTTTGTAGAAGAAAAAGTTGATTTCTCTAAACAAAGAAACTTAATGTTGACTTCAGTAATATTCGTAGTAGGGTTAAGTGGAATAAAGATTACTTTGGGAACTGTAGAAATAAAGGGGATGGTACTAGCAACTCTTGTAGGTGTGGTGCTTAACCTAGTATTCTTAGTATTCGATAAATTAAACTTAATGAATGAATAAGTAGAATAGCTTTATAATATAAAAAAACACCCAATTTCAACAATTATAGTGTAAGATTATTACTTTAAGAAATATTCTTAACTAAGTTGAAGTTGGGTATTTTATACTGTCTGGGCAATTATGAAAACTTTTCTTAAGTAAAATTGATAATATAAAGGCTTTATAACAGCTTTTTAGGTTAAGCAGTAAAAAAGAGAAATGTTATATAGTTTGAATCGATTTTAACATGAGTATATTTTGGCTGAATGAAAGATAATATGTTTTAAGGCTAAGCTTGTAAATTACATATATGTACATAAGTCATTAATGGAATTCTTAGTAATTAATTACCTGTGTTTGATTGTTATGTTAATTAGGTATTATATTTACTATATTGGTTAATTAGACAAATATCATAAAGTTAAAAAAAGGTTAACTTTATGATAATAATGTTAAAAAAGATTAGAATAAGTTATTAATATTAAAAAATGATTGCAAAAGCTAAAAAAGTTAATAGAACTTAACACAATCTTAACAAATAGCTTGTATCATTAATAGAGTTGAGCAAAATAATGTTAAATCATAGGAGGAAGCTATGTTTAATTTATCACCTAAAAACGACAAATTCTTTGATCTATTTATTTCATTTTCTGAAATCATAAATGAAGCTGCACTTGCACTTGATGATTTCGTTAAGTCTCCAAGTGAGGCAAATGAAAAGTATGAACACTTGAGGGATATCGAACACAAAGGAGACGATAAGCTACATAACATTTTAGATGAAGTGAATAACAGCTTTATCACACCTATCGACAGAGAAGATATCTTTATTATCGGAAAAGCACTTGATGACGTTGTTGATTATATTGAAGACACTGCAGCAAGATTTATGATGTATAATGTTAATGAAGTTAACGAAAACGCTTTGTTAATCTCAAAAAACATAGTAAAAGCTAGTGAAGAGTTAATACTTCTAATGAAGGCTTTTAAGAACATGAAGAATACTACTGAAATAAAGAGCAAAATAGTAGCTGTAAACGTGCTTGAAAATGAATGCGATAGAATATTTAGAGAAAGCATGAAAACATTATTTAGTGGAGAAACAAAGGAAATCAAAATAATCATTTGGAAGGATATCTACGAAGCATTAGAGTATGCCATAGATTCATGTGAAAAACTTGCAAATGTTATTGAAGGAGTTGTAACAAAGCATGTCTAGTTCTGTATTAGTAGTAACTGTTATTGTTGTTGTTCTAGCATTAGGCTTTGACTTTATAAATGGTTTCCACGATACTGCTAACTCGATTGCTACCTCTGTTTCTACAAGAGTACTTACGCCTAAGCAAGCTATACTTATGTCTGCTTTCTTAAACTTTGTAGGTGCATTTATAAGTACTAGTGTTGCTAAGACTGTGGGATCAGATATAGTTAATACACAGTTAATATCGCAGACAGTTGTACTTGCAGCATTGGTTGCTGCAATTATATGGAATCTTATCACTTGGTATTTTGGTATACCTAGTAGTTCTTCACATGCACTAATTGGAGGCCTTATAGGAGCTGCAATAGTTTATAAAATGAGTTTTGCAGTTGTTTATTGGCATAGCTTTTTATTGAAAATAGTATTATGGTTATTTTTATCACCAGTTATAGGTTTTATAATGGGGTATTTATTCATGACTGCTCTAAATTGGATACTAAGAAAAGCTAAGCCAGCCCAAGTTACAAAGTCATTTTCAAAGCTTCAGATATTGTCGGCTGCGCTAATGGCATTTAACCATGGCGGAAATGATGCTCAAAAATCAATGGGTATAATATCGATGGCTTTAGTAAGTGGAGGGCTTATAAGTACATTTCATGTACCTTTCTGGGTAAAGGCTGGATGTGCTATCTCAATGGCACTTGGAACATCAATTGGTGGATGGAAAATTATAAAGACAATGGGTGTTAACATGGCTAAACTTGCGCCAGTTAATGGATTTGCAGCTGAAACTGGAGCTGCTGCAGTTATATTTACTGCGACTATGCTTCATGCACCTGTAAGTACTACTCATATAATTTCAGGATCTATAATGGGTGTTGGTGCATCAAAGAGATTTTCATCTGTAAGCTGGAGTTTAGCACAGAGTATAGCGTGGACATGGGTTATAACAATTCCAATCTGTGCAACGTTAGGTGGACTAACAATATTCTTAATAAAGCTAATATAATTACATAAAGATATATGGTTCCAAAGTGGACTGAAACAACTAATATAGAAACATCTATTATTAGTATTACAGTTCATTTTGGAACCTTTTTGTTTGTCAGAAGATTAAGAAAGTATTTATACTTAAATTAACCGATTTCCAAACGTAGCTTTAACAACATGTTGTTTTTTAAGAAGTAGTATAAGAAAAGTTATAGATTGTTAGAAAGTAAATCTCTCAATACATCTGGATAATTGGTTATTATACCATCCACACCTAAATCTATTAGTTTTGACATATACTCAGGGTAATTAACAGTATAAGTGTTTATTTCAAAGCCTTTTTGTTTTATGTCATCTACAAATTTCTTATCTAGTACGGAGCAAAATTGAGGATGCATAGCATCAGCATTGCAAAGCTTGCAGTAGTCACCAGGCTTATATATCCATGAGTCATATAGTAGGCCGGTCTTTATGTTGCTATCTATGTTTTTTAGCTTTACCATGGAATAATGATTAAAGGAAGAGATTATGACTTTATCTTTTGGATAGTTATACTTATAAAGCAGCTCTAAAGTTATATTTTCTAAATTACTATAAGGTATTATGCTGTTTTTTAGTTCAATATTCATGAATAGGTTATTTCCTTTGGAAAAGGCTATGAACTCTTCTAGGGTTGGTAGCTTCTCACCATTTCCAAAGTCTAATTTTATAAGTTCAGAGTAGTTGTAATCTTTAATAAATCCAAAACCGTTAGAAGTTCTATTAAGAGTTTCGTCATGAATCAAAACTGGAATATTATCTTTAGTCAACTGTACATCTGTTTCAATTCCATCACACTTCGCCTCAAGGGCCTTTTGAAAAGCTAACATAGTATTTTCTGGGTATTGTCCACTAAATCCTCTGTGTGCAATATTAATAGTCAAGATATCACCTCGCAAATATTTATTTTTGGCTATGTTTAATAATACTATTAAAACTAAGTGGATATGTAGCTCATGATTAACTGCATAATTTTAATAAAGTAGCTTAACAGCACCATATAGACTTAATAAAATTAGTTTAGTACATTATTTTTGTATAAACAAGCATCAAGGTATTAAGATGCTGTAAAGTTTTTATATTAAACTTTGATTTTTTACTAAAAAGTTGGTAAAATTTTATTTATGAAGTCAGATGTTGATTTGGGTTTATATATTCATGTAAATAAAAGTAGGAGATAAGTAAAAAAATATGGCGACAATAAAAGATATAGCAAATAAAGCAGAAGTTTCAATAGCTACTGTCTCTAGAGTACTAAATTTTGATGATACTCTTAATGTATCTGATAGTACTAAAAAAAGAATATTTGAGGCTGCGGAAGAATTAAATTATATAACAATGAAACAAAGAAAGAGCAAAAGGAGCATATATAAAATTGGATTGATTCATTGGTATACTGATAAGGAAGAGTTAATCGATCCGTATTATATGTCTATAAGAATGGCAATTGAGAAAAAATGCGCTGAAGAAAGTATTTCCTTTATTAGAATAAATGAGGTTTATAATTTAGTTGATGAGGTGGATGGTTTAATTGCTATAGGAAAGTTCGGGCAAAAAGATATTGATAAATTTAAGAACTTTTCAAAGAATATAGTTTTTGTAGATTGTTCTCCAGATGAAGAAACTTATGATTCGGTAGTTATTGATTTTAGGAGAGCTGTTAATAATATACTAGATTATTTAACTAGTCTTGGCCATAAGAAGATAGGATTTATTGGTGGACGTGAAGTTATAAACCAAGGAACTGAGGATATAGTAGACTATCGAGAGGTAACTTATATTCAATATATGAATAGTAATAATAACTTTAATCCTAATTATGTGAAGTTAGGGAAGTTTACACCAGCTAGTGGGTATGAATTAATGATTGAACTGTTAAGGCAAGAAGAGGTTCCTACAGCAGTTTTTATAGCTAGTGATTCAATGGCTATAGGAGCGTATAAAGCTATAAATGAATTAGGGTTATCAATTCCTAAAGATATAAGCGTGATAGGCTTTAATGACATTTCTACTGCTCAATATATAACGCCTTCTCTTACCACAGTAAAAGCGTATACTGAATTCATGGGAGAAGTGTCTGTAGATCTACTGATAGAAAGGCTAGGGAAAGACAGAGAAATTTCAAAGAAGGTTATAATACCTACTAAGCTTATAGTTAGAGAAAGTTGCAGAGAACCAGGAGAATGTAAAGTAGACTAACATACATTATTACGAAAGATAAGGATGAGAAAAGTGAAATATAGGAGTACAAAAGAAGGTAGATTGAGAAAATTTATTTTCTTAATTTATTGTATTTTAATTGGTAAAACTTTTTTATATGACGGTTACAGCAACATAATTATGAAGTTAATTTTATACACGGTTATTTTGTTTATTGTATATTTAGGATTAAATAGATATATAAACAGAAAAGTACTTAAAAGTGGTATTGATAAAATTGATAGGCTTAGCGGTGAAGACTTTGAAGAATATTTGGCTGTAAAGTTTAAAGCCTTAGGCTATAAAGTAAAGTTAACACCTGTTACTGCTGACTATGGCGCTGATCTAGTATTAAAAAAGCATAAGGAAAAGATTGTGGTTCAAGCAAAGCGATATAGTAGCAAGGTTGGTGTAGAAGCAGTACAACAAGTAGTAGCTTCCATGAAATACTATGATGCTGATAAATCTATAGTTATAACAAATAATTACTTTACAGAAAATGCGAAGATTCTTGCCAAATGCAATTCGGTAGAATTGTTAGACAGAAAATATTTATATCAGTTATTAGAAATGGATTCTAAGTTTAGAACTAGATACGAAGATAAAAAATTATGTCCTAGATGTGGAGCTAAATTAGTTGTTAGAGAAGGAAAGTATGGCAAGTTTTATGGCTGTGAAGGCTATCCAAATTGTAATTTTACTGTGAATTTTGATGATAAAGCTAAAAGCTATAATTTAAAATAACATGTTGAAATTAAATGGTTAGTCATCCGATACTTAGATGAGCATCTCCTTCATAACCACTTAATTTCAATAATATTATTAAAAATAGCTTTAAATAAAAGATTAATTAGGACAGTAAAATAAATAAAAATTTACAAAATAAGGAGATACAAATGAAAGTTGAAGTTTACCTAAATGGTACGAAAGAACCACTAGTGTATATAGGTGATAGAATAGATGTTTTAGATCTTAATCTGAATAATATAAACTATAAGCAGATAAGATGTTTTAAAAATGGATTCAGTAAAAGTGAACTAATTGAGGCAAAGTTGGTTAAAAGAGTAACAGAAAAGGCTGAATAAAAAGAGGGACTATCTCTAAAACTAAAGATAATAGTTTGGAGGTGATTTTATGTCTAAGAAGAACCAACAATGGTCATGGAACAGTAAAAGATTTAAGAGTCCTGAAAAAAATGAACAAGAACCTGTCAAAGAGATTCAAAATAAACATAGAGATAAGTAATATAAATATAGATAATGAAATAATAAGCAGATTACTTTAAAAGTAATCTGCTTATTATTTTGCTTCTTTTAAAGTGTCGTTTTGAAATTAGGTTTAGTGGGCTTTAGTAAAATTTATATTAACATACATATTTTATTTAAATATAAGGAAGATTAATAGGGAAAATTATTAATACAAAAAGGAGTGTTTTACTGGTGAAAAGAAAGCTTATCATTTCTACATTACTTATTATGGTCTTATCTATTCCTTCTGTGGCTTATGGTATGGTAGGAGAGCGTAAAGATAATAATACTAATATGAAAAGTTCCACTTACGAAGATAGAAATAACAAGGAACATCATCATAAGGTTGATGGGCATATAACTAATCATAAATATAAGGCTCTATTAGAAGTTGAAGGGCTTAACAACGATAATAAGAAAGCTATGGAAGCTGCTTTAGATAAAAGAGCTAAGTTGAAAGAACAGTTCATTACTGCGACTAAAGGTAAGGATAAAGAGAGAATTGGGTTTGATGAGTTTAAGAAAGAAGCTAAAGCTATAAGAGATAGAGTTATCAACAAAGAAATAACAGAAGAAGAGGGAAAGAAACAGCTTGAAGGACTACAGGTTAAGAAAAGGGAAGCTTCAGAGATCTGGAATAGCTTAAGTGAAAAGGGGAAGAAGGATATAGAGGTATTAGAAAAAGAATCAAAGGCCATAAGAGAAGAAAATAGAAAGTACTTTGAGGAATACAGAAAGTCTGCCGAGAGTAAAGATTCTAATGGCTTGAATACTTCTGCTAAACATGTTATTAAGGCTATAAATAGACAAAATGAACTAATAGAAAAAAAGATAGAAATTATTAAAAAAGAGATGAAGTAGTATATGAAAAAACTTAAAAATGGATAAGGGTTTCATAATTACATTCAGGGATAATATATTAAAAATCGCAAAGTATATGACTTAGCGATTTTTTTACTGTATAGAGATTATAAATAAGCAAGTTACAGCAACTTATAAGTTATAGATTTGATATCATTAAGCGAATAAAAGAAAGGAATCACCTGTAATAATTTCGTCATATGTAGTTAATAAAATATATATGAATAAAAAAATATTTGCATAATTTGTTATAAAATTAGTACAAGTTTATATAAAAATACATTATAATAATCTAAGGGAAAATGACAATAATATGAAGAGGCGTGGGGGAAATTATGCAAGGAGACTTAATTTTACTATTAGGTATTGCAAATATACCATTATATAAGACCATTTATGATACCTTCTTCCAAGAGACTATGAGAAGAGATGATCCTAAGAATAGGGATGCTTCTTCAACACATATTACAAGAATAAAAAGTATTGGAAAAAGAGATGAAAGACTTTCGCTTTTTATATTACTATGTGTTTTAGCTGTTATGTTTGAGTTCTTCATAATTGAAGGAGCAATTTCTATTTTTATCTAATATAGTAAATATTTGTGCATACAGTAGGCAAAGGCTATTCTTAAAAGTCGTTGATTATGTCAATATTAACTTGCTGACCATACAATATATCTATAAATGCAAAAACAAGATTATTATAAAAAAGGTTTTACATAAGATCCTTAAAATAAATTTTACACCATTAATAAGTTTAACAATGATAAGAAATGAAGTACTATTTTAGGAGGCTATTATGAATAAGAGAAAACCAATAATAGGAATTATGGGGAATTTGCTTCCCATTGAAAATGGGGCATTCCTAGGAAGTGAAAGGGTATATGTTACTGATGCCTATGTAGACTCTATAGTAAGAGCGGGAGGAGCTCCAATAGTCATTCCTCCAATTTTAGATAAAGAAGCACTAGATATAATATTAACACAAGTAGATGGAATACTATTATCTGGTGGATATGATGTAGATCCATTTCTTTATGGGGAAGAACCAAAGCAAAAGATTGGGTATGTACACAGAACTGTTGATGATGCAACCATAGAAGTGATAAAAAATTCATATGATAGTGGTAAGCCGATCTTTGGAATATGCAAAGGGATTCAAATACTAAATGTTGTATTTGGTGGAACCTTACACCAAGATATGTCTTATATTGAAGGAAGTTATGTTAAACACGAGCAAAATGCACCTAATTTTAGAGGAACACACTCTGTAACTGTTGAAAAGAACAGCCAGTTGTATAAAATAATAGGTGGCGATGTATTAGTTAACAGCTATCATCACCAGGCTATAAATAAAGTAGCTGACGGATTTGATGTGGTAGCAACTGCAGATGATGGAGTAGTAGAAGCTATTGAAAAGCCTGGAGATAGCTTTGTAATTGCAGTACAATGGCATCCAGAGATGATGAGCAAATACAATCAAAATATGCAAGCTCTTTTTGATACATTTGTTGAGGCATGTTATAAATAGATTTAGATAAATATTTTTATAAAGGATTGAAGTTATGAAAAGAAATGTAACATTGTACACAGTAGATAGCTTTACTGAAGAGATATTTAAAGGTAATCCTGCTGGTGTATGTATACTAGATGAAGAGTTAGATGATCATACAATGCAGTCAATAGCTAAGGAACTGAAATATTCTGAAACCGCATTTATACTAGACTTCAGAGATAATATATACAGTATTAGATGGTTTACACCAGAATATGAGGTTGATTTATGCGGACATGCTACCTTAGCTGCATCACATGTATTATTAAATGATATAAAAATACCTTTTGATTCAATATTATATAGTTATAATAATGGAGTTATCAAAGCTTCAAGTGAAGAAGACGGCAAGATAGGTATGGACTTTCCAATGGATGAGCCTGAAGCTAATGTTAGCTTTGATTATAGTGATATACAAAAGGCATTAGGTATAAGTGAATATACTAATGTGATACTTGGTAAGCATACAGGAAAGCTAGTCTTTGAATTGAAGGATGAAAACTCAGTAGAAGCTATAAATCCAGATTTTGATATGTTGAAGAATATCAGTATACAAGGTCTAAAAGGAGTAGGTGTTACAGCTAATTCCTTAGGGCAATACGATTTTGTTACTAGATACTTTAATCCTTGGGCTGGAGTAAATGAGGATTATGTTACAGGTTCTGTTCATACCTTGCTAGCTAAGTATTGGTCCGTTAAGAAGAATAAGAAAGATTTAAAGGCTAAGCAGCTTTCTTCAAGGGAAGGGGAAATAGAGCTGCATATAATAGATGATCTAAGAGTAAAGCTAACTGGAAAAGCTAGAATATTTACAAAAGGTGAAATTTTCTTATAAAGAAAGAAATAGAGTATAGACAAAGTCTATACTCTATTTCTTTCTTCGTTTTTTAGGAAGGAATCAATATTCTTATATACTTCTAAGATTAATTTCTGTCTTGCTTCTATGCTTGCCCAAGCTATGTGAGGAGTTATAAACAATCTATTTGAATTTTTTACTTGCATTAGAGGATTATTCTCTTCAATAGGCTCCTTGCTTATTACATCTAAACCAGCACCAAGGATTAGATGCTCATCTAAAGCTTTTGCTAAGGATTCTTCGTTTATTATTCCTCCACGTCCCATATTAAGTAGAATAGCAGTGTTTTTCATTATTTTAAGCTCTTTGTAGTCTATAAGATTTCTGGTGAGTTCATTTAATGGGCAGTGAATAGTTACTACATCACTTTCCATAAGCAGTTGATTAAGTTCAACTCTTTTATAAGAGCTGTTTGAGTTTTTTCCAGAGGTTGAGTAGTAAATTACTTTAGCGCCAAAGGCTTCAGCAACAGCTGCTACTCCTCTACCAATTTCTCCTAGGCCAATGATTCCAAAGGTTTTATTGGTAAGTTCCCAAAAGTTTTTCCCTATATGTGTAAAAATTTCACTGTTAGCATACTGACCACTCTTTACATATTCATCATAGTATCTGAGATTTTCTAGAATATAGAGTAATGAAGCAAAGGTATGCTGAACAACACTGTTTGTTGAATATCCAGCTACATTTGTAACCACAATGCCTCTATTTTTAGTATAATTCAAGTCTACATTGTTAGTGCCGGTAGCTGTAAGGCAAATTAGTTTTAAGTTAGAACACACATTAAGATTAGATTCATTTAACAGAACCTTATTAGTTATTATTATTTCTGCATCTCTTATTCGTTCTACCACTTTGCTTTCAGTTGTTGTTTCGTATATAGTAAGCTCACCAAAAGCTTTTAATATGCTTAGGTCTATATCAGATCCCAGGGTCTTAGAGTCTAGAATAACTATGTTCATTTTATCTCCTCCATAATCTTGAATTGGTATATATACATTATATGATAATAGCTTACTTATTTATAGATAGTTGACTACATAATATACATATTCAAAATAAGTGTTTTCAGACGATATTATAGATTGTAGGCTTATGAGTAATTTTATAAGTTTAGGTTTAACATTATCAAGGAAATAATGATATAATAAAAAGGTTAGGCTTTATAAGTGGTAAATCACTTTCAGCTATAACGGGAGGTGAAGTTTATGAACTTTAAGTATGGTAATTTAAAAGATTTATGTAAACCTCATATATTGAAAAAAGGAGAATCCTATTATGCAGGAGATTATGCTTTTGATTTTGAGGTTCAGGAGTTAGAAGAAAACTTAGCTAAAAGCATAAGATGCTATGTAGCTTCAGAATATTTTGATCAGTATCTAGTTAATTTTGAAATAGATTTAAAGAACAATCTTTTAACTGGTAGATGTACCTGTGCAAATTATGCAAAGGATGGAAAAGTATGCAGTCATATAGCTGCAGGATATTTATATTATCTTAATAGGCTTGCTAAGAAAGAAAGAAAAGCTTTAGGAATTGTTGATCAGATTCTAAAGTTATACGATGGTTCAATTAAAATTAATGATAAAAGGGAACAGCTGAAATTAGATATAAATCTATCTATAGATAAGTCTAATATACTATTAGATTTAAAAATAGGAGTAGACAAATTATATTCAGTGAGGGATTTACAAAGCTTTATTATAGATATAGATAAAGAAAGCTGTATTATTGAATTTGGTAAAGGGTTTATTTTAGACTTTCAACAGCATTATTTTTGTGAAGAGGATCGTAGATTCTTAAAGTATATTCAAGATTTAGCTCTTATAGGAGAACTGGCTTCAGATAAAAACTCTGCAAACAAAATGTTTGACGGAAAATATATGAAACTTGTAGATTCAACTGCAAAGAACATATTGAACTACTGTGAAGATAAGAGTTTTTCTATTACAGTTGGTTCGGATAAATATGATGATTGTATAATTGCAGAAGAAAACTTGAAGTTTGATATAAATATCGAGGAGACCTCAAAGGAAATATTGGTGACGGCAGTTAACGAATTACCTATACCTGTAACATCAGATTATGAGTATGTTTTTTATCAAGGTAAAGTTTATAGATGTAATGAAAATACTATAAAAAGATTTAAGGCTATTTTGCCTTTTCTTTTAAATAGTGAAGAAAAATCATTTGTGATCCATAAGAAGGAAAAGAACTTGTTTGTAGGAAGAGTACTACCGCTACTTAATTCCATATCTCAAGTAGAGCTTTCAGAAAATCTTAAAAATGAAATAGTTGAACCGGGTCTTAATCTAAAGAGTAAGTTCTATTTTGATAAGGTTGGTAAATCGGTAGTATTGTTTATTAAGTTCGACTATGGTGTGGTAGAGATTGATGCTGTTACAGAACAATACAATCCTAAGGATATAGCTGTTATAAGGGATATAGATAGTGAAGAAGAAATAAAAAAATCAGTATTAGCTATGGGGTTTATAAAGAACAAGAATCACTTGGCTATAACGGATGAACTTAAAATAATTGAGCTTCAAAATGAAGGCTTAGAAAAGCTTGGTCATTTAGGAGAAGTATATTATTCGGAAGCTTTCAAGAAATTTAAAATTATAAAGAAGCTTACCTTTACAGCTGGAACTAGAGTTAATTCAGAAGATTTGTTGGAGTTTTCATTTAATATAGAAGAGCTTACTAGAGAAGAGCTAATGGGAACCATTAAGGCCCTTAGAAGTGGAAAGAAGTATTATAAGGCATCTGAAAAAGGCTTTATAATGTTAGATGATCCGGTATTAGTTAAGCTGAACAACCTTTTGGAATCACTAAATATAAAGGAAAACAATATTCTAGAAGATGCTGTTGAATTGGAGAAATATAATGCTCTGTATTTAGATGAAAAATTGAATCAGTACCTTGGAGATAATACCATAAATAGAGATGAGAAATATGTTAAATTGTTAGAGTCAATAAAGAAGGTAGATATAGAGGATATAGATATACCTAAATACCTAAATTGTAATATGAGAAACTACCAGGTTGCTGGGTATAAGTGGTTAAAGACTTTAAATAAGTACGGGTTTGGAGGAATATTAGCAGATGAAATGGGCTTAGGAAAAACACTTCAGACTATTTCCTTGCTTTTATCTTATAAAGAAGAAGAAAAGCTTAATCCGTCTATAGTTGTATGTCCGACTTCACTTTTATATAATTGGAAAGAGGAGTTAGAGAAATTTGCACCATCATTAAAAGTGCTTATCTACTATGGAAGTAAAGCTCAAAGAAATAAGCTTGAAACCGAATTTTCTAATTGCGATGTAATACTAACGACTTATCCAATTGTAAGAATCGATATTGAAGAATTGAAGGGCTATAGTTTTAATACTATCATAATAGATGAAGCTCAAAATATTAAGAATAGTACCTCTCAAAATTCTAAGAGTGTAAAAGAGTTAAGAGGGAAAAATAGATTTGCACTTACTGGTACTCCTATAGAAAATTCTCTTATGGAATTATGGTCTATATTTGATTTTATAATGCCTGGATTCTTGTTTTCTTCAAACTCTTTTAGAAGAAAGTATGAGGTGCCTATAGTTAAAGAGGAAGATAAGAAGGTTTTAGAAGATCTTCTATCTAGAGTTACTCCTTTCATATTAAGGAGAAAGAAGAAGGAAGTTCTAAATGAGTTGCCTCCAAAGATAGAAAGAAAAGTCACTGTAGAACTTAATAAAGATCAAAGAAAACTATATTCAACCTATGTTAAGGAATTTAGAAGCGAGATAGAGAGCAATATTGAGAAGAACGGAATAAACAAGAGTAGAATTCAGATACTATCTGCAATAACTAGGCTAAGACAACTATGCTGTGATCCATCAACTTTTATAAAGGATTATGCAGGCGGTAGTGGTAAGCTGGATACGTTGTATGAATTAATAGAAAGCTGTATACAGGAAGGGCATAGGATATTACTTTTCTCTCAATTTACTTCAGCGCTAAAGAATATTGCTAAGCAGCTTAAGCTAATGGATGTATCCTATATGTATTTAGACGGTTCAGTAAAGTCAGAGGAGAGATTAGAGCTTGTAAACTCTTTTAATAGAGGAGATACTTCAGTGTTTTTGATATCATTAAAAGCTGGAGGGGCTGGGCTTAACCTTACATCAGCTGATGTAGTAATACATTTTGACCCATGGTGGAATCCAGCTGTTGAGGACCAAGCAACTGATAGAGCACATAGAATAGGTCAAGAAAATAGTGTGGAAGTTATAAAGCTTATTACAAAAGGAACCATAGAAGAAAAGATTTATAAACTTCAAGAGAAGAAGAAGGATATAATAAATAACGTTATGGAAGAAGAGGCTATAGCTTCTTCAGTGATAAGTAGCATGGACTTAGAAGATATCAAAGATTTATTCAAAGAAATAGATATATAGAAAGAGGTACCATATAAAAAACTTCACTAAAGAAGGTAGCTTTAGTGAAGTTTTTATATTTAAGCTATTAGTTCATTCCTTTGAATTCTAGATATTCATCGTAAGATGATTTTCTATCAACTACTGTTTCAGGAGTTACTTCTATAACTCTGTTTGCAATAGTTTGAACGAATTGATGGTCGTGACAAGCGAATAATAATACGCTCTTGAAGTCTATAAGACCATTATTTACAGCTGTAATTGATTCAAGGTCTAAGTGGTTTGTAGGTTGATCAAGAATTAATACGTTAGCTGAGCTTAGCATCATTCTAGATAACATACAACGAACCTTTTCTCCTCCAGAAAGTACGCTAGCTTCTTTTAGTGCTTCTTCACCGGAGAATAACATTCTTCCTAAGAAGCCTCTTAAATAGCTTTCAGACTTCTCGTCTGAGAATTGTCTTAACCAATCAACAAGGTTTAGGTTGCAGTTGTTAAAGAACTCAGTGTTATCCTTAGGGAAGTAAGCTTGAGAAGTAGTTATGCCCCACTTGAAGCTACCGCTATCAGGTTCAAGTTCGCCATTTAGGATCTTGAATAAAGTAGTAACAGAGATTTCATCTCCTACGAAAGCTATTTTATCTTCTCTTCCAACCATGAAGCTTACATTGTCAAGTACTTTAACTCCATCTATTGTCTTGCTTATTCCATCAACAGTAAGAACATCATTTCCAACTTCTCTTTCAGGCTTGAATCCTACGAATGGATATCTTCTGCTTGAAGGTTGAATATCATCTAATGTTATCTTATCTAATAATTTCTTTCTTGAAGTAGCTTGTTTAGACTTAGAAGCATTAGCACTAAATCTTGCGATAAAGTTTTGAAGTTCTTTAATCTTTTCTTCCTTTTTCTTGTTTTGATCCTTTGACATTTGAAGAGCTAATTGGCTTGATTCATACCAGAAATCATAGTTACCAACATAAAGCTTAATCTTACCAAAGTCAACATCACAGATGTTAGTACATACCATGTTTAAGAAATGTCTATCATGGGATACTACTATAACTGTGCCTTCAAAGTCTGCAAGGAAGTTTTCAAGCCAGTTTATTGATTTTATATCAAGGTGGTTTGTAGGTTCGTCAAGTATTAGTACGCCTGGTTTACCAAACAAAGCTTGAGCAAGTAAAACCTTTATCTTTTCTCCACCAGTTAGTTCACCTACATTTCTATAATGAAGATCAGTTCCTATACCTAAGCCTTGAAGTAAAGCTGAAGCTTCTGATTCTGCTTCCCACCCATTAAGATCTGCAAATTCACCTTCAAGTTCAGAAGCTCTTATACCATCTTCATCGCTAAAGTCTTCTTTAGCATATAGAGCATCTTTTTCAGTCATTATTTCATAAAGTCTTTCATTACCTCTTATTACTGTTTCTAAAACTTGGCTATCGTCATATTGATAGTGATCCTGTTTAAGTACAGAAACTCTCACATTTGGAGCAACAATAACTTCTCCAGTGTTAGGTTCCACTTCCCCTGATAATATCTTAAGGAAGGTTGATTTTCCTGCTCCATTTGCTCCTATAACACCATAGCAGTTTCCAGGAGTAAATTTTAGGTTAACATCTTCAAATAGTTTACGTCCACCATATCTTAAGCTTACATTACTTACGTTTATCATTTACACTTTCCTTTCCGTTTTTCATCATTTTTATAACAAAAGCATTTTGAATTATAATTATTAATGCTTTTTATTGCAATATATAAAATATATTAGTAAACAACTTTAAGAATAATACTGTCTTAACAAACACAAACTAAAAAGTTGCTGTAGGTTAAAACACTTTCAACACAATTCAAGATTATATCATAAAAAATAGGTTTTAGTATATATATTAGAATGGAAAAAAAGTAAGCTATCTCTTATTGAGATAGCTATAGTTCTTTAGGTTTTATGCGTAATTTTCTGCTTCACTAATTAGTTCATCCATTAATTCTCTAACAGTTACAATTTTATCAACTCTATGGGCATTGCTTCCACAGAAAATTAAAGCATTATCAAGGTCACCTTCAACTGCATTGATAAGAGCCTTGGTTATGCAGTAAGGGGTAGTAGCTGGATTACACTTAGTTATGCACTTGTAGCACTTTGTAACCTTAATATTTCCTTCCTTTGTTCTTTCAACAAAAGGATTAAGTATAGCACGGCCAGGCATCCCTACAGGACTTTTAACTATTGATATATCTTCAATAGTAGAATTTACATAGGCCATCTTAAAATTGATGTGGGCATCACATTCTTCAGTTGCCACGAATCTAGTTGCCATTTGAACTCCACTTACTCCTAGTTCAAGCATTTTTGCTATATCGGTACCAGTAAATATTCCGCCAGCAGCTATAAGTGGAATAGATTTATTATATTTTTCTTCATATATTTTAATAGTCTTTAGGATTTTCGTTAACTCATCTTCTACAGAATAAGCTTCATTAGTTAACTCAGCAAGTTTAAAGCCAAGATGACCACCAGCTTGAGGGCCCTCATACACTAATGCATCAGGAGCAACTTTATAGTTTCTATCCCAAACCTTCATTATTACATTGGCAGCTTTGTCAGAAGATATGATTGGTGCCATTTTTACATCAGAACCTTTACATAGTTCAGGTAGATGAGTAGGAAGACCAGCACCAGATATTATTATTTGAGCACCAGCTTCTATTGAAGTTTTTACTAGTTCATCATAGTTATTAGCAGCACACATTATATTAACACCGATAATACCATCTTTAGCTTTGCTCAAAGCAGTCATTATATGATTCTTTAATGCTCTTAAGTTTGCTTCCAGTGGAGATTTTTCAAAATCAGGCTCTTTAAAACCTATTTGAGCAGCTGAGATTATTCCAATCCCACCACAGGATGCAACAGCAGATGCTAAGTTTGATAAAGAAACGCCTACTCCCATTCCTCCTTGTATTATCGGAACCTTTGCGATTAAATCACCAATTTTCAGTGGTTTTAGTTTCATAAAAATTTCCCTCTCTCGAATAAAAAAAATATTTTGATAGTCAAAGTATTTATATTATAGTATAGTAATGTATGTAGAGATTAATGTCAACTAGAGATTTACATAACAATTCGTAGCTTACTTATCTAAAATAATCATCATTAATAATAAATTGAAAAAACAAGCTTAAATCAACTAATTTGTTACATAAATATAGTTATATATGTAATTATAGGCAATAATTAAAAATAATCAATGAATTTGCAATATTTCATATTTGAATATAAGGATTTGGAATGCAGTATATTTCGTAATTATTATAGTTTAATAATAAAAAGTCATAGAAATATATTGATTTTATTAAATTATAATGCAATTTATTCATTAATTAATCTTGCCAGATAATATTTTTTGTAAGAAAATAAAAGTAAGTTGTAGAAAGAAAATAATTAGATTTGGGAGAAACTTAATGGAAACTATTTTAGATTTTTTTAAGAATAGAGGTTTTAAAAGAATAGCAATCTTAGCAGTAATTGCTGTTTTGGCTTATTTGCTTAGAAGCTTTGCTAATATATTTTTGATAACTTTTATATTGGCTTATCTTATGTATAGGCTTCAAAGCTCTATTAATAGAAGGCTTAGCAAATTTGTAAGGTTTGATAAAAGAATAACCATAGGTATATTATATGTTTTATTAATAGCCATAGTTGCTTTTGGGCTAAGTAAGTATTTGCCTATAATAGTTTACCAAGTTATTCAAGTAGTAAAACAGGCAGTTGCCTTTTATATGGCTCCTCATGACAGCCCTATACTAAACTACGCAATAGAGCATACAAAGAAGCTTGAAATAGGTGGCTCTGTAAATCAGTGGGGAGATGCCTTAATAAGATATGTAGCGGATATAAGCAAACTAGGCTTTAATATATTTGTTTCTCTAATTTTAAGCTTATTTTTCTTATTAGAGCAAGGTAAAATCGTTGAGTTTACTAAGAAATTTAAGTACAGCAAGATTTCAAGCTTTTATATAGAATTAGAGTATTTCTGTCAAAAGTTCATAAGATCCTTTGGTAAGGTAATAGAGGTTCAGATAATAATAGCGGTTGTAAACAGTGTTTTATCAGTTTTTGCCCTGACACTTGTTGGTCTTCCTGATGTATTAGGATTAGGAATAATGATTTTGATTTTAGGGTTGATACCTGTAGCCGGTGTATTTATATCCTTAATACCTCTTGCATTGACAGCCTATGCAGCTGGTGGAACAACAAAGGTTATATATGTGATAATAATAGTTGCAATACTACATGCACTAGAAGGATATGTATTAAATCCTAAATTAATGTCATCAAAAACTGAACTTCCAGTGTTTTATACCTTTATAATACTGATAATATCAGAACACTTTTTTGGAGTTTGGGGACTTATCATAGGAATTCCAATATTTATATTTTTGATTGATTTAGTTGAGATTGATGATGGTGAGGAAAAGAAGTTGTTGTAAATAATGATATAAAGAGGAGAAGATCATGTATAGTATAGTGAATATAAGCAATTTGTGTGGAAATCTATATACAATTGAAGTTAATGCAAAAAGAGTGGCTAAATCAGCAAAACCAGGTCAATTTATAATGCTTAGAATAGATGAGAAAGGTGAAAGATTGCCTTTCACCATTTGCGATATTAATAAAGATAGTGGGACTATAACCATAGTTTTTAGATTGGTTGGGGATTCCACTAAAGAGTTAGCAGCTTTAAAGCTAGGAGATGAGCTTCTAGACTTTGCAGGACCTTTCGGACAACCATCAAAATTGATAAATGAAAAGAGAGAAGTTCTTAAGGACAAAAAAATACTATTTATTACTGAAGGAACTGCAGCAACAAGAATTTACTCAGAAGTTAAATATCTGGCTGAGATAGGAGTAGGTTTTAAGGCCGCTTTGAACTTTAAGGATAGAAATAGTCTAGTATACATAGATGAAATAAAAGAAACTACTGATAATTTATTTATATCAACTGTTGATGGATCAGTAGGCTTTAAAGGTACAGCAATAGATACTTTAAGTAATTTGCTCCAGGAAGAAAGCTTTGATCTAGTTATTGCTATGGGTTCTATAGATATGATGGAAGGTGTATGCAATTTAACAAAGGAAAAAGAAATTGAAACAGTAGTTAGTTTGACCACTCTTATGTTAGATGGTACGGGTATGTGTGGAGCGTGTAGAGTGACTGTAGGTGGAAAAGTGATGTTTGCTTGCCAAGATGGTCCAGAATTTGATGGACATAAGATAGATTTCGATGAAGTAAGAAGAAGACAGAATATATATAATTCATATGAAGCAAAGGCTGAATTTAGAGATTTATACGGTAAAGAACACAGAATTCAAGAAGAGGCTGCATTTGAGGTGAGTGAAAATGATTAGATTAGAAAGAGTTCCTGTAAAAGAGCAAGAGGCTAAGATAAGAATAAATAATTTTAATGAAGTTAATCTAGGGTATGATGAAGATGAAGCTGTACAAGAAGCAGAAAGATGTCTTCAATGTAAGGTACCAAAATGTGTAGCAAAATGCCCAGTTAATAATAAGATTCCAAGTTTTATAAAATCCATTAAGGAGAGAAACTTCAAAGAAGCTGCAGATATAATAGCAACAGCAAATGCGCTTCCTTCAGTTTGTGGAAGAGTATGTCCTCATGAATTACAATGCGAAGGTGGTTGTGTTATGGGGATAAAAGGAGAGTCTATAGCTATAGGAAGACTAGAGAGATTTGTAGGGGATTGGAGTATTCGTAACGGAATAGAATTTGATAAGCCTGAAGTTATTTTGGATAAGGCTGTAGCTGTTATAGGTAGTGGACCAGCAGGGCTTGCCTGTGCAGGTGATTTGGCTAAGCAGGGATATCAAGTTACCATATTTGAGGCGCTTCATGAATTTGGCGGTGTTTTAACTTGGGGTATACCAGAGTTTATACTGCCTAAGGAACTTGTTGTTAACAATGAGATAGAAAAGCTTAAAAAGCTTGGGGTTAAGTTTGAAAAGAATGTTATGATAGGTAAAACTATAACTATAGATGAACTTTTGGAAGAAGAAGGCTTTGATGCAGTTTTTATTGGAACAGGAGCTGCTATGCCAAGCTTTATGGGCATTAAAGGAGAAAACTTAAACGGTGTAATGTCAGCAAATGAATTTTTGACTAAGAATAATCTTATGAGAGATTACAAAGAAGATTATAAAACTCCTCTAGTTGTTGGCAAGAAGGTAGTAGTTGTTGGTGGAGGAAATGTTGCTATGGACGCTGTTAGAACTCTATTGAGAGTTGGAGCAGAAGCGCACATGGTATATAGAAGATCTGAAGCGGAGCTTCCAGCAAGAAAAGAAGAAATAGAATATGCAAAAGAAGAAGGAGTACACTTTCATCTTCTAAACAATCCAATAGAAATAGTTGCAGATGAGCATCAATGGGTAAAAGGGGTAAGATGTATAAAGATGGAACTAGGAGAGCCCGACCAGTCAGGAAGAAGAAGTCCAGTTCCAGTTGAAGGCTCTGAGTTTATCTTAGAGGCTGACATGGTTATAATGGCTATAGGAACAAAGGCAAGCTCCTTAATAGGTGATACTACAAGTGGATTAGATACTAATAAGTGGAATCTAGTTGAAATAGATGAGGAGACCGGAAGAACTTCTAAAGAATATGTTTATGCTGGAGGAGATGTTGTAACTGGACCAGCTACAGTAATAAAGGCTATGGGAGCAGGAAGAAAAGCTGCGAAAGCCATAATCGAAGATTTATCAAGATAAGCTTTTTAGTATACACAGTAATGGAAGCCATGCATAAAAGTAGATTAATCTGCTTTCTGTGCATGGCTTTTTTACTTTATAAGAATTCACTATGCATCCTAAAGTCGCCACAAAGTATAATTAAAAGTTTCTTTATTTGTAGGTAAGTATAGAAGTTTTTGTGGTTAAAACTAGCAATTTCAGGGAGCTAAAAAACTTCCTCCTCTATTGCTGTAGCTTCCATGTAGTTTATAAAACGTCTTAGTTTACTTGCAGTTTCACGAGTTATTTCATTATTTTCAAGTAAGGTTTGAACTTCATCTCTTTCAGCTTGAAGAGCCTTAAGATGAAGGCGGCTTCTTTGCTTACTTATATCATTGGAGATTTCACCAAGGTTAATGGTATTAAGACGTCTTATTATTTCGTTATAGTGATCTATTACTGCAAGTGAAGCGTTTCTATTTTCACTGTTTATCTGTGTTTTAATTGCTTCAACTGCAGCCTTTGAGGTTAATATTTTAATTCTCTTTACCTCCTTCATATTGATTGGGTTGATATTTAACTGTTTCTTAATAAGCTTTGCTAAGGCTTTCCTTATTAAATCAATTTTAGTTAAGGTTTGAATAATAGGAGGTTTATCTAAACAACTCTCTACTTTAGATATAGCTTCTTCAAATTTTTCTACAGTAGCTGGATTTATTTTTTTATCTTGTAGCAGTCTATTTATTTCCTTTCGTTCAGCATTTAGACCAATTAGGAAAATATCTCTTTCCTTTTTTCTATCTTCTATTGTAAGATTAATATTTTCAGCGTTTATAGGATTATCATTTTTTATTTTTTCGCATACGGTTATAAGGGAAGAAGCTGCTAGTTTATTTTCTTGATTAGTTTCGTCGTTTATAAGTCTTATTGCAGCATCCATAACTTGTTTAAGTGCCTTGTGGCTTGATTTATTAGTATTATCAGCTTCATTAGTTTCTTTGCTCAATACCATTGGTAGAATAAAGCTTGCTATTGATATAGTTAGTAGTATTACACCAGCACATATAAATATGATAAGATCACGTTGCGGGAAGGAGCTGCCATTGTCAAGGTAAAATGGGATTGAGAATGCTCCTGCAAGTGTTATGGTGCCTCGAGCTCCTGCTAGTGCGGTTATAAGTGAATTTAAAAACCTATTTGGTTTGTCTTCCATGCATTCATCCTCACTCCACTTTTCATTCCACATACTATATACCCATAGAAACCTCAATAAAATCATGCTTAAAGAGATAATAATAATGTACATTAATACCTTAAAGTTACTTATGGTGTCATCTCTAAATATTACTGACATAACCGCTGGAACTTGAAGTCCTAAAATTAAGAAAACTAATCCATTTATTATAAATAAAAGTACAGCCCAAGTGCTTCTAGAAACGAACTTTAATTTTGATATGATAGGCTCAGAATAATCAGCTTGTAAAGAATGGAGTATACCTGCAGAAACTACTGCTAGTATTCCAGATACTCCAATCTCTTCAGATATCAAATATATTATAAAAGGAGTAAGAAGCTGCATAAGTACATGGAAGGTGGCATCTTCAAGTCCTAGTCGGCGTATGAAAGCCGTAAGTTGAGCAATTACTAAGGATAGAACAGCACCAATTAAGAAGCCGCCTATTGATATAATAAAAAAGCTAAAAGCTGCATTTGAAAAGGAAAATGCTCCAGTTACAGTGGCAGCTATGGCAAACCTAAAGGTAACTAATCCTGATGCATCGTTTGTAAGAGCTTCTCCTTCTAAAAGTGTCATGATCTTAGAGGGAAGATGTATTCTTTCTGACAAGGAACTTACTGCTACAGCATCCGTAGGAGATAAAATAGCTGCCAAGGCAAAGCAAGCGGATAATGGAATATTGGGAATCATAAGATTGATAATATAACCAACTATAAAAACAGTGGCAAAGACCAAGCCGAAGGCCATCAAAAATACTGGACTTTTTAGCTTCCAGAGCTCTTCCTTTGGAGTCATTTTTCCATCATTATATAGTAGCGGAGCTACAAATAATACCATAAATAGTTCTGGTTCTAGAGGCATATGTATTCCAGTAGGTAATATAGCTAATATAATTCCTATAGTAATTTGAATTAGAGGTACTGGTATAAAGGTAATAAGCCTACTGAGAATATTAGATACTACGATACTAAGAAGCAGAATTAGCACAACTATAAATATATCCATATATTTTCACCTTTCTTTAGCTGTGAATAAAGAGTTAATTAAGCGAACTCTACATTTAGTATTTTGTGCAGCATTTTGTATCATATTAATAATACAGAAATATTAATTGCAAAAACTATTAATTATAAGACTTGAGATAAAATCCTATGTCTACATGTAAGAAACCAGGCTTAGTTAAAATAATGTGCTGAAATTGAAATATGAAAATAATACTATATGTTAATAAAATAACAGTGATGTACTTAAAAGTATTGATATTAGATCCATAAGGAGTACTGAAATTTAATATAAAGTAAAAAGACTGTCTATAAATAATGCCTATGCTTAAAATCTTGCACTAAAGTATGTAAATTGATTGAAACCCAGGGCATAGCCTCTAAGTGTGAGTAATAGACAAGGTTAGTTCTTATAAAATTAAAAAGAAATCATAGCTTTAAAAGGGTAATTCATAAATAAAATTTATGGATTATGCTTAAAAAATTAATTGGATTAATATAAGACACCACTATATAATAAAGATGTCACATTGTTAAGTGATTAACTTCACAATCTTTTTCACAACGCTAGTAACAATTATAAGAATATATTTTTAATTTGAAGGAGAGATTTATTATGGCAGAACGTATTACAGGACATACAGAACTTATAGGATTAATAGCTTACCCTATTAGACATTCAAGCTCACCAAGAATGCATAATGAGGCTTTTGCAAAGTTAGGTTTAGATTATGCATATCTAGCTTTTGAAGTTGATAACAGCACTTTAGAAGATACTATAAAAGGTTTTAGAGCTATGAAGGTAAGAGGAAGTAATGTTTCTATGCCTAATAAAACTGTTGTACATAAATATTTAGATAAACTATCCCCAGCGGCAGAGCTTTGTGGAGCTGTAAATACCATAGTAAATGATGATGGAGTATTAACTGGACATATTACAGATGGAATGGGATATATGGCAGCATTAAAAGATGCAGGTATAGATGTGATTGGTAAGAAGATGACTATAGTTGGAGCTGGTGGAGCTGCTACAGCTATTGAAATCCAAGCAGCCTTAGATGGAGTATCTGAAATATCAATTTTTAATATAAAAGATGGTTTTTGGGAAAGAGCAGAGCAAACAGTAAAAAATATCAATGAAAAAACAAACTGTAAAGCCACACTATATGATTTAGCTGATTTAGATGTGCTAAAGAGAGAAATAGAAAGTAGTTACATTTTTACTAATGCGACAGGGATGGGAATGAAACCGCTAGAAGGAAAGACATATATTCCAGATACAAGTTTCTTCAGACCTGAGCTTATAGTAGTAGATATAGTTTACTCTCCAGCAGAGACAGCTATGTTAAAGATGGCTAAAGAAGTAGGGTGCAAGACAATGAATGGACTTGGTATGATGTTATTCCAAGGAGCTGCAGCCTTTGAAATGTGGACAGGAAAAGCTATGCCAATTGAATACATGAAAGAGATATTAGACATCAAGTACTAATATATTGAAGGGATGAAAGAATAATGGAACAGAAGATTAATTATAAAAAGTACTACCTGACGGCATTTGTATTGTATTTAAATTATTTTATTCATGGTATAGGAGTTTCGATTTTAGCTCAGTATAAGCAGCAATTTGCAGCTCAATGGGGCGGAAAGCTTCTAAGCAACGGTACTTATGATGTTAGTTCAGTTGTAATGGTTATAGCAGCACTTGGGCTAGGTCGTTTAGTAGCACTTCCTTTTGCAGGGCCACTATCTGATAAGATTGGTCGTAGAGCTTCAGCATTAATAGGTATTGCTTCATACATAATATATCTAGTAGGTATAGCTTTTTCACCAAATGCTTCAGTAGCATATGTATGTGCACTAGTAGGTGGTATAGCTAACTCCTTCCTTGACACAGGAGTAATACCTGCTTGTATGGAAATATTAGTAGAATCAACTGGACTTGCAAGTATATTGACGAAGTTATTTATATCAGTAGGACAGTTAGGGCTTCCTATGATGATAGGATACATAGCCGCAAACCATATGTCTTATAAAACATTATTTTATGTTATGGCTGGTTTATTTGTTGTGATAGCTTTACTTGTAGCTATTATGCCAATGCCTAAAACAAGTCTTGGGAGCAAGGGACAAGGAAAAGAAGAATCATTATTTCAAAAGATTAAGTCAGTTAAGTTTACACCAACAAGTATCGCGCTTATCTTAATTGGATTTACTTGTACTTCAACCTTCCAATTATGGTTAAACTGCATACAAGAGTTTGCTAAGTCAACAGGACTTAAGAATCCAAGTGTTATACAAACATATTATTCAATGGGAACAATTGTAGCTGTTATTTTAACAGCATTATTGGTAAAACAAACTGTTAAGCCTGTTAGAATATTGGTTGTATATCCTCTTATAGCTATGATAATGCTTATAATTGTTTATGTGGTTAAGACGCCTCAAATAACACTTATAGGTGGGTTTGTAATTGGTTTCTCAGCAGCTGGAGGAGTATTGCAGTTAGCAGTTTCAACTATAAATGATATGTTCCCTAAGATAAAGGGTATAATCACAAGTATAATAATGATAGCATCTAGTGCAGCTAACTACGCGGTGTTATCAGTAGCTGGTGGTATAACTAAGTCTTTTGGAGTGAATGGACCTAAATACGTATTATTATTGAATATAGCTATAACATGTGTTGGAGTGTTACTTGCAATATATGTTAATATGAGTTATAGGAAAACTTCAGTATCAAATAATAGTGCAAAGGCATAATACATGGAGGTAATCATGAATACAGTTAAAGTTAAGGATATAGTTTTAGGAGATGGAATTCCTAAAATTTGTGTACCAATAGTAGCTAAGACAAAAGAGGAGATTATAGCAGAAGCTCTAAGCTTTAAGGAAATACATGTAGACGTAGTAGAATGGCGTGTAGATTGGTTCGAACATGTATTTGACATAGAAAAAGTTAAAGATGTGTTGAAAGATCTAGTACCAGCGTTAAATAATATACCGCTTCTATTTACCTTCCGTACTTCAAAAGAGGGTGGAGAAAAAGCAATAGAACCTAGAGCTTATGCTGATCTTAACAAGTCAGTAGCAGCTACTGGTTTAGTGGATTTAGTTGATGTTGAAGCTTTTACGGGAGATGAGATAGTTAAAGAAATCATTGAAGGTGTACATGCATATGGAGTAAAAGTAGTGGCGTCAAATCATGATTTCGGAAAAACTCCATCTAAAGATGATATAATATATCGTCTAAGAAAAATGCAGGATTTAGGAGCAGATATTCCTAAGATTGCGGTAATGCCAAAGTCAAAGCTAGATGTTCTGGAATTATTGGAAGCAACAGTTATAATGTCAGAAAAATATGCTAATAGACCAATAATAACAATGTCAATGGCTGGAACTGGTGTTGTAAGTAGACTGACAGGAGAAGTTTTTGGATCTGCCTTGACTTTTGGAGCAGCTAAAAAAGCTTCAGCTCCAGGACAAATAGGTGTTGAAGACTTATATGGAGTACTGCAGTTATTACATAGAAGTATTCAATAAGTATACATTTAAATAAGGTTCTGTTAAAGTAACGTGTTTAAATCATGTCACTTGCTAGAATTTTTTCGCATAACGTTCATAAAAAACAGATGCACAAAAAAATCCACTGAAGAAGATCGCTTCAATGGATTTTTTATTCTTTAAGAAATTATATTCTAGATAAATTTGTGGATAACTATGTGTAGATGGCTTAAATGCATATATTGGAGAAAGAATAAAAAAGAGAAATTATGTCGCCTGCCAGATTTTCCTCATATACATTCGGAAAGGCAGATGCGCAAAAAAATCCACTGAAGAAGGGCGCTTCAATGGATTTTTTATTCTTTATCCTGTGTAACTGAAAAGTTATTTTGGCTATAATTTACAGCAAAGTCTTTAAATAAATGAACTGTAGGACTTAGATATTTATTCTTTATGTAGGCCATATAAATAAAACGTTTATGTGGAGGATTTGTTATCTTGATGGTTTTTATATCAAAATGGTTGAGAACCCATACCTTTGGGACAACAGCTATACCATAGTTTATTGCAACCAAGCCAGCGGCGGCGCTATCTTCTTCTACCTCGCAAATTATTTTTGGCGTAACACCTATCTCATTAAATAAACTATCAATTAAGGGACGGATTCCACTTTGCTTATTGTAATAAACAAAAGGATAATCAGAGGTTTCTTTTAAATCTATACTATCGTAGTTAGAAAGAGGATGGTCTTTAGAGGTTATAAGTACTAGTTCTTGCTCAACTAGCGGTGTGAAATTTATATTTTGTTCATCCTCAACTAAAGAGCAAAAGGCCAGATCAAACTTTTCTTCTTTTAGCCCCTTAATGATATCCTTAGTATTACCTTGATTGAAGTTAAAGGATATATTTTTATTTGCATCATCGCTGATAAATTCCTTAATCATATTAGGCACAAAATGAGGGCCTAGGGTATAAATAAAAGCTAAATCAATGGTTCCGTGAGAAGGATTAACTAATCTCTTGAGCTCTTTTTCACCTCTTTCAAGCTCATTTAGAGATCTATCAACATAGTTAAGAAAAAAACGACCATATTTGGTTAGTCTTATGTTTCTTCCTTGTTTTTCAAATAGATAAACCCCCAGTTCTTTTTCTAGTTCAGAGATGGCGTAAGTCAAATTAGGCTGTGTTATTGATAGTTTTTCAGCAGCTAAGGTAACATGCTCAAGCCCCGCCAATACTCTGAAGTACTCTAATTGTTTTAAGTTCAAAGGTATTCACTCCTTACATATCTGTTAGTATAAGTATAATTTAATTCATAAAAAATATCTATAGATAAAGCTAAAAATATTGATTAGATTTATGATAATCAACATATTATAATTAATTATGTTAGTTTGTTATTTAACAAATTAAGTTTCGGTGTTGTGATGGAAAAGTGTGAAAATTATTTTGTAACTATAACTTTATTACTTCATTAAAAAATATTTTTAATCTTCTTAGCTTAGAGAAATGGCTAGCGATTTTACTGGTGTTAATAAGATGGAGAAAGTATAGATATAGGTGAACGTATGCAAAAGAATAAATAAGAAACAGTTAAATTACTTGTTTTTTTATGGAGGTAAGAAACTTATGAAGTATAGTAATATTTTTAGTCCTTTAAAAGTTAAAAACATGACAATAAAGAATAGAATAATAATGCCGCCAATGGGAAGTAACTATGCTAGCCAAAGTGGTGAAATAAATAACGATCATATAAAATACTATGAACAAAGAGCAAAAGGTGGAACAGGACTTATTATTGTTGAGAATGCAGCAGTAGAGTTTCCATTAGGTTCAAATGGTACAACTCAGCTAAGAATAGATCATGATAGTTTTATTCCAGCTTTATATAGATTAACAGAAAGATTACATAAGTATGGAACTTGTGTAGCTATGCAAATTAATCACTCAGGAGCATCAGCAGTTCCAGAAAGAATAGGCTGTCAGCCGGTTTCATCTTCTAATATACCTTCAAAAACTGGAGGGGCAGTTCCAAGACCTCTTGAAAAGGAAGAGATATTAAGGATTGTTGAAAAGTATGGTAAAGCTGCTAAAAGAGTTCAGACTGCAGGCTTTGACGCAGTTGAGATACATGCTGGACACTCGTACTTGATATGCCAGTTTTTATCACCACTGTATAATAAGCGTACTGATGATTTTGGTGGAAGCTTAGAAAACAGAGCTAGATTTGCTAGATTAGTAATAGATAGTGTAAGAGCTGCGGTAGGACCAATGTTTCCAATATCACTTAGAATAAGTGCTGATGAGCTTCTAGAAGGTGGCAATACCTTAGAGGATACTCTGAAGATATTGGAATGCTTAAATGAAGAGGTTGATATATTTAACGTTTCTGCAGCGTTAAACGATTCTCTTCAATATCAGATAGACAACATGAATTTAGAGGATGGCTGGCGTTCTTATATGGCTAAGGCAGTAAAGGAAAAGTTCAATAAGATAACCATAACTACAGGAAATATAAGAAGACCAGAAGTAGCTGAGCGTCTTCTAGCAGAGGGACATGCTGATTTAATAGGAATTGGCCGTGGGCTTATAGCTGATCCTAATTGGGTAAAGAAGGTAGAAAATAATGAGGAAGATATGATAAGAAAGTGTCTTTCTTGTAATATAGGCTGTGCAGGTCATAGAATAGGTTTAAATAGACCTATAAGATGTACTATGAATCCAGATACAATCAATGAAGATGAATATAAGAGTTTAAAGGTTAAAAAACCTACTACAGTTGTAGTTGTAGGTGGAGGAACTGCAGGACTTGAAGCAGCATGCACAGCAGCTGAAGTAGGGTGTACAACTTTCCTATTTGAAGAAAAAACTTACTTAGGTGGACTAGCAAAAGATATTTCTACACTGCCAGATAAAAATAGAATATCATTTTTGCCAGAGTACTTAATAAGAAGAGCAGAAAGCTTAGATAACTTGGTGATTTACACAGGTACAAAAGCTGATCTTAAAGCTATAGAAAACCTTAAGCCTAATGTTATAGTTAATGCAACTGGTTCTAAGCCATTACTTCCACCTATAAATGGTTTGCTTGATCGTATTGATAAAGAAGGAGAAAATGTTCATTCAATTTTCGGGCTTCTTAAAAATATAGATGGATTTGGGGATGCTGAAGGAAAGAAAGTAGTAGTAATAGGTGGAGGAGCTGTAGGACTTGATGTTGTGGAGTTCTTTGCTGAAAAGAAGGCTGAGGTATCAATAGTTGAAATGATGCCTATGTTAGGAAGAGATTTAGATGTAATAACAAAGCTTTCAATGATGGCCATAATTGAAAAGAATAAAGTACAGGTACATACAAGCACAGCTCTTACAGAAGTTGCCTCAGATCATTTTAAAGTTAAAAAGGATGATGTAATAGAAAACTTAGATTTTGATTATGGTTTTGTATGTTTAGGAATGAGACCAGAAAATCCAATATTAGATGATTTAAAGAAGTATTTTGATGATAAGAATATTGAAATATTAAATATTGGAGATAGTGCAAGGACCAGAAAGATAATAGATGGTATTGCAGAGGGTAGAGATATAATTCTTACATTAGAAAAGATAGGCTCTATATAATATAAATGATTGAGTACTAGGGAAAAATAGCATAAAATATATTAACCAAACACCTGAGTTCATTGAAATTTTTACAATGCTTAGGTGTTTGGTTAGCTGGTTTTGTAGGGTTTCTATATCGAAACTTATAGATAAAACTAGTTTTGTTTATACAATTAATAAAAGTTAGATTTAATTACAAGGTAAATGAACTTTTGCTAAACTACTTACTCAACTAAAGAAAATTGGAGGATTGTATGGGGAAAAATAAATACTTTAAGACCGCGCTTGGAATATATATAAGTTATGGGATGCTTGGAATGATTCTTATCCTGCTTTCATCAAACTTAGTTTTTTTAACTAAGCAATTCAATACTGATGCAGCAGGGATAAGTTTTCTTATATCAGCAGAAGGTATAGTTCGTTCTGCTACATTATATATTGCAGGGAGACTATCAGATAAATATGGAAGAAAGAAGTTCTTATGCTTAGCACCATTGGTAATGATAGTGTTTTTAGTGGGGATACCTTTATCTCCAAGCTATGAGCTTGCTATAGTATTTTCAGCCTTTGCAGGGATATCACATGCATTTATGGATGCTGCAAGTTATCCTACACTTATGGAATGCTTTCCTAAGACCCCTGGTACTGCTAATGTTTTAATTAAGGCATTTATAGCCACAGGAGGTGCACTGCTTCCTTTCATAATAGCTTTCTTTGTAGAAAGAAATATGTTTTATGGAAACACCTTCTTTTTAATAGCTATAATCCTGTTCATCAATGGAGTGTTCATAATGGGAAGAAAATTTCCAGATAAGACCGAGATAGCAGCTTCAAATCAGGAAGTACAGGAAAATAATAATATAGTTTCAGAACCTGTCTTTAGAAAGGAAGGAATAGCGGTAATTATAATTGGGTTTACTTCAAATTCAATATATACAGCTTTCCAAATGTGGATGCCAACTTTCGGACAGAAGATGCTTGGTCTAAGCCAGTTGACCTCTTTAAAGTTCATAACTTATTATAGTTTAGGAGCTATTGTATCTGTATTTATTTTGGCAAAGCTTTTGCAAAATACCATCAAGCCAGTATTAGTTACAGTTGTATATCCTATAATTGGAATAGTAATGCTTATATTATTACTAATCTTTAAGACAACAACCATTGCTATTATAAGTTTTACTTTAGCAGGTTTTTCCTCAGCGGGGGTTCTTCAAATGGCTCAAACTACTATGGGGGAGTTGTTCTGGAAAAATAAAGGAGCTATGATAGCTTTAGTATCTACAGCCAGTGGTATAGCTGCAGCGGTGATACCAGCTTCCACAGGGCTTATATTAAGACATTTTGGTATAGTAGCAGTATTCTATTTTCTACTGGTTATATACATTATTGGAATAATAGCATCAATTGTTGCAAAATCAAGGTATGATAAGGTATATGGAAGATAATTATAGGGAAAATATCCTTAAATCTATGAAAATACATATTGGTACAATTCGTAATAAATAAAAAGTTACATAGTTAGTAAATTAAGAAGGCAGAGATATATTACATAATATAGCTCCGCCTTCTTGTTTGTATTTTTAAAAAAATTTGATAATATTAAATATGTAATACTTAGGAAATTCTAAAAAATTAATATGGAGATTAGTGTTATGACAAAAGATATGACTTCAGGAAGCCCAACAAAGCTTCTTATTCAATTTTCTATCCCATTACTTATAGGTAATTTATTTCAACAACTTTATAGTATGGTGGATAGCATCGTTGTAGGAAAGGAGATAGGAGTTAATGCCTTAGCTGCTGTTGGTTCTACAAGTTCCATAAGCTTTATGATTATAGGTTTTATAACTGGACTAGCCAATGGCTTTGGGATTTTAGTTGCACAAAGATTTGGTGCTGGAGATAAGAGTGGTGTAAAAAAGGTAGTTGCTATGTCAGTTTATCTTTCTATCCTGATAGCGGTAGTAGTAACGACCTTAAGTCTTATTGGTTCTAAACCTCTATTGAGGCTGTTAAATACCCCTAAAGATATAATAGATGATGCAAACATCTATATAAGTATAATTTATGCCGGCATTGTAGCCACTGTTTTTTATAACCTGCTTTCAGCTATCTTAAGAGCTTTTGGAAATAGTAAGACAACCTTGTATGTAATGATTATTTCTTCCTTAGTAAACATAGTTTTAAATATTACCCTTGTTATAGGCTTTAAGCTAGGTGTTGCTGGCTCGGCTATATCAACAGTAGTAGCTCAAGTATTATCCTGCATTCTTTGCTATAGTGTGGTTAGAAAATATGATGAACTAAAGATGAAAAAGGAAGACTGGAAGCTAGACTTGTCGGTGTGTAAAAGATTGTTCATCTTGGGTATTCCAGCGGCGCTGCAGAATTCAGTTACTGCAGTTGGTGGAATGATATTACAAACTCTTGTAAACGGCTTTGGAGCAGTATATGTAGCCGGTTATACTGCGGCTATGAAGATAATGGCCCTAGCTGAACAGCCTGGGGTTACCTTTGGCTTTGCAATGTCTACTTTTACGGGACAAAATTTAGGAGCTAAACAATACAATAGAATAAAGCTAGGAATTAGGAAATGCATAAAGATATCAACTACAGTTAACATAGTAATTAGTTTGATTCTATTTTTCTTTAATAAACAAATAGTAGGTTTATTTGTACCATCAAATGAAATAGAAATATTTAAAGTTTCAGGACAGTTTTTAATAGTTATGTCACTTCTTATATGGAATCTAGGATTACTTTTTATATACCGCTCTGCATTGCAAGGTATGGGAAATACTATGATTCCTATGGTTTCAGGTATACTTGAATTAGTTATAAGACTTTCAGTGGCTATGATATTACCGATGTATCTTGGATTTTTAGGAATTTGTATCGCAGAAGTTGCTGCATGGGTAGGTGCGGAGGTTCTGCTTATGGTTGCTTATTATATTTCTATAGCTAAATACAAAGATTTAATGGTAAGTGGCAAAGTGCAAGAACTTAAGGCTTCTCAATAAAAAATATTAAGGCTGTATTATAGCTATATATGTTAAAAAGTAAATAAATAAAATTATGTCGCTGAAGGTTGCTTCAGCGAATTTTTTATTTCTTAAAAGTATATTGCTCCAAGCATTAGCATTGGTGTAAGAATTTTAAGTCTATATTTGAATGTATTAAAAAAATGTGGGTGACTTTATTTTAGTTTATGATTGTATTAATTAATGAAATACTTGAAGTCCTATTCTGCTTTGCAAAGATTATTGGTGTTTTCTTAAAGAACCACAGCTACTAACAGTAAGGAGTAACCTTCTGGCCAACTTATGTGGAAACTTTAATTAGCGTGCTAAATTATACCTGACTTAAAGGTAGTAACAACATTTATTGAATACATAGCAATATATCACTAAAATATATACTTTAATAGATTGTTTTTTAAATAGATTTTGAATCAAAGTGGTACATATTTAGTGAAGGCTTATATTGTAGACCTCAGCAAAACTTAGTAGACTTAGTAGAAATATCTTGACATTGATGTGGCTCCAGGTTTTATAGTAAAGCTAAGAATATAGCAAGAGTGGTTATATTAGGTATCCTTTACGAAAACTTAATTTATACATGTTTGATAACACAGGCTTCTGGGGATTATCTGGCATGCATAAATTAATAGTTGAAGTTGGATAGCTATAGAGATAGTGGAGGAGATTATGGATATTGGTGAGTTTTCAAAAAGTACTGGTATAAGTATTGACACCTTAAGGTACTACGATAAGTTAGGAGTACTAACCCCTAGAAGAGTCAAAGCTAGAAGAGATTATGGAGAAGTAGATGTTGAAAAGGCTTTTGCAATCATAAAACTAAAAAAGCTTAATTTTTCTTTAGAGGAGATAAAAGCACTATTTAAGCTTGAGGATGATATAGAAGCCTCTCAAGAGAGCTTAACTAGTGGAGGAGAGCTGAATTATGAAAATTCAGAAGCATTGAGTAGCTGCATCAAGATAGTTGAAGAAAAGTATAGAGAAATAGAGAGACAAGAAGAGGAGTTAAGGCAAGTGAAATTATCATTAGGCAAAATGATAGATAAAGCCAATAAACTAATAACCAATAAATATTAAATATTAAATATTGGCTCTGTTAAAGTACTGTGTTGAAATTAAGTGGTCAGTCATCCGATGCTTAGATGATAGATGTATCACTTCGTAATAAAATTTATATTTTTAAATTCTCTCACCAAAACAAGTGAGAGCTTTAAAAATGGTTTAAGGATCGAAGTGATACATCTGTTCAGATGAATAGATAAACTACTTCAATCCTTGAACTCAAAATAAAGCTTTCGATGAATCTGCGAAGTTTTATTTTGACAAATTTCAATATGAAGTAGTTTATCTCTAGCTTGTGCAAAGAATTAATATGATTTTGTCATATTCCATGGCTAAAACTGTAAACTCACTACGTTCGAACATACAGTTTTACTCTTTAATGATCATAACTTTTATAAAATTCTTATATTTTGATTTAAATGAAAATAATATAAAATGTCTTGATTAAAAAGAGTAAAGAGTAAAAAATTATGTCGCCTGCCAGAATTTCTTCACATACGTTCAGAAAAGGCAGATGCGCAAAAAATCACTAATGAAGAACGTATTAGTGATTTTTAAAGCCATTCCATCTGAAAAAATCATTTAATTCTAATTGCTCGCTCATATAGCATCTCCTTCATGACCACTTAATTTCAACAATATTATTAAACATAGCCTAAATATTAAGTTGATTTTAGGTATAGCTTAGAAAAGTGATTTAGAATCTAATATAAAGGGGACGAGTATATATGGATTTTATATTTAAAGTGTTAATTATCATTTATGGTAGTTTTGATATTATAGCGGGAGCATTTGGACTAAAGTATAAGAAAGGCTCCAGGTTAGGATCGATACTTATGATAGTAGCAGGGGGGATGCTTATAGTTGTAGGTATTACAAGAAATCATAGCATTCTAAACACTACAACTCTTCTTGGAGGTCTTATTCTTACTCATATAGCAGCTATGTTAAATGGTATTAAGATGTATGTAAATATAAATAAGGGACATCATATAGTTAGACTGATAATTTCCTTAGCTATGATAAGTTTATATCTTTGGACAAAATAAAAGATAGAGGTTAGAGCTAGTATACTGATAGATAAGTTATAGAGATAGGACATAAAGTAAAACTGTACAGGCGTTTTAATTGGTATTAATTCGAAAAATCATTGAGGGTAACTACAAAAATATATATATAGTCCTATGTAATATATAAGCTAATAAATTATTCGTAGATAACCATACTAAATTTATCAAAAGGTCGCTTTAGCGACTTTTTTTGTATATGTGTTATAATTTTATAAGAAGAATACAAGTATTTCTATATATGTTGTTTTAGTAAGGAGAAATTATGTACAAGATAATGATTATAGAGGATGAAGAAAAAATAAGAGATATAATTAAGGATTCCTTGAAAAAATGGGGATTTGAAGTTTACTGTGTTGAAGAATTTAGCACAGTTATGGAGCAATTTACACAGGTATCTCCAAGTTTAGTTCTTATGGATGTAAATCTTCCAGTATTTGATGGTTTTCACTGGTGCAATCAGATAAGAAGCATATCTAAGGTTCCAGTTCTATTTTTATCTTCAAGAAACACCAATATGGACATTGTTATGGCTGTGAATATGGGAGGAGACGACTATATAACAAAACCTTTTTCTATGGAAGTGCTGATAGCAAAGATAAATGCAATCTTAAGAAGAACTTATTCTTATTCTGATACTTCTATGGATGTAATTAATCATAATGGTGTTATGCTATCACTTAAAGATAACATTTTATATTATGAGAATAAAAGCATAGAGCTCACCAAAAATGAATTTAAGATACTTTATATACTTATGAAGAATAATGAGAGAATAGTAAGTAGAGAGAAAATAATGCAGGAGCTATGGGAAGATGAAAGTTTTATTGATGATAATACCTTAACTGTTAATATAAATAGGCTTAGAAAAAAAATAAAGGAAATGGGGCTTGAGGACTATATAAAAACCGTTAAGAACCAAGGGTATATAATAAAATGAGTTTCTACAAATATTTAAAAGAAAACTTAAGGCTGTTGATTTTTTACATTATCCTTATAACTTTTATTTCAGCGTCTATATATCTTGATAGAAGCAATAGAATGCTGCCTTCAAATGCTATATACATATTAGTTGTATCGATGATAATGATGATATTTTTCTTAATCTATGATTATGTTAGAAAGAATGATAGCGTTAAAAAGTTAAAGGAAATCCAATCCTCAGAAGATAAAACTCCTATATTTCCAGAAGCCAATGAATGTAAGGACGAACTATACCAATTAATCATCTCTGATATATATAATGGATATGTTGAGTCCTTGAGAAAGATAGAAGAACAATTTACGGAGAATAGCGAATTCTTGATAAGCTGGGTGCATGAGATAAAAACTCCAATTACAACTATTAAACTTATCTTAGAAAGTGGAGATTTTACTGAAGAATCTACTGTTAGTTCGCTGAAGGAGGAGCTTGACAAGATAGATGATTATGTTGAGAAAGTTTTATATTATTCAAGAAGTAACGATTTTTCAAAGGATTATGTAATAAAAGAGGTTGTTTTGAACAGTGTTATTAAGGAAAGTATAAAGAAGCACTCTATCATCTTTATAAGAAAGCATATTAGCTTTTCAAGTACCATAGATGATAAGTTAGTAGTAGACAGCGATAAAAAGTGGTTAAGTTTTATAATAGATCAGATAATATCCAATTCTTTAAAATATACTGATAAAGGTGGAAAGATAAGCTTTAATACCTCCAACAATGAAAAGGAAGTAATTCTTACAATAGAAGATAACGGCGTAGGAATAAAAAAGGAAGATTTAGAAAGAATATTCGCCAAGTCCTTTACGGGCAATAATGGAAGAGACACTAATCTAAAAGCAACTGGTATGGGATTGTACCTCTCTAAAAAGCTTGCAAAGAAGCTAGGTCATTATTTAACCGCTGAATCGGAATATGGAAAGGGAACAAAGCTTCATGTACACTTTCCACGTTACATGTAATGTACAACTTCATAATAGAAGTTATATTTTCAAATTATCCTTTTAGAACCAAGAGGAGTTTTGAAAATAGTTTTTCGATTAAAGTGGTACATCTTTATAGGGTTCCAACTTCAACTATTAATTTATACGTTCCCGAAAATCCCCAGAACTCGGGATTTTCGAACAAGTATAAATTAAGTTTTCGTAATGGAACCCTATATACTAATATTACAAAAATGTAAGTTTTGAAAACAAAATGTAAGCTGAAGAAATGGCTGAGCATTTTGTTTTTTTATATAATTTAATCATAGGTTGTGAGCTTGATACTTAATAAATGCCTAGTAGGGATAAATATTTAATTGCTTATTAGATACAAAATTAATTTCTATTATTAAACTCACAGTTATTAAAAAGTATGGTTCTAGTGCATTGGTAAAATAAATTTGGAGGTATTGGTATGGAAGTATTAAATATAAGAAATTTGAAAAAGGTTTATGGATCAAGATTTGGGGGAGTAAAGTATACAGCTTTAGATAATATAGATTTAAAGATAAATCAAGGTGAGTTTGTTGGGATAATGGGGCCATCTGGCTCAGGAAAGACAACCTTTTTAAATGTTATATCAACTATAGATAAGCCGACTTCAGGAAGTGTTTTTATAGATGGAAAGGATGTAACTAAGCTTAGAGAGCCACATCTATCTCAGTTTAGAAGAGAAAAATTAGGATTTATATTTCAGGACTTTAATCTTTTAGACAATATGACTCTTAAGGAAAACATAGTGCTTCCTTTAGCGTTGTCAAAGACACCTTATAGTACAATAGAGCAAAGACTTAGTGACATAACAAAAAAACTTGGAATAAATGAAATCTTAAATAAACACCCGTATGAGGTTTCAGGAGGGCAGAAACAAAGAGCAGCAGCGGCTAGAGCTATTATATCCAACCCGTCTTTAGTTCTTGGAGATGAGCCAACAGGAGCACTGGATTCCAAATCTTCAAAGGAGCTTTTAAGTGCATTACAGAATTTAAATGATAATAATAATGCAACTATACTAATGGTAACTCATGATAGTTTTGCAGCTTCTTATTGCAAGAGAGTTATTTTTATAAAAGATGGTAAGTTATTTAACGAGATATATAAAGGAGATATGAGTAGAAAGGATTTCTATCAGAGAATATTAAAGATTCTTTCTGTAATAGGAGGTGATTCTGATGACATTGGTTAGTATTACAACAAGAAATATAAAAAGTAATTTTAAAAGCTATTGGTCATATTTCTTGAGCCTTTCCTTTAGTATATTTTCTGTATATCTCTTTATGTCTATTCTATATAGTAAATATATACAAGACGAGCTTGGTGAAATGAAGAAGTTTATGATACTGTTCAATATTGGGGCAGTAATGATTATTATGTTTTCAGCCTTCTTTATATGGTATTCAAATTCCTTCTTTGTGAAATCTAGAAAAAAAGAGTTTGCAACCTATATGCTCTTAGGAATGTCTAAGAATCAAGTTGCAAGGGTAAATTTTTACGAGAATACATTTATTACCTTGGCTGCATTGATTACTGGTATTTCATTAGGATTAATTTTTAGTAAGTTTTTTATAATGCTATTATTTTATATGATTAAGACTTCCGCAGTGGTGCCTTTTCAGTGGAATATTAGAGCGATAATACAATCGCTTAAGATATTTGTTGTTATATATATTGTTATTTCTCTACATGGTTCTATTATAGTTAGAAAAAGCAGTTTAATAGATTTATTCAACGCATCTAAGAAAGTAGAAAAGGGACTTAAGGTATCTGCAATAACCTTACTTTTCGCTGTGGTTTCAATTGTATGCTTGTATTTTGGTTATAGCATGGCAATAAAGCAATTAGGAAGTAACCTGCTAAAAGCTCCTATAGTAGTACTATTGGTAGTGGTAGGAACAATATTATTCTTTACTTCTGCCACAACCTTTTTAATTTATGCAAACAAAAAAAATGAAAAGAGTTTATTCAAAGGGACAAAACTAATCTCTACCTCTCAATTGTATTTTAGATATAGAGGGAATGTTGGGACTTTGAGCATTATAGCAATAAGTATTACAGTAGCACTTTGTGCTTTAGTTACTTGTGTAGGCTCTTATACGAAAACAGAGGAAAACTCAAGATATATGAGACCATTTTCTATAGAGTACTTTAGAACAAAGGACGAGAATAAGACTTTTAATAGTATATTAGATAAGCATAAGGAAGTAAGCGTAAAATTCTCTGATAGTATAGATATTGTAAAAGTTACGGCTAAAGATCCATTAGTTAATAAGGATTCAGGTTTCTATGTCATAGGTGAAAGCGAATTTAATAAGCTTAGTAAGCAACAAAAGCTTGATAGAAGGGCTAATCTTAAGGATGAGAATGACTGCTATTTTATACAGTTACAAAGCTTTGCCACAAACGAAGCAGCTCTTAATAAAGTCGTTAATATTAATATAAAGGATAAGAGTTACAATCTAAAAGTGACAGCATCGGATATAAAACCGTTTTTAGCTTTAGATCATTTTACCCAAACCTTTGTTGTTAAAGATAATGTATATGATTCAATAAAGTTAAATTCTGATGAGGCAAATATAAGCAAATTAGATGGATATATGTTAGAGGATGACTTTAAAGCCGAAAGCTTCATAAATGATTTATCTAAGAATTTGCCTAAAGAAAGTGGTATGGTGACTTTTTACGAGCATTATAAAGATGGGTTAAAGCTTTTGGGAATGATGGCGTTTATAGGATTATTTATTGGAGCTTTATTTATAATGGCTACAGGAAGTATAATATACTTTAAGATGGTGATGGAAGCAAGAGAAGATAAAGAGAAATTCATTACCTTAAGTAAAATTGGCGTAAGTAATAAGGAAATAAAAACTGCAGTTGCCAAGGAGTTAGGTTTGCTTTTTGGAGCACCTTTCGTAGTAGCTTTTGCTAATTCATTACCTGCAACCATAGCATTAAGTAAAATGCTTTCCTTAAAGTTAATGAACAGTTTCTTAATAATAGTTTCCATATATGCTTTAATCTATTGTATATATTATTTTGTAACCTTAAATACTTATACTAAAGTAGTTAGAGATAGTAATTTATCAGATTAAGCATTGAAATAGGGAATAAAGTATAATATTATATAAATAATTATTATTGTTTATAATTTATTCCCTAAGGAGATGATGTTTTGAAGATATATTCTTGGAATGTTAATGGGCTTAGAGCAATTATGAAAAAAGAATTTCTAAGCTTTATAGAAAATGATTCACCAGATGTACTATGTATTCAAGAGACAAAACTGCAGGAGGCTACCTTGGATGATGCAGCTAGAAATATAGAAGGGTACCACTCTTATTTCTCTTTTGCAGAAAAGAAGGGATACAGCGGAGTAGCTACATATACTAAGGTTGAACCAATAAGTGTAAGTCACGGTATAGGTATTGAAGAGTTTGATAGTGAAGGAAGAATCTTAATAACTGAATTTGAGAACTTTACTTTATTAAATATTTATTTTCCAAATGGACAGCAGAACGAACAAAGACTTGACTATAAGATGAGATTTTATGATGCCATACTTGAGTACTGTAATGATAAGGTAAAGGATGGCAAAAAACTTATAATTTGTGGAGATTATAATACTGCTCATACTCCTATGGATATAAAAAATGCTAAGGCAAATGAAAAGACCTCAGGCTTTTTACCTATGGAAAGAGAGTGGATGGACAAATTTATAGCTAATGGGTACACTGATACCTTCAGATATCTTAATCAAGAAACAATAAAGTATTCTTGGTGGAGTTATAAGTTTAAGGCAAGAGAAAGAAATACAGGGTGGAGAATAGATTATCATTTCGTATCAAATAATCTTCTTGATGAAGTTACTGGCGCGGAGATATTGAATGAGGTTTATGGTTCAGACCACTGTCCTGTTGTAATAGAGTTGAAGGACTAAAACTATGGGCTTTGTTAAAGTACCGTGTTGAAATTAAGTGGTCAGTCATCCGATGCTTAGATGAGCTTGCGCTGAAAAATCGCCGAAGAAGGTCAACTTCGGCGATTTTTTACTGTTGTGATAAGTTATACAATAAAATTTCTTTTTATCTAGACCGGCAATATCAAAGGTTTAGAACAGGTACTTAGGGCAAACATTAAAAAAATAAATCATATTCGCCTGCCAGAATTTCTTCACATACGTTCAGAAAAGGCAGATGCGCAAAAAAAGCCGCTGAAGAAAGGTCGCTTCAGCAACTTTTTTATAAGACATGGCTCAAATTTTATATTTTTTAGATTAAATAGGGAATAGGTTATAGCTTGGGACTATCTCTTTCTTATTTGTTGATGAGGACCATTGCAAGGCTATCTTGCCCTTTGAGTTTCCAACGTAGGTTATTTCTATATCATAAAAATTATCTTTTTCAAAATCTATCATATCAAAAGCATAAGGCAAGGAGTAATAATCCTTGACAGTCAATATTTCTTTTCCGTTTAGCTTAACTGTGGCATTGCCTATGCAGAATAACTGCAGTTTATATCTTTGAGGAGTTGATGCTTTTATTTTTCCAGTCCATTTAACTGAGAATTCTTCTTCTAAGTCCTTGGGCTTGTCACAGCTCCAATCAAAGCTTATTCTTTCATCCAGTCTTTTCAGTATAACGTCATCAAATTTCTTATCTCCATAATAACTTCCAAGGAGACCTCCAGATTCAGGAGCATCTATTTGAATATAGGTAAGCTGTCCACCAGGATAAGTTCCGTCATTAGTTACCTTATAGTCGTCATGGTTGTGCATAGGATAAAATTGAGGGAAGAAGTTGATGTTTGGACTGTCTTTTGGTTCATCACAGATTTCTATATAGTTTACAGTTTTTATATTATTTACATCTACAGGCTCAGTAGGTATATTAGCTATAACAGATGGATCGGATTTTTGAAGAGTATGGAACTGACTGCATATTGAAGGTATAAGATCTTGCCCCCTAACTATATACTTTCTATAAATAGGACTCTTATTCTCAGCATTTATTAGAAGGTCATAGGTTTCTCCTGAACCAATGGTACAAGTGAAGCCCATTTCTGTTATAGGATGTTCCATGTGATCCATACAATCCATTGTAGTTGAAGTTGAGTTCATTTCTAAGAATGGACTTATATGAGAATCCTTACCGATGACTTTAAAATGCCAGCCATGTATATGCCAAGGAATAACTTGATAACTAATATTAATCATTCTTAGTAAAAAGTCTTCGCCAGTTTTCACATGGACATAGGATTCATAATTAATTTGTGATAAGTCTTCATCGCTGCCCTTTGGAGGAGTTTGAGGATGTGGAAGTAATGAATATGGGAATGGTCTTCCGTTAACAAGCCAAAAGTTAGGTTTGTAATCAACAGGATTAAATGGTGTTCCGTTTAAGATACTGTCGTGCCATGCTTGATCTATATCAGATAACAACATTATATATTCTCTGTTGAAGAAGGAGTGAATATTGTTGTAAGCAAAGTTTCTATTTGTAGCAGTAGAAGGTATAGAAGGTACATATTCTCCATTGTTATACCATCTTCCACACTTATCCTTTTTGATTCCATTCATAGCTAGACTTTCATATGATGGATATATTACAAGTGCACCATACATACCCATTTGAACATGTTCAGAGGCTTCTTGATGACAATGGTACATTAGAGTACCAGGATGTTCTGGGTAGAAGTAATAAGTTAAGGTGTCAGGTTTGTTTTTGCCAGTAAACTCCCACATAGGTACGCCTACAGACATTTCTGGGAAACCGTCTATCTGAGTGGCTACATGAGCACCATGCATATGCACAGTATGAGGATCCATTATATCTACATATTTCATGCCAAGATTTATTAAGGTTACATATATTTTATCTCCTACTTCACCCCAGATAATAGGAGATGGGAGAGATGCGTTGCCTTTTAAACTATATAAGTAATTCCAATTTGAGGACTTATGCCAATTTAAATTTTCATCAACTACCTTGTCATCAACTTTGTATAGACCGCCTACAAAACCATATATAAGAACCTCCACTTCTGTGGCAGGGTCTGGTGGAAGGTCTGGAGTTGTAGGAAGCTTTGTTTTTCCATCTGTAGCAAGCAAAACATAATGTCTTACGGCCATAATAATCATCCTTTCACATACAAAATACTTTCAAAGTTTGTACATTGGTATATTATATGGCGTAATATGTAAAAGGTTGAAGAAAAATAAAGTATATTAAATAAAAAAATTGCTAAAGAACTGTTCTTTAGCAATTTTTTGTGCAAGTTCCAATAAGCAGAAAGCCTGAAGGAACTTTGCAGGTTACTAAGTTTTTTCATTGTAGAGAGAGAATAACCTAGTTTAATTTATCTTAAGCTTTATGGATATACCACTTCATGTAAAAATTTATATTTTCAAATTTTCCTCTCAAAAGCAGAGGAGTTTTGAAAATAAATATTGGATTGAAGTGGTACAGTTTTATATTGCATTAAGAGCAAGACTTCCGATATATTCACAAGCTCTTTCTAATCCTTTAAGTGATTCTTCTTTTGCTGAGAATCTTACTCTTATAGGAAAAGCTACATCGGACATACCAGTGGATTTGATTACAGTTGATGTGTCAAGAACCTTTGCATTGGTTTCTAGTAGATAGTCTTGAATAACTTCTATAGCTTCACCACTCCAACCATAAGAACCAAAGGCTGCTAAAAGTTTATTGGATAAGTCCATGGCTTTTAATTCTTTAAGGATGTCTTCTAAGGAACCTATCATGTCACCGTATCTTGTTGAACTTCCAAAAAGAACAATGTCTGAGCTACTTATCTTTTCTAATACTTCTTCTTTTGAAGTTTTGTTTACATCAATAGAAGATGAAGATATACCTTCAGCAGCAAGATATTCAACTATATTTTGGGATAACTTTTTAGTATTACTTGTCATAGTTGAGTAGATAACAACTGCTGATTTGTTGGTACTAGTGTTTCTGCTAAGCTCATCGTAAAGTGCTATATACTTGTTTATTTCAGTTCTAAGCACAAAACCATGAGAAGGCGCAATGATTTGGATATCTAGATTTTTTATCTTGTTTATCATATATTGAACATGTTTTCTATGAGGATGCATGATTAGTGTATAATAAACTTTGAAGTCTTCAAATATATCGTACTTAGCTAAATCATTAAATACTTCAGTGTTAGCAATATGTGTACTAAATATATCACATGGGAATAAAATTTTATCTTCTATACAGTAAGTGATCATGGTCTCTTCAGTATGTAGATAGGGGGTTTCTAAGAATATTAAAGTCTTTCCACCTATGTCTAGTTTATCTCCGTCTCTTACTACTAAAAAGTTTCTGTTATGAAGTTTATACATTTCCTTAAGCTCTTCTACTGCTTTATCTGTGCAGACTATTGTTGCATTTTTAGCTTGTGATGCTAAGCTTCCAAGCCCCCCTGAATGGTCAGGTTCTGTGTGGTTTATAACAATATATTGAATCTTCATCAAGTCAATAGTTGCTTTTAAGCTATCAACAAATTCTTTACCAAAGCTTATGTCCACAGTATCTATTATTGTTGGTTTATCAGTGTTTAATAGATAACTATTGTAAGTTGTGCCTTTAGTTAATGTAAGTCTATGGAAAGGAACGTCTCTATCATCGACCTTAGCTATACTATAAATATTTTCTGCTAATTTCATTTTATTTATCATAATTAAGCCTCCTAGAATTTATATCAAATATGTTTTTCTTTTCTATGGCTTAATTATATGAGTATTAGAATTTAAAAAATATGATTCAAATCAAATTATAAAAAATCATTTAATTTATTAGGATCTCTTATTATTAGAGTCTTATTTCCCACAAGAGATATAGCTCCTGAGTCTTGTAACTTAGTTAATTTTCTGCTTATGGTTTCTCTTGTAACTCCAATATAATTGGCCATATCTTCCCTATTCATTGGGAGGTTGACCTCAATACCTAAATCTGTATTGTGACCAAACTTTTCTCCAAATTCGGCAATGAGGCTGGCTACTCTTATGTCTGCATCATTTGTAGCTAAGTTTTGTGCCAGATTTTCAGCTTCCATAAGTCTTTTTGACACTTCAGTTAATATTTTTATCGAAATTTCAGGATTCTCCAAAAGTATTGAATTCATACTTTCCTTACTTAGTGAACAGATTTTCACCGAAGAAAGAGCATAAGCTGAAAAGTTATATTTGTCTTTTTCATTAAATATGCTTAATTCTCCAAAAAAATCTCCAGAAGATAATACCCTTATTATTTGTTCTTTTCCTTCCTTAGTTACCTTCGTAAGTTTTACCTGTCCCTGATTTATTATTACTAAGGCATTAGAGTAATCACCTTCTATACAAACGGCCTCGCCTTTATTAAAGCTTAGGTGATTGATTTTAGAAACAACCTTAGTCAAATGCTCTCTGTTAAGAGAAAAAAATATAGGAACCTTGCTAGCGCAAAGTTTTGTTTTACAACTTTCACATTGAATTTTATTCAAAACTAACACTCCTTAATCGTAGTATTTTATCTATAATATAATACTTTTAGAGTACCTAACTCAACTATTAATTTATACGTGCCCTAAAATCCTCAGAAACCATGATTTTAGTACAAGTATAAATTAAGTTTTCGCAAAGGTTACCTATAAATTCAAATCTTAAGTATCATTTTAGATTTAATTACGTATATTGTAATAAAAGTGAAACTTGCTTAATATTTTATTGCATATTTTGAATATTGTCTCATAAAAATTAATTAATATATTGATTTTTTTGACACTTTAGTGATATTATTATTTCACAATATAAAATAAAAAAATTAATGTAGTGTTAAAAAATACAAAGCAAAAATGTGGAAGATATCTATTTAGTGAAAGAATATTAATAATCTATAAGGTAATTGATGTTTTTTATAAACATATTGATATTTAATAGCTAAGGATAGACCACTTAAAGCATAAAACTATTTTCAAAAGTTCTTTGTATTCTTAAAGAAAAGTCTTTGAAAGTATAAGTTTCATTATGAAGTCGTAACTCTATGGCAGTATAGGCTGTAAGAGGTACAGACATCTATGCATATCATAAAAATTAGCAGCAGATACACAATAAATCTATAATTATACTAAAAGTAATATTAAAGGGGGACTGGCTATGTTTTGTAACTTTCCAAAAGAGCAAGGGATGTATGATCCGAGTTTTGAAAAAGATGCCTGTGGTATTGGGGCGATAGCACACATCAAAGGTAAAAAAAATCATGCTATTGTAAAAGATGCATTAGACATTCTTGTAAAGTTAGAGCACAGAGGGGGCGCTGGTGCTGATCCAAACGTTGGAGACGGAGCAGGAATATTGATTCAGGTATCACACAATTTTTTTAAAAGAGTATGTGAGTTTGAACTACCGAAGGAAGGGCATTACGCTGTAGGAATGTTCTTCTTATCACAAAATAAAGAAAACCAAGAAAAAGCAAAGGCGCTTTTTGAAAATATTGTTCTTAATGAAGGGCATTGCTTTTTGGGATGGAGACAAGTTCCTGTTAATCCAGAGGATTTAGGGGACGCATCTAGAGAAGCGATGCCTTTTATAATGCAAGGATTTGTAGCTTCAAGCAGTGAAGATTTTGATTCAAAGACTTTTGAAAGGGAACTTTATGTAATAAGAAGATTGTTTGAAAAAGAAGCTGTAGAGGCATATGTTGCTAGTCTTTCCTCAAAAACCTTAGTTTATAAAGGTATGCTTACTGCTCTTCAAGTAGAAAAGTTCTATCCAGATCTACAAAGTGAATATATGGATACAGCCATCGCTCTTGTTCACTCAAGATTTAGTACAAACACTTTCCCAAGCTGGGAAAGAGCACATCCAAACAGATACATCATCCATAATGGTGAGATAAACACCATAAGAGGTAATGTGAATTGGATGAATGCAAGAGAATCTGATTACAAATCTGAGGTCTTTGGAGAAAAGTTAAACAAGGTTCTCCCTGTAATAAATAAAAATGGTTCAGACTCTTCAATGCTGGACAATACTATAGAGTTTTTATATATGAATGGAAGAGAGCTTCCACATATAATGATGATGCTTATACCAGAACCGTGGAGTAAAAACCATGAGATGGACAAAGAAAAGAGAGCCTTTTATGAATATAACTCCACAATGATGGAGCCTTGGGATGGACCAGCAGCTATAGCTTTTACTGATGGAGAAATTCTAGGAGCTACTTTAGATAGAAACGGTCTTAGACCTTCAAGATATTATGTAACAAAGGATGACTATTTAATCTTATCTTCTGAAGTTGGAGTTATGAACGTAGATAGTGATAATGTTAAGTATAAAGGAAGATTAACTCCAGGAAGAATGCTTCTTGTGGATACTGTAAATGGACAGCTTATAGATGATAGCGATTTAAAGAAAAACTATTCAACCTTAAAGCCATATGGCTCATGGGTTAAGAACAATCTATTGAAGCTAAGAGAAATTCCTTCTAATGATTTTTTAGAAGAGAAAGTATCAGAAGAAAAACTAGCAAGACTTCAAAAGGCCTTTGGATATAGCTATGAAGATGTAACTTCAACTATAACACCAATGTGCTTAAATGGAGACGATCCATTAGCATCTATGGGAATTGATACTCCATTAGCAGTGCTAAGCGACAGGCCACAGCTTTTATATAATTATTTCAAGCAGTTATTTGCTCAGGTAACTAATCCACCTATAGATGCAATAAGAGAGGAAATAGTAACTTCAGTAAGGGTATATCTTGGTGCAGAGTCAAACATTCTATCTGAAGGAGAAGAAAACTGCAGAAGATTAAAACTAGACAATCCGATATTATCAAACAATGACTTTAATAAAGTACTTTCTATTAAGGATGATAACTTTAAGAATATAGTTATTCCGATGGTATTTGCTAAGGATAAGGAAGAATCAGCACTTGAAAATGCTTTAGATGGAATATTAGAAAAGGCTGACAAGGCTATAGAAGAAGGAAAAACTATAATTGTGCTTTCTGATAAGATGGTTGATGAGAATAATGTTCCAATACCTGCATTACTTGCAGTTTCAGCTTTGCATCATCACTTGGTGGAAAAGGCTAAGAGGACAAAAGTAAGTATAGTTGTAGAATCAGGAGAACCTAGAGAAATACATCATTTTGCTTTATTACTAGGTTTTGGTGCCAATGCTATCAATCCTTATATGGTGTATGAATCTATAAGAAATCTAGCTGAGGAGCAAGAAATAGCTTTAAGTTACGAAAAAGCGGTTTATAACTATAATAAAGGGGCTTTGAAAGGTATTGTAAAGGTAATATCCAAGATGGGTATATCTACAATTCAGTCCTACAATGGAGCGCAGATTTTTGAAGCTATAGGAATAGCTAAAGAGGTTATAGACAAATACTTTACACTAACTCCATCAAGAATAGGGGGAATAGATCTAGCTGATATCGAAAAGGAAGCCGTATTAAGACATACACAGGGCTTTGATAGAAGACTTATAGATTTTACCCTTGATTCTGAAGGAAGTCATAAGTTTAGAAGCAATAAGGAAGAGCATTTATATAATCCTCTAACTATTCATAAGCTTCAAAATGCTTGTAAGACCGGAAGTTATGATGAATTTAAAGAGTATACTTCTTTGATAAGCAACGAGAAAAATAACCTTACCCTTAGAAGTCTTTTAGATCTGAAGTTAGACAATGAACCTATTGCTATAGAGGAAGTTGAATCAGTAGAATCAATAGTAAAAAGATTTAAAACAGGAGCTATGTCTTACGGGTCAATAAGTAAAGAAGCTCATGAATGTTTGGCCATAGCTATGAATAGAATTGGTGGAAGATCTAACACCGGTGAAGGCGGAGAAGAGAGAGAAAGATTTGTAGTTGATGAAAATGGAGATTTAAGATCTTCAGCTATAAAGCAAATAGCCTCAGGTAGATTTGGAGTTACTTCTGAATATCTTGTGGATGCAAGAGAAATTCAGATAAAGATGGCGCAAGGAGCTAAGCCAGGAGAAGGTGGACAGCTTCCAGCAACTAAGGTGTATCCTTGGGTAGCTAAAGCAAGACACTCAACTACTGGAGTTGGCCTAATATCACCACCACCACATCATGATATATACTCAATTGAGGATTTGGCTGAGCTTATATATGATCTTAAAAACGTAAACTCAAAAGCTAGAGTAAGCGTAAAGCTTGTGTCAGAGGCTGGAGTTGGTACTGTTGCAGCTGGAGTTGCAAAGGGTGGAGCTGATGTAATACTGATAAGTGGATATGATGGAGGAACTGGTGCATCACCAAGAACTTCAATAAAACATGCAGGTTTGCCATGGGAACTTGGACTTGCTGAAGTACATCAAACCCTGATACTGAACGGTTTAAGAGAAAGAGTAGCAATAGAAACAGATGGAAAGCTTATGTCAGGAAAAGATGTTGCTATTGCAGCACTTCTAGGTGCAGAGGAGTTTGGTTTTGCTACAGCACCATTGGTAGTTATGGGATGTGTAATGATGAGAGTATGTAATCTGGATACTTGTCCTGTAGGGATAGCAACTCAAAACGAAGAGCTTAGAAAGAGATTTAAAGGTAAACCAGAACATGTTATAAACTTCATGTACTTTATAGCACAAGAACTTAGAGAATATATGGCTAAGCTTGGCTTTAGAACAATAGATGAAATGGTAGGACGTACTGACAAACTAGTACAAAAGTCTGTAGGAGGCTGGAAGTCTAAAAAGGTAGACTTAGCTAGACTTCTATATAATCCAGAGATTCCGCACGATAAGATATATAAGTATAAAGAAAGCTATGATCATAAGTTATACAATGTTATAGATTCAAAGGTATTAGTTCCTAATGCATTAGAAGCCTTAGAGGGAAGAGGTAAAGCTAAGCTTGAAGTCAAGGTTGGCAACACAGACAGAGTATTTGGAACAATCTTAGGAAGTGAGATAACTAAGAGATACGGAGAAGCAGGACTTCCAGAGGATACTATTTGGGTAAGGACAACTGGTGCAGGAGGACAAAGCTTTGGAGCATTCATCCCTAAGGGACTTACTTTAGAACTTGAAGGAGATGCTAATGACTATATTGGAAAAGGTCTTTCTGGTGGAAAAATAATTGTGTATGAACCAAAAGAGTCAGCCTTGAAGCCTACAGAAAATATACTTGTTGGTAATGTAGCTTTATATGGAGCTACTAGTGGTAAGGCCTTCATAAAGGGAGTTGCAGGTGAGAGATTTTGTGTAAGGAACTCAGGAGCAACAGCTGTAGTTGAAGGGGTAGGAGATCATGGTTGTGAGTATATGACTGGTGGAACAGTTGTTATCTTAGGGCCTGTAGGAAGAAACTTTGCTGCTGGTATGTCTGGTGGAGTAGTCTATATTTTAGATGAAGCTGGATCAAAGAGAAAAAATATAAATGAAAGTATGGTTTATGTAGAAGAATTAGATGCTTCGGATGAAAGTAACTTACTTGAGCTTCTACAACAGCATGAAGAATATACTGGTTCAGAAGATGCTAAGAGAGTAGCTTCCAATTTTGAAGAATATAAAAAAGCATTTATAAAAGTAATGCCAAAGGATTATAAAAATATAATCACTTTAATAAAAGAATATGTGGCTTCTGGATCTTCTAGGGAAGACGCAGAGAGAATGGCCTTTGATGTAATAAAAGGAGTAAGAAAGTAGGAAAGAGGAGGGGTAATAATGGGAAAGCCAACAGGTTTTTTAGAATATGATAGGAAAGTTTCAGCAAAGAAAAAACCAAAGGAAAGATTAAAAGATTACAATGAGTTTGTAGCTCCTCTTTCCAAAGAGGAACAGCAAGTACAAGGGGCTAGATGTATGGATTGCGGCATACCATTCTGTCAGTCAGGAATAATGATAAACGGAATGGTATCTGGATGTCCAGTTAATAATCTTATACCTGAATGGAATGATTTGATATATAAAGGCAATTGGAAAAAAGCTGTTGAGAGACTGCTTAAGACAAATAATTTTCCAGAATTCACAGGCAGAGTGTGTCCAGCTCCATGTGAATCAGCATGTACTGCAGGAATTAACGGACCAGCAATATCTATTAAGGAAAATGAACGATCTATTATTGAAAGAGCCTTTGAAGAGGGACTTATAAAAGCTAATCCTCCTAAGGTAAGATTGGATAAAACTGTTGCGATAATCGGTTCAGGTCCAGCTGGACTTGCTTGTGCAGATCAGCTTAATAAGAGTGGGTATAATGTAACTGTATATGAAAAAAATGATAGAGTTGGCGGACTTCTTATGTATGGTATTCCAAATATGAAGCTAGATAAGGCTGTCATAGATAGAAGAGTTAATATCATGAAGGAAGAGGGCGTAAGCTTTATAACAAACGCTAATGTAGGAGAGAATATAGATGCTAAAGAGCTATTAGGAAAGTACGATTCTGTTGTACTAGCTTGTGGTTCTTCCAATCCTAGAGACTTGAATGCTAAGGGAAGAGAGCTTAAGGGAATTCACTATGCAGTGGATTTCCTAAGAGCTACAACTAAGAGTTTATTAGATTCTAATCTAGCAGATAAAAACTATATTTCCGCTGAAGGCAAAGATGTTATAGTAATCGGTGGAGGAGATACAGGTACAGACTGCGTAGCTACTAGTTTAAGACATAACTGCAACTCCTTAGTACAGTTTGAGATAATGGGAAAATCACCAGAGCAAAGAACAGAACTTAATCCATGGCCTCAATACCCTAGGATTCATAAGGTGGACTACGGTCAAGAAGAATATGCTGATTTATACGGAAAAGATCCAAGAGAATTCTTAATTACAGTAAAAGAGTTTATTGGAGATGAGGACGGGAACTTAACAGCAGTAAAAACAGTTAACGTAAATTGGGAAAAAAACGAAAAAGGGTCCTTTATTCCAAAAGAAGTTGAAGGGTCTGAGAAGGTATGGAAAGCAGACATGGTGCTTCTTGCCATGGGGTTCGTTGGAGCTGAAAAGTATGTAGTAGACAGTTTTCAAGTAGAAACTGACGGCAGAACTAATGTAAAAGCTCAGTACGGAAAGTTCCAAACCAATGTGGAAAAAGTGTTCTCTTGTGGAGACATGAGAAGGGGACAAAGTCTAGTGGTTTGGGCTATAAACGAAGGAAGAGCTTGTGCAAGAGAAGTTGACAAGTTCTTAGCTGGTGATACTACACTGGTTTAGTAAATATAAAAATTTAAGAAAACATGCATATTAGGGAATATCCTTAAGTATGCATGTTTTTTCTATATGATTATAAGGAGGTTAAGACATCAAAAATAGTATATATTAACTTTACATAGAGGTGTAACTAAATAGATGATATAATTATCTAAAGTAGTATTAATGTTAAAGTTATATTTTAGTTAAAATAGAAAATTGTTTTGAAGGTACTCTTATTTAGAGCGTCTTTAATATAAATGAAAATTAACCTATGTAAGCAGGAGGAAACTTTGAGGAAAGATATTTATCAAAGGCTCATAGCCTTAACAGAAGAAGAAGAAAAGATATTAAACGGTGAAGAGACAGTAAATAAGAGTTTATATACTGATGATGGAGAGTTTATAATAGATAGTAAAAAACTTCTTCAAGCTGGTGAGCTTATTGATATTAGAAGACACACTCGTTTTGTAGATTTTCCTAAACATAAACATAATTATATAGAGTTCAATTACGTTTATGAGGGAAAGTTAACTCAGACTATTGATGATAAGAAGATTACTTTAAAGCAAGGAGAATTGATTTTTCTAAATCAATATATAACTCATGAGATAGAAGCATCTAGCGAAGAGGATATAATAATAAATTTTATAATAAAGCCAGAGTTTTTTGATTACATAATAACCTTATTAGATGATGAGAATATAATAAGTAAGTTTCTCCTTACTACCTTATATAAAGACTATAGTGAGGGAGAATACTTGTATTTTAAGGTAGCTGAAAAGAAACATATTCAGGAGCTTGCAGAGAAAATAATAACTGAGCTTTATGAGCCTTCCATCATGAGTAAAGCCACAATTAAGCTTTTGGTTGGCTTGCTATTAGTTGAGTTGGTAAAGAGATCTAAGGACATTGAAACCTACTCAGCTAACAATTATGATAAGCTTTTAATTATTCAGAGTCTTAAATACATAGATAAACATTATAAGGATGCAAATCTATTTGAGCTTTCAAAAAAATTAAATCAGCCTCATTATAAGCTTAGTAAGCTTATTAAAAAGCATACAAAGATGACTTTTAAGGAATTGCTTCAGGAGAAAAAACTTAGTAAGGCTGTAGAGCTTCTAAAATTTACAGAGTATTCGATCGTAGAAATAATAGATTTGATAGGCTATGAAAATCCTACATATTTCTATAAGATATTTAAAGAAAAATACGGGGTTACTCCAAGAGAGTATAGAGAAAACTCATAGTTATGTTGATTATAAATATAATTTAAACCGTATATTAATGTTATTAGTAAAGATACCACAGCGATTTCGCTGTGGTATTTTTTGTTAGGTTTTGAAGTCAATTCGGTATGTTTTTTCAACATTTTAGTAAATTAATATACAACTATATAAAATAATCGTATACAATTTCACTTGTAAAAAACAGTAATACAAAAAGTAGGTGACTATTGTATTACTTAAAAATATTTATATAGGGGGAAGAGAGATGAGAAAGATAACTTCACTTAGAAAAGTTTTAGCTTCACTTATGATTATGCTGTCAGTTCTAGTTGTTAGTGAATTTGGTGTACAACCTATAACGGCTTTAGCTGCTTCAGCGCCAATAGTCCGTAGTGACGAAGTACCAGGTGCATACACCGGAAATGGTCCATATTCATATAGTACGTACAGTTTACCAACTAGTTATTCAACAGGAGGTGCAACAGTATATTATCCAACTAGCTATAAAGCTATAGCTCCATTTTCAGCTTTAGTATATTGTCCTCCTTATACAGCAACACAAATTGCACTTGCAGCATGGGGACCATTTTTTGCTAGTCATGGCATTGTGTTAGTAACTTTTGATACAACAACAATCTATGATACAGTTGAGTCTAGAGCTGCTCAGCAAAAAACAATTTTAAATACTTTAAAAGCAGAAAATACTCGTATTGGCAGCCCGCTTTACGGAAAATTAGCTACAGATAGAATTGGAGCTATGGGCTGGTCTATGGGAGGTGGAGCAACTTGGATAAACTCAGCAGAATATCCAGGGTTAAAAACAGCAATGACTTTGGCTGGGCATAACCTCAGTGCTATGGATATGAACTCTAGAGGAGTGAATACTAAATGTCCAACGCTTATAATGAATGGTGCAATGGATATGACCTATTTAGGTGGAATGGGACAATCAATTGGTGTTTATAGCAATATACCAGTAGGAGTTCCTAAGATAATATATGAAGTTGCATCAGCAGATCATTTTAGTTGGACAACCCCAACATATGCTAGCCCTAATGTTGCAGTTATATCACTAGCTTTCCAAAAAACATATCTAGATGGTGATGCACGTTGGGCTAAGTATATAACAAGACCAAGCATAAACGTTGCAACATGGCAAACCTCAAGTCTTAAATACTAATAAGACTAGCATAAAGAATAATATTACAACAATATATATATAATATGATTGCATTACCCTTCTATAAATTATTGAAGACACTGCATCAGATTGAAAAATGACTTCTAAGTTGCTTAGAAGTCATTTTTTTACCTTATAGTAATCCACAATGAACCCAAAATCCATCACAAAAGTATAATGCAAAAGTTTTTTCGTAAGAAAGTATAAAATTTTTTCCTAGGTAAACCAAGTAATTTCAAGGTATTATTACAGATATTCATGGTAGACAGTAAAAAAAGTTATTTAGCGTGGCAGAGCTGCTTCACATATGCTCAAAAAGACAGCTGTACAAAAAACTCACTGAATAATTGGTTTCAGTGAGTTTTTACTAATTATTATGTACTTTAAAGTAATACTACAATAGATTATGACTATTCTAGATCCATATAATAATCTAACAAATCTTCAATGGTTACTATACCTAAAAGTTTATCATTTTCAACTACAGGCATAGAGATAATATCATTTTTCCTTAAGCGCTTGGCTACAACTTCAACATCTTCATTAGCTTGAGCTAGAATAACAGAATTTGACATAACCCAGTCTACAGGACAGTTTTCGTAGTGACCAGGGGTTATCATAAATCTATAGATATCAGCCTTTACTACCATTCCAACTAGTGTGTTATTTTCATCGACTACAGGCATACCATTTAGGTTAAGTTCATCCATTATCTTTAATGCTTTGTCTATGTCATCGTTTACTATAAGTGCTTTAGTGTTGGACTTTAATATACTTTTTATCTTCATGATATCATCTCCTGTTTAAGTGATTTTATATATTTATTTTACTACAAAATAATATATAAAAAAACATTTATTCAGAAAATTTCGAATAAATAAAATGATAAGAATGCATATTTTTACTAGAGCAAATTATTACTGGTGTTATTTTGATATAAAGTTATAATTTTAATATACATATTTTGTAATATATTATATAATAAGCATGTATATTTTAGTTGTAGCAGAGTATCTTCAGAATATCAATAAGGAGGAAAAGCTATGAAGTATATCTATAGGTTGAAGTATTTGATTATAGTAATAATTTTCGGAATATTCAATTTTATACTTTTGGGAATCTTTCGAGAGCCTGCTACTGAGAGAGCGCAAATAAAACCAGAGATAGTACTTATTTGCCATGTAAAGTCTAATCCTTACTGGCAATATATAAAGAATGGAGCGGAAAAGGCAGCGAAGGAAAGAAATGCAGTTGTAAAGGTTGAAGGACCTGACTACGCCAATGTGGATGAAGGGCTTAAGCTTATTAATATGGCTTATGCAGCAAAGGTTAGTGGCATAATAACTTATGTGCAGGAGGAGAATAAGTATAATTCAGTAATTAACAAGGTTGTTGATAGTGGAATACCTATTTTAACCATTGATTCAGATGCTCAGGAAAGTAAACGTTTAGCATATATTGGTACAGATAATATAGGTGCTGGAACTGAAGGAGCAAAAGAAATGATAAGACAAATAGGTACAGAAGGAAACATAGGCATAGTCATAGGTGGAAAAGAGGTAACTAATCAAAAAGAAAGAGTAGAAGGGTTTAAAAAGTATATAAATGACAACTCTAAGCTCAATATAGTAAGTATAGAATCCTCTGACTCCTATCTTCTAGAAGCGGAGCTGGCTGCTAAGAAGATTTTGACTAGTAATTATAATATAAAAGCATTATTTTGTACCTCAGCACTTGATGGAGTAGGTGCAGCTAAGGCAGTATCAAGTCTTGGACTTGTAGGAAAAGTAAAGATAGTAGCTTTTGATGACTTACCTGAGACTCTTCAGCTTATTGAATCCGGTGTTATCTCTTCAAGTATTGTACAGAAACCGTATCTTATGGGATACAATTCAGTAAACATGACAATGGACATATTAGAAGGAAAGAAAGTAAACAAAATAAATTTAACTGATGTACAAGTAGTTGATAAAAATAATATTGACTCATATAAGAAAAAGCAAGGAGAGTAGAAGGATGAAGAATAGTTTAAGGAGAAAATTCATTATTTTTGCTCTCATTATTATTGTGCCTTTAGCTACAAGTAATATAACCGCAGTATTTACTAATAGAAAAATAAATGATAATTATTCCATAATGCTAAGCAAGTTAAATACAATAAATGAAATAAAAAATCTTCTTAGTGAGTCAGCGGATAACTTTAATAAATATATTCAGACTAATAATGGACAGTGTAAAAATGATTATGAAAGATATTTGGACGAGGCATTAAGTAAGGTCAATTCTCTTAAGGAGATTTCTGATGTTGAAAGTCAATATATTTTAAGAGATTTGATAAATACCCTTTACAGTTATAAGGCTGAGGGAGATAAAACCATAGAACTCTACGGAAATCGAGGACCTATAGACACCTATTATGATCACTATGTTTCTGCCAAGGAGGTTCAGTCTTACTGCAATATTTATATAACTAATCTAACTGACAGTTATATAAGTTATAACGACAGTATTTATAAGAACTATGAAGTGAAGGAAAGAAATATAAACAAGATAATAATTCTATATATTGTTCTTGCTTTGCTTATAAGTTCCTTATCTACATTGTTTTTTATAAAAAATATAAGTTTAAAATTGAAACAGTTAGTTAAGGCTTCTAAGAAGGTTGCTAATGGTGATTTTGAGCTTGTTGAAGGAGAAAACACAGGTATATATGAATTGGACTTATTATCAGAAGCCTTTAACAGCATGACAAAGGATATAAATATATATATAAGTTCTATAAAGAGAAATGCGGAGCTTGAACGTAAAGTAATAGATGATGAAATAACCATACTAAAATATGAAAATGCACTAAAATTAAGTCAATTAAAAGTACTTCAGTCACAAATAAATCCCCACTTCTTATTTAACACTCTAAATTGTATAAATCAAACAGCCATAAAAGAAAATGCAGCTACTACCGAAGAGCTTATAAAATCTGTAGCTGGAATTCTACGATACAGCCTAACTATGATGGAAAGAAATGCGACTTTAAAGGAAGAAATAGATTTGGTAAAGCAATATATATTCATACAAAAGGTTAGATATGATGATAGAGTTACATTTATACTGGATTTTAAAATTGATTTGTCGAAAGTAAAGGTTCCTGGCATGACACTCCAACCTTTTGTGGAAAATGCTTTTATACATGGCATAGAACCTAAGGAAGAGGGAGGTAATATAGGAATATTTATATATGAAGAGGATGAGTATACAATGGTACGTATTGAAGATAGCGGTTGTGGGATTGATGAAGAAACTCTAACTAGGATAAGTTCAGAAGAAAATTCTGGTGAACATATTGGACATACTACTGGAATGGGGATAAAGAGTGTAATTAACAGGCTGGAGCTGCTTTACGATGAGAAAAACTTATTCTCCATAGAAAGTAAAAAGGGGCTAGGTACAAAAATCTATTTAAAAATTCCTAAAAAGGAGTTGATGTAGACATGGTAAAACTTCTTATAGCTGACGATGAAAAGTATGATAGGGAAGCTATTATAAGTATTCTAAATGGGGAATTCGGTAATAAGCTTGAGGTGTTTGAGGCTCGTAATGGTAGAGAAGCTATTGAAATATCTGAGCAATATAGACCAGATATAGTTATAACTGATATAAAAATGCCTGGAATAAATGGAATTATTGCTATCGAAGAGATAAAAAGATCTCTTCCTAATACTTATTTCATAATACTAACTGCTTATGACTACTTTGATTTTGCAGTTGAGGCTGTTAAAAATAATGTTAAGGAGTATATACTAAAGCCCTTTGGAAGATTAGAGCTTGTGGACAAAATAAGAAAAGCTATAACTTATGTGGATAAGGAAAAAGCCAAGAGAAAAAGCGAAATTGAGAATGCAGAAAAACTCAACAATTTGATTTCAGCCATGGAAAATGAACTAAGCTACTATATATTAAGTAATACTTTTGAAGCCATAGATGAACAGATGTATAAGGATTATCTAAACTTGACCTTTGAGAATACCTGCTCTATGGTGATAGAAATAGATGATAATACTGGACTTTGTAATAATCAAACTAAGAAAAAGATTGGAGAGTATATTAAAGGATATATTAATTTGAAGTATAGAGCCATCGGAACTTATAGGTTTACTAAGGAATTGGTGTACTTTATAGAGGCTCCTATGGATCGTAGTGATGAAGATAAGAAGATTACAGTTGTAAAGCTTGCAGTTGATATAAGAAAAGAAGTAAAAAGATTATTTGAGCTTCCTATAAATGTAGGAATAGGTAGGTGCTACACTGGACTTTCTGACATTTATATTTCTTATAAGGAAGCTTGTGCTTCCTTAGATAAAAGAGGTGATAGTAATATTACGCATATTGATAACATTAAGGAAAATCAAAATGATAGTGGACATAATGTAGATAGTAATAAATTAAGTCTATTTAAAGATATAGAAAAATATATAATTGATAATATGGTGGAGGAGCTTGATCTAGATACTGTAGCTGCAAAGTTTAACTTGAGCTGTTATCATTTCAGCAGAACCTTTAAAGAGGTGGTAGGGTGTAACTTTTCAGATTATATAAATATAGTTAGGATAAAAAAGGCTAAAGAAATGCTTAGAGATAATTCAAAAAGTATAAAAGAAGTTTGTTTTTCTGTAGGTTATAATGATCCAAATTACTTTAGTAAGGTTTTTAAAAAGTACGAGGGACAAAGTCCTACAGAATTTAGAAGATAGACCTTGGCTATAGCAGCTCCATAGTACAACTTTATATATAGGGAACCAACTTCACCTATTAATTTATACTTGTTATAAATTAAGTTTTCATAAAGGTTCCCTATAGTACTGTTTATCCATGAGGTAACTTGATTAAAGCTAGAGGGCAAATAATCTATAACAGTACCTATGTAGTAGTTTTATAAATTACTATATAGGTATTTTTTTGTCTTTAAAATCTCAACAATAGATTACCAGTATAAAGCAAGTAAATACCTTTAGTTAAACGTATTCACAAACTATAATAAGGCTGTGGTCAAAATCCAAAAACAGTGTGAAATAAATTTACACTAACTTATAAAACAAGGGGGAATAGAAATGAAAAAATTACTTGCATCTATCTTAAGTTTAGGCTTAGCGGTAACTTTAGCTGGCTGTGGAGGTACTGGTGGAAAGAAATCAGATTCTGCAGCTTCAAACAAGCAGCTTATAGGTGTAGCTATGCCTACGCAATCACTTCAAAGGTGGAATCAAGATGGAGCAAACATGAAATCTGAATTGGAGTCTAAAGGCTATAAGGTTGAACTTCAATATGCCAATAATGATGTTAATACCCAAACTCAACAGTTAGAAAACATGATAACAAAGGGTTGCAAGGTTCTAGTAATAGCTTCTATTGATGGATCTGCTCTTTCAGATGTACTTAAAAAGGCTGCTGACAATGGAGTAAAAGTAGTAGCCTATGACAGATTGATAATGAAGAGTCCTAACGTAGATTATTATGCAACCTTTGATAACTTTAAAGTTGGAGTTATACAAGGGCAATATATAGAAAAGCAACTTGGATTAAAGGATGGAAAAGGTCCATTTAATATAGAGTTATTTGGCGGTTCACCTGATGACAATAATGCTACCTTCTTCTATAACGGAGCAATGAGCATATTACAACCTTATATAGACAATGGAAAGTTAGTAGTTTCTAGTGGACAAAAGGATTTTACTACTATAGCAATCCAAGGCTGGGATTCTGCTAAAGCTCAAGCAAGAATGGATAACTTAATTACTGCAAACTATGCAAAAGGCAAAAAACTTGATGCAGTATTATCTCCAAATGATAGCTTAGCAATAGGTATAGTAGCATCTTTGAAAAATGCTGGTTATGGTAGTGCAGATAAGCCATACCCAATATTAACTGGACAAGATTGTGACAAGCCAAATGTAATAGCTATGATTAATAAGCAGCAATCAATGTCAATATTCAAAGATACAAGAACTTTAGCAACTAAAGTGGTTGAGATGGTTGATAGTTTATTACAAGGTAAGGAAGCTTCTGTAAACGATACAAAGACCTATAATAACGGAAGTAAGGTTGTACCATCCTTCTTATGTGATCCTGTTTACGCTGATTCTTCTAACTATAAGCAAATACTTATAGATAGTGGTTATTACAAGGAAGCAGATTTAAAATAATAAAAAACAGTAGTAAATTTAGCCGAGTTACAGTGCTCGGCTTTATAAACATAGCATGAAAACAGAAATAAATGTATCAAGATTGGAGGGGACAAGATGGAGGATTATATTCTTCAAATGAAAGACATAACAAAGACCTTTCCTGGAGTAAAGGCTTTAAATAATGTAAATATAAATGTAAAAAGAGGAGAAGTTCATGCTCTTATTGGAGAAAATGGAGCAGGAAAATCCACTCTAATGAATGTTTTAAGTGGTATATACCCCTATGGAACTTATACTGGAGACATCGTATATGAAGGAAAAGAATGCAGATTTACTAATATAAAGGATAGCGAGAAGCAGGGAATAGTAATAATTCATCAGGAATTAGCCTTAATTCCATATCTATCAATAGCTGAGAACATATTTTTAGGTAATGAAAGAGCAAAAAATAGTTTTATAAGCTGGCGTGAAACTAAAGATAAAGCAGCAGAAATGTTGAAAAGAATAGGTTTAAGTGAAAATCCCAATAAACAAATTATTGATATAGGGGTTGGAAAACAACAGTTAGTAGAAATAGCGAAGGCTTTGGCTAAAAATGTTAAGCTTCTAATACTAGATGAGCCTACGGCAGCTTTAAATGAAGAAGATTCGGATCATTTGCTTAATCTTATATTAGAACTTAAGCAGCAAGGAATTTCCTCAATACTGATTTCTCATAAGCTTAATGAAGTGGTAAAAGTAGCCGACAGAGTTACAGTAATTAGAGATGGAGCAACTATAGAAACCTTAGAAAATGATGGTGATATAAGTGAAGATAGAATCATCAAGGGAATGGTTGGAAGAGACCTAACCCATAGGTTCCCAGAACATACTCCGAAGATTGGAGAGGTAGTTTTCGAGGTAAGAGATTGGAATGTGTATGATCCGTTGATACCTCAAAGAAGAGTAATTAAGGACATGAATATAAAAGTAAGAAAGGGAGAAATAGTGGGACTTTCAGGTCTTATGGGAGCAGGAAGAACAGAGTTTGCTATGAGTATCTTTGGAAAGGCTTATGGTACCCATATTAGTGGGCAACTACTAAAAGACGGAAAGGAAATCACAATTAATAATATAAGGCAAGCTATAGAAAAGGGAATAGCCTATACTACAGAAGATAGAAAAACTGCAGGCTTAAATCTAATAGACAACATAAAAAATAACATAACTATAGCCAACTTATTTGGAATAAGCAGAAATTATGTTATAGACAAGGGAAGACAAACTAAAGTTGCTGAAGAGTTTAGAAGAAAATTAAATATAAAAACTCCATCAATACTTCAAAATGTAGGCAATCTATCCGGTGGGAATCAGCAAAAGGTAGTCCTAAGTAAGTGGATATTTACTGAACCGGATATTCTTATATTAGATGAACCGACAAGAGGAATAGATATAGGTGCTAAATATGAGATATATAAGATAATAAACGACTTAGCTGATAGTGGTAAGTCAGTAATCTTTATATCCTCAGAATTGCCTGAGATACTAGGAGTTTGTGATAGGATCTATGTTATCAATGAAGGAAAAATAGTAGGTGAGTTGGATAAAAAAGATGCATCTCAAGAATCAATAATGAAATGCATAATGAATAGTAATAGGGAGGTTATTTAGGATGCAAACAGTTCAAAAATCTGGAGAAAATACTAAGCACAATGTTGCAGATTTAATAAAAAATACTTTTAGGAGCAATGTAAGGCAGTATGCAATGCTTATTGCATTGGTAGTTATTATAATTATATTTCAGGTTTTAACCGATGGAATACTGCTAGTACCAATGAATGTAGCCAATCTAATACTTCAGAATAGTTATGTATTCATTTTAGCCATAGGTATGACTTTATGTATCTTGACAGGAGGAAATATTGACCTTTCTGTAGGTTCTGTATGTGCATTCATAGGAGCTTTACTTGGAACCTTTATCATAAGTATGAAAATGAGCACTGGTGTAGCTATAGTTCTCTGTCTTGTAGCAGGATTGATCATAGGCATATGGCAAGGTTTTTGGATAGCCTATGTCAGAATTCCGGCATTTATAGTAACGCTTGCAGGTATGCTTATATTCAGAGGTCTTACTATTACAATGCTTAAGGGACTAACCTTGTCGCCATTTCCAGAAAGCTTTCAAAAGATAAGTGGAGGTTATATACCAGATATTTTTAAGGGAACTGGTGGATTAAACCTAACAGCACTTATAGCAGGAATCATAATTTCTATAATCTATGCTCTCTTAGAGGTAAGAAAATGGACGCTAAGTAAAAAGAATGAGTACGAAAGTAACTCCCTATATCTTTTAATAGGAAAGCTGGCAGTTGTAGTTTTGGCTACAAACCTAGTATTTTATTGGTTTGCAAAATACAAGGGAATACCTGTAATCTTTATAATAGTTTGTATATTGGTATTCATATACTCTTTCTTTGCAAACAACACTGTTCAAGGAAGATATCTATATGCTATGGGAGGTAATGAAAAGGCAGCCAAACTATCAGGAATAAATACTAATAGGGTACTATTCTTCTCCTATGTAAATATGGCGGTATTAGGAGCAGTAGCTAGTATAGCATTTACTTCAAGATTAAATGCAGCAGCACCTCAATCTGGTACAAACTTTGAGCTTGATGCAATCGCAGCTTGCTTCATAGGAGGGGCTTCAGCTTATGGTGGTGTTGGTACGGTAATAGGAGCTATAATAGGAGCTCTTGTTATGGGTGTATTGAATAACGGTATGTCAATAATGGGAGTTGGCAGTGATATGCAGATGACCATAAAAGGTTTCGTACTACTGATGGCAGTAGCCTTTGACGTATTTTCTAAATCAAAGAAATAATTAAAAGGAGGGGATATCCCCTCCTTTTAATATGACATATGAGGAGTTTCAACTTTATCTGATTTTAGATCATTATAATATAAATAGGCATTAGAGATTTTAAACACATTTTCAGATATGAAATATGACTCTTTTAAAATAAGTTTCCATCTTTTTATAAAAGGTGGAGTATAATTTGTGAACTCACTGAAGAAGATCGCTTCAGTGAGTTTTTAATTAAGAATTGCAAATAAGGATAATAAATTATACAAACCTAGACATTATATTATCTTAAGGCAAGAACTATAATTTACTTGTGTAAATGATTTCGAAGCTAAGGAGGATAAGTTATGGAATATCATCTAGCCATTGATATCGGTGCTTCTAGCGGAAGACATATCTTAGGCTATATAGAAGATGGACAAATAAAGATAGAAGAAGTATATAGATTTGAAAATGGAATAAGTAAGGTTGAGGGTGAATATTGCTGGGACTTAAAAGGCTTATTTGAGGATATAAAAAAAGGTATCCATAAGTGTAAAGAACTTGGCAAGCTTCCTAAAAGCATAGGAATAGATACTTGGGCAGTAGATTTTGTACTACTAGATGAAGAAGACAAGATTCTTGGCAATACTGTAGCTTATAGAGATGATAGAACAGAAGGTATGATGGAAAAAGTTTTTGAAGTAATACCTCAAGATATGCTTTATCTGTATACGGGGATACAGTTCCAAAGATTTAATACAATATATCAGTTGATGGCAATTAAAGATAAAAAGCCAGAAATATTGTACAAGGCAAAGACCTTTCTAATGGTGCCAGATTATTTAAACTATCTTTTAACTGGAGTAAAGGCAAATGAATATACCAACGCTACAAGCACTCAGTTAATTAATTCCTTTGATAGAAACTGGGATGAAAAGATATTAGATGAGATAGGAATTGATAAATCTATATTCCAGGAAATAAAGCTTCCTAAAACTATTCTTGGAAATCTTAGAGAAGAATTAGTTAAGGAGTTTGGGTTTGATATGGAAGTCATACTTCCAGCTACTCATGACACTGGATCAGCCTTTATAGCTTCAGTATGTAATGATAATGACAGTGTTTATCTAAGTTCTGGAACTTGGTCACTTATGGGAGTAGAAAATCATTTTCCTATATGTGTACCTCAATCAATGAATTATAACTTCACTAATGAAGGCGGAATAGATTATAGATTTAGATTCTTAAAGAACATAATGGGACTTTGGATCATTCAAGAAGTTAGAAGAAAGTATGATAATAAATACTCTTTTGCAGAACTAGTAATAAAAGCTAGAGAAGCTGAGTATTTCACTTCAATAATAGATGTAAACCATGACAGATTTTTAAATCCAGAAAATATGATTGAAGAGATAAAGACTTACTGCAGAGAAACAAATCAAAAGGTTCCAGAAACCGTTGGAGAAGTTGCCTTCTGTGTGTTTAATAGCTTAAGTTCTAGCTACAAAGATTCCATTGGAGAACTAGAGGAGATTTTTGAAAAAGAATATAAGAGGATAAATGTTTTTGGAGGAGGCTGTCAAAATGAGCTTCTAAATGAACTGCTTGCAAAGGTAACTAAGAAAGAAGTACTAGCAGGTCCAGTAGAAGCTACAGCCATAGGAAATATAGTAGCACAGCTTTTAAGCTATAAGAAGGTAGCAGATTTGGAAGAGGCAAGGAAGCTTATAAAAAAATCTTTTGAAATAAAGACTTATATGCCTTAAAGCTAACAATATTTTAAACATAAATCTAAATTTAATTATGGCTGAGATTATATTTAGGGTAACTCATATAGGAATGAGTTAAACATTAAGCTACAGTCCATATATAAGTTATTTGTAGAAATTCACTTAAAGTATTAGGGATAAGTTAAAACCATGGAAATGAAAGTTAATTAATTGTATAAAGGAGAACTATGATGAATATAAAAGAAAAATATGAAGCAGCAAAACAAGAATATGCAAAGTTTGGCATTGATGTAGATAAGGTATTAGAGGAACTTCAAAAGGTTAAGGTTTCAGTTCACTGCTGGCAAGGGGATGACGTAACTGGTTTTGAGGTAAGTCAGAATCAATTATCTGGAGGAATACAAGCTACAGGCAACTACCCAGGTAGAGCAAGAAATCCTGAGGAACTAAGAGCTGACTTAGATAAGGCTTTGAGCTTAATACCAGGAAAGCATAAGATTAACTTACATGCTATATATGCAGAAACTAATGGTAAAGCAGTTGAAAGAGATGAGATTAAGCCAGAACATTTTGAAAATTGGGTAAACTGGGCTAAGGAAAGAGGACTAGGTTTAGATTTTAATCCAACTATATTCTCACATCCAAAGGCTAGTGATGGATTAACCTTATCTCATCCAAACAAAGAAATAAGAGATTTCTGGATAAGACATGCAATAGCTTCAAGAAAGATAGGAGAATACTTCGGTAAGGAACTTGGACAAACTTGCTTAACAAATCTTTGGATTCCAGATGGATATAAAGATATTCCAAGTGATCGTTTAGGCCCAAGAAAGAGACTTAAGGACTCTTTAGATCAAATATTTGCAGAAAAGGTAGATACAAAATACAACTTAGATGCAGTTGAATCAAAGGTGTTTGGAATAGGAGCTGAATCTTATACAGTAGGTTCTAGCGAATTCTATATAAACTATGCTGCTAAGAATGGAATATTATCATTATTAGATACAGGACACTATCATCCAACAGAAGTAGTTTCTGATAAAATCTCTTCAATGCTATTATTCTCAGAAAAGGTTGCGCTTCATGTAAGTCGCCCAGTACGTTGGGACAGTGATCATGTTGTTATATTTGATGACGAACTTAAAGAAATAGCTAAGGAAATAGTAAGAAATGATGCATTAGATAGAGTAATAATAGGCTTAGATTTCTTTGATGCAAGTATTAATCGTATAGCGGCCTGGGTTATAGGAACTCGCAACATGCTTAAAGCATTACTTTCTGCAATGTTAATACCTCATGATCAGTTAATAAAACTACAAGAAGAAGGTAACTTCACAGAAAGATTAGCTCTAATGGAAGAATTAAAAACATATCCATTAGGTGATATATGGAATTATTATTGTGAGATAAACAATGTTCCAGTAAAAGAAGACTGGATCAAGGACGTTAAAGAATATGAAAAAACAATATTAGAAAATAGAAAGTAGGGAGAAAATATGGCTTTACAAGATATGAAATTTATAAAAACTTTTGTTAAAATAACTCACGATGCATGGCTTAAGGGCTGGCATGAAAGAAACGGCGGAAATATATCCTATAGATTAACACAAGAAGAAACTAATATAATTAAGGAATATATCGATGAGTCAGCTGAATATACTCCAATAGGAATAAAGGTTGAAAACCTAGCAAATGAATACTTCCTAGTTACTGGAAGTGGAAAATTCATAAGAAATATATCTGTATGCTTAGAAGAAAATGTTGGACTTATTAAAATAGATGAAAAGGGAGAAAACTACAAGATAGTTTGGGGACTTGTTAATGGTGCTAGACCGACAAGTGAACTACCTTCACACCTTAACAGCCACTCAATAAAGAAAGCTGCAACTAATGGGAAACACAGAGTTATAATGCATTCACATACTACTAACCTAATAGCATTAACCTTCGTTCTTCCTCTAGATGGAAAAGTATTTACAAGAGAGTTATGGGAAATGGCTACAGAATGTCCTGTTGTTTTCCCAAGTGGTATTGGCGTAGTTCCTTGGATGGTGCCTGGTGGAGCTGAAATAGCAAGAGCTACTGGTGAACTTATGAACCATCATGACATAGTTATATGGGCTCATCACGGAACCTTCTGCTCAGGAGATGATTTAGATTTAACTTTCGGACTTATGGATACTGTTGAAAAGTCTGCTGAAATATTGGTTAAGGTACTATCAATGGGCGGAAAGAGACAAACAATAACTTCAGATAATTTTAGAGACTTAGCTAAGGGCTTTAATATAGAAATAGACGAGAAATATCTATAAAACTAGGAATTAAAGCATCTTGCTTAAGTATATATTATAAATAGGTTGATCCACTTTGGGTTGTATTTCAGATATATTGTATATATAGCAAATTGTGTACTAATGAAACACAAGACATAAAAAGTGGACAAACCTTTAACAATGTAATACTAAAAAATTAAATATAAATCATATATTGAATATTTTGGGAGGGAATTTATTATGGTAAACAGAATAGTATTAAATGAGACCTCATATTTTGGTCCAGGAGCTATAAGTATAATTGGAGAAGAGGCTATAAATAGACAGTTTAAAAAGGCTTTTGTAGTAACTGATAAGGATCTACTAAAGTTTAATGTGGCTCAGAAGGTTACAAAAGTACTTGAAGAAGCAAAGCTTCCTTATGTTATATACGATAATGTAAAACCAAATCCAACAATAGAAAACGTTCTAACAGGGGTTAAAGCTTATGCAGAATCAGGAGCAGATTTCATACTAGCTATAGGTGGAGGATCTTCAATAGATACAGCAAAAGGAATTGGTATTGTAACTAACAACCCAGACTTTGCAGATGTTAAGTCACTTGAAGGTGTTGCTCCAACTAAGAATAAATCAGTTCCTATAATAGCTGTTCCTACTACTGCAGGTACTGCTGCTGAAGTTACTATAAACTATGTTATAACTGATGAAGATGCAGTAAAGAAGATGGTTTGTGTTGATCCTAAAGATATACCAGTTTTAGCTGTAATAGATCCAGAAATGATGACTTCAATGCCTAAGGGATTAACAGCTGCAACAGGAATGGATGCTTTAACTCATGCAATAGAAGGTTATACTACTAAAGGCGCTTGGACTATGAGTGACATGTTTGAGTTAAAGGCTATAGAATTAATAGCTAAGAACCTTCCAAAGGCAGTAGCTAATGGCAGTGATGTTGAAGCTAGAGATGGAATGGCTACAGCTCAATATATAGCAGGTATGGGATTCTCAAATGTTGGACTTGGAATAGTTCACTCAATGGCCCATCAATTAGGTGCTGTATATGATACTCCACATGGTGTTGCCAATGCTTTATTGCTACCATATGTAATGGAATATAATGCTCCAGCTACTGGCGAAAGATATAGAGAAATAGCTCGTCAAATGGGTGTAGCTAATGTAGACTCAATGACTGAAGAAGAATACAGAAAAGCAGCTGTAGATGCTGTAGTTAATCTTTCAAAGAGCATAGGGATACCACAAAAATTAGTTGAAATTGGAGCTAAAGAAGAAGATTTAGAAAAGTTAGCTAAGATGGCTTATGCTGATGTTTGTACTCCAGGAAATCCAAGAGATACAAATGTTGAAGAAATATTAGAGATATATAAGAAAGCATTTAAATAGAAGTAATTTTAGAACAATAGGGCTAGTAGTCTTATTGTTCTTTTTTACTGTTAAGTAAGGTAGAAGAAAACATTATATAATAAAGATAGTGATTTTTTGGGGATAAAATAGGTTCTTAGAATATATTTGAAAGTAAGTATGTTGTAAATATTATATAAACATCCATATTATATAGTATAATAGAAAAATAAAAAGGTATAAATATAAAGCTGAATATACATATGAAAGGAAAATAATTATGTTTGGTTTTGGAAAAAAGAGACAGCAAGATAATAAAGAAAGAGAAGAAGTTTTAGAAGCTAGAAAAGAAGCGATACAAGATGGCTTCATGCCAGTTTACAATGTTCAATTGCTATATTCTAAGGAGCCTAAACTGAAAGTTAATAATATAATTAATAGAATTAAGGCTTATTGTGGGGAAATAGATCTGATCACTGGTGATGATAAAGGAAATATGATTGGATTAGCTTTTAAGGAGCATTGCGTAACTTATAAGGATAATAAACAAATTCCTTCACAAGGAATCATTACTCAAGGAAGTTTTGAACTGGATTTTGAAAAGATAAAAGATTCACTTCAGCAAAGTTGGAGCTTTAGAGAGGCAGAGCAAGTTGTGAAACAGGCTAAATATCAGGTAATAATAACAGATATGATGGCTGGAGGTCTTGAATATAAGGAGAGATTGAATTTATTCCAAGGTATGGTGAGAGCTGTACTTGAGGAAACTGATTGTATAGCGGTTAGTTGGAATCCAAGCAATCAATTTATAGAACCTAAAAAATATTTAGAATGCATATCTAATGATCCTTTAAATGCAGCTATAAACGTTAGATTTTATAATATATCAAACGGAGATAATGGAGAAATGCTAATGGATACCGTTGGGTTAGCTGCCTTAGGTATACCGGATTTACAATGTCACTTTTATAATCTAGATCCAGATAGTATAGCTAGCATGCTTTATAATACTGCTTACTATATCTATGAGAATGGTGACATAATCGAAGATGGACATACTGTTCAAGGTATAAAACCAGAGGATAAATGGAAATGTCAACATGAAATGTCTTTAGTAGCTCCTGAAAGGATAGTGTTGGACATAAACCCTGGAAAGGGATTTGCAGCTGGTAACAGAGAATAAAATTATAAGTAAATAAAACTCATATAATTTGGAGTATTCTTTTGTGTAGGTTAATAAGTAGGTTTCTTTTATATGGTTCCTAGCTCAACTATTAATTTATACGTGCTCGAAAATCCCCAGAAACCGCGATTTTCGAACAAGTATAAATTAAGTTTCGATATAGGAACTCTATACTTAGAAGCTTTGTTTGAGTTTCTAAGAAATAATAGTATATAATTGAAGTATACAATATATAGAGTTCTTAACTGAACTACTAATTTATGGCTGTCCCAAAATTCAAAGAACCAATAGATTTTAGAATAATTGTAAATTAAGTTTAGTTATATGAATTCTTTAGAAACCGAAAGGATAGTAGAAAATGGACAATAAATTTGAAATATTATCAGATGTAACAAGAGAGTATAGTGAAGATGACTTAGGATTTGTAATATTTAAGGGAAATATCTTAGTGAAAAAGACAAGTAACAGTTCTAGTATTCCATCCATGAGAGAAATAATTGAAGTAAATTTAAATAAAAATGATAAATTCTTTATAGGAAAAATTGGAGATAAGGCTTGTTTTGCAATGGACTGTGACTCTGAGCCTAGGATGCCAGAAAACTTTCAGCTTATTTCTTTAAGAGATTTTGCTATAAATTCAGAGGAGTACCTATTCTTAGCTGCAGGAAGGGCAAATCAGATATTACATTGGAATAATACACATAAGTTCTGTGGTAGCTGTGGTACTAAAACAGAAAACAAAGTTGATGAACTAGCAAAGGTTTGTCCTAGTTGTAGTAATGTAATGTATCCGGTTATTTGTCCTGCAATAATAGTAGCAGTAAAGAGAGATGATAAGATACTTCTTGCTCATAATGCTAATTTTAAGAATAACATGTATAGTTTAATTGCTGGATTTGTTGAAGCAGGTGAAGAATTAGAGAGAACAGTAGAAAGAGAAGTATTTGAGGAAGTAGGTATAAAGATTAAGAATATAAGGTACCACCATAGTTCCCCTTGGTCTTTTCCGAACTCATTAATGCTTGGCTTTGTAGCTGATTATGAATCTGGAGACATAAAGGTTGACGGTAAAGAAATACTTCATGCAGATTGGTTTGATATAGACAATTTTCCTAACATACCTGAGAAGTTTACACTTGCTAGAAAGCTTATTGATGCAGTTATGAATATTTAAGAATTGATATATATAATGGGTTTAAAATAATTAGAAAGGAATCTAAGATTCCTTTCTAATTATTTTTTTAAGTTTTCTCTTAAACTTTCAATTATGTTCTTAGGGTCTTTCTTAATTTCGTCTACAATAAAATCTATAGTTTTAATAGAATAACTATAATTAGGACTAGAATTTATTTTATATATAAAGCATAATTTAGGGTTTTCCTTTATCCTGTAATATTCACAAAAAAGTTCAAAATGATATCTGTTAAATTTTAAATTTATACCTAAGCTCTTAAGTCTTTTGTTTATTTCGTTATTGCAGGATCTCATATTATATTTATGGGTGTTATTAGGATCCTTGAGTTCCTTTATTATCTTGATTCTATCCTCATTGTTTATTGAAAGAATACTTTTATCTTTAGTATTAGCTATATGGTTATAATTTTCTATATTTGTAGCAAAAGTATGATTATTTTGAGATGTTAAGGTTGAAATGTAATTATTAGCATTAATTATTTTATTAGCTATTTCTTGTGGATATTTGGCCTTTACTTCATTAGCATTTATAGAATTTATATTTAAAGTCCGTGTAAAAAGGTTTGGTGGTATAATTTTTGTCATATCAATATCATGAAAATCCTTCATTTTTTCTATGAAATTAAAAATGCAAGATTGAAACAATGGCAAGTAAATAAATTCATACTCTTCAGTAACAAAAATTGTGCTCATATTTCTCAATTCAAGTATCTTTTCTAGGTTAAGTCTAAGCGGTGAGGTTTCGTTAGCAAAGACAATGCTAATGCATCTTTTTAAGGTTATAGTTCTATTGGGGTTGTTTTCATAATAAATACTATCTTCACCAAGCTTATGAATCATATAAGCTTTAAGCATAAGCTCCCAAGAATTGCAAATAAAAAAGCTAAAACCTTCAGCTCTGTAATGAAGTGTGGGCTTATTATATATTTCGATTGCTGTCATAAAGGCTTCTTTTGATTTATATAATAGTTTGGTTATCATTCTGTCCATGTAATCTCACCTCTTCTCATTTGAATCTTAATTAACAGCTTTATGCAGGAAAAAGAACAATAAGACCAGTTAGTCCTATTGCTCCATAACTAATTCTATTCATAAGCTTTTTTGTATATTTCTAGTATGTCTTCAGCATTTGTTTTTCTTGGATTTCCTGAAGTACAAACATCAACGTAAGCCATATTAGCTAACTTCTCTAAATCTTCTTCCTTAGCTCCAATTTCAACTAATTTTTGTGGTATCCCTATGCTCTTTGAAAGATTAACTATAGCATCTACAGCTACTTTTCTGTATTCTTCCTCAGTCATTGCGTCTACACTAGCTATGCCCATTTGGCGAGCAATTTCTTTATACTTTTCTCCAGTAGCAGGAGCGTTGTATTCCATAACATATGGTAGTAGTAAGGCATTTGCAACTCCATGTGGGGTATTATATACCGCCCCTAATTGATGAGCCATTGAGTGAACTATTCCTAGACCAACATTCGAGAAACACATACCAGCTATATATTGAGCGGTAGCCATCCCATTTCTAGCTGCTATATCATTTCCATTGGCTACTGCCTTTGGAAGATTCTTAGCTATTAGTTCTATTGCCTTTAAAGCAAACATATCACTGACAGTCCAAGCTTCTTTTGTTATATATCCTTCTATTGCATGAGTTAAAGCATCCATTCCTGTTGCAGCAGTTAACCCCTTAGGCATTGAACACATCATATCTGGATCTATTACTGCTAAAACTGGTATTACTTTAGGATCAATACAGACCATCTTTCTTACTGCAGCTTCGTCGGTTATAACATAATCTATTGTAACTTCTGAAGCAGTACCAGCAGTAGTAGGGACAGCTATTATTGGAACGGATTTGTTCTTAGTTGCTGCAGAACCTTCAAGTGGCTTAACCTCTGAGAAATCTGGATTATTAGCTATAATTCCAATTCCTTTTGCTGTATCCATTGAAGAACCTCCGCCTATAGCTAGTATAAAGTCAGCTTCTGAATCTTTATACTTTTTAACTCCAGTTAGTACATTCTCTATTGTTGGATTAGGCTTTACATTGTCGTATATAACATATGCAATATTGTAGTCTTCAAGAACTTTGGTAACTTTTTGAGCTACATTAAATTTTAATAAATCTTTGTCAGTTACAACAAAAGCTTTATTGAATAGTCTGTTTTTTGCTTCTTCTCCTATCATACTAATAGAACCTTGTCCGAAATAAGCTGTTTCGTTAAGAATTACACGATTTACCATAAAGTTCTGCCTCCTTAGATATCTTTTATAAAACTAAATTTTTATCTTAGTTATCTGAAAGATAGTCATAAACAATCTTAGGTGTTCCTAGAGTTAAATCTGTAAGAATATGAGACGCTGATATAATTTCTAATACAGGTAAATCAGAAAGAGGAGCCAGTGCATGGCTAAACAGTTGTAAACGGGCACTGCCAGTCCAAGCTTCATGGATTGTTATATTGGTATTTTCTGCACATATAAGCTCACAAATTCTTGGATTACCATCATAGCCTTGTATGATTTTTAGCATGAAATTAGGTCTAGCAATTTGTTTGTAAGCTTCCTTAAGGCCCAAGGGTGCATGTTTATATCCCATGGTAGCAGTTGCTACAGGTAATGTGCCATATTTAAGTGTTCCAACTAAAGTATCTGAATCTACAAATAGTTTTGGACTTCCAAGTTTCTTAGGATAAGCACTGCTTTCTCTGCCAACAGCAATAGCAGGTTCATTATCTAGGTACATCATGTGCAAGTAATCACCTTCAACCCCATTAAACCTTACAGGAATAGCTTGACCGCATTCTGTATATGCTCCCAATCCAGTTGTATCAGGCATAGCCATCATCTCGAATCTAACATATGGAACGTCAAGTTCAAGAGGCTCTGGAACTATCTTTCGAAGAGCTTCCAAATCTGTTCGGTATATGATGTTTAGGTACTCTCTATTGTGAAACCTATATGGTCCTCTAGGAAATGCTGGAGCAGATATAGGAGTTGTAATTTGTTTTAATATTTCACTTTTTAACATATAATCATCACACTCTTTTCTTATTAAAAATATCCATGATTCTTTAGCAATATAATTTCAACATGATACTTTCAAAGTGTTAAGTTTTAAAATACTAGATCTATACATTCATAATCCTTATATTATCTGGGATAATTAAATTTGCATCAGTCAAAGATTGTATTTCTTTAACGTTAGTATATTTATGAATTTCTTTTAATACCAATCCATCACTTGTCACTTCAATTACACATAGTTCTGTAACTATTAGATTAACTTGAGCTCTTGCAGTAAGTGGTAGAGTGCATCTTTTTAATATTTTAGGTTTTCCTTTTCCGGTGTGCTGCATTGCTACTATTACTTTTTTTGCACCAACAGCTAAATCCATAGCACCGCCCATGCCTGGAACTAATTTATTTGGAATAATCCAGTTAGCTAGATTTCCTTTTTCATCTACTTCTAATGCTCCTAAAACCGCTACATCGACATGTCCCCCTCTAATCATTGCAAAGGACATTGAGCTATCGAAAAATGAACCTTGTGGCAACAGTGTTACGTGCTGACCACCAGCGTTTATTATATCTGGATCATTTTCACCAGAGGATACTAGCTTGCCCATACCAACCATACCATTTTCAGATTGAAAGCTGATGTTCATATCCTGTGGTATATAATTTGCAACTAAGGTTGGAAGACCTATACCTAGATTAACAAGTTGTCCTGGTTTTAATTCTTGTGCAACTCTCTTAGCTATTATATCTTTTATTAGGAATTTATCAGAAAACACCTAAATAACCTCCTTTACTATATAATCTACTAGTACTCCTGGAGTCATTATATTTTCTTTATTCAATTCATCGGGTTTTACTAAATTTTCAGCTTCTACTATAACTGTTTTGGCTGCCATTGCCATGTATGGATTAAAGTTTTTAGTAGTTGCCTTATAAAAGGTATTTCCAAATTCATCTACTATGCTGCCTTTTATAAGTGATATATCAGCATACAAAGGTAATTCTAATAAATATTCCTTACCATCAATAGTAACCTTCTGTTTTCCGTTTTCTACATTAGTTCCTATTCCAGTTGGTGTTAATACTCCACCTAAACCAGAGCCAGCTGCACGAATTTTCTCAATCAATGTTCCTTGTGGATAAAGTTCAACCTGAAGTTCACCAGAAGTCATCTTTTTTCCTGTCTCGGGGTTTGTTCCAATGTGTGAGGCAATCACTTTGGATACTTGGTCATTTACAATAAGTTTTCCTATACCTTTATCTGGAAAAGCAGTATCATTGCATATGACAGTGATATTTTTTATATTTAAATCAACTAAAAAGTCAATGATTTTATCAGGTGTTCCGCAGTCTAAAAATCCACCTATCATAACTGTCATACCATCCTTGAAGATATTTTTTAATGATTCTAGATCAGTAACTTTAGTCATTTTAGAAGCTCCTTTCTAAATATTTTTTAAGATTTTAAATGAAAGTATATAAATGGAAGTGATAGTTTAGCAAGTGAGTACACATCTTCTCTGTCTTGTAAAGTTCTTTGCAGAAGTTATGCCTTCACCACTAGAGCCTGCAATGGTGAAGGTTGTAAAGCCCTCAGCGTTATAACCAATTCCTGAAAATGAACTACCGTTTTTTACGAAAATGGTAGTATCTATCTCTTTTTCAAACCTATTTAAGTTGTCTATATTTTTTGAATGAATATAAGCACTGTGTTTTCTGTTTTGTTCTGCTATCTTTGCATATTTAATCGCTTCGTCAATATTTTTAACTCTTACAATTGGAAGAATTGGCATCATTAGCTCTGTCATTACGAATGGATGATCTGCAGCTACTTCGCAAATTATACACTTAACGCTAGAAGAAGCTTCTACATCTATCTCATCTAAGAATAATTTTGCATCTTTTCCTACCCAATCTTTATTGATGATATATTCTTGAGTTTGATTATTTCTTAATAGTACTAAATCAACTAGTCGTTGAACTTGGTCTTCATTTATGATAACAGCATTATTTTTCAGCATATTGGTTATTAAACTATCTGCAACATGGTCAAATACAAATACTTCCTTTTCTGCAATGCAAGGCAGGTTATTATCGAAAGAGCAACCTTCGATTATATTTTTACTAGCTTTTTCTATATCAGCAGTATCATCGACAATAACAGGAGGATTGCCAGCACCAGCAACTATGGCCTTTTTACCAGAATGCAAAAGAGTCTTTACCATTCCTGGACCTCCAGTTCCACACAAAAGTTTTATTGAAGGATGTTTTATAATTGTATCTAAAGACTCCATAGTTGGATTTTTTACAGCGGTTACTAGATTTTTTGGGCCTCCACAGGAAATAATAGCTTTATTTATCATATCTACAGCAAAAGCTACACATTTTTTTGCACCTGGATGACCGTTGAATACTACAGAATTTCCTGCAGCTATCATGCCAATGCTATTACAGATTACAGTTTCAGTTGGATTTGTTGATGGAGTTATTGCTCCTATAACTCCATAAGGAGAGGTTTCAACTACTGTAAGTCCATGATCCCCTGTCCAAGCAGTTGTGGTTAGATCCTCTGTGCCTGGAGTATATTTAGCAGCGAGTTCATGTTTTAATACTTTATCCTCATATCTACCCATTTTTGTTTCTTCTAGGATCATTTTAGCTAAAAGCTCTTTATTTTGTAGCGCAGCTTTTCTTATCTCAGTTATTATTTCTTCTCTTTGCTCTTTTGTGTAATAAAGAGATAACTTTTCTTGAGCTTTTATAGCTTCATCAATAGCGACCTCAACATCTTGGAAAACTCCTAAATATGAAATATCCTCTAGGCAATTTTTATAATCAATGCTTTCAATAGTTTGTTTTAGTTTTAAATTTTTGGTTGAAGATATTACTGTTTCTTTATTCATAATAATTCCTCCATATAATTTAAAAAATAGTGTAGTATAAGCTTGCTTGTAAACCATATAATTATTATTAGGTTAATAATTACTGTCTTTCTAATAAGTATGATAGCACTGTATGTTACAAAAACAATCTGTATATATGATAAAATTAGGATGAATGAAATAAAACGTTAACATATTATGAAATATAGAAGTATTTTTATGTTATAATTTGTAAAGACGAAAGATTATAGTATTTAATCAATATAGACTAATATAAGAGTTTATTATATCTTTATAAGTTGTATTTATCTTCAATATGAAGATAAACTTACGAGGTTTTTGGATCTGTTTGCATTAGATTGGCTTGAAAATATATAAAAGATGAAGCTTAAATTAAACTTCATCTTTTATATATTTCTTAACCTTTTACTAACATTACTAGAAAAGTAGACGAGTTATTAACTTACAAACATTGATTAGAGATATGGCAATTAGACACGAAAGCTATAGTTAAAGTTCCACTAGTTCCTGAAGGTATAATTGGAGAATATAAGATTATAACAATATAAAATGTTAAAAATATAAGAAGTTATAAATATAACTTCTTAAGAATTTATTGGAAAAATGCGGGCTTAGAGGCTTTTTTCTATTAAACTAATACCTAAATTAAATGCCTTCTTCAAGTCCTTAGGGAACTCTTCATCTCTTACTTTTGCCTTTTGAGTTTCGTCAAACATTGTGGAAACATATTTAGAGTAATCATCGAATTGATAAGTATCATTTACGATTAGTGATTCAGCTTCTCCAAAGAATCTTTTCATCATTTCTTCAGTACTTAAAAATTTTTTATCATAGCCTGCTAAGCTCATATGTTCACTTCCAACATTCATAGTATAAATCAAGCCTATAGGTAATTTCTTATTAAATAGGTTAGTGTGATCTTTATCATATACTAAATATTGAAATAAGAAACGTTCTAAGAAGGATCTAACTTCACCAGTTACTTCACCAAAGTATATTGGAGAGCCTATAAGTAAAGCATCACACTGTTCAATTTTTCTAAGAACAGATTGTAAATCATCCTTCACTGCACATTTTCCGTAGCTTTGTCCACCAATTCTTTTACAAGCAAAACAACTAATGCACCCTTTGTAGTTTAAATCATAAAGATTGATTAATTCAACTTCGGCACCTTTTGACTTAGCTCCTTCTAGAGCTTCATTTAATACTTTTGCAGTATTTCTGTTGCGTCTTGGACTTCCGTTTAGGGCAATGACTTTCATCTTAAACTCCTCCTAATATAATAAATTTAATGCTATATTTTAAAGCGAAGAATCATGACGGCAAATAAACATATGTCTTGTCTTTTATAAATATATGTAGCATTATCTTATAATATAGATTATATATTCTTGTGGTAGAAATATTAAGTATGCACTTATTTGTTATATACTTAACAAAAGGTAAGTAAAGAGATATAATGTAGGATGAAAGAAGTATATATTTAAATTAGGTATAACATCTTATAGGGGGAAACTATGGACAACTTTAATGATAGATATGGGGAATGCCCTATGTATTATACAATTTCTATTTTAGAGGGGAAATGGAAGTGGATAATATTATGGGAGATATATAGGCAGGAAGTAGTAAGGTATAGCAGATTAAAGGAAGCTCTTCATAGCATTGCTCATAAGACCTTGAGTCAGCAGCTCAAGGAGCTTGAAGCCGATAAAATAATAAATAGAAAGCAATATAATGAAGTGCCTCCAAAAGTTGAGTACTCTTTAACTGATAGAGGAAAGAGTCTTATTCCAATTCTTGAAATGATGTCTAATTGGGGACAAGACAACAGGTTATAGAATAGAAAGGAGTATCATTATGGGTTTTAGAAAAGAGAAGGATATGCTTGGGGATAGAAATATAGATACTTCCAAGTATTATGGCATAAATACTCTAAGGGCAATGGAAAACTTTGATCTTGGTGATAGGTATGTAAACTTAGATTTCGTAAAGGAAATAGCTTTGATAAAGAAATCTGCAGCAATGGTCAATATAAGATTAAAGAGTTTGGAAGAGGAAAAAGGAAAGGCAATAATTAAAGCAGCTGAAGAGGTTATAGAGGGCGTTTTTGATGAAGATTTTAAGATAAATGCCTTTCAAGGTGGGGCAGGAACTTCTACTAATATGAATGTTAATGAAGTAATTGCAAACCGTGCTTTGGAACTTTTAGGAGCAGAAAAGGGGAGTTATGATTTAATTCACCCATTGAATCATATAAATATGTCTCAATCTACCAATGACGTATGTCCTACAGCTTTAAGGATAGCAGCTATAAGGAAGATTAGAAAGCTTGCAGATGCTTTAGCAGAGCTGCAAGAAGCTTTTCAAATTAAGGAAAATGAGTTTGCAAACATATTAAAGTTAGGAAGAACAGAACTTATGGATGCTCTTCCTATGATGGTTGGACAAGGCTTTGGAGCCTATGCAAAAGCTATTGAGAGAGATAGATGGAGGATATATAAGGTAGAAGAGAGACTTAGAGTTGTAAACATAGGTGGAACTGCCATAGGTACTGGATTAAATGCTACTAATAAGTATATATACATGATGACAGATATGCTACAGCAGCTTACAGGACTTGGGCTTGCCCGTTCTGACTTTCCTATGGATGTTACTCAAAATGCAGATGTTTTCGTAGAAGTATCTGGGCTGTTAAAGGCTTGTGCAGTTAATCTTATGAAGATATCCAATGACTTAAGGCTTTTAGGTTCTGGACCTAAGGGAGGTTTGGGAGAGTTAGTTCTTCCTATGAGACAGCCAGGTTCATCAATAATGCCTGGAAAAGTAAATCCTGTAATTCCTGAAATGGTTGCTCAGGTAGCAATGAGAGTGGTTTCAAATGATGCAGGAATAACCTTTGCTGCTGCTAGTGGTCAGCTTGAACTTAATGCATTTATTCCACTAATAACAGAAAATCTATTAGAATCTTTAGAACTACTTGAGAAAGCTGTTATAATATTTAGAGAGAAATGCATTGAAGGCATTGAGGTAAACAAGGAAGTTTGCAAGGAAAATCTAGAAAAATCTACAGCAATGACCGCAGCATTAATACATCATATTGGCTATGATAAAGCTAGCGACATTGCAAAGAAGGCATTATCACTTGGAATAACCCTAAGAGAAGCCATATATCTTGAAAATATACTAACTAAGGAAGAAGTAGATAAAATACTTAATCCTCTAGAGCTAACAAAACCAGGTATACCTGGTAAGTAAGGAGAGTAAATATTATGAGTTTAAATTCTACACCTCGTTCAGAAAGAGTTCATATAGCTCTTTTTGGAAGACGAAATGCTGGGAAATCAAGCGTGATAAACGCTATAACAGAGCAGGAAATTTCAATTGTTTCAGAAGTTAGAGGAACTACAACAGATCCAGTTTATAAGTCTATTGAAATACTTCCTATAGGGCCATGTGTGATAATTGATACCGCTGGTCTTGACGATGAAGGTGATCTTGGAGAACTTAGAAAAAAGAAGACTATAGAAGTATTAGATAAAACTGATGTAGCACTAATAGTTGTTGATGGTACTGTTGGCGTAACAGAAGAAGATATAAAGATAGTAAAAGAGGTAAAAGAGAAGAATATACCTGTTCTAGGGGTTTTAAATAAAATTGACCAGTTGACGTCTTACGATGAAGTTGCTCAAGACATGGCTAAAAAACTTTCAATTCAAGTTGTACCAGCTTCAGCGGCTTTAAATAAGGGAATAAAAGAAATCAAAAATAAGATAATAAGCCTTCTTCCACAGGAGGAAGATAAGTTTAAAATAGTTGGTGATCTTATAAATCCAGGAGACTTGGTAGTGTTAGTTACTCCTATCGACAAAGCTGCTCCCAAAGGAAGATTGATATTACCTCAGCAGCAAACAATAAGAGATATTCTAGAAAGTGATGCTATAGCAGTAGTTACAAAGGAGCATGAACTAAGACAAACTCTTGAAAGTCTAGGAAGAAAGCCTAAACTTGTTATTACAGATTCACAGGTTTTCTTAAAAGTTTCTGCAGATACACCTAAAGATATAATGCTTACATCCTTCTCAATCTTATTTGCTAGATATAAAGGTGACCTTGCAGAAATGGTTAGAGGAATTAAAGCAATTAAAAAGCTTAAAGATGGAGACAAGATATTAGTATCGGAGGGATGTACTCATCATAAGCAAGCGGATGATATAGCTAGAGTAAAGATACCTAGATGGCTTAGACAGCTTACAGGTAAGGAGCTTACCTTTGAGTACTCTTCTGGGGTAGTATTCACAGATGATGTTAAGCAATATGCATTAATAGTACACTGCGGAGGCTGTATGCTGAATAGAACTGCAATGTGTTCAAGAATTGATGATGCAAAGGCATACAATGTTCCTATAGTAAACTATGGAATGCTTATCGCTTATGTTCAAGGAATATTAGAAAGAGCCTTAGAGCCATTCCCAATGGCTAAACTTGAATATGAAGAATTAGACTAATAAAAAATCAGGTATAGTATGGCGAGGATTTGCCTATTATACCTGATTTTTTAAATTTTGGCATATGTTTAATAATATTGTTTAAATTAAGTGGTCATGAAGGAGATGCTATATGAGCGAGCAATTAGAATTAAATGATTTTTCCAGATGGAATGGCTTTAAAAATCACTAATACGTCCTTCATTAGTGATTTTTTGCGCATCTGCCTTTTCTGAACGTATGTGAAGAAATTCTGGCAGGCGACATAATTTTTTACTCTTTACTCTTTTTAATCAAGACATTTTATATTATTTTCATTTAAATCAAAATATAAGAATTTTATAAAAGTTATGATCATTAAAGAGTAAAACTGTATGTTCGAACGTAGTGAGTTTACAGTTTTAGCCATGGAATATGACAAAATCATATTAATTCTTTGCGCAAGCTCATCTAAGCATCGGATGACTGACCGCTTAATTTAAACATTGTACTTGAATAGAGTCTAATATTAAAAATTTTTCTTCATTGAAAGATTTTATAATGGTATAATAACTCCTAATAATAAAATTCTTATACTTACAGACAGATAAGTTTGCTCTTTCTGCCTACGATAAAAAAACTTCTAAAATTAACCTATTTATATAAAAAATAATAACCATGTATATGTAATTAGAGTATAATTATGATAATAAAATTACAAGCATGCTTAAGAGGAGATAAAATATGAGCTATAAGATATTCTTAGTTGAAGATGACAAAAATTTAAATTCAGTTTTATGCTCTTATTTAGTAAGAGAAGGGTTTGAGGTAGTCAGTTTCCATAATGGAGAAGAAGCTATTGAGTCTATAGATAAAAGCCCACATCTATGGATATTAGACATAATGCTTCCTGATGTAGATGGTTTTACAGTATTAAAAGAGATTAAAACAAACAATAGAAATACACCTGTAATATTTATATCTGCTAGAGATGCTGATATAGATAGAATAGTTGGACTTGAGATGGGAAGCGATGATTATCTTTCCAAACCATTTATGCCTAGAGAATTAGTTATAAGGACAAAGAAATTGCTGGACAGGACGTATAAAGAATTGGATCTTTCTGAGGGACAGTATTTATATGGATATTTGATAGAAACAGATAAAAGAATAGTAATAAAAGATGGACAGGATGTAGGTCTTAGCTCTAAAGAATTTGATTTATTGATGTTATTTCTAGATAATAAACAAAAAGCTTTCTCAAGAGAAGATATATTAGAGATTATATGGGGAGAAAGCTATTATGGCAGCGATAGAGTAGTTGATGATTTAGTTAGAAGACTTAGAAAAAGAATGCCTGAACTAAGAATTGAAACTGTTTATGGTTTTGGATATAGGCTTAATTAAGGCGTGAGGTGTTATATATGAAAGATAAATCATTGGCTTTCCAGGTTTGGGCTGTAAGCGCAGGGATATTAGCCGGAGTTTTTATATGTTTGGTGTTGTATTTTAACGTTTCAATAAGTTCTTTTTTTACTGATGAAACCTATAAAACCATAGAACTTGCCCAGGATACTTTTTTGGAATCTAAAAATAAAGAAAAAAATCTTCAGTTAGAACAAATAACTGCGGAGAATTTAGGCATGATTCAAGATATAAGGTCAGTAACTCAAGTGGTTTACCCCTATCAGAACTTAACCATAATAAAGAGGTTTTCAAAGTCTTCCCTTACTAATAATCTTATGAAGATAATAGAAAATGAAACGAGAACACAGACTGAAGATAGTAAGAGATATGAGTATAAGCTTAGTAGTGGCAGGTTGTATTATGTAATAAAGAAGATTACCTTTGAAGGAAAGGAAGCTTATCTCGTTTCTTTTATGATGGATACTTACAGAAATAAACTTGTAAAAGATGTTACTGAAAAACTTATAGTTGGTGGAGTAATAGCTATAATTATCAGTCTTATGGTTTCTATGGTTTTCTCAAATTATATCACAGCGCCTATAAAGTTTTTAGAAAATAGGGTAAAGAGAATTGCGAAACAAGACTGGTTTGACTCTCTTAGTCTAGATAGAGAAGATGAGCTGGGGAGTTTAGCGGCAAGCATTGAAGATATGAGGATTCAGCTAATAGAGAGAGATGAATGGAAGCAAAACATGTTGCAGCAAGTTTCCCATGAATTAAAAACACCAGTTATGGTTATTAGGAATTATGTACAAGCTGCTGAAGATGGAATATATCCTAATGGAGATATGCCTGGTACTATGAGAGTTATAGATGAAGAAGCTATAAGGCTTCAGAAGAGAATAAAGGACCTATTACAGCTTTCAAAACTTGAGTATATAAACTCAAGAGCATTAAAAAAACAGCCTTATTCCCTCTGTGATATGATATCAGAAGAATTTTATAAAATAAAAGCAAATAATATGAATCTTCAGTGGGATATTGAAACCTTAAAAAATGCTTACACCTTAGGGGATAAAGAGCAATTTACTGTTGTAATAGAAAATCTTTTAGATAATGCATCTAGATATGCAAAGGAAAGAGTTGAAGTAAGCATATATGAAGAAAATGGAAAATATACTATAAGAATATTCAATGACGGAGATAAGATTAAAGAAGAGGAATTTGAAGGTCTATTCAAACCTTTCAACAAAGGAAAGAATGGTAAGTACGGTTTAGGTTTATCAATAGTAAAAGAAATAGTGGGATATCACGGTGCAGAGATTGAAGCTAAAAACGAAGATTTAGGAGTAGCTTTTTATATAAAAGGTATACGGAATATTGATTAAAAGAGGGTGATTGTTTGAAACTTGAAAAACTACTATCTTTGCCTAAGGTTCATCTACATTGCCATTTAGATGGCTCTGTAAGACCTTCTACTATGTTAGGGTTATTAAAAGCTGATTCAAGTATAAAAAATATTGAAGAGCTTTTACAAGAGGTGGCTGTTCTTGATAAAACCTCTTCCTTGGAAGCTTATCTTAAAAAGTTTGATATTCCCATAATGGTTATGCAGACGAAGGAAAATATAAAAAGAATAGCTTATGAATTAATAGAAGATTGTAATATAGAAAATATAAAGTATATTGAAATAAGATTTGCACCATATTTTCATTGCAAACAAGGATTATCAATGGAAGAAGTGATTCAAGCAGTTCTAGACGGAGCAAATGAAGGTAAGAGTAAGTACGGAGTAGAGTTTAATCTTATCGTGTGTTTTCTAAGACATGAAAGTTATGAGAAAAATCTTCAGCAACTTTATGTTGCAAAGAAGTTTTTAGGACACGGTGTAGTAGCGGTAGATCTTGCAGGAGACGAGGAACTATATCCTGCAGACAGCTTTGTAGAACTATTTGATGAAGCAAAAAGATTAGGCTTCCATATAACTATTCATGCTGGAGAAACAGGCAACTTTAATAATATTAATAAATCTATAACTCTGCTGCATGCTGAAAGAATTGGACATGGAACAGCTGCAATGTCTAGCGAAGAGACTATGGAGCTTTTATATAATAGAAGGGTGCCTTTAGAAGTCTGCGTTACAAGTAACTATAATACTGGAATAATTACCAGATTAATAGACCACCCAGTATACAACTTTATAAAGAAAAATATAGTTGTTACCGTTAATACTGATAATAACACAGTTTCAAATACTACACTGACAAATGAGTACTCTAAGATAATAGATAATTTTAAGCTTACAGATTCAGAAATTATAAATACAATACTAAATTCTATAAATTATGCTTTTTGTGAAGAGCATATCAAAGAGAGATTAAGAAGAGGATTAGTGGAAGTAACTGATAAAAAGTAACTTGTGCTAAAAAAGATACTATGTTATAATTTCAAAAATAATATGTTAATATATTTAAGGATGTAATTAATTTGTACTTTATATAAGTAAATGTATTATATCTAAAGACTTCTTATATTTAAACTCAATTTATACTTGTTATAAAATTGCGGGTTCTGATGATTTTCGGGCGTGTGTAAGTTAATGGTTAGGTTATGAAGTCTATACAATTAATAGAAGATAAAGTAATGGGGGCGTAAACATGGAAGATATAAAAGTTTCTTTAGATGCTAACAGAGAAGAAAATTATAAGTTTATGGTATGGGGAGTAAGAGATCAGCTTGAAACTGAAACAGATTTAATAGCTAATCTTTCCAATATTTCTGCTCTTATAAAATTCTATATGGATGATTGTAACTGGGCTGGATTTTATATTATGAGAGAAGATGAATTGGTACTTGGGCCTTTCCAAGGATTGCCAGCATGCTATAGAATAAAGCTTGGAAGCGGAGTGTGTGGAACAGCTGCACAAGATAAGAAGGTTCTTAGAGTTCAAGATGTACATGAGTTCCCAGGACATATAGCTTGTGACAGTGCGTCTAATTCTGAAATAGTACTTCCAATAATTAAGGATGGAAAAGTTTTTGGAGTATTAGATCTAGATTCTCCAAACGTAGGAAGATTCGGAGAGCTTGAAGAAAAGTATCTAAGAGAAGCAGTAGCAATAATAGAAGCACATATTTAATAGCAAAAGACCTCCAACATTTGTTGGAGGTCTTTTGTTAGATTGGGTGTATCAATCTAACAATACAAAGGACGAATATTTAATCAGGCATATAGTTAGAAGAGGTTAAGAATATAATGCTGGTGGATTTTGGATAGGATGGCTGCGATAAATTTAATTCTTCAAGATAATGAATTTAAAATAAATTATTATGAGAATCCTAATCCAAAATCATAATTGACCTATCTAATATACATCTACAACTTATAATATTTCTCCCCTTATCATAAGTTAATGCTCTTTAGATAATATATAGTATTAACCATAAGCAAAAAATGTTACTAAATAAATTTTAATTCTATTTGCTCGCTCATATAGCATCTCCTGAATAAACACTTAATTTACTAATATTTTTTAAAAGTAGTTTATTTATTATAGACGAAAAAGTTAGGTTTAGTATTGACTGAATTTATAAATTGGATATAATTTACACTGTATAGAAGTTTACAAGGCCAGAGATTATTGATGAACCGCCTAGTAATAAAATTTTATTTTTTAAAGCCCTTCTTATTAATAGAAAATAGATCGTGCTTTTGAAAAAAGTTGAGCTATGTAGTGCGGCAACACATGAGTTAAATGTGAGTCTTTACAAATAATTACAAGTAGACTGATGATAATACAAAATATTATTAATATTTCTCGGGAAATATGGTGTGGAGATTGGAAGGAGAAAAGATGGATAACGAACAAATTAAGGCAATGGATCCGAATATATTAGTAAGTATAATAAATATGAAATTGAGAGATTTTTATGAAAGCTTAGAAAGTTTATGCTACGATATGGATATTTCTAAAGAAGTTTTAGAAAACAAACTACTTTCAGCAGACTACAAATATGTGAAAGAAAATAATCAGTTTATAGGTTAAATTAATTTTAATTATATAATTTTTTCACATGACTTAAGAAAATTAGTGGTTAGTTAAGAGAATTAACAAATTCATAAAGATGTATAACTTCATTTTAGAATCTGTATTTTTAGATTGAAGTGGTACATCTTTTAATATATAAATAATTATTGTGTTAAATATATTAATGGATACAAGTTAGTTTGTGAAATTTAGGACTAAATACAAAGTATAATGTAAAAAAAATAATTTATATGAATAAATATGTTTTCAACAGCAATAATTTCTAATATAATAATTTATATGTTAGTCAATGTAAAGGAGATTATTCTTATGAAAAAAGGAAAATTGTTACTGTTAGTAGCTGCTTCAGCAACACTTATAGCAACTTTAATAAAAGACAAAAAAAATAATGAAGTTGAAAACAGTAGTTTTGAAGTAGAAACAAATCTTGATTTAACTGAAGATAAGCAATAATTTACTCAAACTTTACATAAATTTGGAGGTAATTATTTGAAAAAGAAAATATATATATTAGGATATGTTATTTCTATATCAGCAATGGTAACTATAAATATAGCTGATTTAGAAATTATTGAAATCCTATTTAATTGGGCAATTATATCCTTCTTATTTATGGTGTTGTTAAGGCTAGATCGTGAAAAAACTGCGCTAGTGAAGCTAAATAAGCAACTACAGGAAGAAGAAGAAAAATATAATGTAGCTGTAGAAGGTACTAGAGATATAATATTCCAGTGGAATATAGTTAAGGATGAAGTTCATTTTAGTGAAAGAATTAACGAAATAATTAAACTGGACAATAATAGTGATCTTAGCTATAGTAAAGATTGGCTTTCTATTATTCATGAAGAGGATAAAACAAAAGCTAAAAAGCTTTTGTTTGATAAAATCCAAGACGAAAATGTGAATTATTATGAGACCGAATATAGGATAGTAAACCATGAAAATGCTGTAAAGTGGTTGAATATAAAGTCGAAGATTATAAGAGATGAGACTGGAAGAGCAACTTGGATTTATGGTTCAATATCAGACTCAACAGATGCAAAGGAAAAAGAGTTAAAGATAAGTTATATGAGCTATTATGATTCTGTAACAGGACTGCATAATAGAAACTATCTGAAGGCACTTATTAACAAATCTGTTAAGGAAAATAAAGTAGTATCAAGTAAATCAGCACTTATTTTAATAGATTTAGATAATTTTAAGTACATAAATGATGTATTTGGTCATGACTATGGCGATGATATGTTAATGATTATAGCAGATGCTTTAAGAGATGTAGTTAGTGCTAGAGGTGACTTACTATGTAGGTTTGGTGGAGATGAGTTTGTAATCTTTATGCAGGATATAGATAATATACAAGAGGTTGAAAGAACAGCTAAGCAAATAATTACTGTTTTTAATAATACTAAAAAGTTGATGGACCAAATGATATTCACTACAGCAAGCATAGGAATAACTATTTTTCCTGATGATGCGTCTGACTATAAATCTTTATTGAGAAATGCTGATGTAGCTATGTATAAAGCTAAAGGAAATGGAAAGAATAGTTACCAATTCTTTGATGATCAGATATCCCGTGAGCAAAATAGATTCTATACTTTGGAAAAGGGATTGAGAAATGCTTTAGAAAATAGAGAATTATATGTTCAGTTTCAACCAAAAGTGGTCCTTGATGATGCGAAAATTATGGGTTTTGAGGCACTTATTAGATGGAATAGCAGAGATCTTGGAATGGTAAGTCCAGCAGAGTTTATACCTGTAGCAGAAAACACAAGGCTTATAATACCAATAGGTTCCTTCGTAATAGAAGAAGTATGCAAAAAGTGTAAGGACTTGTTGGAAAAGGGACATGACGACTTTAAGTTAGCTCTAAATTTATCAGAAATTCAACTTAGAGATGATAACATAATTGAATCTTTTAGAAAACTGACAGAAAAATATAATATAGACCCTAAATACATAGAAATAGAGATTACTGAAAGTTTACTTATGAAATCTTTTGATAGAAATATAAAGATACTAGCTTTTTTAAGAGGACTAGGCTTTAGCATAGCGTTAGACGATTTTGGAACAGGATACTCCTCGCTTAATTATCTAACTAAGCTGCCAATTGATGTGTTAAAGATCGACAGGTCTTTCGTTTCAGAACTTGGAGATAATCAAAAGAGTCAATACATAGTTGAGAACATAATACAATTGTCGCACAAGCTTGGAATTAAGGTAGTAGCTGAAGGTGTGGAATATAAAGATCAAGTGGACTATCTAAAGAGCATATTCTGCGATTTTGTTCAGGGGTATTACTATAGTAAACCTGAAAGTTATGAAAAGATAGTTAAGCTTATGGAAGAAAGATATATTGTAGCATAAAGTTTAGGAAATTATCCTAAACTTTTTTACTGTTTAGGGTAAACAGTAAAAAAATCCTATTCGCCTGCCAGATTTTTCTAATATGCATTCGGAAAGGCAGATGCGCAAAAAATCCACTAAAAAATTTCGCTTTAGCGGATTTTTTACAGTAAAAGAAAAGTCAGATAAACTAGAATGGGATTAATAAACCAGGGGGATAATCAATGAAAGAAAGAATTACACTTACAGAAGGTAGTATACTAAAAACTCTTATTAAGCTTTCTATACCTATAATGGGAACTTCTTTTATACAGATGGCTTACAATATGACTGATATGCTTTGGCTTGGTAACTACGGAAGCAAGGCTGTGGCAGCCGTTGGAACTGCAGGTTTCTTTAGTTGGTTTGGAAATTCTTTGGTGCTTATATCAAAGACAGGAGCAGAAGTAGGAGTAGCTCAGGCTTTAGGGAAACAGGAAGGAAATGAAGCGAAAAAATTCATAAACAACAGTATAAGATTAAATTTAATCATAGCAATTATATATGGTTTAGGGCTTATCTTGCTTAGAAAGCCATTAATAGAGTTCTTTAAGCTTGGAGATGCTGAGGTAATAAAAGAGGCAAATATATTTTTGGTAATATCAGCATTAGCTATGGTTTTTACATTTATTAATCCAATACTTACAGGTATATTTAATGCCTCTGGAGAAAGTAAAATACCGTTTTTAATAAACACTATAGGGTTGATATATAATATGGTGTTAGATCCTATTCTTATATTTGGTATAGGTCCCGTACCTGAAATGGGAGTAACCGGTGCTGCTATTTCAACTGCAACGGCACAAATGGTTGTAACCTTACTTTTCTTATACGCACTAAAAAATAAAAGAGAAGCTTTCTTTAAGATAAAGGTATTTGAAAAGCTTGATATTGTATCTATAAAGAAGATAGTAAAATTGGGTTTGCCAGTAGCTATGCAAAACGGATTATTTTCAATATTTGCTATGTTCATAGCTAGAATTATAGCTGTATATGGATCTACTGCCATTGCTGTGCAAAAGGTAGGTGCACAAATTGAAGCTATATCTTGGATGACTGCTGGAGGTTTATCCACAGCTCTAAGTGCTTTTGTTGGACAAAACTTTGGAGCTAAGAAATATGATAGAATAATAAAAGGTTACTTTGCGACAATGTTTCTTGCTTCAGCTGTAGGAGTATTTGCTACTGTTCTATTGGTATTCGGAGGTAAAGCCATATTTGGTGTATTTATACCTGAAACACAGGCCATAGAACTTGGTAGTATGTATTTGAAAATACTTGGATATTCACAGTTATTTCAATGCCTAGAGATAACAACTAGTGGGGCTTTTAATGGCCTAGGAAAAACTATTTATCCTTCGATAACTAGTATAATATTGACAGGGGCGAGAATACCTATGGCTATACTTCTATCAAGACCTAATCTACTAGGGCTTGATGGAGTTTGGTGGAGTATAAGCATAAGCAGTATATTTAAAGGAATTATATTAACAACTATTTTCGTCATAATTATCTTACGTCCTATAAAAAAACAGCTTAAATCTGTACAAGCTATTTATTAAATATATTTGAATCTAAATGTTGACAGTAGATTTAATTAATGATATCATGAAAATAAATAATGAATCCTTTGATAAGGGATAGTAACGGGAATAAAAGTGTTACAGAAAGCTGCGTTGATGAGAAGCAGTACATGGATATCCAGTGAATGGGCCTTGGAGGAACTATACGAAATCTTTTGAAAGTAGTTGATGTCGTGTTCTGCACGTTATAGCAGAGAAGGTATGATTGTACCTGATTGAATGAGAGACCTTTATTGGTAACTTAGGTGGCACCGCGGATATATACTCCGTCCTATTTTTAGGATGGAGTTTTTTTATTTTTAAATTTAAGGTGAAACCATTAAATAGCATTTAGAAAAGGGGTCTTTAAATTTGTTAAATTGTACAGAAACTTATTTTATATTTGTTCGAAAATCCAGGGTTCTATGAGGGCATGTATAAATTAATGGTTGAGTTAAGAACTCTATAATACAAAAATGTACAAGAACAATCTTAATATATTAAGGAGGTGATTCTGATGAAGTGAAGTTATAAATTTAATGTACTGAATATTCAAAATTATAAAAAAATATTAATTAATCAAGGAGGTTTTCGTGATGAAAACAAGAAAAATGATAATAAATGCAATACTACTAGCAATTGGAGCTTTGCTACATCAGATTACACCGGCTTTAGGACTACCTATACAGCCAGATTTTGCGCTTACAATGTTATTTATAGTTCTTATGATAAACGATGATTATAAAACTGCTTTCATAGCAGGGATAATTATAGGGATATTTACAGCAATGACAACAAAGTTTCCAGGCGGACAAGTACCTAACATGATAGATAAGATAGTTACTGCCAATATAGTATTTGTGATTTTGAAGGTCTTAAAAGGTAAGTTAAAAGATAATATTACTATGGCAATAGTTCTTCCTATAGGAACACTTATAAGTGGATTGGTATTTTTAGAGTCTGCAGCACTTATTGTAGGACTACCAGGAGCATTTACTAGCTTATTTATGGCAGCGGTAGTTCCTGCAATGGTATTAAACTTGATTGTAGGTTTGATAGTATATAAAGTAGTTGCGAGTACCTATAAAATGTATAATAAAGCTGATACAATGTAGAAAATATTTTATTACCTTAAGAAAATGCACATATGCAAGAAAAAATCGCTAAAGTAATTTGCTTTAGCGATTTTTTATTCTTCTAATACATAATCTAAAAAGTTATGTAAAGGTTTAACTTAAATCTAAATAAAAAAATTTAGATATGAATAAAAATTATTCATATTTAAATTTTACTATAATTTCTTTAATTTCACCCTTGCTGTTTTTTCTAATTTTGAAGTCTCTAATATCAGCAAAATCATTACTTAGTTGATAGTTCAATTCTGTAATAGTTGCTTTAGCTTTTTTTGCAAGATCGCTATCTTCAACCACAGTGAATCTATCTTTTTTTGTAGTAATTTCGTTTTGAGTATCGTCTAAAATAACGTAATATCTGTCACCTTCATCAATAACTAGATATTCTTTGCCAAGAGTTAAGGTACTGCATAGTGTATTATTTGAACATTTCACTAACATATAAAAATCCTCCTTTTTAATAGAATTACCCTTAAGTAAAATATATCATAGAATGAACAAATTTAAATGCTTTTTTTCAGGAAAGTGTATTTAAAAAGTAAAATTGTATATTATGACAAATTATAATTTGGATTTAATTATAATATTATTAATACTCACAAAAAAAGTATGAGTGGCTAAACTAATGTGCCAAACTCATACCCTTTATTCTTTAAATCATCTATTATATCAGGCAAGGCATCTGCAGTTGTATCCTTTCCGAAAGAATCATGCATAAGTATAACTACCTTATCTTGACCACCAAAAGTTTGTTTATATCTATTAAAAAGTTCAGTTCTTGATTTTGGACTACCTTCTGCATCACTTGTCATATCATTCCAATCTATAAAAAAGTAACCTTCCTTACTTAACATTTTATCTACTTCTGCTGTTTTATGCCAGGTTTTATGTCCTCCTGGGAATCTTATTACTTTTGTGTGAAAATGATCTCCTAGTACTGACTTGAGGACTTCTTCGTTCTTTTTTATATCTTCCATAAAGTATTTTGCATCAACATTTGTTTTAGGATACAATTTAATAGGGTCGTGATCATAGGTATGATTTCCTATAGAATTTCCTTGAGTATAAGTATCTATAAGAATTTTTCTTGAGTCAGGATATAGATCTAGCTGCTTTCCTACGATGAAAAATGTGGCTTTTATACCATTATCGTTAAGTATCTTTAGTATTCTAGGTGTTACAGTAGTAGAAGGACCATCATCAAAGGTTAAGAAAGCAACTTTTTTACCGTCGGATTTTTTCTTGTTTTTCACCAAATAATCATGTATCATAGATGCATCAAATTTATTGTTTGATGTATCAGTATGAGCAGGGGGAGCAGAAGCAGGCGGAACAGCAACGTTAGTTACAGGGGCTTTTTCATCCTTTACATCTTCTTTAGCATGAGATTTATTATCATCATGTTGATCCGATACTCTATCAGAAGCTTTAATGTTTGTCTTTTCTGATGTTTCTAAAGATAGGGGCTCAACCTTATTCTTATAGCTAGTTCTTTTGTAACATAGGTAAATTAGTGATGTAGAAAGTATAATGATGATGATTAGAGGTAAAAGCCTCATATTCTTTTTTTTATAAAGTTTTTTAAATAAATTCAATTATCTGACCTCCATTGATGAGACATACAAACAATGTATGACATTTTTTCCAATAATAATTATAATCGCAGAGCATTCGATTTTATTTACAAATAAATAAAAATAAATTACAAAATTAAAACAAAAATAATATGTAACTTTAGTTACCGAAATTTTATAATTTTTATTATAAAATAAGATTGTTAAATAAATACGATAGAAATGTAAAGAATAATTATTATATTTGAGGTCGATAAAATATATAGTATCTTTTATGAAAACTTAATTTATACATGTTCTCTTGGAATTATAGGGCATGCATAAATTAGTAGTTGAAGTTGAGAACTATACAGCAATATTTGAATTATAAATATAATATTTTATACAAAATTATACGAGGTGATTTTAAGATGAGCATGTTTTTAGGAAAAATTCATTATTGGTTATTTAATAAAATAGAGTGGTTTGAAGGTTTAGAAGAAAGTATCGTTAAGGCTGCTGAGAATAAAGGAATAGATGTTAGTACCTTAAGAGATGAGATTTATTCAAAATACGGAGCGCCAACAGAAGATAGACCTTTAGAAGATATGATCGATACAAACAATATACACGGATGGCTTCAAGGCAAGATAAGTGCAGCAGAGGCAAGACAGGCAGCTTGGGTTACTAGATTACTAGAAAAGGATAGCATGCTAATAAATGATATGCTAGAAGTTTTCAAAGAACAAGGTAAGATTGCTGCTAAGGAATATAAGAATGACAAAGGAACACCTAACTTACCTTCAGAGCTTTACACAGCTATGAACGATTATATATTAGAAGGTATGCCTTGTGACAGAGTAAATGAGATAACAGCTAATACAGAAGAGAGAATTGAATGGGTAGCAACTCAATGTATACACCATGAATATTGGGATAGAGAAAATGGAGATGTTGGGTTATTCTATAGATTAAGAGATAACTGGATAAAAGAATTTGTTTCTGAATTAAATAGTAGTTATGAGTATAGAATAAATGATAATGGAACAAAAATAATTAAACTAGTAGGCTAGGATGTGAGATTATGAATTCGATTGAATTAATGATGGAAGAACATAAGAATATAAAAAGAATGCTAAGGGTTGTTAGAAATTTTTGTTTTGAACTTTTAAAAGGAAAAGATGTTTCTTATGATGATTTGTATTCAATGATAGATTTCATAAGGAATTATGCAGATAAGCATCATCATGGTAAGGAAGAACAATTGCTTTTCAATAGAATGCAAGAAGAATTAAACGAAGCAATTAAGAAAACAATTCAATATGGGATGCTTGTTGAACATGATGAGGGAAGATTTTTCATCAACAGCTTAGTGGAAGTAATAAAGAAAGTACAAGATGGTAATGAGGAAGCAAAACTTGATGTTATAGCTAATGCTATAGCTTATACAAACTTGTTAGATAGACATATTGATAAAGAAGATAAAATTGTATATAAGTTTGCAAAAAATAATTTATCTAATGATTCTAAAGTTGATATAGATGAAAAATGTGAACAGTTTGAAGTTGAGGCTAAAAGTCAAGGTATTCAAGATAAGTATATAAATATGCTAGAAAGATTAGAAAAGATGTATATATAGATATAAAGCTATTAGTTCTAAATGAAGGACTAGTAGCTTTTCCTTTTATGTAGGCACAAATGATTTTTAATGAATAATAGTTACCTTTATAACAAACAAGCATAGTATGAATATATAGGACTATTATTTTAGGTGGTGATAGAATGCGGATTGCAAAAGGATCTACTATAAGTGGAGATGCTGGACATAACTGTTATCCTGATATAGGAGCCAAAGGGATAAGAAGTGAAGGTAGTTGTACTAAGGCTGTATGGAAGCTTGTAATTAATAAGCTTGAGGCAATGGGATATGAAACCGTAGACTGTACGCCGTGGGATAAAACCTTTAATTCTGCTGGAGCTTCAAAGGGATATAGGGTTAAACTTGCAAATGGGAGTAATTCATCACTGCATCTTTCTATTCATTTTAATGAAGGAGGTGGAAGAGGGGTAGAATGTTGGGTAAGCAAACTAGGAGGAAGATCGGAAAAGTTTGCCTACCAGATTTGTGCAGAGATCTCAAAGCTCGGTTTTGTTAATCGAGGAGTAAAGTATAGTAATATATATGTAACAGAGTATACAAAAATGCCTTCTGTTTTGATTGAATGCTGTTTTATTGATTCTAGAGAGGATATGGATAACTATAATCCTGACAAAATAGCATCAGCAATTGTTGTGGCTATAACTGGTCAACAAGATACATTAAAGCAATGAAAAGTGGATAAGCTATATTTTTTCGATTACTAGAAGAGTCGAAAAGGAAAAACTCACTAATGCTAATTTCATTAGTGAGTTTTTCAATATTTATAAACTTATGTTTTATATTTTGGCTCTGTTAATGTACCGTGTTGAAATTAAGTGTTCAGTCATCCGATGCTTAGATGAGCTTGCACAAAGAATTAATATGATTTTGTCATATTCCATGGCTAAAACTGTAAACTCACTACGTTCGAACATACAGTTTTACTCTTTAATGATCATAACTTTTATAAAATTCTTATATTTTGATTTAAATGAAAATAATATAAAATGTCTTGATTAAAAAGAGTAAAGAGTAAAAAATTATGTCGCCTGCCAGAATTTCTTCACATACGTTCAGAAAAGGCAGATGCGCAAAAAATCACTAATGAAGGACGTATTAGTGATTTTTAAAGCCATTCCATCTGAAAAAATCATTTAATTCTAGTAGCTCGCTCATAGAGCATCTCCTTCATAACCACTTAATTTCAACAATATTATTAAACATAGCCTGAATTTTATATAAAGATTCTTACATAGTAGATGGTATCTTTAAAATATTGACTTTTTATATGAGAGTTTAACTCATCATAAGTATGTTGAGATATTAAAGGTGTTCCATCTTTATCAAAAGAGGTAACTATTGAGCCGTGGAAAACTTTCTTGTTAGAATTCTCAAAAAAAATTAAATCCCCTAGAGTAAGTTCTTCGATTCCATTTAAAAGTCGTCCTTTTGGGCCTAGATTTTTCTTGGAAGCATTACTTATTAAAAATGAGTACAAAGAGCTTGCTACTGACCAATTTAACGAACACTTATAGTAAGGAGAATATGATACTGGTTCATAGAACCATGGAAGGTTATCATATTTCATTTTTGCACCACCAGCTATAAGACATTGAGATAAAAAACTGGCACAGTCTCCTCCTATTTTACCGAAAGGTTTCATATACACATATTTATTATTTGGGGCTAAAGCGTGAGTGCATGCATATGAGATCGCTGCTATATTGTTATAATACATAATATTACCATCTATAATTATTATCCTTATATAATATTCAAAATTAAGGAAAGGTTACTTAGGATACATTAATTACCTAAATAAGGTAAGTTAAAGTTTCGATTTACTAAACACATAATTTTATCATGAGGCTTTAACAATGCCAAAAATAAAAATTCGTAGACTTACGTAAATCCACGAATCTTTATAACTATAGGATAACTATCTGTTCTTTCTTAGTTTATATACTTCTGGTGTATCTTCGGTTATTACCTTGAATTCATAGCCTTTACTTTTATAGTAGTCTATTATCTCTGGAAGAGCTATAGCAGTATTTTTGTTTAAATAGCCACAATGCATTAGTACAACTGCTGGATTTTTATCACTTTTTGCTTTAGATAAAATCTTATAGGGCGCTAGTTTAGGGTTCATACCATCAGTTGTATCTACATTCCAATCATATATTTTGAAGTTATTATCATGAAGAGCGGTTACCATAGAGGTAGTAAGTTTATAAATATTGTTATTACAGCCAAAAGGAAATCTTAAAATATTTGTTTTTACCCCTGTAGTATCATAGATTATTTGCTGGGTTAAACGCATCTCATCAACAAAACTAGTATTGTTTCTGTAGATTTTATCTTTCTCATGACTATAAGTATGAAGCCCCACCGAATTACCTTCATCTACCATTCTTTTAACTAAGGCTTCTTGACCTTTTATCATATTTCCTATCAGAAAAAAGGTGGCGTGAACATTCTTTTCTTTAAGTATATCTAATACCTTATTATTCAACTTTCCGCTAGGACCGTCATCAAATGTAAGGTATACTACCTTAGGTTCTTGACTTGCTTCTTCAGTAGCTAGTGCTTTAACGCTGCTTAAATCAGTTAACATGATAAAAATAAGTATAAAAATGAAAAACTTACTAATACGCTTCATAAAATCACCTTCTAAATATTTTGTTATTGTTTTAAAATTTATCACTTTTTTATTATTTCTATTAAGCAAAAAAATATTGACTTAAATAATAGGTAATATAAACCATGACGAAAGAACACTTTATTAAAAGGTAGTATTTACCTCTTTAAGTGGTATTCTAAAATAAAGTTAACAGTTTGTTAATATACTTTTTCTGTTGAGATGATATAATTAAATTAACTTAATTATAGTGTTCCATTACAAAAACTTAATAGTTGCAATTGAAACCCTATAATGATGTCCAAGTTCAATAAGAAAACTATTTTTAAAATACTTTTATGATGAAGTTGTATATCGTTAAGCTAATTTAGAATGAATATAAGTATTTAAAAAGATAGCAACAAATCAGCATTGACATCCTGATTAATATTTACTTATGGGAGAGAGGTATCAATTAAATATGAGTGATTTTTCAAAGGTTTTTATAGTTTTAGTAATAGTAATAGGAGCTGTATTGTTTATTCGCTTTTTATTGCCGGTGATATTAGTGATAGGGATAGGTATATGGATATATAGAAGTATTAAGCGTAATATAATGTTCTCAAAATCCACCCCTAGTAATAAGGAAAATATTGCAACACCTAAAGAGAATATAAATAGGCAAAATTCAAATAATGAAAAAAAAGTAGTGGATGTAGATTATGAAGAAATTTAATTCTACACTACATTAAGATCTAGCAGTTTTATAATGCTAGATTTTTTTATTCTTTAGGAATTTATATTAAAGATAGGCTCTGTTAAAGTACAGCTTTGAAATCAAGTGGTAAGTTATCCAATGCTTACGCAAAAAATATTAGCTAAACTTAGCGATTTCATGAGATTAGAATAGTTTGTAACTTAAGGGACCAGGATGAATTAATAGGATATACATTATATAATAAACCGTAAAAAGTGGCATAATACCTGTAATATATTAATAATAATAATATTGCTCAAGAAAAATAAGTTTTTTGCTTTTTAAAGTTATTATCATCTATGATGAACTTGGACACAAGTATGATTAAAACATTATACTATGATGTAAGTGAGAGAATAAAAAAGAAAGAATAAATTACTTAAAAAATACAAACAATAGTATTATAGAGAAAAAGTTAAATAAACCATGATAAATTAAAAATTTCCATGAATACGATTAAAAAAAAAAAAAATAAGTCTAAAAAATGTTGACAACGTATTCATCACATCTTATAATGAAATTACAGTAGATCACAAACATTAATGCAAGCGATTGCACGGTGTTTGCAAAAATTATGAATAATTAAACAAAATAAATTAATTGATTATGGGGGGTACAATATGAGTAAACGTGTTAAGGTTTTAGCAACAGTGATGTCAGCTCTAGTAATTTCAAGTGCATTTATAGGATGCAGCAAGAAGGATGATTCTTCAGCATCAAATGGAGGATCTAAGAGTGGAAAAGAAATAGTTGTTTGGTCACACTTAACTACAGTAGAAGTAAAAGAAGTGGACAAGATAGCTCAAGAATGGGCAAAGCAAACTAATAATAAAGTTAAGGTTGTAGAAGATAAAGGTGATATGCAAGGTTATATCCAAGCAGCTCAAAGCTCTAAGGGACCAGATATAATGTTTGGTTTAGCACAAGATAACCTTGGAACATTCCAAAAAGCAGGCTTACTTGCAGAAGTTAAAGATGGAGTAATAGATGAAAGCAAATATGCTTCTAAGTCAGTAATTGATGCAGTTACTATAAAAGGTAAGAAGTATGCAGTTCCTCTTTCAATGGAAACTTATGCTTTATTCTACAATACTGATAAGGTAAAAACAGTACCAAAAACAATGGATGAACTAGTAGAACAAGCTAAGACAGTAGGATTCAAGTATGATGTTAACAATTTCTACTATGCATATGCATTCTTAGCTGGAAACGGTGGCTATGTATTTAAAAACAACAATGGTTCACTAGATGCAAAAGATATAGGCTTAAACAATGAAGGTGCTATAAAGGGATATCAATTCATTCAAGATTTAGTAGTTAAGAATAAATTTATGAATGCAGACATAAAGGGAGATGCAGCTAAGGGAGACTTCCAAGCTGGGAAGATAGGTTTCTACATTTCAGGACCATGGGATGTTGATGGATTTAAGACTGCTAAGGTTCCATTTGCAGTAGCTCCACTACCACAAATTAATGGAAAAGCAACACCATCATTCATGGGTGTTCAAACAGCTTTCGTAAGTTCAAAATCTAAGAATCAAGATACAGCATGGGATTTAATGAAGTACTTAGCAGACAAGACAGCAATGCCATTATTTGAAAAAGGAAACAGAATACCAGTTTTAAATGATGCATTAAACAGTGATACATTCAAAGCTAGTAAAGAAGCTGTACAGTTTGCTGAACAAGCAAAGGTTGCAGAACCAATGCCTAACATACCTGAAGTTCAAGCTATGTGGACACCTGGTGGAAATAATCTACAACTTTTAACTGCTGGTAAAGAAGATGCTAAGAAAGCAGCTGATACTACAGTTGAACAAATCAAACAAGGTATTGCTCAACAAAAATAGTTTGTAATAAAATATAGTAGGGGGAGAAATCCCCCTTTTTTAAAAAAATAACTAGGGGGGTTAGTTGTGGAAAGAGTTATTAAAACCAAAAAAGACGGAGCTAAAGCTATTCCATATTTATTACCAGCACTTATTTCTATATTTGCATTAACATTTTTACCAATAGTATATACAGTATACATCTCTTTAACTGATTTCACCATGTACACACAAAGTAATTATCATTTCATAGGTATTCAAAATTTTATTGATGTTTTAACAGGGCCTTTTAAACAAGTTTTCTTACCGGTTTTCGGATGGACATTCTCTTTTGCATTAATATCAACAGCAGGTTGCTTTTTTGTAGGATTGATAATAGCGCTTGTGCTATCTAATAAGCATATGAAAGAAGCGTTCGTATATAAAAGCTTTTTGGTTATACCATGGGCATTACCAGTAACTGTTGCTATACTATCATGGCAAGGCTTATTAAATACAGATTATGGTGCAATAAACAGAGTACTAATTAATCTTCACATACTAAGTGCACCAGTGCAATGGCTTACTAATCCTTGGTGGGCAAGAGTTGCAGTAATAATAGTTAACATATGGTTAGGATTCCCTTATATGATGAATATCTGTATAGGAACTATATCAGCAATATCAGAAGATCAATATGAAGCTGCTGAAGTTGATGGAGCTAGCAAGTTCACTCAATTTGTAAAGATAACTTTACCAGAACTTGCAAGAACAGCATATCCTTTATTAATTTCAAGCTTTGCATTTAACTTTAACAACTTTGGATCAGCATTCTTACTTACTGAAGGTTTACCTGCAAGACTTGATACTCAGTTTGCAGGATATACAGACATACTTAGTTCAACAACATATAAATTAGCAACTCAATTTGGAAGATATGATATAGGATCAGCTTTATCAATAATAATATTTGTAATAATCGCAATAATTTCAGGAACACAAATGAAAATGTCTGGACAATTTAAGGAGGTTGATTAGTATGCTATCAGTTAACCAAAGTAATGTTAAGAGTAATTTGAAATACAAGAAAAAGTTAAGACCTTCTGAACTTAGAAACTTATGGATTTCTAGAGTATTCATGTGGGTAGTAGTAATAGTTACTATGATACCTATAATAGCCATTATTTCTTCATCAATGGCTACAGGCGATGCATTTGTACAAACTACCTTCTTCCCTAAAGTGTGGACACTTAAGAACTATGCTAAAGTAATTAATGAAACAGATTTCTTAATATGGATGAAAAACTCTTTATTATTATGTTTTTCTGTTGCTATAATTCAATTAGCTATGACAGTACCAGCAGCCTTTGCTTTTGCTAGATTAAGATTCAAAGGTAGAAAAAATGGATTGATGACATTGCTTATACTTCAATTCTTCCCAGCAACAATGGCTTTACCTGCTATACTAGGAATAGCAATGAATTTAGGATTTATGGACAGACTTTGGACATTAGTGCTTCTTCTTGCAGGCGGATCTGCTTATAACATTTGGTTGCTTAAAGGATTTATAGACGGTATTCCAAAGGATTTAGATGAAGCTGCTTTTGTGGATGGTGCTACAACTTGGCAAATGTTTGTAAAGATAATATTGCCTTTAACAAAATCTATGCTAGTAGTTATCTTCTTATTTTCCTTTATAGGAACATATTCAGAATTTATGTTTACTTCAGCACTTATGAAGGATGCTGGTAACCAGACTATAGCAACAGGACTTAGATCATTCATAAGGAATCAGTTCTCTGCTAACTGGACTCAATTCTCTGCAGCATCTGTAATGGCATCACTTCCAATAGTTATAGTATTTACTGCTTCACAGAAATTTATAGCTAAAGGACTTGTTGCAGGATCAGTAAAAGGTTAATAATAACTTAGCAAGCAACCCCTTGATAAGTATTTATATAATAATCTAATAGTTAAGATTTCAAAACTTTCTTATGTAAAAGTAAGAAAGTTTTGAAATTTAATGAGAACTTTGAGCTTGTAAATCTATATATAGTAAAATGTACATATATATTAGAAAATAAAGTTTGTCCATTCTACTTAGAATTGAAGTAGATATCTTACTGTAAAGAAAAATATAATTTATTTTCTAATTAAGTAGTAACATATATAATAATAAAAATACTAAGGGTGAACACTTCATTGTTACTAGTATTTTATGCTGAAGTGAAGAGCATCCACATATATTTTGATTAAGAGGTGATACAGATGAATAAACAGGCAATACATCATATTACAGAGGCACCCTATGCTTATGGAGTAGGTGAAAAGAGTCTATGTTTAAAACTTAGATCAGCAAAGGATGATTTAAGTTCAGTAGTGGTTTATTATAAGGATAGATATAATTGGGAAGGAGAATTTCAAACTTCTTCTTTGAATAAGGTCAACACTTCAGATTTATTTGATTACTATGAAACTATTGTAGAGGTAGATGAAAAGAGATTTAGATATTTCTTTGAAATAACAGACCTTGAAGGCAATATTTCTTATATGAATGAAAGAGGGATATTAAATAAGAAGCCAGATATTGCAAATACATTCCAGTTTCCATTCCTTTGTAAGGCTGATTTGTATAACGAAGTTAAATGGGCACAGGAAGGGGTAGTTTATCAAATATTCCCTGATAGGTTCAATAACGGAGATAAAAACAATGATCCAAAGGGAATAAAACCTTGGGGAGATAAAGTAACTACTGAAACTATGTTTGGAGGAGATCTGCAAGGTATAATAGATAAAGTTGATTACCTAAGTAAATTAGGAGTAAGTATACTTTATATGACTCCTATATTCATGTCTAGATCTAACCATAAATATGATACTACAAACTACTATGAAGTTGATCCTCAATTCGGAGATAATGAAAAATTAAGAGAGCTAGTTAAGAAATGTCATGATAATGATATAAAAGTTGTCTTAGATGCAGTATTTAATCATTCAGGAAGTGATTTCTTTGCATTTGAAGATTTAATTGAAAAAGGTGAAAAGTCAAGATATAAGGATTGGTACTTTGTTGATTCTTATCCTGTTGATACTAAGGAAGTCAACTATGTAACCTTTGCAAACAAGGTTTCTAGAATGCCAAAGTTAAATACTGGCAATCATGAAGTTAAGAACTATCTACTAAAGGTATCTAAGTATTGGATTGAAGAGATTGGTATTGATGGTTGGAGACTTGATGTTTGTGATGAAGTAGATCATGCTTTCTGGAGAGATTTTAAGAAGGCTGTTAAAGAATCAAAGGATGATGCGTTTATAATAGGGGAGATAATGCATGAATCAAATTCTTTCTTAAAAGGAGATCAGTTGGATTCCATTATGAACTATCCTTTTAGAGAATGCTGCTTAGATTTCTTTGCTAGAAAAGCAATTGACGCTGATGAACTTGATCATATATTAGCGGAAAGCAGAGCTTTATATATGAATTCAGTTAATAGACAGCTTCTAAATCTTATAGACAGTCATGATACTGCTAGATTTCTAACTGAATGTGATGGAGACAAGGATAAGATGAAGCTTGCTATAGCTCTTCAATATACATATGTTGGAATACCTTATATCTACTATGGTGATGAAGTTGGTATGGAAGGTAAAACTGATCCAGACTGTAGAAGATGTATGATATGGGATGAGAAGGAACAAGATTTTGATATGCTTAACCATTACAAAAATCTAGCTGAAGTTAGAAGTCAATCTAAGGCTCTTGTTTACGGAGACTATACAAATGTATGTAAGGATGGAATGGCTTTAGGTTTTACTAGAAAGTATGAGGGTGAAGAAGTGTTAGTGTTGATTAACAACGGTACTGAAGCTTATGAATACTCACTAGGACTTCAAGGAAGCTTTAGCAATCTTTATGATGGAAGAGAAGAGGCTATAGATAATAAGATAGTATTAGAGCCTATGTCTTTTAAGATACTAAAAATCAAATAATTAGCTGTAGGGTTTCAACTTCAACTATTAATTTATACGTGCCATAAAAGCCTCAGAACCCGCGATTTCGAACAAGTATAAATTAAGTTTTTGTAAGTACCCCTATACATAGCGATTAAAAGGTAAGCATTAATAAAAAATGCTTACCTTTTTTACTGTCTAGAAAATTATAAAGTTTTTTATTAGCTAAATCTAATAATATCAAAGATTGAGAGTAGTTATTTAGGCTGAATAGTAAAAAAAAATCATATTAGCTTGTCAGATTTTTTTAATATGAATTTGGGAAGGTAGATGCAAAAAATATATATTTCCATGATTCACCACAAGTATTATAGAAGAATATAATATTTATTGCTATAATCGAAGGCTTTATAAAAGAAAAGAATTATAATTTTACACTAGCTTTATTGTCGAAGGCAATCACATAACTGGTATCTCTTACATAATATGTAGAAGAAGGATGAAAAGGAGGGATACCACTATGGGTATGAAGTTCTCTGATGACTTATATAATAATGATACTTTAGATTGGCTAAATGGAAATCACGAAATGGGAAGTAAATATAATACTAGTGAAGAAGTTGACATTCAAGGCGATTTTGATCTAGAATTTAGTGAACAAACTATAAGAGAAGAAAAACATCACGACGGATGCAGTAACAATAACAACGATCACCACGATGATTGCGATCATCACGATCACCATGACGACTGCGATCATCATCATGACCATCATGACGGATGTGATCACCATCATGATCACCATGATGATTGTGACCATCATCATGATCATCCTGCAGTAAGAGGTGGCAGAATAGAGGTAACTTCTAAACTTGGAAGTGATTGTGGGGAACCAATAAGTGGAGTAAAGGTATACCTATTTAGAATTGAAGACTATAATCTAAGATTTGCTTGCTTTAAGATTACTAACAAGCATGGTAAAGTTGTATTTGATGGACTAAGAGATGGAATATATAAAGTAGTTCAACCTATGGATAAATGCATCTTCAGAGATCCAGTTTATCTTCCAAGTGACCAAGTGCCAATAGATAGAGTTCATAGAGACTATAATATAACTGTTATCAATAGAATAAGACCAAGTGTTTTAAGAGAATTTAATGACCGTCGTAACTGCTGTAATAATAATTGCAATTGTTGTGGCGGTGGCTGGAATAATGGTTGGGGCTGCGAAGGCTTCTGGATACTACTATTATTATTTGGATTCTGTGGCTGCGGATTCTGGTTTTAGGTAAAGATGTAACACTTCAATTCTAAAACAATTTTCAAAGCTCGTATCGCCTTTGAGAAGAGAGTTTGAAGATATAAACTTTATTATGAAGTGGTACATCAAAGCTATTACAAACTTGATATAAATATATATTATTTCTAATAGCAGTTGACAATTTAGAACTAATTTGAGCTTAGATTATTAATATATATTGAAAGTATAAAATAGGTAAGGTGCTATTTTGGTACCTTACCTATTTTATTTCTTTTTGCTATAATAAATAGAGTTCTTAATATGAAGAAATTTACCTATTAGAACATATTAAATAAAATGTACTTAAATGGAGGATAATACTATGGGAAACTATACATTAAAAGTTAAGAAAATAAATGATGACGCTATATTACCAAACTATGCTCATGAAGGGGATGCAGGCCTGGATTTGTATTCTGTAGAAGAATTGATTCTTCATAGTGGTGAGTGTAAACTTGTTAAAACTGGAATAAAGATTGAATTACCTAAAAATACTGAAGCACAGGTAAGACCAAGAAGTGGATTGGCATTGAAGCATACAATAACTCTTTTAAATACCCCAGGGACAATAGATGAAGGTTATAGGGGAGAGGTTGGAGTTATAATGATCAATCACGGTAAGGGTGATTTTAAGGTAGAAAAAGGTATGAAAATTGCGCAATTAGTAGTAAAGCCTGTATGGAAGGTAAACGTAGAAGAAGTAATAGAACTTACAGATTCAGATAGAGGAGAAGGCGGATTTGGATCTACTGGGTTAAGATAGTAGATTTAAATATACCCCTTAATAGGATAAATATGGTATAATGTTTCCTATTGGGGGAGATAATATGAAAAAATATATAGCCAAAAGGACAGCACAGGTTATCTTAACTGCAGTTGTAATTGTAATACTTCTTACAACCATATTTGTACATATGCCTGGAGATTATGCCTCAGGATTCATGGGGAGAGAACTAAAGATTCATATGAGACAGGAACTAGGGCTTGACCTGCCTAAATCAGTGCAAATTATGAATTTGGTAAAAAGTATTTTGACTGGAAAGTTATTCTCTGTAAATTCTTATGCTTATAATGTACCAATAGGAAAGGTATTGTTGCCTGTTGTTACGAGAAGTTTATTCTTATATGGAATATCTTTCTTTTTGAGTAGTATTATAAGTATTTTTTTAGGAGCACTAACTGCGTGGAAAGGCAGAAGTAAGCTTGATGTAATAGTAAGAATAGGATGTGTTTTGGGTATAAGTGTACCATTTGTTATTATGGATCCTATTATAGAATATTATTTATTCTGGGTAAAAAGAATTTCTTATGATACATATGATCAATATTTTTTAATAAGAATAAATATAGTGGTTATGTTGTTGTACATGTTGCCTCTTATGACTAAATATACAAGAGCCATAATGATTGATGTATTAAGCAAAGATTTTATAACAACAGCTAGAGCAAAGGGCCTTAGAGAAAGTATTATAGTATTTAGACATGGCATGAAAAATATTTATACTGAATTATTTACTATAATGGGGGTTAATATAAATAAAATTTTATTTTATGGGTTTCTTATAGAAGCTATATTTAATTACCCAGGGCTTGGTACACTTTCTACCTTTGCATTTAAAGTTAGAGACTATCCCTTAATGATAGGGTGTACAATAGTAACTTCTTTAGTAATAATCCTTTTTAACTATATTTTTGATATACTTGCAGGTTTGTTAAATCCTCTTATTAAAATAGAATAAGGGTATGTATTAATTTTAACATGTTAATTTAAGAAAGTCTAAAATAAAAAAGTAGATTAATAATGAACTTTAGATTTCAGTATTAATCTACTTTTTAACTATTAAGAATTTGCTTCTAGCTCTTCCCATTCTTCATATAAAGCATCTATTTGGGTTTGGGTATCAAGTATTTCCTTATTTACCTTTCCGCTTTCGGTAGGATTGGAGTATACTTCTTCTAAGCACAAATCTTCTTGAAGCTTAACTAATTTTTCTTCCAGCAAAGCTATATTTTTTTCAAGGTTTTTTAACTTTAAGCTATTTTCTTTTTCTAATTTTTCAGCTTCTCTTTTCTTTTTACGTTCTTCTTTTATTTGAGTTTTAGTTTTTCCAGATTGATCTTCTTCATTATCATCGTATCTATTTGGATTTTTCTTCTTCTCTGTATAATAGTTATAATTTCCTAAATATTCTTTTATACCACTTTGCTCTAATTCATAGATTTTGTTTATAACTTTATTTAAGAAGTATCTATCATGAGAAATTACAACAAGGGTACCATCATAATCCATGATAGCATCTTCTAGTGCCTCTCTAGACATTATATCTAAATGGTTGGTAGGTTCGTCTAGCAAAAGAAAGTTAGATTTAGAAAGCATCAATTTAAGTAGGTTTATCCTACAACGTTCTCCACCACTTAAATTCGAAATCTTTTTAAATACATCTTCATTATAAAATAAGAAGGATGCCAAAGCAGTTCTTATTTCAGTAGTAGTCATCTTAGGAAATTCATCCCAAACTTCATCAATTACTGTTTTTTCTAGATCTAAATTGGATTGCTCTTGATCATAATATCCCAAGAAAACATTCTTGCCTAAGTAAGTTATTCCACTGTCAGCTTCTAGATTTTTCATTATTATTTTGAAGATAGTTGTTTTGCCTCTACCATTTTCTCCTATAAGAGCAACCTTATCGCCTCTCCTTAAATCAAAATTCACATCCTTAAATAAAAGCTTATCTCCATATCTTTTTGAGAGATTTTCTACATGAAGTACATCATTACCGCTTTTTATCTGGGATTGAAAAGAAATTCTTGTGCCCATTTTTTCCCTGTCAGGAGCATCAACTCTTTCCATCTTATCTAAGGCTTTTTGTCTGCTTTCAGCAGCCTTAATACTTTTTTCTCTATTAAAAGAACGGAACCTTTCTATGATTTCTTCTTGCCTTTTAATTTCGGATTGTTGTAGATTAAAAGCTTTTAGCTTTGTCTCGTAATCTTTCTTTCTCAACTCTAAATACTTTGTATATGGAGCATTATAGCAATTTACATGACCGTTGATAAGTTCATATGTATGAGTTGTTATGCTATCTAGGAAGAATCTATCATGGGAGATGACTAGAACGGTCCCTTTGTAGCTTTTTAAGTACTCTTCCAACCATTCAATAGCATCTAAATCTAAATGGTTTGTAGGTTCATCTAAAAGCAATAGCTCAGGTTTTATCAAAAGAAGCTTACAAAGTGCAACTCTTGTTTTTTGTCCTCCACTTAGAACGTTTATTGATTTACCAAAATCCTCTTCTACAAAGCCAAGCCCCTTTAATACTCTGGATATTTCTCCTCTAAATACATAGCCGCCTCTGTTTTCGTACAGTTCTTGACCTTGGGTATAATCTTTAATTAGTTTGTCGTGATAATCTTGTTTTGATGGATCATAAGGCTCATTCATCTTTTCTTCTAAAGTTTGAAGCTTTTTTTCTAAGTTAATAAGATCTGAAAACACAGTAAGCATCTCTTCCATTATTGTGTTTTCAAAATCTAAATCAAGATGCTGAGAAAGATAACCTAAAGTACTTCCTTTATCTATAAAAACTTCTCCACTATCATAGTATACTTCCCTTGTAAGTATGCGGAATAAGGTGGACTTGCCTTCCCCGTTTGCTCCTATAAGTCCAACTTTTTCTCCTTCATTTATATTAAATGTCACGTCTTTTAAAATTTCATCTATTCCAAAACTTTTTTTTATGTTTTTACAACTTAATACTATCATTAATTAAACTCCTTTGAATAAGTTAAGTATTACATCTTTAGATATACCGCTTCATACTAAAGTTTATATTTTCAAATTCTCATCTCAGAATCCAGAGGAGTTTTGAAAATAAATGTCGGATTGAAGTGTTACATCTTTATATACAAACACGATTAATTATACTATTCATACAAGTTTTATACAAATGGATAAATTAATAATATTATTTTTACTATTATAGATAATAATATTATGTAGATTAAAAAAGTTAGGGAAAGGAAGTGAACCTATTAAGGGTGATATGAATAAGAAAAGAAATATTATAGCAGCAATAATTTTGGTAATTCTAATAGGTATAACCTGGGCAATCGTATATTATACCAGAAGTAAAGATGATGTTATTTCAGTAAAAACAGAAATAGTAGGAAAGGGAAATATAAAATCTTATTTAAATACCACTGGAGTTATAAAGGCAAAAAGTATTAGAGATTATTATGGTTCACAATTGAAGGTAACAGGTATTAATTTTAAAGTAGGAGATAAAGTTAAAAAGGGGGATGTTCTTATATCTTATGATAACTCAGATCTTCAAAACGCTGTAAAACAAGCACAAATTCAATACAATAATACTGTTTTACAAAGGGAAGATTTATTAAGTCAAAGCAAAAAGATAAATGGCACCATAAAAAACTTAGACAGCGAAATAAAGGATATTAAGAACAAGATACAACAGTTGAAGAATAGTACAAGTTCTTCCATTTCAACCATAGAAGGTATAAAGAGTACAATTAGTGGATGGAAGGGAAAGCTTTCTAAGGAAGAAATCTCAGAAGCCAATATAGCAGATGCTGGAGAAAAAGATCTAAAGCTTGCACAAACAGAAAATAGCTCAAATGCCGAGCTTATAAAGCAGCTATCAACTGCATTAATATCTTTAGAGAGCCAAAGAAATAGTATACAGCCAATTTCAGAAGAGAAGATAAAGCAAATGGATAATGCAGTATCTTTGTCTAAGTTAGCATTAGATTCAGCTAACTCTAAGCTTAATACCTTAGCTGGAAACGTAACTGCTGATTTTGATGGTACTGTCACTTCAATTAATGCCAATATTGGGGGTGTTTCTAATCCTACATCGCCGGCCATTACGATTGCAGATCTTAACAACTTGAAGGTAGTGGTTTCTTTAGGAAAGTCTGATGCAAGTAAAGTAAAGCTGGAGCAAGCTGCCACTATAAGAAGTAATGGCAAAGAGTATAATGGAAAAGTATCTTTTATTAGCCCTTCTGGTAAAAAAGGTGTCAGCGGTCTGGGTGCTATTTCAGCGGCTCCAAGTAGCGATGTGACAATGGATGCAGAAATTGAACTTTTAAATTCTGATGAGAATTTGAAAGCAGAGTTTGATGTTGATGTAGATATACTTACTGCAGAGCGAACTGGAGTAATAGTAGTCCCTACTGAAGCAATTAAAGCTGAAAAAGGCTCAAAATACGTAATATATACAGTAAGTAACGATAAAAAGGTATCAGAGCATAAGGTGGAAGTTGGTATACAATCTGATATAAATGCTGAGATAGTTAGTGGAATAAAAACAGGGGATAGAGTTATATTAAACCCAAGTGCAATGGTAAAACAAGGTGTTACTGTTAAAACTAATGCTGGAGGAAGTAGTTAATGATTGAGATAGTAGATGTTTACAAGACGTATAAGACAGGGGATTTATCCTTTACAGCATTAAAAGGAGTGAATCTTAAGATACAGCAAGGAGAATTTACATCTATAATGGGGCCATCAGGTTCTGGAAAAAGTACGCTTATGAATATTCTTGGATGCTTAGATAGGTTAGATAGAGGTAAATATAGATTAAACAATAAAGATGTTTCAAATATGGGGGATAATGAGCTAGCTAGGGTAAGAAACAAAGAAATAGGCTTTGTATTTCAAAACTTTAATCTTCTACCTAGGATGACAATTCTCGAAAATGTTGAGTTACCTATGATATATGGGGGAGTTTCATCTAAGGATAGAAGAGAAAGAGCCCTTTCTGCTCTAGAAAAGGTTTCTTTGACAAAATGGATAAAGCATCGTCCAAATGAGATATCCGGTGGCCAAAAACAAAGGGTGGCTATTGCTAGAGCTATTGTAAATGCTCCATCGTTTATAATGGCAGATGAGCCAACTGGCAACCTAGATTCTCAAGTTAGCTTGGAGGTTATGAAGATATTTCAAGATTTAAATGAAGAAGGTTCTACTATAATAATGGTAACCCATGAGCCTGATATAGCCTCCTATACAAAAAGATTGGTAAAAGTTAAAGATGGTCTAATAATTGCAGACGAAAAGGTTAAAAATAGAATAGTTATCAAAGACAACTAAAACAGTATGGGGGATTAATATGCACTTTATAGAAAACTTCAAAATGTCCCTAGATAGTATAAAATCTAATAAACTAAGATCATTTTTAACGATGCTAGGTATAATAATAGGAATAAGTTCAGTAATTGCCATATTATCATTGGGGAGCGGAGGAAAAGCCAGTATAACTGGTGAACTGGAGAAAATAGGATCTTCAACAGTAGAAATTAAGGTTAGCGGACAAGAGATAGCACAATCAGATTATTTTAATTTAAATGATATAAAGGCCATAAGAGAGAAGAGTGATAATGTCAAATATATATCACCTTTAATACAAAAATCAGGAACAGCTAGAGTAAATAACAAAAGTAAAAGAGCTGTAGTATATGGTGGCAATACGGATTTTAGTTATATACAAAACTACGAATTTTTATATGGCCGTTTTTATAATGAGAAAGAACTAGAAGATGGTAAGAATGTAGCGGTGATTGATGAAATTTCAGCTGAATATTTTTGGGGATATAAAGATGTAGTAGGGGAATCTTTCTTAATAGGAAGAAGTGGTTCTCCTAAAAAGGTTACTATAATTGGGGTAACAAAGTCTTCAGAACTAATGGCTGGATTTGCTCAAGATCAAATACCAGTATTTTTATCAGTACCTATAACTACATCGCAGTGGATTTATGATATTGGTGGAGATTTTGACGGCATATATATATTAGCAGAATCAAAGGATGAGGTGGATAGTGCAACCAGTGAGGCAATAAATATCTTAGAATCGCGGCACAATAATAAAGGGAAAAATGTTTATACTGGAGAAAAGTTGATGAAGCAGGTTGAACAAATCAATAGAGTAATTGATATATTTACTTCATTTATAGGTGCTGTTGCAGCTATATCTCTACTAGTTGGTGGCATTGGGGTAATGAATATAATGCTTGTTTCAGTTACAGAGAGAACTAGGGAAATAGGTATAAGAAAAGCTATTGGAGCTACAACTAACACTATATTGATTCAGTTTCTAACTGAATCAGTTATAATATCTCTTATAGGTGGAGTAATTGGTATGATTATAGGTATTGCTGGTGCTTATGCCATAGGGAGCTTAGCAAATGTGACACCTATATTATCTCTAAAGCATATTTTATTAGTAATACTATTCTCTACAAGTGTAGGTGTTTTCTTCGGCATATACCCAGCGAGAAAAGCAGCAAAGCTGGATCCTATAGATGCATTAAGATATGAATAAAAAACAAAAATTATGTGGCCTGCCAGAATTTCTTCACATACGTTCAGAAAAGGCAGATGCGCAAAAAACTCACTGAAGAAAATCGCTTCAGTGAGTTTTTTACTGTTAAGTAAAGAATAAAATTTTTTATTAGTAAACCTAGTAGCGTCAAGGTTTTGGAGTAGCTATTTAGGGTTAACAGTAAAAAATAAAATTATGTCGCCTGCCAGAATTTCTTCACATACGTTCAGAAAAGGCAGATGCGCAAAAAAACTCACTGAAGAAAAATCGCTTCAGTGAGTTTTTCATTAATTCTATTCATTTGAATTGTATTGTAAGGACAGATAGATTACTTTTTTTATAATCAATCTATATACTGGTGCAGGGATCTTATAAGCAGCCAAACTTTTGATTATTGAATCATTATTGAGCTCAATTTGATTTAATATTTGATTTATTTTTTCACCCACTATTTTATCATCAAAATCCTTATCTAAGTCTTCGAATAGATGAAGCGGAACAGGAACATAGCCTCCGTTTATTTCTGTCGAGTTATTGAACAGTGAGTTGAACCAATAAGTAGAAGAAAGCTTCACTTTATTAAAAGTATCGCCTAGAGCTGATCTGTTATTCAAATTGCCTAAGTATAGATTTTCAGAAAATTGAGCCGGTGTATCTGAAAATGGAATAAATTTGTCTGTAAATATGTTGGAACTTTCGTAAAGTGGTATTGGAGCATCAGGAAAGGAAGATTCATACTCACTTTTAAAAGGTTCAAAGTTTAAATCATCATAAACTGGTTTATTCACTTAATAATACCTCCAAATAAAACTCTTATTAAGTATATGTGATATATATACGAATATTTCATTAATTTCATATAAATTTACATTGGGTAATGATAAAACTAAAGTTGCTTATTATATCTGACCTTGAAGTTAAGGCTATGTTAAAGTACTGTGTTGAAATTTTTAAAAATATTATTAAACATAGCCTAAGTTAAAACAGTAATATAAACAATAGTATTTAATTGATGATTTTATTTCTTTGAAATAATTAGTTTATCAGCAGAAAGAATATAGGGAGTTTTATGGACATTAGGCTAAAGTGTGAATAGTATATATTGGAGGGAGTTTGTTATGATGAGAAAAAGAGAAATGAACTTTAGAGAATTGTTTGTAGGTATAGAACAAGCTGTTCCATTAGCCAATGGAAGAAATATAACTCCTATTAATTTTGATAATGCTGCTACTACACCACCATTAAAAAGAGTTTTGTACTGCGTAAATAAATTTTTACCTCTTTATGGATCCATAGGAAGAGGTAAGGGGTATAAGTCGAAAATAAGTACTGAGCTCTATAATGAAGCAAGAGATGAAGTGCTGAAGTTTTTTAACCTCATCAATAGAGATGACTATACTGTTATATTTGTAAAAAATACTACCGAAGGTATAAATGTATTAGCTGATACTTTGGTAACTGATAAGAAAGATATTGTTTTAACCACAAGAATGGAACATCATTCAAATGATTTACCCTGGAGAGAGCGATGTTCAGTAGAATATGTTGAAGTGGATCATAGTGGTAAACTTAAAGTAGCGGATTTTGAAGAAAAACTTGTTAAAGCTAATGGAAGTATAAAATTAGTTAGTGTAACAGGAGCCTCCAATGTTACTGGTTATGTAAATGACATTCATAGAATAGCAAGTATTGCTCATAAATATGGTGCCCAAATAATAGTCGATGGTGCACAATTGGTGCCACATAAAAAAGTAGATATGAATTATGTGAATGATGACGATGATATAGACTATTTGGTGTTTTCTGCACATAAGATGTATGCACCCTTTGGAAGTGGGGCAATAGTTGGTAAGAAAGATGAATTTAATAATAAGGTACCATTTTTAAAAGGTGGAGGAACAGTTGATATTGTTACAGATGACGAGATTTATTGGTTAGATGCCCCTGAGAGAGATGAGGCGGGGACTCCTAATGTGCTTGGAGTTATAGCACTTGTAGCAGCTATCTACGAATTCAATAGGATTGGCTTTTCTAATATAGAGGAACATGAAGAGCTTCTCAGAGATTATATGATTGAAGGTCTTAGAACCATGCCGGATGTTATTACCTATGGAGATATAGAAGATAAAAATAAACTTGGCTTGATATCTATCAATTTAAGAGATATGTATCATGAGGAATTAGCTTCAAGGCTATCAGATTTAAGGGGAATAGCTGTTAGAAGTGGTTGCTTTTGTGCACAACCCTATGCAAAGAGGTTGTTGGGTGTTAGTGATAAGGAAGTAATAAAGTTTATCCATGGAACCGATGAAGGAAAGCCAGGGATGGTTAGGATAAGCTTTGGTATGTACAATTCTATAAATGAGATTAATGAATTTTTGAATGTTTTAGAGTTTATAATAAGAAAGAATCTCTATAAATAGAAGATAATCAGAAGGCAGATATTATTAAAGCCTCCCAAAGTAATGGGAGGCTTTAAAGAAGTATTTTAACTAACTTCTAAATACTTTATATTGTGGAAGTGAATCTGAGAATTTAAGTTCAGGTATATCAAAAACTAGAGGCTTAAGGTAAGCAATTGCCTCTTCAGTTATATTATTACCTTCACTGTTTACCCAATCTAATGGGAAATACTTAACCTTATTGGCTACTTTATCTGCTTCTATTAAGAAAGAAGAAGAACTATAATCGTTACCTTCACTTCTCTTTATAGCAACCATATAACCAGTGTAGCCTTCTGCAGAGTATTTAAGGGCGTCTCTTCCTACCATGTGAGCTTCTTCAAAATCAATCTTCGAAGCAGAGTGCATTGCACATCTTTGAAGTACACCAAGCTCTAAAGTCTTTACTCTACTTGTAATTCCAGCATCTATTATTAAAGTACGAAGGTAATGAGCAACTCCACCAAGTTGGGTATGTCCAAACTTATCGTGATTAGCTCCAAGTGAAGAGGCTGTTAAGAAGCTGCCTGTTTCATCTCTTAGTCCCTCTGATGCTACTATATAAACATGATTATTTTTCATAAAGGTTTCTCTTACATCATTTATAAACTTTACTTTATCAAAAGCGACCTCAGGAAGATATACATAGTCCGCTGCTCTTCTACCATCTACAGTAGCTAGTGCTCCAGCAGCAGCTAACCATCCAGTGTCTCTTCCCATAGTTTCTAATATAAATATACCATTATCTATATATACTGTTGAGTCAAGATAAGTTTCCAGTACAGAAGTAGCTATGAATTTTGCTGCACTACCAAAGCCAGGGGTATGATCTGTAAACATCAAATCATTATCAATAGTTTTTGGAATACCAATAAATTTGATATCAATACCATGTTCCTTCGCATATTTGCTAAGCTTAGCAGTAGTATCCATAGAATCATTTCCGCCTATATAGAAGAATGCCTTAATATTAAGCTCATTAAGTATTGACATAAGTGAAATATATTCATCTTCACATAAGGAAGAATCCTTAAGCTTATATCTGCAAGAACCTAAGCCTGAAGATGGAGTTCTTCTAAAAGTATCAAGTTCATTACTATCCATTGCAGATAAATTTATTATGTTCTTATTTAAGATTCCTTCTATGCCATTTAGTCCAGCATAAACATTATCATAGATTTTTAATTCTTTATTAGCCTCAACTAAACCAAAAACACTAGAATTTATAACTGAAGTTGGACCACCTGATTGGGCAACAATACAATTCATTATATCTCTCCTTTGTACTACTTAGTTTAAATGTGCTATACTATTTCGATAAATAATACGTACAATGAATACTATACTATAAAATATAACTGATATAAACCCCATTAATCAAAAAAGATATAGTTTATATATTTAGAATTATCTCATAATTATATTTAGTAATAATTGAATTGTTTCCTAAATATAATATTATGAAGATTTTGCTTATTTCTCGCTTATCCATAAATAACATTTTATGCAGAAAAACAAATCTTATTTATGATAAGATATTTTGATCTATGAAGAAAAGAGGGACAAACTATGGATATTAATTGTTTAATCATTGTTTCCATTGCATTAGCTATGGATGCATCGGCTATCGCATTGAGTATAGGGATAAATTCCAGCGTGAAAAGATACAACAAAGTGGTATTTGCTATATCCTTTGGATTTTTTCAATTTCTACTATCTTTTTTAGGAATTTATTTTGGAGTGTTGTTTGAGCACTACATAACATCTATACCTAATATAATTGGTGGAATGATAATTGCCTTTACTGGAGTGTTTATGATAAAGGATGGTATGGAGCAGAAAGATCAGTGCCTACTTTTAAATCCAAAAATGTACCTTGTATTAGGCATTTCTGTGAGTATAGATGCTTTGGTTGTAGGGTTTACAGTTTTTCATCATATGGAGAAGTTTTATATGATAGTTGTTAGTTCCGTTACCATTGGGATAGTTACGTTATTCCTTAGTATATGCGCTTTTTTTCTTTCAAGGTATATGAGAAGGATAGAGTTAATCTCGAAGTATGCAGACTACATAGGTGGAATAATTCTTTTGTTATTTGGATTAAAGATGATATTTTCATAATTAATAAATGGACAACCATCTTATGTAAGAGGCTGGCGTAATAAGTTTAGAATTATATATGGCACCATATGTTGAAAACACCATATTATATGATATAATTAAAGAAAAATGTTAGGAGTAGAATATGAGAATTGGCGAATACTTAAATGAAAAAGGAATAAAGGTAACAAAGAGTAGGATAGCCATATACGAAATTCTCTCTGACAATGATTCTAGTATATCTGCAGATTTCATTTATGATAAATGCAGAAATATCGGTATGGATATAAATCTTTCAACAGTGTATAGGACCTTAGAAATATTTGAAGAGAAAGAGATAATAGAAAAGTTTGATTTAGGCAATGGTAAGTATTCCTTTACTATCAGAAAAAATAAGCACATGCATAAGCTTGAGTGTTCCAAGTGTCATAAACAAATAGAAGTGCCTTGTCCTATGCAGCAAGTAGAAGAGCTTTTAAAGAATCAAACTGGCTTTGTACTTACAGAACATAAATTGATGCTTAAAGGTATTTGTGAAGAATGTAAGGATAAAAAGTAAAATAAGTGTTAATTAATTATTAATTAGCACAATACTTTTAGTGTGGTTGTAATAATTAAAAAAACTAATTAAACCGCAGATAAATTCTGTTAATAATACGTATAGTTAGTAAGTTAACTATTGAAGTATATTAATAAAATTGTGAATAAATTTTTAATATATTAGGAATAATATAAAGCTATGATTATTTTCGCTATATAAAAGTGAAATAATCATAGCTATTTTTAATTAAATGGATTAAATATGTAATTTTGAGCACATATCATTAAAAACTCTCTATTGACTGATATAAATAATTCCCATATACTTTGAATATAAAAAAGTTTGATTATCAAAATATATTAGGAGGCAATATGAATAATACTCATAGTATTATCAACTCTTTACTGGTAGATATTTTTAATGAGATTTTAAACATAGAGGAGTATGCTCTAAAGTCAGGTAAATTTAATGATGTTTCCATAACTGAGGTTCATACCATTGAGGCCATAGGGTACTATGACTCAAAGAGTATGAGTGAGGTGGCAAAACAATTAAGTATTACAGTTGGCACCCTGACTATTGCTATAAATAATCTTGTTAAGAAAGGTTATGTGGAGAGAATAAGATCTGAAGAAGATAGAAGAGTTGTGAAGATTAGTCTTACCAAAAAGGGTAAGTTACTTTATAGAATTCATGAAAAGTTTCACTTGGAGATGGTAAAGGCAACAGTAACTGACTTATCAGAACAAGAAGAAGCGGTACTTATTCATGCACTGGAAAAGCTAAGTGTGTTTTGCAGAAATACATATGATTTATTCAATAAGGAAAGCAAGGAGTAGTTATGATTTATACAAAGATAATATCAACAGGAAGTTATGCACCAAGCAACGTAGTTACTAATGATGATTTATCAAAGATAGTTGAAACTGATGACCAGTGGATAAGCTCTAGGACTGGAATTAGAGAAAGAAGGGTATCAGAAGGAGAAAATACTTCTTCTTTAGCTGCAAAAGCAGGAATTGAGGCTATAAAAAATGCAGGATTAACTGCGATGGATATAGACTTGATAGTAGTATCTACTACTACTCCAGATTGCTTTACACCTTCAACTGCATGTATAGTGCAGGATATAATTGGAGCAAAGAAAGCTTATGCATTTGATGTAAGTGCGGCATGTTCAGGTTTCATATATGCTTTATCTGTGGCAGATAAAATTATGAGAGCTGGGGAGGAACAAACAGCTTTAGTTATAGGAGCTGAAGTTCTATCAAGGATTGTTAACTGGGAAGATAGAAGTACCTGTGTGCTTTTTGGAGATGGAGCAGGAGCTGTGGTTCTTAAGAAGAGTGAAACTAAAGGAATCATAAGTTCAATTTTAGGTTCAGACGGAACCTTAGGAAGAAGCTCGCTTACTTGCGGAGAGTTCATTACTAAAAATCCATATGTTAAAGAAGCTAAAGAAGAACAAGACATTAACATACATATGGATGGGAAAGAAATATTTAGATTTGCAGTAAATACTATTCCCCAAGCAGTAAAAGAAGTTCTTGAAAAGTCTGGTACAGGATTGGATGAGCTGAAATATATATTCCCTCATCAAGCCAATCTTAGAATAGTAGATGCGGCAGCTAAAAAATTAGATATGCCGAAAGAAAAATTCTTTATAAATCTAAATAAATATGGAAACACATCGGCTGCATCTATTCCATTAGCGGTAGATGAAGCAAATAGAGAAGGATTGCTAAAGGAAGGCGATAAGCTTGTACTTGTTGGTTTTGGTGGTGGTCTAACTTGGGGAGCTATATACTTACAATGGTAATAAGCTCTGATTAGGTTTCAAGTATACAAATAGTTTTAGTTAATATTCATAATATAAAATTACTGACTTGATAAAACTTATACTTAGCATTAATATTTACTAAATTAATTCAATATAGATCTAGAAGTTTCTAAAGGAATAGCTTTAGAAACCTGATTATTACTATATGTTTATATGATTTTATAAATATATGTTTTTATGCAATTATATCAGTTATTTTAAATTTAAGATGTACCACTTAAATCCGAGAATATAAATTTTATTAGGAAGTTGTACATCTATAGAGTTCCTAACTCAACTATCAATTTATACATGCACGATAATCCCCAGAATCCGTGATTTTCGAACAAGTATAAATTGAGTTTCGATATAGGAACTCCTTATAGACAAATCGAAGTTTATCCAGTCAGATAATAATAAAACATCAAAGATATTAGGAGGAAAAAGTAATGGTATTTGAAAAAATAAAAGAGGTAATAGTAGAACAATTAGGAGTTGACGCAGAAACTATAACTTTAGAAACAACATTTCAAGAGGATTTGGGAGCAGATTCATTAGATTTATTTCAAATAATAATGGATTTAGAAGAAGAATTTAACGTGAAGATAGAAGATGTAGAAGTTATAAAGACAGTTGGAGATGCAGTTAGTTTTATAGAAGAAAGAGTTTAAAACTTAGGAGGGAAATATGATTAAAGCAGATATATGTGAACTTCTAAATATAAAATACCCTATCATTCAAGGGGGTATGGCATGGGTAGCAGATGCTTCTTTGGCATCTGCTGTGTCTAATGCTGGAGGTCTAGGTATAATAGCTGGAGCAAATGCACCAGTTGATCATGTTAGAGAACAGATAAGAAAGGCTAAGCAATTAACAGATAAGCCTTTTGGTGTAAATATAATGCTGCTTAGTTCAAATGCTGATGAACTTGCAAGAGTAGTTTGTGAAGAAGGCGTAAAGGTAGTGACTACTGGTGCCGGCAATCCAGGAAAGTACGTTGAGATGTGGAAGAGTCATGGTATAAAGGTAATTCCTGTTGTACCGTCTGTAGCTTTAGCAAAGAGAATGGAAAGAAGCGGAGCTGATGCAGTTATTGCAGAAGGCTGTGAATCAGGTGGTCATGTAGGTAAGCTTACTACAATGGCATTAGTACCTCAGGTAGTGGATGCCGTTAATATTCCAGTTATAGCCGCTGGCGGAATTGGAGATGGAAGAGGTATTGCAGCTGCTTTTATGTTAGGAGCAAAGGGTGTTCAGGTTGGTACTAGATTTTTAGTAGCCAAAGAATGTACAATACATCAAAACTATAAAGATATAGTTATAAAAGCTAAGGATATAGATACAGTAATTACAGGAAGAGCCACTGGTCATCCAGTTCAAGTAATAAAGAATAAGCTAGCGAAAAAGTTTGAAAGTCTTGAGAAAGAAAATGCACCTTCTGAGGCTTACGATGAACTAGGCCGTGGAGCTTTAGCAAAAGCTGTAGTTGAAGGCAATCCAGATGAAGGCTCATTTATGGCAGGCCAAATAGCTGGTATGATATCAAAAGAACAAAGTTGTGAAGAAATCATAAAAGAGATGTTTGAAAAATATGATTCTCTTATAGCACAATTTAGCTAGGAGGACAAAATGAAGATAGCATTATTATTTTCCGGTCAAGGTGCTCAGTATGTTGGTATGGGAAAAGAACTATATGATAATTATGACTCTGCAAAGAGAGTTTTTGATAAAGCCGACAAAGTTCTAGGAATTTCACTAAAAGAAATTTGCTTTGAAGGACCAGATACAGAGCTTAATAAAACAGAGAATACGCAACCAGCCATATTAACTACATCTATTGCTGCACTTAAAGTGATAGAAGAAAAAGGCATAAAATACGATGTGGTTGCAGGTTTAAGCTTAGGTGAGTACTCTGCTCACGTAGCTGCAGGAACTATAAACTTTAATGATGCAGTTACTTTGGTAAAAAAGAGAGGCTCATATATGCAAGAAGCTGTTCCACTAGGTATAGGTGCTATGTCTGCAGTACTTGGTATGGAAACAGAAGCCTTAAATGCATGTGTTGAAGAAAGCAAACAGTTTGGTATAGTTGAAGTTGCTAACTATAACTGTCCAGGACAAATAGTTATAGCTGGAGAAAAAGATGCAGTAGAAAAATGTGGTGCATTACTTGTTGAAAAAGGTGCAAAGAAAGTTGTACCATTAACTGTAAGTGGACCATTTCATACATCAATGATGAAACCTGCCAGTGAAAAGTTATCAGTTGAGCTAGATAATATAGAGTTAACACAATTTAATACTCCTATTATTAGCAATGTTAATGCAGAGTATGTAATTTCTTCTGATGAAGTAAAAGCTTTATTGGTTAATCAGGTTATGAGTTCTGTAAAATGGGAAGAATCTATAAGACTTATGATTAAGGATGGCGTAGATACGTTTATAGAAGTAGGTCCAGGTCGTGCCTTAAGTGGATTCTTAAAGAAAATAGATAGAAGTGTAAATGTATTTAATGTAGAAGATATAAAGTCTTTGGATAAAACAATAGATGGATTAAGCAAGTTAAATGGCTAGGAGGGTGTGAATTCATGTTAAAGGGAAAAACTGCAGTCATTACTGGAGGAAGTAGAGGTATAGGCAAGGCAATTGCCTTAAAACTTGCTGAGATGGGTGCTAATATAGTTGTTAATTATAGAAGCAGCTCTATAGAAGAGGTTTTAAACGAAATAAGAGCTTTAGGCGTAAATGCAATAGGAGTTCAAGGTGATATATCCAATAGTGAAGATGCCGATAAGCTTATAAAAACAGCTCATAGTGAATTTGGCTCAGTAGATATACTTGTAAATAATGCAGGTATAACTAAAGATGGACTATTAATGAGAATGAAAGACGCAGATTTTGATAGTGTTATAAACACAAATCTTAAAGGTACCTTCAATACTATAAGATCAGCGTCTTCAATAATGATGAAACAAAGAAGCGGAAAGATAATAAATTTAACTTCTGTTGTTGGTATAACTGGTAATGCAGGTCAAGCAAACTATGCTTCTTCAAAGGCTGGTGTTATAGGACTTACAAAATCAGTTGCAAGAGAGCTTGCATCTAGAGGAGTTACTTGTAATGCTGTAGCTCCAGGATTTATAGAGACAGACATGACAGAAGCATTATCAGACAAAGTAAAAGAAGCTACTTTAAGTACCATACCTCTAAAAAAGTTAGGAACAACAGAGGATGTAGCTAATCTTGTGGGATTTTTAGCAAGTGATTTATCAAATTATATTACTGGCCAGGTTATAAATGTAGATGGCGGAATGGTTATGTAAGGATGGTGTAAATATGGAAAGAAGAGTTGTAGTAACGGGAATGGGAGCAATAACTCCTTTAGGCAACAGTGTTGACTCTTTTTGGAAGGGTATAAAGGAAGGCGTATGTGGAATTGATGAAATAAAAGCCTTTGATACTACAGAACAAAAAGTAAGATTAGCAGCAGAAGTTAAGAACTTCATACCAGAAGAGTATATAGATAAAAAAGAAGCTAGAAGAATGGATAGATTCTGCCAGTTTGCATTGGCTGCAGCTCAACAGGCTGTAGAAAATTCAAAACTTGACCTTGATAAGGTAAACAGAGAAAGACTAGGAGTAATAGTAGGAGCAGGTATAGGAGGTCTTTCAACTATAGAAGAACAGACTATAAAGCTTCATGAAAAGGGACCATCTAGGGTTTCACCATTTTTCATACCTATGTCTATATCAAATATAGCTGCAGGAAATATAGCTATAAGATTTGGAGCAAAAGGTATATGTACATCAGTAGTTACTGCTTGTGCAAGTGGAACAAATTCTATTGGAGAAGCCTTTAGGAATATAAAATTTGGATATAGTGATATAATGATAACAGGAGGAGCTGAAGCTTCAATTACTCCTCTTGGAATTGCAGGCTTTGCATCAATGAATGCTCTATCTAAGAATGAAAACCCTAAGAGAGCATCTATACCTTTTGACAAGGACAGAGAAGGTTTTGTAATGGGTGAAGGAGCAGGTATATTAATCCTTGAAGAGTTAGAGCATGCTATAGAAAGAGGCGCTAAAATATATGGTGAAGTAGTTGGTTATGGAACTACCTGCGACGCATATCATATGACGTCACCATCACCAGATGGAGAAGGTGCTGCAAGAGCTATGGCACTAGCTATAGCAGAAGGCGGTATAGCTAAAGAAGAGGTTAGTTACATAAATGCTCATGGAACAAGTACACCATACAACGATAAATTTGAAACAATAGCTATAAAAAGATTATTTGAAGAGCAAGCTTATAAGGTAGCTATTAGTTCAACAAAATCAATGACAGGTCATCTTTTGGGAGCTGCAGGTGCTATAGAAGCTATAGTTGCAGTTAAGGCTATGGAAGAAGATTTCATACCAGCTACAATAGGATATGAGAATGCAGATGAAGATTGCGACTTAGACTATGTAGTTAATGAAGGAAGACATGCAGAAGTCAATTATGTACTTTCAAATTCCTTAGGATTTGGTGGTCATAATGGAGTACTGCTATTTAAAAAATGGACTGAGAGGTAATATTTTATGGATTATGGTTCAATTAAAGAATTGATAAAAATAATTAACTCTTCTGATTTGACTAATTTTGAAATGGAGTTTGATGGAGTTTCCTTGAAGATGAGTAAAGAAGGCAATGGTACTCCAAAGACCTCAACAACAAAGGAAATAAAAGCTGTTGAAGCTAGTAAACTAGAATATATATCAGAAAGTAAGACAGAACAAGTTATAGAAGAACCAGAAGTTAAGGGAGGAACTTATGTTAACTCCCCAATAGTAGGAACCTTCTACACATCAGCAGGTTCAGATAAGCCGGCTTATGTAAAGGTTGGAGATAAGGTTAAAAAAGGTGACGTACTTTGTATTATAGAAGCTATGAAGATAATGAATGAAATACAGAGTGAAATTGATGGAGAAGTAGCTGAAGTGCTAGTTTCTAATGAACAAATGGTAGAATACGGCCAAAAGTTATTCAGAATTAAATAATGGGGGCAGATTTTATGCTAGATATAAAGCAAATACAGGAAATAATACCACATAGATATCCATTCCTATTCATTGATCAAGTGGTGGAGCTTGAAATAGGAAAGAGAGCAGTGGCAATAAAAAATGTTACAATGAATGAATGGTTCTTTCAAGGACATTTTCCAGGTCACCCAGTAATGCCAGGAGTTTTGATGGTAGAAGCAATAGCTCAAGCAGGTGCTGTTGCATTGCTTTCAGTTGAAGAAAACAAAGGGAAAACTGCATATTTTGGAAAAATTGACAAGGTTAAATTTAGAAGAAACGTTGTCCCAGGAGATACCTTAAGATTAGAAGTGGAAATAATTAAATCAAAGGGTAAAGTTGGTATAGGAAAAGGAATAGGCTACGTAGGTGATGAAGTAGCTGTAGAAGGCGAGTTTATGTTCGCTATAGGAGAGTAATTCCTTAATTGAGGTGATTAAATGATAAGAAAGATACTTATAGCAAATAGAGGCGAGATAGCAGTAAGAATAATAAGAGCATGTAGAGAGATGGGAATTGAAACTGTAGCTGTGTATTCTGAGGCTGACAGAGAAGCTTTGCATGCTGAAATTGCAGATGAAGCAGTTTGCATAGGACCTGCTAAGTCAAAGGACAGCTATCTAAATATGGGTAATATAATAAGTGCTGCTGTACTTACAGGTGCTCAAGCTATACATCCTGGTTTTGGATTCCTATCTGAAAACTCTGTGTTTGCAAGAATGTGTGAAGAATGCAACATAAAGTTCATAGGCCCATCTCCTGAAACTATAGAGATGATGGGTGACAAATCAAGAGCTAGAGAAGTGATGGTTGAGGCAGGGGTTCCTGTAGTACCAGGTACAGATGGCATTATTGAAAGCATAGAGGAAGCCTTTAAAAGTGCTGAAAACATAGGTTATCCGGTTATGGTTAAGGCTTCTGCTGGTGGCGGTGGAAAAGGTATAAGAATAGTTAATAAAGAAGAAGAGCTAGAAAAAGCCTATGAAACTGCTAAGAGTGAAGCCAAAGCTAATTTTGGAGATGACAGGATTTATATGGAGAAGTTCATAGAAAATCCAAGACATATTGAATTTCAAATCTTAGGTGATGAATACGGTAGTGTGATTCATTTAGGTGAAAGAGATTGCTCGCTTCAAAGAAGAAACCAAAAGGTACTAGAAGAAGCTCCATCAGTAATTTTAGATAGAGAATTACGTGAGAGAATGGGAGCAGCGGCAGTAAAAGCTGCTAAGGCAGTAAACTACAAGAATGCAGGCACTATAGAATTTCTTCTAGACAAACATGGCAGATTTTACTTTATGGAAATGAACACTAGAATACAGGTAGAACATCCAGTAACAGAAATGGTTACAGGAATTGATCTAGTAAAAGAGCAAATAAGAATTGCATCAGGGGAAAAGCTTTTAATATCTCAAGAGCAGTTAGAGATAAAAGGTCATGCCATAGAATGTAGAATAAATGCTGAAAATCCTCATAGAAACTTTGCACCTTCACCAGGTAAGATAGATTTCCTTTTCATGCCAGGAGGAAATGGGGTAAGAATAGACAGTGCTGTATTTAATGGATATGTCATACCTCCATATTATGACTCAATGATAGCTAAATTAATAGTTTATGGAAAAACTAGAGAAGAAGCTATAGAAAAGATGAAAAGAGCCTTATGGGAGTTTACAATAGATGGTATAGAAAATAATATAGACTTTCAATTAGAAATCTTAAATCATCCGAAATTTATAGAAGGAAACTTTGATACAGGATTTATAAATAAGGAAATAATTAAATAATAGGTGAAAGCTTATGGGATTGTTTAAAAAGAAAAGATATTTTACTGTTCCTATGAACGTGGAAAATAACAAAGAAGAAGACGAAATACAACCAGCAATTCCTGATGGAATGTGGGTTAAATGCAATTCTTGTGGTAAAATCATATACAAAAAGGAAATAGATGAAAACCACAAGATTTGTACTAACTGCGGTGGTTATTTTAGAATGTCTGCAGAAGAGAGAATAAGATCTATAGTGGATGAAGGTACTTTTAAGGAATTTAACAATGGAATGATTGCTAAGAATCCATTGAACTTTCCTGGGTACAAAGAAAAACTTATTGAAAGTCAAGAAAAATCAGGTATTACAGATGGAATAACTACAGGTCTTGGAAAGATTAATGGGTCAGGCATCGTTTTGGCTGTTATGGATAGCAACTTTATGATGGGAAGCATGGGGTCTGTAGTAGGTGAAAAGATTACTCAGGCCATAGAGATTGCTGCAGCTAGAAAAGAACCTATAATTATCTTTACTTGCTCTGGTGGGGCAAGAATGCAAGAAGGTATTATTTCATTAATGCAAATGGCGAAAACAAGTGCTGCTTTGAAGCGACATGATGAGGCAGGTTTATTATATATATCAGTTATTACAGACCCAACTACAGGGGGAGTTACCGCATCTTTTGCTAGCCTTGGTGATATAATACTAGCTGAGCCTAAAGCTCTTATAGGCTTTGCAGGAAGAAGAGTAATAGAGCAAACAATAAAGCAAAAATTACCTGATGAATTCCAAACTTCTGAATTTTTATTAGAGCATGGTTTTATCGATAAAATCGTGAAGCGAGAAGAAATGAAAGAAACTTTATCACTGCTTCTTTCACTTCATGGATGTTAATTAAGGATGTGACTTTATGAGTGAAGTATTAAGTGCATGGGAACGATTGATGATAGCGCGTATGGCTGATAGACCTACTGCTTTAGATTATATTAATAGAATATTTACTTCTTTTATTGAATTGCATGGAGATAGATCCTTTGGAGATGATAAGTCAATTGTCAGTGGTATAGGAAGACTGGATGGAGAAGCTGTTACCATAATAGGCATACAAAGGGGAAGAGATATTAAGGAAAATATAGAAAGAAACTTTGGAAGTCCAAATCCAGAAGGTTATAGGAAGGCTTTAAGACATATGAAGCTAGCTGAAAAGTTTAACAGGCCTATAATATGCCTTATAGACACCAAAGGAGCTTTTTGTGGAGTTGGAGCAGAAGAAAGAGGTCAAGGTGAAGCCATAGCAAAGAACTTAATTGAGATGGCAGGAATTAATGTTCCTATAATATCTATAGTTATAGGAGAAGGTGGAAGCGGTGGTGCTTTAGCTTTAGGTCTAGCTGATAGAGTTTGGATGTTGGAAAACTCTATATACTCGATTCTTTCACCTGAAGGTTTTGCCTCTATCTTATGGAAGGATTCTAAAAGAGCTAAAGAGGCTGCGGAAGTTATGAAGATAACCTCTTTAGATTTATATGAGATGGGAGTTATCGATAAAATAATAAAAGAACCTAAGGGTGGAGCTCAAAAAGATGTTGAACTTGTAAGTAAGTCAATGAAGGATAATCTCATAAAAGAACTTAGAGTATTAAGAAAAAAATCAAAAGAAGAACTTCTTGAGTTTAGATACAGAAGGTTTAGAAAATATGGCGAATTTGACTATATATAGTAGTATAAAAAGACATTAATGTAAATTTCATTAATGTCTTTTAGCTTTTGAATTATAATAAACTATGTATACGAATTTATTCCTCTAACAGAAACCTCACCTGAGAAAAGAGGTTTTATGCTTCCATCTTCATAGGTTACTATTAAGTTTCCATCTTCGTTAAGGTCTGCAGCTGTTGCATAAGTCTCAGTACCTCTATGTAATATCTTTATTTCCTTACCTAAAACAGAAGAGTTCACTTTACATATTTCCAAGGCTGCACTTATAGAACCAGATACTAAAAAATCCTTATAAAGAGCTTCAAAGTTTTTAATTATGTCAGCTAAGATAACTTTTCTGTCTATATTTTTAGAAGCTTCTAGCTTTAAAGAAGTCGCCTTGTCCATTACTTCTTCAGGGAAATCTTCTTGGTCTAAGTTGATGTTAAGACCAATTCCAACTACTATATAGTTTATCTGAGACATCTCACAGCTCATCTCAATTAATATACCACCAATCTTTTTGCCATTTAGTATAATATCATTTGGCCATTTTATCTTAGGAGACAAACCTTGCTCAGATATTGCTAGATATACCGAAGCAGCTGCAATTTGAGTTATTCTAGTGACTAAGATTGGATCTATATCTGGTTTTAATATTATAGAACTCCAGATACCTTTGTATTTGGGTGATATCCAAGTTCTATCAAAACGACCTTTACCTAAGGTCTGTTCTTCAGCTATTACTAAAGTACCATCTAAGGCATCGTTAGCTACTTTTTTTGCATAAGTATTTGTAGAGTCAATGGACTCAAAATAAAGTATATCTTTAATTAAATTACTGTTTTTTAAATAAGGTTTTAATTCAGGCTTACTTAGATGATCTGGACAATTTATAAGCTTATAGCCCTTTTTAGTGAAGGATTGAATATCATAGCCTTCCTCTTTTAAAGCTTTTATATATTTCCATATGGCAGATCTAGTTATTCCGAACTCTTTACAAATTAATTCACCTGAAACAAAATCATCATTTTCTTTTAGTATTCCTAAAATTTTATCTTTCATATAACACCTAAATTCTAAAAATTATTCTCTCTTAAACAATATAAGGACAATTATCAATAAAGCTACTGATGTTAATGCTATGGTTCCCCCTGGAGCAGAGTTATATATGTATGAAGCGAAAAGTCCAACTAATATATCTATAAAACCGAAAAGCATTGAAAATACTAATGTTAATGAAAAGCCTTTCTTCAATTGCATAGCTGTTGCCACTGGCACTACAATAATAGATGATATAACCAGGATGCCCATAACTCTGATTGAAACAGATATTGTAGCACCTACTATCAAAGTGAAAATATAATTTATAAGCTTAACATTAATTCCAGAAACCTTGGCACCTTCTTCATCAAAAGTAGTATAAATTAATTTTTTATATAATAATGCAATAGTTGCAAAGCAAATTATACCTATGATAACAATAAGTGTAAGATCGCTTTTTGAAACGGTTAAGATACTTCCAAATAGATAACTATTAACCTTAGCACTAGCCTTACCGGTGCTAATAAGCACAATGGCTATGCCTAGACTCAGTGTTAAGATTATAGACATTACAAGCTCAGCGTATTTTTTAAAGTAATCTCTTAACAGTTCTATGACAATAGCACATACTGAGGTAAATATAAATGCAGTAATAATTGGATTAAAGCCAAAGACTAAACCTATTGCAACTCCTGCAAAGGAAGAATGAGAAAGCGTATCTCCAATCATGGAATATCTCTTTAACACTAAGAATAAACCTATGCAAGGACATAAAAGAGAAATCATAATCCCTGCTAGAAAGGCATTCCTCATAAATTCGAATTCAAACATACTATTCTACCTTCCTATCCAAGTAAATTTTACTATCATTTATTATTTTTTTATATTCATTTACATTGTATAGGGTTGCAGAACCTTCGTATAATTCAAGAATATGAGTAGAATACTCCACAGCCATTCTAAGATTATGCTCTACAGAAATTACTGTTATATTATGCTCCTGGTTTAATTTCCTAATTAACTCGTATATCTCTTTTTGAGATAAGTGATCTACTCCAGTGCTCAATTCATCTAAAAATAGAAGTTCTGGTTCTCCCATAAGAGCTCTAGATATAAATATCTTTTGCTGCTGGCCGCCAGAAAGGGCGCCAATAAGTTTATTGGAGTACTTAAGCATATTAACTTTTTCTAAAGCCTTATTAATTGAAGCTTTATCACTTATTTTTAGTGCGTTAGCATGACAGGACAGTACTTCTTTTACTGTTATCGCAAACTGTGAATTAAAACTGTCTACTTTTTGGGGCACATATCCTATTTTGTTTGTTGAAAGTTTTATGCTACCCTTTGTAGGGGAAAGTTGATTCAACATTAACTTAACCAAGGTAGTCTTAGAACTACCATTTGGACCTATTACTGAAACAAAGGTACCCTTCGGGATATTCAAGTTTATATTGTTTAAAATATACGGTTCTTTTCCTGTATATGAAAAACACAAATCCTTTATATTTATCAAATTTATCAGCTCCGTTTTATAATCTAAACTTTATTATACAACTAAATGCAAATGGTTTGCAATAAAAGGACAAGATAAAAACTTGAAATGTATAAAAATTTTTAATTGTTTTTGTTAATATCATCCGTAATATCCTTTATATAATCTAAAGTCCACATTTTGCCCTTATTTTTAGAAAGTGAAATCTGATATTTTTTCCTAAAGTGAGGGGCTTCATAATAAAGACCGCTTACTTCAGCTATAGTTTTATTATCATCAGAAAATGTAAGCTTCATTCCGTTAACCGCAAGTACCTTATTATTATTGAAAATACCACTTGTCATATAGTAGTCTATAGCGTAATTTATATCCTTACACCTAGAATTTACATAATTAATTCTAATTAAGACTAATATAATTACTATTATTAGAGATACAATTGATATTTTTCTTATGTTTGCTTTTTGACGTTTTTTTGATAAAGATGTATTTTTCATTTTAACCTCCACTTATGGCTATTTCTGAAACATTAAACTTCTTTGGATTTTTTATTAATAATTTATATAGGCTTACCGCTTCGTAAATAAAAAATATATTTTTAAAATATTCTCCTGAACCAAGAGGAGTTAGAAAGATAAATTTCAAATTGAAGAATTATATCCGCTAGGAGAAAGATTTATTCTGTCCTAGTAACTAATAAAATTAAAGCGACAAAGATATATTACCAAATTATGTAAAATAAATAAAGGCATAGATTTCTTTAAAATATGATTCATAGTTGAAAAAATTAATGGATAAAATAATTTAAGGATAGTTTATTCATATAGATAAAAATATATTTTTTCTTTGTATAAAATAAAGCATGGGATGACTAAAAGCTTAATTTAAACAGGATGCATTAATGGTTAAATCCAATAACATAAGTAAAATAGCTTTTTAGAACATATAAAAGGATTTATTTTAAGAAAATGTATGAGATTACTTGAAAAAGTGGTTATTATAACAATATAATATATTTATAATTTTTTACATTCTGAAAGGAAGAACATTATGGATTTTTCATCATTAGTATTAATAGAAAAAGATAAAGAGACAGGAAACATAATAAGTGAATTAGGAAGCTATGCTGTAAATGACGGTGCTATATATGTTACAAAATTATATTGCATAGACAATGAAGTAAGTCTATATTTTGATACGAATAGAGATGTAGAAGAATGGGAATATTCAGCGATATACGATCTTTTTGAAATCGAAGCTTTTGAAGAGATTGGGTATGATATAAAGGAAAAAGATGATGAATACAATCCAACTTGGCTTGTAAAGTTCCCTTATGATAAGGATCACGAAGAAACTAGAGCAGTGATTAATGAGCTATGTACCATAATAAAAGAGAAGATAGAGAAGGTTTTCGAGGATATTAAAGGGAAAGAAGAAGAATATAAATAATTGATTATAGATAAAAGGTATAAATTTTGAGAGGAGTTGTTATATATGGGAGAAGTAAAAAGTCTTAAAAAAAGAGATGAAATTGATTTAAAACATAAATGGAAGGTTGAAAAGATATATAATAGCACAGAGCAGTGGGAAGCTGATTTTAAGAGCTTAAAAGAGGAAGCTTTAGAGACTAGGACTTATGAAGGAAAGTTAAATAGTAGTAAGGAGCTAGAGAACTTTTTAAAGCTTAACGAAGAGATAGTAAGGAAAGCAGAGAAACTCATGATATATGCTCATTTGAGAGCTGATGAAGATACTTCTAATCCTGAGTTCCAAACTTTAAAAAGTAAGATAGATTCATATTTTGCTGAACTTGCTAGCTACTTAGCTTTCTTTGAACCTGAGTTATTATCCTTACCTGATGGAACAATAGAAAAGTTTTTAGAAGAGAATTCTGAACTTAAGGTATATGATTTCCTATTAAAAAATATTTTAAAAGAAAAGCCACATATACTTACCAAGGAAATGGAAGAGGTTCTAGCTTCAGTTTCTGACTGCCTAGATGCACCTTCAAATATATTTAATATGCTTACCAATGCAGACATGACTTTCCCTGTCATAAAAGACGAGGATGGAGATGATGTAGAGCTTACAGAAGGTAATTATTCTAGTTTTATAAAGAGTAAGGATAGAAGCGTAAGAGAAGCTGCTTTCAAAGCTTTATTCAATGAATATAAGGGACTAGAGAATACTTTATCAGCTTCATTGTCTTCTTCAATAAAGAATTTTATATTTAATGCAAGAGTTAGAAAGTATGCAAGTGCATTAGATGCGTCTTTGAACCCTAATGATATACCACTAGAAGTATATAAGAACTCTGTTGACACTATTAATAATAACCTAAACTCACTGCATAGATATGTTACTTTAAAGAAAAAGCTTTTAGGTTTAGATGAAATTCATATGTATGATCTATATGTTCCAGTAGTTGATATAGAGAAGGAACGTATAGAGTATGATAAAGCGGTAGATATGGTAACAGAAGGGTTGAATCCTCTAGGTGCAGAGTACCTAGGAATATTCCAAGAAGGAATTGCCAGTGGATGGATTGACGTGTTTGAGAATAAAGGTAAAAGAGGCGGAGCTTATTCTAGTGGAACCTATGATACAATGCCTTATGTGCTTTTAAACTATAATTATTCATTAAATGATGTTTCAACACTAGCTCACGAAATGGGCCATTCGATCCATACTTATTATTCTTCTAAGAATCAACCATACATCTATTCAAACTACACTTTATTCTGTGCAGAAGTTGCTTCTACAACAAATGAGATAATTCTAATACATCATTTGATTGATAAAGAGCAAGATAAGAATAAGAAGCTTTACCTTGTTAATCAAGAGTTAGAGCAGATAAGGACCACTGTATTTAGACAGCTTATGTTTGCAGAGTTTGAACTTAAAACTCATGAATTAGTTGAACAAGGAGAGGCATTAACTGCTAAAGAGTTCAATAGTTTATGGCATGATTTAAATACAAGATATTTTGGTCCAGACATGGTGGTTGATGAGGAAATTGATATTGAGTGGGCAAGAATACCTCACTTCTATAGAGATTTCTATGTTTATCAATATGCTACTGGCTACGCAGCTGCATCTGCTTTTGCTAAAAACATATTAGAAAATGGGGAAACAGCTGTTGAAAAGTATAAAGGTTTCTTAAAAGCAGGCGGTTCAGACTATCCAATAAACGTACTTCAGAAAGCGGGAGTAGATATGACAACTCCAGCCCCACTTGAAGCTACAGTGAATAGATTTAATGAACTTTTAGATATGCTAGAAGAGTTAATATAGTTATTTAAAATTAAATTTTAAAAATATTGTGTTAGAATATAACTTTATTTTTCTATAGACCAAAAAGGGTTGCTTAGGCAATCCTTTTTATGTATATAATAAAAAAAGGCGATGTTAAAGTACCTTGTTTAAATTAAGCGGTCAGTCATCCGAGGCTTAGATAAAGAAGTATAGTTTAGATATTAATATTATGCAAAATAGTATTACTTTTGAAGATGAGAATTATAAGTTGAATTGTTAAGGAGAAAAATATGAAAATTGATGAAAACTCAGTACTGCAATATTTAGTACAGAAACAAGGGTTTTTTATAGAAGAATATGACTGTGTACCGATGAATACGAAAAGATGGATTGCCATTAGAGATATTGATAATGGAGTATATGCAGTAATTGTTTCAGAGGAGAGTTATGAGGAAGTTAGTGCAGAGTATGCAGGATATTATTTGAGGCAAAGAGGGGAAGCTTTTACTTTAATAAATGTAGTTATAACAGAAGGCAATTATAACAATAACGAGGAGAGATTTTATTCCAGAGTTATATATGATAAAAATAATAATCAAGTACTAAGATTTGAAAGGAATGGAGAGTTTGTTGTTAACTGCATAAAAGAAATGAATGGCGGTACTCAAAACAAATTTAACTTTTCTGGAAAGTCAAAGATAACCTTTGTACTTATTGCTATAAATATAGTTATGTTCATAATAACAGCTTTGGCATCAGGGGATTTTTTTGATATAAACGGTTATGTGCTTGTGTATTTTGGAGCTAAGCAAAATGATCTTATACAAGCAGGGCAGTACTACAGATTGGTAACAGCTATGTTCTTACATGGAGGGTTAATGCATATTGCTTTCAACATGTACGCACTTTATGGTTTAGGTAATATGATAGAAATGATATATGGAAAGTGGAGATATTTAGTTATATATTTTGTCGCTGGAATCTTATCCACTCTTACAAGTTATATATTTTCTTATGGGGTATCTGTAGGAGCTTCCGGTGCAATATTTGGACTTTTAGGAGCGGCAGTTGTATTTGGATTAACAGAGAAAGATAAGATTGGAAAGGGCTTTTTAAGAGAGATGGTCACTGTTATAGGCTTAAATGTTTTGATTGGGATATCTACTCCTAACATAGATAACTTTGGCCACTTTGGAGGTTTACTAGGGGGAATAATTATTTCATTCCTGATATATGATAGAAGAAGGTTAAAGCAGGCATAGTTTTAATATCATGTGCTGTTAAATAATGTTGTTAAAACTAAGGCTTTATACTGTATGAAAGTAGCTGAAGCGCCATTACAAGTATATAAGAAGATATCAGCAATCATAGAGGACAGTAATGTCCTTTTTTACTATTTATAAGGCGGGTATAGTTTGCAAAATAAAGTTGGGTGTTTACTATGCGAAATGTTACTATCCCAGTGTATATGATGAGAATATGTCATGTAAATCAGATTTGTTTTTTTACTGCTTCTCCTAAATAACTCTTATAGACCTCTGAAATTACTAGGTTTGGCTAACAAAAAATATACTTTTATAAATAGTAAAAAAACCTCCTCGTGAAGAAGAGGAGGTTTAAATATAATGTTAAGATTGAAGTGCTTTATCACTACTCATTTCGCGAGCAAGGTCTTCTTCAAATAGGGTTTCATTTTCAAGAAGGTATAGAGACATACTGTGAAGCCTATCAATATTATCAAGCAATATCTGCTTAGTTTCCTCGTACAATTCGTCTATCATTGCCTTACACTCTTCCACAACAGAAGTTCCACAGGAATTAGCAAGTTCTCCAAGACTTGATATCTTAAGTAAGCCTAAGTTTTTACCCATTCCATATTCAGATATCATATCCTTAGCCATGCTTGTAGAATGAGTTATATCACTATAAGCACCAGTAGTTATATTGTCACTGCCAAATATTATCTCCTCAGCAGCTCTACCACCAAGAAGAACCATGATTCTCTTTCTTAGGTAGCTATAAGTCTTGTAGGCAGAGTCCTCGGGGATAGTTAGAGTATATCCGCCTGCCCCCTTTGTAGTTGGAATAATCGTTACCTTAGATATTTTTTCCTCAGGAAGTTTTATAAGAGAAATTATAGCATGTCCTGATTCGTGGTAAGCAGTAATCTTTCTATCTATTTCTCTTATGGAACTTCTATCAGCTTTTTCATGACCTGCGATAACTATTGAAAAAGCTTTGTCCATATGAATTTCACTTATATTAGAAGCATTGTCTTTAGCGGCCAATATAGCTGCTTCATTAACTAGACTTTCAAGCTTTGCGCCTGAAAAGTAAGTTGTCTTGTTTGCCCAGTTTCTAAGGTCAATATTGTCACTAACTGGTTTATTTTTAAAATATAATTTAAGTATCTTTTCTCTTGCATTTACATCAGGTAGTATAACTTCTACATGTCTGTCAAACCTTCCAGGTCGTAATAGTGCTGGGTCTAAGATATCTAATCTGTTAGTAGCAGCCATTATCACTATACCTTCTTGTTCTCCGAAACCAGACATTTCTGTGAGAAGAGCGTTTAGCGTTTGATCTCTTTCATCTGATCCTCCAGAGGCTTTACCGCCATCTCTTCTTTTTCCTATAGCGTCTATTTCATCAATAAATATAACTGCTTTTCCGTTAGCTTTAGCCTTTTTAAATAAACTTCTTATTCTAGCAGCACCTACACCTACATACATCTGAACAAAGTCAGAACCACTCACAGCATAAAACGGTACATTTGCTTCACCTGCAACTGCTTTTGCAAGAAGGGTTTTTCCTGTACCAGGCTCCCCGTATAGTATTATTCCCTTTGGCATTCGTGCACCATACTTTTGATATTTCTCTGGGTTTTTTAAGAAGTCTACGATGTCCTGAACACTTTCTTTAGCTTCCTCATTTCCTGCCATTGAGTGAAAACCAAAGCTTTTTTTATTATTTTCCTTAACATCAGCTCCTTCCACCACTGTCATAGAAGAGGTTGATACTCTGCCGCTATAAACTGATATCAATATTATAGAAAAAATAGATATAGTTAATATTGTTGAAGGAATGGTTTTCTCTAGTGGAGCTGTAAGTGAACTCTTCACATCTATGCCTTTAGTAAGCAAAGTTTCCTTTAAAGTTGGACTATTTGGATTTTCAACCATATAAACTTCTCCAGTTTTTAGGTATACTGTAAGCTTTGTTGAATCGTTTATATTTACCTTACTAACAGTACTTGAATCCAAGTCCTTTACAAATTCCGAATAATTCTTCTCCATTTTTGTACTAGGCAAATAATAAGTGTAAAAGATTAACGCAAATAAAGACATTATTGCTGTAATAATAGGAACAATAATAATCTTGTTCTTTAATTTATTCATTGGTATCCCCCTACCCCATAGTCATTTATCATAATTTAAATTATACTTTTTTAAAATCTTATGTCTAATCAAAATCATAACTTTTGCCAATGTAAGTTATGGTGGATTTGGCTTTAAAAAATATAGTAAATAATGTATACTGAATAGATGAATGAAAGTTAGATTAACATAGGTTAAGAGGGGGAGCGGGAATGCAAATTTCTCAAGTTACAGCTAGAATAAGTGGACAAGATATAATGTCTATAATAAGTGATTTTGTAAAAGTTGAAGGACTAAGTTTTGAGAATATAGAAATAAGGGATACTATAGAGGTAGAGGGAAACTTTAAGAAAATAGTAAATATTAAGTTTAAGGGTAAAGTTGAAATATATGGAGTTAGTGATAATATTATTTCCTTAAACATATCAAACGTTAAGGTTATGAAGTTAGGTATACTTAATTTTGTAAAGAACTTAGCTTTAAAGGTTGCGTTTAAAAGTTTAGGGGATATGGGTATCTCTTTAGAGGATAATATAGTTAAGATAAATGTAAACAGTATCTTGAGATTGGTTCCTTTTCTTAAGTTAAATATTAATAAGCTTAACCTAAAAGACGGTTTTGTTATGGCAGATATTGATTCTGCAAGTATTGATATGAAGAGGATAGGAGAAGAGCCAGAGGATATAAAAGAAGCAATAGCTGAGGATGAAGCTTCTTCACAGACTATAGTTTTATCAGAGATTGAGAAGGTAAAAGATGGTTATACAGAGAAAAGAGATAAAGTAGCTGAGAAGCTTCCTAAAAAGCTTGAGAAATACTCTGAATACATATTCATACTACCAGATATAGTTGCATTGATATATAGGTTATTAAAAGATAAGAGAGTGCCTAAGAAGACTAAAATAAGTCTTGTAGCTTCTATGGCGTATGTTACTTTACCTTTTGATTTTATCCCAGATAAACTGCCTTTTATTGGGTCAGTAGATGATCTTGGTGTTGTTTTCTTTGCATTAAATAGAGTGGTTGAGGATGTGCCTTTAGAGGTTATATTAGAAAACTGGCAGGGAAAAAATGAATTTATAGAGATATTAAAAAGCGCAGTTGAGTATTTAAGTAAATATACTGCGGCTAAGAATATAGATAAGGTTTATAATGTAATAAATCAGCTTGTAGAGATTTAAGAAAGTCACATAAGGGTGTACCATTTCAAGTTGGTAATATAAATTTCAACTCAGTTTTAATACGAATCGGTACATCTATAAAAATATAGCGAGGTTATATATGGGAAAGAAAGTATACGCAATAAAAGAAGGCTTTGACTTTTCTAAGAATGAAAAGGTAGAAAATATAATAGTAAACACTTGGGATCAGTGCTTGAAGCTTGTTAAGGGCGTAAAAGGAGCAAAATACAAGAGTTTTGAAAGCTTAGAGGAAGCTAGGAAGTTCTTAGATGAACAAGGAAATATATTGAAAAAGGGTGAGCATGAATACCCAATGGATTGTTTGCATGCCTATGTTGATGGAAGTTATAACATAAGTACTGAGGAATATGCCTACGGGGTAGTGGCGGTTCGTGACAATGTGGTGGAATATATTGATAGTGGTGTTGGAAAGAGTAGTTCCGAAAAGAACATAAGGCAAATTGCTGGAGAGCTTGAGGCAGCTGTAAAAGCTGCAGAGTATGCTCTTAGTATTGGAGAGAAAAAGATGGTTCTTTTCCATGATTATGCTGGAATATGCTATCATGCTACTGGGTTTTGGGAAAGAAAAGATGACTCATCTAAGCAGTATCATGCCAGGATGAATGAGATTATGAGTAAGGGTCTTGAAGTAATATTTGTAAAGGTTGATAGTCATACCGGTGATTTCTTTAATGAGCTTGTAGATGAAAAATGTAAAGAAAAACTAGGCATAGCTTCTGAGAAGGTTGTATCTAGATGGCTAAGCAGCAATACATTAAAGGTATCAAATGAAACGATAAAAAGGGAAATCGAGAGATTATCTCCTAAGCACTCAGAGAATATTATTGTAGATGGTGAGGATAATACTAAGGTTTCTATGGATAGTAATAAATCTAAGATTCAAGTGCCTGCATCAATTATAGATATAATAGAGGCTCTTCCAGAAGGAAAACAAGAAGAGATTATAAGTTATGCTAAAAAAGTTTATTTAGATCACTTCAATAAGGCTTAAGTTAGAGGAAGCACTCAGAAAAAGCCACTCAACAATATATAATAGAGAAGTTTCTATGTTTTTTGTGGAAAAGTAGGAGTTTCATAGGAATATATTGGAGCAAATAATTTGTTGAAAAATGCATAATCTATAAATGAAAATTTAATAAAAAGAGGTGCTGGATTATGGGAAAATTTATGAGTGGTGTAACTACTGGAGCAATAGTCGGAGCAGCATTTGGCATGATGATCTTGCCTCAGCTAGATAGAAAAACTCAAAAATCTTTAAAGAGAGCAGGAAGAATGGTTATGAGTCTTGCTGAAGATAGAGCTGATGGAATGATGAACATATTTAAGTAAAAATACTCGAGGATTTTCCTCGAGTATTTTTTTGCTTTAGTAATCAAACACTAAGACTAGATATCTAATAAAGTATAATTTAAAAGCTTGTCTCTTTCATAGAAAATTGTATTTCAGATAAAGTTGTGGCTAAATGTCACTGGGTAGACTAAATGAATATATAGGACAAGAAATGAAAATATGTATTATACTTCATATTTTACCCATATGTAGCTGGAAAAAAGGAGGCAAAAAAGTGAAGTATTTCCAGTAATTAATCCAAAAATAAAATTAAAAGTATAAAATCTTACAAAAACTTTGTATAAAATAGGGAATTTTATAAAAAATAAAAGAAATTTGTTAGTTTAACAGTTCTAATAGTATATATTTATGTTATAATAAATTATAATTTTAATTTATAAAAAAATTACATAATTAAGGAAAAAGGAAGAGTGCGTATGGAGATTCTTTCATTAGGAGAAAAGATAAAAAGAAGAAGAAAAGAATTAGATATGACATTAAAGGATTTAGCTGGTGACAGAATCACACCTGGGCAGATAAGTCTTGTAGAGTCTGGAAGATCAAATCCATCCATGGATTTACTTGAATATTTAGCTGCAACATTAAAAACTTCTGTAGAGTATTTAATGGAATCAGAAGAAACTCAAGCGGAAAACATATGTACGTATTTTGAACAAGTGGCAGAATCTTATATATTAGATAATGATACAATAACCGCAGAGAAGTATATAGAAAATTCACTTTACTATGCGGAAAAATACAACTTAGAATATAGAAAAGCTAGGAACCTATATTTAAGGGCTAAGATCTATATGGCTAAGGGTGAGAATGTGTCTGCACAACAGTTTTTCCTTTCAGCTAATGTTATTTTTATAAAAAACAACAACTACGAGGAAATGGTAAAAACCTTTCTATATTTAGGAAAGATAACACTTGAGTTAAAAGCGTATCATTCAGCTACATCATATCTGAAACAAGCGGAAAAGCTATATATAGATCGTAATATTGGTGATGACTTCTTACTAGGAGAGATATATTTTACAATCTCAAAGACATACTTTAAGTTAGAAGATGCCAAGAATTCAATGAATTATGCATTTTTAGCTAAGCAAAAGTTTGAACAAATATATGACCAGAAAAAATATGCAAAAACTTTGTTGTTAATATCAGAGGAATATAATAGTAAGGGTGACTTAACTAATGCTATAAAGTATTCTAAGAAAACTTTAGAAGTGTATAAAGGACTAGAAGATCTAGAGAATATATCTTATATTGAAAATAATTTAGGAAGATTATTCTATCAATTTGAAAACTTAGAAGAGTCTTTCAAGCATTATGAGATAGCTAAGGAACTTAGAGAGAAAAATAAGGACAGCAAATTACCTGAAACACTTATTAATATCTGTGAGAATTATATTAAGCTAAAAGACATTTCCAAGTGTACAGCGGTTATGAAAGAGATTGAAGAACGTATAGATCCAAGTAATTACTCAGATATTATAGAGTTTATGCTTATCAAGTTTAGAGTTCTAGTAATAAAAGAAAGCTATTTGGAGGCAGAAGCTGTGTTGTTAGATGCTTTTAAAGTTTCAAAGGATAGCGAAAACTTTAAAAAAGCTGGAGAAATTGCCGTTATGGTAGGAAAGTTCTATTTAGATCAAAGAAACGATAGCGAAGCAGCAAAATTCCTAGATGAAGGTGTAGGAATTTTTAAAAAAATTGGCGTTATTAGAAATTAGTTTTTTTTGATAGGTGAGGGGAATGGAGATTTTATCAACCGGAGAAAAGATAAAAAGAGCTAGAATATATAAGGGAATAACATTAAAAGAGTTGTGCGATGAGAATATATCTATTTCTAAGATGAGCTGTATTGAGAATGGTAAAGTAAAAGCAGAGCCTTGGATCATAGAGATTGTTGCGCAAAAGCTAGATTTAGATGTAAGTTACTTAAATGAGGATGTTAAAGATCAACTTGAAAATAATCTTGAAGCTTTTAAGAAGAGAATCAAGGATTATGACTATGAGGAAGATTTAAGGTTGAGTATAAGTTACGCTATACATTATGGTTATAATGATTTAGCTTTTGAATTTATGCATCTTCTGTTTACTTATTATTTGGACGAGCTTAAGTATAGTGATATACAAGGTATGATGAATGAATACTATGATATATCTCAAAAGCTAGGAGACAAAACCGTTACATTTTATAGAGATATGGCTAAATATTTCTTCAATAACAAAGAATTTAATGAGGCTTTAGCTTATTACAGCAAGCTAAGAATAAGCTCTGATGATATCAGTCAGGAATATATTGCAGATATCATATATTCTGAGGCTCGCTGTTACTTAAAGTTAAAGCAGGATGATTTAGCCTATGACTTGCTAAAAAAATATATTAATAGTTTTGAAAAAATAGAAGATGTCATCATAAGGGGCAAGGTATTAAGCTTATATGCAGGACTATTAATAAGATTTGGTGAAATTGATGGTGGGGATTCTAGGGATAAGGCCTTGACTTATCTTAAGGAAGATCAAAGGGAATTAGCAAAAGCAAAGTTATTTTATGGAGAGTGTTATTTTAAGAACAGCGAAAGAGAAAAGGGGATAAAAGAAGTAAAGGAAGCAATGGATATGTTTCCGAGAGACAGAAATGACTATTTTTGTGAGTTACTAAATAAGGCTGTTGCCATATACATAGAAAATGGAGAGTTAGAAATTGCAGATGAAATAGCTTCAGAGGCACTTAACATAGCAATAGGCTGCGACAATGTGAGACTTATTGAGAGATCATATTATTTAAAAGCTTATGTATTCCAGAAAAAAGGACTTTATGAGCAATCAGAAATGTACATGAATCTCTCTATAGATTCATTGGTTAAGTTCGGAAACCATTCTCAAAGATATACCAGATACATTGAGATGGCAAATATGTACCATGAAATTGGTGAAGTGAGAGAAGCAATTAAATATTTTACGCTTGCAATGAATATAGAAAAGAGGCTTTAACTTTAGGGTTAGAGCTTCTTTTTTTATTATATTTGTAAGATAGATAAAGTTGTGCGTAAATATGCTTTTGATGCTTAAATGCAAGTATAGTATAAAGAATAAAAAAGAAAATAGCTAAATTTTCTTAATTTATCATAATTGGTATAGTATTCTTAAAAAAAGTATGATAGAATGATTTATAATAAAAAGTGTATATAACTATACGTAATAAATTATAAGTTAAAATTACAAAAGATGACAAAATATGTATTGATTAATGTGATAGTTTGTCGTGCAATAATTAAAGGGGGTTACTCAAATGGCTGTTTTTGAAAAAGGAACAGGTAAAAAAATTTATGTAGTGGATACAACATTAAGAGATGGTGAACAAACAGCAGGTGTTGTATTTGCAAATCATGAAAAAGTGTCCATAGCTGAAATGTTAAGCGATCTTGGGGTGGATCAGCTTGAGGTTGGTATTCCAACTATGGGAGGAGACGAAAAAGAAGCTATAAAGGCAATTGCAAAGAAAAACTTAAAATCAAGTATAATGGCTTGGAATAGAGCTGTTATAAGTGATATTGAGCAATCAATTGACTGTGGGGTGGATGCAATAGCCATATCTATCTCTGTTTCTGACATACACATACAGCATAAACTTCAGACTTCAAGAGAATGGGTGCTTGAAAATATGATTAGAGCAGTAGAGTTCGGAAAGAAAAATGGACTCTATGTTTCTGTAAGTGGTGAGGATTCATCAAGAGCTGATAGAGATTTCCTTGTTCAGTTCATAAACGAAGCAAAGAAAGCTGGAGCTAATAGGTTTAGATACTGTGATACTGTGGGTATAATGCATCCAGCAAAGATACTAGAAGATATAAGTTTTTTAAGTAACAATACAAACTTTGATATAGAAATGCATACACATAATGATTTTGGTATGGCTACTGCCAATGCCTTAGCTGGACTTGCTGGTGGAGCAACTCATTTAGGAGTTACAGTAAATGGGCTAGGTGAAAGAGCTGGTAATGCTGCACTAGAGGAAGTGTTGATGGCTTTAAAACATGTATATGGATATGATGTAACTGTGGATACAAAAATGTTCAAGGAAGTATCCGAATATGTTGCTAAGGCCTCAGGAAGAGAAATTCCTGCTTGGAAGGCTATTGTTGGTTCTAACATGTTTGCACATGAATCAGGTATACATGCTGATGGTGCTATAAAAAATCCTTTAAATTATGAAGTGTTCCAACCTTCTGATGTAGGACTAGAAAGACAAATAGTTATAGGCAAGCATTCAGGAAAGGCAGCAATAGTTAATAAATTTAAGGAATATGATATAGTGCTTTCTCCAAAAGAAGCTGATGAGCTACTTGCTATGGTTAGAGAGCTATCAGTGAAGCTTAAGAGAAGTCTTTTTGATAAGGAACTTGTACAACTATACAAGGACTTTTCAGATAAGTAATACTTAAAACAAGGGGGAGCCTACTATGGGATTAAATTTAGTATATAAGATTTTAGAAAAACATTTAGTTGAAGGAGAACTTGTACAAGGGGAACCTATAGGGATAAAAATAGATCAAACTCTTACGCAGGATTCTACTGGAACAATGACGTATCTTCAATTAGAAGCAATGGGAATAGATAGAGTAAAGACAAAAAGATCTGTAGCCTTTGTTGATCACAATATGCTTCAACAAGGTTTTGAAAATGCAGATGATCATAGATATATACAAACAGTAGCAGCCAAATATGGAGTTTTATTTTCAAAGCCTGGCAATGGTATATGTCATCAGGTGTTCTTAGAAAGATTCTCAACTCCTGGAGATACCTTGATTGGATCTGATAGTCATACTCCAACTGCTGGCGGAGTTGGAATGATTGCTATAGGAGCAGGTGGACTTGATGTAGCTGTTGCTATGGGAGGCGGAGCTTATTTTATAAATGCTCCAAAAGTATGTAAGATTAATCTTACTGGAAAGCTTTCTCCAATGGTTTCTGCAAAGGATGTAATACTAGAAGTTCTTAGAAGGCTTACTGTAAAAGGCGGAGTTGGAAGAGTATTTGAATATGGTGGAGAAGGTGTCAAGTCTCTATCTGTTCCACAAAGAGCTACAATTACTAATATGGGAGCAGAGCTTGGTGCAACAACTTCCATATTCCCAAGCGATGAAAGAACCTTAGAGTATTTCAAAGCTCAAGGAAGAGAAGAAGATTGGAAAGAACTTCTACCAGATGAAGATGCTTTATATGATGAAGAAATAACTATAGAGCTAGAAAAGCTAGAACCTCTAGCTGCAAAACCACATAGCCCTGACAATGTTGAGGAAATAAGAACAATCGGCAAGATTAAAGTAGATCAAGTAGCAATTGGAAGCTGTACTAATTCTTCCTATGAAGATCTTATGAAGGTGGCTAAGATACTTAAAGGTAATAAGGTTCATTCAGATGTATCCTTAGTTATAGCTCCTGGTTCAAGACAAGTTATGGAGATGATTTCTCGTAATGGAGCTCTTGGAGATATAATCAGTGCTGGAGCAAGAATACTAGAAAATTCTTGTGGCCCATGTATAGGAATGGGGCAAGCGCCTGGAACAGAAGGGGTTTCTCTTAGAACCTTCAATAGAAATTTCTATGGAAGAAGTGGAACTTTAACTGCTAAGGTTTATCTAGTAAGTCCTGAGACTGCAGCTGTCAGTGCAATAACTGGAGTATTAACAGATCCAAAGGAATTTGAAGCTGATTTAACTGTAGAGCTTCCTGAAAGATTTATCTTAGATGATTCTATGATACTAAAACCATCTGAAGCTTCTTCTGAGGTTGAGGTTGTAAGAGGACCAAACATAAAGCCATTTCCAAACGGTGTACCATTAACAAATGCTCTAGAAGGGAAGACTTTATTAAAGGTAACAGACAATATAACTACAGATCACATAATGCCATCAAACTCAAAGCTTTTACCATATAGGTCAAATGTACCTTATCTTTCAGATTTCTGCTTTAATACAGTAGATACAGAATTTCCAGCAAGAGCTAAGGAATATAAGGGCGGATTTATAGTTGGAGGAAACAACTATGGTCAAGGTTCAAGCAGAGAGCATGCTGCTTTAGCACCATTATATTTAGGCGTTAAGGCGGTAATTGTGAAGAGTTTTGCAAGAATTCATAAGGCTAATTTAATAAATAGCGGAATACTACCTTTAACCTTTAAAGATGAAGCTGATTATGACACTGTTGAACTCTTAGATGATTTAACAATAAACAATATTGAAAAAGATATCTGTAATGGAGAGCTTACAGTTGAAAATATAACTAAGGGAACTAACTTTAAGGTAATAGCTGACTTATCCCAAAGAGAGATCGAGATACTTTTAGCTGGTGGAAAGCTTAATTACACTAAAGATTTAATGAAAGAAGGTAGCGTCAATGCATAAAATAACCTTAATACCTGGAGATGGAATAGGACCTGAAGTAAGTAATGCTATGAAGATGGTGTTAAGAGCATCAGGAGTTGATATAGAATGGGAAGAGGTTGAAGCAGGAGAAGCTCAGATAGAAAAGTATGGTACACCTCTTCCAGAACATGTAATAGAAGCTATAAAGAGAAATAAGATTGCTATAAAAGGGCCAATAACCACTCCAGTTGGAAAGGGATTTAAAAGCGTAAATGTTACTCTAAGGCAAAATCTTGATCTTTATATAAATCTTAGACCGGTTAAGAGCTTTAAGGGAATAGAATCAAGATACTCTGATGTGGATCTAGTAATAGTGAGAGAAAATACGGAAGATCTTTACGCTGGCATTGAACATAAAATTGGGGACTATGCTGCTGAAAGCATAAAGCTTATAACAAAACCAGCCTGTAAGAGAATTGTTGAATTTGCTTTTGAATATGCAAAAAACAACCAAAGATCAACGGTTACTGCTGTTCACAAAGCTAATATAATGAAGCTTTCAGATGGCTTATTCTTGAATACTGCAAGAGAATTAGCGGAAGAAAACAAAGAAGTTAAGTTTAACGATTTAATTGTAGATGCTGCAGCTATGAATCTAGTTATAAATCCTCAAAAATATGATGTTATGGTAATGCCAAACTTATATGGAGATATATTATCGGATTTATGTGCTGGTCTTGTTGGAGGTCTTGGAATAATCCCTGGGGCTAACATAGGAAAAGATTATGCTGTTTTCGAAGCGGTGCATGGAAGTGCTCCTGACATAGCAGGTCAAAATAAAGCAAACCCTACTGCATTAATCCAATCTGCTATAATGATGCTTAAGCATATCGGTGAATATGATCATGCAACAAAGATTGAAAATGCTCTTTCAAAGGTGTTTGTAGAGGGAAAGGTACTTACTACAGATTTAGGCGGCACAGCTACAACCACTGAATTTGCAGAAGAGATTTGTAAGAATTTATAGTTTTTTACAAATCAGTTATGTTTGGAATAATATTTTGAGTTACAAAAAAATCGCTAAAAGACTTTAGCGATTTTTTTGTTAATGATTAGTGTTAGATGAAAATTGATTCATAACCGTTTGAACTTCTGCTATTTTTTCAGGTTTTAGTATAGCAAGCATCTTAGGAATAAACTCCATAATATCTTGTTGTGTGAAAGTATCTTCATCTTGCTTTCTGAAGTTTTCAAGAAGCATTACTTTTGCTTCTTCTAATTTATCTTCTTGAACTCTTTCTAAAATAAAATTTAAAAATTTCTCTTGACCATTATTCATAAGTTAATCTCCTTAAAGTTTTTTATTCTATATCTTTAAAATATCGTGAAAGTCTATCTCTGTTTGGGATAATAATCTTTTTACTTTCAAATAACATCAAATCTAGTTCTGTAAGCTTTTTTAAGGCTCGAGAAACAGTTTCTCTTTGACTTCCAAACATATCTGCAAGGTAAGTTACAGATACATTAAGATCTATTAAAGTTCCTAAAGGATGAGGAATACCGTAGTCCTTGGATAGTTTCCAAAGTTTTGCGGCGATCTTTTTCTCTATTTTTATAGGCGTTGTGTTTTTCATTTGCCTATAAAGTCTTCTTACTTTTATTGCTAAGGAATTGAGAACATTTCTAGTAAGGTCAAAGTCTTCCCTCATAAGTTCAATAAAAGCCTTTTTATCATATACAAGAAGATTACCATCTTCAAAGGTTTCGCAGTAGATTGAAGCTGGAAGATCGTCTAAGATTACTTCATTTAGTATTTTTCCTTCTCCAAGTATAAATATTATTTTCTTTTGAGCGTTTTCGCTTAATTTATATAAAGAGAATTTCCCACTGAGGACAATAAATATATTGTTTACAGTATCCTTATCTAAAAACACCTGAGAGTTTTTTTTATATTCCTTTATGGTTCCAAGATCACAGAGTTTCTCTAAAGTTTCATTATTAAGTCCTAGAAATATCTCTAAATCTTTTATGTTTTCAATACTGAGCTTTGTCATATAAACCTCTTCTTAAAAAATGTATAAAACTATTTTATCAAACTTTAGGTTAAAGATATACCACTCCTAAGCATATAAGTTCTAAAAATCTTATGCATAGGAAAGAGTAGTAGAGTCAGTTATTCAAAAAAGTTCTCTACTGTGAATTATTTATAGACTATTTACACATAATAATTTCGTTGAAAAGAGGCTTGAGAATATATATTATAGTTCTCTGGTCAAATTATATAAAAGGAGGGATTAGTGATGGCAAACGCAAGACAAAACGTTCAAACTACATTTGATGAGTTAAACCATTGCAAACAACATCTTCAAGATGCTTTAAACACAGTAGAAAAAGATCAAAACAGACAAAAGATTCAAAGATCTTTAGATGCTGTTAATAATGCAATAAACGTAACTCAAGATACAATCTCAACTTATACTGAAAGCTAGTATACCTTTGGTAGATAAGAACCCTTGAAGACTCAAGGGTTCTTTTTTTACTTTTAAGGAAAGTGAATTTATAATGTTAGTTACACTTGGAATTATAAAGAGTTTAGGATAGCTTTTTAGTATAAAAAGTAAAAAAAGAAATCTTATTCGCCTGCCATATTTTCCTCATATACATTCGGAAAGGCAGATGCGCAAAAAAAGCTCGCTGAAGAAGGGCTCTCAATGGCATTAAGTTAAGGAAAGGCTTGCATCACAAATATGTGCTGTGGGTCTTTTTTATTTTTTTAATTATCACTTGACAGCATTTCAAAAATATGTGGCCGCTTTCACTACCAATGGTTTTAAAGGTAGTGAAAGCGGCCCTTGTAATTAGAGAGAAATTTCAATTACGAGGAGAATACATATGAATACTAAGTCACAAGAATTGAGATCCACTTTATTTGAACTTATTCAAGAGCTTCGCGATAATCCTAAAGAGAATATTAGGAATCCCGACAAGGATTTCCTTAGAAATCGAAAACTTCCCTTTGATAAAATAATTTTTTCTTTGCTAGGAATGGAAGGAAATACTTTAAGTAATGAGCTTTTAAATCAATGGGGATACTCTATTGACACAGCTACATCGGCGGCCTTTGTTCAACAAAGGGCAAAGATCTTGACTACGGCATTTGAAAAATTATTTCATAACTTCGTTAACAAAACAACAACTGATTATCTATTTAAAGGCTATCGCCTTTTGGCTGTCGATGGATCTGACATACATATTCCAACAAATAAAAACGATTTGGATTCCTTATATGAATTTAAAGACTCTAGGAAACCGTACAACCTTTTGCATTTAAATGCATTATACGATCTTAATCAACATACCTACGAGGACGTAATTGTGCTGAGAAGAAAGCTTTCCAATGAATGTAAGGCATTAACAGACATGGTAGACAGATCTACTATTAAAACTCCAGCAATTATCCTTGCGGATCGAGGGTATGAATCTTATAACAATATGGCACACATTCAACAAAAAGGATGGAAATTCCTAATAAGAATAAAAGATTTTCATGGTCATGCATCAGGTGTTTTACATGGATTTAAACTTCCATCTGCTGATGAATTTGATGTTGATATTGATTTAAACCTTACTAGAAAACAAACTAATAAAGTGAAAGAATTGCTTAAGGATAAAAATCATTATAGACTAATTGGGAAAAATAAGACATTTGACTATCTCCCAGAGACAAATAGAAAAAGTGATCCTACAGTAATGTACAAACTACCGTTTCGGATTGTACGATTTAAAATTACTGATGATACTTATGAGGTTGTTGTTACAAACCTAGATAGAACGAAATTTTCACCTCAAACACTAAAAGAACTCTATTTCAAGCGTTGGGGAATTGAAACATCATTCCGTGATTTGAAATATACTATTGGATTGCTACATTTTCATTCAAAAAAGGTGGAGTACATACTCCAGGAAATATATGCAAGGCTAATTATGTACAACTTTTCTGAAATAATTACCCAACACGTAATCATAAAGAAAAGGAACAGGAAATACGACTACAAAGTCAACTTTTCTGTTGCAGCGCATATATGCCGACAGTTTTTCCTTGGTAAAGTTACTCCACCTAATATAGAAGCTTTGATTGCTAGGCACATAACACCGATTCGACCTGGTCGTTCGCGACCTAGAAATATGTCTGAAAAAACATCCGTAAGCTTCATGTATAGAGTAGCATAATAATGATTAATTTAATAGTTTTTTTTAGCGGGATATATGCCTGCTTTATTTGCATGCAATTTTTAAAATTATTTTCTTCATTTCGGTTGAACATTTACAGCTAACTCTGAAAAAAGAAGCTATCACTTTATGTAATAGCTTCTTGAATTCTCTTAACTTAATGCCATTGAGAAGGGCTCTTCAGCGACTTTTTTAGTATTCTTTATTTATAAGATAGTACTTTAGGTGAAGTATTATTTAAATATGCATAAATGGATTAAATGTATACACGACATAAAGAATAAAAAAAGAAGAATTATTATCGCTTGTCAGAATTTTTTCACATAGGTTCAGAAAAGGCAATTTGGCCAGTTTTTTAGATTTGTATGAAATTACCATGGGATAATGTGTTGTAAATAAGAATTATTTTTGATACAATGAGTCTGCTATTTTTGGATAAAGGAGGGTAGGGTGTTAAATAATTTAATTTTTGTAAAGGAGATTTTATGAAAAGTTTTAAGGGATTTTTAAAGAATTTTGTAATTATGTTTTTAGTCACGGTTTTCACTGCTATAACTGTGTCTGAAACAGTTTTAGCAGTTGAAAGCAGTGATTTAGTTGGATTGGAAATGGAACTTGCTTCAAAGACTATCTATGTAGGGAATAAGATAGATTTAAAGGCCTATGGCGTTTACAAAGAAAGCACTATAGAGCTAAGAGATGATGTTAAATATGAGTCTAATAATAAAAAGGTTTTTACCATAGAAGATAAAAAAATAGTAGCTGTAAGCACTGGTATGGCTATATTGACAGCTTCTTATAAGGATAAGACTGTCACTAAGTTTGTAGTAGTACAAGATCTAAAAGCTCTAGAAAATAAGTTAGATAAGAATAACTTACAGATTAAATTGAATTGGAAAAGAGAGCCTAACAGTATAGAATTAAAGTGGGACAAGGTAGAAGCCTTAAAGTTCTACACAATTTCAAGAAGAGCTGTTGGTGAAGAGAATTATAAGACTATAGTAGAAAGAGCAGAGGGAAATCTGTTTTTAGATGAAACTATAGACTTAGATAAGGAATATGAGTATCAAGTAGCTCTTATAGATGATAATGGAGCTAAATATCCGTTAAATAACTTTAAGGTTCCTTTATATCATGAAGAAGAAAAGGAAGTCTCTAAGGTAAATAAAGAACAAAAGGCTGAGGTGGCAAAGGAGAAGAACGTAAATATCAATGAGCAAAGTAAAAGTGATGCTACTCCTAATAAAGCCAACACAGTTCAGTTAAGTAATGAGGAGTATGAAAAGCTTTTACAAAAACTGAAGGAGCAGTCAGAGCAGGAATTTAAAGAACATAGCTTTAAGGCTGTTTCTGAGGATCTTTATGGTGTAGAAGATTTGATTGTTATCAATAAGGATAACACAGAGGTTATCAATAGGGAGTTAACCTTAAGTTATTATTATGATAACAATATAAAAATAGATGAGAATAAACTCACTATATATGCTATGGACGATAAAGGCTTACTTACAGAGCAAAAAAATGTGAAGCTTGAAGTAAGTACTAAGAAAATAAGTTTCCTAGTAAAGCAGCCAGGCATATATATGATAAGAGAACGAGCAGAGCAGCAAGAGATAGTAACTTATGTGGATGAGGTTACAGAAAATAAAGCTGATAAAAATGAGGCTTCAACCAATTTAGAAAATGAAGCTAATGTAAGAAATACAAAAAAAGATGAGCAAAAACAAGAGAACACTAATCAGAAGGAAGATAAAAAATCTGATGAAAATACTGTAGGAGCTTCAACGGAAGCTAATAGCGAAAACAAATCAGGAGAAGCGCAAAAGATAGCTGTACCTGATAGTAAAGAAAAGAAAGAAGCAGACAAGGTTAATACTTTTGATACAAGTACTAAAGCAGAGGAAGAAAAGCAGCAATTTAAGGAAGATGTGAAAGATACTTCTGAGAAAAAGGAAGAACCTACCTTAACTAATAAAGAGGAAAATAGCAAGCAGCCTCCTAGCACTGAAATAAAAGCAGTAGAAAAAGTAAATATAACTGAGGAATTTATTGAAAGTACCTTAGACACAGAGCTTAAGATAAACCAAGAGTATATTGAAAAACATAATGGAAAATTAAGTTTTAAATATATTATAGCTAATAATTCAAATACAAAGCCTGAAGCGTTAGGAATATATTCCTTAGAGAATAATGAGTATAAGGAAGTAGGTAAGGAGTTTGTATTAGATAAGGAAAAAGGTTTAATAAATATTACCTTAGATAAGGCTGGCAGCTATTTTGTAAAAGACAAAGCTTCAATTTTACCAAAACAAGATGGCAATAATCAGCCTGAAAAGCCTTTAGAGGATAAAGCTAAGCCTGATATTGCAAATAATAAACCAGAAGAAAAGCCAGAAGTTAAAGAAGAGAATCCATTAACTACGAAGGAAGGTAAGTTCGAAGCAGGCATAGCGGGACTGTTTTCTGAGGCTACTTCTCTAGAAAAAGATAAGCTATCAACTTATCTTAATAAACTGCCAAAGGAGAACGGTATATGGATACCAGAAAAAGATAGGCAGTTTGTACTTAACTTAATTAATTATATTTCAAGCAAGAAATACTACATAAATGAAAAAGGCTATCTAAAGTCAGAGGAAAAGGGAATTATAGATTCATTAAAATCAGATATCTTTTCTAAACTTTTAGATAAGCTGATCAATGGTGATAAAAGGATAATACTTAGCAAGGATAATGGCTTTGTATATTATGATGATAAAACTGACGCTTTATTAAAAAGTAAATTTACGACTGAAGAAAGTTACAAGCTAATCAATGAGACTAGTGAGCTAATTATATTAAACTCTAAGGTATTTGAAGAGCTTGAAAGCGGCAAGTTAAGCAATGAATTAGCCTTAAAGCTTCTAAATCAGCTTGACGAAAGTTCAAGGGAAAGCAATGCCACTATACTCAAGGAAATAAGTGATAAGAAGCCAAAAACTAAACTTAGGGTTGTAAGTAGAGTTGCATTGTATGCAACTATAGGTACACCTAGTACAGTGCAGATGCTTCAAGGAAATGCTGTGTATACAGGGCCAGATACAGTAAACTATGTTAATATAGGAAGTGTAGATACCAATGAGATGGTTACTGGCTTTGGAGCAGAGAGAGGATGGCTGTACATTGAATATAGTACAGCAAATGGGCCTAAAAGAGGTTTTGTTCCCCTTACTAGTGTTAAAGATAAAGAAGATGTATTTTCACGACTAGGAAGTATATCTTATACTGGCTACAGTGATGGATTGACAAGTGATTCAACTATATATTCAGGACCAGGAACTAATTACGTTTCTGTAGGTACAGTATATAATGGAGAAGGTATCACTGTATTTAATAAAACTCAAAACGGATTTGTGTATATTGAATACAGCAGTAGTTCAGGAACTAAGAGAGGTTTTGTGCAAGCGAACCTTCTTATGGGAAGAAAAAGAGGGTTCTTAGGTAGTGCTAAGGTAGATACACCAACATACTCTGGCCCAGGTAATCAAGGCACATATGTATCTATTGGATCTGTGAATAATAGTGAGTTTGTTATTGCTTTAGAGTGGAACGATAATTGGTATCATGTTGAGTATAATACCAAATCAGGAAGAAAAAGAGGGTATACGGATAGAAACAATATAGCAGATAGAGGGAGTCTTTCTGATGCTCTTTATATAAGATCTCAGCAATATAGAGGAATATCAAGTACAGCTCAAACTACTTACACAGGACCATACTCAACCTATGCAACGCTTGGAAGTATTGAAAATCAAGAAAGAGTATCTGTACTAACTCCAGATGAATACGGATATGCATATATAGAATACAGTACTCCAAATGGTTTAAAAAGAGGTTATGTACCATCTAATACAATCTCTAAAGCTGAACCTATAGTTTTACCAACTATATCAGTGCAAGGTGTACAGGCAAATCAGTATGGGACAAGCGGTGAAGGAAGAAGTCTTAATGTATACAGAGTAGGAAATGGAAAAAATGCTTTAGTGGCAGTATTTGCTATTCATGGTTTCGAAGATGCGTGGGCCTCTGATGGTCTAGAATTAGTTAAGATAGCAGCGAATCTTATCTCTAATGTAGCTGGTTACTCAGCAGCCAATGGAGGTTTGGATGTTTGGTCAGTATATATAGTGCCATGCGCTAACCCTGATGGAGTTATAGATGGTATAACCAATAATGGACCTGGAAGAACAACTATAAAAGAAGGAATAGATTTAAATAGAGACTTCCCAGATGGTTTTAGTATATTTACTAATCCAAGAAATAAAACAGGAAATACTAGCTTAATACCATCAGAAGCTAAGGCTTTAGCAAACTTAGTAAATGGTATTAAAGCACAGTCTGATGAAATGGTAGTGCTAGATATTCATGGATGGGAAAATACAACTATAGGAAATAGTGAAATTGGTGGATATTTTGATAAGGAATTCGGATTTGCTCATAAGGGTGGATTAAATGGGCAAGGATATTTTTCTTCTTGGGCACAGTCCATAGGAGCGAAAGCAACCTTAGTAGAATTACCTTGGCCAAGTAACAGTCAAGATATCATTAACAGAGCTTATTCACAAAAAGTAAGCAACGCAGTAATTAATATATTAAAATCTAATATTGGCAAACTACCTTCAGTTATGAATCTTGATTATCCTACTAATGACCTTGTGCTTAAAGGAGACTTTAATGTAGAAGGATGGGCGTTAGTTCAAACAGGAGTAAGTAGAGTAGAAGTATATTTAGATGGAAAATTACAAGGCAATGCTAGTTTAGGAATTTCAAGACCAGACGTAAAAAATGCTTATCCTAAATATGAAAATGCAGATACAAGTGGATTTAGGTATACAATAAATGAGGGAGCTGTCTCACCAGGAAATCATACAATATTAGCTAGAGTAATAGGTAGAGATGGAAGCAGTATTGAAAGCAGCAGAAATATAGTAAAGTTAATTCCAAGAATTAATATTGACTCTTTGACTGAAGGACAGAATATTAGTAGTAGTTTAAAGGTATATGGATGGTCCTTAAACCAAAGTGGAGTAAGCCAAGTTAAGGTATATATAGATGGAAACTTTATAGTTAATGCAACTACTGGCTTGTCAAGACCAGATGTAAAGAAGAGTTTTTCACAGTATGATAATGCTGAGAATAGTGGTTTTCTATATAATTTAGATATAAATACACTAAAGGCAGGAAATCACAATATAAAGATAGAGTCCATAGGAAATGACGGAAATGTGGTAAGCCAAAGTAAAAATGTTACTATAGCAAAAGCGCCAGTAATGATAAATATCGAAAGTGTAAGTACCTATGATAATGATAGTAATAATTTAATGGTTAGAGGGTGGTCACTAAATCCTTCAGGGGTAAAATCAGTTAAAATACTAATAGATGGGAACTTTAAAAACTATGCAGTGACAGAAATAGAAAGTCCAAAGATAAAGGAACAATACCCTAGCTATATAAATGCAGATAAGAGCGGATTTGAGTATGCTATAGAAGTATCAGAATTAGCAAATGGAGATCATACAGTAACGGCAATAGCAACAGGAAATGACGGAAGCTACGCTCAACAGACTATGGGCTTCAATGTAAATGTAAGCAATAGTGGAAGTAAAGTAACTGCTTTAACTTTGATAGGAAGTTTCTTAGGTGGGATAAAAGATGCCGCAGCAGATAATCTACAAGGAATGTTTCAGATTATAACACATCCGATAAAATCTGCAGAAGCAGTTGGATTCTTGTTATATGCAGCAAACAATAAAGACTCAGAAGAGTACAAAATGCTAATGGAAATGGTAAAAAATGAACTTGATGAAATAGCTAATAAGTTCACGAATGGTGATGGCAATGTAAAGGCAAGAATGATAGGAAGAGCAGTTGGAGAGCTCTTTATAGCAGTAGTAGGACCCAAGGGTATAAAACAAGGCTTAGAGCTTCTGAGCAAGGTATCAAAAGGAACAAAGCTTGGATCACTAGTACAAAAAGGAATGACGGCTGCTGAGGCGTTGAATATTACTGAGGGAGCGGCAGAAGCTGTTTCTAAGATAAGAACTGTTTCAAGTGATTTCCTAAACTATGTAAGTGGTAAAGTAGTCAAGTTGAGAGATGGACTTGGATTTAGACCAGCTTTTGCAGGGGGAGGCGATTCTGAAGAACTTCTGACGATACTAAATAATTCAGAAATCAGCAATATGTCAAAGATTGAAAGTATTGCTGGAGCAGCGGGAAGATATTTAAGTATCGATGAAGTAGCATCTGACATTGCTGGAGTAGTTAAAAAAGTAAGGTTTAGAGGAACTGTTTTGGATTTAATGGATGATTCAGGAAAAGTTTTAAGAAGGGTTGTAGTACCAGAAGGATATAGAAGTACTCAGCAATTACTTTATAAAGCTTTTACAGGCGAAATTGATGTAACTAAATGGGGATATACAAATGCAAATAAACTTGAAGAAACTATTAATAATGTAAACAGATATCTTAATAGAACTGATTTAAATAGGGCACCATCTTTAATAAACTCTAAGAATGCAGGAAAGGTTATTGATTTTGGTGGAGGAATTGTAGTTGAGTATGACCCATTAGGCTTTCCGATTTTTAAAGGAAATCAAGTTAAGGTTGATTTACAGATAGTTGATGATGTGGTTGTAAAACAAAAAGGGCTTAGTAATATGGCTAGTGAAGAACATATGAAGGTAGCTACAAGAAAATTTAAAAGTGCTATGCAACAAGAATCAAATAAATCAGGACAAACATTAGAAAGTTACCTTAAAAATAAAGGATTTAATGATGTTCAGATTAGTGATATAATAAACGAAGAATCAAAGATAAGAAATTACACTTGGCATCATCATCCTGAAACAGGTAGAATGCAGCTTGTTGATGAAACGACACATGCCACAGCAAAACATAATGGAGGAGATTCTATTTGGGGGAGTGGTAGTGCTGACGAATAATTTTAAATTAACAAGGAGGATGTAATATGAACGAAAAGTTTAAATGGGATATAAATGTTAAAAACTCTGAAGATATTATTAAAAAGATTGAAAGTAATTTTAATATAAAATTTCCTGAAAAATATATTCAGGCTGTCACACAACATGATGGTGGAATGCTTAAAGTAAGAGATAAAATAGGACTATGGAAAACGGCAATAATTAACATTGAAAATTGGCATGGTAAAAATGCTGTTGTTGCATTGTTAAGTTACGATAATAATAGTAACATTGAAAATACAAAAGTTATAAAATTCTATAATGTATTTAAAGATAGTTTACCAGAACCTAAAATAATAATTCCATTTGCAATTGATGGAGCTGGGAATTTATTTTTCTTTGATTACAGAAAGAATATAAATGAACCTTCAATTGTATTTCTTGACCATGAGACAGCTTATACAGAGGAAGATTTTACAGAAGAAGAGATAGAGCAAAAAACATTAAATGAATTACTAAATGATAATTTATATTATGTATGTGATTCTTTTGATGAACTACTTAATATGATAACACCTTGTGAGTAACTGCATAATTAAATTGTAACAGACTACAAAATATTCGACTAAATGGAATAGGTTGAAATTATATTGATTTTAATCATCTGAGTTGGTGAGATATAATAAAAACTGATAGCATAATATTAATAAAGCAGTGAGTAGGGGCAAAGGGGGAAGAGTGGAAGATAATTTTTAAAAGATATTTTAACTTAATGAGATTAAAAATACTTTAAAAAACTCTACCACCTTATCCCCCTCTTCAACCTAAAGTAAGAAGAAAATACCGTTGTAACTGAAATATCGATACTTCAATAGTGTCGATATTTTTTACTTTAAATTAGGTTAATAATAGATTTTGAAAAAACTAAATAATTCCTAATGTGGAAATAAAAGAGGTGGAATGATAAAATTAGGTTAATAGACTAAGGCAATTAATGTTAAAATGCTAACTACATAACATTAAAAATGGTAAGTGATTAGAAGTAGTTTAAAAATAGTGTGAAACATTGAAAACACTAGGTTGATAGAAAAGACAGACTCTGCCCCAAGACCAGCTATGTGAAGTCAAGTGGAATAATTGAAAAAAATCCATTGCATAATCTTAAAAATGCTAATATTGATCCTAGAAAACTAGCACAATATGCATTTGAATCTTGAATAAGTAAAATAAATTTAATACACGATAAATAAGCCATTAAAGAAACAGATTTTTTAATAGCTTTATCAAAGAAGTATTTAGATAAGGATTATGATAAAGGTTCATAGTCCTTATTGTCTCTCATAATAGCAAAAACAATATGTGTAAGTTTATGAGCTACCGCTCCCACGGCAGTGAGATGGTGTTTTCCTTCACTACGTTTTTTATTATAATAATCATTAAGGGAACTTTCGTGTAATGTACAAGTAGAAGCAGCAAGAAATAAGGCTCTTCTGAGGTAAGGAGAACCACGCTTAGACATTCTATTATTGTTAGATGAAAATTGGCCAGATTGCTTTACCGTAGGATCAATTCCGGCATAAGCTACTAGGCTAGATGAATTACTGAAACGCTTAATATCGCTTATTTCACTTAGTATAATAGCTGCAGTTACAGCTCCAATACCAGGAATTGAGGTTAAATGACAGTCAAACTGATTATAATAAAATTCAATTTCCTTGTCTAAACTTTTGATTTGGGATTCTATAAATAATACTTGATCAATAAGTTGTTTAAGTTGGAATTTGAATGCACTTTGAGCTACCTTGATACCAAAAGTGTTTTGAGCTGCTACTTTTATTTTTTCGGCCTTGGCATAGCCAAGTTGGCCACGACTACTTTCACTTAAAAAGCTAGCCAATTCACTTGTATCAATTTCTAGTATTTCTTCAGGAGTTTGATATTTTTATAGTAGTTTTTTAGAACTTATCCCCCATGTGTCAGAAAACAGTTTCTCATATTCAGGGAAAACTTGATCTAGGACCGTAATTATTCTACATTTAAGTTCAGATACGCTATCTACTAAAGATAACCTATATCTGCAAAGCTGTCTTAAGGAAAGTAACTTATCATCAGCTAGCTTAGTTGTTGTAAATCTCCCAAACCGTATAACCTCAGAAATAATAAATGAATCTTTAGTATCATTTTTTGTTTGACGAATATATAGATTTCTAAAACTGTCTGATTGTATGGGATTTATAACATGAATCGTATAACCTTTATCTAATAAAAATGAATATAAAGAGAGCCAATAGTGACCGGTAGCTTCTAAGCCGAAGGTAACGTCGGATTGGCCAATATTCTTAATTATGTAGTCAATTAATTTATTCGCTCCGATATGAGAATTTGAAAACTTAAGAGATTTGCCGATGATGGTACCAGTTTCATCGATTATAGTAGCTTCATGATTAGCTTTTCCAATGTCTATGCCAACAATATACATAAAAACATCTCCTTGTAATTTAGATAGAATCCTCAATTCAATGCAAGTTGCATCCTGGTTAGATATACGAAGAATTATAATAATATAATCAACATCCAGCTTATACGCAATATCTCGCAGAGATGAGGTAACAGTCTTAGTCACGAGGTCAAGGCCTCAAGGGGGCGTACGTAAACCTCTATCTATACGAGATTATTGTCTCAAAATTAGAGTTATTAAACAATAGACATAGATATCTTATTGATATTGTAAAAAGAAATACAACTAAAGATTTTGGGGAGATCCATTGATTAATCTTTACAAGCTTATCATACCAGGGGGTAGCTGAAGCTGTTATTAAACTCAGAACTGTTTCAAATGATTTTCTAAACTATGTAAAAGATAGTATAATAGATTTGGGTAATAGAATAGCATATAAACCTGCTTTAGCTGGAGCTAATGATGATATGTTTTATTACTTGAATAAATCTGAAATTAGTGATGCTAATAAATTAAGAAGTACTGCAAGTGAGGCAGGTAGATATATTGATGAAGCTTGTGAAGATGTTTATAAAGGTAGTAGAGTTATATCTATGGCTGAGAGAATAGCTGAGTATGAAAAGGTCATGAATAATACAAGCTTAAAAGTTTCGCATACTGCTAGTGAATCACATGCTGATATATTAAGAAAAGAATTGTATAATGGAAACATAACACCGCCTCCATATGGGAATGCATGTCACCATATTGTGGCATGGGATGCTGAGAAGGCTAGTGTTTCAAGAGGAATACTTTCTAAATATGGAATAGATGTTGATTCGGCATCTAATGGAGTTCTATTACCTTATGAGAGGAATGAATATGTTACTACTGAGGCTATGCATAATGGAGGACATTCAGCTGAGTATTATAAGGCAGTTGAAAATAGGATAACATTGATTGATGATTATGTTAAAGCACATGGTATATCAGCAACACAAGGTAAAATGTTAGTTAGTGAAGAATTGCAAAATATAAGAAAAGACCTACTGAATGGTATATTAAAAATCCATAATTAGAATATAAAGAAAGGGAGAAACTTGAATGAAAATTTGGAAAATAGATAAGAATGTTAATGATTTTGCAGGATTCTTTTTAGAAGATGAAGATAACAAAGCTATACTTGAAGAATTCTTGGATAAAGGTATATATATTGATAAGTGGTCTGAATTGGAATTAAGAGCCTGTGATACTGATAAGCCTTTTGCAGATTGTTTACATTTGTGGTCTGGAGGTAATCCATTGATTGTTAGTGAGAAAGCCAAAGAAATAATGTCCAGTAAGTTTAATGAACATGTTCAATTTTTACCAATGATATATAAAAGGGATAATAAAAACTATTATGTAATGAATATATTAAGTATAATTGATTGCGTTGATTATGAAAAATCTGACTTAAAGATACTTATGGATAAGTATATTATTGATGTTAATAAATATTGTTTTAATGAAAATGCTAAAAAAGTACCTATATTTAAAATATATTTAGATGGTGTAATAAAGAGAATAGATAGTTTTGTAAATGATGAATTTAAAAATCTAATAGAAGATAGCGGATTAGAAGGATTTAAGTTTACAGAAGTATTCGATTTTGAAGCTTAATGCATTATAATATAAAAAGTCACTGCATAAGATTATAAGTATGGATAAATATTATAAAATACAAAGAGTATATGTATTTATAATAATAGGTTTAATTATAAATTGACTGCATAATATTAATAATGCAGTAAGAGTAAGACTAAATGAACTAGCTGAAAAATAAGTAGGCTAGTTCATTGTTTTTTATAAGGATAAAATAGTGGTAGATGTTGAAAAGAGTAGGCTCTACCACTAAAAGAAAATAAGACAGACTCTGCCCCAAGGGGCGGCAGAAGCTGAGGAACAGCTTATAAAAGGATTCTGGAATATGGATGAGGCTGGAAGTGTGATTAATGGACGTAGATATTCTAAACATGCCCTTGAAAGAATGGCGCCTAATACTCCGAGGTAAAGGCAGAACTATATAAAAAGGCTACAGATAAAGCAAAATCTAAAGGACTAGAGGCAACTACTAAAGAATGCAGTGATTTTGTTAATAAGTATGTAGAACCAAGAAATATTCCACCAATGGTAATTGAAGATGCAGTTAAAAACACACCTGCTATTCCAGGAAATAGTGAAGGGACATTTTTACATGAAACAGAAAGTGTGAAAGTTGTTGTAAATCAGAATGCAGATGTAATTACAGTAATACCTAAATAGGAGGGAACTATGGATATTAAGTATGATGAATATGAATTACTAGAGTTATTTTGTAATGAACCCATTAGCATTGCAGAAAAAGAGGCAGGAGAATTTATTTACTCATTTGAAGATGGTAAGGGATTCAAACTTGTTATGCTAATGGATGTTTATCGTAATGAGTGTAATTTGACATTAACTTTTAAAGAATTAATAGGTTTTACTTGTAAAATTAATGAAGTAGAAAGCATTAATAAAATTAACGATGACATGGTAATTAAAGATAAAAGTAAAAATATTTTAAAGGTTAAATTTAAAGAACAAGTAGGAATTGAACTGCTATAAAGTAGTTCACTGCAAAATTTAAACAATACTAACTAAAAAAACTTTAAAAGTAATTAGTATGATTGTTAAGATTTACAAATCAAGTGTTTAGTAGCAGTTTAGGTACTAAAAATTTAATTCATAATTTGAATAATGTAGTGAGCTGTAATTAAAAGAAAAACTAAATATATATTATAACAATGATAAGAGTCAATGTTTCTAATGAAGAAGCATTGGCTCTTTTTCCATGTAAAGAAATTGAAAAGAGTAAAGATGATGTGGCAATTAATTGTAGATTTCAAGATGAGCCTAATTGAGGATGGTAAGAGTGCTAAAACAATAGAAAGATATGTTGGGGACATTAGGTTTTTTTAAAATACTTCATATTTTAACCAAAACATAATAAGACGGACTCTTCTCCAAGGGTAGCTGAAGCTGTTGGAAAGATAAAAAACAGCAATTATGTTCACAAAAGACATAGGAGCAAGTATTGCTTAAAAACATAATAATTCATATTAGTAGGTAAATCTTATTAATAGAAAAGTTAAAGACTGTGATTTTTATCACAGTCTTGTTTTATTTTTTTAAGTATACTAAAGACAAATAGGAGGGGTTTTGTATGTTTAGTGAAGAAATTAACAAAGTTGCCCAGGCAGCAAGAGGGAAAAGTGATTTATTAAAAAAGAATAAGGTTGGATATTTGTTATCGTCAGCTTTTGCAGGTTTATATGTTGGCTTAGGAATTATGCTTATTTTTACAGTAGGTGGACTACTATCAGCAGCTAGCTCACCATTTACCAAAATAGCAATGGGAGCATCCTTTGGAGTTGCACTTTCTTTAGTTGTTTTTGCAGGTTCGGAATTATTTACAGGTAATAATTTTGTTATGACAATTGGTGCTTTAAAGAAAACCGTTTCATGGTTAGATGTTATTTTAGTTTGGGTAGTAAGCTTTATAGGAAACCTTGTAGGTTCAATCTTTGGAGCTTGGTTATTCTATGCTACTGGACTAGCTTCAGGACCAGTTGGAAAGTTTATATTAAGTGCTACAAATACAAAAATGCATCTATCTAGTCAAGAGCTTTTTGTTAGAGGTATATTGTGTAATATATTAGTTTGTCTTGCAGTATGGTGTTCTTTTAAGATGAAGGAAGAGATAGGGAAACTTGTTATGATCTTCTGGTGTCTATTCGTATTTATAACAGCAGGCTTTGAACATAGCATAGCAAACATGACTTTATTATCAATAGGTTTATTTATTCCCCATCAAGCAGCAATAACAATTGGTGGTTTTGTTCACAATTTAACATTTGTAACACTAGGCAATATCGTAGGTGGAGCAATAATATTAGCAATACCTTACTACCTAATATCTAGAGAAAAATAAGGAGTGTTATTATGGGATTTAAGATGACTGTAGAAAGCTATAATGAATATTTAGCTAAACTATCTGAAAAATATAAAATATTTGCACCAAAGGTCTTCGAAGGTAAAGGAAGTTATTCTGATACTGATGTAGTTAGATATGGTGAAATAAGTGATATAAACCAAGTAGTATTTGATAAAAAATCAGATTTTTCATATAAGGAAGTCTTACTTCCAATAACTCAGACTTTATTCTATTTTACAGAAGATGAATGGATAGAACCAAAGCAGGAAGAAAAAGGAGCAATAATCTTCTTAAGAAGCTGTGACATGCATTCTGTTAGAAGAATTGATGATATATATTTGAGAAATGGTTTTGAGGATCCATACTATAAGGCCCTTAGAGAGAGAACAAAGTTTGTTCTTATAGGATGCCAGGAAAGCTTTGACAATTGCTTCTGTGTAAGTATGGGAACTAACAAAACTGATGAGCATCAAGCTTATATAAAAGTAGAAGATGACATGGTGTACTTTGATGTAAAGGATGCGGAGTTAGAAGCTTTACTTGAAGAGCTTACAAGAGAAGAATTGGAGGTAGAACCTGACTTCGTTACAGAAAACGGAGTAAAGGTAAATATACCAGAGAACTTAGATGTAAGCGTAATGGATTCATCTATGTGGAAGGAATACTCTGCTAGATGTATAGCATGTGGAAGATGTAACTTTGTATGTCCTACATGTACTTGCTTTACAATGCAAGATATCTTCTATAAAGATAATAAAAAGTCTGGTGAAAGAAGAAGAGTTTGGTCTTCTTGTCAAGTTGATGGTTACACAAACATGGCTGGAGGTCATAGCTTCAGATTGGACAAAGGACAAAGAATGAGATTTAAGGTTCTGCACAAGGCTTATGACTATAAGAAGAGATGGGGCTACAACATGTGTGTTGGTTGTGGAAGATGTGATGACATATGTCCAGAATATATCTCCTTCTCAAACTGTGTAAATAAATTAGCAAAAGGAATGGAAGAGGTGAAAGCAAATGACTAACCCATATATGCCACTAAAATCAAAGATATTAGATATAAAAAAGCATACTGAAATAGAGTATACCTTTAGACTTTCTTTTAAAGGCGATGTAAAGCCAGGACAATTCTTTGAAGTATCTCTTCCAAAGTATGGGGAAGCGCCAATATCAGTAAGTGGAATAGGTGAAGACTATATAGAACTTACTATAAGAAGAGTTGGTGTTGTTACAGATGAAATATTTAACTATTACGTAGGTCAAGAGCTTTTCTTAAGAGGACCATATGGTAATGGTTTCGATATAGAGAATTACAGAGGTAAAGAAGTAATTGTTGTGGCTGGTGGTACAGGACTTTCACCAGTAAAGGGAATAGTTGATTACTTCTCGCAAAATCCAAAGGAAGCAGAGAGCTTTACTCTAATATCAGGCTTCAAATCTCCAACAGATATTCTTTTCAAAGAAGATATGGAAGCTTGGAAGGAAAACATAAACTTCATACTAACTGTTGATACAGCTCCAGAAGGTTATGAAGGAAAGGTTGGTCTTGTAACTAAGTATATTCCTGAACTCCCAATAGAAGATATGGACAATGTAGAGGTTATAGTAGTTGGACCTCCAATGATGATGAAGTTTACTGTAGGAGAATTCTTAAAGAGAGAGATAAAAGAAGAAAAGATTTGGATATCTCATGAAAGAAAGATGTGTTGCGGTTTAGGTAAGTGTGGTCACTGTAAGATAGATGATACTTATGTATGCCTAGATGGACCTGTATTTAATTATTCAGTTGGAAAGCTTCTAAGAGACTAGAGGGAGGTAGAAATAATGGATATAAACACTAAAGCACTTAAAAAGAATGCCTTCAGAGTTACTAAAAAAAGAGGGATAACTTCATCTAGAATAAGAGTTCCAGGCGGTCATCTTGATGCTAAGTATTTAGCAAAAATAGGAGAGATTGCTGAAAAGTTTGGAGATGGATCCGTTCATATAACTACAAGACAAGGCTTTGAGATCACTGGTATAGAAATGAAGGATATGAACGAAGTAAACCTAATGCTTCAAGGCTTGATTGAAGGACTTGACATCAATCAAGAAGAAGAAGGAAAGGGATATCCAGCAGCAGGTACTAGAAATGTAACTTCCTGCATAGGTAACAGAGTATGTCCTTTTGCAAACTATGATACAACAGCTTTTGCTCAAAGAATAGAAAAGATGATATTCCCAGATGACTTACATGTGAAGGTAGCCTTAACAGGCTGTCCTAATGACTGCTTAAAGGTTAGACAACATGACTTTGGTATCATTGGTATGACTGAACCTCAATACGATTCTTATAGATGTATAGGCTGTCAAGCTTGTGTTACCAATTGTAAAAAGAGAGCAACTGGAGCTTTAAAGTTTGAAAACTTTAAGGTTGTTAGAGATCATGATAAGTGCATAGGTTGTGGAGAATGTGTAGGTAAATGCCCAACTGGAGCATGGACAAGAAGTGAAGAGAAATATTATAGATTAGCTATAATGGGAAGATCCGGTAAGAAAAACCCAAGACTTGCAGAAGACTTTATAATTTGGGTAGATGAAGAAAGCATAAAGAAGATAATAATGAATACTTACGAGTATGTAAGGGAATATATAGATAAAGATGCTCCAGGTGGAAAAGAGCATATAGGATATATAGTTGATAGAACTGGCTTCCAAGAGTTCAAGAAATGGGCATTAAAAGACGTTGAACTAGGACCAAAGGCTATTCTTAAGGATAATGTATATTGGAGTGGAATAAGGTACTAATAACTAGGAAGCAGGTGACTGCTTCCTTTTTGTATCAAAATTGCCCACTTTGTTGAAGTATAACTGTTATTAGGTTATACTTTTGTTGATAGATAAGGAAATAGGACGTAAAATATACTTTATTAGAGTTATGGTTACATAGCATATTATGAAGTATAATTATAACTTAAGATATAGACAATCATTTACATCAGCAATAGTAACTATATATTCATTTTGATATAATCATAAGATTATATATTTTTATATTTATAAGAATCTTTAATTATATAATTATAAAATCATATAAATATATAGTGATACTGCGGGTTGAGGATATTTGGAGTGATAGAAAATGAACCAACTTATTGGATTTAAGAGAAACTTATCTCTTGATATAAGAGAGAGGTTTGCGTTAAGACAAAGTCAGATAGATTTATGTATGCCAGAACTGGTTAAGAGGTTCAAAGAGATTATAATAATAAATACCTGTAACAGAACTGAGATATATTTTACTGCTGAAGCTTACAGCGAGGATAACTTAGATTACATATTTAATTTATTTGACTGGGATCTTAATTTGAAGGAATATATTTTTTATGAAAAAGAAGACAAAGTCACAGTGCATCTACTGGAGGTTGCCTGTGGCTTTCATTCTAAGATCTTAGGAGAAGATCAGATCCTTGGTCAGATAAAAGCCAGCTTTCAATATTCCAAGGAGAAAGAAGCTGCATCAGGAGAGCTAGGAAGGCTCTTTCAAAATGCTATAACCTGTGGGAAAAAGTTTAGAACAGAGGCAAAACTTTATGAAATTCCAGTATCTTCTTCATCTATAGCAGTTCATGAAGCTATAGATAGAGGTTATAAACACTTTATGGTTATAGGCTATGGTGAGATTGGTAGCTTGGCTATGAAGTATCTATTAAGTCACCATGTTGAAAAGATATTCCTAGTGGTAAGGACTCCTAAAAATGTTAAGGATATATTTGATAACAGAGTTCAGATTATTAATTTCAATCAAAAGAATGAGGCTATGAAAGAGGTTCAGTGTATTGTATCCTGTACTTCTGCTCCCCATACTGTTGTAAAGTATGAGGATATACCTTTAGATAGGGAGCTCTTTATTTTGGATCTAGCTGTACCTAGAGATGTGGATACAGAGATAAAGACTTTAGAAAAAGTACAAATTTTTGATATTGATGATATATCAAAAATAGACGATAGCAATAAGCTTCAAAGAAAAGAGAGAATGAATAAATTTAAGCACTTGATTGATGACTGTACTAGAGAGTATAACAACTGGTTAAGGATCAGGGAACTGTCACCAATAATTGCAGCAATTAAGGAGAAGGGTAAGGAAGTAGTCAGTGATAGATACGAAAGCTATAAGAATAAAGCTAGTGATAAAAAGTCAGAAGGTCTAGCGGAAGTTCTTATAAAGAGTACTTCTGACCATTACATAAATAAAGCCATAAAAGTGCTAAAGGAAGCAAAGTTAAAGGGATGTGATGAGCAGTGCATGGAGATAATAAGCCAGATATTCCTGAACTAGAGTATATGTTTTTATCCTTAATAAGCAATAAGATAAATGCCATTATAATTGGTGGGGGTAGGGCTGCATATATCAAAGCTAAGTCCTTGATAGAAAAAGGCTGTAAGTTAACAATTGTGTCAAAGGAATTTGATGAAGAGGTGGAAGCTTTAAGCTGCAAGGGTACGGTGCTTGTTAAAGAGGGCTACGATAAAGCTTTTATATTAGATAAGCATTTGGTATTCATATGTATAGATGATAAAGCTGTTACTAATGAAATAATTAGTGACTGCAATGAGCTCAGTAAGCTTTATATAAACTGTATTGATTCCAAAGAAGGCTTGGCAGTAATGCCTATGCAGGCTAACAATAAAGCAATATCTTATGCTATAAATACCAATAAGGGAAATCCTAAGATGGCACGAAGAATATTGAGGGACATAGAAAAAGCGGTGGAACCTTTAGCTGAGCTTACAGCCTTTTCTACGGAATTAAGACAAAGGATGAAGGCATTAGGAAAAATAGATAAAGTTGTTATGGAGTTTATCACTTCAGAAGAGTTTAGTTTCTTTTTTGGAAGAGGTTATGGAGAAAAGGTATTATATTTATATTTTGATAAAGAGTATATAAATGATTTGATAGAGGACGATTTTTTGATTTACGGAGGATATTAACATGAGTTTAGTTATAGCCACTAGAAAAAGTAAGCTTGCGCAAACCCAAACAGAAATTGTAATGAGCTTATTGAAGGAAAAATGTGGAGAAGATAGTGAAAAACTTCTTATGTCAACGGAAGGAGACAGACGTCTTGATGTAGCCTTAAATAAGATAGGTGGAAAAGGTTTGTTTGTGAAGGAGATAGAGTATGCTTTACTTCAGGGGAAAGCAGACATAGCTGTACACAGCATGAAGGATGTACCTTTTATGCTAGAGGAGCCTTTTGAGATAGTTGCTATGCCTGAAAGAGAAGACCCAAGAGATGCTTTTATATCTTTAAAAGGCATAAGTTTTTATGATTTACCTAAAGGTGCAAGGATAGGAACTTCAAGCATAAGAAGAAGTTCTCAGCTTAGAGCCTTGAGAGCTGATATAGAGATTGTTCCTATAAGAGGGAATGTACAGACTAGAATAGAAAAGATTGAAAAAGAAAGTTTAGACGGCATAATACTTGCAGCAGCAGGACTAAAAAGGTTAGATATGGATCATATAATCACCAATTATTTTGAAGAAGAAACTTTTCTGCCAGCAATTGGTCAAGGAGCTTTAGGTATAGAATGTTTAAAGAATAGTGATAAAAAAGATATTTTTTCAAAGCTTGATCATAATGAGACAAGAGTTGCAGTTGAAGCAGAGAGAAGTTTCATGCGAGAACTTAATGGAGGATGTCACTCTCCTATAGGCGCCTACGCAAGGATAGAAAAAGATGATATTTATATAATAGGAATATACGAAACTAATTATAGATTGGTAAAAAAAGATATTCAAGGTAAGGTTTGTGATCACCTTGAGCTGGGTAAGTCATTAGCAAAAAAGGTTATTAAGGAATTATAATATTATTATTTATATATTTGTTTTGAGATAATAGCACTTATATGTAAAGTAAAAATAGAAGCTACTTTCAAAAAGTAATTTCTAAAATACTAACTAGGTGATATTTATATAGTTTCTAGCTCGACTGTTGATTCTGAGAGTATAATTTGAAAATATATATTTTAGTATGAAGTGTTAAATCTAGATATAAGATCAAAGAGGTGAAAAGATGTCAAAAGCGTATATAATTGGTGCAGGGCCAGGAGATGAAGGCTTACTAACTCTTAAGGCTGTAAAGGTAATGAAGGAATGCACTGCGGTGCTTTACGATAGATTGATAGGAAACAATGTACTTTCTTATCTAAATGAGGATTGTGAGGTTTATTTCTGTGGTAAGGAACCTGGTTGTCATTACAAGACCCAGGATGAGATAAATGCTATGTTGGTAGAACTGGCGAAAAAAGGGCATACTGTTGGAAGAATAAAAGGTGGAGATCCATATGTGTTTGGAAGAGGTGGAGAAGAGGTCTTAGCACTTGAGGAAGAAAACATTCCCTTCGAGGTTATTCCAGGGGTTACTTCTGCCGTTGCAGTTATGAGCTATGCTGGAATACCTATAACTCATAGAGGCTTGTCGCAAGGATTCCATGTGCTTACAGGAATGAGTGCAGCAACTCTTAACATACAATGGGAAGTTTTAACTAAGTCTCAAAATACTATTGTATTTTTAATGGGACTAGAGAACTTAGGAGATATAGTAAAAAATCTTGTGGAAAACGGGAAGCCAAAGGATACTCCATGTGGTGTCATAATGAGAGGTACTACGGCAAAGCAGAAGAAGGTTATAGGAACTTTAGAGAACATTGAAGAGTTAGTTAAGAACAATGGCTTAAAGTCTCCTTCAATTATAGTAGTTGGTAAGGTTGTAACTTTAAATGATAAGCTAAATTGGTTTGAGAAACTACCGCTTTTTGGTGCAAATGTATGTGTTACAAGAACTAAAGAGCAGGCTGGGTCCATGAAGGCAAAGTTAAGAAGCTTTGGAGCTGAAGTAACGGAGATACCTGCTATAAAGATAGTTAACACTTCAGATAACTTAAATACTTACAAAGATGAATTTGACTCCTTTGATTATATAATTCTAACGTCAGTAAATGGGGTAAACATATTCTTCGATTATCTTAAAGATAATAATATTGATGTAAGAAAGATAAAAGCAGAATTTGCAGTTATAGGTAAAGCAACTCTAAAGGCCTTAAGTGAAAGAGGTATAGTTGCAAGTGTGATGGCTGACGAGTTTGTAGCTGAAGGACTTGTGAAGCAGTTAGAAAGTCACGAGCTTAAAAGTAAAAAGGTTCTTATGCCTATATCAAAAAACTCAAGAAACTTAGTAGGAGAGTTTTTAAAAGAACAAGATGCTGAAGTATATAGGATACATACCTATGAAACTCAGAAAGCAGATTTTAGGAATTTAAATGCCTTTGATAGTGTTAATACAATAATATTTACAAGTCCTTCTACAGTAAACAATCTAATAGAAGCAGTAGGTATTGATAAGGTGAAGGATAAGCTTTGCATAGCTATTGGACCTATTACCTATAAGGCTCTTAAGGATAAAGCTGTAGATGCTGTGCTATCAGAAGTTCATAGTGAAGATGGTGCTATAGATAAGCTTATAAAAGTATGGGGGGATAGAAATGTATAAAAGAAATAGAAGACTTAGAACAACAAAAGAGATAAGGGATTTAGTGAGAGAAAACTCATTATCCTCTAAGGATTTCATATATCCTATATTTGTGGTTGAAGGTACTAATATTAAAAGAGAAATAGAATCTATGCCTGGAAACTATCATTTCTCAATAGATAGATTAGAAGAAATTGTTAAAGAGATAGAAAAGGCAAAGGTTAGAGGAATAATGATTTTTGGTATTCCTGAAGAAAAGGATTGTTGTGGGTCAGAAGCCTTTGCAGAAGACGGAATAGTTCAAAGAGCAATTAGAAGAATTAAAGAGCTTAATAGAGATTTGTGGATAGTTACAGATGTGTGCTTATGTGAGTACACAGATCATGGCCACTGTGGAATCATTGAGAACGAATATGTTAAAAATGATGAAACTCTAGAAATCTTAGCTAAGGTAGCTGTATCTCATGCAAAAGCTGGAGCTGATATGGTGGCACCTTCTGATATGATGGACGGAAGAGTTAGAGCTATTAGAGAAGCCTTAGATGACAATCACTTTGAAAATATAGGCATAATGGCTTACAGTGCCAAGTACTGTTCAGCTTTCTATGGTCCTTTTAGAGAAGCTGCCAATTCAGCACCTCAATTTGGAGACAGAAAGAGCTATCAGATGGACCCAGCCAACAGCAGAGAAGCGGAGAGAGAGATAGAAAATGATATCGAAGAGGGAGCAGATATAATAATGGTTAAACCTGCTTTATCTTATTTAGATATAATAAAGATGGCTAGAGAAAAATATAACTATCCAGTTGCCGCATACAGTGTAAGTGGCGAATACGCTATGATTAAAGCTGGTGCAAAGCTTGGTTATATAGATGAAAAGAAGGTAGCTTTAGAAAGTCTTCTTTCTATAAAGAGAGCAGGTGCAGACATAATAATAACTTACTATGCACTAGAAGCATCAGCTTGGCTTAAGGAGGAATAGATATGAATAATAGTGAGATATTTCAGTTATCTGAGAAGTATATGCCTGGTGGAGTTAACTCGCCAGTAAGAGCTTTTAAAGGTCTTGATATGACTCCGCCGGTTATTAAAAGAGGAGAAGGAGCTTATATCTATGATGAGGATGGCAAGGAATATATAGATTTTGTTGGAGCATGGGGGCCTATGCTTTTAGGCCATAAGGATGAAGATGTAATAAATGCCATGAAAGAGGCTTTAGACAATAGTTTGGCCTTTGGAGCACCAACCTTATTAGAACTAGAACTAGCTAAATTTATGTGTAAAACTCTTGATAATATCGGCATGGTAAGAATGGTCAATTCAGGTACAGAGGCAACTATGAGTGCTGTAAAGCTTGCGAGAGGCTATACTGGAAGAGATAAGATAATAAAGTTCTCTGGATGTTATCATGGCCACTTTGATGGTTTCTTAGTTAGTGCAGGCTCAGGTGTGCTTACAGGGGGCATACCTGGTAGTGCTGGGGTACCAAAGGGAAGCATCTCAAATACTCTTGTAGCAGAATACAACAATATATCTTCAGTAAAAGCAATTTTTAATGCCTTTGGTCAAGAGATTGCTGCGGTGATTATCGAACCAGTGGCAGGTAATATGGGGGTTATAAAAGCTGAAGATGATTTTATGAGAGAAATTAGAGCTTTATGTGACAGTAATGGAAGCCTTCTTATTTTTGATGAAGTTATGAGTGGGTTTAGAGTAGCTTATAAGGGCGCTCAGACTTTATTTGATGTAAAGCCTGATTTAGTTACCTATGCAAAGATAATGGGTGGAGGAATGCCTTGTGGCGCATATGGTGGAAGAAGAGAGATAATGGAGAAATTATCACCTTCAGGTCCTATATACCAAGCAGGAACTATGTCTGGTAATCCTATAGTCATGACTGCAGGGATTGCGACCTTAAAGAAGCTTTACAATAACAGCTGTTATTATGACAACATAGAAAAGTATGGAGCTTTATTGGAGAAGGAAATAAGATCTATACTAACTGAAAAAGGAATAAAGCATGAAATAAATAGATGTGGTGGTATGATGACTTTATTCTTCACAGATAGTGAAGCTGTAAAAACTTATGATGACGTTAAGACCTGTGATATAGATATGTTCAACAAGTATTTTTCACATATGCTTAAGGAAGGCATCTATCTTCCACCATCACAATATGAAGCAATGTTTTTATCTGTAAGACATGGGGAGAAAGAGATAGAAGGTTTTGCGGAGGCTTTGAGAAAGCTATAATAGTTATGAATGTAGGAGAGATAAATATAGAATTTTAGGTTGGTCTTTAATGCTTGATTTTTAGTCTATACTATAAATTTATGTAAAGAGGTAAGCAATGGAAAAGGGTTTGATTATACTTAGCAATGGAACTGCAGATATTGAGGCGTTAGAAAGATATGAAAATGTTATTAAAAGTGTAGATACAAGCAAATACAAAAAAATTATTAAAGCTTTTTCATCGGAGAAAATCATAGGTAAGTTAAAAAGTAGGTATGATCTTAAAGTACCTAAGCTTAGTGAGGCTTTAGAACAGCTTATAGCTAGTGGTATGGAAGAAATATCAGTAGCAACCTTATTCTTAATCGAAGGAAAAGAGTATGAAGAAGCAAAGACAGTAGTTAATGAATATAGAGCCCAAAATAAATCTATACTCTTTAATATAAGTCATGGAGCGCTTATAGAAAAAGATAAGCTTAGATATTATGAGTTTATAAATAGAATAGAGACTCTGCTTAATACGGAAGATGAGATTGTTATGGTAGCTCATGGATCAAGTCACTGTGCTAAGGTTTGCTACTGTGAGCTTGAAGAGTGTTTAAGCGAAAAAGGCTATAGCAATGTTCATATAGCTGCAATTGAAGGAGAACCGTCCTTTGAACAAATAGTTAAAAAGCTTAGAAAAAGAAATGCTAGTTCAGTGCTCTTACAGCCATTACTATTTGTCTTAGGTTTCCATGGAAAAAGAGACTTACTCTCTGACAATGAAAACTCTTGGAAAAGCAAACTTTCTAAAGAAGGATTTGAAGTTAAGATTTCTCATAAGGTTCTATCAGAAATAGAAGAAGTTATGGAGTTTATTGTAAGCAATATACAATAAAAAATAAAACTTATTCGACTGTAGGATTTTCTACAGATACACCCGGAAAGGTAGCTGCGTAAAAAAACTCACTGAATGTCGCTTCAGTGAGCTTTTTTTACACTTTTAAGACCAGTATAAAATGCAAGTTTCTTATTCTAAATTACACTCAAACTGAAATATTTCAGCGGTTTTTCTAAAACGATTAGCCTTTTCCATATCGCCTTTAAGTTCTTCTAGCTTAGAAATAAGGTAATAAGTTTCTCCACAGTCATCTTTTATAGTAAGGGTTTTCTTCAAAACTTCCTCAGCTTTTTCAAGTTCATTTTCATCTATTAGCTTTTTAGCAAGGGTTAAATGAGCTATTAGGTTGTTTTTTATTGAATCCTTTTTTAATACCTCATCCAATACAGCTTTCACTCTCTTGCTTGTAAAAGGTTTTTGAAGGTAAGCTGCTGCGCCGAGTTTTGTACACTCAACAGCATTTTTTATAGTTCCGAAGGCAGTCATAACTATTACAGTTATACTTTTGTTATACTTCTTTATTAGCCTTAAAAGTTCAGTTCCACTTACTTCAGGCATCTTTATATCAGTAAATACAATAGAGATGTCTTCATTCTTTATTATTTCAATTGCTTCTGTTGCGTTTATAGCTTCGAATACATGAAAACCCTCCATGTCAAGATAGGTTTTTAGCATTTCTCTTATGTTTTTTGTATCATCTACCACCAATACCTTTTTCATGTTTAATCCTCCCTTATAGGTAACTCAAAAGTAAAAGTACTACCTAAGCCATACTGGCTTTCACAATAAATATTTCCACCATGAAGTTCTACAATTTGCTTAGAAAGTGCTAGTCCAAGACCAGTACCATCACTTTCGCTGTTTGCTCTAAAGAACTTTTCAAATATTCTAGTCTGATATTCATTGGTGATTCCTATACCTGTATCTTTTACAAATATACTTACATATCCATTATTTTCATAGGCTCCTATCAGTACTGAGCCAAAGTTTTTAGTGTATTTAACAGCATTGGACAACAGATTGTTTAATACCCATCCTATCTTTTCCTCATCAACATGAAGTTCTGGAAGGTTGTCCTGAAGTCCTATACGAAGCTCAATGCTTTTGTTTTCTAATAGTGAATAATATTCTTCTACACTCCTATTAATGATATCATATGCAGAGCAGAAGTCCATATTTAAAAGTTTTTGATCTGATTCTAATTGCCCATATCTTAAAAAGTTATTTATTAGATTAAGTAGCTTTTGACTGTCTTCACTTATAGCTGAAACAATCTTATTAAAGTTTTTATTTGATTCCATCATCTCTGAATCCTCTAATAAGCTGGCACCCATCATGATAGAGGTAAGCGGAGTTTTAATTTCGTGAGATAAAGAAGAAATCAAATCATGTTTTAGTTTTTCTACTTTCTTTATTTCTGTTATGTTCTGGAAGTAAACTACTATACCGTTGGTTTTATTCATATTGTCATTAATTTTAGATAGATTGATCTTAAAAATAGTGCTGTTGTTTTTAAAACTCATTATCTTGCTATCTTTTTCTATGTTATTGTCCATTACATTGGAAATGAAGTCAAACAATTCTCCATAAGTAAGGGTTTCCAATACATGACGACCTGTAGCTTGAGCTTGAGTAATTCTAAAGTAATTTTCTGCTTCATCGTTTAATAGTACTATTCTATAATTTGTATCTAAAACTATGATAGGATCAGAAATACTTTTTATTATTGTCATAGATCTATTCTTTTCATCTAACAGCTTTCCAAAAGTACTATGCTGAAATTGGTTTATTTTTTCACTCATGTTATTGAACTCTTCAGCCAATATACCTATTTCATCGTCCGTAAGTATTTCAGCCCTATGAGTGAAATCGCCCTCCTTAGCTTTAATTATATCGTCATGAAGAGAATATAATGGGTTAAGAAATTTATTTATATATTTTACGGATAAAGCGAGTCCGACTAAGATTAAGAATAAACTTAAGCAAATAGTTACTTTTATTGCTGATTCTATATTTTTATTCATAGAGTCTTTTTTATCTGTCATTGCTTTATCATTTATTTCAGATATATCTCTAAGGGACTTATTTAATTTTTCATATAGAGGTTGAATTTCATTGGTGTATTTATTCAAGGCTGCTTCTTTTCCCTTAGAGTCTCTAATTTCAATAAGGCTTGTTAAAGAATCTAGAAAATCCGAATATGTGCTCTTTATATTTTCATTAATAACTTTTTCGCCTTCCTCAGTGGCGTTGTTTGATTGAAAGGTGAAGTTTTCATGAAAGTTGTTGTTTGTATCATAAAAGTTTCTTATGTATATGGGGTTTTTTGAGTTTATATAGCTTATAATATCTTGAGCTTCCTCATCAATAATCTGAAGCATCTTATTAGTAGCTTTTATGCTGGCATAATTGCTTGAGGTTAACTTTGAAGTATTATTTTCTACTTTAAATAAGTTATAGAGGGATACTCCTCCTATAACAAAGTTAGTAAATAAAAGTGCAAGAAATAAACAAAAAAACTTTAGTTTTAGACTGGTTTTCATATAGGCACCATTATAATCCTTTATAGTAATATTGGTTTTTCATGGAAAACGCTTAAAATATTTTATAATACTTGGCTTGTTAAAGTACCCTGTTGAAATTAAGCATAACCTAGAATTTATATTTTATAAAGCTGCAAAAATGTTAGCTGTAGATTTACAGTTCAAATTATATAGCTTTAAGGTTTCTTATATGTATAAATAAAATATGCCCTTAACATAGAGCAAGTTTCATATTTGTAAAAACTATAAGAACCCTATAGTTTAAATATTAGAAACTATAAATTGCTATGTCAAGAGCAGATTTTAGCCTTAATTACTTTATTTTATCAGAATAAGCTTTAAAGCCATAGTCTGAGGTCGCATTTTTTACTCCTCTAAGGATTGCTTTTTCCATAACCCTTGCAGCTAGAAGGCCAACTACATTTATATCAGCTTCAACCTTGTTAGTAGCCATTGTGAAGATTGTATCACCATCAACCATGGTATGAGCTGGTCTCATGGTTCTTCCAAAGCCATTGTGAGCCATGGAAGCAATCTTATTAGCTTCTGCTTTTGTAAGCAGTGCATTTGTTACTATTATACCAATGGTGGTATTTCCATTAAATACATTATTCTTTTTTGAATACTGAGATATCATAACTTCTTCTGTATTAACAAAGTTTTTAAGCTCACTGTCTAGAGCTCCAGCTATTATCTCGTTAGTTGAGGGGTCTATTACATCACCAAGGCAGTTTACAGCAACAACTGCTCCAACCTTTAAGTCACCTACTTGCACTGCATAGGTTCCAAGTCCACCCTTCATTGAGTACTGAGGTCCTAGTATCTTACCGACAGTTGCTCCTGTTCCTGCACCGATGTTGCCGTTTATATCTTCTATATAATTTTCAGAATTCACACAGGCATCAAAGCCCATCTTTTTGTCTGGTCTTATTTTTCCGTTACCACAAACTAAATCAAAAAGAACTGCTTGACATACTATAGGTACCTTTGTTACTGATACGTCGAAGCCTATATCGTGATTTTCTAAATACTCCATAACTCCAGAAGCTGCATCTAGTCCAAAAGCACTTCCTCCAGATAGGACAACTGCATGGATCTTATCAACCATTTCAGTAGGATTTAATAAATCAGTTTCTCTAGTACCAGGTGCACCTCCTCTTACGTCTACGCCACCAGAGGCACCATCTTCACATATTACAACTGTGCAACCAGTACCAGCTACAAAGTCTTGGCTGTGGCCCATTCTAATTCCATCTATGTCTGAAAAGTTTATTTCCTTCATTTTAGAGCTCCTTCCTAATTTCTATATAAACGTCTTTACACTTGATAGGCGAATATGTTTTGTTTTTTTACTGTCTATAATAACTAGTTACTCTAGACTCTTGATATTATTAGGTTTTGATAACAACAAATTATATAATTCTATATAGTAAAAAGTGTGCTGCTATTTTCATAGTCGCACACTTCAAATATTATTTTCTAATCTTTAGTATTGCCATTACTACTGGAACTACTATTATAGTTGATATTAATGCTTCAGGAATACCGTTTGTCATTCCTATAGTAACTATAGCCTTTCCAGCTAGAGTAGGGTTTACATTGATAGCTTTCGCAAATCTATCAACATAAAATACATAAATTAAGGTTAATACTAAAACTGTATTTGTAAGTGTACCAAGCAAAGAAGCTGTACCTATTGAAAGAACCTCGCTCTTTTCGCTTAACTTGTATTTTATAAATAAGAAAGTTAACACAACGAAAACAGCAGCTGCTATTATACAACTTACATATATAGGGAAGAATATCTTTAAAGCTAAGGCTATCATGATAGATAAGAAGGCTATTACTGCCATTCCTGAAGCCTTTGCATTTATTTTTACTGTTTTCTTTATTCCTACGAATGCATAATAACTTATAACACCAATTAATATTCTTGGAAGAAGTGCTACTATTGGATTCCAGAATACGAAACTAGTAGGAGTTGGAGCAGTAAATGCTTGATACATACTAAATAGTCCAAAACATAAACCTATTAATCCACCTACGATAGGCCCCTCAATAATAGAGCCTATTATTACAGGGATGTGCATTATAGTAGCATTAACTGGTGGAATTTTAATGAATCCTAAACCACTTAACCCTAAAAAAATTGATATGGCAGCTAGCATAGCAGTAGTCACCATTTGTCTTGTACTGAAATTCGATTTGTTTAAACCTTTTTCCATACTTTACCTCCGTTCTTATTCCTTAAAATATAGGATATAATTCGGCTTTTAATTAAAAAACCAATTAGTTCGGTTTCCATATGAATACCGACAAATGTATTTTAGCATGTATTAAGTTTTTATCAAGTGATTTAGATAAAAAATAAAATTGACAGGATTTATTTTACAATTGCAGTGGTTGAAATTACTATACTAAGTGTTAGTATAAAAAAAATTCAGAAAATAAAAACTTTATCTGTTATCTATTTTATTGTTTAAAGTTTAACAATTCAAGAGAGTGTTAAAGCTAAAAATGGAATGTTTATAAAATTACATCCTTGAAAAGGATAAAGATTAAAATGTCTATTAATTTACAAATTAATATTTTATAAACATTATAATGATAATAGAATACAAATACTTACATTTGATGCTATAATCTAATTAATAATAAGAGTAACTTTAAGATATTTATTAATAGTTAAAAGCTATAGATTTGCCAAAGAAGGTAGCTTTAACAAATTTCTAAGGTCACATAGGAGAAGGTATAAAAAGGTAGTGTTATTAAGGTTGTGGTATTTATGAAACTTATATATGTGAAATTTATAGAATGAATTAGGCAATAATAAATTATAGAATGGAGGTGTTTAGCTTGGAAGATATGGATATATTTAATGAAATTGAAAAGCATTTATTAGAAGATGATAGACCATCTAACTATTTAGATAAGCTTAAAAAGGATGGAGTATTATATAAAAGACCTTTTGACATAATTGGTGGTTTAGATAAGATAGAGCAGGAGAAAAAGTTCCATCCTGAAGGCAATGTATGGAATCACACTATGCTTGTGGTTGATGAAGCTGCATTAAGAAGAGATATTAGTGAGGATAAAAGAAGTTTAATGTGGGCAGCCCTTCTTCATGATGTAGGAAAGATAAAAACTACAGTTAAAAGAAACGGAAGATGGACCGCTTATGATCATGATTCAGTGGGAGCTGAGATGAGTAGAAGATTTTTGAGAGAGTTTTCTTCAGATGAGCATTTTAATGATAAAGTTGTAGGACTTGTACGCTGGCATATGCAAAATTTATATGTTAATAAGAGATTACCTTTTGCACATATATCTAATATGGTTGAGGATTGTTCAGTACATGAGATAATATTGATTTCTCTTTGTGATAGATTAGCTAGAGGCAAAATGAGTGAAGAAGAAATAGATGAAATTGTAGAAAAACTGGAGAAGTTTGTAGATACTATTGCTTCCACCACTGGAGATAGCTATGAAGAGATTAAAGAGGAAATATTGTTTAAGAGATTACAGCAGGTTTAAAAAATAAGTTTTACGATTTATGGTAATAAAACAATGAAAGGTACAATGAACTAGCTAAAATTCAATAAGCTAGTTCATTGTATTTTTAAACTAGTTTAACGATAAAATTTTATGAGAAAATAAAATAATTAAGATAAAATTAAGATAAAATTAATTTACTTTTTATTAATTCATAGTAAGATGTATATAGAGGTATCCTTTATGAGAACTTAGTAGTCGAAGTTGGATACTTATACTAGGAAGATATGAAAGGGACGTTTATAGTTCCTAAACCCAGTCACTTCGCTTTAAAGACTATTTTAATCACTTCTCTATTTTATGATAGGGGTAAACTTAAAATATAGATGTTATCATGAAGTGATAAACTTATAAAAAGCATATAAGGTAGACTATCAAAGAGGAGGAGTTTATGAATAGACTGATAAGCTCATTAAAAAAGTACAAAGGAATAATAATTCTTGTACTGTCCATTATAGCCTTATTCTTATTGTTCTATATATTTAGAACACAGATACACAATATAACAGAAACTTTGAAGAATAACGAAAAGTTTAAAAGGTACCTACTTTCTTTTGGACCTTTAGCTCCAATAGTTTATACGTTTTTTCAATTTCTCCAGGTGGTTATATTTTTCATTCCAGGAGAAGTTTTTCAAACAGCTGGGGGTTACGTATTCGGCACTATAGAAGCTACTATATTATCTATAATCGGTATAAATTTAGGGTCAGTAATATTATTCCAGCTTACTAAGAAGTATGGAACTAGTTTTGTTAGTAAAGTAGTACCAGATATAGCTATAAAGCCTTTTGAAAAGATTATGAATACAGAGAGATTAAATCTTGTTGTTTTCTTAATATATTTTTTGCCAGGAATACCTAAGGATAGCTCTATATTCCTGTGTGGACTTTCAAAGGTTTCCTTGAAGGACTTCCTAATATATTCTACTTTAGGACGATTGCCAATGCTTATATTATCAAGCTATTATGGCGCTAATTTAGCAATGGGCAACAGAATAGTGATTTATTCAGGAACAACTATATTTATAGCTTTAATAATAATAGGAATAGTGTTTAAAGATAAGTTATTTAAAGGTTTAGAGAAGGCTAGCTAAAAAATAATAACATAAAATTGATTATGATGTCTAAAACATGCAAACTAGGAGTTTACCCTGTATGCATGTTTTTTTACTTTATAGACCAGTATAAGTTTTTTGGGGCTAAAACTAGTGATTTCAATGGATTAGAACAGATAAATAGGGTGTAAAGTAAAAAAACTTATTCTTTAGAAAATTATATTTTAGATAATACTTACAGTTATTATTTAAACATTGAAAAAAAGAAGAATTTCATGTAAAATATTATATTTGATGATAAAAGATATTTTGTGATTGAATTTTGTATAGAGTGTGTATGGTTAAGTGGGAGATTAGTGTTGTAAAAGGTGTATATTTTCCGCAAAACAGATATTAAAGTATTATATATACTGAGAGGGTGATAAGATGGAGGTGTATTTTGACAATAGTGCTACCACAAAGCCTATTGATGAAGTTATTGAAGCCATAAACTATGGGATGAGAGAATTCTATGGAAATCCTTCTTCCCTGCATAAGATGGGGATAAAGTGTGATAGAGAACTTTTAAATTGTAGAGAGAGACTAGCTAATATAATAAATTGTACTAGAGAGGAAATATATTTTACCTCTGGTGGAAGTGAAAGTAACAATATGATAATAAAAGGCTTAACTAAGTCTGGAAATCATATTATAATTTCTGGTTTTGAGCATCCAAGTGTTTTGAGCACTTGTAAGGAGCTGGAGGAACATGGAGTAAAAGTTACTTATCTTGATGTTGATGAATTTGGACAAATAGATATAGAACAGCTTGAAGAGAGTATATGTAAGGATACAGTATTGGTATCTATTATGCATGTTAACAATGAAATTGGTGCAGTTCAAGACCTTGATAAGATAGGAAAGTTAGTAAAAGAGAAAAGTAAAAGAGCCAAGTTCCATGTAGATGCGGTTCAAAGCTTCGGTAAGTTTAAGATAGATATTAAAAAGTCTAACATAGACGCACTTTCTGTAAGTGCCCATAAGATACATGGTCCAAAAGGTACTGGGTTTTGTTATATTAGAAAAGGCCTTTCTTTGGCTCCTCTAGTAAGTGGAGGCGGACAGGAAAAAGGTTTTAGATCCGGAACAGAAAACCTGCCAGCAGTAATGGGAATGGTAAAAGCAGCAGAAATAATTTATAAAGATATAGATGATAAGTTTAATAGGACTTTAGAATTAAAGAGATATTTTATAAATCGATTAGAAGATGTAAAAGATATAAGAATAAATAGTCCTTTAAATGATAATATATCACCATATATTTTAAATGTATCTTTTATAGGAGTTAGAGCAGAAGTTCTTCTTCATCTACTTGAGGAAAAGGATATATATGTTTCAACAGGATCAGCTTGTTCCTCTAGACATATTTCAACTAAAGGCAGTCATGTGCTAAATGCTATAGGATTATCTGAAAAAGAAATAACTGGAGCAATAAGATTCAGCTTTTCAAGCTTCAATACAATTGAAGAAGTTGATTATGTTATAGAAGTATTAAAAAATTCATTAACTTTTTTAAGGAGAGTAAAAATATGAGAAAATTAATTCTTGTTAAGTATGCACCTGAGATATTTCTTAAGGGACTTAATAGAGGTAAGTTTGAGAGAAAGCTTAAGGAAAATATTAAAAAGAAATTAGCTGGGCTTGATTTCGAAATAATAGAAGATCAAAATAGATGGTTTATAAAGTGTGATGATTTAGAAGAGGCTAGCAAAAGAGCTAAAAACGTATTTGGAGTAATGGAGATTTGCATAGTTACTCAGGTTGAGAGAGATCTAGATGCTATAAAAGCATTAGCTCTTGAAAAGGTAAAAGAAAGCGGAGCTTCAACCTTCAAGGTAGAAACTAATAGAGCTGACAAGCTGTTCCCATTTAATTCAATGGAAACTTCAAGAGGTGTTGGTGGATACATACTTAATAAGCTAGAACACATATCAGTAGATATACATAATCCAGAATGTAGATTAAAGGTAGAAATAAGAGAAAAGAATGCTTATGTCTACACAAATAAAGACAAGATAAAAGGTGCTGGCGGACTTCCATATGGAATGAATGGAAGCACTATGCTTATGCTTTCTGGAGGTATTGACTCTCCAGTAGCTGGTTATCTTATGGCAAGAAGAGGCGTGGAGCTTAACTGTGTATATTATCATTCTCATCCGTACACTTCAGAGAGGGCAAAGGATAAGGTTAAAGACTTAGCTAAGATATTGGCTCAATATACTGAAAAAGTTAATCTATACGTAGTACCTTTTACGGATATTCAAATGTCAATAATAGAAAAGTGCAGAGAAGATGAACTTACAATTATAATGAGAAGATTTATGATGAGAGTTGCCTGCAAGCTTTCAGAAATAAAAGGAATACAATCTGTATCTAGTGGAGAAAGTATAGGTCAGGTAGCATCTCAAACTATGGAAGGTTTGATAGTTAGCACAGATGTAGCTGATAGACCAGTCTTTAGACCTCTTGTAGCAATGGATAAGGAAGATATTATAGAAATAGCAAACAACATTGGTACTTTTGAAACTTCAATATTACCATATGAAGATTGCTGTACTATATTCGTTCCAAAACATCCAAAGACAAAGCCAAGAGTTGATGCTATAAGAAAGTCAGAAAGTGTACTAGATATAGATTCACTAGTTGATAAAGCTATAGAAAACTTAGAGAAGTATACTTTCTAGTTCAATAATTAGTAAAGAAAAGTTATAAATAATCCATTATATAAAATAAAAAAGATAAGAGGAGATAAAGGTATAATACCTGTATCTCCTCTTATCTTTTTATTTAGATTAGAAATCTTCATAAAAATTATATTAGCTTATTGAGAACTTTTACATTTATTATTAAAAGCTCTTTTTAAAAGAAAATTAGTATGATAAAATGATTGTGAAACCGTATGCACAAATATTTATTTTTTTATAGAGGTGATAATTAATGGAACAAAAGTGGTGGAAAGAAGGCGTAGTTTATCAACTTTATCCTAGAAGTTTTAAGGATTCTAATGGTGATGGAATAGGCGATTTAAAGGGAATAATAGAAAAGCTAGATTATCTTAAGGAGTTAGGGATTGATATAATATGGCTTAATCCCATATATAAATCTCCCAATGATGACATGGGATATGATATAAGTGACTATAGAGAAGTAATGGATGAGTTTGGCACTATGGAGGAGTTTAAATTATTACTAGAAGGACTTCATCATAGAGGCATTAAACTCGTAATGGATTTGGTGGTTAATCATACATCAGATGAACATAAATGGTTTGTAGAAAGCAGAAGATCCATAGATAATAAATATAGAGATTATTATATATGGCAAAAAGGTAAGGATGGCAATCCGCCAAATAACTGGGGGTCATGCTTTAGCGGAAGTGCTTGGCAGTATGATGAAGTTACTGATGAATATTACCTTCATTTATTCTCAAAGAAGCAGCCTGATTTAAACTGGGAAAATCCACAGTTAAGAAAAGAAGTTTATGATATGATGAAACATTGGTTCGAAATGGGCGTAGATGGCTTTAGAATGGATGTTATAAACTTTATATCTAAGGTTCCAGGACTTCCAGACGGACCAAAGGGAGAAGGAGATCTATATGGTAACTTTGCTCCATATTCGATGAATGGACCAAGAATTCATGAGTTCCTACAGGAAATGAATAGAGAAGTTTTAAGTAAGTATGATGTTATGACAGTGGGCGAGTGTCCAGGGGTGTCACCAGAAATGGCTAAAACTTATGTAGGAAAAGATAGAAATGAGCTTAACATGATATTCCAGTTTGAACTTATGGATATAGGAAAAGGCAGAACAAAATGGGAAGAAAAGAAATGGACACTTAGAGAGTTTAAAGGGATTATGAGTAAATGGCAAGAGGAACTAAGTGATGACGGATGGAACTCCTTGTTTTTAAACAATCATGATCAGCCAAGAATGGTATCAAGATTTGGAAATGATAAAAAATACAGAGTTGAATCTGCTAAGATGCTGGCAACGATGCTACATACCATGCAAGGAACTCCATATGTCTATCAAGGTGAAGAAATTGGGATGACTAATGTTAAGTACTCTGCTATCGAGGACTACAAAGATTTGGAGATACTAAATGCTTATAAGGAGCTTGTTGAAGGTGGCCTTATGAAAAAGGAAGACTTCATGGCTGGAGTATATAGAATGGGAAGAGATAATGCTAGAACTCCAATGCAATGGGATGATACTTTAAATGGTGGTTTCTCCACTGGAACGCCATGGCTTAAAGTAAACCCTAACTATACTGATATCAATGTAGAAGCAGCTTTGAAGGATAATAACTCCATTTTTTATTATTACAAAAAACTAATTCAATTGAGAAAAGAAAATCCAGTTATAGTATATGGAGAGTTTAAGGAATACTATAAGGACAGTGAAGAGGTTTATTGTTATAAGAGAGAACTTAATGGAGAAAAACTTCTAGTAGTATTAAATTTCTTTGGTAATGAAGTTGAATTTGCTGTACCTGAGGAACTAAAAGCTTTGGAAAGAACTATATTTATATCTAACTATATAGAGGTTTCAGTGGAGAATAATATAAAACTTAGACCTTATGAGGCTATAGTTTATAAGCTTTCTTAGAACTTAATCCTATCAAGAAGATAAGCTATTAAGTGTAAGGGACGAATTCATGCATCTGTATATAATATAAAGCTAAATTAGGGATGAACCATTTCAATCAAAAAATTATTTCAAAAACTCTATTGGTTTTTGATAGAAAAATTTGAAAATATAAGTTGTAATATGAAGTGGTACATCTATAGTGATATTGGTCAAGCTATAGTGCTAAGTGGATAATAGAATTGATAACTTAAGGAGGATTTGCGGTGGAAAGAAAGTGGTGGAAGGAAGGCGTAGCTTATCAAATTTATGTTAGAAGCTTTAAAGATTCTAATAATGACGGAATTGGTGATCTAAGAGGGATAATCGAGAAACTTGATTATATAAAGTCTTTGGGAGTTGATATGATATATTTAAATCCAATAAACAAGTCTCCTAATGACGATAATGGATATGATATAAGTGATTTCGAAGATATAATGACCGAATTCGGTAGTTTAGCTGATTTTGATGAATTGCTAAGTGGTATTCATAATAGAAATATGAAACTAATAATGGATATGGTAATAAATCATAGTTCTGATGAGCATCCTTGGTTCATAGAAGCTAAGAAAGCTAAAGATAATAAATATAGGGATTATTATCTTTGGAGTAAAGGAAAAGGAGAAAATCCACCTAATAATTGGGGATCATTTTTTGGAGGAAGCGCTTGGGAGTTAGATAAAAATACAGGAGAGTATTATCTTCATATATTCTCAAAAAAGCAGCCGGATTTTAACTGGAGCAATAAGAACTTAAGAGAAGACATGAAGAAGATGATTAAGTACTGGATTGAGAAAGGCGTAGATGGATTTAGAATGGATGCTATTAATCATCTAGCAAAGGATATGGATTTTCCTGATGGCGAGATGAAGGAAGGTGCACTGTACGGAGATTTCATTCCATATGTTCAAAACCTACCAGAGGTTCATGACTATCTTAAGGAACTAAGGAAAGACGTATTTACTGGTGATCAGGTTGTAATAGGTGAAACAGGAGGCATAAACTATGAAAATGCTCATGTTTACACAGGATTGGACAATAAAGAACTTGATTTTACATTCCATTTTGATATGCATAGTGTAGGTAAGGGTGAAAAACCTTGGGAGAGGGTAGAGATAGACCTAATAAAGGATATAAAAGAAAAAATGACAGGGTGGGCTACAAGAGAAGAAAATGAAGGTTGGTGCCCTATATTTTATTCTAATCATGATACTACTAGAACTGTGTCTAGATTAGGGGATGACAAAGAGTATCATGCACTTTCAGCTAAAATGCTTGCAACTCTTCAATTGACACATAAGGGAACTCCATTTATTTATTATGGAGATGAAATTGGAATGACCAATGCAGCTGATTTTCAGCTTGAAGACTATAGAGATATTTCAGTAAGTTATGGGTATAGAGAGTATGTTTTGTCAGGACTTGTAAGCCATGAAAATTATGTTAAGGGGTTAAACCTTACTTCCAGGGATAATTCAAGAACTCCTATGCAGTGGAATGATAGAAAAAATGCAGGCTTTAGTGATGTTAATCCTTGGATTAGAGTAAATTCCAATTATAACAGCATTAATGTGGAAAAAGAAGAAAAGGATCAAAATTCTATTTTAAATTATTATAAGAAATTGACTTTACTTAGAAAAGAAGAGCTTGCACTTGTTTATGGTAGTTTTAAGGAAATTGATGAGGATAATAAGTCTGTATATTCCTATGAAAGAAGCTTAGGTGGCAAGAAAATATTAGTTGTTTGTAATTTCTTCGGAAGGGATGCAGAAATAAATTTATCAGATGAAGTAGTTGATAGTGGATATAAGCTTAAACTTGATAACTATGGAGTATATAACAAGGGGAGCATAAAACTTCAAGAAAGGTTAGTGAAACTTAGACCTTATGAAGCTAGGATATATATAAATTAGGCGCTGTTAAAGCATCGTTGAATTTAACTAGTCAGTCCTACGATGCTTTAATAATATTAAGCAAATAGTTAGTGTTAGTTTACAGGTTTTTAATACTTTATTGGTGGAAGCAGAATAATATAGTTAAGGAGAGTAATTATGAGAAAGAAAGTAAGTATAGCGATGAGTCTTATACTGATAGTTTCTTTATTTTTGGGGTGTTCCAAGCAAACGGTTGCGCAAAAAGACCAACAAAATTATGATGGAAGAACTTTTTATGAAATTTTTGTAAGATCATTTAATGATAGTAATGGGGATGGTATAGGAGATCTTAATGGGGTAACTGAGAAGCTAGATTATCTTAAGGATTTAGGAGTTAACGGCATATGGCTTATGCCAATAAATGATTCACCTAGTTACCATGGGTACGATGTTACTGATTACTACAAAATAAATCCGCAGTATGGAACCATGGAGGATTTGAAGAAGCTTTTACAGGAAGCTCATAAACGTGATATTAAGGTTTCTATGGATATGGTAATAAATCATACTTCTACAGAGAATAAATGGTTTAAGGAAGCTAGAGCGGACAAGAATAGTAAATATAGAGATTATTATATTTGGAGTAGCGATTCCAGTGTGGAAGATGTTATTTCAAAAATGAATACAAAGACTTGGACTAAAAATGATGTATTAAATGACTACTACTATTCTATATTTTCTGAAAGTATGCCTGATTTGAATTATGACAACAAGGAAGTAAGGCAAGAGGTTAAAAATATAGCTAAATACTATATAGATATGGGCTTAGATGGCTTTAGATTAGATGCAGCTAAGTGGATATATGAAGATGATAGCAAGAATATTCAGTGGTGGCAGGAATATAGCAGTTACTGCAAAAGTCTTAATAAAAACTTCATACTAACTGGAGAGGTGTGGGACAATCTTTATGCAATAGCACCGTACCAAGAAGCTTTAGATAGTACATTTAATTTCCCATTGGCCGATTCAATAAATAAAGGCTTAAGTAGCCAAAGTATTGAAGACTTGCCTTCTGAGATAAAAGATAATTATAGCATATTAAAAGAGAAGAATAAGAACTTTGTTCCTGCTCCTTTCTTGAGCAATCATGATCAGAATAGAGTTATGAGCAATCTTGGCGATATTGAAAAGGCTAAAATGGCTGCTGCTATATACCTAACACTTCCAGGAACTCCATATATTTATTATGGTGAAGAAACAGGAATGACTGGAGCAAAACCAGATGAACATATAAGAGAACCATTCATTTGGGATAATAAGGATACGAGCAAAAATACTAAATGGATGGAAAGCACCAATGATATTGATAAGATTGCTTTAAACGTTCAAAAGGAAGATAAAAACTCAATTTATAACTTTTATAAAAAGCTTTTACAGCTTAGAAACAACTACAAGGCGCTAAGACTTGGTGAAGTTGATAAGATTGAAACTAATGATAGCGGAGTTCTTAACATGAAGAGAACTTATGATAAAGACAGCATATATGTTATAGTTAATAGTACTTCTGCTGACTGCAAGATTCCACTTGAAAAAGGTAAGTATGAAGTATTGCTTGATAACAAAGAAAATAAAAAGGTAAAAAGTAATGGTACTTTAGAAGTAAAAGCAGGAGAAATCCTTATTATCAAGAAGTAAGCTTATAAAGGTGTACCACTTTAATAGAGAATATATTTTTTAAGCTATTCCGGGTTCTGACAATAGAGTTAAGAATATAAACTATTATTCTATATTGAAAAAATAAAGGTGAGCAACATAGTATTGTCCACCTTTATTCTTTGTTAAATATTATGAATTTATTCACAAGAAATCCTATTAGACCTGTGGCCATAGCAGCTAGCATGGCACATATATTGGCCCACATATGCCTATGTAAGTGGAACACATTGTGCATGGTCATATAGGATATGATTACTGCATCTAGAAAGGACAAAATACCTAAAAGGCTAACATATCCAAAGTAGGAGGAAGAGTTTGCATCTCCTTTAAAAGTGAAATGCTTATTTAGTAAATAACCACTTGTAGAGTATATACAGAAGGATATTAACTTAAATAGAAAGTTTATTGGTCCGAAGTAGCGACCTGTAATGGTCCATAGTATGTTTAAGACTATTATATCTATTATAACATTACTAGCTCCAACCATAGAATAAGTAATAAATTGTAGCAAAGCCTGTAGCTTAGAATTTTTGTTCATAATACACACTCCTAGTAGTTATTGCCTCTATTTAATATAACCGTTTTCTTGTTTAAATTCAACTGATATATTATGTCGAAATTATAAAGTTTTTGTTGATAAAATGTAGCGAGAGTGCTATTATAAAGCATGTACAAAAATATATAGAAAAAATTTTATCCATATATTTCTGATGATAAGGTTCAGAAGTCTCTACGAGAAAGCCGTAAAATTTCTCACTATGGGTAAATCAAAATGGTTAATGCCGTTATTTGATTTGCCTCAAATAACGGCATTTTTTATTCTTTATTCATTGAATTTTAGTTGCTAATAAGTATATAAATAGAAGACTTAAATGCTGATTCAAGTGTAAGAATAAAAAGTATTACTTTTATTTTGAAGGGAGAAAACTTAATATGAACAATTTACTGGAGAAGCTGTTTAAACTAAAAGAAAATAAAACAGATGTAAAAACAGAGCTTCTTGGAGGGTTAACATCCTTTATCACTGTTGCTTATGCGCTTTTAGTAATTCCTAATATACTAAAGTTAAGTGGAATGAACATGGCTGGCCTAAAAGGTGATGAAGCTGCTAAGCTTCTTATTTCTAATGATCCTATTGTAGCATCTGCTTTTGCATCAACATGTTTAGCGGCAGCAATAGGAACACTTATTATGGCTTTTCGTGCTAATCTTCCATTCATATTGGCACCAGGCTTAGGGTTAGTTTCATTCTTCTCGTTTAATGTCTGTCTAAACTTAGGATATACTTGGCAACAAGGGCTTGCTGCTGTATTTATATCTGGTCTAGTATTTATTTTAATTACATTAACCTCAATTAGAGAGAAGATAGTAATGGCACTGCCAAACAATTTGAAGCTTGCTATTACAGCAGGTATAGGTTTGTTTATAGCCTTAATTGGTCTTAAAAGTGGTGGAATAGTAGTTGCTAATCCTTCGACTTTAATGGCTTTTGGAAGTTTTACAAATAAAGCTACTATATTAACTGTTATTGGAATAATAATTATAGCTGTATTAATGGCTAGAAATATAAAGGGTTCAATATTGATAGGAATAGTTGCTACTACTCTAATAGGTATACCTATGGGAGTTACAACTATAGATCCTGCAACAAAGATTTTTTCAATGCCAACTATAGGGGCTACATTTTTTGCATTAGATTTTAAAGGACTTTTATCTCATAATGGCTCAGGAATAGTAGGAGCATTTTTAAGTATAACTATGGTGGTAATAACCTTAAGTCTTGTGGATTTATTTGATTCCATAGGTACATTGGTTGGAACTGCAGGTAGAGCTGGTATGATCGATGAAGAAGGTAATGTTAAAAACCTTAGAAAGGCTCTTGAGAGTGATGCTCTAGCCACTACTATAGGTGGTCTACTAGGGACTACAACAATTGCTACAGTGGTTGAGTCAGCATCTGGTATATCAGAGGGAGCTAGAACAGGATTAGCAAATGTTGTTCCAGGAATACTGTTTATTATTGCTATGTTCTTTAGTGGAGTAGTTGGTTTGATACCATCTAGTGCTACAGCACCAGCGCTTATAATAGTAGGGGTTCTTATGTTAAGCTCAGTTAAGGATATAGATTTTAGTGACTTTACAGAAGCTGTTCCTGCATTTTTCACTATAGCTATGATGCCTTTTTCCTACAGTATAGCAAATGGTATAGCAACTGGCTTGATATTTTATCCACTTATGAAGGTTCTAAACGGAAAGTATAAGGAAGTACATCCTATTTTATATGTATTTGCGGTTTTATTCATAATAAGATTTGTCTTACTACCAGGCTAAAAACAATTAGTATATGTACGTTTTTAAGTTAATAAATTTGATACATAAACAAAAAATTCACTGAAGTTACTTCAGTGAATTTTTTGTTCCTATATCTCTAAAAGTTTAGCTGTAACATACTCTAAAGAATTTAATTCCTCAGTTAGTTTTATAATCTGATTTTTTTCATCTCCTAATAGTTCAAGTAGTATTAAACCAGAAGCTGAGCAAGCATCTACTGAGGCTTCGTGAAGCCCTAACCTTACTTTTATTATACAGCCGTATCTAGTCAATATTTCTTGAACTGTTGGGGCTATCTTATTTCTTGGTGATAGCTTTATTGCCATTATCGTATACATAGAAAAACCTCCTAAAATTAATACTTTTGTCTCCATTAAAGTACTGTGCTCAAATTAAGTGGTTAATCATCCAATAAATCTCCTGTATAACCACTTAATTTCAACAATGTTAATGATATAAATGCTCCTATAAATACCATAAGAAAATCTAAATGAAAATGCTTTTCAAATTAAGAATTTCTAATATAATAAGAATATATATAATTTTATAGGAGTGAGTTTATGAAAAAGAAGAAAAAACTATTATTATTCTTGTCAATAATGTTAGTTCTAATACTTACAACAGGCATAATTTATTTAAATACTTATTATAAAGCAGAAGAGAGCATAGAAACTATGGCCAGTGAAGATTCTGGTGTTACAGTAAATGATAAAGCCGGGTATATAGAGATAGTACCAAAGAGTGAAAAGAGCGATGTGGGGTTCATATTTTATCCAGGTGGAAAAGTTGATGAGAATGCTTATATAAAGTTTATGGAAAAGATTGCGGACAAGGGCTTTAATGTGTATATTGCTAAAATGCCATTTAAACTGGCGGTATTTGATAGCAAGGCAGCAGATAAGATTATAGCAGATAATAAAGATGTTAAGTCCTGGGCTATTGGGGGGCATTCACTAGGTGGAGTAATGGCAGAAAGCTATGCTTATAGCAACCAAGATAAGATAAAGGGAGTTGCTTTTTATGGTTCTTACCCATTAAAAGATAAAAGCCTGAAGGGGAGTAACTTAAAGGTAATAAGCCTTTGGGGGGAGAATGATAAGGTAGCAAAATTAGATAAAGTAAAAGCTGCAAAAGATGAACTACCAGACACAGCGGTTTTTAAACAGATTGATGGCGGAAACCACGGTGGTTTTGGAAGCTATGGACATCAAAAAGGTGATGGAAAAGCAACTATTAGTAGTGATCAGCAGCAAGCAATAGCTGCAGAGCTTACGGCTAATATGCTTAAGAGTCTTAAAGAGTAAGTTAAGTAAATACATCGGATTTTTAAAATAGTAGTTATAAAACTATGAAGAGAATAGTTTTATGATTACTATTTTTTACCTTTTAGGAAATTATATCTTGGATGTAGTTATTAGGAAGAGTGAGTATAAAAATTGAAATAAGGTTACGTTATGAAAATTTTTACTATATTTTTATGAATAGAGTGAAAAAGTATAAAATCTAATCATGAAAAGAATAAAAGTAGTAAAACATATACTATGACCTTATAAGCGGTCTTTTAAAAACATTATTAAAATACTGAAGAAATAAAAATTATTAAATTAAAACTTGTATTTATTAATGGAATTAATTACTATGGAGTAAAGTAGAAATTTGAAAGGAGAGCTTTAGATGACATTAAGAATAAATGAAGTGCTACATGGTTTTAAGCTTAAAGATACAAAGGAGTTAAAGGAGATAAGCTCAAAGGCCTATGTTTTTGAACATGAAAAAAGTGGAGCAAAGCTTATTAAGATAGAAAATGATGATGATAACAAAGTATTTTCCATTGGATTTAGAACTCCACCTGAAGATAGCACAGGACTTACACATATATTAGAACATTCAGTTTTATGTGGATCAAGGAAGTTTAATACAAAAGAACCTTTTGTGGAGCTTTTAAAAGGATCACTAAATACCTTTTTAAATGCAATGACTTATCCAGATAAGACAATTTATCCAGTAGCATCAAGAAATGAAAAAGATTATTTTAATCTTATGGATGTATATATGGATGCAGTTTTATATCCTAATATATATAAGTATCCAGAAATATTTATGCAAGAAGGCTGGCACTATAATATAGAAGACCCTAAAGATGACTTAGCTTATAATGGAGTTGTTTATAATGAAATGAAGGGAGCCTACTCTTCACCGGAATCCTTGCTTTATAGAATGGTAAATAAAACTGTTTTGCCTGATACGCCATATAAAGAATCATCTGGGGGAGATCCAGAATTTATTCCAGATCTAAGCTATGAGCAATTCTTAAACTTTCACAAGAAATACTATCATCCATCAAACAGCTATATATTAGTTTATGGTGATGGAGACTTGGATAAAGAATTAGGCTTCTTAGATCAAAACTATCTAAGTAATTTTGATAGAGTAGAGGTTGATTCAGATATTCCAACTCAAAAGGCTTTTCAAGAGATGAGCGAAAATGAATTTGAGTATGGAGTATCAGAAGAAGATAGTTTAGAAGACAAAACATACTTAAATCTAAATTTTGTTATAGGCAATGCAGATGAAGGTGAATTAGCTTTAGCTTTTGAGATATTGGCTCATATGCTTTTGAAAACACCTGCAGCTCCTTTAAAGAAGGCTTTACTGGACAATGGAATAGGTAAGGCTATTTCAGGGGAGTACAGTGGTTCTATAAAGCAACCTGTATTCTCTATAATAGCTAAGAACTGCAATGAAGGGGATAAAGAAAAGTTTAAAGCTATAGTGTTCTCAACTCTAGAGGAACTTGCAAGCAAAGGCATTGATAAAGAGACTGTAGAGGCATCTATAAACAGAATAGAGTTCGAATTAAGAGAAGGCGAGTATGATGGATATCCAAAAGGACTTATCCACTATACTAGAATAATGGATAGCTGGTTATATGGAGGAGATCCTTTTGTACACCTACAGTACGATAACTATTTTGAAAATATTAAGGCTGCTTTAAAGGAAGACTATTTTGAGAATCTTATAAGAAAATATATTTTAGAAAATAAGCATAGCTCATTCATCATGCTAAAACCTAAGAAAAATCTTAACGAAGAAAAGCAAAAAGCTTTAAAAGATAAACTGACTGACATTAAGAAATCCTTCAGTGAAGAACAAGTTAATGAATTAATAAATAAGTGTAAGAACTTGAAAGAAAGACAAAACGCTCCAGACACTGAGGAAGACTTAGCTTCTATTCCTATGCTGTCTATAGATGACATAGATAGGAAAGCTGAAATACTTCCAATAGAAGAAAGAAATATCAATGGAGTTAAGGTGTTATATCATAAGTTATTTACTAATAAGATTGCTTATTTAAATCTGTATTTTAATTGTGACGCACTTAATTCTGACGATGTAGTTTATGTAAGATTTTTAGCAGATATTTTAGGTAAGCTAGATACTAAAAATTATGATTATGGAACTCTATCAAATAAGATAAATATAAACACTGGTGGAATTGCATACAGCCCAGTAAGTTATTCAATAAATGGAGATCCAGATAACTTCAATCCTTATTTACTGATAAATCTTAAAACACTTCTTAATAAGCTTGATAATGGTGTAGAGTTATTAGGTGAAATAATTAAGAATACTGTTTATGATAAGGAAGACAGACTTCTTCAGTTAATAAAAGAGATTAGATCGAGAATTGAAGGAAGACTTATAGATAATGGTCATAGATTGGCTCTAAGAAAGATTTTATCTTATTGCACTGAAAAAGGTAAGTATGATGAGATAACCTTAGGACTTAGTTATTATGAATTTTTATGTAAGCTTGAAGACAGCTTTAGCACAGAAAAGCAAGATATTATTTCCAAGTTAAAAGAAGTATCTAAGGCTTTGTTTAACAAAAATAATCTAATTATAAGTTATTCTTCTGAAGAAGAGGACTATAAGACTCTAGAAGAAGTTGCACCAAAACTTGTAAGCTATTTAGAAGAAAGCGATATAGATGCTAGAGTATTTAGCTTTGGAGAAATCGTAACTAATGAAGGTCTCTTAACTCAAGGAAATGTGCAATATGTTGCTAAGGGTGGAAACTACATTAAGAAAGGTTTCAGTTATAATGGAGCTTTGAATGTATTAGAGACTATATCTGGCTTTGATTATTTGTGGAATAATGTAAGAGTTAAAGGTGGAGCATACGGTGTATTTGCAAACTTCAGAAGAGATGGTGGAGCATATATTGTGTCCTACCGAGATCCGAATCTAAAAGAAACCATCAAAATTTATGATGATATGAAGGATTATCTAAACAACTTTACTAGTAACGAAAGAGAAATGACAAAATATATCATAGGTACTATAAGAAAGTTGGATTATCCTCTTACTACTGCATCAAAATCGGAGGTTGCTGTTGCTAACTACCTTAGCAATATAACATCAGAAGATATACAAAGAGAAAGAGATGAAGTTCTTAAGGCCGACGAAAAGGTAATAAGAAGCTTTGCACCATTAGTTCAGTGTGTAATGGAGCAAGATTTGATTTGTGTAGTAGGAAATGAAAACAAGATAAAAGAAAATAAAGAACTATTTAATACATTAGAAAAAGTAATTAAATAAGTAAAAAAGATACTGAAGTTTTTCAGTATCTTTTTTATGTTTAGTAAAGTATAAAAAGATTCTAGCTAAACCCGGCAATGTCAAGGCTTTAAAAAAGCTATTTATTCTAAACATTAAAAAACAAATCTTACTTGCCTGCTAGATTTTTCTTGTATCAAATTCAATTTATAGGAATTCGATACTATAATTATAAGAATTGTATAGTTGTTGATATTTTACATTATTAGTTATAAAATAATTAGTATGAATTAAAATAGCGAATAATGTTATTATTTAAGACTATTTCTGCATATTGCCTATCAAATTTAGATTAGGAGTGATTGTGTGTTTGGTAATAAGAGGAATCTAGAGTATATAAGATATATTTGGCCAAAGGGAGCGGAAAGAAAAAGAGAATTTAAGAATATAAGATATTTTCATGATTCAATAAAAAAAGAAGAAGAATTCTATATAGATGATCAGACCTGGAATGACTTGGATATGGACAAGATATATAGCAATATTGATAGAACTCTTACTTCTCCTGGAGAAGACGTATTCTATCATATGCTTAGAAAACCAGCGAATGATATTGAAGAATTGAAAAATAGAGACAAAATAATTGATTTTTTTAGACAAAACAAAGAGGCAAGAGAAGAAATACAACTCCAACTATATAAGTTAGGAAGAAAGAGAAATAATTATACAGTACACATGCTTAAGGAAGGGTTAGTTGAAGATAATTCTAAAAGATGGATGTACAACCTACTAGGATTAGTTTTTCCAATATTAACAGTAATCACGGCCTTGTTTATGGGATCAAGATACTTAACATTGCTTGTTCTAATATTTATTATCAATTCCTTTATCCATTCGCGAGAGAGAAATAATATGAATGTTGATAGCATTTTATATTTAGGTTCTGTTATTAAGGCTGCTAAAAGGATAAGTGGTAGCGGTTATGAGGAGATAAGTTGTTATACCTCAAAGCTAAAGGCTTTATATGGTCAAATACAATATATAGCTAAAAATTCTGTATCCTTTGGAAGAGCAGAAGGAAATGATGGCTTATTAGATTCTTTATATATAATGTTTTTAGCTCAGGAAAGAGTATATCTTAAGATGTCAAATAAGATAAATCAAAAATCAAAGGAGCTTTTAGACATTTACCAGTTAATAGGGGAACTTGATAGCTTAATAGGTTTTTCTGCTTATAGGGAATGCTTAGAGCAATTTTCAAAACCTAATTTTATTGAGGGAGATGCCTATTTAAACATTGAAAAAGGAGTGCATCCATTAATAGATGAGCCAGTTCCTAATTCTATTCTATTGTCTAGGAAAGGAATAATTCTTACAGGAACTAATATGTCTGGAAAGTCTACCTTTCTGAGAATGGTTGGAATAAATGTTTTACTTGCTCAAAGTTTTTATACATGCTTATGTGACAAGTATGAAGCCTGTTATATGAAGCTTATGTCTTCCATAAGTCCATCTGATGATGTAACCAGTGGAAAGAGTTTTTACTTAGGTGAAGCTGAAGCGATGTTAAGATTAATTAATAATGCTAAAGATGGAAAACCAATTCTTTGTTTGATAGATGAAATTTTCCGAGGTACTAATCCTATAGAAAGAATAGCGGCTTCAGCAGAAATTCTTAAATATATCATAAATTTTAATACAATTGTAATAGCTGCAACTCATGACCATGAAATTGCAAGACTTGTTGGACAAGATTACCGATGTTATTACTTTAGCGAGAAAGTTAATGAAGCTGAAGGCTTAACTTTTGACTATAAGATAAAGGAAGGAATTTCGCCTACAAGAAATGCTATAAAGCTTTTAAAGTTTCTAGGTTATCCTAAGGATATAATAGAAGGGGCTCTAAGTAATATAGGCGATAATTAAGCTGTGGAGGGTTAATGTTGAAAGAAATTAGTGAGAGCTTGTTTTCAGCAACTGATAATAATTATGATGAAGAGTTAATAAAGTTACGTAACAGATATAATTATAAGAAAAGTTATTTTGCCTTAAGAATTTTGGGACTTATAAGTTTAATGCTTGCATTAGTAGGGTTTGTATATGTTGCTATATATAAAACTGATATACCTGAATATAGTCCTATCCATTATAGAATTAATTATCTTGTTCTTTTTTCTATATCGCTGACTTCGATTATAATACTAAATATTATAAAGAAGAAAAAAAGATTCGTAGAAAAGTATTTTTTGTTTATACAAATGCCGATTATCTTTATAGTTATATTATGGACAATATGGTATATGAAAAGCTCAAATTCTGACTATATGATTAATTCAATAGTGTACAACCAAGTTATATTGTGTACCTCAATAATATTCTATCTTTCTCCGAGACAGATAATACTCACTTATGCTTTTGCGTATGTATCATTCCTCGCAGTGTTAAATGATATGGTTATCTATGGAAGACAAGATATGGTGTTAGTTAATACAACTATATCCTGTATAGTATCAATTCTTATTGCCATAAGAAATTATGGAAGAATGATAGAGAGTTACAATCAAGAAAATAGCATAAGGAACAAAAATTTGAGTTTAATGAAGATAAACAATTCTCTACATTTTGCAAATAAGAAACTAAAAGAGATGAGCGATAAAGACTTTTTGACCAATATAGCTAATAAAAGAAAACTTGATAGAATGACCTATATGTATTGGAACAGCTTAAAGAAGTTATCAGGTAGCTTATCTATTATGATAGCTGATATAGATTTCTTTAAGCAATATAATGATCATTACGGACATGTCAAGGGGGACAGTTGTTTAGTTAGGGTTGCTACGGCTATTAATGAAGTTGCGGAAAAGAACTTAGGTGTTGTAGGTAGATATGGTGGAGAAGAGTTCTTTGTCATACTTCCTAATAGAAGTTTTGATGAGGCTGTAGTAATATGTGAGGAAATAAGAAAAAAGGTAGAGGAAGAGAGTATACCCAATAAAGCCCTTGGAGAAGATAAAATCGTTACAATAAGTGCAGGGGTAGCAACCATTGTTCCTACTGACGACTTTAATCTAGATTTTTTTATAAATGTATGTGATAATAAACTTTATGAGGCCAAGAAAAATGGCAGAAATAGAATAGAAAGTATTTACTTATGATAAGGATGTGTGACAGTATATGAAACCGTTATTTGTAATACAAGATGAAATGTTTTATAAGGAAGATTTTTTAGATGATATAACTGAGTATGATGATATAATCCCTATAATTCAAGAAAGAGCTAAGCTCATAAAGCTAGATATTATTGAATGTACAGATTTAAACGATTGCTGTAATAAAACCAAAAGCAACCTTTATGGAGAAATTGTTGGTTATATAGATGAAGAAGAAAACTTTATATTTCAAGAAGAAATAGAAGAGTATAGAAAGCAATATGGAGAAAAATTTCTTAACTTATATGTAATAAGAATATATAAATGTTTAAGCTGTAAAAAGTGGATTATAGACATAATGGAATAAGTTCAAAATTAAATATGTACATAAATCAAGAGCTATTTTGATTGTAGATAGGGTATTAAATTGATACAACTATACAATCAAGATAGCTTTTTTAGTGTCTGCATTTCTAAATATATGGAAAAAGCTGTAGGATGATATTGTTTCTCTTTTTTTGCTTTATCATTTAGATGCTCTTAAGCAAGCTACGAATACTTGTCCATAGTTTTATCTAGGATATAATTTCCTAAACAATAAAATAGGTTATGCTAAAAAAGCATAACCTGAGAAATAGAGTTTTTGGCTGGCAAAAAAATTGCCTCTGTTAAAGGAGAATTTCTTTGTTTATATTTTATGATAATGGGAGAATATTAAGATAATGTTATTGTAGAATTAAGTCTATGTTAACTTTATAAAAATGTTTTAGCTTATTAATAAAGTGTCAATAAATTAAATGAGGTGATTTTATGGATATAATTAGAGATTTTAAGTTTATGATTAGCTTCTTTATATTATGCATAGTAGTTAATAAAATATTAGGAATTTTTGCTGTAATTATTTCTAAAGAGGGGGCAGATATAAGGCAGGTATATAGATTATTTTGCAGCAGTGACCTTAAGCTTATGAAAAATGAAGAAGTATTAGAATATATCTGCAGTATATTAGAAGATTTAGGATATAAAAATCCTGTAATAGCAGAAAATCTTGAAGAGGTTTTATGCTATAAGGATAATTCGCCTACGGTTGTATATCTACTAAAGTCTGTAGATGATTTAGTAGACTTAGATATATTCTATTCAATAATAGGAAAAATGAAATCTAAAAAGCTTAAGAAAGGTATATTGATAACTAAAGGGGGATATATACCTCAATGCTATAAGGAGATTAAAGATATAAGAAACTCAGGTATAGATATTAAGATAATAGATGGCAAGGAGCTGGTTAAGCTAATAAGAAAGAACATAGAGAAAGATATGATCTCAGAAGGAGCTGTTTAGAATGTTTACTATAACTGGTATAATAGTAATATTGTCTATGTATCAACTATTCAAGGTTGGTAGAACTCTGATAAGAATAGTTAATATAATAAAAAAAGATTTTAAAATAAATACTTTAGGTGAAGAATTAGATAGGCTTAGCTCTGAAGAGTTTATAGATTGGTGCGTTGAATACTTGAAGACTAAAAATTATATATTTATTAATAAGTTTGATACTAATACATTATTATGCAAGCATAGAGGTGAAAAGGTTTATGTTAGCTGCGTTAAGTCAGGAGAGTTTGACAAAATAAATATGTATAAACTTATAGGAATTAAGGCGTCTAAAAAAATTGATAAAATTGCAGTTTTAGCTAACATAGATGAAGCAAAGCTAGATGATGAAATATTAAAAGAATTTAACTCATTAGGAATAGAGATCATTTCTGGGGGAGAATTCAATGTAAGTTATGAAGAGTATGTGAAAATGAATAGTTTAATTAGGTAAGTAAAAAATTCTACATAAAATCTTTACATAAAAATACTAATATGATTATGAAAGTTATCTTATGTGAGGATATATTTAGCGAAATAGACTAGACTTACGGGGAGGAATAGTGTGAATACTGTACTTATTATAGAGGATGAGAAAACTGTAAGAGAGGTAACAAAGGCATACCTAGAAAAGGAAGGTTATAAGGTGCTTACTGCTGAATATGGTCTGGATGGTCTTTCGATATTTATTAAAGAAAAGGTAGATCTTGTGATCTTAGATTTAATGCTACCAGATATTCAAGGAGAAGAGATCTGCCAAAGACTTAGAAAGATATCAGATGTGCATATATTTATGTTGACTGCAAAAGGTGCTTTGGATGAGAAAATACATGGCTTAAACATAGGTGCAGATGAATACTTGGTTAAACCGTTTAGTCCAAGAGAGCTAGTGGCTAGAGTTAATTCCCTGTTTAGGAGAATTTCACACAAAGATGACACTGATTCTATATTGGCTTTTAATGATAAAAGTTTAATAATTAATACTGAAACTAGAGAAGTATTGGTGGATGGAAAATATGTAAGCTTAACTCCAAATGAGTTTGATATACTTTATGTTATGGCAAAAAATAAAGGCAAGGTTTTTAGCAGAGAAGCATTGATTGAAAGCGTTTTTGGAATGGATTTTGAAGGTTATGATAGAACAATTGATGTTCATATAAAGAATTTGAGGAAAAAAATAGAGAGAGATACCAGGAATCCACGATATATCATAACTGTAGTAAAATTAGGTTATAAATTTAGTGGAGAGTGAAGCTAATGAGAAATATAAGAACACACCTATTTCTAATTATGATATTAACTGTTATTTTCTGTATAGGAGTAACTGGAATGATAATAAATATTTCTATATCGTCGCATTTTAAAAGCTATATGGAAGAAAGTCAGAAAAAGAGAGAGGATAGAATTGTAGCTAGTTTTGAAAGTATATATTCAAAGGATAAAAAGTGGACAACAGTATCAGGAATTGAGTTACAACATGAGGCTCATATGAGCAATTTTTGTATATCACTTCTAGATGATAAGAAGAATATGATATGGGGAATGGATCCTAAGTTAATTACAGAGACCTTGGGCTTTGATAACATGGTGGTAAGTAATCATAAAGGTGATTACGTAAGCAAAAATCTACCAATACGTTATAATGGAAGTGTTGTCGGATATGTTAATATAGGACAATATTCGGATCTGCTGCTAACTCAGGATGATGTGGATTTTAGTAAAAAAATTAATGGAAGCATAGTTATAGCTATAACTATTTCTATTGTTATAGGACTAGCTGTTAGCTTAGTAGTAGGAAAGCAATTTAGTCTCCCAGTTAGAAGAATTGCAGAAGTGTCAAAAAAAATAGCTAATGGGGATCTAGATGCAAGAGCATCCTATGAGACGAAGATAACAGAAATTAGAGAGTTGAAAGAAACTATAAATGACTTAGCTGATAAGCTTAACTACCAAGATGATCTTAGAAGAAGACTGATATCTGATGTTTCTCATGAAATAAGAACACCGTTAAATGTGCTGCAAAATATAATAGAGGCTATGATAGATGGTATATATCCAATTAATAATGAGACCTTAGAACTTATCAACAGTGAAGTTATAAGATTTGGTAAGTTATTGAATAATATGAAATCATTAACCTACATAGATGAAAGAACTGATAACGTGGATAATAAACCGGTGGATTTAGATATTCTTATAAAAAATATATTAGAATACTACAAAGGCGAAATTGATTCTAAGAACTTGATGCTTCAGTATGAGAATAATCTTTCTGATGATGATGTAGTATTGGGAGATGAGGATATGCTAAAGCAGGTTTATATAAATTTAATATCTAATGCAATAAAATATAATAAAACTGAGGGGAAGCTAAAGGTAACCTTGCTCGAAACGAGAGGGATTATTAGGTCCACTATAGAGGATACCGGAATAGGCATTAAGAAAAGCGATGTACCTTTTATATTTGAAAGATTTTACAGAGGAGACAGAAGTAGAGAAGTTACCGAAGGTACAGGTGTGGGATTAACTATTTCTAAGAAGATAGTAGATTTACATAAAGGTAGTATAAAAATAGAGAGTGAAGATGGCAAGTTTACAAGAGTTGTAATAGAGTTTAATAAAATCATAAAAGTGTAGCTAAAATCTATCGAAATAAAGCTTCGTAGATTCATAGAAAGCTTTATTTTTAGTCTAAGGATTGAAGTATTATGTCTGTTTGGAGGAATAGATATAGAACAATGTTCAATTATTTTACAATATACACTATAAAAAGCAAAACTTATATGGAAATTGTAAAATTAATTTAAACAAAGACATAAAAATCAAAAAATAATGATATTGTGCTGAAATTTGTAGTATAATTAAAAATAGAATAATAACTGGGGGTAATGACAGATAAGATGAAGAAGAAAATTTTATCTTTAGTACTTTGTTGCGTTCTTATATCTGGCTTAAATTCGGTACAAGCCTTTGCAGCATCATCGGACTCATTGCAAAATCAAATTGATGCAAACAAAGACAAGATTGATGATTTGCAAGATCAAAAAAATCAGATACAAAATACTAAAAATCAAGAGAATGACAAATTGAAATCAATTCAAGACCAATTAGACAAAAAGAGCTTAGAGCTTCAACAATCTCAAGGTAAGGTTGATGAATATCAAGGAAAGATTAATACTCTTCAGGGAAAGATTAATTCAGTCCAATCTGACATAAATAAGACTTCAAAAGATATTGAAAGTGTTGAAAAAGATATAGAGAAGAAAGAGCAAGAAGAGGCAGAAAAAAGAGAGTTACTTGGAATGAGACTCAGAGCTGCATATAAGACCAATATAGGAGAACAAATTCTTGGCGTAATATTAGGAAGTGATAACTTAACTGATTTTATGCAAAAAATGACTGTAATAACTACAATAATGCAAAAAGATAATGAATTAATTACAGAAGTAAAAAAAGTTCAAGAGGATTTAAAGAGTAAGCAAAAGGATTTATCTAGCAAAAAGTCAGAGCTTGATAAGCAGAAGAGTGATGTGGTGGCTCAGCAATCACAGCTTAAGTCAGCACAGCAGTCTCTAATGCAACAAAGAGATGATAATAAGCAGAAGTATGATGAACTTTCATCATTAAGAAATCAACAAAATAGTATCATAAGTTCTTTAAGTGATACTGAAAAGAAGATTGCAGCTAAGGTGGCGGATTTAGAAGAAGATAACGAATCGCTTCAAAAGCAGCTAGACTCTACGTTTAATAGCATTAATAATGAAAAGGCAGATGACGGAGTTGCATCAAATGGACAAGCTTTTAATAAGCCTGCTTCTGGACCGATTACAGATGATTATGGTCCAAGAACTAATCCTGTAACTGGCTTGAAGGGATTCCATACTGGTGTTGATATAGGTGCACCATTGGGAGCTCCCATAAAAGCTTCTAAGAGCGGAACTGTTGTAAGAGTTGAATTGAATAGCATATATGGTCATATGGTAATAATCGACCATGGAAATGGATATCAAACAATGTATGGACATATGAAGATAGTATATGTTCAGGTAGGTCAAAAAGTTACTCAAAGTACAGTTATAGCTCTAGTGGGAAGTGAAGGTAGGAGTACTGGTCCACATGTTCATTTTGAGATAAGAGTTAATGGACAGGCTAAAAATCCACATGATTATGTTTCTGGATTATAATAGAATGATTTTATTATGAAGAAAAAGAGCTATTAGTTTAGTTCTTTTTCTTTTTAATGTTTAGAAAATTATAAGACTTTTTATTAGTTAAATATTAATGACAAGGGCTTATAAATTAGCTTTTTAATATAAACAGCAAAAAAGGAATTATATTCGTTTGTCAAGCTTTCCTCATATGCATTTGGTAAGGCAGATGCGCAAAAAGTCACTTAAGAAACAAAATATATATCGAAGTAATAATAATTTTTATATTATGGTAGATAATTATATTATTAAAGATTATAATTATTTAGATAAATATTATATTTATATAATTCAGAGCTTTAAGCGTGAGGTGTATATATGATTCAAATACAGAAGAATTCATATCTTAAGGATACTCCTGACTATGAGGACTACAGTGAAAATGTTGCAACGCTTACTGAAGATGAAGCTAAAGTCTTGGGGATAAGTCTTGGTTGTTGTCAAAGCAGTGGAGGTTGTAGTGGTTGCAGTGGATGCTCATCAAAGGGTGGTTGTTGTAATAAATAATAGAGATGTACCATTTCAATCAGGAATCTATTTTTAAAACTTTTCTGGATTCTAAGAGGAGAAGTTGAAAATATATATTTTAATTCTAAGTTGTGCATCTGTATATATAGAAAGTGATCTAGTGGAAATAACTGCTAGATCACTTTTTTTCGTCAATCTAATTGTTGGAGCTTACTCTTTCTATATATAAGAAACAGTAACACAATTATTGCAATAGCACTTATAATTGTATCAGCAAGTCCGCCTTCAGGGCCGAATAACCCACCATTTATAAGGTTATTTGTTCTATATTGAACATATAGAAATGATCCGCCGTAGGCATTAGTACCGCTTACTAAAAAGCCATAAACATTTCCCTCAGCAAAGTTCCATGCACTGTGAAGAGCACAGCTTGCCCAAAGATTTTCAGTGTACAATGCCAAAAGTGCAGCTATTATTCCAAATAAAATTAGATTTATTATAGCTAATAGAGATACTCCAGGATTGAGCATGTGAAGTAATGCAAATATTACTGATGATACCAATACTCCAACTACAGTATTATATCTAGCAGATATTGATTGTAAGGCAAAACCTCTAATTAAAATCTCTTCAGAAGCCCCTTGCACCACCCAGGAAATAATCACAACTATCAAGCTTAACAATCCATAACTAGAAACATCACCTTTTGATATATAAGCATTGTTAGTAATGCTAAGTATTATTGCTTCAATAGACATTAATAGTAATCCTATTAAAAATCCTTGAATGTAGTTTTGGATTGCGTTCTTTTTATAGAAGCCTAAGGATACAGGCTTTCTTTTCTCATAAAGGTATACCCATAAAAAGCATAGTGCAATAGAAATTGAGGTGGTTAAAAGCATTGAGTAGCTGCTAGATACAAAGTTCCTATATTGATTAAATGATAGATTAAGATAGTGAACAGCAAAACCAATCGCTATTCCACCTATTATTTGTGAAAGAAATGCAAAGACAAAACACAGAATAAACACTAGTATGAGAGGTGTAGATTTTTTCCTTGAGTTAGAATTCCTTATTAAATTATTATTATTAAAATAATTAAGCATTATGCCCTCCTTTAATATTTGTGGTTGTTTCTAGTTAAAATCTGAATATAAGGTTATTTATAGGGAACCTTTATGAAAACTTAAGCTATGAATGTTCGAAAATCGGGGGTTCTGGTCTTTTTTTGAGGCATACATAACCTAATAGTTGAAATTGGGAAACTATATATACTCATTATAATTCTATTTAATATAATATAAGAATATACGGTTGCTTATAACAAATTTAAAAAATGTACTACTTCCTCCTAAAGTATTTGTTAGGATTAGTAGTACATTTAAAAAAGCATTTCTATTAAGCTAATCTTCGGCTTTTACTAAGTCAATTATTTCTAGATCCGTTGGGACAATTAAATTGTCACTGAAAAAATATCTTCCTTCAGCGCAGTAATACTCAGGTTTACAATGATAATTTTTATCTTCTGTATGAATTAAAATAAGGTTCTTGATATTTAGGTTTCTTCCGTTTTCACAGGCTTCTTTTACTGTAGTATGATGTTTTTCGTAAGGATTAAATAGGTGTTTTTCTTCAAATAAACAGAATGCCTCATGCATCATATAATCAGAGTTTATACAATACTGTTTAAGAGATTCTTTATATGGTTCATCTCCTATGAAGGTGAAGGTTATACCTTCACTGTCTTTAAGTTTAAAACCATATTGAAGACGCTTTGCACTATTTATATCAAAAAAAGTAATATTGAAGTCTATAATATTCTTTTCTTCATTATCTTTTACAGGTATGAATAATATTCTGTCATCAAAGAACTTGGTGAATTTATTTTCTAGCATTAGAAGACAAATTTGTTTAGCAACTGATAGAACATCTGAATGACCGAAGAAGTTCAGGTTTCCAGAATATTTATCATTGTTTATGGCTTGAGCAACAGCTCTAACAATCCAAGTTATGCCAGCTATATGATCATTATGTGTGTGTGATAAAAATATATTATGTATTTTTGAAATAGGGATATTAAGCTTTTCTAAATTGGTAAGTAAGGTGTTTCCACCTCCAGTATCAACTAGTAAGTGCTCCCCTGCCAAATTAGAAATTGTAAAACACGTATTGTAGCACTTGGTTACCATAGCACTACCAGTGCCTAAAATGTGCAATTTCGTCATGGTGACCTCCAATCATAATTAGGTAAGTTATAGTCTATTATACATTAAGATATGAATTTTTACAAAAATTATTATTAATTTTGCTATCATTAAGGTATAATATATATGGTTCCTTAAAGACTTACAATTAAGATAAATGAAATATGGATTATCAATTATATTAATATAATGCCTTTTCATAATAATAAAATAAAAAAGACTAAATCAACTAGGAGGTAATAATATTGGGAAAACCTAGTATATTCAGTAAGGAATATCAAAAAAGGATGAAAAGAAGAAAGAGGCTAGCATCTGCGTTAGTTGTATTATTAGTTGTAGTAGTAGCTGCTGTTTTACTATCTACTAAAATGAATTTCAGTACTAGTATAAAAAACAAGGTAGCAGGTATCTTTACTAATAAGAACAGTAAAGATAAAGTTCAGAAGGATAAGGAAACAGCATCTCAATTAAAAAATGATAAAGAAAAAGATAATAGTAAACAATCCGATGCGCCTGCCAAAGATGATAAAAAACAAGAGGACAGCAAGGACGATAAGTATATAGAAGTGACACTTTCTAGTGGGGCTGTATCAAAGGCTTTTTATGATGAGGTTTCAGGTGCTAAAAAGTTTAAGTTATTAGATCCCATAGATAATGGAGTGTCCTTTGATATAAGCCCATCACAAACCTCTATTGTAATAAACGAAACAAATACACAGCAGATAAAAGTAGTAGATGGAAGTGGTCAGATAAAGGATGTTACGAAACCTAATTATACAACAAAGGATGGAAGAGCCTTCTCAAGGGAGACTATCTTAAAGCAGTATCAAGGTTATTTGTGGTCTGTAAATGCTAAGTTTATAGATGATAGCCATGTGGCATATGTGAGTCAGCTTCCATGGTTTGGAGTTCCGGATCTTTATTCTTATATATGGGTAGTAGACATAAATACTGGGGAACACAAAGCTGTAATGAATACAAAATCAAAGAATTTAACAATAACTAGTTTAGCTTCTGATGGACTACATATAAAAGCTGATGATGGTGATAAGGTTATTCCTGTTCAGCAACTTATAGGGTAGATATTATGATGAAGGTTGGTATGTCTTCAGCCTGTTTGTATCCAAGTGTGAATGCAGAGGATAGCGTCAAAGTTATGAAAGATATAGGCTTTGATCAAGGGGAATTATTTTTAAATACATTTTCAGAATATGAAGAAGAATTTATACTTAACATAAAAGAGAAATGTATAGAAAATGATTTTTATGTAAACTCAGTTCATATATGTAGCAGCATGGTTGAGCCATTTCTATTTGATTCATATAACAGAAGACGAAATGACATGATGAAGGTTTTTAAGAAAGTTTGCAAGTCTATAAGTCTATTAGGTGGCAACAAAATATATACTTTCCACGGTATGAGAAAAGTTGATAATTCCCAGTTAGACTATGATTTAATAATAGATATGTATGATAGACTTACCTATTGTGCTCAAGAAAATGGTGTTAAGTTAGCACAGGAAAATGTATCCTGGTGCATGTCTTCAGACATAAGATATTTGGAAATGCTAAGAGAAAGAGTTAGATATCCTTTATACTATACTCTGGATTTAAAGCAAAGTTACAAGGCTAATGTTGAACCAGAACAGTACATTGATGTAATGGAAGATAGGTTATGTAACTTTCATATTAATGATAAAAGTGAGTACGAAAGTTGCATGCTGCCAGGTAAAGGCGATATAGATTATAATAAAATTTTTAAGAGGTTAATTGATATAAACTATAAAGGTATGGCAATAATTGAGGTATATAGTGATAATTATTCATCTTATAATCAAATAAACCACAGTAAAAACTACTTGGATAAACTTATAAGAAGTTTATAAGAATAACCATTGTAGAAGTTAATGGTTCTTTTAGATAATTATATAAATAAATGTTTGTAAATAAAAGAAGTAATGTGTTATAATATCTTAGTCTAAAGACGATTAGTACACTTTTTAGGAGGAATTTTATAATGGACGTTAAAATGGAAAAAATAGAAGCAAATATAGTTAAATTTGAAGTTAAGGTTGAGGCTAAGAAATTCGATGAAGCTTTAAATAAAGCCTACAAAAAAAATATAAAAAAATTCAATGTTCCAGGATTTAGAAAAGGTAAAGCACCAATGAACATAGTAAAGCAATACTATGGTGTAGGAGCATTACTTGAAGATGCTATAAACATTGCTATAGATGAAACATATCCAGAAGTTTTAAATACTAACAATATAAAACCAATAGACTATCCTAAGGTAGATGTTTTAGAAGTTGGAGAAGGTCAAGATTTAGTTTATACAGCAGAAGTTACTACTTATCCAGAAGTAGAACTTGGAGAATACAAGGGATTAGAAGTTAAGAAAGTTTCTTACGAAGTTTCAGAAGAAGAAGTTGAAAGACAATTAAAAGCAATGCAAGAAAAGAATGCTAGAATAGAAACAAAGACTGAAGGAACTGTTGAAAAAGGAAACATAGTAACAATAGATTTCAAGGGATTTGTAGATGGAATAGCTTTTGAAGGTGGAGAAGCAACTGATTACTCTCTTGAAATAGGTTCAGGTACATTCATAGATACATTTGAAGACCAATTAGTAGGTGCTGCAATTGGAGAAAAGAAAGATGTAAATGTAACTTTCCCAGAAAACTATGGTAAAGAAGATTTAAATGGAAAACCAGCAGTATTTGAAGTTACTGTTAAGGAAATAAAGGTTAAAGAACTTCCAGCATTAGATGATGAATTTGCTAAGGAAGTATCAGAATTCGATACTATAGAAGAAGTTAAAGCTGATATAAGAAAGAAGATAGCTGATTCTAACGAAGATAGAGCTAAGAAGGAGTTTGAAGAAGCTGTAGTTACTGCTGCTGTTGATAATGCAAAAGTAGAAGTACCAGCAATAATGGTAGACAGAGAAGTAGAAACTATGGTTAAAGATCTTGAAAACAGACTTGGATATCAAGGACTAACTCTTGATCAATACTATGAATTCACTGGAAGCAGTGAAGAACAAATGAAAGCTTACATGCAAGAAAGTGCAGTTAAAAAGGTAAAAACTGATTTAGTTTTAGATAAGATAGCTGCAGTTGAAGCTATAGATGCTACAGAAGATGAAAAGAAAGCTAAGGCAATTGAATTAGCTAAGATGTATGGAGCTGGAGAAGATGAAAAAATGGCAGAAATGCTATTAAAGGCTCAAGAACAAGTTATAAGATTAGATGTTGTTACTGAAAAAACAATTAATTTATTAGTAGAAAATACTAAAGTAACTGAATAATATATTGTGTAAAATGGATTGCCAGAAGAAATTCTGGCAATCATTTTAAATATATAATCTTCAAAATTTGTTAGCTATGCTTAAATACACTTATTTTAATTTTGATAAAATTTTAAATTTATTGGGTAAGTTGCATAAGATATAAGGGAATATCTTTAAATTTGAATTAAACATTAATTTTTGTTGCAACTTATATATATATTGATTAACAAATGATAAAATATTTTATATAATTTAATTATAATAAAATATCAAAATAGGATATATTATAAATAGAGTATTTTGAATTGAAGGAGGATTGAAAATGAGTTTAGTTCCTATGGTAATTGAACAAACAAACAGAGGAGAAAGAAGTTACGATATATTTTCGAGACTTTTAAAGGATAGGATTATTATGCTTAATGGAGAAGTAAATGATACTTCTGCTAGCTTAATAGTGGCGCAATTATTATTCCTTGAAAGTGAGGATCCAGATAAAGATATTTATTTATACATAAATAGTCCAGGAGGATCTATTACATCCGGAATGGCTATATATGATACAATGCAATATATAAAATCTGATGTAGCGACTATATGTGTTGGTATGGCTGCTTCAATGGGATCATTCCTTCTTTCATCTGGGGCTAAAGGAAAGAGATTTGCTTTGCCAAACAGTGAAATAATGATTCATCAACCACTTGGTGGGTTCCAAGGCCAAGCAACAGATATTGATATACATGCTAGAAGAATACTAAAGATAAAGGATAATTTAAACCAAATACTAAGTGAGAATACTGGCAAACCATTAGAAAAAATCAAAGCTGATGTTGAAAGAGATTACTTTATGAGTGCTGACGAAGCAGCAGAATATGGATTGGTTGATAAAGTTATAAGAAAAAATGAAGAGGTGAAAAATAAAGAATAGTTTCTTTGTTTGACCTTAGTGAGGTGTAGTTAATGGCTAAATACGAAGACAAAAAGCAGTTAAGATGCTCCTTCTGTGGTAAAAACCAAGATCAGGTTAAAAGACTGATTGCTGGACCAGGCGTATATATATGTGATGAATGTATTGAATTATGTTCTGAAATAATAGCAGATGAATTTGAAGAAAGCATTCAATTTGACTCAACTAGCTTGCCAAAGCCTGTAGAGATAAAGAATTACTTAGATCAATATGTTATAGGCCAAGAAGCAGCTAAAAAGGCACTTTCAGTTGCAGTTTACAATCATTACAAGAGAATAAACTCCAATGAAGCAGATGATGATATAGAATTGCAAAAGAGTAATATACTTCTTTTAGGTCCTACAGGATCAGGTAAAACACTGCTTGCTCAAACCTTGGCAAAGTTTCTAAATGTTCCATTTGCTATAGCAGATGCGACTACATTAACTGAGGCAGGATATGTTGGAGAAGATGTAGAAAATATCTTATTGAAGCTTATTCAAAATGCTGATTATGATGTTGAAAGAGCTGAAAAAGGTATTATATATATTGATGAAGTTGATAAAATAGCTAGAAAGTCAGAAAATCCATCAATAACAAGAGATGTTTCTGGAGAAGGTGTTCAACAAGCTTTATTAAAGATACTTGAAGGCACAGTAGCTTCAGTTCCTCCACAAGGCGGAAGAAAACATCCTCATCAAGAATTTATACAGATAAATACTAGCAATATATTATTTATTTGCGGTGGAGCTTTTGATGGTATTGATAAGATAATAGAAAAGAGAACAAGTAAGAGTGCTATTGGCTTTGGTGCTAATGTTCAATCTAAAGAGCAAAAGGATATAGGTAAATTATTAAAAGATATAATGCCTGGTGACCTTTTAAAGTTTGGATTGATACCAGAGTTTGTAGGCAGATTGCCAATAGTAGTTACTTTAGAATCTCTTGATAAAGGTGCTTTGGTAAATATACTAACCACACCAAAAAATGCTCTAGTAAAGCAATATAAGAAGTTATTTGAGTTAGACAATGTTGATCTAGAGTTTAATAATCAAGCATTAGATGCAATTGCTGATGAAGCGATAAAGAGAAATACTGGTGCTAGAGGTCTTAGAGCTATAGTAGAAGAAATGATGACTAATATAATGTTTGATATCCCTTCACAAGATAATATACTAAAAGTAACGGTAACTGAAGATTCAGTTAAGGATAAGAAGGAACCAGAAATTACTTTAGTTGCAGAAGGTGAAACAAGGCCAGTATTAAAGGGTAAAAAATCTAAACCTAAAAAAGGTATAGAATCTGCATAACATGACTGACGACTTAGTTCGTCAGTCTTTTTTACTCTTTAATAAATTATATCGCCTGCCAGATTTTCCTCATGTACATTCGGAAAGGCAGATGCGCAAAAAAATGTCGTTTAAAATATTTTCGAAATTCGAAAAATAAACACTTATATACCATTATATGGGTTATATTCTATGTTTTATATGAGCATAATACAAAATAGGAAATTAGAAAGTAATAAGGTGGCGATAATAAATGACCAATATTCTTATTTTGTTGCAGGTGATTATGCTTGTTGTACTTTTTATCTATATGATAAATAATTCTAGTAATCAGAGGACAAATAAATTAGTAATAGATAAAGAGAATCATAAGGAACTAGACAAACTTAATAAATTAAGAGCGATAAAACTTACTCAACCTTTAACAGAGAAAAGTAGACCTAAAAACTTTGAAGAAATAATAGGCCAGGAAAAGGGTATTAAGGCCTTGAAAGCCGCTTTATGTGGTGCTAACCCACAGCATGTTATAATATATGGTCCCCCAGGGGTTGGAAAGACAGCTGCTGCAAGATTAGTTCTTGAAGAAGCTAAAAAGAGTAATAATTCACCATTTAGAGATTTGGCAAAGTTTGTGGAGATAGATGCTACAACTCTTAGGTTTGATGAAAGAGGAATAGCTGACCCGTTAATTGGGTCTGTTCATGATCCAATATATCAAGGTGCTGGTACATTAGGAATAGCGGGGATACCTCAACCAAAGCCAGGTGCTGTTACTAAGGCACATGGGGGTGTATTGTTTATTGATGAGATAGGGGAGTTGCATCCAATACAACTTAATAAGCTTCTAAAGGTATTGGAAGATAGAAAAGTATTCTTAGACAGTGCATATTATAGTTCTGAAGATCCTAATATGCCTACTTACATTAAGGAAGTATTTGAGAAAGGATTGCCAGCTGATTTTAGATTAATAGGGGCTACTACACGTAGTCCAGAAGAGATAGTTCCAGCAATTAGATCTAGATGCGTTGAGATATTTTTCAGAGCTTTAGTACCAGAAGAAATTAAACAAATAGCAGACAACGCTGTAAAAAAAGTAGGTCTTGAGATATGCAGTAATGGATTAGATATAGTAAGTAGGTACTGTTCCAATGGTAGAGAAGTAGTTAACCTAATTCAACTATGTTCAGGATTGGCCATAAATGAAGGCAGAACTATAATAAATGAAGAAGATATAGAATGGGTAGTTGAGAACGGACAATATTCCTTAAGACCTGAAAAGATGGTTGGAACTAAACCTAAGGTTGGTGTAGTAAATGGATTAGCTGTTTATGGTGCTAATATGGGTACAGTAATAGAGATTGAAGCTAGTGCTAAGAAAGTTATAGGAAGAAAGGGGACTCTAAAGATTACTGGTATTATTGAAGAAGAAGAAATCTCATCCTCTAACAGAAAAGTGAAGAGGAAGAGTACTGCTTATTGTTCGGTAGAAAATGTGCTAACAGTTCTAAATAATAGTTTTGATATAGAGTGTGAAAATTATGATATACATATAAATTTTTTGGGTGGTGTTCCAATAGATGGTCCTTCGGCAGGTATAAGTATTGCAACCGCAGTGTACAGTGCAATAAAAAATATCCCTATTAATAATCAGGTTGCAATGACAGGAGAGATTTCTTTGCAGGGGTTAGTGAAACCTATAGGTGGAGTAAATGCAAAGGTATCTGCAGCTCAAAAGGCTGGTGCGAAGATTGCAATAGTTCCAAGCGAAAATTATAGTCAGTCCTTTGAGGCCTTAGATGGGATAAAAGTTAAGCCTGTAGATAATATCGTTGAGGTAATAAACTTGGCATTGGTTAATATATGTGATAAAATAAGTAGTAATACTCCTACAGAACAATCAGTAGAAGTTTTATCTGCAAGATCACTAAATAATTGAGATATAAGTGCTGCTGATATCAGCAGCACTTATTGTGTTAAAAATCAATACTAATATTTATTGAAAAATAGCCATATAATGTGTATACTAAATAAGTCTAATTGATAAAATTAATTTGTGGAGGGGAGAAGCATGAATAAAGAGATAAAAGTTCTTCCTTTAATTCCTCTTAGAGGAATAACCATTTTTCCAAACATGGTTATTCATTTTGATGTAGGTAGAGAGAAATCCATTGCTGCTTTAGAAGAAGCGATGTTAAATAATCAGCAAATTTTCCTTGCGACTCAAAAGGATGCTAAGATTGAAGAACCAGTAAAAGAGGATATATATGAAGTAGGAACGCTTTGTACAATTAAACAACTTTTAAAACTACCAGGAGATACTATAAGAGTATTGGTGGAAGGTGTTAATAGAGGAAGAATACTTTCTCTAAGCGATGATGATAAGTACTTTACAATAGAAGCTGAGATATATACTGAGGATGAAGAAGAAACATTAAGTGAAAAGGTTAGATTAGAGTTAGAAGCACTTACAAGATCACTTAAGGATGAATTTAGTGACTATTTAAGTTTATCAGGTAATACCTCTTCAGATATCATTATCTCATTGGATGACATTGAGAGTTCTGCTAGATTAGCGGATGTAGTAGCATCTTACTTATTGTTAAAACAAGAAGTTAGACAAGAAATATTAGAAGCTTTTGATATTAAAAAGAGATTAGAAAAATTAATTGTAATTGTTAAGAATGAGATGGAAGTTCTAAAGATAGAGAAGAAAATCGGCTATAAAGTAAAGAAAAAGATGGATAAACTTCAGAAGGAATACTATCTTAGAGAACAACTTAAAGTTATACAAGAAGAATTAGGCGAAGACGATGAGGATAGAAAAGAAGTTGAAGCTTATGAGAGCAAAATCAAAAAGCTTAAACTTCCTAAAGAAGCTAAGGAAAAAGCTTTATATGAGCTTTCTAGACTGAAGACTTCAGGAAGCTATTCTTCAGAAGGAAATGTAATAAGGACCTATTTGGATTGGATTTTAGATTTACCTTGGAGCAAGCAAACCAAAGATAACGTAGATATCAAGAAGGCAAGAGAAGTTCTTCAAGAAGATCACTATGGCTTAGAGGATGTAAAAGAAAGAATTATAGAATATCTTTCTGTTAAAAAGGTAAGTAATACTTTGAAAGGTCCTATTATATGTTTAGTTGGACCTCCAGGAGTTGGTAAGACATCTATTGCTAGAAGTGTAGCTAAGGCTCTCAATAGGAACTTTGTTAGAATGTCCTTAGGTGGAATAAGAGATGAAGCTGAAATAAGAGGTCATAGAAGAACTTATGTTGGTGCTATACCTGGAAGAATTATATATGGTATGAAGCAAGCTAAGTCAATGAATCCTTTATTTTTATTGGATGAAATAGATAAAATGGCAAATGACTTTAAAGGCGATCCTGCAGATGCACTTTTAGAAGTGTTGGATGCAGAGCAAAATTCTACTTTTAGAGATAATTATCTAGAAATAGAGATGGACTTATCGAATGTTATGTTTTTAACTACTGCAAATTCTTTAGATACAATTCCTAGACCTCTTCTAGATAGAATGGAAGTTATAGAAGTTTCTGGTTACACATATGAAGAAAAATATCATATAGTGAAGAAATATCTTATTCCTAAGCAACTAGAAGAGCATGGTATAAAGAATAATGAGATAAAGATAACTGATAATTCTATAAAGCTTATTATAGAAGGATACACAAGAGAATCAGGTGTAAGAAGTCTTGAGAGAAGAGTAGGCAGCATAATAAGAAAAGCAATAAAAGATATGATGGAAAAAGAAAAAACAAGTGTATTAGTAACTCCAACTGTAGTTGAAAAATATCTAGGACCTAAGATATTTAACTATGATAAAGTAGATAAAGCAGATAAAGTTGGGGTAGTTACTGGAATGGCTTGGACCGCATATGGCGGAGACACACTACCAGTAGAGGTTATGGTAATGGACGGAACTGGTAAGCTAGAGTTAACTGGTCAGCTTGGTGATGTTATGAAAGAGTCAGCTAGAGCAGGATATACCTATGTTAGAGCTAATGCTAAAAGATTTAATATAGCAGATGATTTCTATAAATCAAAGGATATTCATATACATGTGCCAGAAGGTGCTGTACCTAAAGATGGTCCATCTGCAGGAGTTACTATGATAACTGCGCTGGTGTCTGCGCTTTCTAACAAAAAGGTTAAGAGCAATGTAGCTATGACTGGTGAGATAACTCTTACAGGAAGAGTCCTTCCTATTGGAGGATTAAAAGAGAAGAGTTTAGCTGCTTATAGAGCTGGAATAGATACAGTAATAGTTCCTAAGGAAAATGAAAAAGATATATTAAAGATACCACAAAGTATAAAAGGTAAACTTAATTTTATACTTGCTGAAAAAGTAGACACAGTACTGGAAAATGCATTGGTTGGAGCTGATAAAAATGAAGATTAAGAACTCAGAGTTTATTACTTCCGCAGTTAGAAGGGAGCAATATCCTACAGATGAGAGAATAGAAGTCGCTTTCGTAGGTAGATCGAATGTTGGTAAGTCATCAATAATAAATTCTATAACTAACAGGAGAGGACTTGCAAAGGTAAGTCAAACTCCAGGGAAAACTAGACTTATAAACTTTTTCCTAATAAATAATGATTTTTATTTGGTAGACTTGCCTGGATATGGCTATGCAAAGGTATCAAAGACTGAGAAGGCTAGTTGGGGAAAGATAATTGAGACATATCTTAGCTCAAGATTACAATTGAAAAGAGTTGTGCTTTTAGTTGATTGTAGACACAAGCCTACAGAAGATGATATTATGATGCATGAATGGATAAAGCACTACGGGTATGATGTTTTAGTTATAGCTACTAAGAGTGATAAATTATCTAAAAATGAACTTAGAAAAAGCGAAAAAGTAATAAGAGATACTCTTAAACTAGCACAAGAAGATAAGCTATATTATTTCTCTTCCTTAAATAAAATTGGAAGAGATGAGCTAGTGGATTCAATTTTTGATGATATTATACTAAAAGAAGATAATGAACAGTCAAAAGAATCCTAATATGTTAATTGACTAAACTTACAAAGTTAATAAAAAGACATTAAATCACTTGAGGATTTAATGTCTTTTTTACTTTCTAGGAAAGCAATGAACCTGTGGATTTGCATCAAGAGAGAGAAGGCATACGAAGTAACTTCAAAGTATATAGAAATTATGTATGGATGTACCGCATAGTAATTAAGTTTATATTATTAAAATCTCCTCTAAAAACCAGAGTAGCTTTGAAAATAGATTTCTGATCGAAGTGGTACATATTCAGTTTAATATCATATCTTAAAATTATATCTTAAAATTATATCTTAAAATTATATCTTAAAATTATATAAATTCATATCCATTCGCAACCTCAGAAAAAATCCTAGAAAGAATGAATAATTAATAAAATAAAATAATATATTCTCTCCTGCCGAATTATATTCCTAAAAACAGTGTCAAATTAGAGATGATAGAATAGTATATACTATAAAACCAAATAAATCCATTTTAACAAAAGGGAGGAAGATTTATGGAACTAAATGAAATCCTAAATGGATTAACAGGCGGCAATGACAACTGTAATGATAACTGTGGAACAGGTAATAGAGGGTTTGGAGGATCTTGGATCTGGATTATATTCTTACTACTAATCTTCTGTGGATGCGGAAACGGTGGAAATTATGGTGGAGGCTATGGTGGTTATGGAGCAATAAACCCATGCTGCTGCAATGTTAAGAAAACTAAACATGGATGCTGTAAGCAAACATGTTATTATCCACAACAAAATCCATGCTGTGGAGGAGGATATCCTGGATACGGCGCTGGATATGGTGGATATGGCCTAGGCGGTGGATGTGGCTTTGGTGGCTACGGATCAAACTGGCTATGGTTCTTAATAATAATCCTATTCTTTGTATGTGGAGGATGGGGCAGAGGTAACAACTGTGGATGCAACGATAACAACACATGCGTAAACGACTAATAAACAATGAAATACTAAAGTATAAAAAAATGATGATAGGAGGATTTTGATATGTCAAAGAAAAAATGCTGCTGTAACCCATGCTGTAACCCATATGGTGGTGGATACCCAATGCCAATGTACGGTGGTGGATATGGTCCTGGAATCGGTGGATTTGGTGGTGGCTCTAGCTGTGGAGGCTTCGGTGGAAGTCCTTGTACAATAGCTATACTACTATTGATATTCCAGTATTCTGGATTACTATGCAACAATAAGGGATTTCTTCTAATATTATTATTCTTATTATGTGGCTGTGGTGGTTTCGGCGGTAACAGAGGCGGAGCTGGATTCTTCCAACCAAGATGCTGCTAAAACCATAAGTTAACAATGCTAGGGAAAGGAGCTTTAAGATATGTGTAATAGTTGTTGCAACTATGGATATCCTGTATTTGGTCCCCAGTATGGTTATTATCCTAATGGAAGAAGTGGAAGTTATAACGGATGTGGTTGGCTAATAGCTTTCATTATCTTATGGATTTCCGGAGTACTATGTAATAAAAATGGGTTCATACTATTCTTATTATTCTGGCTATGCGGCTCTGGTAGAGGCTGCAATACACCATACGGTGGCTATGGATATGGCTATCGCTAGAATATAGATTGGAGGGCTTTATGCCCTCCAAAAAAATATATTATTTTATTCCTTAGCAAATTTTAAATAATACATACACAGTAATTAATTGGAGGGAGTATGATGCCAAAGCATAGACATAGAGGCAGAAATGAAAATCTTGGTGGCATGAATAACATGGGCCCCATGGGAAACATGGGAAACATGGGGAATATGAACAACATGAATAACATGAATAATATGAATAATATGGGACCTATGGGGAACATTATGAATAGTATGATGGGATCAATGGGAAGCATGAACCCATTAAGTTTTCTTACAGGAGGATTACCATTTCCTTTTAGCATGAATCCTCAAATGTCCGAAATGTTTAATAATATAGATCTTAATAATTTATCTTCGCTATTTTCTTCCATGTCACCTGAAGGATTTGATTTAAACAATTTAGGTGCTATGTTTAACTCTTTTAATGGTGGAACAAACAATGCTGGGTTTAATAGTAATCAAACACAGTATAGTGGTCCGGTTAATTTTTCAGGTGGTGAAGATGGTAACATATCTATGTTAAGAGCAGTAAGAAGTTTTGTAGATCCAGCAAGAGCTAGATTTATTGATAGAGTTATAGAAATGTACCAAGATGGCGAAATAGAATATTAATGTAATAAGTATGTATAAAAAAAGCAAACTAGTCAATAATAATAAATGTAGTTAGGAGAAATCTCCTATAGCTAAATGAAGACTGTCTTCATTAAAGCTAAAACCCCCCATCCCCCTTTTGGGTCGCGAAAGCGACCCTTTTAATTTTTCTGTATTTTTATAGAGTTTATTTTAAATTTATCATCTTCCTTCATAACATTAATTTTTAATTTTACTTGAGTAGGATCACCAATGCCCTGAGCTATAACTTTCTTAAAATTTAAAGTCCACTGTATTTCTCTTGGAGAACCTTTATCATCCCATTTAGTATCGTTGAAAAGTGCATCTTGAAATTCATAAATATAATCTTTCTTATCAAGTTTCCATATAAGAGACATACTATCACTATCTATATCTGAAGTGAAGACATCATAAGTGCTATCTAGTTCACCTGAACTTTCAATCATGTCGATAAAAAGTAGCACATTTTGAAGACCAGGTATTGTTAAGGTATCAGAACTAACTTTTTTTAGAGAATCCTTTATTAGTATATACTGAGAGATATCCTTATTACTGCTTTTTAAATTCATGGATATAAGCTTAGGGGTCTTGTTGTTTTTAGAATCTAATATACCAAAGACATTATTTGATCCAAAGTAAATATCATTATATTGTCCACTAGAGTAGTAAAAAATATGCTGAATTGGGACCTTGTCCTGTGAAGCTTGTACGAGTATTTCTGGTATTTTATCTCTAGAGAGGTCTATTAGAGAAACACTCATAGGCCAAAAACTTGAGTAGGTTCCAACAGTTCCAATCTTTTTATCAGGGTCTAAGAAAATTGTTTTTCCTAAGCTATGAACTTCCATATAATATTTATTGTTTTGAGTAGATATATACAGTATATCGTCCTTACCATCGCCATTTAAGTCTTTTTTTATAGCTTTCTCATTTGTTACTAAGGTGTTGGTTGATACAGCTTGGTCAACTTGCGGCTTGGACTTTAACATAGAGAAAATAGCTATAATTATCATAATCAAAATAACAATTAAGCTAAATGTTAAGATATAGAAAAGTTTCTTGTTTATAAGCACTATTGTTCTTTTCATTTTATCACCTCGTAAAATTATATGAAATAAACATAGAATAAATTAATTTACACAAAATATTATTAAGTTATTTTAGGAGGTGTAATATGAAAAAGCTGAAGAGTGTAATTTCTATTGCTTTATCAGTATTTTTAACTTGTAATATTATTACAAGTTGCTCAAAGAGCAAAACAGAATCTAGTGGTAAGCTCAGCATATTAATTCAGAACAATGCTTCACAGGATGTTGATGGAATAAATACATTGATTGCAAACTATAAAAAAGATCATCCTCAAATAGAAATAAAAATTGAAAATATGACGGAGCCAGATAAGATAGAGAAGGTGACATCTGAAAAGTCAGATTACGATGTTCTGATTTGTGAAAGAAATCTTATGATAAGTATGGCTAGACAAGGAAGCTTGGCAGACATATCTAGTAGTATTGGAAATAATAAAGTTATAGATAAGTTTTATGGAATTGTATCTACATATGGAAGGGTAGATAATAAATATTTTGGTATGGGGATTATACCATATTCAATGAATTTTATATACAATAGGGAACAAGCAGCTGCTATTGTAGGAAATTCTGATGATACTAACTTAGCAGCATTATTAAAGATGTCTAAAGACAAAAATATAAAAATACCAGTAGCTTTGCCAAAAGACATGGATATATCTTTAGCAATAGCCTCGATAGTTGCTGATAATATGATTAATGAGTCTGATTTAGAAAAAAATTTTGATATAGGTGAAGAGAAGTATAAGAACTTCTCTCAGATGCAGCAGGTTTTTAATTATATGAATACCTTAAATAAAGACTATGGCATTAATACTGATAAGTTTTTGGCAACTGATAGTAGTATAGTAAAAAAGGTAGAGAGTGGGGAAGTTCCTTTCGCATTTGTTACTACATTAAGTTCAAAGGAATTGAGTGAAAGTAAGAAGATTGGAGTTGCAAATAGTAATCTTATGGATAGTTTGAAGATAAATCCTCCAGTAATAATTGATCATATAGTATGTCAACTACAAAATGCTAAGAACAAAGATGAAGTTTCTAGATTTATAGATTATATCTCTGATGATAAAGCCTATGAAAGTTTAGCTGCAGAAGGAATAATAACTGGTAATAGAAGTGCAAACTCTAAGTTAAAGGAAGTACAATCTCAGATGCTTTGGCCAATTACTGTTGCAAACGAAAATAACATAGTATTTTATCATAATCTACCATACAAAATGAAACCTATTTTAATAGAACAGACAAAAAGTATATTAAATGGTGGATATAGTGGTAGTGAATGGCAAAATATTCTATCTAAAACTTACTCAAAAGAAAAATAAAGCTACTTATATAAGTAGCTTTATTTTTCTTGACATTCCTGACAAATACCATAGAAATAAACTTTGTTAGAAAGGATCTTGTACTTACTATGATTTTCAGCTTCCTTATTAAGCCCGCTTAGATCTAATTGATCTAAATCATCAACTCTTCCACAATTGACACATTGAATATGTGGATGAGGAGTAGAAAAAGCATCGTATCTGAAATTTCCTTCGCCCACGTTAATCTCTTGTACTAAACCAACCTCAACTAGAGTTTTTAAAGCTTTATAAACAGTAGCTAAACTCATAGTAGGATAGTCAGTTTGAAGTGCTTTATATATAACTTCAGCAGAAGGATGTTCCTTAGTTCCTTTTAAGTATTTATATACAGCAATTCTTTGAGGTGTTAGCTTTAATTTTTTTTCTCTAAAGATACTTGTTATATTATCCATTTTCACCATCCTCAATATTGTGATATCTATATTATATAATAATTATTATTAACTGTCAAATACTACTACTTAACACTTGCGAAAAAAGTAAAAAATATTTTTTAATAAACTATTGTAATACTAATCTGTATCTGTTAAAATATAAACGAAGTTGTTAATTTATTAACAAATTTCAAGTCCATGTTCATTTTCTATTTATCCTTAAGAACAGTTTTACTGTTCTTTTATTTTTTTGCTGTAAAATAATCATTGTTGAAAGCATGTGATGTTTACATTTAAGATAGATACACATTCTTAATGGTGGCTTTATATAAAATATAATTTTCTACGGAAAAGGCTGGCTATTTTTCATTGTTACTTTGTGAATGCCTTGGTCTTCGTGGAAGTTCCTAAAGAATAAAAAACGTCATATTCTAAATATGACGTTTTTATTTCTTATTAAGTATTAATTTATATAGAAATGTTTTATCTAACTACAAGTTCTTATTGTGGAACTTTCTTAAATAAGCAGTTATTACTATAGTTAATGCATAATCAAATACAAGAAAGCCTACTTGAGCTGCTAGGATAATACCCCAAGTTGGTACTCTTTTCATAGCATCAGTGATTAAAAACGCACTATATAGTTTATAGATTACAAAAAAGCATAGATTGAAGAATATTATTTTTATTACATACTCTATTAATATAGAATTAATACGTTCTATATAATATTTTATAAATCCATAGGATCCAAAGAATATTATATATAAAAAAGCAGTAAGTTTATTTACCAGAAGCAAAGCTAATATAGAGGTTGAAACATAAATTAAAACTGATGTTGATATGGAAGTGGCCATGATCGCTATTGGAATCAAAATTGATGCCAAAGCAATAAAAGCTAATCTATTTGTAGGTAAGATACCAGACAAATATAAGAATATAACTGATAGGGCTGTAAGAATGCCCCCTTTTGCCATATGACTTGCTTTCATATAACATATCTCCTTTTCCTATAGCTTAGCAACAACCAATTAGATCTCCACCAAAGCATTCGCATATACTGTCAAGACACCATAATTGCATGCAGCATTCAAAAGCGTCGTTGTTTCTACTTGTTCTATAGTAGGACTGTCTATAATTATTGTTTCTTGAAGATACTCTATTTAGAGTGTCTCTGTACTCTCCATTGTTAGGATCTAAAGAGCAAGCTTGCTGAAGATAGCTGTAAGCGGAGTCCATATGTCCTTTTTGAAGCATAACTATACCATATAGGTAATTCCACTCTGCATCGCGCATTTTCATAGCGTTTAATTTGTATTCTGCATCTGAAACTCTTCCAGAAGCTAAGTCTCTACGAATTTCAGCATAGTTAGCATTGTATGATCCATTGGAAGAGCTATTACTATCATACCCAGAGTAATTATTTCTATAGCTATTCTTTGCATTTTTAAGAAGGTAATCATAAGCTTCGTTTAATTCTCTCATCTTATCTTCGGCCAAATCTTTTAATGGATTATTTCCATATTGATCGGGATGATATTTTTTTGCAAGCTCTCTATAAGCTTTCTTTATCTCTTCTTCTGAGGCTCCTTCTTTAAGTCCAAGTATTTCATAAGGATTATTCATAAAATGTCCTCCTGTCAGTTGAATTGTTGTCTTCATATTTTTTTATTACGGAATCTAACTTATCCATCAATCCGAGTCTTAGAATATTGTCTAATATTTCATTATTTTTGGTAACATTTAGCTCCATAAATGAATTATAACACTGAGATGCATAGCTTAAAAGAGAAAACTCTGCTCTTTGTAGTATGCTATGATAAAATTCAGGAAAACTTAAGGTTTTATCATTAAGACAATTATTAAATACATTAAATTTTTTCTTTTCCATATCTTCTTTAAGATCATCTAAAGCATCTATTAGATAAATCCATTTACCAAGATTATATCCTAGATTGTACAAGTTATCCCTTAACACTTGGGAGTCATTTATAAATTCACCAGGAAATTTTCGCATAAGTTCTCCAGTAAGATTGCCAAAAGGATGAGCAATTTCATCTAATGTATAATTGGTATGATTTAGTTCTTTATAGGTAAGGTCATTAAGTTCTGTGTTTATAATTTCATTAATAGTAGAATATTTTTTTGAAAATAGTTTTTTGCTATTAACGAACATTATGGACATGAATTTAGCTTTTAAGCTTTTATCATCATTTATATCATCTACTAACTTATAGTAAAATAGTGCTACATTTATATGTGCAGAATAATCTAGTGCAGAACTATTTTTTAATATTATTTTCTTTTGGGTGGGATGAAGTGCACAGACGATCCTATTATAATCATTTTCTTCTTTAATTAAAGCATCAAGCAAGATAGATAAAAAGGTCATATCATAATTTAGCGATATTCTAGGCATATTGCCATAAATTGATTTTATAGAGTGGCATAAGCCGCAATAATAGGCTTTGAATCTTTCATAATCTTTTACTTTAAGCTCCATCCTGTAGGGCAAAACATATCCAAACAAATATCTACACTCCTTAGTCTTTACTCTTTGGCAAACTTATACTATTAAACAAATTTGTGAAAAGTATATTTTAGTAAAATAAAAGTACATTTTGGTATAATAATTGAAGCAAACAAATCAGATCATATATATTTACCGATTCTAAATAAAAAACAAATTACAATATAATTGGCTTTAGCGCCTAATGTCATTATAGTAATAGTTTATCTATAATATATAATTAAATAAAGAATATAGTCAATAACCTTTACTAAAAGATGCTAAAGTGATAAACTTAACTTTAGTAGCGGAAGTCATATATTTTATTTTAAGGAGGGACTGAAATATGGCAAAATATAAAATTGGTGATGAGTTACTTATCATTAATGACCCAAACGAAGAAAAAGAAAGACTTAAGGATCTTACTAAATTAAGTATAGATGGTGACTATGCACAGATATCATGGGGACTAAAAGTAATTAAGGTAGAATATGAGAAACCTTATGTTACATTGACATATAGAAATGCCAATGGTGAGCTAAATAAAGTATTTGCAGAATGTCGTGATGTAGAGAACTTCGATCAAGAAAAAGTACTTGAAAAAGCATTACTTAAAGCATTCCAAAACGAAATTATAAATATAAGTGTTACTAAAAATACTATACACCCTGAATGCAGATATAACAGATAGTAATTAAGGTTTTATTAAGAGTTTTTTAATTAATGATAATATCTACAAAAGAAGATGTGAAAGCATCTTCTTTTTTCATTCTCTAAAAAATTATTTTGAAGATACTCTAAAAAATAAGATAAAGCAACTGTTACCTTCCAAAACTTCTTAAGTGCATTTTAGAAAGCTTAATATGCAAAATAGTACTTATTGTATATTCAATTAAAAATATAAAATATATTTGAAATTATTGCAACATTCTAATAAAATATAGATAATAAATATTTAAATTGAAAAACAAGCAGTAATTAAAAAATACCTTTTAAAATACCCATTATAAGTAAAAAAATACTTCCTTTGATATAATATGTCGTGAATAAAATGTTAAAAATAGATTAAATTAGATTATAATAATATAAGAGGAATTTGTAGAAATAAAAAAGGCAAAGACTTAAAAGTCTTTACCAGTGATTTTTAGTGCATTTACGATATTCTTGTTTTTTAATATTACGTTAAATAATATGTACCCTATTATAGAAACTACTACGAATTCTCCAATTGCTACAGAAACGCAGGAGAATATTAGAGGATGAATTCCAAAGGTTGCATTTGTTGCAAAACCTAAAAAGTAAAGTTCTCCTCCAACTATAAGACCATTGAATATGGTTGGCCATAATGTAGCAATAAATAAGTTTTTGGTTCTACTTGTGAAGAATACTGCTAAAAAAGTTGCGAATGCGCCTAGTCCTATATCAAGAGGTCCAATTGGACTTGATAAATTGGCTAAAATACAGCCTAAAACTAAGCCAGGTATGTATTTTCTGTCTATAAAAGCCAGAAGCACCAAAACTTCAGAAATTCTTAACTGGATAGGGCCGTAAGCCATCCAAGAAAATGAAAGTGTTATTACTACATATAATGCAGCAACAATTGCCGTGTAGGCTAAAAACCTGATTTTTGATTGTGTATTCATAAAATAACCTCCTTTTTTTTATGTGGGTACAAGGATAAAACACAAAAATCGAGTGTTATTATATCATATGTATGGACTTTATGAAATAGAAATCGTATCTTTTTAGACATAAATTTTACTTTACGGAGACTTGAGGAGATTATATGGAAATTTTTATAGCTAGACAACCTATATTTAATAGAAATAAGAGAGTTTTTGGATATGAATTATTGTACAGGAATAGTAATGTGAATAGGTTTGCTAATATAGATGGTGATATTGCAACTAGAAAGCTTTTGTCTAACGCAGCGGTACTTGAGTTAGATAAAATTACGGAAGGTAAAAAAGCCTTTATAAATTTCACTAAAAATACTCTTATTGAGGAGCTGCCAACTCTTTTACCAAAGGAAACAGTTGTAGTTGAAATATTAGAAGATGTTGAACTTACCGATGACGTTATTACAGCCTGCAAAAAGCTTAAGAGTAAAGGTTATACTATTGCAGTTGATGACTTTGCTAATGAGAGAGATGTAACCCCTTTAATAGGTATGCTTGATATTGTTAAGGTAGACTTTTCTTTAACTACAGAAGAACAACAGAAAGAGATATGTAGCACTTTTAAAAAGTTAGGAATTAAGGTTCTAGCTGAAAAAGTTGAAAATAGTATAGATTTTGAAAAGGCATTGGATGTAGGCTATGATTATTTTCAAGGTTTCTTCTTTAGTAAACCTAAGATTATTTCAGGAAAGCATAGCCCAGTGGCGAGTACAAGTTTCATTATATTTATGAGAGAATTAAAAAAGAGTGATGTAAGTCTTGAAAGTTTGGAACAGTTTATAATAAGAGATGCATCATTATCTTATAAGCTAATAAAGTATATAAATTCTGCAAGTTTTGGAATTCCTAATAGGATAAAATCAGTTAGGCAAGCAATTACTCTGCTAGGAATTAAAGAGTTAGAGAAATGGGTAATATTGCTTAGTTTTAACTTATTTACAGATCCGGATTATGAAGAGCTTTCTAAAAATGCCATGGTTAGAGCTCATTTTTGTGAAGCTTTATGCGAGGCTATTGGAAATAATCTAGCAGCATCCGCTTTTATGGTAGGATTATTCTCTCATTTAGATGTAGTACTTTCAACAGATATGGAAACTTTACTTGAAGAACTTCCAGTTGATGAGGAGATAAAAAGAGCATTAATAAAAAAAGATAATTTTCTTTATGAAATATTAGATATATCAATTAGCTATGAAAATATGGACGTTGATAAACTAATGTTATTTACAGAAAAACACAATATAGCTATAGAGAAACTGTCTAATATATATATTGATTCATTAGAATGGGTTGGAAGTATGAATGAATAAATAAGTTTAGTTAAATTGTTAACAAAAAAATTCTTTATTTTTTTCTAAAATTAAAATATAATATCTCTATAGAAAAATGGGAAGAATTTTCTTAATTGTTAAAGGGGGGATAATTATGGGGAACTGTCCTTTTTGGTCGAACTATAATCAAGCAGTTGAATGTAATCAAGAATGCCCTATGAAAAGTAGTACACAGGATAAAGAAGATTGTGTATTTAGAGCGCATCTTACAGGAGTTTCGCTAAAGGAAGTAACTGGTGTTGTTGAATTCTCTGAGGAAATTGAAGAGGATTATTTTATCAAAAAGTTTAAGACTTCCACAGGATATTAAAACTTACATATATTAAATTAAACGATCTATAAGCATATAATTAGGTTTTGTTTAAAATATATTATGTTTAAAGCCTAAAAATAAGTGCCCTTCAGATAGTATGTTTTATCTGAAGGGCACTTATTTTGGTGATTTTTTTAGTTCATATGGTTTTAACACTGTCTAAAATAAGAAGTTTGATTTGCTTAGGCTAACCTCTTACGTTCTTATTTGTACTGATCTGTATACTTATGTAATAGACTTTGCTTTAGACTCCATAGATTACTTGATAAATCAACATAGTAAGTATGAGGATTCTCAAATCTTAAAACTTCTGGCCAAAGCTTTTCGGTTTCTTCACTAGCAAAATCTTTTATTTCAAGTACAGAAGGATTTTCGTAAACTTGCTTACCTTTATCAAAAACTTGTACCATCAAGTCTTTAACATAGAAATTCGTAAGTTTTTTTCTTTTCCAAGTATAAACTGGATCAAAAATTTCTAAACTGCTTTCGGTGTTTATTACTTCATTGTTAAGAGCTATAAGATCAGCAATAGCCATATCATTGTCCTTGTCAAAGATTCTATAGATCTTTTTAAAACCAGGATTTGTTATCTTTTCTTCATTTTCGCTTATTTTAATCTTAGGGACTATTTTATTATCTTCTTCTATAGCAACTAACTTATATACTCCGCCAAATACTGGTTCTGATTTGGCGGTTATTAGTCTTTCTCCTACACCAAAAGAATCAATCTTAGCTCCTTGAGCTATTACATCACTTATTATATGTTCGTCAAGAGAATTTGAAATAACTATCTTACAATCATTATAACCAGCAGCATCAAGCATCTTTCTACATTTTTTTGTAAGATAAGTTATATCCCCGCTATCTATTCTTATTCCCTTAGGTCTAAGCCCCTTTGGTTTTAAAACTTCATCAAAAACCTTTATAGCATTAGGTATACCTGATTTTAATACATTATAGGTATCTACTAAGAAGGTGCAGTTTTCTGGATAAACTTCAGCCCAAGCTTTAAAAGCTTCATATTCATTGGGATAAAGTTGCACCCAAGAATGAGCCATTGTTCCAGAAGCAGGAATGTCAAACATTTCTTCTGCTATAGTACAAGCTGTAGAAGCACAGCCACCAATTACGGCAGCTCTCGCACCATATATAGCACCATCATACCCTTGAGCTCTTCTAGAACCAAACTCCATAACTGTTCTTCCTTGTGCGGCTCTACAAATTCTATTTGCTTTTGTAGCGATGAGAGTTTGATGATTTATAGTAAGAAGTATCATAGTTTCAATGAACTGTGCTTGTATTACTGGCCCCCTTACTGTTACTAAAGGCTCATTTGGAAATACTGGATTACCTTCAGGCACAGCCCATACATCACAGCAAAACTCAAAGTCTTCAAGATATTTTAAAAATTCATCAGCAAATATTTGCTTGCTTCTTAAATAATCGATGTCTTCTTTGGTGAATTTTAAATTGCTTAGGTATTCAATAAGCTGCTCAACTCCAGCCATTATACAGTATCCACCACCATCAGGAACTCTTCTGAAAAACATATCAAAATAAGCTATCTTATCTTTCAATCCATCTCTAAGATATCCATTTCCCATAGTAAGTTCATAGAAATCTACAAGCATAGTCAAATTTCTAGAACTTCTTACATCGAAGTTAATTTCTTTTGTCATAGTTAATCTCCTTTACATGAAATACCATAAGGATATTGTAACCTTATAAATTAATTATTACAATATACTTAGAAATTTTTAGGGCTAAGCATATTTCTGAGTTTGAGGTTTATTATATAAAGGCAATAATTTATATGGAGCCCTTATAAAAACTCAATTTAGACTTATTATAAGATACAGACTTCTTAGGATAAGACAATTCTGGATTCTGGGGATAAGATGATGACGGATTCTGGGGATCATCGTCCATGTATAAATTAATTGTTGAAGTAAGTTACCTGTGATTAGGACAATGGAAGAGATATCTGCTTTTATATAAGTGAAGTTTAATGTTATACTTAAGAATGTATTTCATTTGTTATAATTATATATAAGTTTCAAGTCAGTATATAGCTTCAGAGATGTAGTTATAGAAGTAATAATTGTTAATATATATTTTAAAGGTTCCTAGAAGATGTAATATATAGATATCCATAAACTTAATTTATGCATGTTCTATAATCCAGAATTCTTGGGATTATAAGAAATGATTGAAATTGGATACCTACGTAGGGTTCAAGGCTGAAGTATAAATTATACTCATATCGAAGGCCTTACAAAGTCTAGTGTCAGGAAAGCTTATAACTTAGAGTTTGGTTTTGTAACCATATAGTAGTTCTGAAAATAGATTTTTATATAAGGTGCACATATACCAATAGAAATGAATTAACAAAGGTAGGAGAACAGTGACTAATTTAGATGAATTTCAAGAACAAGCGGTTAGATGTAATAGTAGAAATACCTTAGTAATTGCTGCTCCTGGCAGTGGAAAGACTATGGTTATAATAAATAGAATAAAGTTCCTAATAGAACAAAAAAAGGTAGACCCAAGTAACATTGTAGTAATAACCTTTACTAGAGCTGCGGCACAAAACATGAAGGATAGGTTTACTAAGCTTTGTAAGTTAAACAATTATCCGTTTTTTGGTACCTTTCATGGGCTTTTTTATAAGATATTGAAAAGACATCAAAGAAATGTAGATTTGATTAATCCTAGCGAGGGTTATAGGCTGATAAATAAGGTGTTATTAGAAAAGCTTGATGAAGTAGGAGAGGAAAAAGTTAAGGAAGTTTTAAATAATATCTCTATCTTCAAAACCTCTAATACCTCAATAGATGAATTTGAAACTTCTATAAGCAAGGAAGTATTTATAGAATGCTATGAAAAGTATGAGGATTACAAAAAGCAAAGAAATCTTATGGATTTCGATGATTTGCAGCTTAGATGTAAAGAACTTTTCTTAAGAGAACCAAAAATATTGAATGGTTACAGAAAACTCTTTAGATATATATTAGTAGATGAGTTTCAAGACTGTGATGATCTACAGATAAGCCTTTTAAAACTTTTAAACAATAGCAATTCGGTATTTGCAGTTGGGGATGAAGATCAATGTATTTATACCTTTAGAGGCTCAAAGCCTGAGTATATGGTTGAGTTTCACAATAATTTTGAACAAGGAGAAAAGTTTTATTTAAATTATAATTATAGAAGTACTAGTAATATAGTAGATTTGTCCAAGGAGATAATAGTAAATAATAAGAACAGGAATAACAAGAAAATCCAATACTTCAGGAAGGAAACTGGAAGATTGGAAGTGGTTATCCCCTTTAATGAAAGTGCACAAATTGAGGATATTATTGGAAAGATCAAAGGATTTAAGAACAGTGGAGACAGATATAAAGATAATGCCATACTTTATAGGACCAACATGGAGTCAAGAAGTATTATAGATGGATTCATTAGACATAAGATTCCCTTTAAGCTTCTAGATAAGGAATATAACTTTTTCCATCACTTCATATGTAAAGACATACTTGCTTATTTGAAGTTATCCATAGATCCTTGGGACATGGAGAGCTTTGCTAGAGTAATAAATAAACCCTTTAGATATATATCAAAGTCTAACTTAGAAAAGGTCAGTGCCTCTAGAATTAAAGAAAGTAATTTCAAGAAGCTTATGGAACTAGGAGACATACATCCTTTTCAGCTTAAGAAAATTGACGAGCTTCAAAGAGATGTAGCTAATTTGAATAAGATGACCCTAAGTAGCGCCATAGACTTTATACTATTCGAATTAGAATATTATAGCTATCTGAGAGAATACAGTGACAAGTTCAAGCAAAGCATCAATGAACTTGATGAAATAGTGGAAGAATTTAAGGAAATAAGCAGAGAATTCAAATCCATAATAACTCTTTTAGCCCATGTGGAAACTGTAGAAGAAAATATAAAAAACAGCATAAGAAAGAGTGAAGACGATTCTGTGATCTTAAGCACTATTCACGGCGTAAAAGGTATGGAGTTTAAAAATGTATATGTTATTGATGTCAATGAAGACATCATTCCTCACAAGAATGCAGAGGAAGATGCCGAAGAGGAAAGAAGACTATTCTATGTAGGAGTTACAAGAGCTAAAGATAATCTATTTATATACTCTCCAAAGATGTTAAGAGGAAAATTCAAAGGTAGATCAAGATTCTTAGAGGAGATAGCCATAGAGGAATATATCGTAAGAGAAGATTATGGATTTAACACTGGGGATAGAGTGTTCCATAAGAGTTTCGGTAGTGGAACTGTTAAAGGCACCACTGAAGACAATATAGAGATTACCTTTGATGATGGAATGGTTAGAGGGTTCTCTATAAAAATATTGGTGGAAAATATGCTTATAAGTAAGATTGATAAGCAATAGGAATAATGGGCAAATTGACGATTAAAATAGTGTGATTCATTCCATTCATTTAACAACAAAAAAATCGTTGGAGGAATGGAATAAAAAATGGTTAAAATGAAGCTTAAAAACATGAGAAAAGAAAGTAGTAAAACAGTTAATGAGGTGTATTTAGAATACTTAGATTATTGTATTACTATAGGTCAAAGAGAAAGAACTATTGATAGTAAAGAAAGATTCAGAAGATACGAACTCAAAAAGGTTGTAGACTTGGATAATAATATTTCTGAACTTAAAAAAGAAAAGATAGAGAAACATGTTAAGAATATGATTACTAAAGGATACAAGGGAAACTATTATCAGACTTATGTTATTAAAATTAGAGCTTTTCTTACCTATTGTTTTAACAATCATTATTTAGAAAAATTTGAGGTAAAGATACCAAATGTTGATTTAGAGAAAAAAATAGTATATACAGAAGATGAGTTAACAAAACTTCTTAAAAAGCCAAATTTAAAACAATGCCTAATAGGCGACTACAAAGGATTTGTTACTATAAATTTTTTATTAGGAACAGGGTGTAGAAGTGAAACATTATTAAATGTAAGAGTAGAAGATATAGATTTTTCAACAGAGATGATACTGTTTAGACATATGAAGACTAGAAAGCAGATCAGTGTACCACTTTCTCAAACATTAAAAACTGTTTTAAGAGAATATATACAAGTTTTAGCACTTAGTAAGGGGGATCTACTTTTTCCTAAACTAAATGGAGAAAAGATGTCCTATGATACATTACATCAAAATCTCTCAAACTATTTTATGAATAGAAAGGTGAAAATGAGAGGTGTAAATACATTTAGAAACACCTTTGCAACTATGTTTATTAGAAATAAAGGTGATATATACCGTCTTAAATCAATTCTAGGACATTCTAACATAAAAACAACAGAGAGGTATATAAATATGCTTCCATTGGATTTAAAGGCTGATATGAACGAATATAACCCATTAGATGTTTTGAGTAAGCAAAATAGAAGAATAAAAATTAATAAGTGATTATAGTGTTGTAGCCTATTTAGTACTATGGTATTAAATAGGCTACTATTAATTTGTTATCTCAATTATGACCTCTAACCAGTTTCATTGAAAATTCAGTTATAAAATACCCCTTCTGTGTTTCGTTGTATATACAATATTCTAAGGTTAGGCATTTCCAATAGGATAGTATAAATTTGGTGATTTACTATAGAATTACTAGATTCAAAATAAGAAAAAGTTCATTAATGAAGCTATTATAAATTTAAAATTGGCATAGGTGTTTTGATTTTACGGATTGTATTGTATAATAATGGAAGTAAAATGAGTTGTTATTAAGTAATATTTAGGGGAAGAAGGATATATTATGAAGCGTTTATCAATTGTTATTATAATTCTATGCTTAAGCCTATCTGTTGTAGGGTGTAGTAATGGTTATCAGAACTCTAATAAACAACCTATACAAACAGATTCTACAGCAAATAAGCAAGAAGAAACCGAATTTACTAAAGCTATGAACGATTGTATTAAAATATTTTCGAACACAGGTAAACCACTATCAGATGAAGAATTATATTCAATCGCTGATTTTTGCCAAAAGTATGAAAACAAACAAGAATTTAAAGATAAATTTATCCCAGAGATTCAGAGGATAGGAGAAGAAGCGCTAAATACAAGTGATAGAACATATGTAGAACGAGTGACTAAAGCTGTTGGAATGGTTAGGTTTGGACGTGATGAATTAGTAAAAATTAATGATAATTTAGAACGAAAAGTTATTGAAATAGGAGGTAGTATAGCCACTGCAAATGTAGGGCAACAAAATAATGCTAACACAATAAATACTCAACAACAAAATAATAAATTAACTTCTGAAGATGGAAACTTAACATTACAAGATTATAGCAGTGGTGGTGGCTATGTAATTGGAACTATTTTAAACAATTCAAAATATGTTTATAGTTATGTAGAAGTGGATATAAACCTATATGATAAAAATGGCAATTTACTAAGCAGTACGATATCTAATGTAGAGAATTTGGATGCATTTAAGAATTGGAAGTTTAAAGCTCCAGTTGTAGATGAAAAGAATGTAGCTAAGTTCCAAGTAATGAAGATCGTAGGACGGAAATAAACAAATATAAGTCTAATTTAAGTGTTTATGGTATTTCTTAAATTACAAGAATATTGTAGGCGCTTTTTTATTTAATTACAATAAAAAAGTAGGGAGAAGTAATGAAGGAGAAGTAGTTGGTAAAAGGTCATGGCAAAATCAAAGAATCAAATAGCGTTATAATGCTAAAACAGTAGCTATGATAAATGTGATAGATGATATTGCGCCTAATATCAATAAAAAAGAGAGTTATTTTAAAAAGAGATAACTCTGAAGTCTATTTAGTACTTTTGTATTAAATAGACTTTTTGACATTGTTAAATTAATGTAAGTTTTGCATTAAGACCAGTTATCTGCATCAGTATAAATCAATATTGATCCTTGCTAGAAAAATGGTATTGAGAGTGCTTAATTTGTAGATATATACATTATTGTGGAAAAGTAACACATAATAATGAGAAGTTACTAATTAATTATACTTTAAATAATTTAGAGGAAAGAGGTTGGGTTAATGAATTATTGTGATGGGTGCGATAAAAGGGAAAATTATTGCTATGAGAAATATAAAAATGAGAGTAATTTTTATTTTTGGGAATTTGGAATCGTTGATTTCATTACTAAAGATCCGAAAAAGTTTGACCAAATAATGATTGAAAGTAATATAAAAGAGAGTTGCTATTTAGCATATGCAGAGTATCTTATACCCAAAATGAGTAATAATCCATATTTAAGTTCAAGTAAGCATGTAAGAGATGGTCATTTTCAAGCTTTAGTATATTATTTGAGTAAAAGATATGGAGATCCGAAAGGAGAAGTTTTTAAAAAGCAGATATTAGATGAAATACATTCTGAACATAAATGTAATTGTGATTTTGACGATAACAAAGTGTATATAAATACTAAAAATACAGAAAAGACGATTGAATCTAAGGCTAGAGTTGGACAGGAAAATCTAAGAAAAGAATGTTTGAAATTATACAATAGTAAGTGTGTACTATGCAATATAAATAATCCTAGTTATTTGGTTACAAGTCACATTAAACCTTGGAGTGAATGTAATGATTATGAAAAGTTAGATAAATATAACACATTACTTCTATGTGAAATACATGATAAGGGGTTTGAATTAGGTGATATTAGTTTTAATACCAGTGGAGAGCTAGTTATTTCAAATTATTTGCTAAATAATATTGATGATTATAATTTGAAAATTAAGGATGTGGGTTCGATAATAAATACACTAAATAAAGAGAGTTATAAATACTTAAAGTGGCATTTAAAAAATAAATTTATAAAAGAATAATGAAATAGAATTAATGTCTATTTCTCTGAGTAAGGTTATAGAAACTTATTAAATGAGAGTTTAGTTATTTATGATGTTTTATTCTTGAATTACGACGAAAAATACCCCTAAATCTAATACTGAATAGTGCGATGATTTAGAAGAATATTATATTTATTGCTTTTTCGTTAAATAAGAAAATTACAAATTATCTAAACGACAAAATGAAATTTGCCCATATGATATTATAAATAAAATGGGCAGTTTAATTAATTCCAAAAAAGGTGAAATTAAAACAGCTCCTAGCTAACTCATAAGCTTATGATTTTCCAATTCTTTTTTTGAAAGAAATACTGTGTTAGTTAACATATAAGTTGTAATATATTTTTGTATTATAGTTTGTGCGTTATCAGTAAACTTACCGGAAATGGCGATAATCATTTTAGATATATATACCTCTTTACCATTTATAAGCTTATATGGTATTTTAAATGCATTTTCTATTTGATTTGATATCTCAGTTATATTAGAATTAGCAGATCCTCTCATATCTCCAGCTTTTGCTTGAACACCGTAGTATTCTGTTTCTCCAAATATATTCTTCGTTACCAAAACATAATCCTTACCATATTCATTCTTTCCATGATTAAAAATGACTTGTTCAAAACCAATTTTCTTAAAAAATGGTGTCAAGTACATATTACAAAACATCATTTCATCTTTCTCAAATTCTGGTATCCAATAACTTCCTTTTAACTTTCTCTCAATTATTTTTTCTATATTATTACAATATTCATGACAATATTTAAAAATCTTTTCATAAAACTTGAAATCATCTATATTAAATATAAATGAAATAAAAAAAGCTCTAAACATTGGATCTTCATCATCATATTCATAGTTATTTACATAAATTCCGTCCATTAAGTTACATATTTCATACATAGTACTCATATACTTCTTCATTGCCCAATCTTTATAAAATCCATTATAATCGCCTAATTTTTGTAATTCAACCCATAGTATATTCCCAAAACGACAAACATTAATTTGTTCAAAAAATCCATCAAAACAATTACCTGACCAAACAACATTTTCTTCAAAATCGAAGTTTAATATTTCAGAAACATTTTCATCAACAAAACCAATAATTTCTCCAGATGCCCTTTCTCTAATTTTATATGCTAAATTGCAATATTCTTTAATTTTTATCTTATCAATGTCGCTATTCAATTGGGCTTCCCCCTATTCATATGATATATTTTCTTTAGATCTTAACTTCTAGTTATTGATATGATTTTATCTTTTAAATCTTCAAAATAGATATTTATCTATTTGTTTTTTAATAATCTTTATTTTGCCTTATTTTATTATCTCGTCTTAATTTTAGGATAATTATAACATATCTTACATGGATTATCACAATATTGAAACTAAATTATACTTGAAAAAATTTTCTTAATACCTCGCTATTCAATTTTCGAAGAACACACACCTAATATCTAATATTTATTTTAAAGCCTGTCAATAATCTTTATACAGATCCCGATATCCATAATTACGCATCTACAGTGCTCTTATATGATTGCCCTATAATTTTCTTGTATTGCGACATAAAAACATCAAAAAATTCAATTCTAAATAATGCGGTACTGCAAAGTAATATTCGGTTTTTATTGTTATGAAGTTAAATGATAATAATTTACTGTATATAAATAGACTAAACCAAATTGTAGATTGTCAAGTACTTTTGACCCACTTTCTCACACAAAATTGACCCACTACTATTAGCTTATTAATTCTATGTCGTACCCGCCTTCGCGTAGGCGAATAAGGTTTATTTCAATAGACTTGGTACTTGATTTGATTTTTATATATTTCGATAGCTCTATTAATCTATCTTGAAGAAGATCTAAATTCAATTCATCGAGTGGATCCTTGTAGTATATAGCCTTAGGGATAGATGCTACAATACTTGTAGCATTATCCTTAGGTTTATTTAATAAATCATCAATACTCATAAATTGAGATTCAGTAGCTTTTAACAATTCAAACTTTTTTGATTCTTTATTATACTGATAACCTGTATATCTCTTAACTAGTTTTATAAAATAATCATAATTAAATGGAATATGTTCTTTAACATAATCCCTAGCGCTTTTGCGGCCTTCAGTATTAAATATTTCTATAAACTTCATATAATCTAAATCTCTATGATCGTGTTTTCTCTTCATTAGGAAGTTCCTCCTTATCATTTACCCTTTACTCTATAGCTATCTCCTGTTATACTTATTAAGTGACAATGATGAATTAATCTATCTAGAATTGCTGTTGCAGCAAGTTTACTAGAAAAGATTTTATCCCAATTACCTAATGGTACATTGGTAGTTATGATTAGAGAGCCTTTTTCGTATCGTTGGCGGATGATTTGAAAAAATATGCTCTCTTTTTCTTTATCCATCTGGAAATGCCCCAACTCATCAATTATTAAAACTTCTATCTTTCTAATTGCTTTGAATGTAGAATCTAGAGTGCCATTCATATAACTTTTATAAAGCTTATCTATGAATTCTTGTGCAGTTGTAAAAAGAACTTTAAACCCTTTCTTACAAGCTAATACCCCAAGACTTATCCCAATATGACTTTTACCAACACCAGGAGGACCTATTAATATTACGTTCTCTTTATTTTCAATAAAGGAAAGAGTTTCTAAATCTCTAATTTTTGATTCGTTTATTTTCTCAGGAAAAGAAAAATCAAATCCATCTAAAGTTTTAATTCCTTCGAACCTTGCTGCTTTTATATTTTTTTCAACATTTCTTTCTCTTTTACCTTCCGCCTCTATTTCTAGAAGTCTCACTAAAAATTCTCTATGTCCAATATTATTTTCGATAGCGTATGCTATTTCGCTTTCATAATTTGTTTGGATGTCAATCAATTTAAATTGTTTTAAAAGCCTAGCGATATGGTCTGGTGATGTGTTAATAGTACTTTTCATACCTAAAATTGACCCTCCTCGTAGTAAGATAATTCACGGCTAGTTTCACTAAGCGTCAAAAGCTCGTCCTTTGCAGAAATACCCTTTACTATATCTAAATATTTAGTCTTTAAAATATTCTTTATATCATTTATGTTATATATATTCTCCTCAATACAATAGCGAAGAAGCAGCTCTAAAGAATCGTTATCATAAAGTTCCTTAAGCTTAATTATTTTACGCAAGTGGTAACTAGGTTGATTTAGGTGAGCAATGCAGTTTTTATAGAATAGACTTCCACTAGGGAAGGTACTTTCGAATTGCCTAACAATTTCAGGAATAGATTTTGGAGCAATATTATTTAACGCTCCGTAATGATCATCTACTGTAACCATCTTACCTTTTTGCGTAATGATTTCGTGAGTTGCAATTATATCTAAGGCTGAGTTATAAACTTCCAATTTATAGCCTAAGGTTATTCTAAAAACTACTTTTTTTCCAACATACTCAATCGGCACGCTGTATTTTACAGCGTCAACGGATATAAATGAATCTAAACTTACTTTTCTTTCTTTCAAATCAGTTATTATAAAAGGCTTGTCTTTAACAGGAGCTAAATAAGGTATTTCTTCTGTAAAATATTCATTAGTGATACGTAAAGTTGTACCATGTTTTAGATTGTTAGAATCCTCTATAAATGCTTCAGCAGCTTTATTGAGGTGAGTCATAGAGTCAAATTTATTACCTTTAACAAACTGTTCTTCTATGTACTGAAAAGGCTTTTCAATCTTACCTTTCGTTCTTGGTCTGTAGGGATTACAGGCATTCAATGAAATTCCTAAGTGATGAGCTAATCTCAAGGCGTTAATATTGAAATTGACTTCTTCTTCTGGATGATTTGATACAACCAAAGCCTTAGGATTATCTATTAATAACTCTTTAGTAACACCACCAATTCTTTTAAATAATAAATGTATAGATTCGTAAATGGCTTCGCCGTCGCAAGACTTTGCAAATATAATAGCTTTCTTTCTAGACGCTGCAAGAATTAATGAATAGCAGTAGACTTTAATTTTTTCTCCTCCAACCCACATTAAATATTCAGCCCAATCAAATTGAGCTTGATCTCCCAACGGCGTTTCGATACGCTTTGTTGCCTTAAGTGGAAGACTCCTTTTTTCTTCTTTTAGGCTATTTAAATATCTATATAAAGGAGATATACTACCGTTATAACCTAATTGTTTAAGTTCTCTAAATATCCTAGTCCCTATAAAGTTATACTCTGGTTCCAAATACCACCTTTTAATATCTTCATGAAAATGATCAATTTTAGTTGAATATTTACGCTTTTTGTATTTAGGTTCTTCATCTAATTTTATTAACCTCTTAACAGTATTTCTTGAAACTTTTAACTCTTTAGCAATTTGTCGTATTGGAACGCCTCTCTCATACATCCTTTTTATTGTTATCCAATCTTTCACATCTTTCACCTTTGTTCCTCCTAATCTCTTCTAAAAGATTAGGATAATTTATTAACTTTGGTGGGTCAAGTTTACTTGCAAAATGTGGGTCAGTTTTAAGTATAAATCAATAATAAAATTATCGTTGGGCAATACAATAAGTGGGATGTGAGGGGATAGTAGTGAGAAAAAGAAAAATATTTTCTGTATTCATATGTTTCTTTATGGTTACATTAGTTAGCTGTAGCACAAATAATAATAATAAAATTAGTAAGTATGACAGTAAGACATATTTTACAGCTATAGAGAGTAATGATATTAAACTTGTAGAAAGTGTAATTGATCAAGGGGTAGATAAAAATAGTAAAAATGAAGATGAAAGAACACCTTTAATATATTCTCTATTAAAGGGTAGAAATGAAATAGCAAAACTGCTTATTGATAAAGGAGCAGATGTTAATGCCATAGATAAATATAAAGATACAGCATTAAATGAAGCAATTTTGAATGTTGCAAGAACTAATAAGAACGAAGGTAATATTGATATAATTAAGATGCTCCTAGATAAAGGGGCTGATTTAAATAGCCCCAAAGTTGATAAAACACCACTACAATGGGCTAGTGAAACTAATGTAGATGTAGTTAAATTACTTCTAGACTATAAAGCAGATGTGAATATCTCTTTCAAAAGTGAAGCAATGATGAATAGTGATAAGCCATTATATATTGCTGTAAAAAAGGACAAAGTAGACATAGCTAAATTGCTTATAGAAAGAGGTGCTGATATAAATATAAAAGTATCTTATTATAATCATAATTATACTTTATGTCAAAATCTACTTGAAGTGGCAGTAGATAAGAAAGAAAAAAATATGATTGAATTATTATTAAGTAACAATATTAATGTAAATATTCAAGATGAAAATGGTGTAACCCCTCTAATCATAGTTGCTCAAAATAAAGATGAAGACATGTTTAATTTTTTAGTTTCAAAAGGTGCTAATCAAAATATTAAAGATAAAGAAGGAATTACTGCTTTAGAAATCAAAAAACAAACAGAACAAATGGATGCTCGTGCAAAATCAAGAGCTACCGAAGAAGCTAAAAATCCACCTCCAAAAATATTGGAAGAACCTAGAATTGGAATGAGTGCAGAAGAGGTTGAGAAATCTTCATGGGGGAAACCTAAAAGTGTGAATAGAACTACTACAAAGTTAGGGACAAAAGAGCAATGGGTTTATTCGGGAGATTGCTATATATATTTAGAGAATGGTATTGTTACAGCTATACAAGACCATTAAGAATTAAAATGAAACAATGCATTAAGGAAAGCAAGCAAATAAGCTTGCTTTTTCCTATAATAGTTTAATGATTATATGGATGTATTTAGAATAGTAATAACTTTAAATGGCTATAGCTAGTTTAATAATAGATTTAAAATGTTTTTTTGACGATCTTCAAGCACTTTTGGTGTCCAGTCAGAATAGGAAAGTATTTTTTGACTTCTAACTAGATCGCTTATCTTTCTTTTAAAATATTTTTCTTTCTTATTACTAAATTCATAATTGCTAGCAGATGAATTTTTTCTTTTACTCAAAAGTATTAGATTTGAAATTTTATGTTTCCAATATCTATGATCAGTATCCTTAAATAGAGTTCTCCAAGTACTTTTCTCGCTTATGGTTTGGGGTAAAATATGCTCAACACTTATTGTGCTATATTTTCTTTCAATATTATGCTCAGATTCTAAGTATTCTAACTTCAGCAGTAAGTATTTGCAATAGGTTTCATTGTAAATATCTCCATTAAGTTTTTCTTTTAAATTAATAATATCAAATTTCATTACTTCACTAGATATAATTTCCTCTGCTTTACTTGACATTTCAATTTTTCTAAGAATTGAGTTCATATTGACAACTCTTTTAGTTGATGTAACACCAAGAATCCAATCAGCAACATATTTTTTTTCTAATGCTTCTATAAAATCAAATATACTATCTTCTTTAAAACGTTTGTAATAATATAAAAATGGAGGAATCCAATCTGTTGATGGCAAAAAGTCTGTCATTATATTTATTAAGTTTTTATATTCTATCTCTTTTAAATGACCAGTCAATATTGACTTATCTAACAATAACTTTTCGTAAATGGTTTTATAATCTTTTAAATATTCTATAAAATCCTTACCTTTCAAAATCCTATTTTTGCCAAAAATTAGATTTTCATATTCTTTTAATATATCATCTTTAGCCTTTTCTTTTACTTCAATTGTTCTAATATATGAAATAAGTTTTTCAAATAATTCAGTACCTAAGTCTTCTTCTATTTGTTCCCAAATTAGTGCATATTTTTTTATATCAGTATCGTTCATAATTTCAGGGGAGATATTTATTGCTTTTAATATGTCAATCCTTCTTAGTTGTAATCCTCTGTCATTTACAATAGTAAAAAGCTTAAATGCATCTTCAAATTCCTTAGTTGCAATATATATAATAATACATCTTTGGGATATATGTTGAATGAGTGATTGTATTTGAAATTGGGTTAGATCTAGAAGTTTATCTTTAAAAACATTAATTGCATTTATCATATTAACTTGCTGAAAGTTTTCGCAATTAATTCCTTTAATTAGATTTGTACCATTTTCTTGCTGAACATATTTTTTGAAAAATAAGCTCTCTTTAACTTCTAAACGAACTTTTTCGGGTATACCATCAGCAAGATTTTCTTTTTGAAAAATTTTGCATTGATTTGCGTTTTTATATTGAGCATCAGTGACGCGATCGCGTAAGCAGGCTAATAAGATTTGAAGTGTTGTTATTCTTTGCTGACCATCGATTATAGCATACTTTTTTCCAGTACCTATGTTTTCAATTTCTTGAAGTATTATTGTACCTAAGAAATATTCACTTTCTCTATTGGATTCGTAAATATCATCAAATAATTGTTCGCAATTTTCTTCTAACCAAGAATAAGGTCTTTGGTATTCTGGGATCATAAAGAAAAATTCATCACTAAAAAGTTTCTTTATAGAAATTTTTTCACCTATTATAACAGACATATGTATTCCTCCTACTGTATTTTATTAGAAAACCTAAAGTCTATATTAATAATTACTATATCAAGGTATAGACTATTCCTAAAATCAAAACAATTAATGAATTTAAGAATAAATAAGTTGGCTATAAGAACAATATAGGAAAAATTGGGCAATAGCGGTTTTGATAATGGTAGAAGTTTAATTTAAAATGAATATATAAAATATAAAGGGGGATTAATATATGACAAAAGTAAGTAAGATTGAAAAAATTGAGAAAACAAAAAATTCAGTTCATCCTGATGTAGGATGTACATACTGTGTATTTCAAGATTCAGGTGAAAAGTATTTGCAAATAGATACATACAAGATAGGGGATATAGGTATGGCTGAACAATCAACTCAAAAAATTCAATTTGATAAAGAGTTTGCAGTTAAATTAATAGAGATACTAAAAAGTGAGTTTAATTTATAAGTTATATTTTTATAGGAATTTGAATAAAGTAATTGGTAAAACTGAAAAATGAGAATGGATGGCAATAATATACGGAATTATGTTATATTACAGTAAATATAAATTATAAGTAATGTATCGAAGATACATATTATTAAGTATTTAAAGGAATCATTAACCTCTATCGGAGTATTATTTTGAAATTCACATTATATAAAATAAGTACAAGAATAATTAACTAAGCTAAATAAATGAACTGTAATTTGAATGATTGATTAATATTAATTTGTTGAAAAATACTCCTATTAGAAGTTCAAAAGTTGTATCATAATATTAAAGTTTTTATATGAATAGTTATTGTAATAGAAAAAATTTTAGATAATAAGTTATAATAAAGCAAGTTTAATTTACTTGCTTTATTATATATAGAATAATTAGCATTTAGTGGTATAATTTTATTTAGTGAATGGAATGAATCAAACCTAATTTAATGGAATCCTATATATAATCAGTGCTAACAGTTTTGAAGCCTTTAAATCCACGGAGTAAAAGGTATGGAGTTTAAAAACGTATATGTCATAGATGTTAATGAAGATATTATCCCACATAAAAACGCAGAGGAAGACGGGGAAGAGGAAAGAAGACTTTTCTACGTTGGAGTAACCAGAGCAAAGGATAATCTGTTTATATACTCTCCAAAAATGCTAAGAGGAAAGTTTAAAGAAAGATCAAAGTTCTTAAACGAGATAGCTGTAGACAAGTATATTGTGAGAGAAGACTACGGCTTTAATGCTGGAGATAGGGTGTTCCATAAAAGCTTTGGAGCAGGCTTTGTTAAGGAAACCACTGCGGATAATATAGAGATTACCTTTGATGATGGAATGGTTAGAGGATTCAATTTAAAGATATTAGTGGAAAACAAGCTTTTGAGTAAGATTGAGAAGCTTTAAGTTAGTAAGATGTTAAGAGTTAGCAGAGTAAAAATAAAACCTCTTTAATGTTAGTTGCATTAAAGAGGTCGTTTTCTCATATATAAAGTTATCATATTTAAGGTATTGTTAATGCCACTAAAGTCTTAGAAATAAAATAGGAGGACGCAACATGAAAATTGTAGACAAGCTTGTTACGTCCTTCTAAAAGTTTTGGGTAACTTCACTTGTAATTATATGTATAAAAGTGAATATAATCAAGTGTTACAATAAAAATAAAGGTACTTTTTTCTTAAAATACAATATCTGCTTGTAATAAGAATAGCTTCATTTTTAGATTTTAAATCGTTTAAGCAAGAAATTTAGATATATTTAATAAAAATTAAATTGATATTTTAACAAGAAATAATATTTTCTATTTTTTAAGAGTTACATTAATATTTTTTGAAATTACATATTTAGTACAAAAACTAGTAATTATAAATTCTTAGTTATGTTTTGAATCATATCTGAAACAATTAGAGCCATTTCCTTTGGAGGAACATTTAGATCATCTTCCAACCATTGTTGTATTACTCCTATGCAGCCAGATATTAAGAATGGTCTTACAAAATGTACCTTTATCTTAGGTATAGTTTCTCCAAAAGGCGGTTTCTTTTGAACAATAGCTTTCTTGAATTTTTCTATAAAAGAATAATCCCCATCTGGACCAAGTAGTATCTTGCACATCTCACCATTATCCTGTACATATTCAAATATATGAGTATAAAAGGATAAGAAATTAGAGTAGTTATTGGCATCCTTTGAAAATTCATCAAAGGCGTCATTGAAATCCTCTAACATTTCATTTTCTATTTGCTCAACCATGTCGAATATATCCTTATAGTATAGATAAAAAGTAGATCTATTAACATCAGCTAAATCAGTAAGTTCTTTTACTGTAATTTCACTTATTTTCTTTTTAGACATAAGATCCGTTAAAGAATGAAGGAGGGTAGCTTTAGTCTTCCTAACACGTCTGTCGATTTTTTCTTCTCTCATATTTAATAACACCTCGTAAATTTTTCTTTTCAAATATAATAGACAGTTGTCGATTACATGTCTAATAATCGTCAAAATCATAGATATTAATGATTGAAATTATGCAACACACATCTTATAATACACATATGTCGATTAAAAAACAAGTGTTTAGGTAATTGTATTACCAATCAATAGTAATAGGAGGTAGCAAAATGCAATTAAAAAAAGCAAAAGATAATAGGAAGCTTACATTAGTTATTATATCTATATTAGTAGTTGCAGTTATGTTTGTACCAATGCTATATTCCTCTATCTATCTTGGAAGCGTATGGGATGTCTATGGAAGACTTGATAGTGTACCAGTAGCCTTTGTAAACTTAGACAAGTCGGTTACAAAGGATGGAAAAGAATATGCTATAGGTAAGGAAGTAGAAGATAAGCTTAAAGATAACAATAAAGTAGGCTGGCGTTTTGTAAGTCATGAAGATGCTATGGATGGAGTTAAGGGATCTAAGTATTATGCAGTAATAGAGATACCTGAAAACTTTTCCCAAAGTATTTCAAATGCACAAGACGGAAAGTTTAATAATCCAGAGATAACTTATACTGCAAACAAGGGAAAGAACTTTGTATTTTCGCAAGTTTCCTCAAAGGTTGCTGAGGGTATTAAAACTGAAGTGAGTTCTAGCATACAGAAAGAAATTTCAAAAGCTTTGGTAGATAGTTTATATGACGTAAAGGTATCTATTAAGGATGCAGGAGATGGAGCTTCTAAGCTTCAAGATGGTACACAAAAGCTACTTGACGGTGGTAAAACTTTAACAGATGGTCTTGGAACAGCAGCTAGTGGCTCTTCTAAACTAGAAGATGGATTAAAGCAAGCAGCCAGTGGAGGTCAATCACTTCAAGCCGGCACAAAGCAGCTATATGAAGGTAGTAATACTCTTTCTAGTGGAATTGCTCAAGCTTCCAATGGATCAAATGACTTGAAAAATGGTTTGTCTACACTGGCTTCTGGAGAATATCAAGTTTTAGATGGAGCAGGTAAGCTAATTACTGGATTAGATACACTTAAGCAAAGTTTAACCGCTAAGAATGACAAACTTCCACTGTTAGTAAATGGTGCTTCTCAATTAAGTGATAAAACTAGCGAACTAGCACAAAAAACTGCTGATTTGAATTATGCTAATTTTAGTGCTTTAGCTTATGGAACAAGTCAAACAGAACAAGCTATTAGCAGTGCCAATAGTGCAATTAGTCCAGAATTAGTTGCCTCTATTGATAGCTCCAATATGAGTGAAGCAGATAAAGCAAAAATAAAACAAATAGTTGGTACAGTGCAAAAGGTAGATGCAGTAAATAAAACTGCGAAGATATCTGGACATCTTTCAGCTATGGCTGAAGGAGTTAAGCAATTACCTAGTGCGATGGAACAGTTAAAGCAAGGAAGCAAAAATCTTTCAGATGGAATAAATCAATTGGTAAATGGTCTATCAGATACACAAAATAAAGCTTCAGAGGGTGTAGATCAGTTATTAGCTGGAGCAAAGGCACTTCAAAGTGGAAGCTCCGCTTTATATAGTGGTTTAAGCACAGCAGCTAGCAAAACTGGAGAACTTACTAAGGGCTTACAACAGTTAAATACTGGTTCTATGGCTTTAAGTGATGGATTAAAAACTGCCAATGCTGGAGCAGTAAGTTTAAGTGAAGGCTTAAATACTGCAGCAAGTAAAACTGAAGATTTGACTAATGGACTTAATAAGCTTAGCAGCGGAGCAAATACTTTGACTAACGGTTTAAATGATGCTAATGATGGTACTAACAAACTTAAGGATGGACTAAACAGTGGCTATGATAAGATGAGTAATAAGCTTAAATTCAATTCTGACAATATGTCTCAGTTTATATCCGAGCCTATATCTCTTAAAGATAGCTCTATAAATGATGTAAAATACTATGGAGAAGGCTTGGCACCATATTTCATGTCCTTATCCTTATGGTTAGGTGCAATGTTTATGAGTTTAATACTTTCCATTGCAAAATCAAAGAATTTATTTAAGAGTAAATTAATGAACAGTTTCTTTGGCAAGTTTATAGTTGGTTCAGGTCTTGTAACTATGCAAGCTATAATATTGAGTTTAACTGTTACAAAGGGGTTAGGAATAAGTCCAGCAAACATAGTCGAATTTTATGGAACCAATATATTGATTTCAGTAGCATTTTTCAGTGTGATGTATGGGGTGTCTCATGCTATAGGAGTTGTTGGTGGAGCTGTTATGTTTATTGTATTGTTACTACAACTAGCTTCTTCTGGAGGAACCTTCCCAATAGAAACTGCTCCTTTATTTTATAGAGTTATTAATAAGGTTGTTCCTATGACTTACTCAGTAAGTACGCTTAGAATGACCATATCAGGTATAAATCAATCAGTTCTTAATAGTAATATGGGAGGATTATTGATTTTTATATTAGTATTTTTAAGTGGAGGATTTATAGTAAGAGCATTAATGGATCTTGGTAAAAATAAGAAGCAGAAAATTAGAGAGGCTGAGGCCGCATAAATTTAATAAAATATCTGCTTATGATAGGGACTATTTAGCGAAAGTTAAATAGTCCTTTTATAATTTAATAGTTAGTAGTATACTTTTATATTGAAAATAAATGTAAGCAATTATATAATCTGTTATAGAATATAGGGAGACTGATAAAAAGGAGGATTCTAGTTCTTATGGTTTTATATCATATTAGCTAGATATCATTATGAAAACTGACCATATTGTTTCATGCTTGGAAGTATTACTTGATAAGAAGAATATTTTTGTAAATGAGCCTATGAGTAAGCATACGACTTTTCGTGTGGGAGGAAATGCAGATGTATTGGTAAGTCCAGCTAATATAGATGAACTTATATCAGTACTTGAATATTTAAGATTAAATAATGTAAAGCACATAGTTATAGGGAATGGAAGTAACGTGGTTGTAGAGGACAGTGGATATAGGGGAGTTATAGTTAAGACCTCAAAGTTGAATTCTATTAACATTAAAGAAAATGTACTTGAAGCAGGTTGTGGGGCATTTCTCTCAACCGTTAGTAAAATAGCACTAGAGCATGGGTTAGCTGGCACTGAATTTCTTTCAGGCATACCTGGTACTATTGGTGGGGCTATCACCATGAATGCAGGAGCCTACAATTCTGAAATAAGCGACATAATTGATTACGCTATGGTGTTAAAACAAGATAAGATAGAAAAGATAAGTAAATCAGAACTTATGCTTTCTTATAGAAACAGCATAATACAAAAGGAAAATTATACGGTTCTTTCTGCAGGGTTTAATTTAAAGAAAGATAGCTATGAAGCTATACACAGTAAGATGAGTGAGATACAAGCTAAAAGAATTTCATCTCAACCACTTAATTATCCTAATGCAGGTAGCATATTTAAGAGAATAAACGGCCATCCAGTTGGAGCTGTAATAGAAAATGCAGGACTAAAAAATGTAGCAATAGGCGGAGCAAAAGTTTCGGAGAAACATGCCAATTTTATCGTGAATACAGGAAATGCTACAGCAAAGGATATTAAGACTCTAATTGAACTTGTTAAGAAAACTGTTAAGGATAAGACCGATATAGATTTGGAAACTGAAGTTAAGTTTATTGGGTAAATTTTTAGAAAAATATTATAAAATCATAATGAAAGTAAAATACTTTGACGTCTATAAATCTAGAAGAGGGGTTCTTGAAAAGAAGAATCCCTTTTTTCTAAATTTTAATATTAATTATTTGCGCAAGTTTATCTAAGCATCGTATCACTGACTGCTTAATTTCAACGCAGTACGTTAACGGAGTGTAATTAAAAATCTATTTTTTCTATTCTCTCAAGCCATTCTTTAACTAGTGTATTAAAAACAGCTTCTTGTTCTATTTGCAGGTTATGGCCTGCCATATCTAAAACTGCAAAGGTTGCTCTGGGATAATTATCAAGGATGTTCCAGGCATCTTTATAACCTACACTGGAATCTTGACGACCTAAAAGCATAAGCGTAGGTTTATCATAGGCAGCTTCAAGTCTATCAACATCAAAAGAAAACTCATAGCCAGTATTTTTTAAGTTAGTTAAAAATTTATCATCTGCCATTTTTACTCCACATAATATTTCATCCCTATACCTTTGCCATATCTTTTCACTTTGTACTACAGCCATAGAGTTAAAGTCCTTAGCGTCAAATGCTTCAAGGGATGATAATAAGTCAGGATCTTCTTTTAACACTATATGTTGCGGATTATTACGTTTAGTATAATCTGCTACAATGCAAGGACATAGAAGAAATAATCCATCTACCTTTTTAGGAATCTTATAGGTAATACCTCTTGCTATATATCCTCCATAAGATTCACCGCAAAGGAGAAAATTCTCTTCAGGAATTACGATGTTTATAAACTCAATTACAATATCAAGCATCATGTCAGAGTTTTTGATCCAGCTTGCACTTTGAGACTGGCCCATTCCTGGCAAGTCAATATATATTCTTTTATAACCAGATAAATCACTGAAAATAGGTTCCATGCATCCAGACATAAGTCTATGATCAGGATAATATCCGTGAATCAAAACAATGGGCTTCCCCTCACCAATTATTTCATAATTAATATTTAAATTCTTTATTGATATTTTCATCAAACCGACCCCTTTAGGTAACAATATTACGAACATAGGTTCTAGGTAAGTTTACCATATATTAAATTTTGTGTAAATATGTATGGTGATTTTAGCTCGGCAATTCTAAGACATAACTCCGAAATGAAGTTATAAAATACGAAGACAGTTTTAAAGCATGTAAAGTTAGACGATGGTGAATACAGCACTACATAGTAAAGTTTTTATGGTATATAGGAATGTATTTAAAAAATGTTGTTACTAGATTTGTGGATTAAATACTAAGTTGAATAATGATAGATAAAGATATATCACTCCGTAATAAAATTCATGTTTTCACACTCTCATTTTGGAAACCAAGGAAGTTTTGAATATATATTTCTTATGGAAGCAGAACATATTTATTTGTTTTACAGTTTATTATCAGATATTAAGTTATGTATTTACTTTATAAATTCAGGTTATTGGGCTGATGATAGAATACACCAACATTTTTTAAATACATAGGCATATATAGAAAAAATAAAGTCTTCAAGTACAGATTAAGATTGTAAAAATTGTAGTTTAGAAGGCTGTACGTTAGATGAAAGACTTTATTCATTTGTATTGTAAAAAACATACAAAAATTTATTTTTATAGCATAAAGTACTTTATACCATAGAGTAGTATATGGTATAATATTACTGGAGGTGAACTATTTGGAATTAAGCAAGGAAATGATTAAAGGTTATATAGAAAGCATTATATTGACACTTTTAAAGCAAGAAGATCTATATGGCTATGAGATAGCAAAGAGAATCAGGAATACTAGCAAGGGAAGCTTTGAAATAAAAGAAGGAACAATGTATGTAGTACTTAAAAGACTTGAGAATAACGGACTTGTAACTACCTACTGGGATGATGGAGAAAGTGGAGGTGGCAGGAGGAGATACCATAAGATAACAGAAAAGGGCATTGAGTATCTTAAAGTAAAGAAAGAAGAATGGGTGTTTTTCAGAGATATATTAAACATCTTTTTTGAGGAGGTATAGTGGTGAAGGCTATAGATAACTATATAAATTCTATATATAAAAATGCAGATGATAACCTTGATGAGATAGAGGAAATGAAGCAGGATATGAGGCAGCATCTAATAGAGACTGTAGAAGAACTTAAGAGCGAAGGGAAAAGTGAATCGGAAAGTATAAAGATAGCTATAGAAAGATTTGGAGAGGCACCAAGTATAAAGGATGAACTTTCAAAGGTTATTCCTTTTACCAGAAAGCATTTTAGCATATCTCTATATGCTTCTTTGGTAATGATTGGGATACTGCTTGTAATTGTAATTACACTGGTAAATTATGCAGGTAATCAATTTGCATTTAATGGTACTATTTTATTAGCTTTTGCAATACCTATATACATTATAATAAGAGCCTCAAAATTAGAGAGTATGAGGAAAAACAATCAAAAAGCTGACTTAAAAAAAGAAGGAATAAGATTATTATTTGTAATTTCTATTTTTTATATAATAGGCTCTGCTATACTTCAGTTTGGAGTTTTCCCAAACTACAATAACAAAATAAATTACTCTATAAGATTTATACCTTTGAGCCACATACTAGATGTAATCAGTAGAGGTGTTCCTATATATGTGCCTATAATAAGCTGTGTAAAAATCTTTATTTCATACTTAGTAGTAGGGTTTTTATATACGATTGTAAGTAGTAAATATATAAAATTAAGTAGGTGTATAGGATTAGGAGTAACAATTTTCTTAGTAGCTACTGTGTTGAATTATTCTATGTCTATTTTTGGATTAACATTAGTAAGAGCTATTACATTTGATATAGATTACCTTATATCATGCATTTTAGGAATAGTGGTTGGCTGGTTTATATATAATCAAAAGATAAGAAACGCATAAGTATTTGTATAAATAGAGTTTTTTGGATGCTCAATGAAAATAGTACAATTTACTAAAGGGTATTTGTAGAGTAAACATCTTTTGAGGAGGTATGGTGGTGAAGGAGATAGATAACTATATAAATTCTATATACAAAAATGCAGATGATGATTTTGAAGAGATAGAAGAAATGAAGAGTGTTATGAGGCAGCATTTAATAGAGACTGTGGAAGAGCTTAAGAGAGAAGGAAAAAGTGAATCGGAAAGTATAAAGATAGCCATAGAAAGATTTGGAGAGGCACCAGGTATAAAGGATGAACTATCAAAGGTGATTCCTTTTACTAGAAAGCATTTTAGTGTAGGGCTGTTTGTAGTTTTGGGTATGATTGCTGTTTCATTTGCTTTTATATTTTGTATTGCCAATTATGTAAGGGATGAAGGAACAATAAAAGGTGTAATAATGATATTATCAGCTCCAATATACATTATTCTAAGAGCTATAAAACTTAAAGAGATTATAAAGAATAAAGAGTCAGTAAGCTTAAAGATTGAGTGGATAAGATTATTTTTTGTAATATATATAGCATATCTTGTAGGAAGTTACATTCAATATATACAAACCTTTTCTGATGCTTCTAAACAAATGTATTATTCAATAAACCTAATACCAATCATAGGTATACCTAATATATTAAAAGGGATGGCACTTAAAGGGCTAGGGATAAATATTTTTATAAGAATTGTATTAAAATATTTTTTTAGATATTTTCTTTTAGGTATTCTTGCACCTATTGCTTATAATGGCTTTAGAAAGCTTAACAATTGCATATTTTTAGGTATAACAATTTATATTGGAATATTTTTGTTAAATTGCACCTTTTCTTTCTTTGGTTTATCCTATCACAGGGAAATAGCTATAAATATAGATTTTCTTATAGTAGCTGTGCTAGGTGTAGTTATTGGTTATTTTATATCCAGTAAAAAACTAATAAAATCATAGTGTAACTTTTATATTTATAAAAATTAATAACATGACATACCAATAAAATATAAATTTATATAACAAAAGTGTCTTTTAAGACTAGCAGATTATCTGATTTAAGATAACTGTTAGTTTTTTTCTTTTAATCCAATAAAAATACAATTTATTATTAAGTACATTGCATTATTAGGTACTATATGATAATATGTTGGTGGAAGGTGAAAAATATGGAAATCGATAAAGAGATGCTTAAAGGGTATATAGATACCATATTGATGAGTTTAATTAAAGATAGCTCTATGTATGGGTATGAACTTGCGAAAAAGGTTAGGGAGATCAGTGAAGATACCTTTGAGCTAAAGGAAGGAACCTTATATCTATCGCTGAAGAGGTTAGAGAAAAATGGATATGTAAAGTCCTACTGGGATGATAGTGAAAGTGGTGGGGGAAGAAGGAAATACTACGCAATTACTGAAGAGGGCTTAGAGTATATACAGAAGAAAAACCAACAGTGGATTTTTATGAGAGACTTGATTGATAAGTTTATGGGAGGAAGTAAGAATGAAAGATAATTTACAACTAAGCAAAAAACTATTGAAGAAAATTGATAAATTTATTATAGGGATTTCTTCAGATTTATCAGAAAGTAAGGATACTATTAAGGATTTTAGAGAAGAAATGAAGGGGAATCTTATAGCCAGTTGTAGTGAGTTATTAAAGGAGGGATATAGTGAAGAAGAATCTTTTAGCCTTGCGGTGAATAAATTTGGTGATAGTGAAAATCTCAAAGAGGATTTGACTAGTGCTTTTAAAACAAGAGGTAAGACAAATAAAGTGTCCTTCTTTATTACAATATCAGCTTTGATATTAGCTTTAGCTTTCTTATTATTTCATAATATGTTTGAAAAGAAAATAACTTATTCTACACCTCATGCTTTAGAATATGCAACAAGTGTAAGTATTCAGCAAGGCATAGCACTTGATAATAACAAGATTGAAAACTTGATGAAAGAGTATAAAAAAGAGGTCAAACTAGTAGCTATTTATAAAGTGGAAGATGGCAAGTCTATATTAAAGAATGTTTATCCATCCAGTGAAGACAGTAGTGAAATTAACAAACTATCTGAAAGGTATTTAACATCATCGATAGCTTGCCAAAATCCAAGTTCAGAGCAATATTTTATTAAGATTATAGAAAACAGAATAGATACTCATAATATTGGTCACTATCTGTGGGTGTTCTTTTTCTTAGTATATTGGGTAGCCTTTGCTGTATGGGCATCTACCTACGCCTATTATATAAATAATTTGAATTTTGGCTGGTTATTAAGCTTTGTTCTTTTTAACATTTTGGCTTATGCAGTTTTTAGATTTACCAATAAGCTAAAATTAAGAAACAAGCTTATATTAGATTAATATAGCAGTTGTTTGCAAATTATATAAAGATGTACCACTTCAATCCTTAGACTCAAAATAAAGCTTTGAATGAAGCTACGAAGCTTTATATTGATAGATGTCATCTTGAAATAAGATGACTATACAATACTTTATATATGGACAAGATATAATAAAAATTATTCGATTATAAGAATTAAATAATCAGGTTAGGGAGATTGATTTTACTACATATTGGAGGAAATAAATTATGAAAGATGATATACAAATAAGTAAGCGTTTGAATAATAAAGTGGACAAATTTATAATGAATTTATCGTCTAGTTTATCAGAGGATAAGCAAACTGTTAAGGATTTTCAGGATGAGATGAAAGCAAACTTTACTATTAGTCTTTTGGAATTACTTAAAGCTGAGCATAGTGAAGATGAGGCCTTTAATATAGCTGTAGCTAGATTTGGAGATGTACACCAATTACAAAGAGATTTAACCGGGGTATTTAGTGTTAGAAATAAGGTGAGTAGAAGTGCTTTTATAGTTGCAATAATCTCTTTGCTTTTAGCTCTTGTTTGCTTCGGGGCACATAAAAAGATATCAGAATATAGATATATTAGTGTTCCTAATGATTTATTAAGTGAAACTAAAGCTAAAGTTAATAAAGGGATAAGTATGAATGAAGGTACTTTAGATAAATTATTGGAGAAGTACAAGAATAGATTTGAGTTTATAGCTTTGTATAAGAGAGAGAATAATACAAAGGTTCTAAAAAATATATATCCTTCTAACTTCGATATGGATAGATTTAGAGAAGTGACAGAAGTTGAGCAGAACTATCTTACTATATACTGCAATACTCCAGAAGAAGAGCAATATGATGTTGTAATCGGCTTTCAACCTATATATATTCCTTTTGATGAAATTAGTGTAGGAATAGGGCTACTTATAACCTATTGGATCTCCTTTGGAATATGGGCCACCACAAAGACTCACTATTCTAATAGATTTAATCTAGGGTGGGGCATATTATTCTTCATATTTAATATATTAGGTTACGGACTATTTGTCTTAGACGACAAATGCAAAAGTCTCCAAACTGGCTTAAACACAATAAATTCTTAACTTCTTATCAATTTAAAAGGTAAAGAAGTTAAGAAGTTTAAAATTAAACTTGTTAAAAATTTATTTTTTTCAACGCAGTACTTTAACAGAACCATATTTTTAAGAATGAAAAGTAAACATTGTAGCATTGGTAAAATTATAATATAATCATAAGTAAGTATAGGCTCATATTCATTAGAATATGAGCCTTTAGATTTTAACGTAAGAGGGGTTAAGTGAAATATGATTATGGATAATATAGTAGAGCAGGATGTCATATTTTCTTTAGATATTGGTACAAGAACAATTAAGGCTACCGTTGGAATGGTTAAGGATAAGAAGTTTCATGTTATTTGTGAAAGATTCTTAGAGCATGATGAAAGAGCCATGGTAGATGGACAGATTCACGATATAAATTTAGTTGCTTCAGGGGTAAGTAATGTTAAGAGAGAACTGGAAGAGGAGCTTGGCTTTAAGTTAAAAGAGGTTGCTATAGCAGCTGCTGGCAGATTTTTAAGAACTGTAGAAAGCAAAGCAGAAATGGAACTTAATGATGAGGAGATAAACAAGGATACTCTTAGGAGTCTTGAGATGACTGCGGTGTTAAAGGCTGAAGAGGAAATCAACAAGACTACTGATGGTAAGTTGTATTGCGTAGGGTATAGCGTTAAGAACTATTATTTAAATGGTTATATCATATCAAATTTATTAGGTCATAAGGGAGAGAATATAGCTGTAGAAGTTATATCTACCTTCTTACCAAGGTCTGTAGTGGACAGCCTTTACTCCGTAATGAATAAAGTTAATCTAAATGTGGTTAATTTAACCTTAGAACCTATTGCTGCGATGGAAGCAGTAGTTCCTCAAAACCTAAGACTTCTTAACATAGCTCTTGTGGATGTTGGAGCAGGAACTTCAGATATAGCCATATGCAATAAGGAAAGCGTAGTTGCTTATGGTATGGTTCCACTTGCTGGTGATGAGGTGACAGAAGCTATAGCACAAACTTATCTTGTAGACTTTAACACTGCAGAGAGAATGAAAAAAGAGTCTACTGAGAAGGATCAGATATCCTATACTGATATAATCGGTTTTGAAAATACTGTAGGTAAGGATGAAATCTTTAAGCTGGTAGAACCAATAGTTCAAAAAATAGCTGAAGAGGTTTCTAGAAAGATAATAGATTTAAATGGATCTAAAGCTCCGAGCGCTGTCTTTTTAGTAGGTGGTGGAGCACATACTCCATATTTGAAGGAATTAATCAGTGAAAAGCTAAATATACCTATACAGAGAATAGGTATAAAGGGAAGAGATGCTGTTACAGATTGTGTTTGTACAGATCTTACGCCAGGAAGCTCTGGAGTTACAGTGCTTGGTATAGCCTTATTGTCAATAAAGAGCTTAGGGCACAACTTTATAGATGTAGCTTTAAATGATAGCTTAATAAGCTTGTTTAACTCGCACAAGCACAATGTTATGGATGTTTTACTTCATGCTAATATCAATCCTAAGATTTTGATTGGTAAGAATGGAAAAAACATAAGATTTACTATCAATGGTTCAAAAAGAATGGCTTTTGGTGAATTAGGAATCAACGCTAGGTTAAAAATAAATGATGAAGATGCAACTCTTGAAACATTAGTATCCGATGGTGATAAGATAAATATAGAGTATGCTCAAGAGGGAAAAGATGCTGCGCCAAGGATTATGGACTATATGACTGATATAGAAGACTTAACTTGCTACTATAACGATCAGCTTATAACAATAGAACCAGTAATATTAATAAATGGTGAAAAAGCAAGCTTAGATTCTGTAATAAAAAATAACGATGAAGTAAACATAATTTATCCTAGAACTTTAAAAGGAATAAAAAAATACATATTAAAGCTTGAAGATAGCATAATCTTAAGTATAAATGGTGAAATAGAGCCAGAAGGATATGAAGTTAAAAATGGCGACAGAATAGCTATAGTTGAAGAAAAAGTTAAAGATATGGAAGAGAATAATTCTACTAAAAAAGTAGAACAAGGAATAACCTTAAAGGTATTTGCAAATGGAGAGCCTAAGGAGCTACAAGGTAAGAAAGATTATGTTTTTGTTGATATATTCAATTACATTGAATTCGATCTTACCGTAGTAAAAGGCACGCTTAATCTATTGTTAAATGGTAAAAATGCAGCTTATACTGATAAATTAAACGAGGGCGACAAAATAGAAGTATTTTGGAATTAAGAGGTGAATAAATTAATGGGGCTAGACTTTTATAAAGAAGCATTATCAATAAATGATGAGCTTGTAAGCTTAAGAAGAGATTTTCATGAAAATCCAGAGCTAGATTTTGATTTGCATAGAACTTCAGGTAAGGTAAAAGAGTTTTTAGAAAAAGAAGGTATACCTTATGAAGTTTATGCAGGCACAGGAGTGTGCGGGATTATAGAAGGAACCGCAGAAGGAGCAAAGCAAGGTAAGACTGTTGCATTAAGAGGCGATATGGATGCACTTCCTATACAAGATAAAAAGTCTTGTGATTACAGCTCAAAGGTAGCTGGCAAGATGCATGCCTGTGGTCATGATGCACATACTACCATACTTTTAGGGGCAGCTAAGCTTTTAAATGAAAACAAGCATCTTCTAAAGGGAACAGTAAAGCTAATATTCGAACCAGCAGAAGAAACCACTGGTGGATCAAGAGTTATGATAGCTGAAGGAGTACTAGAAAGTCCTAAGGTAGATGCAGTATTTGGACTTCATGTAACTGAAGACTTAGAAGCAGGAAAGATAATGGTTAAAGATGGAGTAGTCAACGCAGCTTCAAATCCTTTTACCATAAAGATTAAAGGTAAAGGTGGTCATGGAGCAGCACCAAATAACGCTGTGGATCCAGTGGTTATGGCTGCTCAGGTTGTATTGGCGATGCAAACTATAGTAAGCAGAGAGATAAACCCTTTTAACCCAGCTGTTGTTACTATAGGAAGCATACAAGGCGGTACAGCACAAAACATTATTCCTGATGAAGTTAAGCTAACAGGAATAATTAGAACCATGTCTTCAGAAGATAGATTAAATACAAAATTAAGACTAGAAGAAATAGTTAAAGGCATATGTACAGCAATGAGAGGAAGCTATGAGATAGACATAGAAGAAAGCTATCCTTGTTTATACAATGATGATGACATGGTTGAACTTTTAAGAGCTTCTGCCAAAGATGCAATAGGTGAGGAAAATGTTTTAATTCAACCAGTGCCAAGAATGTGGGTGGAGAGCTTTGCTTACTTTGCAAACGAAAGACCAGCTTGCTTTTATATGTTAGGCTGCGGCAATGCAGAGAAAGGTATTGTAGCTCCAATCCATAATGCAAACTTCGATATTGATGAGCAGTGTTTACCTGTTGGAGTAGCGGTACAATGTCAAACCGTATTTAATTATTTGACAAGATAATGAAATAATATTAAGCTAAACAATGGAAGAAACTTAATTAGGAGTTGATTATGTGAAAATAGAGATAGGAACAAATGAAGCAGGTCAAAGATTGGATAAATTTCTTAGAAAGCTTTTAAAGGATGTTCCACTTAGTGCTATATTTAAAGCACTTAGAAAAGGTGACGTTAAAGTAAACGGCAAGAAAGAAAAAGAGAAGTATTCTCTTCAAGTTGGAGATATCATAGAGATAAAATACATAGAGTCTAAGAGGGAAAAGGCTGACACTTTTCAGCTTGTTGATCCTAAGTCAATAAAGATAACCTATGAAGATGAAAATATGGTTTTAGTGGAGAAGTGGCCAGGAGTACTTGTTCATTCAGATAAAAAGAACGGAGAACCTACTCTTACAGATTATGTATTGTCATACCTACACAAAAAGGGAGATTATACGCCAGAGAAGGAACTTACCTTTACACCAGCTCCATGCAACAGACTAGATAGAAATACTTCAGGAATAGTTTTCTTTGGAAAGAACTTTGAGTCTTTAAAGCTTCTTAATGAGATGATAAGAGAAAGAAATATTCAAAAGTACTATACTGCTTTGGTTAAAGGCAGAATTAAAGACGGTAGATATGAGGCTTATATATCTAAGGATGATGAAAACAACACTGCTACAGTGTATGACAAGTATGCTCCAGATACTAAGAAGATAGCTATGGATGTTAAGACTATTCAAAGTAATGGTGCATATTCACTTGTAGAATTGGAGTTAATTACAGGTAGAAGTCATCAACTAAGAGCTCATTTAGCACATTTGAACAATCCTATTATAGGTGATCCTAAATACGGTGACAAAAAGCTAAATAATTTCTTTGAAAATAAATTTGGCCTTACCTATCAATTTTTATATGCTTATAAAGTTATATTTAGGGAAGTTCCAGAGAAATTTAGCTACCTTAACAATAAAACTATAGCAGAAGGACTTCCTCCTATGTTCAAGAAGGTTAAAAAGGACGTATTTAAATTTGTTATTTAGATAGGGGTAGATCATGAAAGAGCAATCAACCACCAAAGGATTTGCCATACTTTCATTAGCAGGCATATTAGCAAAGCTTTTGTCTTTGCTATATGTACCTCTGCTACAAGCTATAATTGGGACTGGAGGATATGGCATATATCAAAAGACTTATGAAATTTTCACTTTCCTATACGCGGTATTAAATCTAGGTATACAAACAGCTGTGGCAAAATACATATCTGAGCTTATGGCCATGAATAACCATAGAGATGCACAAAGAACTTTTAGATTGGCTAGAACGCTTCTTTTATTAGTTGGAACTGGAATATCAATCATACTTATAGTTAGTGCTAAGTTTATAGCTGTAAATACTGGAAGCCCAAGAATATTTATGGGACTTATAACTTTAGCACCTGCTATAGCGTTAACTTCAGTTTTATGCGTTTATAGGGGGTATTTTCAAGGAAAAGGAATTATGACGCCCTTAGCTGTGTCTCAAGTAGTGGAACAATTTATGAATGTAGCTGCAAGTTTGTTATTTGCCTATATATTTATAAAATATGGCGTTGAAAAAGGAAGTGCAGGAGGAACTGTAGGAACTTCTTTAGGTGCATTTATAGCAATAGTTTATCTAATATACATAGCAGCAATTGAGAGAATAGACAGGAAAGTTTATAATCAAGATAAGGACATAAAGAGAGTAAGAACTAAGACAATAATTAAGAAGCTTGGTATGTATGGGCTTCCAATAGCCTTAAGTGCAGGACTACAGAACTTCGGAGCTGTAGTTGACATGACTAATGTTACTAAAAGACTACTATATGCGGGCTTTACAGAGGATCAAGGAAATGTTTTATATGGTATATTAGGATATTATAAGACACTTTTATATGTTCCTTTAACAATAATAACTGCCTTAGCTACAGCAGTTATGCCAGCAATAGTTAGAGCACTGGTAGTTAAAGATAAGAAGACAATGAAGGAAAAAATCTTATTTGCTATTAGAATAAGTTATGATGTAGCAATTCCAGCGGCATTCGGACTAGCTATACTAAGCAGTGAGATTTATAAGGTCTTATTTGGAAAGACCACAGGTTCACAGCTTATGCTTTACGGATCCATTGTAGTTGTATTTATGGCTATAGTTCAAATACAGAATACTATACTACAGGCAGTAAATAAGTTTTATTTTGTAGTTGGGTCCTTATGCATAGGTATAGTTCTTAAGATAGTATCAAACTATATTTTGATTGGTTATAAAGATATAAATATACAGGGAGCTGTAGTAGGAGGAGTGCTTTGTTTCTTCGTACCTATGATATTGAATCATAGAAAGATGTGTAAGACTCTTAAGTTCAAGTTCTCATTACTTAGAGTGGCATCTAAACCTATATTAAGTTCACTTGCTATGACCATAGTTATCTTGCTTTTAAAGATATCAGTTTTTGGCATAATGAATACTTATTTAGGTGAAGGAAGAATAGTAAACTCTATTATTCTGTTTATAGCTATAGCTTTAGGCGGCATAACATACTTATACGCAATGATATCTACTGGAGGTATCACTAAAAAGGAGATGGATTCACTCTCTCCAAAAGTATCTAGGATGATGCCTGGATTTTTAAAAAGACGTCTGAGATAATATATAAGAAAATCCATAAATAGTTCTTGCTTAGTGAAAATTTCAAGCCAGTGTATTTTACTAAGTTTTACAGAGAACAAATAAGGGGTGAGCCTTCTTACAGCTCATCCCTTATTTATCGTAAATTTTATGAAAAACTTTAATAAAATTGTAACTTTTATTAAAACATTGGATCGATGGATTATTAATTTTTACATTGTACGTTAACAGAACCAAGTTCTTAAATATATAAACATTAATCTATCCTCAGTTTTACAGAAACTCCTATAAAGAAGGTAAAGCAAGCAACTATTAATATAATATTCTTTAGTATTATATTAATGCCAGAAAGTAAAGGCAATAATATAGACAATAGGTAGAAGGTTAATACTCCTATAAGTACGAAAATAATTACTGCTCCAAAGGATAGGTTTAGTTCGATGTTCTTATTAACCTCATATAAGTTTAATATAAGACTTAGGCTTGAAACCACCAATGCAGTTATAGCATAGCCATAAACATTTATAGAAGGTATTCCTGTTAAGATATATAGACAGATAAGCTCTATAACTTCAATAATTATTGAGTTTCTAAGTATTACATTTTGTTTTCCTAAGCCGTTAAGTATACCAAACATAGTGCCTGAAGTAAAAGAAAGTGGTGTACAGAAAGCGGCTATTTTTATGTAATCACCTAAGTCATTTCTTCTAAAGAACATTTGTCCTAAAGAGTCAGGAATCAATATGCATATAACAGAAGTACAGATACCTATCAGGAAAACTAGTTTTATGACTTCTTTTATTCTCCTAGCAGCTGAATAATAATCCTTTTTATTCATGGATTGAGATAAGTCTGGTATAAGCAAAGTATTTAGAGATTGTATTATAAGAAAAGGAAAGGTTACTATGGTTAAGGCCATTCCGTTATACTTACCAATCATGGATAAAGCAGTACTATATTCAAAACCAGCTTGTACAAGTCTTCTTGGTACAACTAAAGCGGACATGGTATAAAATATACTTGTTAAAAAGCCAGTAATGCAAAGTGGAACAGATACAACTAATACATCAAATAGAAGTTGAGCTCGTCCTTCTTTTTTTGATGGTACAATCATAATTTTTCTTGTGAGGCTTTTATAATATACATAAAGTAAAGCCAAACTTTGGAACTCACCTATGCAAAGAGCAATGTATGCTACGGTGACCAAGGAAGAAAGAGAATTTGCTTTGAAAAAATAAATCAGTAAGGCAATTACAAAAATTCTCATACCCTTCTCTAATATGTCTATGAAAGCTGGCATAACTATCTTTGAACTTCCATAAAAGTAGCCCTTTAGTATGTTTGAAAGAGCAATAAAAACCATAGCAGGGCAAGTAATCTTTATGGCGTTTATTGTTCTAGGGTCTTTAACCCAGTAAGCTCCAATAGCTGGTGCAGCTAGATATACTAAAATTCCAACGATAGTAGCCCAGATAAGATTGAAGATAGCTACAGTTCGAATTGTTTTAAACAGATTTCCAAAATCATTCTTTGAAGAATAAACTGCTGATACCTTAGAAATAGCTGCCACAATTCCTGCAGTCATCAGACATATAAAAAGATTATAAATAGGCATTACTAAACCATAAAGTCCCATTCCTTCAGGTCCCAATACCTTTGAAAGATAAATAGAAAATATAAATCCTAACATTCCCGTGGTTAGGTTGGCTACAGTTAAAAGAATAGAATTCTTATAAAAACTATTTTGCTCCAATAAAATCACTCCTCTAAGCCTCAATAATAAAAATTATTCAAAAAAGTGGACAAATATTCATTGGTTATCATTATTTGTGTTAACTAAAAATATATTTAACTTAGAAACCTTATGATGGAGGATGGTATGAGAGGAACAAAAATTATAATCGGTATTATAATACTGTCAATTTTAGGTGGTGCTTTGCTTTTTACAAATGCCATGAGGGTTAATGTATCTTTGATTGGCTCTGGGTTAGGAACAGAAATAAAAGTAAAGGGGATTAAAGAAGCTAACTGCTTTACCTTTGATGAAAACAAGAATATATATTTTGGCTCAGATAATGGCATCGAATTATATAGAACAGATGGCAAGAGTGAATACATAATAAAAGAAAACAATATAAATATTAATTCCATAGGGTATGAGGATGGAAAGCTTTATTATGTAGAAGGTAGTAAGCTAATAGCTTATGATATTGAAAATAAGATAAAAAGTGAATTAATTAATAACTTGCCAGATAAAGGCGATTACAACAAATGTAAGTTAATCATTTGTAAAGATGATATATATATATCCATTGGTGCAGCAACTAATTCGGGAATGGTAAGTGGTATAGAAGCTGTTCCTGATATGTCTCCTATTGATGTAACCTTAAAAGGAAGTAATTATGGAGAAGAACCTACAGGAGCTTTCTCTAAGTATGGTGTTAAAACGAAAAATGGACAGGTTATCAAGAAGAATTTTCCTGGTAACGCATCGGTATTGAAATACGATATTAAAAATAAGAAAGCAGAACTATTTGCCTCAGGAATAAGAAATATTGAAGGCTGGGACTACAATTCTGAGGGTTCGCTAATGGCCATAGTAGGAGGTATGGAGGATAGAGGCCTAAGGCCAATTCAAGGAGATACAGATTATATATATGAGCTTAAAAAGGATATATGGTATGGATGGCCGGATTTTAGTGGAGGAGATCCTTTGGATTCAGCAAAGTTTACTGATGATAAGGGCAAAGCCGTAAAACTGCTTCTAAGTAAATGGCCTATGGTTAATCCGCCTGCACCAGTATATGTATATAAAGATGTAGGCGCTATTAGCTCTTTGGCTATAGATAAGGATGGAATTATTAAGGAAAAGGACTCAAGTTTCTTTTACGATAAAAAGGAACAGGTTATATATAACCTAGATAAAAATGGACTTATTAATAAGGTATTTAAATTTAAAAATAGTGCTCAAATAAAAGATATAAAGCTTATAGACAAATCTCTTTATATTTTAGATAAAAATAACGGCATACTATACGAGGCAAGAAAACAGCAAAAAAGTTTGATAAGTGGTTCCAACGGTTTATTGTTTTTTTCACTTTGTGTAATAATATTAGCTATGGGCATAATAATAGTTAAATTTAGTATTAAGAAAAAGTAAATTGATAGTTGAAGGTGGTTACCTATAGGTATCTTTTACGAAAACTTAATTTATGTATGTTCAATAATCCCGGTTTCTGGGGATTATTGGGTATATATAAATTAATAGTTGAAGTTGATACCTATATATGCAGGTATAAACAAGGAGAAAATTATGAGAAGACAGATGGAAAGAACTTATGGAAGGATGGCCAGAGGAGTTATGGTTGCAGTGAATCCTGTGAAGAAAATGGCTGTGAAAACTCATTGTGTTGTCCATAAATATATAAATATACAGGCTGTAGAGATATTGAAAAATGATGGCTATGATGATGCCTATATGTTCTATAAAAAACATATAAAGCATTTAAATGATGGAGTAACTTGGGCGGATCAAGACTTTAAAAGTACCAATCATTTTTATCATTACAAATTAGAAAGAGGCTTATATGGATTTTCAAATGCACTAGTTGAGTGCCAAAAGTACTATGAAGAGTCTATAAGGCTTATAAAGAATGGAGAAGAACATAAAGGAGTGTTTTTCTTAGGAGCTTCAGCACACTTGATTCAAGACATGACTGTTCCTCATCATGTCAATAATAGGCTATTAAAAAGTCATAGAAAGTTTGAGCTTTGGATTATAGATAGATTATTTAAACAATATAATTTTTCCATAATGGCTGGGACCAAAAGGTATAATAGTGTGGAGGAATTTATCAAAAATAATGCTAAGTTTGCTAATAGTGTACATCATAAGTATATGGAAATCGAAGATAGAGAGCAGAGATACTACAAGGTATCAAAAGAGATTTTAAGAGAAGCTCAAATAACTACAGCAGGGTATTTGCTTTTCTATTATGATACAGTAATTATGAATTATGATAAAGAAAAAGACTTGTAGAATACTAAAAAAGAATTCCGGTGATTTAGAGGAATTCTTTTTTTTATGTAGAATACTAATTTAAGATAATATTAACAAAGGTGGTATTATATGGAATATACTTTAGATTTAAGAGAGATAAATTTAGATGGAGATTTACTTGATATAGGAAAAGAAAACTATGGTATAATATATAATTTGAAAAAGAATATGGATGATGAGATCTCAGTGGATTATTATAGCGATAGTAAAACTCTAGCTGAAGAGGAAAAAGTATTTTACGATGGTGCAGTTTTATTTTTTACCATGGGTAAAATTTATACTAATAGCGAAAGAAGAGGTATAATAAAACATGTGTGGGATTTAGTAAAGAATGATGGTTATCTTTATATATGGGATTATGATAAAAAATCAAAAGAGATAGTAAATGCTAAGATAAATGTGCTACTTCCAGGAGAAAAAACTAAATCCTTTAAATATAGAGATCTAAATCCTATCAATCAACTTAATATTGATCTTTTAAAAAAAGTTGTAGAAAGTTATTTTGAAATAGAAAAAGTTGATTTTTATGATAAAATTTACTTTGTGAAAGCAAAAAGAAGGGAAAGAACAGCGGATGAAAATATTATTAACAGGGGTAAATTCAAAATACATACATAGTAACTTAGCTATACGTTATCTTAAAGCCTATACTGAAGAGTTACCATGTGAATGCAAGATAAGAGAGTTTAGCATTAATGACAGAATTGAAATAATACTAGAGCAGATAATGACAGAAAAGGCAGATGTGGTGGCGTTTTCTTGCTATATCTGGAATATGGAATATGTAAATAAGCTGGCAAATCTAATAAAGCTAGTTGATAGCAATATAGAGATATTATATGGTGGACCCGAGGTTTCCTATGACAGCGAAAATTTTCTTAAAGAGAACTTAGGGGAGTATGTAATTGCTGGTGAAGGGGAAGAGACTTTCAAGGAATTTGTAGAATATAAACTTGGTTTAAGAGACATAAGAACAATTAGAGGCCTTTATTATAGGGCTGAAGATGGTATTCTATTTAATGGTATAAGACCTCAGATGAATATGAATAACTTAATATTTCCTTATAAAGAAGGTGATAAGGAGATTCATAATAAGATTGTATACTATGAGGCTTCTAGAGGATGTCCTTTTAAATGTAAATACTGTTTATCCTCTACAGCAGATGGAGTTAGATTTTTAGATATAGACAGAGTAAAGAAAGAGCTAAAGTTCTTTATAGATGAAAAAGTAAGGCTTGTGAAGTTTGTTGATAGAACCTTTAACTGCAAGCATGATTTTGTTAAGGAGATATGGAACTTTCTCATAGAGCAGGATACTGAAACAACTTTTCACTTTGAAATATCAGCAGATCTATTGAGAGATGATGAGATAGAGCTACTTAACAAAGCACCTAAGGGAAGAATTCAGCTTGAGGTTGGAGTTCAAACAACTAACAATCAGGTCTTAAATAATATAAATAGATATGTTGGTTTTGAAACCCTAAAGGATAAGGTTGTAGGAATAGCTAAGGCAAATAACGTAAAGCAGCATCTAGATCTAATTGCAGGTTTACCAGGAGAGGATTTTGAATCTTTTAAAGCTTCCTTCAATGACGTGCATTCTATAAGACCTGATGAAATACAGCTTGGCTTCTTAAAACTTCTAAAGGGATCTTCTATGAGAGAAGAAGCTGAAAAGTGGGGGATAGTCTATGCACCTTACGCGCCATATGAAATATTAAAATCTAAGGATGTAAGCTACGAAGAGCTTTTAGAGCTTAAGAAAGTAGAAGAGATAGTAGATAAATATTATAACTCTCAAAAGTTTAATACTATATTAAAGTATTTTTTGAGTAAGTTTGAAAGTCCTTTTGACTTCTATCATGAAATGGGTAAGTATTTTTATGATAGAGGATACTTTAATATAAATATAGGAAACACGGAATATTATAGAGCCTTTGTAGATTTTAATAATTACAAATTTGGCGGAGAAAATGATAAGGAAGTAAGAGAGATAATAAAATATGATTATCTAAGATATAATAAGAAAAAGTGGCTTCCTGAATTCTTGAATAGAGATATTACCAAGGAAGAGGAGAGAATAATAAAAGACAATTTAAAAGAGGATATTAATTTAAAGAGAGCTCATATAGAAAAGTTTGATTTAGATGTTAAAAAGTATATAGAAAATAATCAGTTGTCTATGGAAACTAATTACATAATATTTGACTTAGATGATGCAGATAATATGATATATCTTCAGGGGGAATATTAAAAATAAAGACGCTGTTTAAGTACTGTGTTGAATTTAAGTGGTCAGTCATCCGATGGTTAAATGGGCTTGCGCTAATAGCTCGCTAATATAGCATCTTCTTCATGTCCACTTAATTTCAACGATGTTATTAAATATAGGTAAAAGAGAAAAAGTGCCACTTCTATTTGGAAAGGTAATCCGAATAGAAGTGGTGCTTTTTTGTAAATAATAGTAAATAAGTATAATTAGAATAGCTGATACTTTATATCTAAGTAAAAAATATATATTCGTAAAAACAATCCTTATCATTTTTTAATGTATAAAAAGTTCGTTGATAGATGTAAAAAAAATGAAGATGAGTTGAAAAATAACTGAAAACATGGTATCCTTTAATAACAAAGCGTTATTTAATAACTTATAAAGCATTAATGTATATTGGTGGTATAGAGGAGGGATGACATATTGGCACTAGAAGTAATTAAAGAAATAACCAATGCTGAGAATAGGGCAGAGGAACTTGTAAGAGAAGCTAACAAAAAAAGTAAGGAAATAATAGATAGTGCTATAAAAATTGGTGAAGAAGAATATAAGAAAGTTTTGATACGAAGTAAACAAGAAGCTGAGATAATAATAAATTATGCTACAGAAAAGGCTACTAAGGAAATTGAAGCTATTAGTATAAAGGGAAATAATGAGTTGAATGGAATAAAGGAAGGCCTTGAGGAAGAGAAAAAATACAGTGCAGTGAGATTAATAATTGAGAGGATAGTGGGTATTCATGGCAATAGTTAAGATGAATAAATTTACATTACTCTCTATCAAATCTGACAAAGATAAGCTTTTAAGTGCACTGCAAAAACTACAAAAGGTGCAATTTATTAATCTTCAAGCTGAAGAGAAGTTAGAAGATGATATTAGTAATAAAAGTCTCTTGAAATATAACGTAGGAGAAGAGTACGAAGGTTATGAACAGTGCCTTTCGAAAATAACATTTTCATTAGACTTTATAAATAAGTTTTTCCCAGAAAAGAAACCTTTACTTTCAATGCTTCAGGATAAAAAAGAAATTACCATCAATGAGCTAGAAGCTATTGTTAAAGCTTGTGATTGGCATGAAGTTTATGAAGAGCTTAAGGCTAAAGAGATATCTTTAAGTGATTTAGATAATAAAATCAATTCACTTAAGGGAGAGATTGGAGAAATGGAAAGTTGGGTATCTTTAGATGTTGCACCTTCAAGCTTTAAACAATTGAAAGCTTCCAAGGCTATATTAGGAACTATATCAAAGCAATATGAAAGCAATGCTTTAAAAGAGCTAGAAGAAAAGCTTAATTATTCATATGTAGAAGTATTACAAAGAACAAATCAGGACCTATATATATTGGTCATAACCCATAATTGCGAAATTGAGCTTACAGAGGAAATTTTGAAAAACTACGGGTTCACATCTTTTACTTCAGATATAAAAAATACTCCAAAAGAATATATAGAAAATAATTTAAGACAGATAGAAGAGATAAGAGCAGAGGAAAAAGACATAATAGCAGCTGTAGCTGAGCTTCAAGATAAAAGAGAAGAATTGTTGTTTGCATATGAATACTATAATAATCTTATAACTAAACTGAGAGCTGCTAACAACTTCTTAAAAACTAGAAATGTAATAGCTATTTCTGGGTGGAATCCTGTTGACGCTAATGATGAATTGAAGAGGGCCATAGAAGAAGCTATTGGAGCAGATTATTATATAGAGTTTGAACAAATAAGAGAAGAAGAGGTAGAGCAGGTTCCAATAAAGCTTAAAAACAATAAGTTCGGAGCTTCCTTTGAGGGCGTCATTGAAATGTATAGCATGCCTACCTATTCTGAGGTAGATCCTACGCCAATACTTTCCATATTCTATTTCTTATTCTTCGGTATGATGCTGTCAGATGCAGGCTATGGTTTGATTATAGTTGCAGCGGCCAGTTTTGCTCTCTATAGGGTAAAGGATGAGGAAAAGAGAAAAAGTTATAAAATGTTCCTTTTAGCTGGATTATCTACGGTTATATGGGGAGCCATATATGGAGGCTGGTTTGGAGATCTTCCAAGCTACTTTGGAATAGTTCCGCCTAAGCTTTTAGATAGTACAGGAGATATAACAACTATATTCATAATGTCCTTAGGCTTTGGTATAGTACACATATTTATAGGTCTTGGTATTAAAGCCTATATGCTTATAAAAGCAGGAGATATAAAGGCTGCTATATATGATGTATTAACTTGGTATATAACACTAGTAGGAATACTTTTAGCTATTTTAGGTATAGGCGGAAAATTAGGTTTAATAATGATAGTAGTAGGTTTAATAGGTCTATTACTTACGCAAGGTAGAAGTGCACCTACTGTAGCAGGAAAAATAGGATGGGGTGTATATGGAGTTTATGGCATAACAAGTTACTTAGGAGATATAGTTTCCTATTCTAGATTGTTAGCCTTAGGACTGGCTACTGGATTTATAGCTAATGCACTAAATCTTATAATTAGCTTGATTCCATCACCTTACAAATATGTATTAGCTCCATTCTTATTTGTAGGCTTGCATACTTTTAATTTATTGGTAAATGCCTTAGGTTCTTATGTCCATGCAGCAAGACTTCAGTATCTAGAGTTCTTTAACAAGTTTTATGAAGGTGGGGGTAAGAAGTTTACTCCGTACAGCTTTTCAAATAAATATATAAAGATTAAATAATAAGGAGAGGGAATAAAATTATGAATACATGGGTAGAGTTTTTTCAATCAACAAGTAACGGTTTGATAATGGCACTATTAGGAGCTGCACTGGCAGTAGGACTAGCAGGTATAGGTTCTGCACAGGGAATAGGGATTGCAGGTCAAGCAGCAGCAGGGCTTATGACAGAAGAACCAGAAAAGTTTGGTAAGACTTTTATATTAGTAGCACTTCCTGGTACACAGGGGTTATATGGATTTGTTATAGCTTTATTACTATTTACTAAGATAGGGATTTTTGGCGGTGATGCGCCTAGCTTATCTTTAGGACTAAAGTACTTCATGGCTTGTCTTCCTGTTGCTATAGCAGGCTGGAGATCAGCCATATGGCAAGGGAAGGTTGCTGCAGCTGGAATACAAATCTTAGCCAAGAGACCTAATGATGTAATGAAGGGTGTAATATATGCGGTTATGGTTGAAACCTATGCAGTTTTGGGCTTCGTAGCATCACTATTTATGGTTTTATTTGTTAAATAGTAAGAGGAAGATACATCCTTAAGGATTTGGAGTGATAGAAATGTCTAAAATAGAGCATTTAGTTAATAAAATACTGGAAGATGCTGAAAGTGAGAGCAAAAGAATCTTAGAAGAAGCTGAAGCAGAGAAAGAGCTGATTTTAAGAAAAAAGCTTGAAGAGGCAAAAAAGGTAGAAAAAACTATAATAGATAAAGCTAACGAGGAGGCTGCATTAAAGAGAGAAAGGATGCTATCAAATGTAGCATTAAAATTAAGAAATGAGAAGCTTGAGGTTAAGCAGAAAATAATAGATGAGGTGTTTGAGCAAGCTTTAAATGACCTTTGTTCTATGAGTAAGGAAGCTTTTTTAACATATTTAAAATCAGAAATACTAAAAGTAGATATTAAAGGTGATGAGAAGCTTATACTTAATTCTTATGGAAAGAACATTGTTAGTATTTCTTTCGTTGATGAAGTTAATACAGAGCTTTTAAGCATGGGTAAGGTTGGACGACTGACAATAAGTGAAGAAACCAGAAACTTTAGAGGTGGTTTTATACTGGAGAAGGATGGAGTAGAAATAAATAATACCTTTGAAGCTCTAATAAGTTCCTATAGAGAGGAATTAGAACCTGAGGTAGTAAGTATTCTGTTTTAATTAAGGAGGATGAGAGACATGGAGGCTATGGATTTTACCCAAGTTATTCCCAGGATTAGAGTGCTTGAAAACAGACTCCTTGATAAAGCTAAAATTGATAGGATGGTTGATGCAGCTTCTATAGAAGAGGTATTAAAGATACTTCAGGAAACTGAATATAGTAACGTTTCAAATAACTCAAACAATCCCCGGGCTTATGAGGTAATGTTGAGTGATGAATTGAAAAGAGTATTTAACCTAATGTATGAGGTTAGTCCCTATAGAGAAATAGTTGACATAATGAGCATAAAGTATGACTTTCATAATATAAAGGTTCTGATTAAAAGCAAAGTTTCTAAAAAGGATATGAAGGATATATTAATTAATATAGGAACTGTAGAGCTTCATAAGCTAAGTGATGCCGTAATGAATGACAGTTATAGAGATATACCTAAGGTTATGGCAAAGGCAATAGAGGAAGTGTTTTTAGATTTCTCAAAGGAAAAAGATCCTCAGAGGATAGATTTAATATTAGATAGATACCAATACCAAGCAGTAGAGGATATTTCAGAAAGATTAAAGAATCCTTTCATAGAAAGATATGTAGATTTTTTAATAGATCTAAGCAATATAAGAACCTTACTAAGAGTAAAAAAGCAGAAAAAAGGAAAAGACTTTTTAAAAGAAACCTTACTAACTGGAGGAAAACTAGATAGGGATAAGATACTTATACTATTAAATGAATCTCCAGAAAATATATATAACAAGCTAGCTCATACTGACTATGCCCCGGTGCTTAAGAGTGGCATTGAGGATTATATAAAAACGCAATCTGCTAGTAAGCTGGAAAAGCTTAGTGATAACTATCTAATGAACTTTATGAAGGATGCCAAGTATGTAACTTTTGGACCAGAGCCTATCTTAGCTTATATATATGCAAAAGAAAGTGAGATAAAGAATATAAGGATTATAATGGTTGGAAAGTTAAATAATATTTCTTCAGAAGTTATAAGAGAAAGGCTGCGTGAGGTCTATGTATAAAGGGATAGCAGTTGTAGGAGATAAGGATTCAGTACTTGCTTTTAAAGCCCTAGGACTAGAGGTGTTTCCAGTTTTTGAAGTGGAAGAAGCGAGAAAAACTATAGATAGACTAGCTATGAAAGATTATGGTGTTATTTTCGTTACGGAACAAGTGGCAAAGGATATTGAAGACACAATAGAGAGATATAATAAACAAACACTCCCTGCAGTTATACTTATTCCAAGCAACCAAGGCTCTTTAAATATAGGACTAAGAAGAATCAGAGATAATGTGGAGAAAGCAGTAGGAGTAAACATTTTATAGGAAGGTAGGTTGGTATATTGAAGACAGGAAGGATAATAAAGGTTTCTGGACCTTTGGTTGTTGCTGAAGGAATGGAAGAGGCCAACCTTTATGATGTAGTTAAGGTTGGGGTTAAAGGGTTAATTGGAGAAATAATTGAGATGAGACAAGATAGAGCTTCAATACAAGTGTATGAAGAAACAGCAGGTATAGGACCAGGAGATCCGGTAATATCAACTGGAGAACCTCTTTCTGTAGAGCTAGGTCCTGGATTGATAGAATCCATGTTTGATGGAATTCAGAGACCCTTAGATGCCTTTATGAAGGCTTCTAACAGTGCGTTTCTTGTAAAAGGACTGTCTATTAAAGCTCTTAATAGAGAAAGAATATGGAGCTTTAAAGCAGTAGCGAAGATAGGTGATAGAGTTTTACCAGGTGATATCTTAGGGACGGTACAAGAAACTTCAGTTATAGAACAAAAAATATTAGTTCCATATGGTGTTGAGGGTGTTATTAAGGATATAAACACCGGAGAGTTTACTGTAGAAGAAAAAATCTGTGTTATAGAAACTAACAATGGACTTAAGGAAATCACTATGCTTCAGAAGTGGCCGGTAAGAAAGGGGAGACCCTATAGCAGAAAGCTAAACCCAGTAGAGCCTATGGTTACTGGGCAAAGAGTAATAGATACGTTCTTTCCAGTTGCAAAAGGTGGAGCGGCAGCAGTTCCAGGACCTTTCGGGGCAGGAAAAACAGTGGTTCAGCATCAAATAGCAAAATGGGGTGATGCAGAAATTGTAGTATATGTAGGTTGTGGTGAGCGTGGCAATGAGATGACGGACGTTCTTAATGAGTTCCCTGAACTTAAAGATCCTAAAACCGGAGAGAGCTTAATGAAACGTACAGTGCTTATAGCTAACACTTCAAATATGCCTGTAGCGGCAAGAGAGGCTTCTATATATACTGGAATAACCATAGCAGAATATTTTAGAGATATGGGATATTCGGTTTCAATAATGGCAGATTCTACATCAAGATGGGCAGAAGCTTTAAGAGAAATGTCAGGAAGACTTGAAGAGATGCCTGGTGATGAAGGATATCCAGCTTATTTAGGCTCTAGACTAGCAGATTACTATGAAAGGGCAGGAAAAGTTGTATGTCTAGGTTCTGAAAAAAGACAAGGAAGTATCACTGCTATAGGGGCAGTATCTCCTCCAGGGGGAGATATATCAGAGCCAGTATCTCAAGCTACTTTAAGAATTGTAAAAGTGTTCTGGGGATTGGACGCTCAGCTTGCCTATAAAAGACATTTTCCAGCTATAAATTGGCTAAATTCATATTCCTTATATGCGGATAGAGTTGGTCAATGGATGGATAAAAATATAGATGAGCAGTGGTCAGCTTTGAGAACAGAAGCTATGGCATTACTTCAGGAGGAAGCAAATCTCCAGGAAATTGTTAGATTAGTAGGTATAGATGCATTATCAGAAGCTGACAGATTGAAGCTTGAGGTAGCTAAGTCCATAAGAGAAGACTATCTTCAGCAAAATGCCTTCCATGAAGAAGATGCCTATACTACGTTAACTAAGCAATATAAGATGCTTAAGTTAGTGTTAAGTTTTAAGAAAGAGGCTGAAAGAGCACTTGCCAATGGGATATATCTTGAGAAAATACTTAGTATTCCTTCAAGAGAAAGAATTTCTAGAAGTAAGTATATATCAGAAAATGAAATTTCAAAAATAGATGATATATTGGAAACACTTAAGGTAGACATAGATAAGCTCATAGCAGAAGGAGGTGTATTAGATGCTTAAAGAGTATAGAACAGTTACAGAAGTAGTAGGTCCTTTGATGATTGTGGACAATGTTGAGGGAATTAAATATGATGAGCTTGTAGAAATAGAATTGCATACTGGAGAAAAAAGAAGAGGTAAAGTGCTGGAAGTACATGAGAAAAAAGCAATGGTACAGCTTTTTGAAGGGTCTTCAGGGATAAATCTAAATAAAACTAAAGTAAAGTTTTTAGGTAGACCCTTAGAGATTGGAGTTTCTGAAGATATGCTAGGGAGAATATTTGATGGTATGGGAAGACCTAAGGATGGAGGCCCTAAGATAATAGCAGAAAAAAGACTTGATATAGCTGGAGAGGCTATCAATCCAGTGGCAAGAAACTACCCATCTGAATTTATTCAAACAGGGATATCCGCTATTGATGGATTAAATACATTGGTTAGAGGGCAGAAGCTTCCTGTGTTTTCAGGTTCAGGACTTCCACATGCGGAACTTGCTGCACAAATAGCTAGACAGGCGAAGGTTCTAAACTCCGATTCAAAGTTTGCAGTTGTATTTGCAGCTATAGGAATAACCTTTGAAGAGGCGGAGTTCTTTGTAGAAGAATTCACTGACACTGGTGCCATAGATAGATCTGTACTGTTTATGAACCTTGCATCAGATCCAGCCATAGAAAGAATAGCAACACCAAGAATGGCTCTTACTACTGCGGAGTATTTAGCTTATGAGAAGGGAATGCATGTACTTGTTATAATGACAGATATAACTAATTATTGTGAAGCACTTAGAGAAGTATCTGCGGCTAGAAAAGAAGTTCCAGGAAGAAGAGGCTATCCTGGATACCTTTATACAGATTTGTCTACCCTTTATGAAAGAGCAGGAAGAATAAAAGGAAAGGAAGGGTCTATAACTCAGATTCCTATTCTGACAATGCCAGAAGATGATAAGACTCATCCAATTCCAGACCTAACAGGTTATATAACAGAAGGACAAATAATTCTTTCAAGGGAATTGTATAAAAAAGGTGTTATGCCTCCAATTGATGTACTACCATCTCTTTCAAGACTAAAGGATAAAGGAATAGGGAAAGGAAAGACAAGAGAAGATCATTCTGATACCTTAAATCAATTATTTTCAGCCTATGCCCAAGGTAAGGAGGCAAAGGAACTTGCAACTATCCTTGGAGAATCAGCTCTATCAGAAGTAGATAAAAGTTTTGCTAAGTTTGCGGAGGCTTTTGAAAAAAAGTACGTAGCACAAGGATTTTATTCCAATAGGACTATAGAAGAAACCTTAAATATTGGGTGGGAATTGCTAAGAATACTTCCTAAGAGCGAGCTTAAAAGAATCAGAGAAGAATATTTAGAAAAATATTTGCCTTTAGGAGATGGTGAATAGTTTATGACAACACTTAATGTTAATCCTACAAGAATGGAGCTTACAAAGCTGAAAAAGAGATTATCTACAGCAACTAGAGGTCATAAGCTTTTGAAGGATAAACAAGATGAGCTTATGAGGCAGTTTATAAGTCAAGTAAAGTACAACAATGAGCTTAGAAAAGAAGTAGAGCAGGAACTTTGCGGCTCCTTAAAAGATTTTGTTATGGCAAGTGCAGTAATGAGTCAGGAATTTTTAGAAGAAGCAGTTGCTTATCCTAAAGAGCATATAACCGTTGATATAAAAAGCAAGAACATAATGAGTGTTAATGTACCGGTGATGGACTTTAAGAGAGAGTTAGAAGGAGATGAAGGAAGTATATTCCCTTACGGCTTTGCCAGCACATCTTCAGATCTTGATGATTCTATAAGTCAATTGTATAGTGTACTACCTAAGCTTCTGAAGTTAGCAGAGATTGAGAAAAGCTGCCAGCTTATGGCCGATGAGATAGAAAAGACAAGAAGAAGGGTTAATGCACTTGAGTATAGGACAATACCAGAACTTGAAGAAACTATAAAGTATATCAGAATGAAGCTTGAAGAAAATGAGAGAAGTGCATTAACTAGGCTGATGAAGGTTAAAGAAATAATTTCTGAGAAAAATTAATTAAATCGTATATTTGCTAAAGTGATTTCTGCATGTTGCGGAGGTCACATTTTTTTATTATATATAATATTTAGATATATATTATATATAAGTATGGTTTTATAATAAATTAAATGCAGTGAATTAGAAAGTGATATATGTCTATTTTTGACTAGTTAAGCATTAATACATGTTTTTAAAGTACGGCATACAGTAAAAGTTTTATGATTATAAGCATACATAATAATAAATATTAAATTTTATTTATCAATAAAATAATATGAGTTTAAATTGAAGAAATGCTATATTTATTTGTTTATAATATATAAATAATATGGTATAATACAAAAAAAGGTTTTAGGAGAAGTACTATGGGGAAAATAGATATTAAAAAGATTTTGTTGTTCACTATAGTATCAGTTATAGTCATCACTTTTGCAGTATTATTGTGGACAAGTGTTTCTGGTTACTCTTCAAGCCTGAAAGATAATGAGCAGGATTTTGAGAGTTATATCGAAAAAACTGTTGGATATGATGTTAACATATTAACAATAAAAGAACAAGAAAATTATAAATATATAATGTTTACTAAAAAAGGGTCTAATGATGCAAACCTCTTTGCTTTTAAAAAATGGCATTTTAATAGATTTATTGATGCTGGCGCAACTTTTCACTCCAAGGCTATGGAGCAAGGTGAATCCAGTAAGTCACTATTTGGAGCACTTAAGATTAGTGAAGAAAAAAATAATCAAAAGTATATAATTTTTGGAATTAATTCTTTAGATATAGCAAAGTATTATACTGTAGTTATAAATGATAAGCAGTTTAAAAAGGATATTAAAGAAGCCTATTTTATAGACATTTTAGATTTTCATGAATCAAAAGCGTTAGGTCTAGGAGACATAAAGTTTTATGGTAAGCATGATGAAGATGTGACAGACAAACTTATAATTAAAGATGAAAATTGACAATAAACCAGTAGAGGTGAAAGTAATGAAAGATAAGGTTAAATTAACCACTTTAGAGCAAATCAAAGCGTATTCGGATCCGTATAGGTTGAGAATACTTACTTTGTTAAGAAATAGGGGAGATGCTGCAACTGTTAAGGAAATAGCTGATGAACTAGGAGAAGTACCAGCTAAAGTACATTATCACATAAAGAAGCTAGAGAAAGCAGGTATTGTCGAGCTAATTAGAACAAAAGAAGTTAAAGGGATAATTGCAAAATATTATTATCTTACTGCTGATAGATTTGAGATTGTTGGAGAAAATATAGGTGAACAGGCAAAACAAATCTATAAATCAGAAGTTCTTAATTTAGTAAGTGATTATTATCAAAATTCTAGAACTGATGTAATTGGTGCACTCAGCTCAAGAATAGAAGAGCATAGCGATGAGTTTAATATATCTCTTACCTCAAGAACTTTATACTTAACTAAGGAAGAGTTCGATGAGCTTAATACTATCACAAGAGAACTATTTGCTAAGTATGAAAACAAGCGAGAAGGAACAATATCCTGCCACGGCTTTTCAGTATTATGCAAGATGGAAGATGATAAAAAGTAAGCATTTACATAAAGTTAACAATCATAAATTAAATATTCTCATATCATATATAGATATTATGTGATAGGAGTAACGGTGATGAGGATTGTTATAGATATAGATATACTTAATCATTCAGAAATATTAGAAAGACATAAAGGTGGATTTGCTAGTTTGCTTGGTAATAGTAGCTTTGTAAGAGAGCAGGTGGAGCGAGAAGTAAAGAAGCAGATCTTAGGAAAGTTGTCTAAATCTTTAAAAGAAGGGTTATCAGAAAATGGAGTGAAGGCAAGGATAAGAATAGATTAAAATGGGGCTCTATATGAGACCCTTTCTTTTTCTTTTTGTAACCAAATTTTCTTTGAATGTCTTTAAGAATATTATATAATATTGTTGTGTCTTAGGATAAAAGGAGAGATTTTAATGTTTAATTATATTATAGGAGTTATAGTATCTTCCTTAATTGTAGTACTTATAATTCCATCCTTAATGAAGATTGCTGAAAAAATAGAATTTACTGATAAACCTACCAAGAGGAAAATACATGATAGGCCTATTCCTATAATCGGCGGAGTGGCTATGTTCATAGGTTTTTTTATAGGATACTTTTTACTGGTTAAAAACGATAGAATCGGAAGCTTATATTTGTTTATTTCATCTATTATGATTTTAAGCATTGGTTTATTAGATGACTATTACAAAACAAGAGGAAAAGAATTCATGATTCTTCCAAGAGTAATTATTCAAGTGTTAGCAGCTACATTAGTATACAAGTCAGGAATAGTTTTTAATGGCATAACAAATCCTTTCAATGGAAGTTATGTGGAGTTGCCAACTATACTTAGGTATTTACTTACTATCACTTGGATATTTGGTGTTACAACTGTTATCAATTGGTCTGATGGTATGGATGGAGTAGCTGGAGGAATATCTGCTATATCAGCCACAACACTTTTTGTAGTGGCATTGGCAAAAGGCCAAACAGATTCTGCTTTGATGGCTATAATTTTAGTGGGTTCAATACTTGGTTTCTTAAAATACAATAGGCATCCAGCAAGAATATTTATGGGAGATTCTGGAGCTAACTTTATAGGATTTACGCTAGCAATAATAGCTTTAGATGGTGCCTTTAAGCAAGCTACAGTCATGTCTATATTTATACCATTTTTAGCTTTAGGAGTACCTATATTTGATAATTTATTTGTTATATTTAAGAGATTTATAGAAGGTAAACCAGTTTATCAAGCTGATAGAAGTCAGATACATTATAGACTTGAACAAAAGGGCATGAATACAAGACAGGTAGTTTCATATATATGCTTAATAAGTACATGTCTAAGTCTTATTTCTATATTAATATTATTGTTAAGGTTATAGTTATATGTAGTTAATCTTTTTATCCATTGAGGAGTCCTCAATGAATCCTAAAGTCCTCACAGAATTATAATGAAAAAGTTTGTCTTTTTCGTAGGGAATTATAAATTAATATACTAGGTATAAAATAAATAAAATATAGTATTATAATAATAGGAATATCAATAAAGCTTTTTGTAGTTAGATATGACTTTTACGGATACTTATAACAAAGTCATTTACATAAATTTATTAATAATATATAATAAAGTAATTAAAACTGAATATTCATTCTTATCAAGAGTGGTGGAGGGACTGGCCCTATGAAACCCGGCAACCTTATATACAGGTTTTTTGATAGACTTAGCTTACATATTTTATATTGTATATATAGAATATATAAGCTATCAGACTATAGAAGCTAGAAATATAAAGGTGCTAAATCCTGCAGTTTTTACTGGAAGATAGGATATACTTTGGATTTAACCTAGAGGTATATTCTCTAGGTTTTTTTATTTTTGAATAATCCATCATCAAATATAAAACTGTGGGAAAATTATAATAAAAAAACTTGTCTTTTTCTAGGAGATTTATCTTGGATAAAGTTTTGGATAAGTATGATTCTATGGACTAAAAGTGCATAAAGAAGAAAGAATAAAAAAGAAAATTTATTAAATAATATTGAAAAGGAAGATTATATATGTTTATAAAAGATTTATTTAAACAGAAAAGATTAGTATACTCTTTTGAAATATTCCCTCCAAAATTAACATCACCAATTGATACGGTGTACAAGACTATTGAGGAGTTAGCGATTCTAAATCCAGATTACATAAGTGTAACTTACGGTGCTGGTGGCAGTGTAAACAATAATAGGACCTGCGAGTTGAGTTCTTTAGTTAAAAATAAGTATGGTATAGAAGCTCTGGCTCATCTTACTTGTATAAACTCTGACGAAGAAAAGATAACTAAGATTGTAGATAGTTTGAATAAAAATAACGTGAAAAATATATTAGCACTTAGAGGAGATGTAAATGGAGAACAAAATCTTGAGGACAGCTATAAGTATGCATATCAGCTTATAGAATACTTAAAGGAAAGAGGAAATGTATGTTTGGGAGCAGCCTGTTATCCTGAAGGACATATACAAAGTGATAATATAGATAAAGATATAATGCATTTAAAAAACAAAGTTGATGCAGGAGCAGATTTCTTAATATCTCAATTGTTTTTTGATAATAGTCTTTATTATAATTTCTTAGACAAAGCCTATAAAAAGGGTATAAATGTGCCTATACAAGCTGGTATTATGCCAGTTACTAATAAGAAGCAAATAGAGAGAATTGCATCTTTATCAGGCGCATATCTCCCAGAAAAGTTTATAAAAATAATGGATAAATATGAATATAATCCAGAAGCCTTAAGAGATGCAGGAATTGCTTATGCTACAGAACAAATTGTTGATCTAGTTTCTAGTGGAGTAAATGGCATTCATCTTTATACAATGAATAATCCATATATAGCAAATAAAATAACTACAAGCATTTCTTCATTAATTAATCACATTAATAAAGAGGCTATATAGAGAGATGTACTACTTCAATCATAAATCTATTTTTAAAACTCCTCTATGTTCTGAGAGGAGAATTTGATAATATAAACTTTAATACTAAGAGGAACTTCTATAATACAAGCAACCTTAACAATAATTTCAACGAATATGATCCCTCTATATAAAGCAAAATAAATATATCCCAAATACCTATAACTTTAGAATATCTATTAAAAACTTAGATGATATTAAAGGTTCAGTGTTTAAATTAAGTGTTTATACATTTTCAATATAACTCTTAATCCAAACAACATCTAAAAAATAGCCAAGAATTTAAATTATTTATCATTAGTAGTGAAGGATATAAATTCAGAGATAGGGTTATTTAATTAATAAGGAGGGTAAGTCATGGGAGTTAGCGAGAAAGATCATGCATATGAAGTTGCTAAAAAGATGATTATAGATGGTGAGTCCTGGGATAAAATCATGGATGAAACTAGACTAAGATTAAAAGACCTAAAAAGAATTCAAAGAGAAGAAATAACTCCACATATGTAATTTATAAGTAGTTAGACTTGTGCAATAGCAGGCCTAGCTGCTTTTTTTGTACAGGAAATTATAATTTTTTATTTATACTTAAATCTGGCAAAATTATATTAATTCTTTGCATAAGCTATAGATAAACAGATGGGTCGCTTCGATACTTAAACTATTTTGAAAAAAACTTACAGGTTTTGGTTAATTAATTTAAAATGTACATTTATTACGAAGTGATATATCTATAATTAAAGCATCGGATGACTAGTAACTTAATTTCAACAGGTCACTTTAACAGAGCATAATTTTGAGGCATTGGTTTAAATATAAGATTTATGGTAAAATTTAGTATATATATATTTGTTTCTGCTATATTTTAAATTAAAATAAGGATTAAGAAAAAGTTAAGAATTTATTAACTATAATCTTAAGTTTTTATATTTATTATAGGAGTATAAGCTTTGATAGGAGGAATTATCAAATGAAAAGTAAAACAAAGGCATTTTTTCTTTCATTTATCCCAGGACTTGGACACATATACTTAGGAGAAAATAATAGAGGTTTAATTTTTCTAGGAGGTTTATTATCTTATCTATTTACAGTAGGCTTCTTGGATAGATCCTATGACATGATAGGCGACTATGGCAGGGTATTTAATGCTGCAATACCTATATTATGGGCATTTAACATACTAGATTGTATGATCAATGCTGATAAGATAAACAAAGGAATGATCAATTTAGCTGACGAAAATAATATTGAGGCAGATAGAAAGCTTATAGCATATATGCTTTCAGTACTTCCAGGTTTAGGTCAACTTTATCTAGGGGAAAAAGAGAAAGGACAGAAATTATTTTGTGTGTTTTTAGTAATTTATGTTATTTCATCCTTAGTAAATATCGATATATTAAAAATTGGAGTGCCAGCAGTAATAATTTATTCCATTCTTGATTTGATGAATGTAAGAGCAACAAACGGTATTGCAGAAATAAACTTTTCAGGTAAGTGGTTTGAGAATTGGGTAAAGATTCTTGGATTTATATTCATAGCAGCAGGTATTATTACTCTTGGCAACAGATTCTTAGGTCAGTTTGTAGACACTAGAATTGAGTACATGATAAGAGATTATACTAAAGTTATTTTATCTTCTGTAGTATTAATAGGCTTTGGTATTAAGATGTTATTTATGGGAAAACCAAAGGATATCAGCAGGGAGGATTAATTATGAAACAATGGAAGATTGGAAGGCTTTCTGCAGGTATTGGACTTATTTTACTAGGGGTACTGCTTATAATTGCAAGGATACAAAGTCTTTACTATTTTGAGATGTTAGAAAAATGGTGGCCCGTTTTAATAATATGTCTAGGGATAGAATTAGTAGTAGGTGCATTCTTAGCAGGAAACTCCAATATAACAGTAACTGTTGATGGTAAGAGCGTTTTTATAGCTGTACTAATAGTAATTTTCGTATTTGTTGGTAGTGGAATAAGCTTTGCTGCAAGAAATAAAGGTGCATTTCTAAATTGGGATGGATTATCCTTTAACTCTTATAGTAATGAAAAGACTGTGTCTAATAAAATGGAGTTTCAAGGAAAGAAGTCAATAACTATAGAAAACAAACAAGGGAAAGTTTCAATCGATAAAAGTGATAGTGATAAGATACAGGTTGAGGCTAATATAGTCATAGCATATAATGATGAGTCGACTATTAGTGATCTGCAAAAGCAGGCAATTCAGTTTGCAGATGGCGAGGACTTAGTAGTAAGTACAAGCAATCAATCTGGAAAAGATGGAGCTGTAAGAAAAGTTGATTATACAATAAAACTTCCTGCTTCAGTAAGATATGATGTTGAAAGTGCGTATGGCGATGTGTCAATATCAAACATATCTAGTGATGGCAAGAGTAGTCAATCCAATGGTAGTACTAATATAACAAATGTTAAAGGAAATACAGAAATAACTAATAAGTATGGATCAGTTAAGATAGATACTCTAGAAGGAAATCTTCAACTAAGCTGCAATAATGGTGATATTAACCTCTTTAATATAAAAGGAAAAATTACCGCTTCAAATGCTTATGGGGCTACCAATGCAGAAAACATAATTGATGATATAGACTTCAAAGGGTCAAATGGAGCTTTTACAGGAAAGAATATAGGTGGATTTGCTAAGGTTACTAGCAAATATGGAGATGTGACTCTTATCAATCCTTCAAAGGGACTAAATGTTGAAGCTAACAATGGTACGATTAAAGTTGATTGTAATAAGCCTATAGAGGGAGATGTAACTATATATAGCAATTATGGAAGTATAAACACTAAGATAGTTAAGGATCAATCAGCAAAGTTTAATTGCTCTTCAAGAAACGGCTCTATTACTAATGGTTTAGGACTTTCTGGTGATAATAAAAATAGAAATAGCACCTTAGGTGGGGAAATAAACGGCGGCAAATACTTGTTCATGATGGAAACAAAGAATGGCTCCATAAGTATAAATTAATTGGAGTAATTGTAATTTAAAGTGCTACCACTTCATTTGAAATATAAATTTTAATATGAAGTGGTACATTTATATAAAGTCATAATATTGGTGACTTCTTGGAATCTATAAATTTTAGTTGAAGTATTTAGCTTCCGTGTGTAATAATGTTTTTAGATAGATTTTGAAAGGAGTTACCTTTATGGCAATTAGAAAGATAGTTCAATTAGGTGATGAGCATTTAAAAAAAATATCAACACCTGTTAAAGAAATAAACGGAGAAGTATTAGCTCTTGTTAAGGATTTAAAGGATACTTTATACTCAGTAGATGGAGTAGGACTTGCTGCTCCTCAGATAGCAGTAAATAAAAGAGTGGTATTTATAGATTTAAGAGATGGCTCTGAGCCAATTGTTTTAATAAATCCAGAGATAACTAAAAGAGAAGGTAAAGAAGAAGGCTATGAGGGGTGCTTAAGCTACGTTGGCTATGAGGGACTAGTAGAAAGACCTAAAAAGGTTAGCGTTAAGGCTCTTAACGAAAAAGGTAAGGTTGTTGAGTATGAAGCAACTGGACTTTTGGCAAGATGCTTCTGTCATGAGATAGATCATTTAGATGGAATAATGTACGTTGATCAAGCTATTGAAATGTATGAGCTTGTTGATGAAGAAGAAGAAGAAGAAGAATAGTTTGAAAAATAGGACTTAGCAAAAATGCTGAGTCCTATTTTTTTACTTTATAGAGAAATTTAAGTTTTTCCTTAGCTCAACCTAGGAATATAAGCGCTTTTCAGTAGCTATTTATGGGAAACAGTAAAAATGAAATTATGCTAAAACTTACTTTGACTTATTTTGTTTAAAAATATCTGAGCAAGATCCTTATTGTCTTGAATTATTTTTTCAATGATCTCTCGACTGGTTGAATCTAGGTTATCATTATCTTCTATAAATCTATCTCCCATAGTAAAACCGGTTTTGCAAGCCTTGTAGGCTTCATTAAGAACTTGTTCATCTGAATCAACAGTTAAATTCTTTATGTTTTCATATATTTGAGATAATGTTCCTATAAGTCCTACCTGTTCTTTTGGAACGCCTCCAAGTTGATTAATTCTTTCTTTTAGTATATTGCTATGCATTAGGTAGGTAGCTTGAACTTGTAAGAAAATTTGTTTTAAACTATTATCTTTTGCTTTTTTTTGAAGATTTTCAAAGGCTTCAAGGCCCATTTGAGTTCCTTTTAATACACGGTTTAATTCTATCACTATTTCTTTTGGTGGAGCTTGAATAGACATATGCATCATCACTCCTTTATATAATAGATCTTAAAAATAGGTGGAACATCTTTATATACAATCCATAAATTTTCTACGTTCAGCTCTAATATTTATATTGATACTAGAAGATACTATATATAAAGTTATATTCATTTCATAGTTTAATCAAAAAGTAAAGATTTATACTTAAGTGCTTAAGAACTTGGTTTTATAAATGTTATTAAAGATATACCATTTTAATTTGAAAATATAAATTTTATTATGAAGAAGCACAGCTATACATTTATAGTAAAATAAATTATTTACTGATGCTTATTATTATTGTATACTGATGTATATACACTAAAGGGAGATGAATTACTATGAATAAAACTAAGAATTTAACTTATATTGCAGTACTTGCAGCACTAGCTATATTAATACCTATTACCTTTGGCTTCGCATCAATAACTCTAGGACCATTTACAGCAACTTTAGGAGCTCATGTTCCTATTTTTCTAAGTATGTTTGTATCGCCTTTTGCAGCAATTGCAGTTGGTATCTGTAATGCAATTGGATTCTTTATAGCAGGAAAACCTATATGGGTAGTTTTAAGAGCTTTTATGCATGTATTTGTTGGACTTGCTGGAGCACTTATGATTAAGAAAGGTGTTTCTTATGGAAAAACAGTAGCATTTACTTCTCCAATTCACGCTACATTAGAATCACTTGCAGTTATGCCTTTTCCAGGTTTTAATTTCAAGGGAATACTAATTACTGTTTTTATAGGTACTTTAATCCACCATTTCGTTGATGGTACTATAACATACGTATTAGTTGAAGCCATATCAAAGGCTACTAGAAAAGATTTTAGAAAGGTCTTGGCAGGATCTACTGATAGATAATTTAAGATAAGTAAAAGGTCACCTAACAAGGTGGCCTTTTACTTTATTTAATTGATATTGTACCTAAGTAGTTTTTTACACTATCTTGCCATGAAGGCATCTTTATATTGAAACAGTTATATAAAAGACAGGTATTCATAGCAGTATAGCTTGGTCTTGGAGCTATATTGGTTATGGCCTCAGTAGCAAGAGGTAAAACATTCTTTTGAAGATTAAAATACTCAAATACATATTTAATAACATCAACCTTTGAAACAGCACCTTCATTTACGCAATTGTACACTCCGTAAAAGTCAGAGGCTATAATTTGAGAAACAGAACTACATAGATCTTCAATATAAGTTGGATTTATAACAGCGTTGGATATTAAAAATATAGGTGTATTAGACTGAGATAAAGCTTTTTTTATATAGCAGTCATTTCCTCCAAAGCACCAAGAGGTTCTTATTATAAAATATTTACTACATATGGTACGAATAAGCTTTTCTGCCGCTAGCTTAGACTTGCCATATATATTTATTGGAGTACATTTATCGGTTTCAAAGTATGGAGAGTGCTTTTCACCTCCGTAAACATAAGCAGAAGAAATGTATACAATAGGAATTGATAGGCTATTACAAGCATAAGCTACGTTTAGTGTTCCTAGAGTATTTACGGTATAAGATTCAGTCTCGTGGTTTTCGCAAAAGTCTATGTCTGACAATCCAGCAGCTTGTATAACTACGTCAGGTGAATACGATTGTACTTGTTGAAGAACTAAGTCTTTATCAGTTATATCCAAATTATCTTTATCTAGGGCTATGACTTGATGTTGTTTCTTTAAATAGTTAGATAGATAGTTTCCTATATTACCGCTAGAGCCTAAAACCATTATTTTCATAAACTCACCTCATTCCATTTGTTATGGATGTACCACTTCATAATTAAAGCTATATTTTCAAAACCTCAAATTATGGGAGGATGAAAACAGTTTTAGGATTGCAGTTGTACATCTTTAATAAACTTAATTTTCACTAAAAACATAAATTCACATTAAATTATATGAAAAACACCATATGTTTATTGACAACAATTGTATAAAATTAATATAATTTTTATTTAGAGACCAAAGGTGGTGAAGATATGATTAAAGAAGAGGAATTAAATTATGAGAAGGGACATCTTAGAGAAACTAAACAGTGGCTAGAAGATGCTGCTTCTGTACAGGGCGAGGAAGAACAAAAACTTTTAGATAAGATAGGAAAGCTAAAAAAGGCGTCTAAGGGAAAATACAATGAAGAGCTAGAGACTGAAGAGAAGATATATAATATTGTTCATAAAAATGTTGAAAAGTATAGAGAATCTATAGAGCAACCATACTTTGCTAGAATTGATTTTAGAGAATACAGAAAAAAGGAAGAGGTATTCTACATAGGTAAGTTTGGATTAGGGGATATGACTAAGGGTGAGGAATTAGTTATTGACTGGAGAGCTCCTATAGCTGATTTATACTATAGTGGAACTCAAGGAGATGCCTATTATAGAGCACCTGCAGGAGTAATACAAGGGAACCTTTCTTTAAAAAGAAAATTTCTCTTTGAGGATGGAGATATAAAAGATATCTTTGATGAGGGAATTAACGAAATTATACTTAAGAATGCTATGGATGACAGTGGAGATAATGCTTTAATAGATGAATTCTTAAAAATTAATTTGGAGCAAAGCACTGGTAGGAAGCTTAAGGAAGTAGTTGCTACCATACAAAAAGAGCAGAATGATATAATCAGAGCGGAAAAAAACGCTCCTATAATAGTTCAAGGTTCAGCTGGATCAGGAAAGACTACTGTGGCCCTTCACAGGCTGGCATATCTGCTTTATAGATATAAGGATAAGCTAAGCGGTCAGGATATATTGGTTATAGCTCCTAATAAGCTTTTCTTGGACTATATATCTGAAGTTTTACCTACTTTGGGAGTAGGTGAAGTGCTTCAAAAAACTTTTGAAGATTTTGCACAAGACTTTTTAAAGCTAAAGGGAAAGGTATATTCTAAAGATAAAAAGCTTCAACAAGTGTTAGAAAGTGAAGATACAGAGGAAGTTAAATATATAACTAATTCTAGTAAAGTAAAAGGTTCCATGGTGTTTAAGGCAATCTTGGATAGGTTCCTTTTAATACTAGAGAGAGAATCAGCAGATATTAAAGATATAAAGATTCAGGGCTTTACTGTGTTTGAAGAGAAAGAAATTAAAAGGTTGTATGTAAAAGATATGAAGCATATGCCTATCAATAGGAGAAAAGACGAAATTAAGAGATATTTTCTATTGAAGTTAAACGAAAAGCTGATGAAGGTTATTGAAAAGATAGATTTTCAGTATGAGTATCAAATATCAAGAATAAAAAAGCAGATGGATGATTGCCAAGAAAGAAGAGAAAAGCTCATAGAGATCTATGACGAAAGGGATAAATTTAAAAATAAGATCAGAACAGAGGGCAGAAGTGAATTTGATGCTTATTTTGATAATTGGAAGGGAATTGATACAAAAGATTTATATAGAAGACTATTTACTGAAGAGGGATTATTTGATGAGTTGACAGATAGTGTTGTACCTAAAAAACTTTGGGATTATATTAGTGATAAGCTTCAAAAGGATGATGAAGAGGGAGTCTTAGATAGTGATGATATTGCTGCTATGCTTTATCTAAAATTGATGGTCGAAGGAGTTCCAGAAGATAAAAAGTATAAGCATATAGTTATAGACGAAGCTCAGGACTATTCGCCACTTCAGATGTGCGTAGCTTCAATGCTTGCGCTAGGCAATTCTATGACTATAGTAGGAGATATAGGTCAAGGTATATATTATTATAAGGGAATTGATCAATGGGAAAAATTAATCGAAGACGTATTTAATGGTGAGTGCAGCTATATACCATTGACTCAAAGCTATAGATCCACTATTGAAATAATAAATTTTGCAAATAAGGTGCTTAAAAAACAAAAAAATAATTTGAAGCCTGCCACTCCAGTATTAAGGCATGGGGAGGAACCAAAGGTAATACAATATGAAGATAATAAAGAGTTTGCACAGCAAGCAGATGCTATTGTAGAAAAAGTTTTAGAAAGTGGTAAGAACAGCGTTGCTATAATAGGCCGTACTTTTGAAGAGTGTAAAAAGATTAGAGACATAATGAAGAAAAACTCTAAACATCAATGGACGCTTATCAAAGAAGCTGATAAGAATATAAAGCTTGATAAGATAATAATACCATCTTATCTTACGAAAGGTTTAGAGTTTGACTGTTCCATAGTGTTTAACTGTAATGATGAAATTTATGGAGATAGTGAACTTAATAAAAAGCTGCTGTATGTAGTTTTGACAAGAGCCCTTCATTATCAATATGTGTTCTATAATGGCAATGTTAGTAATCTGTTAGAATAATAAAAGAGTTTATATGCTTAATTAATACTTGTTTGAAAATCCAGGATTCTATGGATTTTTGGAAATGTATAAATCATTAGGTGAGCTAAGAACTTTGCATATAGGTAACCTTTATGAAAACTTAAGTTATGCATGTTCGGAAATCGTGGGTACTGGGGATTTTTACGGCATGCATAACTTAATAGTTGAAGTTGTAACCATAAGGCTGTATCATTTCATAATAAAATTTATAGTTTCAAAATTTTCTATGAAACCAAAGAACTTTGAAAGTAGATTTTGTACCGATGTGGTATAACTTTAAAGTAGGTTTAGTAAAAGGGATAATATGGATAAGATTGTAAAATACAAGTGGCTATGGTACAATTTATGTGGTTTTTATTTTATTCTTTAGAAAATTTTCATTATATGTTTGGAGGTAGTAAAATGAGTACAGAAAAGATCAAAGATAATATATATTGGGTTGGTGTTAAAGACGCTGAATTAAGAGTATTTGATATCATAATGGAAACCAAAAAAGGTACAACCTATAATGCCTATTTAATAGAAGATGATAAGATAGCTGTAGTTGACAGCGTAAAAAATGGATTTTATGAAGAGTTTAAAAGTAACATAAAAGCAGTAATCGGCGATAAAGCTATAGACTATATAGTAGTTCAACATACAGAATTAGATCATAGCGGATCTGTGATAAGATTAATGGAAGATTATCCAGAAGCAAAGGTAGTTGGTTCAAGAGCAGCTATTAACTATCTTAAGAATATAGTGAATAGACCATTTGAAGCTATTGAAGCAAAGGAAGACTTAAGCTTAGGAAACACAACTCTAAAGTTTATATCAGCTCCTAATCTACACTGGCCAGATACAATATTCACTTATGTAGAAGAAAAAGCGCTTCTATTTACTTGTGACTTTACAGGATGCCACTATTGCCCAGAAGGAAATATAACAGATAGCTTTTCTGATGACTACTTTGAAGAGATGAAGTATTATTTTGAAGTGATAATGGGGCCATTTAAGAAGTTCGTAAAGCAAGGATTAGCTAAGATAGATGGACTTAAGATTGATATAATAGCACCAAGCCATGGGCCATTACATGTTTCAGATGCAAGCAAATATTTGAAACTTTATGATGAATGGGCAACTGTAGCACCAGTTGAGAAAAATGTACAAGTGTTCTACATATCAGCTTATGGAAATACAGAAGCTATTGCTAAATATGTAACAGAAAAGATTGGTGAAAAGGGAGTAAGAGTAGAAGTCCATGAGATAACTTCTATGTCCTTAGAAAAAGCTGCAGAGTTAATAGATAACAGTTCAGCTTTCCTTATAGGATCACCAACAATAAATCAAGATGCAGTTAAGCCATCATGGGATCTTTTATCTCTAGTTAATCCAATTGTTAACAGAGCAAAGCCTGCTGCTGCTTTTGGTTCATTTGGATGGAGTGGTGAAGGTGTACCAATGCTTACAGAAAGACTTAAGAGTCTAAAGCTAAAAACTATAGATGGACTTAAGGTTAATTTTGTACCATCAGAAGAAGACTTTAAAAATGCAGACCAATTTGTTGAAAGCTTTATGAGTTTGGTTTAGGAACTATATATAGAGTTCCTAACTCAACTATTAATTTATACATGTGAGAAAATCGATAGAACCCGGGATTTTCGAACAAGTAGAAATTAAGTTTCAATCCAGGAACTTTTTATATGTACCACTTCATAATGAAATTAATATTTTCAGATTGAAGTGGTACAGTTTGTTTAGGTGATATCTAAATATGTACTGAAATTAAGTGGTTAGTCATCCGATGCTTAGATGAGCTTACGCTAGTTGCTCGCTCATATAGCATCTCCTTCAGAACCACTTAATTTCAAAAATATTATTAGATATCTCCTAAATATATAAATTCGAAGCATCTTTATATAAATTACAGGAGTTCTGAAGATATATTTAAGATGTAGGTAATACATAGGTAGTAGTGTTATTAAGAATAGATATTTAAGTTGAAGCAATAATAATTTATATATAAACTTATTAGTATAAGGAGATTTTTTATGAGCGATTTAGATGAAAAAGAAATAATGTCTTTCAGAGATGAAAACGGAAATAAAGTTGATTTTGAAGCAGTTGCGAGAATATTTTTAGAAGAACAGGAATATTTAATATTGTCACCTCTTGAAGAAGGTGCTGATGAAGAAGATGCATTTGTCTTTAGAGTTGATGAAGTAGAAGGAAAAGAAGAATATAATCTTGTAGAAGACGATAATGAATTTGAAGCAGTAAAGAAAGAATACAAAAAACTATTATATTAATGGAGGTGCAAAGGTGAATAAGTCAGGAATTATTAAGTTTTTAAATGAAAATGAACTGTCAGATATTCAAGAGATTGAATACAAAGAAGGTCTTGTATTAAGATTTTTCTATGATTTCGATGATGTTGAATTAGATGGAGCGAAAGCATATTCAAATGAAGAAAGTGACTACGAAGAAGAAAGTGCAGAGTGGTACTCTGAATTTTTCTTACCATACTTAAACGATACAGCTATTGACAATGTAACCGATATTGTAGACGAATTGAATGAAGAGTTTGGTGTGGAAACTCAATTCATTTCTTATGATATAGATTCTTCTAACTATAGTTATAATGAGTTTGTTGCAGTATTCTTCGAAGGTGACAAAAAAATTGATATTGATGATGTTATGGATGAGTTAGGATTATAATAGTATAGTTCTTTTATCGAATAATTTATTATCTAAGGCCTCTTTAGTATTTTTCTAAAGAGGCCTTTTAATGTCCCAAAAATATAATGTTCATATAAAACTCCAACATTAATTAAGCAATGCTTCTATAAAATATATTACGTCTATTTTTCAAAAAAATTATTTTTTATCATGTGCTTCTTTAAAAGACTCTTTTGCTGCTTTACAACTAGCTTGTCCCAATTCTCACTTAATTTCAGTACAAAGAAATTAGTAGGGGATAGAAAGTTAAGACATAGGTTGAGCAAAAATTTTCTTCTATTAATCCTTTTTTCTAGTCTAGAGCAGTACATATATTTATCCTCCAAATTCTTTAAATTATTAACTTATGCGAAGTGTAATATTATTATAACAAATTTTGTATGTTTGTAAAAAAGATTTGTAAGTCAAATTCTTACAATTAATGCTATAAAAACTTATCAAAATACTACAAAGTGCATAAAGTAACATATGGTAATATATGTAATAATGCTGTAAATGTAGAATTTTACATAAATGTAATTATATGAGAATGTAGAATTAAGTCTAAAGAATTGTTGTTGATTAATGCATGGGAGAAAGGTAAAATAAATTTTAGACATATAATTAATTTTTTAGCATAATTACGAAATATGATAATTTAACTGAAGAAGGAGAATATTAATGAACATTGACCAGTTAATTGCAAGAATCAATTTTTTATATAAGAAAAGTAAAGAAGAAGGTTTAAGTGAGGAAGAAAAGAAGGAACAAGAGGAATTAAGAAGAGATTATATAGACAGAGTTAAAAGTAACTTTAAATCTCAATTAAATACGATTAAACCAAACAAACCTAGTAAACCTAAAAATATTAAAAATTAATAAAGGATGATATTTATGGGCGTTGTAACCGTTGAAACATTAGTGAAAGATTTCGAATTTGAAGTGTTAGTAGAAGGTGAAAAGAATATACCTATAACAGTTAGCGATATAAATAGACCTGGACTTCAGCTAGCTGGATTTTATAATTACTTTGCGCCTGAAAGGATACAGGTCATTGGAAAAGCTGAGTGGAGCTTTTTGGATGATATGGGGGTAGATCTAAGAAAGAAAAGAGTAAATAAATTTTTTAGCTTTAATGTAAGTTGTCTTGTAATTACTAGAAATCTAGATCCCCATGAAGAACTGATAAAAGCAGCACAGAAGAATAAAACTTGGGTTCTTAGAACTTCCATGATGACTACAAAGTTTATGAGTAAAACTACTATTTATTTAGCAGATAAGATGGCTCCTGAAACTAGACTTCATGGAGTGCTTGTAGATGTATATGGAATAGGTATTTTAATAACAGGTGAAAGTGGAATAGGTAAGAGTGAAACTGCTTTAGAGCTTATTAAAAGAGGTCACAGACTGGTTACAGATGATGCTGTAGACATAAAAGAGATAGACGAAGACTTAATAGGAACATCACCTCATATAACCTTCGGCATGTTAGAGGTTAGAGGTATGGGAATTATAGATGTTTCGGCACTTTATGGATTAAGTTCTGTCCTAGCCTCTAAAGAAATAAAGCTAATAATTCATCTAGAGCATTGGAGAGATGATGGAGACTACGATAGATTAGGAATAAATGCTGAGTTTATGGATATATTAGGTGTTCCTATAAGAAAGATGAGGGTTCCAATAAGACCAGGTAGAAATATTGCTGTTATAATCGAAGCAGCGGCAGCCAACTATAGATATAACCTCATGTCTGATACTACACCAGTTGATGTAATAGAGAGCAGAATGAGCAGAGGTGTTGACTAATTCACATAAAAGTACATGATCATGCACATAATAAATAAATCATTGAAAAAAGGTGATATTTATGATTGTGTATGATATTTGTAATAATTTAGATGTTGTCCAGGAATGGGAACTTGAGAGATCTTATTATTGGATTTGTTGCAACCAAAAAGAAGTACATGAACTTGAGGTTATTTTTTCTAAGGAAACTATAGAGGAGTGCCAAAACTTTAGACAGTATCCTAGGATTGATTATTATAAAAACTATACCTTTATGGTGTTTAACGCACTAGACAATGAAAGTTTAAAGATAATACCTAGGGAAATTGATATTTATTTAAGTAAAAGCTTTATCATTACTGTTTATAAAAATGAAGTAGAACTTATATCTAAGCTTTTAGAGGATATAGGAAGAGATAAGAACTGTTTTATATTAAAAGAAATTTGTAAACCTTACATAATATTGTATTATATTCTTGATAGGCTTATAATAAATAATTATAACATTATAGCAGATTTAGAAACAGAAGCTGATAAAATAGAGTTAGATATATTAAAGTCTCCTAAATCGAAGCATATAAATAAAATTGTTTCCTTGAGAAGAGAAAGCTATAAGTTAAGAAAACTGTTGAATCCACTTCGCTACATAGGTGATGCACTTCTATTAAACGAAAATAATGTGATTGAAGAAGAGAAAATGTACTTATTTAAGAATTTAAATGATAAGATAGAAAAGTTATTGTCATCGATGGAAAGTTTAGGACAGGACCTTGCAATGGTAAGGGAAGCCTATGAAGCAGAGATTGCCAATAGGACTAATGATCTTATGAAGGTATTTACTATAATAACTGCAGTTTTCTTACCTTTACAACTTATAACTGCAATTTTTGGAATGAGTTTCGAACATATACCTTTTAAATATGAGAAATATGCTTTTGAAGGATTGATTGGTACCATGGCTTTTCTTGTGGTAATACTTATGGGGATATTTAAGTGGAAAAAGTATTTATAGTATATTGCTAAAGTTTACTAAAGATATATATGAATATATCTGAAATAAGACTTTATGTGTATTTACGTGTATTAAGTTTTTGATATCTAAATAACTATATTCTATAATAATATAAAAGAGACATATACTATGATAATAGGACGTAAAAAATTAGAATTGCAAGAGTTGATTTAGACATTGCAAAAAATACTAGTGAAGGTCGTATTAGCGATTTTTATAGATATATGAGGAGAGGTTAGAATGACTAAAAAAGTACTTACTAGAGAGTTCCCAAATGCTTGGGATAAATATTCAGATGAAGATGTTACTAAGGTTTTTGAAGTGAGTGAAAGATATAAGAATTTTATGTCTAAGTGCAAAACTGAAAGAGAATGTGTTACAGAATTTATAAGAATGGCTGAAGAAAAAGGCTATAGAGATATAAAAGAAATTATATCAAAAGGTGAAACACTAAAAGCTGGTGATAAGGTTTATGCTAACAATATGGGCAAAACTTTAGCAATGTTTGTTATAGGAAAAGAGCCTTTAGAAAAAGGTCTTACCATACTAGGTGCACATGTAGATTCACCTAGACTTGATGTAAAGCAAAACCCACTTTATGAGGATACAGATTTAGCCCTTTTAGAAACTCATTATTACGGTGGAGTTAAAAAGTATCAATGGGTAGCAATTCCTCTAGCTATACATGGAGTAGTTGTAAAGAAAGATGGTACTGTTGTAGATGTAGTTATAGGTGAGGATGATAATGATCCAGTGGTTGGAATATCTGATTTACTTATACATTTGTCCGCTGATCAATTAGGTAAAAAAGGGGACAAAGTTGTTGAGGGAGAGGATCTCAATCTTTTAGTTGGAAGCAGACCTATAAAAGATAAAGATGCTAAGGAAAAAGTAAAAGAAAATATACTTGTTATACTTAATGAAAAGTACGATATAACAGAAGAGGATTTTGTTTCAGCAGAGCTTGAAATAGTTCCAGCAGGGAAGGCTAGAGATTATGGTCTAGATAGAAGTATGGTAATGGCATATGGACATGATGATAGAATTTGTGCATTTACTTCTTTTGAAGCAATAGTTAAGTTAGAAGAAGTTGATAAAACTTGTGTTGCTTTATTTGTAGACAAAGAAGAGATAGGTAGTGTAGGTGCTACTGGAATGCACTCAAAATTCTTTGAAAACATAGTAGCAGAAGTTATGGATAGAGTAGGAGATTATAGCGAGCTTAAGCTTAGAAGATGCTTAACTAATTCAAAGATGCTTTCTTCTGACGTTAGTGCAGCTTTTGATCCTAACTACCCTGCAGTAATGGAAAAGAAGAATTCTGCTTTCTTTGGTAAAGGAGTAGTATTTAATAAATATACTGGTTCAAGAGGTAAAGGTGGTTGCAATGATGCCAATCCAGAGTTTATAGCACAAATAAGAGCTATTATGGATAAGCATAATGTAGCTTGGCAGACAGCAGAATTAGGAAAAGTAGATCAAGGCGGCGGTGGTACAATTGCCTATATACTTGCAGAGTACAATATGGAAGTAATTGACTGTGGTATAGCACTTCAAAATATGCATGCGCCTTGGGAAGTTGCATCTAAAGCAGATATCTATGAAGCTGTAAGAGGTTATGAAGCATTCTTGCTAGAAGCTTAATGCCGATTTACTGATAAATATAGAAAGTAATTGAAGATATAGATACAATGATAAGAGACATAGATGATCTTTAAGATTGTCTGTGTCTTTTTTACTGTCAAGAATCCTTATGATGGCAAAATCCATCGTAAAATTATAATGAAATACACAATAATTTGTATTTTGAATATAATGAAGTATAACAGATGAAGGAGGGGAAGTTATGGACAAATCAAGATTTAGAAATTACGGTTTATGGGTAGCAATAGCTGCATTAATCCCTATGGTTTTGCAGGGCTTTGGATTAGATATACTTCCTTCTAATTATAAGGATATAATAAATGCAATTTTGTCTATACTTGTAATGGCTGGTATTTTAAACGATCCAACAACTGCTGCAAAGTGGTTTTTAGATGATAAAAAGAAAGCTAAGGCTGAAAAGTCAGAAGAAGCCTATGATGAAATTACTCAGGCTACCATATCAAGAGAAAATGAAGAGAAAAAATAATTAAGGTTCTGTTAAAGTGCCTTGCTGAAATTAAGTGGTCAGTCATCCGATGCTTAGATGAGCTTGCACTAATTGCTCGCTCATATAGCATCACCTTCATAACCACTTAATTTTAACAATATTATTAAACATTGCCATAATTAATGATGCAATATAGCAGAATAATCATGATAAGATAAATATAGGAGATTCCTCAAGTATAGGAATCTCCGTTTTATTGCATAGAAACTTTTTACTGCAAAACAAAAAATACAATTTTTAAGTTCCATAAACCTAGTAATATCAGAAGTTTGGTATAGCTTGCTAATATATACAGTAGTCTTTATTGTAAGAATTCATGAAATTGTTAAAGTCAGCTGTGTCAATAGACATATCACCGATATCTCCATGTTTATTATCACCTTCAGTAATACCGTGGAAGTCAGAACCACAGGTGAAAAGAAGTGATTTATTTCTACATAAACTTATCAAGCGATCCTCATCTTTTTTAAAATTCATAAAGTATATGGCTTCTAAACCGTCAAAACCAAACTTTATTAAATCCTCAGGAGTGTTTTTCTTTAGAAGAACCGGATGAGCAAGTACTACAACAGCATTGTACTTCTTTAAAAGAGCTACTCCTTCTTCAACAGTTATTATTTTATTAGGCACGTATGCAGGACAATCATTACCTATTATTTTATCAAATATATATTCCCAGGAGTAATCATAACCTGCATCTATTATGCTTTGAGCAATGTGAGGACGGGCCACTACTCCTTCACCTTTTGCTAGAACTTTTTCATAATCTAGTTCAATATCAAAATAAGTTTTTAATTTATCTACTATGCTTTTAGCTCTTTCCACTCTAGAATTCTTAAGGTTTCTTAAAAACTTTTGTAAACTCTCATCTTTATAAGAAGCATCTCTAAAATATCCTAACACATGGACGCTTTCTTTATTGTGGTTGCAGGAAAGCTCTATACCAGGTATTATATTAATGCCATAAGTCTTTGAAGCTTCAATTGCCGCCTCAATTCCTTCAGTGTTGTCATGATCTGTGATAGCTAAGAATTGTATTCCTTTTATACTTGCACGTTGTACAACTTCTGTGGGAGACATTTTTCCGTCAGAAGAAGTTGTATGACAGTGAAATTCTGCTTTTATATTCAAAAGAGTATCATTCCTTTCAAAACCATATATTTTAAGATGTAACACTTCAATCCGAAATTCATTATCAAAACTCCTCTGGGTTCTTAGAGGAGAATTTGATAATATAAATTTTATTATGAAGTGGTACATCTAAAGATGTAACACTTCAGTCCGAAATCAATTATCAAAACTCCTCTGGGTTTTGAGAGGAGAGTTTGATAATATAAATTTTATTATGAAGTGGTACATCTATATCGGTATTTTTTGATATAATGATTTTAACATACATTTATGAAGAAGTTAAAATAATTTTATTGAGTACGTTGCAGGAGGAAATGATGGTAGACAAAGAAAAGATAAAGCAAGCTGCAAGGATGATAATAGAAGCTATAGGCGAAGATGTAAATAGAGAAGGCCTAGTAGAAACTCCTGACAGAATAGCTAGGATGTATGAAGAGATTTTTTCAGGTATTGGGAAGGATGCTAAAGAATATCTTTCAAAACAATTTACTGTGGAAGGAAATGATTTAGTATTAGAGAAGGATATTAATTTTTATTCTATGTGTGAACATCATTTTTTACCCTTCTATGGTAAAGTTCATATAGCTTATATACCAAATGGCAAGGTCACAGGGTTATCTAAGTTAGCGAGAACTGTAGATGTTTATGCTAAGAAACCTCAGCTTCAGGAGAGACTCACAGAGGAAATAGCTGATGCTATAATGAAATTCCTAGATGCAAGTGGAGTTATGGTGGTTATAGAAGCAGAGCACATGTGCATGAGTATGAGAGGGATAAAGAAAGCTGGCAGTTGTACTGTTACAACTACATATAGAGGAGATTTTGCTAATAATAATGAATTGAAGAATGAAGTTTTAACTCTTATAAGGCTTTAAATAAATCTCTTCATTATTTTTTGAAAAAGCATATCGCCTGCCAGAAATTTTTTACATAGGTTTAGAAAAGGCAGATGCGTAAAATAATTCAATAAAGAAGATCGCTTTAGCAAATTTTTTATTATTAAGAAACTATGGTGATATTATGGATAAAGTAAATTATATACTAAAAAGCTTGAAATATAATGAATGTTTAACTAAGATTAGAACCTATGAGGCTGATAGAATATTTTGTAAGCATGATTTAGACCATTTTTTAGATGTAGCAAGAATAGCGAATATAATGGTTTTAGAAGAAAAGCTAGATATTTCCAAGGAAATAGTTTATGCTACAGCATTGCTCCATGATATAGGAAGATTTAAGCAGTATGAAGATGGTACACCACATCATGAAGCTTCCTATAAAATAGCTGAGGAGCTTTTAAAAGAAGCTGGCTTTGATGAGAGAGAGCAAAACATAGTATTAGAAGCTATAATTAAACATAGAAATTCAGATGAAAATAATTTTAATAAGATATTTTATAGAAGTGACAAGCTTTCAAGAGATTGCTATAATTGCAAAGCAACACTTTTATGTAACTGGAATGAAGAAAAAAGAAATATGAAAATAACATATTAAACATAACTTAATGCTACTGTTTTGTAGTTTAATTAAGATATTTTCTGCATAAAGGAGTAAAGTATGTACATAGGAAGTAAAGAATTTGTCTTGGGTAAGAGGACTTATATAATGGGAATATTAAACTTGACACCAGATTCGTTTTCTGATGGAGGAAAGTTTAATTGCAACGATAATGCTATAGAGCATGCTAAGTTAATGCTTGACCAAGGAGCAGATATAATTGATATAGGTGGAGAGTCTACAAGACCTAATCATGAGCCTGTTGGAGAAGAGGAAGAATTAAAAAGAGTTATACCTATTATTAAAGCTATAAGACAAAGATTTGATGTGCCTATTTCTATAGATACCTATAAGGGAAAGGTAGCAGAAGAAGCTATTAAAGCTGGAGCGAACCTAATCAATGATGTTTGTGGATTTAAGAAGGATCCATATATTGCTAAGGTTGCAGCAAAATATGAGGTGCCTTGTTGTCTTATGCACAACAGGGATAATACTGACTATGAAAATATAATAGAAGATATGATAAAAGAGCTTAAAGAGTCTATAGATATAGCCCTTGAGGCAGGGGTTAAAAGAGATAATATAATCCTTGATCCAGGAATAGGCTTCGGAAAGACCTATGAGCAAAACCTATATGTGATGAATAACTTGGAAAAACTTAATGTGTTAGGTTATCCAATGCTTTTAGGAACTTCAAGAAAATCAATGATAGGAAATACTCTAAATCTACCGACCAATGAACGAGTAGAAGGAACTGTGGCTACAACAGTTATAGGTATAATGAAAAAATATGATTTTGTTAGAGTACACGATGTTAAAGAAAACAAAAGAGCAGCAGTTATGACTGATGCTATTGTAAGAGGTTAGCTTTAGGGGGAATTATTTTGGATAAACTTTATATTGAAAATCTAGAGATATTTGCAAAGCATGGTGTCTTTGGAGAAGAAAAGACCTTAGGTCAAAAATTTGTAATATCATTAGAACTTTTCTTTGATGCAAGAGAAGCTGCAATAACTGGTGATTTAACTAAATCAGTTCATTACGGAGAGCTTTGTCATAAGCTTGAAAAAGAATTTCAAAGAGAAAGTTATGATCTAATAGAAACCGCTGCTGAGAAAACTGCAGAGTTTATATTAAAAGAGTATGATATCTTGAAAGCTGTAAAAGTAATGATAAAGAAGCCGTGGGCACCTATTGGAAAACATCTTGAATATGCTGCTATTGAAATATATAGGCAATGGCATAAGGTATTTATAGCACTAGGATCAAATATGGGGGACAAAAACTCTAATCTGACAGCAGCTATAGATAAGCTTAAAGAGTCGAAACACACTAAGGTAATCAAGGTATCTAACTTTATAACTACCGAACCATGGGGCTATGAAAGTCAAGATAAGTTCTTGAATGGAGTGGCTGAAATATCAACAATACTTTCTCCTATAGAACTGATAAATTACCTTCTAGAAGTAGAAAAAGAATTGAAGAGAGAAAGAATAATAAAGTGGGGACCTAGAACTATAGATCTAGATGTACTTCTTTACGATGACATAATATCCTCTGAGGAAGCAATAGTTATTCCTCATCCTAGGATGCATGAAAGATTGTTTGTGATAGAACCATTAGCTGAAATAGCTCCTTATGAATTTCATCCTGTTTTGAGAAAAAGAATTTTTGAAATTAAAGAGGAACTTTTAAGTAAGAGAAATTAATATATAAAAGTATAAAGCAGTATCACTTCTTAATGAAATTTTCATTATTAAAGGCTCCTCTAATAGCTCAGAGGAGCCTTTAATAAAAATCCTATTTGTTAAAAACATATTTACAAAAAGAATCCAATCTATAAGCAAGGGGAACCTTGTCCATATTGATAAAATCTTCTTCAAAAACTCCATCCCAAGGAAATATCGAGATAATATTATCATCATATATATTTATGACATACTTATCTTTTGAGGTTTTTATAAACATTTTAAACTTTGGTTTGTCAGGAAGGTTATCTGGCTTATTTATAAAGTTAGTGCTTTTTAGAGATTTTACGAAGTCTAGTAATATTTTATCATCTTCTTCTTTAGGGTGAAGCTCTTTGTATACGTCAGTATCAAAAGCAGAAATGCTAAACTTTTCAGTACTAATAAGCTTGTACATTTCTTCGGTATAATAATGATTAGATGGCTTTTTCTTTAAATTTATGTACTGAGCATTAGAACATCCAATAAAAGTAGATGAAATAATTAAAACAAGAATTAGTGATAGAAGTTTTTTCATGAGACCTCCAATATCATAGTATTACCTTAAAATAATATGTATCTTTTTAGTTTAATAGAACATTTTATTAGTTTTTGAGTAATATATAGAGACTCAAATTTTTTATTATTTAGGAAATTATATCTCCTGCCAGATTTTTCGTATATACATTCAGGAAGGCAGATGGGCAAAAAATATATAAGGAGGAGCTCAGGTTGAAGTATGGACTAGATATAGAGAATAAAGACATTTCTTCTTTTGTAAATGATATGCTTATGAAAAATGGACATGCAACTGTAAATTTCACTTTTGATAAAAATATGAAGTTTGGAGAGATGTTATTTAAAAAAGCACTGCTTGCCAACCAAACTAGAGTTGATTTATATTTAAATATTAAAGATGAAGTAAAAGATGTTGATGTAATAGATGTATATGTAAGCAATGAAGATGAACTATTGACATTCTTGCATATATTTAAAAGAAAGATGGAGGAAATAGGCTTCCAAGAAGTATGTATAAGAGATGGATCAGAATTATATCTATGTAAAAAGGTTGAAGCGCCTACTGTAATAATGAATATCAAATCTCATTTGATAGACATATCTAAAGGAGAATTTTGTAAAGCACTATCTGAATGTTTAATTAACATAAGCTCATAACACAGATTAATAAGTATAGGTAAAATATAATTAAAAAAGATACCCACTTTTCATATGCTGTATCGTTAGAAAATTCAAGACTTAACATTGAGTGGGTATCATTAATTATCATTTTTTTTGATCACATTCACAATTATCTTTCTCTTTAGCATCATCTTTATCTGGCTTATTATCACTCTTAACTCTGCTAATTAGAAATCCTACGGTAGAAAACAAAATGTTTCTGATTTCTCCTACTGCTGAATTAGTCTCATCTATGCTTGTCCAATAACCTATAATGCAGACAGTCAAAGATAATACTGCCATAAATCCAGCCACTAAAACTTGAAATTTTTTATTTTTTATATTGTTATTGGGTATAATCTGATTACCAAATATATATCCAAATATAGATGACATCACTGATCTTATGGTTTCATTCGAGGATGCGGAAAAGCTACCATTTGTAAAAATAGTGATGCATGTGTGAATAAAGGCAGTGAATCCTAGTAGAGTTAAAAACCTCATTGCTAGACACTGAGAAAGCCAAAGCTTCTTTAATTTCACTATTTGTTTAAACATAGGCATCACCTTCTTAGATATAATATGTTCCACAATAATATTTTGTTACTGATTTTTGACATAAATAAATGTTTTTTTAAATATTATAAAATTGAATTAATTTAATCTAGAAGGGGTTATATGCTAACAATCGCTACAATAGGACCTAAAGTAAGGACAAGACAAGATATAAAAAGGATTATAGGAGAAGGGGCAAACAGTATAAGAATAAATTTTTCACATTGTGACTATGACAATGTAGGAGAGATAATTAAATACATAAAGGGAAGTTTTCCTAAGATATCTATAATTGGTGATATACAAGGTCATAAAGTAAGGGTAGGAAGATGCTTTGACAAGGTAATAAAAGTAACAAATGATAATATAATATATTTCTGTTCAGAAGATAGGTATAGTGACATCTTAGAATTTTGGCAGCATAGAAACGAATTACTTGTTCCCCTTAATATAGAGGAACAGGACTTACTTGAATGCTCAGTAAAAACTGTATTTATGAAAGATGGAAGTATGGAATTTGAAGTATTAAGTAAGCAAAGTGGAATATTACAATGCAGAACAGTATGTGGAGGAGTAATTAGGGCGGAAAAAGGCTGCAACTTGCCAGGGTTAAATAGGAAATCAAAAGAAGTAAATAAGAAAGACTTTAAGGATATAAAGTTTTGCATAGATAGTAAGGTAGACATTATTGTATATTCTTATGTATATGATGAAAAAGATATTGATAACTTTATAGGAGTTGTAAAAGAGCTTAATAAAGAACAAAAATATAATCCTAGGTTGTGGGCGAAAATAGAGACAGAAAAGGCCATAAACAACATAAAGTTAATATCCTCAAAGGTAGATGGAGTTGTGTTAGGGCGGGGGGACTTGCTTCCAGAAACTAACATATATAAAATGGCTCTTTATCAGCATAACTTTATAAGAGCTATGAAGAATAGCTCTAAGGATGTTATAATAGCAACTCATGTACTAGATTCGCTAAAAGAAGAAGAAAAGCCAACAGTAAATGAAATGAATGATATTTTTTATTGTATTGGTGGAGGTGTAAGTGGATTTATGCTTACCGGGGAGACATCTGTAGGGAGAGATCCCGTAAATGCAATAAGAGTACTGAAAAGAGCAACAGAGTTTTATTCCAAGGTATTCAAGAAAAGCTAATAAGTATACACTTATTAATGAACAGTCGTTCTGTTATAATGAGTTTATTAGTATTAATCAGGAGGAATTAAATTATGTTGCAATGGAAAGATTCTTATAGCGTAAATGTACAAGAAATAGACGATCAACATAAACAGTTATTTGCTATTGCAGGAAAACTAATGGATTTAATTAAGAGTAGTTCAGAGGAAGAAGATCGTTATGAAGAAATAAGAGAAGTGTTAAATGAGTTGAAGAACTACACTGAATACCACTTTGATTATGAAGAACAGCTTTTGCGTAGAAATGGATATGATATAGTTGATGATCATAAAGTGCAACATGAGGAGTTCATAGGAAAACTTTCTGACTTACAAAAGCAAGACATCTACATAAAGCAAAAGAATGCTATGATGAACATATTGACATTTCTAATTGATTGGATAAGTGAGCATATAGTTAAAGAAGATATAAGGTATGGCAAGTTTTTAAATGAAAAAGGCGTATTCTAATAAATATTAAATCATGGCTCTGTTAAAGTGCCCTGTTGAAATTAAGTGGTCAGTCATCCGATGCTTAGATGATAGATGTATCACTTCGTAATAAAATTTATATTTTTAAATTCTCTCACCAAAACCAGTGAGAGCTTTAAAAATGGTTTAAGGATCGAAGTGATACATCTGTTCAGCTGAATAGATAAACTACTTCAATCCTTGAACTCAAAATAAAGCTTTCGATGAATCTGCGAAGTTTTATTTTGACAAATTTCAATATGAAGTAGTTTATCTCTAGCTTGCACAACGAATTAATATTTTTAAACATAGCCTAAATTATATGAAATCACTGAAGGAGTTTGCTTCAGTGATTTTTTTGTTTTATTCATAATAATTTATTTTAGAGTATGAAGAATGAGAGTATAATGTATCTTAATGGAATTTATTATAGAATAAGAGATAATATAATAAGGCTCTGTTAAAGTACTGTGTTGAAATTAAGAGGTCAGTCATTCGATGCTTAGATGATAGATGTATCACTTCGTAATAAAATTTATATTTTTAAATTCTCTCACCAAAACCAGTGAGAGCTTTAAAAATGGTTTAAGGATCGAAGTGATACATCTGTTCAGCTGAATAGATAAACTACTTCAATCCTTGAACTCAAAATAAAGCTTTCGATGAATCTGCGAAGTTTTATTTTGACAAATTTCAATATGAAGTAGTTTATCTCTAGCTTGCGCTAATTGCTCGCTCATATAGCATCTCCTTCATGACCACTTAATTTCAACAATATTATTAAACATAGCTTATAATAAAATGAAGTTTGTATATTGATAGAATTAAAGGTTTCTATATCGAAACTTAATTTATGCTTGTTCTAAAATCTTGGCTTCTGGGAATTTTCGGTTATGTATAAATTAATAGTTGAGTTAGGAACCTATAGCGAACCTATATGAAAACTTAATTTATACTTGTTATAAAATCCCGGCTTCTAGTGATTTTTGGCATGTATAAATTAGTAGTTGAAGTCGGTTCCCTATATAAGAAGGAGTATAAATATGAAGATAAAAACTTACCAAAAGGCTTCCATATCATTAGTTATAATGCTTATTGGATTTATAGCAACCATATTTTTTAATAATAACTCAATAATCTTTTTGCTTCAAAGCGGTTTTGAAGCGGGCTTAGTAGGAGGGCTTGCTGACTGGTTTGCGGTAACAGCACTTTTCCGTCATCCATTAGGGGTGCCTATTCCACATACTGCGCTTTTGCCGAAGAATAGAGAACGTATAACCATGGCTTTAGTTTCAATAGTAAAAGATGATTTGCTAAGTAAAGCTAGTGTAATCCAAAGAGTAGAAAAAGTTAATTTTTCTCAAAAGGTCTTAGGTATATGTAGAAAAGGCATATATACAGAGCAATTTAGAGTAGGCTTACTCAGTATAATAGAAAGAGTTAAGAATTCAGTTGAAGTAGAAGAAATTTCAATACATATAAATAAATATATAAGTGATTATTTATCTAAGGTAGATACTAAAAATGTTGTTGAAGAATTGGTAGAGGAAGGATTAAGTCATGACTATCAGGATAAGCTTGTAGATATTCTTATAGAAAAGGTTAGAGAAGCAGTAAATAGGGAAGAGGTAAGAAGAGAAATAGCGGCAACATCTGTCAATGCTGTTAAGAAGGTTCAAAAAAAAGGTATGCTACAGTTTACGCTTAATACAGTAGTTGGAATTGTTGGAGAAGATAAGATTGGAAGTACCATTCAAGAATTTATATTGCTTATACTTAAAGAACTAGAGGATATCAAAAATCCTACCAGGGTAATGCTTATCCAGTCTATTAATGATAATGTGAGACAACTTACTGACGATGACAGCTTTATAGAAAAGATAGATAATTATAAGATGGAACTAAGCAGTAGTGATAGGTTTAAAGAAATTTCCTTGAGTATATTAAAAGATGCTGAGGATAAGATTTTGTATTATTTTAATGATGAAGTATCAATGAAGGAAAATATATTGCCTTTTATCGATAACCTACTCATAAACATATCAGAAGATAAGGACCTCATAGACAAACTAGAAAAAAATATACGCAGCCAAATATCAACCTATATACATACAAATCATGAAAAGATAGGACTGCTAGTTAAAGAAAATATAGAAAAGCTAGATACAGAAACATTGATTGATTTGATTGAAGATAAAGTTGGAAGCGACTTGCAATGGATAAGAATCAATGGCGCAATCTGCGGCTTTTTAATAGGCCTAGTGCTTGGAGGAATCAAACTACTTGTTATTTAGAGTTTTATAAAATATATTTTTCTCCCTAGTAAACATGTTAAGTTAGAAATCATTGCTTACGATAAAAAAAGTAATTTAATATATAACTTTAAGGGAGAGTTAATTATTATGAAGTTTGTTCCAATAATAGGAATTGTATTAACTGATGGATATATAGAAAGTTATGACTATGAAACAGCGGTAAAAAATGATTTTCATCATACTTTCATTATGTGTTCGCAAGACAAGAAGGAAATAGATTATGATAGTGCCTTGAGATTTGTGAAGCTTAGAGAAGAACCATTTTATACTTTAGAAGGAGAGCCAGCCCTTGAACCATATGCTGCAGGCAAAGAGCAGATTGTTATATTTGCTACTCATTGTATAAAAAATGGAGTCGACCCTAATACAAAAGTTATGATTAGGGATCATAAGTTAGGGACTAAATATGAAGGATCCTTTATTGGTAGCTTAAGGGACTTTTATAAAGAGATTTAAGGAAAAATAAAATATTTCACAATTATTTATGAAGAAAGAGGCTATGCTAAGAAGGAAGATAAATACCTTCATTAGCATAGCCTATACTTATTATTTAGTAATTCGCCCTGAAGGGTTAATCACCTAAAGTATAATGGAAAAGAGAAATTATGTCTCATGTTAGAATTTACTCATATACGTTCAAAAAAGACAGATACTAATAGCAACTTCTTTTAAATTAACTTTTTTTACATGAAATTAACTTAAATAACAATAAGCCTTAATGAAGGTATGGTAGATTTTAAATGTATTGAAAAAATAGTAGGTTTCTAAAATATCTGACAGCACTATTGGAACTATAATAGAATGTTCTTTATGTATAGATTGTTGTTTTGAGAAACCTTAATGAAAACCTATGAGGAGATTACTTATATGATAAATGAGTTAGTGGAGATTTCAAATTATAGTGAGGTGGATGAATTGGACAGTATACTTGACAATAAAGATATTTACACAGTATATCAACCTATTGTTTCACTGTTAGATGCTACTATCATAGGCTATGAGGCTTTGAGTAGAGGCCCTGAGGAGTCACCTTTGCAGAGTCCAGATAAACTATTTAAAGCTGCTCAAACTTACAAAAAGACTTGGGAACTAGAACAACTATGCAGAATAAAAGCTATTGAACGTGCTTCTAATATTGAAAAAGATAGGCATCTTTTTATAAATGTAGATCCTCATATTTTTAAGGATGAGAAATTTAAGAAAGGTTTTACTAAGGAATTTCTTTTAGCAAACAATGTATCACCGGATTGTATAGTATTTGAAATAACTGAAAAAACCTGTATAGAAGATTACAAAGGATTTAGACAAGCTCTTGATAATTATGTGGATCAAGGTTATAAAATTGCAGTTGATGATACTGGTTCAGGCTATTCTGGCCTTAAAATGTTAAACGAGACTAAGCCACATTTTATTAAAATTGATACGGATTTAATCAGAAACGTAAACACTGATTCTTTTAAACAATCTTTAATAGAGTGTTTTGTAAAGCTTTCTGAAGCAACTAATATGAAGCTTATAGCTGAAGGTATAGAAACAGAAGAGGAATTGAAGACTCTAATAAGCTTAGGGGTATATGCGGGACAAGGCTTTTTTATAGCGAGACCAGCTGGAACCTTTTTAGATATTTCTAGCTCTGTAAGGGAGCTTATCTTAAGATGTAATAAGCTTAAAAGTAATATACATAATAGCAATTACTCCAATCACATAGGTGAAATAGTTAGATACGACAAGCCTTTTAGTCCTGACACACATTGTAAAGTGGTTAAAGAGTACTTTGATGAAAATGACATTACCGGTGCTTGCATAGTGGAGGATCAAGTTCCAGTTGGACTTATTATGAAGCATACCTTAGATTCTGCTCTTGCTACCCAATTTGGAGTTGCTGTCTTTACTAAGAGGCCAGTTTCCTTGGTTATGGATGATAACCCACTGATAGTAGACTATTATACCCCAGTTAATGAAGTGTCTAGATTGGCTATGGCTAGAAAAACTAAGAATATATACGATTATATAATTGTAACTAATAATGGTAAGTATAGCGGAATTGTTTCTATAAAGTCTTTGCTTAACTATAATATGATGCTGGAATGCAATTATGCAAGACAGCTTAATCCTCTTACAGAACTACCTGGAAACATGGTTATAGAAAATACTATAAATAATGTTATCAAGACTGAGCGAACATACTGCATTCTTTATTTAGATTTGGATAACTTCAAAGTATACAATGATACATATGGATTTGAAAACGGAGATAAAATTATTAAATTTGCAGCTCAATTGATAAACTCTAAAATAAAAGAGCTTTTCCCCTACAACGGATTTGTTGGCCATATTGGTGGAGATGATTTTGTATGTATAATAGAAAACCCCATTGAGGAGTGTAAAAAGATATGCGAAGAAATCGTAACTAGTTTTGACAAAGGAGTGCTAAATTATTTCAATGAGAAAGATAAGAACAATAAATATATAGAAGCAGTTAGTAGAAGTGGTAACACTGAAAAGCTTCCTATTACCTCTTTATCCATTGCGGGGTTATTTGGAAGATTTAATAGGTTTTCTAATCCTGAAGAAGTGGGGCTTTATGTAGCGTCTATAAAAAAAGAGGTTAAGCGAGTTGCTGGTAGTTGCTATTTAATTAAAGAGGTAACTTAAAATAAAGGTTCCGAAAGAAAAATAAAAATAAAACTTGCATTAAATATATACAATAAATATTACTAATATACAAATCACTGTTGATTATTTTGCTAGAATGAAGGTGAAAAAAATAATCAGGGGTGATTTTATGAGTATGAAAGAAAGTATAACTAAAGAGGCAATATATCATTTACCAAAAAGTAATTTTAGTTATGGATATGATAGAGAAACTCTTCATTTAAGAATTAGAACTAAAAAAGGTGAGGTAAAAAAAGCCTTTTTAAGAGTAGGAGATCCTTATATATGGGAAGCCGGTGGAGCTGATGGCGGTAACTTAAATGCAAAGGGCTCTGTTTGGTCAAGCGCAGAAAACTTTGAGATGACAAAAGAGGCTGAAACAGAATATTTCGATTACTGGTTTGCTGAATACAAACCTCCATATAAGCGTTCAAGATACGCATTTATATTAGAGAATGATTCAGAAAGATTATTATTCACTGAGAGAAAGATATTTAATCTTCCAATTGGTGAGTTAGGTGAAGATATAGAAGTTTTATCTAATCCAATGAACTTTTTCTGTTTCCCTTACTTAAATGGAATAGATGTAGCCAATACTCCAAAATGGGTTAAGGATACAGTATGGTATCAGATATTTCCTGATAGGTTTGCCAATGGAGATCATTCTATAGATCCTGAAGATGTAGTTCCATGGGGGACTGAGCCTACCTCCAATAATTTTATGGGTGGAGACCTAAGAGGTGTAATAGATAAGCTTGATTACCTAAAAGACTTAGGTATAAACGGTATTTACTTCTGTCCAATATTTACTGCAAGCGCTAATCATAGATATGACACAATAGATTATATGGAAATAGATCCAAGCTTGGGAACTAAAGAAACCTTTAAAGAATTAGTAGAAGAGGCACATAAAAGAGGAATAAAGATAATGCTTGATGCTGTATTTAACCATGCTGGCTTTTTATCTAAACAGTGGCAGGATGTGCTTAAAAATGAAGAAAATTCACAGTATAAGGATTGGTTCCATATAAAGAAGTTCCCAGTGAAGGAAGGGCTAGTTGAGGGAAATATAAATGGCAAGAAGTTGAACTACGAGACTTTTGGTACTGTATTTGCTATGCCAAAGCTAGATACAGAAAACCCAGAGGTTAAAGAGTACTTGCTCGAAGTAGGTAGATATTGGGTTAGGGAATTTGATATTGATGCTTGGAGATTAGATGTTGCCAATGAAGTAGATCATTCCTTTTGGAGAGATTTTAGAAATGAACTTAGAAAGATCAAAGATGATGTTTACATCTTAGGTGAAATATGGCATGACAGTCTACCATGGGTAATGGGAGATCAGTTTGATGCGGTAATGAACTATAAGCTTACTGATGGAATAAATGGATTCTTTTGTGAAGATACATTTAATGCAGAAGAGTTTAAGCATACAGTAAATCAAGTGCTTATAAGCTATCCTAGACAAGTAAATGAAGTTAATTTTAATTTGCTAGACAGTCATGATACTTCAAGAATTCTTTCTATAGCAAAAGGAAATAAAGCTAAAGCAAAATTAGCATATCTATTTATGTTTACTCAACCAGGTTCGCCTTGTATATACTACGGTGATGAAATTGGGTTAGACGGCGAAAAAGGTCATTACTCTGACCTAAATAGAAGATGCATGATATGGGAAGAAGAAAAACAAGATAAAGAATTATATGCCTTTATAAAAAAATTAATAGAACTAAGAGCAAAAACACCAGAGTTTAAAATCATAGATATAGATTGGTTAGAAGCTGGCAGTGCAACAAAATTTGTAGCTTATAGAAAAGGTGCTGTTAGTGTTATTATTAATAACTCCAATGAAGCTACAGCATATAAGCTACCTAATGACCTTAGAAATACATCAGTTCATGATTTGTATTTAGATAGAGCAACTGAGTTAGAAGATGAAATAATATTAAAGCCTTATGAGTTTAGAATTTTTAAAAAGTAGTGAAATAATTAGTAGTTTTTATTCCTAAACTCAGTAGGAGATACACCGACAAGTGTTTTAAAGGTTTTACTAAAATGGCTTTGATCGTAAAAGCCTAATAAGGAGCCTATTTCTAAAATGCTTTTGTCGGTGTTTAATAATAGATGCTTAGCCCTATCTATCTTAATCTCTTTTGCGTATTTCATGATAGATGTGCCCATATATTTATTGAAACTTTCAGAAGCATAGCCAATAGATATTCCTAAGGCCTTTGATAAAGTATCAAGAGAAACGTAGCTTTCAATATTGATATGTAGGTATTGAAGAATTTTATTAACTATGAAGTTATCTTTTATCTCTACATCATTTATCATAATGTCTAGATAGGTGTCTATAAAATCAAGTTCTAATTGCTGCAGCTCAAGTAGGGTGGATAGAGTGTGAATTTTATCATAGTATTTATTGTAAACCGTATGAAGATACTTCTTTGAAACTCCACTCTTAACTATTTCTCTTATATATACTGCATTCCATATCAATAAATCATTTCTCTTATCTTCTACTGATAAAGAAATTTCTTTTTCATTAAGATGCTTCTCACTTATTTTTTCAAGAATCTCCGGCTTAGCTTTGCAGTCGATAAGGAAAAATATATCGTCGATGAAAAGATAAATATCAGATCTGAAAAATTCATCCATTAATGCTCCAACCTTTCTTTAAAATACATATTAATTACTTTTAAAAGCACATAAATCATTTAAATGATTAAATTCAAGTTTGAAAATTCATAAATATATATAGTATTGTTTGTACAATATTGAAAGATACTAAAAATTATTTTAGCTATTAATTATATGTTTATTGATTTATATATTTTATCTTGATTTGGTATGCTTTTAAATTAAGTTATATTATAAATATACAAAAAGAATTAAAAATATACAACTACCTAAAAATATATTTAGTAGAATGAAGATAATGATAACTTTAGGTATGTTAAAGTATTGTGCTTAGATTAAGGAATTAATTATCTGATGCTTTAACTAGCTTATCTTGATTATAGGTATAAGTTATTAGGGAACCAACTTCAACTATTAATTTATAAATGCCACAAAATCCCCAGAAGCCGGGATTTTATAACAAGTATAAATTAAGTTTTCGTATAGGTTCCCTATAATTGAAAACTTAGATATGTAGCTAAGTTCTAATAAGTTTATTTATGGCTCTGTTAAAGTACCGTGTTGAAATTAAGTAGTCAGTCATCCGACGCTTAGATGAGCTTGCGCAAAGAATTAATATGATTTTGTCATATTCCATGGCTAAAACTGTAAACTCACTACGTTCAAACAGTACAGTTTTACTCTTTAGCTATTGTAATCTTTATAAAAATTTTATATCTTAATTTAAATATAAATAATATAAGATGTTTTGATTGCAAAGAGTAAAGAGTAAAAAATATGTCGCCTGCCAGAATTTCTTCACATACGTTCAGAAAAGGCAGATGCGCAAAAAAATCACTAATGAAGAGCAATTAGTGATTTTTTGAGGCCATTCCATCTGAAAAAATCATTTAATTCTAGTAGCTCGCTCATATAGCATCTCCTTCATGACCACTTAATTTCAACAATATTATTAAACATAGCCTTATTTATAAAAGCATTAAAATAAGAAAACTACAATCAGCCAATTGATGAAGCAAATTAAATATAACTTATATAAGGATTTATGAGAGGAGTAATAGATATGAAAAAATATAGGTTTGGTAAAAGTAATTGGAGAAAATTAAGTGAGGGAATAGAAAAAGAGTGGCTACTTACCAATGGTATTGGTGGTTTTGCTAATGGGACAATAGTTGGAGATAACAGCAGAATCTTTAGTGGATATCTTATAGCATCTTTAAACCCTCCAGTAGATAGAAAGAACATATTAGCTAAAACTCAAGAAAGAGTTATAGTAAATGGCAAAGAGATTGACTTGGCTTGCCAACAATATGTGGGATATGAAAAAGAGGGACATAAATATCTTGAGAGCTTTGAACTGGATATAGTTCCTACCTTTAGGTATCAGGTGGACGACATAAGCATTAAGAAGACCATTGCAATGGAATATGGTAAAAATACAGCTGTAGTTTGTTATGAAGTTGAAAATGGAATAGATGAGATAGAGTTCAAAGTTACGCCTCTCTTTGCTTGTAGAGATTTTGGAAGTACCAATGAAAGAGCTGATTTAAAGTTCGATGTTAAGCTAGAGAAGAATACTCTTTTTCTTAAGAAGCAATCTGAAGCTGAGCTTGATGTGAAGTTCTATTCTTCTTGTGGTACTTATTATGATAGAAGTAATATACCAACAAGCATGGCTACTCCTAACTATCTTATAGAGGAGAATCAACTTTATGCTATAGACAATAGAAATGGATTCTTAGGCTTAGACAATCATTTTACTCCTTATGATATCGTTGTAACCATGAAACCTAGAGAAATAAAGAAGTTCTTTGTAAAATGTACTATAGAAGAATTGGATGATAAAGATGGATTTGATATATTAGAAGCTTATAAAAATAGAATTAATGGATTAATTGATAAGCAAAATTGCAAGGATGACTTTGCTAACAGGCTAGCACAAGCAGCAGATCAGTTTATTGTAAAAAGAGAATCCACAGGTCTTAAAACTGTACTTGCAGGTTTCCCTTGGTTTGCAGACTGGGGAAGAGATACAATGATAGCACTTCAGGGACTAACCTTGTGTACTGGAAGGTTTGAAGACAATAAAGAAATACTAGAGTCCTTTTCCTTATATGTAAAGAACGGATTAATACCAAATGTATTTCCTAATGATTCTAAAGAACAGCCTGGATACAACACTGTAGACGCATCCTTATGGTATTTTTATTCTGTAGATAAATTTCTTAACTATACTGGTAAAGACGAGGATTATGGATTTATCAGAGAAAAAATCTATCCTAAACTAAAAGAAATAATAGAAGCCTATAAAAATGGAACAGATTTCTCAATTAAGATGGATGAAGATGGTCTAATATGTGCAGGAAGTAATCTGGATCAAGTTACTTGGATGGATGTTAGAGTAGGAGACTGGGTAGTAACCCCAAGACATGGTAAACCAGTGGAAATAAATGCTCTATGGTATAATGCTTTGAAGGTTATGGAAAAGTTGTCAAAGTACTTTGGAGATGAGGCTTTGAGTGATAAATACTTGGAGCTTTCAGAAAAAGTAAAGAAGTCTTTCAATGAAAAGTTTTGGAATGAAAAAGAAAAATGCCTTTATGATGTAGTTGACGAAAATGATTCTAAGATAAGACCTAATCAGATTTGGGCAGTTTCTTTACCTTATACAATGCTAGACAGTGAAAAGGAAAGAAGCATTGTTGAAACAGTATATAAGTATCTTTATACAAGTTACGGGTTACGCTCCTTAGCTTATACAGATGAAGAGTACAAACCACAGTATATAGGAAAGCTAATAAACCGTGATTCAGCTTATCATATGGGAACTAGCTGGGCATTTCCAATAGGAGGCTTTATAACAGCTTATTGTAAGGTATATGATCATTCTCCTAAAGCAATTGAAAGAGCTAATGAAATGTGTAAGCTTTTTGATGATCATATGCATGATGGCTGTATAAATGGAATCGCAGAAATATTTGATGGTAGCTTTACCTGTACAAGTAGAGGCTGTTACAGTCAAGCTTGGAGCGTAGGAGAAGTTCTAAGGGCTTATATGGAAGATGTACTACCTTTTTTGGATAGTAACAGCTAGCTCATATAACATATCCTTCATGAGTATTTAATTTCAATAATATTATACTTAATTTGAATAATATTTTTTAGTACACTAAAATCTACATTTTAAAGCAGCCGCTCAGAAGCAAGAGAAGGTTTGGAAATAGATTTCTGATTGAATAGATGTATATTTACAATTAATTGCTAAATTTGAAATGTTAAGTCTCTGAGTGAGTAGATAGAGACTTAACATTTCCTTTATTCTTTAGGAAATAAAACAAAAAAGAGAAAGTGAATATATCACTTTCTCTTTTTTGGTGCCGATGGTGGGATTCGAACCCACATGGTTTCCCGCTCGATTTTGAGTCGAGTGCGTCTGCCGTTCCGCCACATCGGCAAGCAACATGATTATATTATCATAGAATTTAACATAGTGCAACATTTTTTTGTTCTTTAGTGAATTATATTTTAAATAAAACTGTAATTAGGCATATTAAATAGGCTTAATTACTATATAGGGAACCAACTTTAACTAATAATTTATATATGCCACAAAATCGCTAGAAGCGGCGATTTTATAACAAGTATTAATTAAGGTCTCATAAAGATTCCCTATAGGAATCAAACTTCAACTATTAGTTTATATATGCCTGTTGATACTCAGAATCAGGAATAATATAATGCCAAGAACTCGGGATTTTCGAACAAATATAAATTAAGCTTGTATAAAGGTTCTCTATAGAATGTGAGAATAAAAATATTAATCTAATTTAGATCAACAGATACAAAATGGTGAAATTATAAATAACCATTCTAATAATTGTAAATTTAGTCTGTTATATAATGAGTTTAATGGAATATAATAGGTGATATATTCTATAAAATAATGCTTTTATAAATTGTAAATACTTAGTCTAGTTAGGTTAAACACTGCAATAAGCGAAATTTGTGGAAAAATTTTTAGAAATATATTGTTACTAAGGGTTAGTTTTGCTAGAATATATGTGGGGAACGAAATATATCCCAGTGGGATCTTTTTTAACCCGGTATTAAGAGTGCCTTGGTATTTTTTTAACAGCCCAGTTTTGAAATGCCGATATAAGAGGCTTAGAATCTTAGGTAGCTAATTAATTATTTTTATTTGAGATGGACAAGTTATGCGTTTAGATCAGTTTTCAGTTTAAATATTTGCTTAAAGCGAATAAGTTATTTTGAGAATAGGTTATAAAATGTAATATGTCTATCTAGATAGAGGCTACAACAAGCGTTTGAAATTCTTTATTAATATTAAGGAGGAGAAAACAAAATGATGTATTCAAAAGAAGTTGAAGAAATGTGTGTAGTTGCAAAAGGCCCTAACCACGGAGCAGCTCCAATTCCTGTAGAAGGAAAATGGGTACAAGCAAAAGAAGTTACAGATATATCAGCATTAACTCACGGAGTAGGCTGGTGTGCACCTCAACAAGGAGCTTGTAAATTAACTTTAAACGTTAAGGATGGTATAATCCAAGAAGCTTTAGTTGAAACAATAGGATGTTCAGGTATGACTCACTCAGCTGCTATGGCATCTGAAATATTACCTGGAAAGACTATATTAGAAGCATTAAACACAGACTTAGTTTGTGATGCTATAAATACAGCAATGAGAGAATTATTCCTTCAAATAGTTTACGGAAGATCACAAAGTGCTTTCTCAGAAGGCGGACTTCCAATAGGTGCAGGTCTTGAAGACCTAGGAAAAGGACTTAGAAGCCAAGTTGGTACTATGTACGGAACATTAGCTAAGGGTCCAAGATACCTTGAAATGGCTGAAGGTTATGTTACAAATGTAGCTCTAGATGAAGCTGGAGAAATAATCGGATACAAGTTTGTTAACCTTGGAAAAATGATGGAAGCTGTAGCTAAGGGAACTGACGCTCAAGCTGCTTTAGAAGGTGCAACAGGACAATACGGAAGATTCGATGAAGCTGCTAAAGTAATTGACCCAAGACATGCATAATTAAGTGGATGAAGGAGGAGAAAGAAATGGCATTATTTGAAAGTTATGAAAGAAGAATAGGACAAATAACACCTGTATTAGAAAAGTATGGTATGAAATCATTAGAAGAAGCTAGACAACTTTGTGTTGATTTAGGGTTCGATCCATATACAATAGTAAGAGAAACTCAACCAATAGCATTTGAAAACGCTGGTTGGGCATATGTATTAGGTGCTGCTATAGCAATAAAATCAAACTGCACAAAAGCTGCTGATGCTTCAAAAGCAATCGGTGAAGGTCTTCAAGCATTCTGTATCCCTGGATCAGTTGCTGATGACAGAAAAGTTGGTTTAGGACATGGTAACCTAGGATCAATGCTTTTAAGCGAAGAAACTAAATGTTTTGCTTTCTTAGCAGGACATGAATCATTTGCTGCTGCAGAAGGTGCTATAAAGATAGCTGAAAAAGCTAACAAAGTAAGAAAAGAGCCATTAAGAGTTATACTTAACGGTCTTGGAAAAGATGCAGCTCAAATAATATCAAGAATCAATGGATTCACATACGTTCAAACTAAGTTTGACTACTACACTGGAGAATTAGCAATAGTTAGAGAAGTTGCTTACTCAAAGGGACCAAGAGCTAAGGTTAGATGCTACGGTGCAGATGACGTTAGAGAAGGTGTTGCTATAATGCACAAAGAGGGCGTTGACGTATCAATAACTGGTAACTCAACTAACCCAACAAGATTCCAACATCCAGTTGCTGGAACTTACAAGAAAGAAATGATTGATCTAGGAAAGAAATACTTCTCAGTTGCATCAGGTGGTGGTACTGGAAGAACTCTTCACCCAGACAACATGGCAGCAGGTCCAGCTTCATACGGTATGACAGATACTATGGGAAGAATGCACTCAGATGCACAATTCGCAGGATCATCATCAGTTCCAGCTCACGTTGAAATGATGGGTCTTATCGGAATGGGTAACAACCCAATGGTTGGAGCTACAGTTGCTGTTGCAGTTGCTGTTGAAGAAGCTTTAACTAAGTAATTAGTAAATATATAAGGTCTTGTATTTAGCCCTAAACAGGCTTTATACAAGGCTTTTTTTTATATAAATAAATATACTCAAAACCTCATGAAATCTCTTGAAATTATATAGATAATACACACGTAATACACAGAGATAATACACAAGAATAGACTCAAAATAATGGAGGCTTATTAATTGTTATAATAAATTTTTAGTAGTCAAAAGTCTCACTCTTTATTTATCTAAGTTATATTGATATAATCAATAAGATATGAGGTGATTAAATGATTTACATAGTTAAAAGAATCTTTAGAATAAGTAATAATAATATAAGAGAATTGGACGGGTTAAGAGGAATAGCAGTATTAATGGTTTTCTTCTATCATATAAAAAGTGTTTTAAATATAAAGGAGTTATATATAGCAAACTTTAACATAGGACCCTATTTGATGTGGGGACATTTAGGGGTAAATGTATTTTATATATTGAGCGGTTTCCTCTTGTTTATACCGTTTGCAAAGGCTTACTATACAAATAGTAGTATTAACTTAACAGAGTATTCAATAAAAAGAGCATTAAGAATTTTACCAGCATTTTATTTTTTTCTTATTATTTTTGTATTCTGTGTTAAGCCGGAATTGATTACAAAGCAAGGTATAAGATCATTAATTGGAAACATGCTCTTTCTGCAGAAATATAGTATATTTAACATACAATCTTATAACGATACTGTTTGGACGTTAGCTGTTGAGGTTCAGTTTTATATATTAATTCCGTTTGTTGCTAGGTTTTTCGTGGATAATAAATATAAAAAGTCCATATTAGTTTCCATATTATTTGTTTTACTGTATAGATTAGTTATAATGTGGTTTTTGAAGCCTAATATGATTAGTATTAATAGAGACTATTATGTAGATTGTGAATACAATATTTTAGGCTGTTTTGACAATTTTGCAATAGGTATAGTAATTGCTAATTTATATATTCAAGAAAAATTAGGAAAACAAAATATTAATATTAAGAGAGTTATACTTATTAGTAAAAAGATTGCAGCTTTTTCTCCAATTCTAATACTATTTTTGATGAATAATTATTACAACTGGAATTATAATAATTCAAAATTTCATAATATATTCTTTAGTTTCTTTTTTGATATAGTTTTTTATATTTGTATTGGCTCAATTTTAATATTAGTATTGTTTTCTAGGAGTAAATTAAATAGCATACTAAGTAATTTTTTCTTGGTATTTATTGGCGCTATAAGCTATAGCATATATATATGGCATTTGTTTTTTCAAGCAAGGTTAGTTAATATTTCTGTAATAGCTAGATCTCATTCAATAACAACAAGGTACTTAATACTTATAGCTGTTTCAATATTATTCATTATTCCATTCTCAACATTAATGTATATATTGGTTGAGAGGCCTTTTATAGATTTGTCTAAAAGACTGTTTAAAATCGATAAAATATATAATAATGAAGTTAAATCAATGCAATAATAGATACATATTATGTCTTGAGAACATCATGCTAAGAGATATTTTAAATAAAAGTAACTATTCAGAGATAGTATAAAATTTTATATATGACAAATAGGGAAATCAAAATTCTTAATACTCATTAAATAATCTTAGCTAAGCTAATATAGGATTAACTGGATTTTCTATAAATATAGATTTTATACACTTAAGTGTATTCATGCCTTGCTTTCGTATAGTGGATACATATCCATGAATATGAGTAAATTCTTTGGTGCCACTACCACTGCTAAAGGCTCCAGAGTTTTTTGTTTAATCTTGGCATTGGCAATCTCGATCTGTTAGATTATTATCAAAAGGTATATCAAAGTCATACATGAGAGCAAGTATCTGTTTTCTATAAGTACTTAATCTATTTAATAAATTAAGGCCAATACTTTTCTTTGCTTTCTTTTTAGCTTAAGACTCACTATTAGCAATATAATATTTTTTGAAGACATAATCTAAGATTTGATCATATCTTTCCTCGAAGGTTTCTATATGACTTGACTTAATTCTTGATTATATATTTCAATTACTTTTCCTTTGCTCATGAACATAAGAGCATTATCATTAGTTTTTTTCAAGATATGATATATAATATCAATAACTAAAGATAATAGAAATGGGTTTACGAAAATTAGTTCTATAATGTTTATCAAATTATTTGAACAGCTGAATAGTTACAAAGAAAAGTAGATTTACATAAAGTGAGTTATAAGGGCTTAAGTTTATAAAGTTATATCAATTATTTATTATTGGAACAGCAGCATCACATGTATGTGTAAGGAATTAAAGTCTCTTGGATTTATACGTAAGAACTTAGATTAAATATAGGTTCTTTTTGTTATGAGCTAAAAATAGTGATAATGTAAAACTTGGCTTATAACATAATCTTCACAATTAATGAACATAGGTCATAGGTTAAATTCTAACAAAACTTGTATTAAGAGATATACAATTATCTGGTTTGAAATAAATATTAAGTATAATATCTATCCAGTAATTGTAGAAGTAGATAAATTCAATCTGTAAGTACCATATTCCATAATATTATCAAGTAATAAATTAATTTCATCCATATTAGAACATACCACTTTAAGTAAGTAACAGCCATCACCACTAATTCTATGAGCCTCAGTTATAATTGTATTTGCTCTTATAAACTTGACCAAGTTATCGTGTTTTGTAGTTTTCATAAAGATGGTGATAAATGCAGTGATATTTTTACCAAGTAAAGAATTGTTAGTGCATATAGTATACTGAGTTATAATACCTAAGTCTTGAAGGCGTATGATTCGGTTGGATACTCCTTGTGGGGTTAGATGTACACGCTCACCAATTTCTTTAAGGGATATCTTTGAGTTAATCTTTAATATATCTAAAATTTTCAAATCTATTTCATCAAACATAATGCAAAATATCCTTTCATTTTTAAAGGAAAACCAATGGATTCCTTTCACATTTCAACCTTAATTTAAGATAACATTAGTATAACAGATGTGATCAAATCATTAAATGTAAAGGTGGAATAAAAATGAAAAAAGCATTACTTGTAATTGATGTCCAAAATGAATATTTTACTGGGAAGCTAAAGGTAACTTACCCTACTAACAGTCTTGATAATATACTAAAAGTCATGGATTATGCAAAAGAAAATAATATGGTTATTATAATTATTCAGCATACAGCTATTTCAGGAGATACCTTCATTAGAAATTCAAATGAATGGCAGATACACCCAAGGATTTTAGAGAAGCCTTATGACTATCTTATTGAAAAAACTAAGCCAAGCAGTTTTCATGAAACAAATTTAGAAGAAATATTGAAAAAAGAGAATATAACAGGAGTTATTGTTTCAGGATATATGACTCAAATGTGCTGCGATACAACAGCAAGGGAAGCCTTCCATAAAGGATACCATGTTGAATTCTTATCAGATGCTACTGGAACTATAGATGTAAATAATGAAGTTGGCACTGTAAGCAGCGAGGAGCTTCATAAAGTAACCTTGATCACTCAAAGTTTAAAATTTAGTAATGTAATAAGTAGTGATGAATGGATGAAATTAAATTCATGATGTTATGTTAAAATCAGTTGCCAATAGTAGGTGATCTTATGTTTCGCTTTCTAATATTAGGTAAATATAAAAGCACTTACTAGTTTTAATTAGCAAGTGCTTTTAATATTCATATTCCATATCATTCAATTCTTTAAGCATCTTTTTAGCTTTTTCAATGGTTAAAGGCGTATCATCTATTTCAGCAATTTTATTTGGCTTTTCTTCGTATTCTTTATTTGCTTTATTAGTATTTTTCATAGTTAATACCAACTCCTTTAGCATTTTCAATAATCTATTTTGCAAATTGATATTCATTAATTTCAACATTGTATATACTTGTTAAGAATACTATTTGAAAGACTATTTGTATGACAATATGTAGATTTTTATCCTCTTGTTAAAGGTATTACAGTGCGCTGATTAGTTGCAACTGTTATGGTATTAATTATACCAAATCTAATAATAGCTAGTATTACACTAAAAAAATATATGATATAACTGAATAGTTGTCAATTTAAATCAATGGTATATAATTAAATAAATAGATAATTTTGTTTAGAAAAGAATCCATAACAATTTATTTTTCGTAAGAATAAGGTATATGTATGTTTGTATTTATATATATGTTGCAAGATGAAAATTTCGATATGATATTTAGGTAAGAACATCCATTAATATAAGATAACTAAAATATCCAAACTAGAATATAAAATAAAAATTATAGCGAGGTTTTAAATATGGATATTTTGATTCTTAATAAGATTGCTGGGCATGAAGATGATATAAACGAGTTAAAATCAGCTTTAAAAAAGACTAAAAACACAAGGTTATATAAAAGATATTCTGTTTTACTTAAGCATTTTGATGGATTTACAAATAGAAAAATAGCTGAAATGGAGAATCTAGAAGAACATACTGTTTCTACATATATAAAAAATTATAAATCAAAAGGAATAGATGGATTAAATATTGGCCACGGCGGCGGAGCGCAAAGAAAATCAATTCACTTCAAGAGAAGCTCATTGTAGAAACTATAACTACAAAAACTCCAGAAGATGTAGGCTTCGAATCTAAAATGAATTGGACTATTGAATTAGTGAGGCAATGGGTTATTAAAGAATTTAATATAAATATGTCACATAGAGGAATAGCATATGTACTTCATAGATTAAATTTAAGTTATACTAGACCTACTTACGTCTTAGCGAAAGCTGATAAAGAAAAGCAAGAAATTTTTAAAAGTGACTTTAAAGCTTTAAAAAAAATGCCTCAATGGCTTAGTTGATACCATCTTATTTGAAGATGAATCAATGATTAGAGATTATCAAGCAATTCAAAAGAGCTGGTTTATAAGAGGACAACAAAGGAAAATTCCTACGTTCGGTAAAAATGCAGGTGTTAAACTTATGGGAATATTGGATTACGAGACTGGTAACGTATATTGCGAGGAACATGAAAGATATGACGCTAAGATATTTAATGACTTTTTAGAAAACGTACTTAAGCAGTATCCAAAAGGAAAAATTGTTGTGGTATTAGACAATGCTAAGATTCATCATGCAAAGCTGATTCAGCCATTTCTTAATAGAGTTAAAGATAGGCTTGAATTGATGTTTTTACCACCGTATAGTCCAGAAATGAATCTTATAGAGGGGTTATGGGGATGGCTAAAGGCATCTGTTATTAACAATGTCTTTTATAAATCTCTGCCACAAGTTAGAACTGCAATTCAAAAGTTTATAAGTAACATAAATAAGGTTCCTACTCAAACAATAGACAGGCTATGTGTTAGATTGTAGAAACCAATTTGCAATATATATATTAATGATTTTTATAGGATTACTGAGTATATTTTTAGGATGGCGCATTTGGAAAAAAGAGCAAATAACGTTAATTCACGATTATCACTATGCAAGAGTCTCTGAAAAAGATAAAAAAACTTATACAGAAAAAATGGGTAAGGCATGTATTATAGGGATTGGATGTATACTAATGGGTATTATTACTTTTATATCAAGAGTGAGATACGGGGTAATCTGCTTGGTAATATTCCTTATATGGGGTCTGATTATGATGTATTTGGCTCAGAAAAAATATAATGGGGGAGTTGTATAATTTTCTCCTTTACATGATAAACTAGACATCTCAAACTACTATTACTTACTAAGTACTCTATATTCCTTGAAAGTATTCTAGAACACAATTATCGGTGTCACATCTAACTTCATATGAATTATCATATTGAATTAACTTCATAGGTTTTCCGCAATGTAAACAAACTTTATTAGTTTGGCTATTTTCTTTATAATCTTCAAGTACAGCATCAATTAATTTAAAATCATCATCAGATAATTTAATACTCATATAACATCCTCCTCATAAAGTCATTATATATTATTGATACTTCTAAAGCTATAGAATTATTACAATGCAGCAGACAAAACCTTGACTATCTTTATAAAAAACCATCTAATCATATAAATACAAGGAGGCTTAATATGTGTACTGTAATTGCAGAATTTAGAATTAACAATTATGCGGTTTTGAGATTAGACAAAGATATACTATTCAGAAAATATTCTAAGTATTTAATAGATGGAGTAGAGTTTCATATTGTACCAATATATGATTTGACAAGATGTATAGCAATAGAATCAGATAAAAGTTTTTTAAATAAAGAAGTTAAATTTATAGAATAATCAATAAAAATAAAATCATAAATCAAATTTATAAAATTTTAAAGGAGATATGTGAATAATGTATAACGGAAAAATGACAGATGAATTAAAGGATTTAATTAAACAACACTATAAGTTATTTGGCGATGATCCAACTAGTGATATGGAACTGGAATATGGTGCAAATGGCTATTATGACTTGGTATCAGATATTAAAATAGCTATAAAAGAGAATAAACCAATATGTGAAGTTGTAGAATATTAAGCACTTATTAAGAAATAAATAGTAAGTGCTTTTATTATGTCTAAAAATTATAGGCTAGAGTGGAGTAAGCATTAGAAATAAGACTTTTTCTTTTGTCTGGAATGATGTTAAACTACACGTTTTGGGGGTTTTAAACCGAGTAATGTTAAGTAAACTATAAGTTGAAGAATTTTCATTGAAGATCAAGATGAGGTTTAGAATATAGGATGTAATATGTTAAATAAAGTATTAATTCAATAAGATGCTGTAGTTAATAATGGATTTAAAGCTTTTTGTTACTGGCAAGTACTTTTGGAGAAATTTCGGCAAATAATTTTACTGATATTTTTCCATTTTTCATATCTTATAATATAGATTGCCTATGCTCAAGCCTATAACTTTTACCTGTCATATTAAAGAGTTCGCACTTGTGTACAAGTCTATCAAGAACTGCCGTTGTTAAAGCATCATCTCCAAGAAGTTCAGCCCAATCCTCAAAGCCTTTATTAGAGGTGACTATTATTGAAGCCTGTTCATGAAGGGCAGATATTAACTGAAAGAACATATTAGCTTCTTCTTTTGTTATTGGAAGGTATCCTAATTCATCTATTATGACAAGGCTTGAAGAGAGTATGCTATTAACCTTTCCCTTGCTTTTTCTTGATATATCTTGAGTTTTAAGTACATGCATAAGATTGTCCATAGAAACAAAACTAACTTTATACCCAGCCTCAACGGCTTTTAAGCCCATTGCGATAGCAAGGTGGGTTTTTCCGACACCGGGAGGCCCAAGGAAGATAAGATTGAACATCCTATCTATCCATTCTAATTCTATAAGTCTATTAATTTGTTTACTTGTTATAGACTTCTGGAAATTAAAATCAAACTCTTCTATTTGCTTTATTACTGGAAAACCTGCGTTTTTAAGCAACCTTTCCTGTGATTTTGTTTCTTTTAGGATAATCTCATTTTTTAGTATATTTAAGAGCAAATCTTGATAGGATAAGTCCTTAATATCAGCATCTTCTATGAGATTTGAAGCATTAGTATTTAAATAGTTAAGTTTAAGAGTTTTTGCATAATCCTTTATTAATTCTAGTTTTTCCATGTTATTTTATCTCCCTTCAAAGCATTTGTATATTCACTGATGGCTCTAACTTCTGTTTTTACACCTTTGCACTTTGAAGGAATGGTAGCATTATTCAAATTAGGTTTATTGTTTTTTCCTTGGCTAGTTTTAAGATTTAAATGTTCGAGAGTGTCTTTAAACATGCCTGCACTCCAAAGCCTACGGCGGACGCAATACTCAACAGCCTTCTCTATAATGTCAAAATCATAGTTTGGTGCAGCCTTAACTATTACACCTAGTTGATCCTTAATATATCTTGATCGTTCTCTCTTTATGTTGTCTAAAAGAACTCTTGCAATCTCCGTATCACCAAGCACGTTGAGTGCTTTACCGTACATCTCTTCAGTGGTTTTGCTTATCTGTCTTTCTGGATGATTAAGTTTAACTAATTCTCCTTTTTTATTGCTTAAAGCATGATGCGCTATAATTTCTCCTGACTCTAAATCCACTATATCCATTGAAGTATCTTTAATAACTAGTTTAACCTGTTTCCCAGGCTCATATATACCCTTAGGAACCTGGTATCTATTCTGTTTATAAAAAACTGTATTGTTTTTTCTCACGGCATAGTTTAAACTAGTATCATCGGATTTTTTTCTAATCGATTGAGGTACTTGTTGTAAGTGTTGACTCTCCAAAGCAAACACTTCTGCTGGTACTTTTTTCGTTATATCGTGCAATTTTCCATTTCCAGTTCTCTCAAGCCATTTTAGGCAATCCTCATTAAAAGAATCTATATCCACAAATGTCCTATGTATTGCAAAATTGTATTTAACAAACTTAACTACGGCTTCAATTTTACCTTTACTTTCTGGGTCATATGCTCGACAGAGTCTAGTCTTGAAACGCATTATATTAATGTAGTTTTGAAAATCTTGAGTATAAATAACATCTCCAAAGTTTTCATCTACTGCAAGAACTCTATCCTGATCGTATACTATTTCTTTCGGCATTCCCTTAAAATATTCAAATGCTCTGTCATGAGCTTCTATGAAAGATTCTGTTGTAAAAGGCTTATCGAGCCAATGCACAAATTTAAATCTAGAGTGAGATAGCACCATTGCGAAACAATAAAGTTTTATCCTCGAACCGTCAGGCTTATGCTGCCAAGTCTGTCCAAAATCTACTTGTGCTTGGTATCCCATAGGCAATTCAGGAACCTCAATATATTGCCTTTTATAGGCAGCTTTCGGCAGATTATGATTTGCTCTTAACTTATTAACATACCATCGTAAGGTTCTCTCCTTAAAATCTAACATACCATATTTTTCTTGTAACCAATCATAAATTTGAGCAGTAGATATATCATCAAATTCTCTAATCCATTCAAGTACATCTTTCTTGTACATATCTACTTTCTTGGTTCTACTTTTTGCTTTTTTCATTAATTCTGCATATTCCTCAGGTGTCATGTCCCAATATTTCATTATTGTCTTATAATTTATCCCCATTATCCTTTCTACTTGAGATTTTTTAAATCCTTTATTCTTTAATTCAATTATTTCTGCAAACACTTTCCATTCCTTCATTCCGTATCCTCCTCTGATGAACAACGATTCTATTCTATCAAAGGTAGGAGTATTATTGAACTATACTGGTAATTTTTCTCCCTTTTTGTTTGCCGAAATATCTCCATTTTATTTTACCATTTACACTTTTTCAACCTCATAAATTTTATTTACATTTTAAACGGTACAAATGATGATTTTTTGAAGAATAAGTGAAAAAACTTAACCAGTAAATGTAAAATATTATGCAATTTGCAATTAATTAGGTTATAATAAAAATTAAGATTGTATAAAGTTGATACAGTATTGTAGTATAGGGGTGAGAAAATTGGAGTTTTATAATCCAAGTGAAAAAATCAAACTTATGAGAAAAAAATTTAGAGTTAATCAAGCTGAATTAGAAGGTTTAAATATGACAAGAGCCTTCATTAGCATGATGGAAAGCGGAAAGAGAACTGTAAGTAAAGCAAGTTCTAAAGCTCTAGCAGAAAAATTTAATAATATAGCAAAAAGAATATCTGTTAACTTAGACTTAGATGATGAGTATTTTTCAAGAACACCTAAAGAAGATGCAAGATTCTATTGTGAGGAACAGTTAAAGAAGGAGTTAGATTTTAATCAGTTACAAGAGCTTATTAAAATAGCAAAAGAGTTTGAATTAGATGACTTATTAGCTCAAGTTTATAAGGTTTTAGGGGACAAGCGTTATAAGAAGAAAGAGTATGTGGAAGCCGCTTTATACTTACGTAAGGCACTAGGAAAATTTAAGGAACTTAGAGATGATAAATCACAAATTAAAGTGTATTTTTCATTGGGGCTATGCAAGAGAAACAATGGAGAATATGAAGATGCTATACAGTATTTTGAAGATTCAATAACGTATGCTTTAGATGAGAGAGATATGAAAACATATTATAAATCTAACGTTAACATAGCGACAACATACTGCCAACTAAATGAATTTGATAAATGCCTGTACATAATTGATAATAGCATATTAAATCATAGTAGTGAGATAGAATTTGAGATATTATGCTTTGCAAAGATAACTAAAGCTACTGTTTTGTATAAATTAGAAGAGTATGAAGGAGCTCTTAAAGAGTTTTTTAATTTAGTAGATTTAGTTAATGGAAAGGATGATTCTAATTTAGCTAAAATATATAATGATATAGCAGAATGTTACTATTCTTTAGGTGAGTACGATAATAGCTTAAAGTATATAGAAAAGTCACAACAGGTTACACTTAAAATTGATAAGGCATCTCTTCCATATACTTTAAATACAAAGGGTAAGATACTATTTAAAAATAATCTATATTCAGAAAGTATATTAATTTTAAATTTAGCTATTGATATAGCCGAGCAGTATAAGAATATAGATGCTCTTTTGCAGAGCTACAAGGATTTAGTTAAGGTATATGAATCTAAGCAAGACTACACAAGTATAACAAAAGTAATGAATAAATTATTAGAAACCTTAGATAATTTTGATACTAGCTTAGGAAGATCTTATGCTATGCTAAAATTAACAGAAGCATCAGTTCACCTAGACGATAAAGAGGAGGCTGTAAGCTTGTTAAATAAATTGGAAAACTTAATGGTATAAATTTTATTACACATATATTGTAAATATATGTGTATAATATAGTATAATTAGTTTATAAATGTAAGGAGGTCTGTAACTATGAAAAAAAGTTTCTTTAAAGCTATAGTAACTATTATGTTTATTGGTATGTTTTTGGTTCCAATTGTAGGGAATAATTTTTCAATTCACAATGGGACAATCAGTGCAACAGGGATTCAAGATCCAGGAGTTATAGAATAAGAAATTAGAAAAGCTAGGTGAATCATTTAATGAGTTCATCTAGCTTTTTTAGTTATATTTAAAAACGAAGACTATCATTGAAATCTTCAATAAAATATTTGGTGCTTTTACTACTTCATAAAGTAGTTGTCTATTTAATAATAAGTTAAATAATTTTCATTACAGAGGTATGAATCTATTACTGTTATGAAAATTACTACCACTAATGGTTGATTGAGAAACTCTGTAGCGTTAACCTATATAATAGGGGAGGGATTCATTATGAAGAAACATATAAAGTTAAAAGTATTTATTTTAATTATTGTTTTATTATTTGCTAGCTTTGCGTTAATTAGATCTTATATAAACAAAACTAAAGATATAACATATATAATCAGTACTAACTGGAAAGTTGAGCTACCTAAACCTATACAAAAGACTGAGGTATTATCAGATGAAATAGGTGGTTTTACTGGTGATGGCACGCAGCTTGTAAAATTTACATATGATAAACCTATATTCGATAAATTAATTAAAAAAGTTGATTTTATACCAGCAGATGGCAAGTTTTATTCTAAGTATGATTTATTTCTTAAATCAGTAAATAAGAAAAGTGAAATAAATGAGTTAGTTGATGTAACTAATAATAATACCAATATCAAATATAAGATTGTAGAAGCTCCTTCAGGTTTTTTTATTATGTTAATAGATGGTAGTAAATCTAAGGATTTTACATTATATTGTTTAACATGTACTAAATAAATCCGTTAGTTTTAGAGAAAAATGTTGTTATTGTAATTTTAATAGTTGAAATTGAATATATTTTTATATATAATGTAATAGTTGGTTTTTTGTTAAATATTTGTGAAGATGTTTATGAGTTTAGTAGTAAACTTATAAATATACAAGTTCCATGGCAAATAATTGTTTTGCTAAATAATAGGTGCCATAAAAAATTTATCTAAGTTATAAATATTAATTAGTATATAAGGTCTCACGGCTTACGTAAGGGGTTTGTCGTGGGGCTTTTTTATATTTAGATTAGTATAAAATCTTTTGATGTATAAATCTAGTAACTTCAAGGATTTAGAACAGATATTTAGGGCAAACAGTAAAAAAGATTATGTAGATTGATAGAATCTCTTCATATAAATACAGATAAGGCAGATGCGCAAAAAAGTTCACTAAAGAAGGTGGCTATAGCAAATTTTTATCTACTATAATGCTGTTTGAGTTGATACTCTCAGTTTTATCCTTAAGTATATATAGAGCAGTTGTTAATGTTTGTATAATCGAGTAAAATTAATGTAATATAATTTGATTTTGGTTTAGTGAGGAGATAAAGAAAGTGTTTACTCAAGTTAAGAATACAAAAGTATATGAGCAGATAATAGAACAGTTCAAGACTATGATTGCAGAGGGAACTCTAAAGAAGGGGGATAAATTACCTTCTGAAAGGGATTTAGTAGAGCAATTAGGGGTAAGTAGAGCAGCTATAAGAGAGGCTTTAAGTGCATTACAAATTATAGGACTTGTAGAGGCTAGACAGGGTGAAGGGAATTTTATAAAGGAAAACTTTGAAGAAAGTCTTGTAGATCCTTTTTTGCTTATTTTTATGTTAAATGGCAGTAACAAAGAACAGATATTAGAACTAAGAAGAGTTATTGAGATTGAGACTGTTGCCTTAGCGGCTATGAAAATAACTGAAGAGGAGATAACTGAGCTTGAACAATGTCTTACTAGCTTAAATGAGTCTGAAGATGAGGCCTCAAAGGTTAAGTGGGATAAGAGTTTTCATTATAATATAGCTAAGGCATCTAAAAATATTCTTATAATTAATATGATGA